>DRFO01000027.1 GCA_011050525.1 Halopseudomonas xinjiangensis
CATGTCTTTGGCGTCACAGTTCTCCAGCAGGCCCCGAGCAACGAAGGCGCGCAGGATGCGTTTTTGCAGTGTGGTCTGCACTGGGGCCACGGTAGCCGCATCGATGCCGGTGGCCGCGTGAAAGATGACACCCGGCGATGAGATTGGGGTTTGGGGAGCAGTGGAACCAAAAACCAACGTAAGGCTTAGCTAGAGTTCACCGCTGCCGAAAATAGGGGCGGTTATCCAGACTTTGTTTTACTGAACGACTTTTCTGCACTGCTTTTCATGCGTTTGGACGGCCTGGCGTCAGTGCCTGCCAGGGTTCGACAAAAGGATGGTTTTCCCGAACTAACCAGACGCCACAAGGGTTTGCGGGCAGGCGCTGGGCTTAAGTGCGGATTCCACGCCATTCGGACACTCAGCCCACGCTGATCCGGACACCTGTTCCACGATCATTCGGACAGGCAGTCGGAGCGCAGCGACGCAGGGGTTGCATTGTTAGTCTGAGGCGCCCGGCGCCGTCAATTTCTTCACCCGCTTTCTCATCGACTCGCCCTTGAGGTTGATCCGGTAGGCGTTGTGCACCAGGCGGTCGAGGATGGCATCGGCCAGGGTTGGATCGCCGATCAGTTCGTGCCAGTTGTCCACGGGCATTTGGCTGGTCACGAGGGTCGAGCGCTGGCCGTAGCGGTCGTCCAGTAGCTCCAGCATGTCGCGGCGCTGTTCGGCGGTGAACGGGGCCAGGCCCGAATGGCACTTACTTAATCGTTAACCGATTGATCTAGAAGAAGAAAGGCTGCTCTTGGTCTACGGTGATAGTTGCGAACACACACCGAGCCCAAGGAGCAGCCCAGATGAATCCTAGGCGCCAAGCCGCCATCCTTCAACAGCGCCGTACGCATCACCTCGCATCCAATGCGGATGCCTATGCGTTCTTCAATCTGCTGACCGGCCCCGAGCTGTTTGACCAGGTCGAATCGCTGCTGCCAGACCACAGAGAGCGTCTGTTTCCGCCGACCGAGACGCTATCCATGTTCATGGCTCAGGCTCTGAGCGCTGATCGGTCCTGCCAGAGGGCGGTCAATGAGTTGGCGGTCAAGCAGTTACGAGCAGGGTTGAAGCCATGCAGTACACACACCGGCGGCTACTGCCGTGCCCGTCAGCGCTTGCCGGTGGAGATGGTTTCCAGTCTGGTACGTAACACCGGCAACTTGATCAGCAGCAACGCCCGATCCGGGCAATGGATGGGGCGCCCCGTTCGGTTGGTAGACGGCACGACAGTGGTGATGCCCGATACCCAGGCGAACCAGGATGCCTACCCGCAATCGCGAGGGCAAAAGCCTGGGCTTGGTTTTCCCATTTGCCGGATGGTCGGCATCGTCTGCCTTTCCAGCGGAGCCTTGCTGAATGCAGCCCTCGGGCGCTTCAGAGGCAAGGGTGGCGACGAGCAGACGCTGCTGCGTTCGATGCTCGACACCTTGAATACTGGGGATGTTTTGCTGGGGGACGCCTTCTACGCGACCTACTTTTTACTCTGTGAATTGCAGCGCAGAGGTATTGATGGCGTGTTCGAACAATATGGTGCTCGCCGACGGAGTACTGACTTCCGGCGAGGTACGCGTCTTGGCACGCGCGATCACCTAATCACCCTGGAAAAGCCTCGCAAACGGCCCGCCTGGATGAGCCAGGCCAGCTACGAGCAAGCGCCTGATCAGTTGGAGGTCCGGGAGCTGAAAGCGGGAAACAAGATCCTGGTTACGACGCTGGGCTGCGCTCGCGAAACCCCAAAAGCGGCTTTGAAGGCGCTGTTCAAAGACAGGTGGCACGTCGAGCTGGACCTGCGCAATCTCAAGACCACGATGGGATTGGAGATGTTGAGCTGCAAAACGGCCGCCATGGCAGTGAAGGAGCTGTGGGTTTATCTATTGGCGCACAACTTGATCCGGCTGCTCATGGTGCAATCGGCATCAATCGCGGACTGTCTGCCACGCCAGCTGAGCTTCAAGCACACCCTGCAGCTGTGGCTTGCTTGGCGGCAATTTGATGGATCGGATATTGATGAGTGCTTCCATCAGCTTCTGATGCTCATTGCCCAACAACGCGTAGGTGGCCGGTCAGGCCGAATGGAGCCGAGAGCAGTAAAGCGAAGGCAGAAACCCTATCCATTGCTGACCCGAGCCCGCCAAGCGGAGCGCAAGGAAATCAGGAAAAATGGACATCCAAGGAAGGGCGGCCGCGAAAACTGAGTGCAACACCTGACCTTTCCGGTACGGTGCTGCCCCTATGTCCTATTCCGAACTCAGCGTCGAAGAGCGCGCCATCATTCAACTCAGTCAAGCTCAAGGCTTCAGCCTGCGCGGCATTGCTCGCCTGATTGACAGGTCGCCCTCGACCATCAGCCGAGAGCTGAAGCGCAATCGAGGCAGTAGTGGTGCTTACTCGGCCCGCTGCGCCCAGCAACAGATGAACATTCGGCGCCAGGTTTGTCGCCCCAAGCGCAAGCTTGTGCCGGGCAGCGAGCGCTTCGAACTGGTGGCCCACATGCTGCGTAAGCGTTTGTCTCCCGAGCAGATTGCCGGCAAGCTGCGCAGCATGACCATACCCAACCTCAGAGATGCCTACGTCTGTCGTGAGACGATCTATAACGCGATCTATGCCTTGCCGGTCGGCGAGTTGCGCAAGGAGCTGATCGTCTGCCTGCGCCAAGGCAAGACGACGCGCCGGCCGCGCTCTGGTGGCGTGGATCGGCGCGGCCAGATCCCTGAGATGGTCAGCATTCATGTTCGCCCGCCAGAGATCGAAGACCGGCTGATGCCGGGGCATTGGGAGGGCGACCTGATCAAGGGTAAGGCCAACGCCTCGTCGGTAGGCACGTTGGTGGAGCGCACCAGTGGCTACCTGATGCTGATGAAGATGAACGACGCAACGGCGACCTCGGCGATGGAGGGCTTCAGTGCAGCGCTCAACAGCATGCCGCTGGCGATGCGCAAGAGCATGACCTACGACCAGGGCCGGGAGATGGCGCGGCATGCTGAAATCACCCAGCAGACAGGGGTCGCTATTTACTTCTGCGACCCGCACAGCCCCTGGCAGCGCGGTAGCAACGAAAACATCAACGGCCTGATCCGCCAGTACCTGCCCAAGGGGACTGACTTGTCGGTACACAGTCAAGAGCAATTGAATGCCATCGCCTTGGAGCTGAATATGCGCCCCCGTAAACGCTTCGATTTCAAGTGCCCGATCGAAGTCATGGGCGAGGTGATGCAGGAAGCCATGGCTATGCGGCATCATGCTCCAGCTTCAAATCAATAACCGTGTTGCACTCAGCTTCTGCAACCGCCTACCCTTGTCTTACTTTATTTTTTAGGAGCGGTAAAAACCAATGGCCCACGAACATAACCATAACACCGAAGCCATAGGCGATAAGCGTTTAATCGCTGCCATTGGCGTTAATGCTGCGTTAACTCTGGCACAAGTTGTTGGAGGAATACTTTCTGGCAGCTTATCGCTTATAGCTGACGCGCTACATAATTTGAGCGATGCCGCATCACTGGTTATTGCGCTAATCGCGCGTAAGATCGGTCGCAGGCCGCCGGATGCTTTTAAAACCTTCGGCTACCGACGCAGTGAAACCATAGCGGCCTTAATCAACTTGGTCTCGTTGATTATCATCGGTCTCTACCTTATTTACGAGGCTATAGGTCGGTTATATTCCCCTCAGCCTATTGAGGGTTGGACAGTGGTCGTGGTGGCGGGAATAGCCTTGATTGTAGATATCGCCACGGCCTTGCTCACCTACACAATGTCTAAGGACAGCATGAATATAAAGGCGGCATTCCTGCATAATGTATCGGATGCACTAGCCTCCGTCGGCGTTGTTGTCGCCGGGACATTGATTCTTTTGTACGGCTGGTACTGGACGGATACTGTAGTGACATTGATGATTGCTGGTTACGTGCTCTGGCAGGGCTTTAGCATGCTGCCTAAAACCATTCACTTGTTGATGGAGGGCGCACCAGAAGGAGTTTCCATCGCCGATATAATCAACGTCATGGAGCAAGTAGACGATGTTGAGAGTGTTCACCACGTACATGTTTGGGAAATCGCGGAACATACAATTGCATTGGAAGCCCACGTTGTCATAAAGAAGGCTAGTCTGCCTGATATCGAACGAGTGAAGACCGATTTAAAACGAGTACTCCATGAGCAATTCAAAGTCAGCCACTCGACACTTGAAATGGAGCTAGACGGCAGTGTTTGTATCGACACCAGGCAGGCCGACAATCATCGCAGCGAAGCATAAGCCTGCTTTGCTTTTACCGCTGTCACCTGACAGTTAGCTCGATATCAACGGAGCGAATTCGCGTGCGTCACTCGTTGGCGCTATGCCCTTGACCTTAGAAATGCTAACGGCATGTGGCCAAAGTAGCTCGCCACGAGGAGATCAGGCTAGGTCGTGGCACCTTCAGCAGGCTGCCGCGACGAGTAAGCCCCGCCAGTCGCTACCGCCGCCGACGCTCAGAGCCAGCGGCGGACTCGTGCACGGTAGCGGGCGAATGATTCGCCGAACAGTGCTTCCAGCGCCCACTCTTCGGGTGTGATCTGGAAACGGTTCATGTAGGGGTTTGGGGAGCAATGGAACCAAAAACCAACGTAAGCTCTGAATCCCACCGTAAAGGGGCTTTCCGATCTCCAGCTCACCCGCCAGGCATTACTCTCTGATCAGTGCCTCGATGATCGGGCAGATCGTTCCGCCGTCTCCCGCATCACATTGCTGCACCAGTTCGCCTAACAGTTGCTGCATGACGACCAAGTCGGCCATCTTCTGCTCGATCAACGCGAGCTTGCGTGCAGCCCGTGCTCGCGTTTCGGCACAGGCGCACGACTCATCCAGCGTCAGCAGTCCACCGACTTCCGAGAGCGTGAAACCCAGCGCCTGAGCCCGCTTGATGAAACGCAGTCGCTTCACCATGTCCACCGGATAGCGCCGATGGCCACCCAAGGGTTTGGCTGGTTCATCCAGCAGCCCGCGTCGCTGGTAGTAGCGGATCGTCTCGACGTTCACCCCGGCGGCGTCTGCCAGCTTGCCAATGGTCAGCTCTGTGGCCATCACTTTCTCCTTGATTCCGTACTTTGGTACGGAGTTTAGAATAGCACCTAGGCAATCAGGCTCAGGAGATGGGAATGGGGATGCAACTCACCGGGAAAGGCTCGCTGGTCGCGAGTTCGCTGACCGCCATCGGTGCGTCGGTGTGCTGTGTCGGGCCACTGGTGCTGTTGGCACTCGGTGTCGGCGGTACGTGGGTGGGCGCTCTGACCATGATGGAGCCACTACGCCCCCTCTTCATCGGGTTGACTCTACTGTTCCTGGGATTGGCATTCCGCAAGCTCTACCTGGTGCCACAGGTTTGTACGCCAGGTACACCCTGCGCCGATCCGCGCACGCTCGTGCGACAGCGACTCGTGTTCTGGATCGTCAGCGTGCTGCTGCTCGGCCTATTGGCCGTGCCGTGGCTCGCCCCGCTGTTCTACTGAAGGAGATTAACCATGCGCAAACTGCTGATCGCCGTGCTTTTCGCCTTGCCCTTCGTGGCGCTGGCGGCTCCCCCGAAAACCGTCACGCTCGACGTGCAGAACATGACGTGCGGACTCTGTCCGATCACGGTCAAGAAGTCGCTGGAGAAGGTGTCCGGCGTGAGTGACGTCCAGGTCAATTTCGACCAGAAGACGGCGACCGTCACCTACGATCCCGATAAGGCCCAGCCCGAGGCACTGACTGAGGCGACCGCGAACGCGGGATACCCCTCCACAGTGCAGAAGTGAGGTCACGATGAGCGCCATTGTCCTTGAGTCCGTGCTGACTTGCCCGCGCTGCGGCTTCGCCAAGCCGGAAACCATGCCCACGGACGCCTGCCAGTTCTATTACGAGTGCAGCAACTGCAAGGCGCTGCTGCGCCCCAACCCAGGGGATTGCTGCGTTTTCTGTTCGTTCGGCTCGGTGAAGTGCCCGCCGATCCAGCAGCAGCTTGGGTGTTGCTCATAGCGTTTAGGGGGATCACAGGTCGTCGTCTGGATTACGCAGTGGCCGCAGCTCGCCGCGCGCAACTTCTTCCGGTACCGCAAAGGAATACCGCCCGAGCATGTTGATGTGCTCGTAGATCAGCGGCGATAGCCGGGCCAAATCCTCTTCCAGCACTGGATAGCCGTGCTGCTTGAGCCGTTCCACGGCCGCCGTCATGTAGAGGGTGTTCCACAGCACGATGATGTTCACCACCAGGCCCAGAGCACCGAGCTGGTCTTCCTGGCCTTCGCGGTAGCGCTGGCGGAGCTCGCCGCGTTTGCCGTGGAACACGGCGCGGGCCAGGCTGTGCCGGCCTTCGCCTCGGTTCAACTGGGTCAGGGTGGCGCGGCGCTTGGACTCGTCGTCGATATAGGTCAACGTGTGCAGAGTCTTTTCGATCCGCCCGAATTCGGCCAGCGCCTGGGCCAGCCGGGTGGGTCTATCTCCCGTTTGCAGCGTGCGCATGATGCCAGTCGCCGGCACCCGGCCGAGTTTGAGCGAGCCGGCCAGGCGCAGCAGGTCGTCCCAGTGCTCGGCGATCAGGTCGAGTTTGACCGACTGGCGGGCCAGCCCGTTGAGCTTGCCGTAGTCCGCGTCCGGGCGCGTGCGCCAGAAGCGGGTACCGCCGACATCGGCCAGCCGCGGACTGAAGTGGTAGCCAAGTAGGCGGAAGAGCCCGAACACCACATCGCTGTAGGCCCCGGTGTCGGTCATGATTTGCGTCGGCTGCAACTCGGTCTGCTGTTCCAGCACGACCGCCAGCAACACCAGGCTGTCGCGCAGCGTGCCGGGCACGGTGATGGCGTTGAGGCCGGAGAATTGGTCGGAAATCAGGTTGTACCAGGTGACACCCCGGCCGGTGCCGAAATACTTCGGATTGGGGCCGGCATGCACGGTGCGCACCGGTACGACGAAGCGCATGCCATCGGCGGAGGCGACCTCGCCGCCACCCCAGACTTGGGCCAGTTCCAGTTGGCTTTGCGCTCCGACCAGGATGGCGTTAGCCGCTGACAGGGTGTCGTCGCGGATATAATTCTGGCTGACCCAGGACAGCCGGTCACGGCGCAGCGCCGGGTTGTCGGTGCGGATCAAGGGCTCCAGGCCGGTGTTGCAGGCCCCGCCCAACAGCACCGCGCAGAGGCTGGTGACCAGGTTGTCGGCGCGTGCATTGCGTTCGGAGACATGGGTGAAGGCCTCGGAAAAGCCAGTGCGGGCGGCGATTTCCAAGAGGATTTCCGGCAGATCGACACGCGGCATCAGGTCAGACACGGCCGCCCGCAGTTGCAGCAACGAGCAGGGCTCGTCCAGCTTGTCCAGCGCCCCGAGCGACAGTTCGGTCTTGCCCTCGGTGTTCTCGCTCAGTTGAATCGCCGGGTTGTCGGGCAGGCGCGCGGCTACTGCCAGCCAGGTTGCATCCAGCTCGACGGACAAGGCGTCCAGGGTGGTTTTGGCGTCGATGGTCAGGCCCAGTGACCGGCAGATGATCGGTCGCGCCGCCAGCCATTCGGCACCGTCGAGCAGGCCAAGGCGCGGGTCGGCATAGCGCCAACTGGGCGAGACGAAGACATCGCGGCGGCGCAGGGCCGTGCGCAGCGCATCGAGCGTGCAGAACACATAGGCACCCATGTCGAGGGAGCCATCTTCGCGGGTGATGTGCTTCTGCCAAGCCTTGGCCACGATCTCCTGCGGCGCGTCATCCTCTGGCTTCCGGCGCGGCAGGTTCAGTTGCAGCCACTCCAGACTAGCCGCCACGCCCTTGCCGGCCGGGCTGAAGCCGAAGCGGATGTGCTTGAGCAGGTCGGGCAGGAAGCGGCGCACGCTGCGGTAGCGCGCTTCCAATGCAAGAAAATAGACGTCATCTACCGGGCGGATCAGCGCGTTGACCTCTTCCAGGGCCTTTTCCAGGGTGGTCCTCGGCAGGTCGTTGAACAGCCGGGCGCGCACGTTGTCATCGCTGATCGAGCTGTCCAGCACGACCTTGCACGCGGCGGCGAGCGTCGCGGCCGACCGATCCAGGTCTTTCAGGCTGCGCATGCGGGCTTTCTTGTCGGCCTTCTCCGCGTTGCTGAACAGGTCGCGCAGCAAGGCCTCCAGGACTTCCAGTGCGTCGTCGTGCGCAGTCGCCTCCAGGCAGAGTGCGAAGGCCACCAGTGTCGCCATCCGCCGCGACGCCGGCAGCCGATTAATCGCGGTGACCTTGGCCGTGTTGGCGAAGCGGGCCAGGGCGGCGATACGGCTGGGAGGGATGTGCGCCGCCGCCGGCAAGGTGATGCCGATGCCGCGCACGTCATCGAGCCGGCGCAGTGCCCGAATCAACGCGGGGCCACTGACCATGACCGGGCCGGAGCGCAATTGATCCAGCCGGGAGCTGCGGTTGCCTTCGGCCACCGTCAGCAAGTCTTGCAGTTGCAATCGCTGTTCCTCAGTCACGCTGCGGCCCAGCGTAAACCAGAGGCGTTCTTCGACCCGACTGCGCAACTGGGCGATAAAGCGCTCTAGTTGAGACACACCAGGCAGGAGGACTTTCTGTGTGAACAGCCACGAGGTGGCTCGCTCAAACAGCACTCCCGGCCGGTCGGTGCCCGTCCAGCAGAGGGCATACAGCCAGCGGCTCAAGCGAAAGCCGATGCCCGGATCGGTGAAATGACGATAGCCAAAGCGGTTCTGAATATCGGTGGCATGTATCCAGCGGCGATGATCGCTATAGCGCTGGAGGCAGTCGGGGTCTGGAATCGCCAGTTGTCGGCAAAGCACCTGCAGGACTTCCACCGGCACGGCGGCGGGCTTGTCCGGCAGAACGCCAACGAAGCGGACGGTGGTCAGCAGAACGGCATAACCCAGACGGTTATGGTTACCCCGCAGCACCTGGATGGCTTCACGGTCTTCATCGCTCAGGTGGAAGTAACGTTCCAGCTCTTCACGGCTGGGCGAATCAACATAGCGGCCAAAACCGTCGCGTTGCTCTTGAGTCAGAAAACCGACCGGCATTGATCACAGCACCTCGACGCAGAACACGGCGGGCGTGACGATCCGCGTGCGTTCGATGTGCCCGCGTTGCAGCAGGCCGGCGCGGCGATCACCGGTTACCAGGTAGTCCGCATCGCCCGCCAAGGCCATGGCCAGCAAAAACGAGTCATCCGGATCATCGGCTTCGACCTCGATGGTCAGGCGCTCCAGTACCACAGCCCGTTGCAGGTTATTGATCATGGCGCCCACCTTGGCGGGCTGTAGGATGGCCTGAAGCTTGGGATAGCGGCTGGCTCGACGAATTTCATCGAGTTGCATCCGCGAGGTCACCACCTCGAAACGCGCCGCCCGCCAGGCACGGTAGATCGCATCGGGCGCGCCATGTGGCGAGATCAGGGCGCTGAACAGGATGTTGGTATCCAACACGACCCGCATCAGCGCTTACGTGCCCAGTCGAGCGCTTCGTCAACCGCGTTGGTCAATTCTGCCTCACTCAGATGGGCGTTAGCGGCCTTGGCCTGCTCAGCGCTCAGCTCCAGGATGTGTGCCCGTACCGCTTCTTCGATGAAGCGCGACAGGTCGCCCTTACGGCCGCCGCCCTGGCTGGCCAGAAACATCCGAAGCGACTGGTCGGTGTCGGCCGAGACGGCGACATTCCAGCGAATGGTATTCATAGCGTTCTCCGCTAATAGGTGTTTGTGTGTTTATACGCCAATCACAAAGGGCGATGCAATGGTTCGACAAAACGAAGGTTTTGCCGAACTCTATCGAGGAATGGCTCGGTTCGTTAAGCTCCCCGCGCTACGGTTCAAATAACTGGTACGCTTAATCAAAGTTCAACTATTACTAACGTAGTCGAGTAAACAGTACTTTTGATGAAGATCGGTTATGCGCGAGTGAGCACTCGGGATCAGAAAGCCGACCTACAAGTCGATGCCCTGAAACAGGCCGGGTGCGAACGCATCTACCAAGACATCGCCAGCGGCGCGAAAAGCGCCCGGCCGGAGTTGGACAAACTGCTGGCCAACGTGCGGCCGGGTGATGCCGTGGTGATCTGGAAGCTGGATCGCCTTGGGCGTTCCCTCAAGCACCTGGTCGAGTTGGTCGGCGAGCTGGCAGAGCGCAAGGTCGGCTTACAGAGCCTGAATGACCCCATCGACACCACCCACGCCCAAGGCCGCCTGGTGTTCAACCTGTTCGCCTCGCTGGCGGAGTTCGAGCGCGAGCTGATCCGCGAGCGGACTCAGGCGGGTCTGTCGGCCGCACGGGCGCGTGGCCGGATCGGTGGCCGTCCCAAGGGCCTGCCAGCCAAGGCTGAGGCCACCGCCATGGCGGCCGAAACCCTCTACCGCGAAGGTCGCCTGAGCGTCAGCGCGATCGGCGAGAAGCTGCACATCTCCAAGAGCACGCTGTACAGCTACCTGCGCCACCGTGGTGTCGAGATCGGCGCGTACCAGAAGAGCGCCAGGTCACGCGACCAGCAGCCTTCGGCCGCGTCGCCGGCAGAGCCGCCCGCCGCCGAGCGGGTGGCCACCGTCACCCTGCGCCTCGCGGTGGTGAATAACAGCAAGTTCGTGCGCGGCCGGAAGCGGGCCACGGAGAACATTGAGCGCTACTGCCTGGAGCCCTATGGCATGAAGCGGCTGGATGCCGGCCACTATGAGTTGACCATTCCGTATCGGAGCGACGATGAGCTGGACAAGAGCGTGCATGACCTGCTGACCGAGATCAGCCAGGAGGCCGACATGCGCAACTGTTTTGTCGAGATGGGCGCCTGGGAAGAAGACACCGAAAAGCGTTGGTAGGGCTTACGTTGGTTTTTGGTTCCATTGCTCCCCAAACCCCAGATTCGAGGGGTCGCATCAGCATCGCCCTCGCCCTCCACTTCCTCAAACACCCCGTCCACCACACAAACGTGGAAGTGGACGTGTTCATTGAGGCTGGAGCCGAATCGGTGAATGAAGGCGATGGCACCGATGTGCAGGCCTGC
>DRFO01000028.1 GCA_011050525.1 Halopseudomonas xinjiangensis
GGAACCGGCACACCGTTCTCGGCTTGCTTCAGGATTGCCAGAATCTGGCTGTCGGTAAAACGTGATGTTTTCATGCAGAATCTCCCTGCAAATAGCTTACGGAAAATTCTACTTCTGATCACCGCTGTTTTTCGGGGGGATTACCATATCTACTCACTCAAGAGAAGCGACAAAGCCCAAGACTTCAAGATCATAAACTGCCCCGGAAAAAACAGAGGCCCAATCCCTGGCCATGACGCCATCATCTCAGTATGGAAAACAGAAAAGCAGGTTGCCCAGGGAAAAGAAAAAGTGAAGCTCAGCTGCAAAGTTATCTCCGGTGAACACGCGGGCAGCATCTTTTGGCACACCGTTTTCGGAACAGGCCATAGCGACAAAGCCATTGAGATCTCACGACAACTAGCAAGCCGAGCCGCAATAGCAACCAAAACGGACATAAAGGATATCCAAGACATGATCAAACTTAGCGGCAAAATCGTCAAAGCCCGCATCAAACTCAAGCCAGGCACTAACGGCTACCCCGATCAGAACGAAATAGGCGCCATCTACATAGAATGACAAACAAAGAGAGGGCCCACCCAGGGCCCTCAATCCCCACCAATAAAACCCTTTTGACTGCAATAAAACCATTCTTTGCATACAAACAAGCCATGTTTTTGTGCGCAAATTTAATCAAAAATAGTTAATAATTCCCCACACACCGTTATGTTATATGTTATTATGGGTTGTGGGGATTGCGAACCCTCACATGTGTGCCTCTGTAGTTGTGTGCTGTACGGCCCGACAGGTCTCTCACCTCTTCCCTGTTGGGCCTTTTTTTGTCTGCGATTTAACCAATACCAACGATGCTAGAATCTCCGGTCAGCTTCGACCAACTCCCATAAAAGTATTGCCAAGTTGTCAATAAGCCTATCCTTGGGGTGCTGCCATGATGCCAGTTACAAATCTTTACACAGGACAAAGTATTGACAAGCTTGTCAATAAGTTGGTTGTGACTCAGCTGTAGGCCGCATAAACACTGGCATATTGAAGTTGGCTGAAACTGGTTATTTATTGACAAATTGGCAATACATCAACATAAATCCGGAGTTGTCAATTGGTTCGTAAATAGATGGTTGCGCGTTGATTTTGTTTTGATAGGATTTATTGACAGTCAGGGAATGAGCCCTGCTGAATTTTGCAGTCAAACAATCATGAGCACATACGAAAGCAAGTTCGCACAAGATGAAATCGAAGAGAGCCAGCGCCAGGACATAGCAATGAGAATGGGCTATTTAACTGAACGACAGTTTGGCACACTCGCTAAAATAACCGCTTCTACACTTGAGACATGGCGCCGAACCGGTCGAGGTCCATCATATACCAGGCTTGGCAATGCGGTTTTTTATGCGCTGGATGAGGTGCGGTATTATCTCGCTTTATCAAAAAAGAAAATTGGAACGAGCAGGATTCAAGCGGGTACTGCACAAATCCAATCAATTAATAAAGGGGGGTATTGATATGTTGGAGATCGATGGAAGCAAATACCTTGGAGCCAAGTTAGCGGCATATGTACTGGGCCTGTCTGTTGAAACACTTAGGCGCTGGAGATATCTCGGTAGAAATGCTGACTCCCTTCCTCATTTTAAGAGGTTTGACGGCAAAATTTACTACAAAAAGCATGATGTCGAAGCGCTCCAGAGCAACTTCGTCAACTGAATTCTGCTTTACGATCACACCCATCCTGCTACTGGCTTAATTCCGCAGAGCGTGCCAGAGCTAAACCCTTTGCTGGATCAGTGCATAGCCGAGAATTGGAAGAAGGCGCACTGAAAGCAACCAAAATGAGAAATATTTACCCTGAATTTGATCCGAGTACCACCCTCATCCGCGCATCCGAAGTCCTAAAAATCATTGGCTACAAGAGCAGAGACTCTCTCGACCGCCTGCGCCGAGATGACCCTACCTTCCCAAAAGCCGTACCTCTAAGTTTGAGTAAGGCCCGCAACGCATCGATTGCGTGGACGCTGGGTGAGGTGCAAGAATGGGTGCGAAAGCGCATGGAAATGCGGATAGAGGGAACCCTTTAGCCTTCGGTAGTTTGTATAGCGTGGTGTATAGTAAATCCAAATATACCACGCCAAGCCCCGTAATTGATGGTCCGTTCGATTCCCTTCACCCGCTCCATTTCTCGCTCCAGGCTCACCGCCCCTTCGTCATCGGCCAGAAGACCTTGTTAATACCTCTTCAGCTTGTCCAGCAATTCAGGCGAAGGGTGATTTACGCGAACCACCCCAGAATCGATGGTTGAAAAAATCGTGGCTTTCACCGCGTAAATGCCATCAACCGACAACTCGAGCACGCTCCCGTAGTTCAGCTCGGTAATCTGTTTAAGCTGCTCGGTGCCGGAAGGCGTCAGTGAGCCAGAGCCCCACCCCTCACCGTCATTCTCGGCGCAGGCCGAGAATCCACCGGCCGCACTAGCGCTGACCGAAAATCTGGATCCCCGGCCTGCGCCGAGGATGACGTGTAATGAAGAAAATGGGACTGACTTACATGGCATTTACTTAGCGGGCTTCTCGCGTTGGCATTGCGCTTCAGTGAGTGAGAGCCCCACCCTCACCTCATCATTCTCGGCGCAGGCCGAGAATCCACCGGGCGCACTGGCACTGACCGAAAAGCTGGATCCCCGGCCTGCGCCGGGGATGTCGGTGGAATGGGCGATTGAGCCGTAAGGTAAGTGCCATTCAAGCCTGAGACCGTCCTCGTTGGCTTGAGTAGCCAAGGCGCACATAAGTGACACCAACGCCGCTGCTGCGGTTATGTACTTTCTCATCGTAGCCTTCCTCCTGGGATCAAGGGTTTTGTGCCATCCCGCTACAGAAGGCCCACTCCTGATTTGACAGCCTAATGTTTTTAAGGTAAATACCTTATTAGTAAGTTTTGTCACGGAAACTGACCAAGTGATCACCCATGCCAACCAAGGAGCACCCGACATTGTCCAAACTAGCTAATTATTACCACAACAAGGTCGCAGTGGTGACTGGGGCCGGATCGGGAATCGGTCGCGCCATCGCACATGGTCTCAGTGAGAACGGGGCTCGGGTTTACTGTACGGACGTCGACATCGAATCCGCACGCAAAGTGGCTGGCGAGCTGAAAAATGCCAGCGCCTACGCACTCAACGTGACCGATGCCGCCGCGATGGCTGCTTTTGCGGCTGAGGTATACGCCGCCGAAGGTCGCGTGGATTTGTTGTTCAATAATGCCGGCGTCGGCCATGCAGGTTTGGTTATCGATACCGAACTGGCCGACTGGCGGTGGGTCATGGAAGTCAACGTGATGGGTGTTGTGCATGGTATTCATGCTTTTCTGCCGCTGATGCTCAAACAAACAGGCCCCTCGCACATCATCAATACCGCCTCGGGCGCAGGCATTATTCCCATGCCCCGAACAGCGCCGTATTGCGCCTCGAAACATGCCGTCGTAGGCCTTTCGCAATCACTGGCGGCCGAGCTGCACGGCACCAGCGTGGGGGTGACGATTCTCTGCCCGGGCACCATCAATACCGACATCATAAAAAACACCAAGATGCGAGGCGCCTCGGCGGCTAACAGACAGTCGAAGGCGATTGAGCACTACGCAAAAAGAGGCGCCTCGCCGAATCAGGTCGCAGCGGATGTGCTGCGTGATGTGGTCCAGGGCCGCCTGTTTTGCGTCACGCCACGCAAGGAAGTAGGCCTCGGCTGGTTTTTGCAGCGTCTTTCACCCGGTCTGATGCAACGTATCATGCGCGCGCGGATGAATCAGGTGGAAGGAGCAGCTTCCATCTGAACGTATGGCCGCGATCATTGCCACCGCTGAGCAGGTTTCAATGATCGCAGCTCGGCTGAACCAGGCGTGCGCTCAGCCCTGCTATTCACCGACGGACTGCGCAGTAGCCAGGGCACGGGTGTCGCGGGAGCGCACCAGGTAGGGCTCGAAAAGTGCTGACATTTGCCTGTAACCCCAGGCGAGGTGCTTCTTCGTGACCCGGTTGATGCCATGCCGCGAATGCAGATATTCAATCCAGTAGGTCGAAATAATCCAGGAATTCTCCAGTAGCACTTCCAACTGGCTCTCAGTGGCGTTCAAGCGACCGTTGCTGACCATTTCCCTGAGCTTGGCACGCCCGTGGTCCTGCACCTGGTCCGACAACGCGTGCAAACGCGCGCGCAGGGCGGGCTCCATGGTAAAAATGGTAACGCTGTCGCGGTAGAAGAACCGCCACTCCCACATCAGCTGGAACCAGGCCTGCAAGTCCTGATCGCGCGCGGCAATAGCCAACTGCTCCTCGGAGAATTGCTCAAACAGAGCCGTTATCACGTCGGATTTTTTCTTGAAGTAGTAGTAGAGGTTGCCTTCGTTGATGCCGACCGCTTCCGCTATCGCGGCCGTCGTTACGGCAATCACACCCTTTGCATTGAACAGCTTACGACACGTGACCAGGATGCGTTCCCGAGTACTTTGACGCTTCATATTCCTTCCTGCTGAATAAATTTGACAATCTAAGGTGAGCACCTTAGATTAACTGACCAGGGCAAACACCTTATAGAGCGCACCAGCTGTTACGCACGCAGCCAGAGGACAACGGGTTTAACCCAACTGGGCTCCGCTGGAAAGCATATCACTTTCCACGCGCCCGGCAGCGACCCACTGCCGGAGCGATACAGGCAGGCACACAACGGCAGTGCGATTTCGCACCTACGGCTCAATAGTCAGTTTCAAACGAATCAATCCGGGGATGTAACTATGTCGATCAAGCATTTTGATGTTCTAGTCGTTGGCGCAGGCCTTTCAGGCATCGGTGCGGGTTATCATCTTCAGACGCGCTGCCCTAACCGAAGCTATGCCATTCTGGAAAGTCGTGACGAGATCGGCGGTACCTGGGATCTGTTCCGCTATCCGGGCATCCGTTCTGACTCGGATATGTTTACGCTCGGCTATTCGTTCCGGCCCTGGACGGCCGACAAATCCATCGCCGACGGTGCAGACATTCTTGAGTACGTGCGCGATACCGCTCGTGAGTTCGGCATCGACAAGCACATCCGCTTCGGTCATCGGGTTCTGAGCTCATTCTGGTCGTCCAAAGAAGCCTGCTGGACCGTCGAGATGGAAGTAGGCGCCGAGCGACAGCGGGTAAGCTATACCTGCAACTTTCTTTACCTGTGCAGCGGTTATTACAGCTACAAGAGTGGCTATCTGCCGGAATTTCCGGGCATCGAGAACTACCAGGGCCAGGTTGTGCATCCGCAGAACTGGCCGGAAGATCTCGACTACAGCGACAAGCGCGTCGTGGTCATCGGCAGCGGCGCAACGGCCGTTACCCTGGTACCGACGCTGGCGCAAAAAGCCAAACACGTCACCATGCTGCAGCGTTCTCCAACCTACATCATGTCGCTACCGGATGATGACAAGATCGCCAACTCGCTGCGTAAGTGGCTGCCGGGAAAACTCGCGCACAAGGCTATCCGCGGTAAGAATGTCTTGCTGAGCATGGCTATCTACCGACTCTGCCGGCACCGGCCAGAGTTTGCCAAGCGCTTGATTCGCAAGGGCATCGAAAAGCGCCTGCCGCAAGGCTACGCAATCGACACGCATTTCAAGCCGACCTACAACCCCTGGGATCAGCGCATGTGCCTGGTGCCTAATGGCGACCTGTTCCGCGCGATTCGCAAGGAGCAGGCCTCGGTGGTAACTGACCGGATCGCCCGCTTTACCGAGCACGGCATCACCACCGAATCAGGAGAGGAGTTGCAGGCAGATATCGTCGTGACCGCCACCGGCTTGAAGCTGGTGCCCTGCGGTGGCATCCAGTTCGAGGTGGATGGACAGCGGATCGAAGCCGGCGATACCTTCAGCTACAAGGGACTGATGATGTCCGGCATGCCCAATGCAGCAATATGTGTGGGTTATACCCATGCCTCCTGGACACTGCGTGCCGACCTTTCATCGTTGTTTGTCTGCCGCCTGCTGAATTACCTGGACGACAATGATTACGACCAGTGCACGCCGAGGGTGGAAGATCCCACCATGCAGCAGCAACCCTTGCTCGATTTAAACTCGGGTTACATTCTGCGTGCTGTCGATCAGTTTCCCAAGCAGGGCCCTCAAGCGCCCTGGCAACAGAACCAGAACTACCTCCGCGACCTGATGGACATGAAATTTGCTGCTGTTGAGAACAAGGCGCTGGTTTTTTCGCGCCGCGCTGATCCCGCGCCACTCCAGCGGAGTGCGTAAAGCGCAGGGCAGGTTGTCGAACAAAAACGTCGAATCAAAGCAATTAAGGGTGGCTGCGCACCGGCTGACCCAGTAAAAAACAGGAGACAGGTCATGGCCTTTATCGAGCGCGACACCCCGGTTCACTCCGATGCAACTGCCATCATGCAGCTGCACAGCTTGTTCTCGGTCCAACGGCAAGCCTTTTTCGATAATCCCTTTCCCAGCCTCGAACAGCGGCTTGCGCTGCTAAAAGCGCTGGCCAACATGATGCTCGCCCATCGTAGCCGCATTCAGGAGGCGCTGGCGGCCGACTTTGGCTCGCACCCGCCGCAGTTCGCCGATCTGGTCGAATGTCTGGGCGTGGCCGGACGTGCGCACTTTGTGGCCGACAATCTGGCGCAATGGATGAAGGCTCAGCCACGTGCAGCTGACCCGGCCGTATACGGTTCAGCCAAAGCCTATGTCCTGCCGCAGCCTAAGGGCGTCATTGGCAATATGGCGCCATGGAATTTCCCCTTCGACATCGGTTTTGGCCCCGTGGTGGAGATGCTCGCAGCGGGCAATCGGGTCATTATCAAGCCTTCCGACCTGACGCCCGCGTGCAGCGAGCTGACCCTGGAAATGGTCAACGCCACCTTCGATCCCGAGCAGGTCGCCGCAGTAGCTGGCGGGCTGGAACTGGCAATAGCCTTCCCCACTCTGGACTGGGATCACCTGATGTATACCGGCAGCACCGAAGTGGGCCGTTCGGTCGCGGTCTCAGCCGCGCGAAACCTGGTGCCCGTCACCCTTGAGCTGGGCGGCAAATGTCCGGCACTGATCGCGCCGGAGGGCCTGAATCAGGCCACGGTCGAACAGATCGTGGGCTGTAAAACCATCAAGAGCGGCCAGATGTGCGTCACAGTGGATTATGTGCTGGTACCGGAATCGGACCGCGCTCGCTTCGGCGAAATGGTCGAGCGGCAAATCGACAAGGCGCTGCCAGACTATGCGCGCCACAAGGACACCACGGGCATTATCAATCAGCGTCATCTGGACCGTCTGTTGCGCTTGCTCGACGATGCCAAGGCCAAGGGAGCCACGCTGGTAACAATTGGCGGCGAGCTTGATCGCTCCACCCGTAGAATGCCGTTTACGCTGGTGCTGGATGTGACTGACGAGATGGACCTGATGCAGCAGGAAATTTTTGGCCCGATCCTGCCAGTCAAGACCTACCGGGAGCTTGATGAGGCCATCGCCTATATCAACGCCCATGAGCGGCCGCTGGGTATTTATATCTTTACCGACTCGCCCGCCTGTGCTGAACGCGTACTCAACCGCACGGTTTCCGGAGGTGCTTGCATCAATTCCGCGGCCCTGCATGCTGCCCTGCCCTCGCTACCGTTCGGTGGTACGGGCAAAAGCGGCATGGGACGTCACCACGGACAGGAAGGTTTCCTCGAATTTTCCAACCTGCGCGCCATCGTCGAGCGCGGCGCCAACGACCACGTTGCCGCCATGTTCGCGCCCTACGGGGAGCTGGCCGATGCGTTCATCGCTGGGGCATTGGAGGACGCGGGTCACAAATAGCCAATGAGACCAGGGCATGCGGGCGCTAAAACAGGTAAGTCAGGGCCAGCGCGCCGAAACGGGTGTTCATTCGCTGCCCCTCAAACTGGTCCGTACCGAGCTGGTAGGAAAATGACGCTCCCCATTGCCCTCTGTTAACGGCCAGACCGGCTGACATTATTCCCTGGGTATGTTCCAGCGGCACGCTGTGACTGCTGCTGAAGGTATTCCCATCGATGGTGATATCGTTCAGCACATACCGTCCGCCCAGAGAGAAATAAAGCTGCCAACTGGCGATGCTTTCCGAGGCGAAGGTATTGATGGTGCGCGAAGGAATCAGCGAAACAGCCGACCAGGTGCCGCCCAATTGGGAGCCGACCCGCAGGGCGACACCGGAACTTACCTGGCTGAGCAAATTACCGGCGCCGCCACCCGCTCCGGCGATAATGTCGAACTCCAGCCCTCCCCGCCGCCATTGTTCCACCCGCCAAAGCCTCTGCGCCTCTACGGAAAACACCGGTTCATTGTCAAGCTGGTTGCCCCACCCCTGCGGCGTATCGGAGCCGACCACGTCATGAATCAGTTTCTGGGTGTGTTTTGCTCCTGCCGCAGGTCCGACGACTCCCAGCATCAGCGACAACCGATCAGATACTTCCTCATCGAAGGCATAAAGCGACGCCCCCCACACCAGCAGGCCCGCGTAAGGTCTGTCATTCTCGATAAGTTGCGTTTGCTCTATGTCGGTTGGGGTATACATCGCCTGCCCGAGCGTGTAACTCACCGCTCGCTGCCGTCCGGAAAAATTCGCAAGGTAGGTTTTCTCAGCCAGAAAGCCGAGCCAGCCCGGCAAGCTCTGACCGTCGAATTGCTCAAGCCCCCTGCGCCCCCAGCTGACACCCGTACCGTTGGTGTAGCCGTTATCCTCGCCCGCAAAGAAGTCATTTTCCCAGTTCAGCTGTATCCAGTCCGTCTCTGTCTGGCCTTGCGCCGCACAACTGATAAATCCCAAGCCAACCGGTATGCACAGCGAAGCCGCGAGTTTTCTTCTCAGTAACATGAACTGCATCAATGTCGGTCTCCATCCGAGCCGCCAGAGGCCGGTTATGTTAATGACCACAGAAAGCCGTCCAGGTTTTATCGCGGGGCGATATACCACCGCTGAAGTCCGCCCGCTGCGAGAACACATCAATTCATGGCGCACACCGGATCACCAACGAAACTCCCGCACGAAACAGCTGCCCAAAACGGTGTTCACGTCGCTTCGCACTCAACCCTGACTGCGTCCGGCCAGCCCTGTTTTCGGATCAAGACGACTATGCATAGATGGACGTTCCAACCCCTCATCGCCACCTTGCTTGTTCTCGTGTTGACGCCTGCAATGGCGGAGCCTCCCTCTGCAGATGGTTCCATCTCGCCTGAAGCAGCGCGGCGATCACTGAGTGTGTTGCAGGACGAAACGCAGCGCGCCGACGTGGTTGAGGCGCTTGAGGCCATCGCCAATGAGGGCCCTGCGACCGATGCGCCGGACTCTACAACCAGCCATGAAGAACCTGAAACGAGCGAGGCGCCGGTAGAGGAACTTCAGGCAATCGTTCCGCTGGAGGCAGGCGGATTGATCGCCAGGTCGCTGGATCAGGTGGCCCGCTGGGCCGACAGCATGGGCGCTCAACTGCGTCAGATCCAGCAGGCGGTATCCGAGCTACCTGCCTGGTTCCAGGCCAGCTTCATAAACGAGGAGGGGAGAACACTGGCGGCCAAGGCGTTCATCGAACTGGCGGTGCTGTTCGGCCTGGGTCTGGCGGGAGAGTTTGGACTGCGAGGGCTGCTGCGCCGACCGCGCACCGCTCTGACAGAGCACGCCAACGCGGCCGAGGACCGTGACCAGGAGCTCCAGGTGAAAGCGCCGGTTTTGCCGAGTGATTACCCTGCCAGGGGCACCGACCCGGCGTCTGGTCCGCACATCAAACAGAACAACGGAGTCGCGCTGCTGCAAACCATGCGTGACGGGGTCGAGCGAGTGGAGGCCGTACCGGTAAGCCCAGCCGATTCAGGCAAAATCCCCCAGCCTGCAACCGGCGAAATGGGTGTTGCGGCCGGAGTGGATAACGCGACAGACACGACTCCCGACATGCAGGTCAAGGAGCGGCCGGCCGACCGTCCTCAAGGTGTCCAGCCAGTGCGGGAGCCGGGCCGACACTGGAGCGCGTTACGTCATCTCAGCCTGGCTGCAGCTGCGCTGGTTCTCGATCTGCTGCCGCTGCTGCTGTTTGGCTGCATTGCCGGACTTGTGTTGCATTATTTCGAGGGGGCGGACACACCCGTCCGAGACATTACGACTGGATTCGTAGGCGCCTATGTGGTCACCCGGCTAACCATGGCGGTGGTGCGCCTGCTGGTGTCTCCAGCGTGCTACGGCTTGCGGGTCATCGAGGTCGGCAACAGTACCTCGCGGGTCATACATTTCTGGGCGCGCTGTCTCGTCGGCCTTGCCGCCTTCGGCATCGCCCTGGCCGATGCTGCGGATATTCTGGGTGCCGGACCGACTGGTCGCCTGTTCATCCTTAAACTCATTTCCCTGTTAGTGCACCTGTGCGCGGTGTTCCTGATATTTCAGGTACGCAAACCCGTCGGCTCGGTGATTGCGGCGCCGTCCAGCGCGAGCGGCCCGCTCGCTGCAATGCGCAACGGCGTGGCACGTGTATGGTCATTACTGGCGGCGGCGCTGGTCCTCGGCACCTGGGTGGTGTGGGCACTCGGTGTGGAAAATGGCTTTCCCAAGCTGATCGAGTTTCTTGCGGTGTCGGCTGGCATTGTCGTTGCGGCCCGTCTTGCAGCGATTCTGCTGCTTGGCGCTTTGGGCCGGGCGTTCATGGCCACTGCCCCGGCGGCGGCAGTCGATGATGACCACTCGGAGGGCCCGGTGGACGTGCGCAACCGCCTGGCCGAACATCTGTATCCACTGGTCCGTTCGCTGGTTTCGTTCGTGATCACCGCCTGTGCTGGCATCGCGTTGCTGCAGGCCTGGGGGCTGGATGCCATCGCCTGGTTCGGGGCCGGCACCATTGGCCGCAGCCTGACGTCGGCGGCACTGACCATACTGATCGCAGTGACCATAGCGGTCGTCGTCTGGCAATTGGCGAATGCCTCGTTCGAGCGGCGAATCGCGAGCTGGAGTCAGCAGGGCGAGCTCATGCGCGCCGCCCGGTTGCGCACCCTTCACCCTATGATGCGAAGCGGCCTGCTCATGGTTATTGTGCTGATCGTAGGTCTGACGGCGCTAAGCGAGATCGGCATCAACACGACCCCGTTACTGGCCGGTGCAAGCATTATCGGCATTGCCGTGGGGTTCGGTTCCCAGAAGCTGGTGCAGGACTTCATCACCGGCATCTTCTTGCTGATGGAAAACGCCATGCAGGTCGGGGACTGGGTAACGGTCGCAGGCGTATCGGGCACCGTCGAAAAGCTGTCCATTCGTACCGTACGGATGCGCGCCGGAGACGGCTCGCTGCATATCGTTCCCTTCAGTTCCGTCTCCACGGTCAATAACACCAATCGAGGCATCGGCAACGCGGCGGTGCGGATCAGTGTCGGTTATGCGACCGATGTCGAGCTCGCAATAGCCGAACTGAAGAAAATCGGTGCTCAGATGCGCAGCGACCCCGCCTTCAGCGAACTGATTCTCGCCGATCTAGAGGTATGGGGCGTCGACGCGGTCGACGGCTCGATGGTGACGCTGCTAGGTCAGATCCGCTGCGTCGCCCCCGGCCGCTGGGGTGTCCAACGTGAAATCAACCGGCGCATTCATGCGCGTTTCCGGAAACTGGGCATTCAGATCGCCCATCCCGGACAGCGCGTCATGGTGCAGCAGCCCGGTGACCGGCCTGAAGCGTAGGCAATGGCCTTGGAGCGCACCCTTCAATCAAGCACTTTCTTGAATTGCCTGACCATCGTATCCGTCACCACCCCATATACCACATGGGCTACCAGTCCCCGCACATGCGCTTGCCAGGGATAATCCTGGGGGTTGCCGGACAAACTGGGGGAGTTCAACTCCGTCATTGCCGAAACCGCATGAAAAGCTACTCTTAATCCTGTACCCGATTCCCATAGGCACTTCTGCACCAGCAGACAGAACCCAAGGAGCCACACATGTCATTATCAGCAATTGCTCTGAACTGTACCCTCAAGACTTCTCCCAGCGAATCTTCCTGCGAGCTGCTGTTATCGCAGGTGAGCGAGGAGTTCGCCCGCCACGGTGTGGACTGTCCGATAGTGCGCGCGGTCGACTACAACCTTCTACCAGGCGTCACGTCAGACGAAGGGCCAGGCGACGAGTGGCCCGGCATTCGCAGCCAGATCCTCGATGCGAATATTCTGATCATGGGTACGCCGATCTGGATGGGGCAGCCTTCCAGCGTTTGCAAGCGGGTAATGGAACGACTCGATGCCTTTCTTGGCGAAACGGACGATGGCGGGCGGCAGGTAGCCTATGGGCATGTTGCGGGTGTCGCGGTGGTCGGCAACGAAGACGGAGCGCATAACATTGTTGCACAACTCTTTCAGGGCCTGAATGACGTTGGCTTTTCGATTCCGGCAAGCTGCTCCACCTACTGGACAGGCGAAGCCATGGGAAAAACCAATTACAAGGATCTCCCTGAGACACCGGATGCAGTAAAAAGCGCGACCAAAGCTCTGGTGCAGAACTGCATTCATCTGGGGGAGCTACTCGCCGGCGCTCAGTACCCAAGTAAGCAGTAGTGCTGGTTGTAGCAACTTCGTTCAGCCTTACTCGTCTGTGACTATGCGTGCTCAGGTTAGCTAGCGATTCAGTTGTTCCTTTCTACCGGAATAGGCGCCTCTATCTCACAGATCAGGCCTTCCGGGCGGAAATATAACTGAGCTGCGCCGTTCAGTTCGATCGCCAGGGCTCGCTCGATCATGCGTGAGCCAAACCCACGACGCAGCGGTGGCCGCACTACTGGGCCACCATCTTCTTCCCAGCGCAGTTGGAAACGCGGCTGCGAAGCGAGTCCGGCCTTGATGTGCCATTCGATGCGGACTTCGCCATTCTCGACCGACAGCGCGCCGTATTTGATGGCGTTCACCGCGAGTTCGTGCAACGCCATCGCAACGGTAACTGCCGTTTTCGGTTCCAGCCGGATGGAGGGTCCGCCTATCACGAAGCGTTCACCGCCACCGTCATGCGCATGGGTCGCGGCCTGTACGACGGCGAGGAGATCAGCGGATTCCCAATTCTCCTGAGTAAGCAGATTATGGGCATTGGCCAGGGCAAACAGCCGGCCATCGAATGCGCGGCGCGCTTCCAGAGAACTATGCTCGCCGCGAAATGTTTGCTGCGCCAGACTTTGAACGATCGCCAGCGTATTTTTTACCCTGTGATTCAGTTCATCGACCAGTAATTTGCGATGCTCTTCGTGGCGCTTCTGCTCCGACCGGTCACGCAAAATCTTCAGAAAGCCTATGTGGCGCCCGCCTTCCCGATCAAGTAGCAGCATCATCAGACCACTTGCCCAAAATTTTGTGCCGTTCTTGCGAAGGTGAAGACGTTCATTTTCGGCGCTGCCGTGCTTTTGAGCGCGACGCATTTCAACGTCTGCCCGCTCTTGCGCGCGGTCTTCCGGTGTGAAAATCAGGTCAGCCGCGCGTCCAATCACTTCCGAGGCGTCATATCCGAAGATATTGCGCGCGCCTCCGTTCCAGGAGGTGACTTGCCCTTCCAGGTCGGTGGTGATAATTGCAAAGTCCAATGCACTTTCAACAATCTGGTTGTGCAGGTTCGCAGTCTGACGTAACGCGGTCAGCTCAGCGACATCAGTGCTTGTGCCAAACCAGCGCACGATCTTGCCCTGCTCATCCCGAACCGGGACGACGCGGGTAAGGAATGGTCGAAAAGCGCCATCAACGCCTTTTAACGGGAACACCATTTCAAATGGCGTTCCATCAGCGATGGAGCTCTTCCAGCGTCCAAGCACTTCAGGCAACACATCTGGGTCATGCAGCGATTGCCAACCCCAGCCTTCCATTTGCGTCGACGTGGTGCCGCTATAGTCATACCAACGGCTGTTGTACCAGAAGATCCAGCCAGTGGCATCCGCCATCCAGCATAGCGTGGGGATGTTCTCCGCCAACGCATGAAATTGGGCCTCTTGATCACGCAGGCGCTGGTCGGCTCGGTCACGCTCGATAGCGATGCTGGCGAGATGACTCGCAAACTCGGCGATACGCAGCTCCCATGGCGTCGGCCTGCGCGGCTCGCTGAAGCACAACATGATTGAAGCAATGCAGCGCTCGCCGGACTCGCGGACCGGTTCGGAATGGCACGCACGAATGCCATGC
Organism: Halopseudomonas xinjiangensis; assembly: GCA_011050525.1. Classification (GTDB taxonomy): domain Bacteria; phylum Pseudomonadota; class Gammaproteobacteria; order Pseudomonadales; family Pseudomonadaceae; genus Halopseudomonas; species Halopseudomonas xinjiangensis_A. Next base: position 14,146 of record DRFO01000028.1, read on the forward strand.
GCCAGACACAACTCTCTCCAGCTCTCCGACCATCGCTCATCCGTGCGGATATCGTCACAGGTTACCCCGGCGCCGCGAAAGATCGCTTCGCCACAGGTGCCGATGGCCAGCTCATTAATGGGCGCGTTGTGGATGCCCTCACCGAATGATGCATTGATCTCGGCAGCGTAGGAACGCTCGAAGATTCCACCGTCGAGATCGCACTGCAAAACACAGGCGCGTACCCCAGGCTGAAGCCTGGAGACCGCGGCGGTCACAGCGGTCAGGCATTCCTCCAGCGGGCGGCCTGAGGCGATTAGCTCGAGTAGGCGTCGATATTCGATCTCGAAGGCTTCCGCAAGCTTGCGCTCGGTAATATCGCTGGCAGCGCTGATCTGCAAACGACGGCCATCGGCCAGCCGCCCGATTCTCACATTGTAAAAATCCCAGATGAGCTTTTCACCGCTGGCGGCCCGAACTTCCACTTCTCCGCGCGGAATCTCCCCTTCCTCATTGAACTCCTGGGCCATAAGCTCGGCTGCATCCTGCCCTTCGCCAGGATAGGCACGTTCAATCCAGTCGAAATGGGTTTTTAGTTCCTCACGTGAGTACCCCGACAGCTGGCACCATTTATGACTGAGCTCCTTAATTTCACCATCGTCGGCGTGCAGCATCATAGGAAATGGCGAGGCTTGCACAACCGCTCTGAGCCGGGATTCGCTTTCACGTAGCGCATCATCGGCCTGCTTTTGTTCAATTGCCGCGGCCGCGAATTGCGCCAATTGCACAAGGATCGCCTGGTCTTCCCCATCGAACTCCGCACCATCGAATTTATCCGAGAGCTGGATGAGACCCAGATTGCGACCGTCACGAGCGGTAAGCGGAGCTGCCAACCAGCCCCGCAGGGGCGGGTGCTCGCTGGCGTTGATACCAGCGCCGCGCCACCGGGGGTCTTCCTCGAGCTCGGCTTGGGTCATACGCACAGCCTGATTGTCCTGACAGACCATGGCGTATATCCCCGACCCAGCCGGGACGGGTTGATAGGCTCGCCAATTTTCATACTTATCGGACAGCGACATACTGCTGTCCGCCTGACTCAAATCGGGTCCGCGCGCCATGCTGGTTACCGCCTGATGCGCGCCGATTATCATGCGGGCGGCTTCGGTCAGGGTGGATAGCGCCTCGGAAACGTTTGCGGCTGAAATGACCTGGCTAGATGCCTCGGCAAGCGCCTTGAAGCGATTCGCCGACCACTGGATGGGATGCGCTTCGGATGGCTCCGCTCGCCGGTCTATAGACCCATCGGGCAATCTGCGCACCTCGCCTGCTTTGCCTGGGTTCCTATCCACTGTAGTCATCCTCTTTAATCGCAGGTTTCACCCAGAAGACGGCCAGTTCCAGCGGCGGCAGGGCGAAGGATTGTCGAGTATATACGACGAAAGGTGGTTTAGCGCGGCCGGACCCGGCATCGGCCAACCACGTGCTCCGCTGGTCTGTAGATGCCACGTCATGTTGAACTCTCCGACCGTTTTCTCCTCTGACAGATTAAGCACTTGATCGTCAAGCTGGCTGTTGAACAGAAGGATGAATTCCCATGACAAATGATGGCAATGGCAGTACTGAAAATCTCATGATGAATGGCTTCGAAAAGGCTTTCGAGGCCAGTAATAAAGTCGGTCGCAATGTTACCCGGCAATTTGCCGAACACTCCCAGAGAGCGTCTTCCGCCACCTCAACGCGCAGATCCCGCGGTGGGGATGCCTATTCAGTTGATCCTGGTTTTGTTCAGCACGGCATCTATTTCTAAGTGATGTGATTTTTCGCACGGCGAGTTTCGCACGGCGAGTTCGCACCGCGAGGCTGTTCCCCAGCGAACAGCCCCACGGCCTTGCTGGATTGGGTTGAGCGTCAATTGATTTCGGCCATGTTTCTACACCCTCTATTGCTGTTTGGCTCGGCCCCTCGATAAGTACTGCTCCATACATCAATCACAACAAGTGAGGATACTATGACCCTACCCACCCGCAAGACCCTACTCGCTTCCACCCTCGGCGTAGTGATCGCCTTCGCTGGCGTCAATTCCTATACCTTTGCCCAGTCCTCCGGCGAAGCCTCTCCGCAATCCAAAAACAGTACCCTGGAGCGTGCGGATGAGGATATGGCAGGTGTGCTGAAGAAGCTCCAGGAACTGGGCGCCAAGCCGATCGGTACTCAATCTGTCGAGCAGACGCGTAATCAGCCTACTCCAGCCGACGCCGTCAAAGCCGTTCTGAAGGATCAGGGAAAAGACCTCAAGGAGTTGATGGCCAAGATGAACGTTGCAAAGCAGGACATGAGCTATCCGACCGAGGGCGGCTCGCAGGATATTCGCATCTATACGCCAGAGGGTGAAGCGCCCGAGGGCGGCTGGCCAGTGATCGTGTATTACCATGGCGGCGGCTGGGTGATTGCGGGAATCGACACCTATGAAGCTTCGGCAATGGCCCTGGCCAACCAGACGCAAGCCATTGTCGCCAGCGCAGCGTACCGGCAAGCGCCGGAACACAAGTTTCCTGCGGCCCACGAAGATGCATTCGCCGCCTATAAATGGGCGTTGGAGAATGCGAACGAATTTGACGGCGACAGCACGCGCGTCGCAGTAGCGGGCGAATCGGCCGGCGGCAATCTGGCGATCAATACGGCGATCATGGCCCGGGATCAGAATGTACAGATGCCCGAGCATATGCTGCTGGTGTATCCCATCGCGGGAAGCGACCTCACCACCGAGTCTTATCAAAAGAATGCCGAGGCCTCACCGCTTAGTCGTAGCGCTATGCAGTGGTTCTTCGACCAGACTATCTCAGAACCTGCCGACATGCAGGATCCACGAATCGATCTGGTTGGCCAGGCTGACCTGAAGAACCTGCCGGACGCCACGATAATTGCCGCCGAGATAGACCCGCTACGCTCGGAGGGCAAGACCCTGGCGGACAAGCTGGAAGAGGCCGGGTCGGACGTTACCTATGAAAGCTATGAAGGGGTAACCCACGAATTCTTTGGCATGGCGGCCGTGCTGGACGAAGCCAAAAGCGCGCAGAAGCTCGCCTCCGATGAATTGAAAGAAGCCCTCAGCGAGTCGTCCCCCAACTAAAACCAACCAAGGGGCACCACGGATGGTGCTTCCGGATAATTTGATCTAGGCTTGAACCTAAAATGTCCTCGTAACAATGTGCCCTCATTGTTGGCGAGACACATAATAAGGATCAGCCATGAGACCTGCCTTTACACCCGTTTCGGCCTTCCTCAAGCCCGCAACTGTTAGTGTCTTGGTCTTGTTAGCCAGCAGCTTCGCCAGTGCCAACATCCCTGAAACGGTGATTTTCGGGGGCGATGCTGCCTACCCTCCTCTCGAGTGGAACGAAGAAGGCATCCCGCAAGGTTTTCATGTCGATCTAGCGCGGGCCATCGCAACGCAGGGAGGCGTGCAGATTGAGCACCGGCTGGGCGACTGGCCCTCCGCCATCCAGGCGCTGGAATCAGGCAGTGTGGACGTAGTGCCAATGTTCTGGTCGGTGGAACGGGCGCAGAAGTTTCTGTTTACCCCGCCCTTCTTCTCAATCGATCATGCGATTTACGCCCGCGAGGGCACCGCAAGTGTCAGTTCGGCTGCTGAGCTGGAGGGCAGTTCCGTTGCAGTTGAAGAGTCGTCCTATGCCTATCGCCAGCTGCAAAAGGAGCAAATCGCAACGGATCTTTCGCTAGCTCCCAATACGCTGGAGGCGCTGCGGGACGTGATGACCGGCAAAGTGGACTACGCCCTCCTGGCCGCCCTTCCCGCGGACCATCTGATCCGCCTGTATGATCTGGACCTGCGTCGCACGGGGCCGCCTTTCTGGTCGCAGAGCTATGCCTTTGCAGTCAGCAAAGATCAACCGCAGCTGGCCCGCTGGCTTACGGATAATCTTAATACCAGCTTTACCACAGGGCGGTACGACGCTATCTACCAGCAATGGGAGCCCCAGTTAACCCCCTCGGATAGAACGATGAACGACTCTCTTCGGATGCTAGGCACCGGCATGGGGCTTTTGGCCATCCTTGCAGCCCTTGGATTCGGCTGGTCGTGGACACTGTCCCGCACGGTAACAAGACGCACCCAGGCATTGAGTACCGAGTTAGCACTGCGCAGGAAGGCGGAGGAAGATCTGTTCAATAGCGCCAGCTATGATGTCGACAGCAATTTGCCGAATGCCCGGTATTTTACAGAAACGCTGACCCTCGCCCTTCCACGCTTCCCGAAATCCACCAAAAAACAGATCCTTCTAATACAACTCGCCGAACTAAGCAGAGTCGTTGGGACACTGGGCTATGGTGAGGGACGCAGTCTGGTGCGGGATTTCGGCGACCAACTCCAGGCAGTGCCCTTCGAACTCTGTGGTCATCTCGGGCGCGATGTCTTTGCTGTCGTGGCCGACAAGGACGACGCCAGAAAGCAGCTGGAAACCCTGTATGGCGACCAGGATAACAATCCGCACTCGCCATTCCATATGCATGTCGGAACGGCTACCTGGCCTGATGATGCACAAACAGCCGCAGAGCTGATGCGTCGTGCCGAGACAGCGCTGGCCCATGGCATGGCCCGACGCCAGATATGGGTTGATTACCACATCGAACTGGAGCCCGATCCGATCGATCTGCAGATCGTCAGGGAATTCCGGGTTAGCCAGGGCGAGGGATTGCATGCCGTGTTTCAGCCGCAGCAGGATCTGGTAACCGGCCTGGTTATTGGCGCAGAAGCCCTGGTACGGTGGGACCATCCCGAGCTGGGAACCGTGTCGCCGGCCAAATTCATCCCGCTGCTCGAACATGCGGGGCTGATCGGCATCGTCACCGAGCGCATGATCAACGAAGCGGTGCGGGTATCGACCAGCCTGCGACGAAACGGAACGCCCTGCCCCATCAGCGTCAACGTATCGGCAAGCGATCTCCTGGGTACCCACCTGGTAGACACGATCACCATGGCGCTTGGCCGGTTCGATGGGTTGCCAGGTGATCTCAAGATCGAGCTGACGGAAACCAGCGTAGCTGAACAACCGGACCTCATGTGTGACGTTCTGCAAGTGCTTCGGGAACTTGGCGTTGCGACCGCAGTGGATGACTTCGGAACAGGCTACGCATCGCTGTCCTACCTTAGCGTTTTCCCGGTACAGGAGGTCAAGATCGACCAGATGTTCATCAGGGACATGCTCACGAATGCACGCAATTTCAGCATCGTCAGATCCACCATCTCCATGGGCGGTGAGCTTGGTCTGACCGTGGTTGCAGAAGGCATCGAGGACCAGGAAACACTGGAAGCGCTGCGCGCCGCCGGGTGTGATTGCGCGCAGGGCTTCTGGATTTCGCGACCACTGGACGAAACAGGTCTGGCTCGCTATCTACGTCGAGGAGCGCCTGAAGTAGTCGTCGTCAGCGAATGCTGTTAGATTCGCTGACAAATCAAGATAATTGCCGGGAAACGTAATGAATTCTGGAATACATCCGTGACGGACGAACCCGAAAACCCGATTCGATTAAGCGAGCTGCTCCTGGCGGCGGGCCGTCGTGATCGGCAGGCTTTTGAGCTTTTGTACCAGCTGACCAGTGCAAAACTATTCGGTATTTGCAAGCGCATGCTCCTGCAGCGCAGCGATGCCGAAGACGCGCTTCAGGAAGCCTACCTGACGATATGGCGCAAGGCGGAGACCTTCGATGCCCAGCGTGCGAGTGCAATAACCTGGCTGGCCATGATCGCCCGCAACAAGTGTATCGACCGCCTGCGCCTTGGCGGCGTGGAGCGGCATACAGATCCGATCGAACTGGATGAACTGCCCGAACAACAGGAGACAACAGACCCGCTGGAACTTGCCAGCGAGCAGCGCCGGCTGAATAACTGCCTGTCGAATCTGGAAGATAAACAGCAGATAGTCATCAAGACAGCGTTTTTTGATGGCTGTACCTATAACGATCTGGCGACCCGCACAGGTGTCCCGCTGGGCACCATGAAAAGCTGGATACGCCGGGGCTTGTTAAGCCTCAAGGCTTGCCTGGAACGATGAACACATCCATTTCCACAGACGATAACGATGATCTGCAACTTGCAGAATATGCACTGGGCGTGCTCGAGACTGAAGAGCGTCAGGTAGTAGAACGGGCACTGATTGCTGACCCGGACTACGCCCGGCGGCTGGCTGGCTGGCAGGAACATCTCGCGCCCATGATCAATGACATAAGCGAGGCAACCCCGCCCGACTACGTCTGGACGCGCATCAGCGACAGTCTCGGTGAACCGCCGAGAGCCACCAAAGACGCGAGGGAAGCAAACAAGCCCGGATTCTGGGACAGCCTGGCGCTATGGCGCTGGTTCTCCGCGGCCGGGCTTGCAGCAGCACTGGTAATGGGCGTGATGCTACTGACCAGCGTGCCGGATGAGATCGAGCCACAGCCGGTCCTGACTGCTGCACTGCAATTGGAAAGCGGCCAGACGGTGTTCACTGCGACGCTGGATGCCCAAAGACAAAGCCTGGTGGTTGTGCCTGCCGGCGAGATCGATCTTGACGGCCGAGAGGCCGAGCTTTGGCTGATTGCCGGTGACGAGCCTCCGCAGTCACTGGGCTTGTTGCCAATCAATGCACCCGCCAGGCTGAACATACCTGACGAATTGCTCGCCCTGGCGCAGGCGCAAAGCGTGTTTGCCATATCCCTCGAACCGCAGGGAGGCTCACCAACCGGCCTACCGACGGGCCCGGTAATAGCTCAAGGGCAGCTGGTAGCACTGTGAACGTCATCCCCGCGAAGGCCATAAAACGTCAGTCCTCGCGCACGCCACAAAAACATCTTCCCCGCGAAGACCACTAAACGTCAGTCCTCGCGAAGGCCACAAAACGTCATCCCCGCGAAGACCACTAAACGTCAGTCCTCGCGAAGGCCACAAAACGTCATCCCCGCGAAGGCGGGGATCCAGCTTTTCCGCATCGTGCTCGACCCATGCGGCCGGCCGGTACCCTCAACCCCTGGATTCCCGCCTTCGCGGGAATGACGGGGAGTGACGGGAATGGTGGAGAGCGACGGGAATGACGGAGAGTGACGGGAATGACGGAGAGCGACGGGAATGACGGAGAGCGACGGGAATGACGGAGAGTGACGGGAGCGGTGGGAGTGACAGGGGATAGGTGATGTCATTTTGGGCTATAACGTCCGGCGGTCGTTCCAGGCATCGCGCCTCCTTCGCATGTCTATTTTGACCGTCTTGCATATTCTGCGTATTGCGCCTGTCCATGCCTACTCCACCTTTTGCCACTGCTTGCACTCCAGGCCCGTCCAAAAGGGCTGCGTCTATCAGAACGCATTCCCCGCGAAGCTGCTAAACGTTTTCCCCGCGCAGGCAGATTCCATTTGAACTACTTCTGAGCGCAAGATTCTTCTAACGTCTCTCCCGAGAGGACCGTCAGACGCCATCCTCCGCGAACGCCGCAAAACGTTATCCCGCCAAGACCACTAAACGTCAGTCCTCGCGCACGCCACAAAACATCATTTCCGCGAAGGCCA
>DRFO01000029.1 GCA_011050525.1 Halopseudomonas xinjiangensis
CTCCCGAGAGGACCGTCAGACGCCATCCTCCGCGAACGCCGCAAAACGTTATCCCGCCAAGACCACTAAACGTCAGTCCTCGCGCACGCCACAAAACATCATTTCCGCGAAGGCCACAAAACGTCATCCCCGCGCAGGCAGATTCCATTTGAACTACTTCTGAGCGCAAGATTCTCCTAACGTCTCTCCCGAGAGGACCGTCAGACGCCATCCTCCGCGAACGCCGCAAAACGTTATCCCGCCAAGACCACTAAACGTCAGTCCTCGCGCACGCCACAAAACATCATTTCCGCGAAGGCCACAAAACGTCATCCCCGCGAAGGCGGGGATCCAGCTTTTCCGCATCGTGCTCGACCCATGCGGCCGGCCCGGTACCCTCAACCCCTGGATTCCCGCCTTCGCGGGAATGACGGGGAGCGACGGGAATGGTGGAGAGCGACGGGAATGACGATTGGAGGGATGGCGCATTGGGAGGGTGACGCATTGAGGGGTGAGGAATGGGAGGGTGACGCATTGGAAGGGTGACGAATTGAGGATGACGAACTGGGGCGACAGAAAATAGACCAGCAGCGCTGGCAGCAGGGAGTACCACGATTGTCACTTCGTAATGAGCCTGTCAGGCGTCTAGGCATCAGGCGCCAAGACTTGCTCCAAAGGTGGGCCCGTCAGATCTCAGGCCGAGCCCAACGTCAGGCCTGTTTCAAACAACGCTTCCCCAGCGCGCTTTACCGAATGTCGGATCGCGCGGTGATCTCTGCAGTGATATTAGCGAAACATCATATTGCCTGCTTAACTCATATCGAACCACCCGAGATGGACCGGGCCCGCAAAAAATATTTGTCTGGCCTGCATCTATTTCCCTGGATCCCTCGTAACTACATGGAGGTACTCGCAAAAACAATCAGAGGGAGTTCTCCCATGAACCGGCTTTTCCAACGTTCTTTACTCTCCACCGCTGTTCTGGGTGTGTGTCTCGGCTCGGCTGTCAGCTTTGCATCCAGCCACCGGGAAGCACCCTTTATCACTGAAATTCCCAAGGTAGACGGTACGGACTTCTACATGTTCCGTAGTTATGAGACGGGCCGTGAAGGAACCGTTACGCTGATCGCAAACTTCCAGCCTTTCCAGGAACCCTTTGGCGGACCCAACTACTTCACGCTGGATGAAAACGCTGTTTACGAGATCCACCTCGATAACACTGGCGACGCCGTAGAAGATGTAACCTTCCAGTTCAAGTTCACCAACGTCATGCAAGATCTGCAGTTGGCTGTTGGCGAATCGGGTGCGGAAGAACAGGTATCGGTACCGGTCAAGAATATCGGCGCGATCGGTCCTCAGCCCGGTGACCTCGGAAACGTACAACTCTCTCAGACCTATGAACTGTCGGTCATTCGCGGTGATCGCCGCTCAGGAACTTCCGAGCTGGTATCGAACAACGTTGATGGTTCGATGAGTTTCCAGAAGCCCGTCGACAATATCGGCACAAACTCGATCGCCGATTACGAAACCTACGCAAACAACCATATCTTTGACGCGGCCATTCCCGGTTGCGCCACACCCGCCCGGGTCTTCGTAGGTCAGCGCAAGGAGGCATTTGCAATCGCCGTCGGTGAGATATTCGACCTGGTCAATCTCAACCCGCTTGCAGCGCGCGATTCCGAAGTCAACGACCTGGAAGACAAGAACATTACTACCATGGCTCTGGAAGTCTCCACTGACTGTCTGACAGGCAGTGCCGAGAACTCGGCCGGCCAGAAAGTAATCGGTGGCTGGACATCTGCCAGCGTGCGTCAGGCGCGGATAGTGAATCCGCAACCCATGGCTGATGGCACGGGCGCCGCCATTCATGGTGGGGCTTATACCCAGGTTTCCCGTCTGGGCATGCCGCTAGTCAATGAAGTGGTCATCGGTTTGAAAGACAAGGACGCCTTCAATGCCAGCGAGCCGAAGGATGATGGCCAGTTCGCAACCTACGTGACTCACCCTACCCTGCCAGAGCTGCTGGAAATCCTGTTCCCAGGTACCGCTGTTGCGCCTAATCTGTTCCCGCGGACAGATCTGGTGACGGCTTTCCTGCAAGGCGTTCCTGCCGTCAACCAGCCCGTGGGCGTGGTGACCTCTGAAATGCTGCGCCTGAATCCCGAAATCGCCGTTACGCCGATCGCCGATCAGGACGATCTGGGTGTACTGGCAGGAGACAATGCGGGCTTCCCCAACGGCCGTCGCCCAATTGATGACGTAGTGGATATTTCCCTGCGGGTTGCAATGGGTGCGTTGATCGACGATGCAACGGTTGCGCCAAACAGAGAGGCACCTCTTACTGATGGTGTTCAGGTGGACCCTGCCAGTTTGCGGCCATCGTTCCCCTATCTGGCCACACCGTTAGCCGGTTCAGCAGACAACTAAGAGAGGGGGATCACCTATGCAAACCATCAAGACGTTATGCGCGCTGGCATTGGGTGGCCTGTTGTTGACAGGCTGCCTGGATGGCGGTGGCGGCGGAAGCGACGATGACGTGGGCGGCCAACCGGGTCCTGGACCCGGAGAGCCAGGCGGCAGCGTTTCCTTTACAAACCTAGTCAGGGACATCTTTGACGATACGAGCGATACCGCTGAGCCTAGAGCCATCAATGGGTTGGAAATTACCTATGATGACCAGGACAATGAAGGTGCTTTTGATGATCTTCTCAGCCAGCAGTAAAGGAGGCCGGGGCGTATGCCCCGGCTTCTTCCCCCTGATTCTTACGGCGCTGTTGTTTCCGGTAACCGGACTGACAGCGTCACTTGGACCGGATATCAGTGTCCCGTCCCGCGACACGCTCATATTGAAACTGAGCGACGACGCAATCGCTGCATCACCCTCCCCCGCCACTACAGAAGGCCTTTCGGCGCAGGCACTGGCCCAGCAGGTGCGCGTCCATATAGAGCGCTCCCGCGCAACGGGCAGCCCGCGACCACTGGGCTTGGCGCAGGGGCTTCTGGATCAGGTACCTGAACAGCGCTGGACGCCAGAGGTGTACCTGATGCGCGCTACCCTACGCCAACGTCTGCACCGTTTCGACGAGGCCGAGGCTGACCTAAGCCGGGTCCTGCAGGCCGAGCCGAATAATGCCCAGGCCTGGTTGACCCGCTACAGCATTGCGCTGGTGCGCGGCGATATCGCTACCGCCAGCCGTGCCTGCAACGAATTGGCTGAGGTAATGGCCAGCCTGCTGGCAGAAAGCTGCACTCAGGAAGTGGCCAGTCTTGGCGAGCAACCTGAAGCGGCTTTTCGGCGATTGCGTCAGGCGGTCGATAAAGCCCCCTCTGCCAGTGCGGTGGAGCACGATTATGCGCTGGTCACGCTGGCCGACATGGCGTCGCGTCTGAACCTGCCCTCCGCCGGGGACTATTGGCAGCAGAGTTTGCTGTCTGATCCAGGCGATCTGTACCGCCGGGCTCGCTACGCCGACTGGCTGCTGTCGAACAATCAGCCGGACAAGGCGTTGCAGATCACCCAAGGTTATGAAGAGATAGACACGCTTGCGGTGCTGCGAGCCATCGCGTTGAAACGCCTCGATGACCCTAAGCAACAAGCGCTGAGCGAGATTCTGGACGAACGCTTTGCTGAAGCCCGCTGGCGCGGCGAGTTCCTGCATGAGTGGGAATACGCGCGTTATTTACTGGACGTGCAGAATGACTCTGAAGGGGCGCTCGAAATGGCTCGTGCCAACTGGGAAACCCAGCGCGCCTATCCTGACCGCGAGCTGTTGATTCGCGCCGCGCAGGCTGCCGGCGACCAGCAGGTCTTGCAGGACCTGGGTATTGATAACAGGGAAGCACAACCACTATGACGCGGATTTTCTTTGCGCTGCTATTGACCATGCTGGCCGCCGGTGCCCACGCTCACAAAGCCAGCGACAGCTTCCTCTACTGGGATGCGGCCAACCCCGACGCTCCCGGCCGACTGGATATAGCGTTGGTCGATCTGGCCCGCGTGATGCCATTGGACAGCAATGGCGACGGCGAACTCTCCTGGGGCGAACTGGACAGCCAGCAGTCCGACGTCACGGCCTATCTCGCGAGCCAGGTCAAACTGATGGCGAACGAGGCGGCCTGCCCTGTGCGCTGGCGTTTAGCTGGCTTGACGCAACACAGCGATGGCAACTACCTGGCGATGGAATTCCGTCCCAGTTGTCCCGGATCCGTTACCTTACCTGCGCAGATTCAGTACGACCTGTTTTTTGATGAGGATCCGCTACATCGGGCTCTGGTCATGACCCGTGTAGACGGCAACGAGCGTCTGACTGTTCTGAGCCCTGATCAGCGCAGCTTGAACTTTGCTGACACGCCCAGCGCCTGGGAAACCGCGCGCGAGTTTGTCTGGGAAGGCATGGTGCATTTGTGGATTGGCTACGATCATATGCTGTTTCTGCTGGCGCTGGTGCTGCCCGCAGCGCTGCGTCGCCAGGATGGTCGCTGGGTCGTGGAAGACAAGATCAGCGTCGCCGTAAAGGATGTCGCCCTGATTGTCACCGCCTTCACCGTCGCCCACTCCATCACGCTGGTGATCGCCACGCTGGGTGTAGTGAATCTGCCAATCGCCTGGGTGGAAACCTTTATCGCGCTGTCTATTGTCGCCGCGGCCATCAATATCGTCTGGCCGTTCCTGGGCCAGCGCCGTTATCTGATCGGATTTGGTTTCGGACTAATCCACGGCTTCGGTTTTGCCAGCGTGCTCTCTGGCTTTATGGCCAACGCCTCTTCTCGTCTGGTAGCGCTTGCCAGCTTCAACATCGGCGTGGAACTGGCGCAATTGGCGATCGTGGTAGTCGTTGTGCCGCTGATTTTTCTGCTGCGCAGGCAGTGGTTATATCAGCGCGTGGTGCTGCCCGCCGGAGTGGCAGCCATCGTCCTGACGGGCATGTTCTGGGTCTGGGAGCGAGCGCCGCTAGCGTCTATCTAATTATCCAGAGCCTGCAAAACCAACCCTGAGTTCGGCTCTCAATGCCGGGCCGTGCGGTCCCTTCCGGAAGCAAAATTCGGACAGGCCGTGCGGCTAACGCTGAACGAAACCGCATCTGGCTGGTATCTCATTCATCCGCTGTAATCCCTTTGTAATATGTCATTGCCATCATCCGCAGGCGTAACGGGCTTGTCGGCTTCGCTCAATTATCCTGACACTGTCCAGAGGCTCGAAACGCGCCAAACAAGTCATACGGATGAACCCTGTTCAGGTGGTTGAGTAGATGAAGCGCATGTTCTTCCTGGTCATACTGGTTTGTGTATTGGGGCTGGGTGCGCTGGTGGCGGTAACGCTATACAACACCCAGTCGCTTACCCACGTGCTGGAAGCGGAGTACAAGGCCGCTGTGAGTTTCTACAAGACCACCGTCCGCGCTGGGGAATCCTTGAGGAAAGTGAGCCTCCTTGGTTATCAGTTGACGTCAGCGCAGACCGAGGTTGACCAGAAGCGATTTATCCAGTCCATCGAAGCCGAGTTCGATCTGCTGGACCAGACCCTTATCGAGCTAAACGCACCCCGCTACGCCACGCTCCATCAAGCGCCGGTCGAACAGCCAAGCGCTGAGGCGGAACGCCTTGAAGAGGACGAAATGCAGCCGGTCAGCGCAGAGGAAAAGGTCACCATAGAGAAGCTTCTCGCCACGACCCAGACTCATGTACTCGCTGCACAGAAGATATACGAACTGATGCGCACCATGGTGGAAACAAGATTGCCCATCGCCCAGAACCTTGCGTTCAAGTTACCCGGCATAACAGACGCCCTGCCCGGCACCTTTAGTTTGCAGACAACATCAGCGAATGATCTGGAAAACCTGGTCGAAGGTGCCATAACCATTATTTACAGCGACTCCAACTACGCCACCAAGAAAGGGCTCAAAACCTTTGATCGCGCGTACTCTTCCCTGTATTCAGCCGATATTCCCGACCAACAGCGGCTTGCCCTGGAAGAGCTGAAGGCGGCGGTAGCCCTCGTAGCGGCAGACAAGAAGGTGCTGTTCGATAACGAAACGAACCCGGCCGGCTTTGCCTTGAATTTCGAGACAGCCCTTTCCAGCATCAGCTTACTTGAGTCGACAGTCGATGCCCTGTTCAGCCGAAAACAGGGGGAACTGGTTGAGCGAGTAGACGCCATCCGCAATCAGGTTGTCCTGTCGGCGCTAGGTATAGTGCTGGTGGTGGGCAGTATCAGTTACCTTCTGGGCAAAGCCTTGATCAGGCGAATCAACCATGTCGTCGCGCGGATGGATGATATTGCCCAGGGCGAAGGTGATCTGACCGTTTCGCTCGCTGTTCGGGGTCGCGACGAACTGGCAGAGCTCTCACGCTCGTTCAATTTGATCATCGAAAAGCTCAAACATAGCTTTACCCATCTCAATGATCAGATCAGGGACGTATCCAGCCTGTCTCTACAGGGAGCCGAAACCAGCCTTCTTACCGCCGAGCAAATGAAAAACCTGCTCCTGGAAACCGATCACCTTTCACAAGCCATGGACGAGATGTCCAAGGCCTCAATGGACGTTGCCATCAGTGCAGAGTCCGGATCGTCCACCGCTGCCGCGTCGGAGAATCGTGCCAGACATGGCAAGAAGACCGTGGAAGAAGCGGTGGAATCCATCAACGATCTCTCTCGCTCCTTTGATACGGTTTCCCTGGTCATCGAAAAACTCGAAAACTACAGCAAGAATATCAGCGCGGTGATTGATGTAATCCAGGGGGTTTCCGAGCAAACCAACCTCCTTGCTCTCAATGCTGCCATAGAAGCTGCCCGGGCCGGCGAGCATGGCAAGGGCTTCGCCGTCGTCGCCAACGAGGTCAGGCTGCTCGCATCACGGACAAGAAGCTCTACCGAGGAAGTTGGCGGGATGATTGCTTCCATACAGGATGCCGCTCGGGAGGCTGTCCTCGCGATGCAACAGGCGCACGTCAAAGCCCAGGACAGTGTCCGGCGCGTCAGCCATTCAGGCGAAGAACTCGAGCAGATCATTGGCGACTTCCATGTCATGGCTACGATGAACTCCCAGATCGCCGCAGCTGCTGAGCAACAAAGCTGCTCGGCAGCGGAAATCAATCGCAACATTACGGCCATCAAGGGTCTGGCATCTTCTACATCGGAACAGGCCCAGACAACCAGAGAAAACGCCAAACGGCTGTCGGCACGTGTCGACGATGCAACCCACGTTCTCGATGGCTTTACCATTGAATAGCGTGCACGAAAGGAGCTGATTATGCTGGTCAAAAAGGATTTGGCTTGCCTGCTCAAACGCACCGAACCGCTACATCCTGACATGATAATCAGTGACGTGGCCGACAGGATCCTGATCTTGAAAAACCAGAAATTTCTTTCCCTGCCGGTGATCGACAGCGCCAACCGACCACTCGGCATGGTAAGCCGCTCAAGACTGCAAGACATTTTTTTGCAGCGTTACGGGCGAGAACTATGGGGACGCCGGCCCGTTGCCGACATCATGAGCACCACGCCGTTGCTGATTCCGCTTGAAATGAGTATGGAGGATGCCGCGAGCTCGGTTACCGCCCAGCTGAAATATCCGATCACCGAAGACTTTATTTTCGTAGATCAGGCTGGGGCCTATCTCGGACTGGGGACCGTACTGGACCTGCTTGAGGCGTTGGCCAAGGATCTCGGTAGAAACCGGCGGGCCCTCATACGTGCCCAGCAAATTGCCGGGCTGGCGAGTTGGGAATGGAATGCCCACAACGACACCTTCGACGGATCGTTGCACCTGGACCCGATTCTGGGCCTCAGTCAACCT
The DNA here is from genome assembly GCA_011050525.1 of Halopseudomonas xinjiangensis. GTDB lineage: Bacteria > Pseudomonadota > Gammaproteobacteria > Pseudomonadales > Pseudomonadaceae > Halopseudomonas > Halopseudomonas xinjiangensis_A. Next base: position 7,776 of record DRFO01000029.1, read on the forward strand.
GGTCGAGACGCCACCCTGGCAAGCCTGACCGAGGCATTCGAGCCGGCGTCCCAGGCGCTTATCCATCAATTCTTTCATGCGCCCGAAGGCGACCTGCCCCAGACGGTCGAACTGCGGATTACCTCCGACGACGGCGAGCAACGCCTGATCGAATTGCAGGGAGAACACTATGTGGATGGTGAAACCGGAGAACATCGAGCGGTAGGGACCATCAGGGACATCACGCAACGTAGGCTTACGGAGGAACGCATGGCCTACCTGGCCAATTTCGACCAGCTCACCAAACTTCCGAACCGCTACCTTTTCCAGGACAGGCTCAAGCACGCCATCGCTCAAGCGGACCGCAGCGGAAGCTCTATCGCGCTGTTGTTCCTGGACATTGATCGTTTCAAGTGGATAAACGATGCTCTGGGCCATGCGGCCGGTGATGAGCTGCTCATGCAGGTCGCCCAGCGACTGAACGACACCGTACGGGTCTCAGATACAGTCGCCCGACTAGGGGGCGATGAATTTACCATCATCCTGGAAAACATTACGACAACTAGCCAGATAACCAGCGCCGTCGAGCATATTCTTGGCAGCTTCCGCGGCAAGTTTCAACTGGCCCGACGGGAGGTTTCCGTCTCCACCAGCATTGGCGTGGCCGTTTACCCCGGTGATGCTGATGGTGTCGAAACGCTGCTCAAAAGTGCCGATACAGCCATGTACCGCGCCAAGCAGGAAGGCCGGGACGGGTATCACTTCTACACCGAAGAGCTGAACCGCAAAGCGGATCGGCGGCTCGAGTTGGAACACGCTCTGCGTAGCGCACTGGAACGAAACGAATTTGAACTCTACTTCCAGCCCCAACTTCACACAACGACGGGACGCCTGATCAGTGCGGAAGCCCTGCTGCGCTGGTTTCCTCCGTCGGGCTCGATCGGTCCAGCAGAATTCATTCCGCTACTGGAGGACCTGCGGCTCATCGTCCCGGTAGGCCGCTGGGTCCTTGAAAAAGCCTGCGAAGCTGCCTCCAGGTGGCAACGGGAAGGTCTGGACGGGGTAAGGGTTGCAGTCAATCTATCCGTCCACCAACTGCGGCATTCCGACTTTGTCTCGACGGTAAAGGAAACCCTGAACAAAACCGGGTTGGCCCCCGAGCTACTCGAGATCGAGGTAACCGAAAGCATTTTGCTGGATGACCGGGGAAGCGCCATCGCCCTGCTTGAGCTCAATGATCTGGGCGTGCGGGTGGCAATCGATGACTTTGGGACAGGCTACTCATCACTGGCCTACCTCAAACGCTTCGCAGTAGATACGCTCAAACTTGACCGTACCTTCGTGAGCGACCTTACGGTGGACGTAGACGACGATGCCATTGCGTCGGCGGTTATTACACTGGCGCATTCACTGGGCATTACTGTTACCGCCGAAGGCGTAGAAACCGCCGTCCAGAGGCAGTTTCTGGCCGAGCGCAAATGCGATTGCATACAGGGTTTTCTGATCAGTCCTGCTGTGCCGGAGGCGGCTTTTCTCAAGTGGGCAGCCTCAGCGACCAAAATCGTGCCGGCCAGTCCGCTCATTTGCGCTTGAAGCGGCTATTGCGCCGCTCGGTTCTGGCAAGTTTCCAGTAGGTCTTCCAGTTGGCGGTAGCGCCAGAACTGATGGTCACTGCGCAGGGAAAAGGTGTGGATAGGTACTATAGTGGTTGAAAGCTGCTTCGACCTGAAGGCAGCACATCCGCCACTGCCATGACAACAGGAGCAATCGATATGACCTCTAAGTCACTAGCCATCCGAGCGTTAGGTATGGCTGCACTCGCAGCGCTGCTTGCCGCTCCAGCCATCGCCCACCACGGCTGGTCATGGGCCGAGTCGGAGCAAATGGAGCTGACCGGCACCGTCAGTAAAGTACAGATTGCACCGCCCCATCCCTGGCTGGACGTCGAGGCGGAGGACGGGCTCTGGCGGGTCGAGCTGGGCAATCCGAATCAGACTGAAAGAGCCGGATTCGAGGAAGGATCAGCCAACCCGGGCGATGACATCACCGCAGTCGGCAACCGCACCCAGGACCAATCCGAGAAGCGCATGAAGGCTGTGCAGATCACCGTGGGCGATCAGACCTACGATATCTATCCCGAGCGCATCCAGAAGCAATAGGCATAGTGCCTGAGCTCTGGGCCACGTTAGCGGCGCTGCCGCCTGCTGTTTTTCTGCAGCAGTCCAGCGTGGCCTACCTGCTGGTCAATGCAGCGCATATCGCCTCGCTGGCTATGCTGGTGGGCACCATGGTGTCACTTGATCTGCGTCTGCTCGGAGCCTTTCGCACCGTCCCGCTGGCGGTGATCGGGCCTTTTCTGTCGCGCATGGCTGCGGGCGGACTGATACTGGCGGTACTGACCGGCGCGTGGCTATTCTCCGTAAATGCGACCGAATATGTCAGCAACACGGCGTTCCTGGCCAAGTTATGTCTGGTAGGTCTTGGGGTGCTTAATGCCGTTTGGCTTCATACTCGCGGCAACTGGGCGCTGGCGCTTGATAAAGGCCAAGCCAGCCCCGCCGTGAGACTCCATGCCGCCCTGTCTCTCGGAGTATGGCTGGGTGCCGTCGTGGCAGGGCGCTGGATTGGTTTTTTGTAATAAAGAGGAGCTGGCTGATGGCATTGCTTACCCAGCCTCTGTCAAAAAACTTGATCCCAGTCCTCTGCATCGACAAAACCCAGCACCTTCGCATCTGGTTCCTGTGCGGGTTTCACCAGAAACCAGGATGCTGCGTAATTGGGTGTTTCGCTGGAGTAGCCTAGCGCGTCTTCGAAGTCATCCTTGCAGCTGCTGTGAGTAACCAGAATCAGATTTCGGTCGGGACGCTTGTGCGCCAGGGCATCTCGCAACAGCGTTCCCTCCTTGCGGCACTCGTAAAGCCATTCCTGGCTAACGGAGGCTGACCCGAAAACAATGTTGGCGGTCTGAGTGGTGCGCGCCAGAGGACTATGGAATATGTCGGCATTATCCAGTCCAAGCTGTTCATATTGCTTTCCCAACGCATAACCCATCGGGACGGAGCGTGCGGTTATGCCGCCTGGGTCGTCATTCAGGCAGGGCGCATCGGCACGGTCGCAGCGTTCCAGATGCCGAATAACCGTTATCACCTCCCCCGTCTTCCAGCTGGACTTCAGCACCGCTACATCAGGGTCGCCTGGGACCGAGAGATCGGGCATGGACGGCGACAGAAATAAATAGATGCCCAGCCCTATCAGCCCAAGACCAGCCAGCCCCACCATGGTTAATTTTTTTCTCTGCTCACCGAGCCGGCCTAGGCGGGACGCTTCAGGCTTCGTTTTTGTCATTAATCTGATCCTAGAGTCTGACGAGGTAGTCGGTCGAACCGCGCCAGCCATTAAACCGCGATCAGGTGACACTTTAGTGTCAGCGCGCCGCTTTTGGTCTGGACTAAAACAGAGCGATACTTTATAGGATCGATATACCAACGCCAGGAGCGCATAGGCCGCACCTGCAACAAATTATTTCAACACCCACATACCTAGTTCGACTAGCGACAATGGCTGGGCAAGTTCAGCTCATCCCGGCCAGACGGGGCCGCTAAGCAACTTCAGACATTGACCCCAGACTGAGGGTTTGCGGCTGCGGCTGCACTACCGGACATAGAGATTGTATTTCCAGCTCCAGATTCTGGAGATGAAGTTGCATGCACCGGTGGGAGATAAGCACTGCACGATCAGTCGGGGTTTTTTTCAAGGCTTGCTCACCCATCTGGATAAACCATTTCACCTTGTCGATCCGACCCTGCAAATAATCGATATCCTGTACGTCATTCACGATAAGCATGTCTTTCTCCCTTTCATAATCAGTACAAACGACTGTCCTTGTATTGCCTACTACCCGGCCGGCAGATACCCGTTACCCAAACAGGCGTTCAGGTCCTTTCAACCTAGTATCGCCCGGCCAAAAAGGAAATATCAGTTAGCTATATCGACCGTGGTGTACAGGGGTCTGCGTTATATTCCGCATCGTCCAGCGATGGCTGGTGTTGGGTGGGACTCAGGCCGCGAGAAGAACCAGCGCATAACCAAAGGCGCCAATGAGGAAGGCACTGAATCGGCTCTCACGTTCTTCCGGCAGCTCTTCCTTCATTACCGTCAGGATGACGCTACCCGCAAGTATTGCCGTCCAGGCAGAAATCGCCAGTTCGGAAATTTCCCAGGTGACTCCCAGCCACCAGCCAACCAGCAAAGCTGCAGCCAGTACCCAGCGGCCCTGCCTGTCGAATTGCTTCAGATGGTCCTGTTCGAGACTGAAATCATTCACCAGGAAATGCAGAGCCATGGCGACAGTGAACCACAGCAAGCTGGCCGGCCCATCTGCTTCGCGATGGGTAAGAAGATAACCTATCAGGATGTTGTAAAGCGCGAACGATACGATGTGCAGCCAGAACACGCCACCATGCGTTTGAGCTTCCTCTGGCAGGCGCCGCCGATGCTGCCTGACCATTCGCTCCAGACCGTAAAACACTATCAGGCCGCTTAGAGCCAGCAGATAGGCATGATGTTCCAGATAGGACAGAATCTCGGAGTCCTGGTTATCAACGATCCGCTGGCCCCGGGCAATTTCCGGCAAAAGATGAATGAATACGTAGGACACGGAAACGCCGCCCGCCAGCGAGAGCCAGCGGCTACGGGGTTTGCTATTAAGGAATTTCAGTTTTCCGGAAAAAAAGTGAACCAGTATCAGAACAGCGGCAGCGACAAAGGTGGCTAACATGATGAAGGGGTCTTTTTTCAGGCTATGTCAGTGGGACCGTCCGATTAAACGAGGGTTCGACAACAGTCAGAACTGGGCGCCGCACCGCAGTCTCATCGAGACCGGACGCCAACTATTTGCTGTAACCCGCAGGCCACTCCTCGTCGCGATTCAGCCCGTCCCCATAGGCCAGCCATGGCACTTCGTGGGACGTCCAGATATGTCCTGCCGGCGTGGCTCCAGGATCGTCATCCAGCGTAGCGACCCGTACTATCACATAGGCAAGCCCTTCCTTTTCGGCAGCCAGTTGGGTTCCGCAGCGGCTGCAGAAATGCCGTACCTTGCCCGCAGAGGATTCAAAATGGCCAAGCAGCTCTTCGCCGCGCAGCCAGCGAAAGTGCTCAAGCCGCACGCCAGCCCCGCTGTTGAACGCTGCGGCATGTGCCTTGCGACAGGTTTTGCACGAGCAATGGCGGATAGGCGTATCGAGGCTATCTACTTCATAGCCGATGGCGCCGCACAGGCAACTTCCTTGCATCGGATTTTTCCTCGGGAATAAACAGTTGAGCATAGCAAACCGCACAGAGCGCCCGGATTTGCCGATTTATCGGCAGCACGCCAGCTGTCGCGACCGGCGAGAGCTCACAGCAGAAACATGCCTTTGGAGCACAACACCAGAAGCACGGCCAGCAACAGCACGCTTACATTGAGCCAGTACGTGCCGCGCTCACCCAGAATTCCGCTCCGGCGCAGGAAAGCAAGTGCCACGTAATGAAGAAGGATAAGCGCTGCCAGCAGCAGTTTCAGGCTGAGAAACAACGAAAAAGTACTGGCGAACGGATCAAGCAGATAACTGCGATATGGCCATACCAACGCCAGACCCACTCCATATAGTAACAACCCGGCCCAGTGGATAACGTCCTGGGCACGCTTTTTGATAGCCTGTCTGGCCGTTTCGACGGGCTCTGCGCTCATGTTGCGTGTAGCCGGCCACAGAATAACGACCTGGAAAAACAGAGTACCGATAAACGCAATGGTTGCCAGAAGATGGAGCGATTTAAGCGTAACGTAGGTCATGTCCGATCCGCAGTGGTAAAAGGACATCAGCATACCGCAACATGTCATTGAAGGCAGCGCTGGGCCTACTCCAATCGCCTTCGGCCTCTACCTTTGGCATTATCTGCCCTTGGGCAAACCTCTTCAAATAGCCAACCCTGGGAATAGCGATGATGGCGTGGCGCAAAAGCGTAGTGTTAACGGTTCTACTCTGGCTGGCGACGCCGCTGATCAGCATGGCAGATCAACCGTTGACGCTGGTCGCGGCATCGGATCTGCGATACGCGCTCGATGAGATCCTCGACCGCTGGCACCTGGACAATCCGGACAGCCCGGTGCGAGTGATCTATGGCTCATCAGGTCGCTTTGCCACGCAGATTCGCCAGGGTGCGCCCTTTGATCTGTACCTGTCGGCTGACATTGCCTACACCGAAGCGCTTTACCGCGAAAACCTGACGGCAGGCCCACCACGCCCCTATGCCAGCGGACGACTTGTGTTATGGAGCCGGGATGCTTCGCTGAGCGAAGCAGGCATCCAGGCCCTGGCTAGCAACCCGCCACAGCGGTTGGCAATCGCCAGACCGACCCATGCGCCTTACGGGGACCGGGCGCGGCAGGCAATGCAAACGCTGGGCATCTGGTCTGCGCTCGAACCCCGGCTGGTCTACGGGGAAAACATAGCGCACACGGCGCAGATGGCGCAGTCGGGCGCGGCCGATGCCGCCATCATCGCCCTGTCGCTGGCTTTGCATCCAACGATGCAAAAAAGTGGGCACTTCAGTCCCGTTGATTCGTCCCTGCATGCGCCCCTGGAACAGGCCCTGGTACTGACCCGTCAGGCAGCAGACAAGCCTGCGGCCTGGCTGCTGGCTGATTTCATTCTGGGCCCTGCGGCCAGGACAGTCTTTACCCAATACGGTTTTGGAGTGCCGTCATTCGCTGAAAAGCTGCCCCAGCCCTGAACTGGCGCTATCATGTGCCCATGACATCATCCCCGCTCGCCCCTTCGCCATGCTGACCATCACACCCGATGACTGGATGGCCATCCGCGTCACGCTGCAGCTGTGTTTCTATACAACAGTCATTCTGATGATCATCAGCACACCGCTGGCGCTCTGGCTGGCTGACGGAAACAGCCGCCTGCGCTCTGTGGTGCAGGCGCTGGTGGCCCTGCCCCTGGTGTTACCGCCCACCGTGCTGGGGTTTTATCTGTTGCTGGCCCTCGGACCCCAGGGCTGGATAGGCGGCACCCTCGAGCGCTTCGGACTGGACCATCTGGCTTTTTCCTTCAGTGGCATCCTGATCGGCTCGGTGATCTATTCGCTGCCCTTTGCGGTGCAGCCTTTGCAACAGGCCTTCCGGCAAATGGGACGCCGGCCCCATGAGGTCGCGCAGTCGCTTGGTGCTGGTCCCCTGGACCGCTTCATAAGCATTACCCTGCCGCTGGCACGCAACGGATTCGTTATTGCTGCAACCCTTGCGTTTGCTCATACGCTGGGCGAGTTCGGCGTAATCCTGATGATCGGTGGCAGTATTCCCGGTGAGACCCACGTGTTATCCACCACAATCTATTCACATGCCGAAGCGATGAACTACGCCGCCGCACACAGGCTTTCGCTGATGTTGCTGGCCGCCGCCTTTACCGTCCTGTTTATTGTCTACCTGGCCAATAGCCGCAAGCCTGTCGTGGTGCAACCATGACGCTCAGCCTCCGGGCGCACGTGGCGCGTCCAGGCTTTCTACTCGATGTAAACGCCTGCCTGCCGACCCAGGGCGTCACGGCATTGTTCGGACGTTCCGGTTGCGGCAAGACCACTTTATTGCGCTTGATCGCCGGCCTTGACCGCCACTCTGGCAGCCAGGTGAACTTTGGCGAGCAGGTCTGGCAGAACGAGCACCACTTTGTTCCGCTGGAACGCCGACGGATCGGCATGGTTTTCCAGGAGTCGTCCCTGCTGTCGCACCTTGGCGTGCGGGACAATCTGCTCTATGGCTATCAACGCACCCCGCCAGCACTTCGCCGATTGGAGTTCGAAGATGCTTTGGATTTGCTCGGAATTCACGATCTGGTTGATCGGCGCGTCGATCAGCTATCCGGGGGGCAGCGCCAGCGTATTGCGTTGGGTCGAGCCCTGCTGAGCAGTCCGCAAATGCTATTGCTGGATGAGCCTTTATCGGCACTCGACAGCCAGAGCAAGCGCGACATTCTGCCCTACATTGAACGGTTGGCCGCCCATGCAGGTATCCCGGTCTTCTATGTTACCCACGCCGCAGACGAGATCGAGCGGCTGGCTGACAACATCGTTTTCATGCAGGCCGGGCGCGTAACCCATATTGAAACGCTGCAACAGGCGCTGAATCGGCCCGACTCCCCCCTGTTTCAGGATGATGGGCCGGCAAGCGTGCTGCAGGGCAGACTGGAACCAGCCGGGGCGGATGGGCTCGGCGTGTTTCGTGCAGGAATGGTAACGCTGAAACTGGCAGGCATCGACGCTGCGACGTCCAGCGCCCGGTTACGTATCAGGGCTCGAGATGTCAGCCTGGCACTGGACCCGCCACAGCGCATCAGCATCCTCAACCATCTACCAATGACCATAGAAAAACTGCACAAACCAGTGGCTGGCAAGGTCGTCGTACGGGGGCGGCTCGCCGGAGGGCAACCACTTCTGGCCGAGATCAGCGCCTGGTCCTGCACCGAGCTTGGGCTGGCTCCAGGGCTGGCGGTTCATGCCCTGATCAAGGCTGTCTCACTGTTCAATTGAAGCTGAACTGGAAACGGCTGGTAGCAACCCTGCGATTCAGCCGCCCGAGGCGTTCATGAACCGAACGATCTGCACTTCACCGTCCACCGAAAAATCGTGGTGCGCGGGTTTATGCTGCAGCGCTTTGCCCAACGCCTGAAGAATCGGTGCATCGCTGGTTGGATGACGACGTACCAACCCGCGCATATCGATTGAATTTTCCTGCCCAAGACACAACAGCAATCGGCCTTCTGCGGTCATGCGAACCCGGTTGCAGGTCGAGCAGAAATTATGCGAATGGGGTGAAATGAAACCGATACGGCTGGCCGGGTAGCCTTCGACCCGCACGTATCGCGCCGGACCGCCGCTGCTCTCGGTACTGTCGATCAGTTGATAGCGCTGCGCAATGGTTGCGCGCACTTCGTCGCTTGAGCAGAAGGATTCACCCCGTGAGCGACCGACATTCCCCAGCGGCATTTCTTCAATGAAACTGATATCCAGTCCACGCTCCAGCGCATAATCCACCAGCGCTGGTACCTCATCGGCGTTGCGTCCTTTCATAACCACGACGTTCAGTTTGATGCGCTTGAAGCCAGCCTCGCGTGCTGCATCGATGCCGGCAAGCACCTGCTGCAGATCGCCGGTGCGGGTAATTGCCCTGAATTTTTCCGAATCAAGGCTATCAAGGCTGATATTGAGCCGTTGCACACCCGCGTCGGCCAGTGGCTTCGCCAGCCGGACCAGTTGCGATCCATTGGTGGTCATGACCAGCTCTTTCAAGCCCGGCAAGGCGGCGATTTGGGCACAGAGCCCGACGATTCCCTTGCGGACCAGAGGCTCACCGCCAGTCAGGCGAATCTTCTTCACTCCCTGTCCCACAAAAATGCCCGCCAGACGCTGGATTTCTTCGAGGGTCAACACCTGCTCGCGGGGGAGAAAGGTCATTTCTTCGGCCATGCAGTAAACACAGCGAAAATCACAGCGGTCGGTCACCGACATGCGCACGTAATCTATACGTCGCCCTGAGCCATCTACCAGCTGCGTATCGACCATCTGTCACTGCCCCCATCACTTATGACCTTAAAGCACCCATGCACCAGGACGGACCCTGGCCGCTGCTTGCTGAAGAATCGTTGCATTTACTCGAGCATGGCACAAGCGCAGAAAGGTTGCCGCCCGTTCAGCCCGCCTTTTGTCTCCGACCCTGGCACCGGCCAATCGTGCCCGTATGTCAGGAACGGGGCGCCCATTTGTCCAGCGCTGTCTGATCCCCTTCACGGGCGTCGACCCAGCGGGGACCTTCAGCGGTGTCTTCCTTTTTCCAGAATGGCGCCCGGGTTTTCAAATAATCGATGATGAAGTGGCTCGCTTCAAAGGACGCAGAACGGTGGGCGGAGCTGACCCCGACAAAAACAATGGGTTCCCCCGGCTCCAGCTTGCCGACCCGGTGCACTACGTCCACACACGACAGCGGCCACCGTTCTTCCGCCTCCCTGACAATTTTCTGCAGAGCCTTCTCGGTCATTCCGGGGTAATGCTCCAGCAACATGCCCGCCACCTCTTGCCCGTCATTAAAGTCACGAACATAGCCGACAAAACCGACCACCGCGCCGACGCCAAGCTGGTCGCGGTGCAACGCGTTGAGCAACTGGCCTGGATCAAAAATAGCGGTCTGCACCTGAACTGGCATTCAACCTCCGGTTACCGGTGGAAAAAACGCGATCTCGTCGCCGTCTCTCAATGGCTCATCGAGATTGCAAAGTTCCTGATTGCGCGCACACATCAAGCGCGGCTCGGACAACAGAATCCACGGCTCTCCCCGGTCGACCAGTCGGTTGCGCAGGGCGCCCACCGTATCGAGGTGCTCATCCCAGTGCATATGCGCCTGATCCTGATTGAGCAGTTCCCGGTAACGGGCAAAAAACTGCACGGTGATCACGGCGTCTCTCCGGCACGGTAATGGCCACTCTTGCCGCCGGTTTTTTCCAGCAGACGAGTCGACTCAATGACCATGCCCTTGTCGACGGCTTTGCACATGTCATATAGCGTTAGAGCCGCGATGCTGGCCGCAGTCAGCGCTTCCATCTCGACCCCGGTCTGCCCCGCGAGTTTGCAGGTAGCCCGAATGCGCACCGCATCCGGCTGTTCAGCAGTCAGTTCCACCTTAATACCCGTAAGCAGCAACGGATGGCACAGCGGGATCAGTTCATGGGTGCGCTTCGCCGCCTGAATACCCGCAATGCGGGCTACAGCGAATACGTCACCTTTGGGATGCCCGCCGTTCTGTATCAATGCCAGTGTCTCAGGGAGCATACGCACCAGGCTTTCGGCCATGGCTTCGCGGGAAGTCGTGGCCTTGGCGGTGACATCGACCATATTGGCCTGCCCCAGGGCGTCCAGATGGGTAAGCATGTTGATATCCTGTATACGTCTGAATAACTGTCTGGAAGATGCCATGGCCGCGGTGGGTTTGTCACGGTCAGTCTCAAAATCAGCGAGCGGGGAACCCTTACTCCCCTTCGCCCTCAAAGTTTATCGCCGTAGCGGGTGCTGGCAAGCTGAGCTATCGCTTGAAATAGTGAAGCCTCGCCCCCAGATAGAGAAAAGCTATATATCGTTTAGTTGAAATTTATTTTAAGCATTCGTATCAAGCACCTATTATCTGCCCCGTCTTCTTAACCAACCAACTCACAAGGAGTTATTAATGTCTGTTATCAACACTCAGATCAAACCATTCAAGGCCCAGGCGTTCCAGAACGGTGAGTTCATCGAAGTCACCGAAGCTGACCTCAAGGGCAAGTGGGCGGTATTTTTCTTCTACCCAGCCGACTTCACCTTCGTTTGCCCGACTGAACTGGGCGACGTAGCTGATTACTACGACGAGTTCCAGAAGATGGGCGTAGAAATTTATTCCGTTTCTACTGACACCCACTTCACCCACAAAGCCTGGCACGACAGCTCCGAAACCATCGGCAAGATCCAGTACCCCATGATCGGTGACCCAACTGGCGCTGTTACCCGCAACTTCGACAACATGCGCGAAGACATGGGTCTAGCTGACCGTGGCACCTTCATTATCGATCCTGAAGGCATCATCCAGGCCGTTGAAGTGACCGCCGAAGGCATCGGCCGTAATGCTGAAGAGCTGATGCGCAAGGTTAAGGCTGCCCAGTACGTCGCTGCTCACCCAGGCGAAGTATGCCCGGCCAAGTGGAAAGAAGGCGAAGCTACGCTAGCCCCTTCCCTTGATCTGGTTGGCAAGATCTAAATAGTACCAGTGACCCGGCCCGCCGAGATGCACAGCGCATCCGGTTGGCGGGCCGGGTTTTTTTCGCCCCGAATTTAACCATTTTCAAAAGGACACGCACATGTTGGATGCGAATCTGAAGAAGCAACTGGACACGTACCTGCAGAATATCGTTAACCCGATAAAGATCAGCGTGTCCGCAGACGACAGCCCCAAGGCCAAGGAGCTTCTGGAACTGGCGGGCGAGATCACCGCCCTGTCCAGCAAGATCGATATGACCCGTGCCGATGACAGCCGGACGCCAAGTATGGCCGTTGGCCCGGATGGCCAGGAGCCACGCGTTCGCTTTGCCGGGATTCCCATGGGCCATGAATTCACGTCTCTGGTTCTTGCCCTGCTTCAGGCGGGTGGACATCCGTCCAAAGCCGACGCGGCGCTTCAGGAGCAGATCCGCAATCTGGAGGGCGAGTACCATTTTGAAACGTACATATCGCTGTCCTGTCATAACTGTCCGGACGTCGTTCAGGCACTGAACCTGATGGCGAATCTGAATCCCAACATCACCCATGTGATGATTGACGGTGCGCTGTTCCAGAGCGAAGTTGATGAGCGACAGGTAATGGCAGTGCCTTCTGTCTACCTGAACGGGCAGCCCTTCGGCCAGGGCCGCATGACTCTCTCGGAGATCGTCAACAAGGTCGACACGGGTGCTGCGCGCCGCAAGGCCTCGGAACTAACCCAGAAAGCACCCTTCGACGTGCTGGTCGTGGGTGGCGGTCCGGCTGGCGCAGCTGCAGCGATCTATGCTGCACGCAAGGGTATTCGTACCGGCATCGTGGCGGAAACATTTGGTGGCCAGGTAATGGACACCGTGGGCATCGAGAACTTTATCTCGGTCTCCTATACCGAAGGCCCCAAGCTGGTGGCGAATCTGGAACAGCACATCAAGGATTATGAAGTCGATGTGATGACCGAGCAGAAGGTGTCCAGGCTGACCAGTGACGATCTGGTGGAATTGACGCTCGATAGCGGCGCTACCCTGACCAGCCGCTCGGTGATTCTGGCTACCGGTGCGCGCTGGAGGGAAATGAACGTACCCGGCGAGCATGAGTACCGCGGCAAGGGCGTGGCCTATTGTCCACATTGCGACGGCCCCCTGTTCAAGGGCAAGCGCGTAGCGGTAATCGGCGGGGGCAACTCCGGCATAGAAGCGGCAATCGACCTGGCCGGTATCGTCGAGCATGTCACCGTGCTGGAATTCAGCGATACCCTGCGTGCCGACGAGGTGCTGCAGCGCAAGGCGCGCTCGATGCACAACGTGGTGATCATCAAGAACGCTCAGACCACCGAGGTTCGCGGCGACGGCAACAAGGCGGTGGGGCTGACCTACACTGATCGCACCAATGGCGAAAGCAAGCAGCTCGACGTAGCAGGTATCTTCGTGCAGATCGGTTTGGTGCCCAATACCGAATGGTTGAAGGATAGCGATCTGAAGCTCACTCGCTTTGGCGAAATCGAGATTGACGCGCGGGGCGCTACGTCCATGCCGGGTGTGTTTGCGGCTGGCGACGTGACGACCGTTCCCTTCAAGCAGATCGTTATTGCTATGGGCGCGGGCTCGGCGGCTGCGCTAAGTGCCTTCGACTATCTGATCCGCACCCCTACTCCGGCGGCAGTTCTCGGTCAGCACGCGGAGCGTGAAACAGCCTGACAAGCTGAATCATAGACGCAAAAAAACCGCACCCCGACTAATCTCGGGGTGCGGTTTTTTTTGACCGCAGATCAGATCCGGAAGCGGCTGACCAGATCGTTCAGTTCCACTGCCAGGCGAGACAGCTCGCGACTGGAGCTACTGGTCTGCTCTGCGCCAGCCGCAGACTGGGTCGACAGGTCCCGAATATTCACCAGGTTACGGTCCACTTCACGGGCTACCGACGCCTGTTCCTCGGAAGCACTGGCGATAACCAGATTGCGCTCGTTGATTTCGCTGATGGCGCTGGTGATGCGGGTCAGCGCCTGTCCAGCTGCGTCAGCCTGTTCCAGCGTACTGGTCGCCATGGTCTTGCTGATGCGCATGGCTTCGACGGCCTTTTCGGTGCCCTGCTGGATGGTTCCGATCATTTCCTCGATTTCGCTGGTCGACTGCTGGGTGCGATGGGCTAGTGCGCGTACTTCGTCGGCCACTACCGCAAAACCACGGCCTTGCTCACCCGCGCGGGCGGCTTCGATCGCAGCGTTCAACGCCAGAAGGTTGGTTTGTTCGGCAATGGCGCGGATAACATCAAGAACCCGGCTGATATTCTGCGCCTTGTCGGCCAGTTCCTGCACTTCGGTGGCCGTGGACGTGATAGTTCCCGACAACTTGTCGATGCTGGTAACGGTACGGGAGACTTGCTGCTGCCCTTCGACGGCGATGGTCGAGGTCATTTTGGACTGTTCGGAAGTGGACACCGCGTTACTCGCCACTTCATCCACCGCAACGCTCATCTCGTTGACCGCTGTGGCAGCCTGCTGAATCTCGTCGTTCTGACGCTGTAGACCGCGGGTCGCATCCTCGGTCACCGCATTCAGCTCCTCAGCGGCGGAAGCCAACTGGTTGGACGAGCTGGCAATGCCCTGAATGGTATCGCGCAACCGAGCCTGCATCGTCGACAGCGCCTGAAGTAAACGTGCTGCCTCATCTCGCCCTAGTATCGTGAAGGATTGTGTAAGGTCGCCAGCGGCTACCACTTCACTTATCTCTACTGCCTGGCGGATCGGGACCACGATACTGCGAGTCAACAACCACGCCAGAATAACAGTCATGAACGCGGCAACAACTATGAAAGTAACCACCTGATTGAAGCCCGTATAATAGCTGTCCCTGGAAGCGGTGGCCGCGCTGGCACTGCCTTTGACCACTTCCTGCTCTACAGCGATCAAACGCTGGGTAAACTCATCGGCAATCGGGTTTAGCCGGTTGTTGACCACGCCCATTGCCTGATCAGTCTGGAACTCGTGGGCCAGTTGAATTACCTCAGCCTGTATCCGTACATATTCATTTTTCTTTTCCACATAGGAGGCGAAGAGCCCCTGCATCGGCGTGCCTGCAACCTTACCGGCAAACTCGTTTTCTGCCTGGCCCAGTGCATTCAGCATCTCGCTCATCTGCCGTTGCAGTTCGCTGATTTCCCTGGCGTTTTCCGCCAGCAACGCCCTGAGTGTGAAGATACGAAACCTCATAAGGTTCTGGTTGATATCTGTCAGGAGCTTCAGTTCCGGCAGCCAGATCTGCTCAACGTCCCTCGCCTGGTCGCGCATTGAGCCCATTGATTTCAAGGCAAGCACACCGAGCAACACCACAATCAAGGCTATTACGGCAAACCCGGCAGAAAGCCGGGCAGCAATGGGGAAGTTTCTTAAGTTCATCTAGGCGCACCTGAGCGAGTAATGGGGTGATTATTCATAGTCGGCTCAGGTCAAAATTTCTTTAAAATTCAGTTGTAACAAGATGCCGGATGCCGCGCAGCTTCACGGCGCGAAAGGCGCCTTGGTAGATGGCCTATGCTTTGCGGCGTCATAATCCGCTCCAGACTCATCCGACAGACTGTCTGGATCAAACCGGGCAAGACAGCCGCCGCCCAGTATCGGAGGCATACCAGCCGCCCCTCTATTTAAAGGGGAAGCCTGATCCTCGTCCTGGTCAGAATCGTCTTCGGGCCGGCTCAACGTGGCGAACCATGGTCGTTGAAGAGCTTGACGGCGCGCAGCACGTCCCGACGGCTTATCTGCCCCACCAAAACCCCATTTTCAAGCACCGGCAAGCGGCGCCGGCCCTTCTCGATAAAATATTCGGCGGCTTTGATTATGTCCGCATCCGCATCGATGGTATCAGCGGCCGGCGACATCACCGACGCAACGAGGGTGGTACCAGATTCTTCGAAGTAACTACCCGTGAGAATACCCTTCAAACAATCACTTTCGGATAACATGCCGATCAGCTTCTTCTTCGAATCAACTACCGGTGCTCCGGATATCTTGTGCATCAGCAGTGTATCGATCGCACTGGCCAACTCGATGTCCGGAGCCAGACAGATAAGATCGGTGGACATGTAGTCGCGTACTTTTACGATCTTGAGCATGCTGCTCTCCTGTTACGAACACGACAGCGCCTGTTGAATCGTTCAGCTAAAGACGACTGTCTTGTTGTCGTGAACTAGAACCCTGTCCTCCAAGTGATAGCGCAATCCGCGGGAAAGTACCATTTTTTCAACGTCTTTTCCCAGGCGAACCATGTCGTCGGCATTGAAACGATGGCTTATTCTGACGACGTCCTGCTCGATGATAGGCCCGGCATCCAGCTCTTCTGTCACATAGTGACAGGTAGCCCCAATCAGTTTTACGCCGCGCTGGGCAGCTTGATGATAAGGCCTGGCGCCGACGAAGGAAGGCAGAAAACTGTGATGAATGTTGATTACTCGGTGCGCGTAGCGCTGACAAAGCTCAGGCGGAAGTATTTGCATGTAACGCGCCAGAACAATGCAGTCAGCCTGTTGGCTGTCGACCAGTCTGGTTACTTCCGCAAAGGCGGGTGCCTTGTTGTTTGGATCAACCGGAACGTGATGAAACGCAATGCCGTGCCACTCCACCATACTGCGCAGATCATCGTGATTCGATATGACGCTGGTGATATCACACTCCAGTTCGCCGCTGTGCCAACGGTGGAGCAGGTCAGCGAGACAGTGCGATTCCCGGCTGGCCATGAGGACCACCTTCTTGCGCTGGGCTGAATCGCTCACGCGCCAGTCCATTGCATATTCTGCGGCGATGGGCGCAAAGGCAGTACGCAACCCCTCTGCATCGAACGGCAGGGAGTCCGCTCTTATTTCATGGCGCATGAAAAACCAGTTGGAAAGATTATCCGAATGATGGTTGGCTTCGGTAATCCATCCATTATATGCAGCCAGAACATTGCTGACCTTTGCCACAATGCCAACCCGATCAGGGCAGGCAATAACCAATCGAAATGTATGCATCAATCAGGTCTCCAAGACCCGTGGCGGGCTGCCCCGGATAAAGCGCAGCATTCTACTCGTTGCGCCACACAATTACAGCCAAACCATCGGAAGAACACCTTTATATACAATGTTCTTAACATGCTCATTGATCAGCTAGTTGTGTTGAGACTTTGCTTAAATTAATATGCGGCTTGCATTTAAATTTTCTGCCGTCCCCCAAGGTAAACTTTATGTCAATGTTACAAGAATATCGCCAGATCGAAGAAACCATCCGTGAACTTTCTGATCGTCTTAAGTCGTTGTCAAATGATGACAAATTGAAAAAAGAGATCGAGTTCGAAGAAAAACTGCGTGCTCTGATGGGGCAATATAACAAGTCGCTCAAGGAAGTTGTTGCCATCCTTGATCCGGATAGCAAGTTTTCCGCCTCCAGCAAATCGGCCAAGCCCGCTGGTGGAGCCAAGCGCGCCCGCAAGGTCAAGCAGTACAAGAACCCCCATAACGGCGAAGTAATCGAAACCAAGGGCGGCAACCACAAGACGCTCAAGTCATGGAAAGAGCAGTATGGTGGAGACACTGTTGAATCCTGGATGAAAATCCTGGGTTAAGCCAGAGCGCACCTGGTAGAGACATCTGGCCCCGCCCTTCAGGCGGGGTTTTTATTGGCGTCCATTTTAAATTAGAGCTTGAGAATGGCCTGGCCTCAGTTGTTGATATCGTTCAACCGATGGGCCAACTGCTCGGCGTAGGTGCGCCAGCCTTTCAACAGCGCTTGTTGATTACCGTTTACCGAAGCCATAGTTTCATCAATTGCTGCAAAGAAGTTGGTGAAAGTGATCGAGGCACCTGGCAACTTACCGGCTAGCCTGTCTCTGCAGAATGTCATCCAGGCATGGCGATCACGTTCATTCAAAGTGTCCGGATAGTTGCGGGCACGATAACGGAAAAGCAAGTCCACCAGTCGCTGATCTTGCAAAGGCCATTGGGTAACGGCAAGCATGTCTCCATCCGCTTCGCGGATCATGGGTAGTAACCGACGATCCGAATCCCCCATGAAGCCGTCATACAGTTGCAGATCAGGATCGTCCTGGTCCTGCTGTGGCGGACGGCCTTCGGCCGGTTGCGTAAACACGGTCTGTACCTTGCTGACCCCTTCGGCACGCCAGGCTGCCAACGACTCGGCCCGATACAGCAGCTCTGTCATGTTGAGTGTCAGGCGCTGAATATCTTCTTCCCTGAGCACCTTGATATCCGCAATCACCGGACACTTGTTGATATGGATCAGTTTGAGGCCCGGCCGACTTTCGCCTTCCTGCAAATCCTCACCTCGGGTATACATCAGCTCGCGCAGGCGTTCAGCAGTACCGCTCATGAGTAGATCAGGGTCCGCTGCCAAATCATAGACAATCAGGGCATTGCGGTTAGTCGGATGCCAGGCAAGCGGCAGCACTACTGAGAGGCCTTGGCGTTCACGGCCGAAGCGCCCAGACACGTGGACTAGCGGGCGTAAGTTTTGCAGATCGATCAACTCACAGACCTTGTGCTTGCTGCGCAGCGCATACAGATAGCTGTAAAGACGGGGCTGCGCCTGACGCAGCAGGCGGGCCATGGCAATAGTCGCGCGCACATCGGCGAGCGCGTCGTGGGCCTGGCCATGATCTATACCGTTGGCTGTAGTGAGTAGTTCCAGCCGCAAACTGGTAAATCCGTCCTGCTCTGGCCAGACGATACCCTCTGGCCGCAGCGCATGGGCGGTACGCAACGCATCAAGGAGATCCCAGCGGCTGTTGCCTCCCTGCCACTCCCGTGCATAGGGATCATGAAAGTTGCGATACAGGGAAAACCGCGTCATTTCGTCATCGAAGCGCAGACTGTTATAGCCTGCCGTACAGGTTTCAGGCGTCGCCATCTGTTCGTGCAGGAGATGCATGAATTGAGCTTCGGGCAGGCCCTGAGCCGCCCGTTCCGGACCGATCCCGGTAACCAGGCAGGCCATCGGATGCGGCAGCGTGTCCTCTGCCAACCGACAGTCGATGCAAAGAGGCTCGCCGATTTCGATCAGATTTTCATCCGTACGAATGCCCGCCACCTGCAGCGGCCTGTCGCGCCGCGGATCAATGCCAGTGGATTCGAAGTCGTACCAGAAGATGCTCTTGCTCATGTTCCTGCCCTGGATGCAAAAGGTGCAGGGTAACCGAACCAGCGGCTTCAGGCATCCAGCGAGTGGCTGAAACTGAAATAGCGCTCCAACAGTCGCGCCAGATGAGAAAAGGCCTCCCCATTGGCTACGATGCTGAAACCTGTATCGAAATGACCCGGCGAGATATCCGGTCTACTCCAGTGACTGAGTGCCTTGAAATTCAACACCTCTTCACTCGCCGTTGCCGATGGCAGTCTGAGCTGCATGTCGAATACTTCACCGACCATCACTGGCAGCAGGCTTATAAGCATCATGCCGTTATCGGAGATATTGCCAATCTGGCCCATCGGCCGCCCGGTATAGGCGTTGTATACGCTTAAATACTCAGCCAACTGGTGGCGAGCTATCCGACGCTGCTCAGTATGGCGCTCTCCGCCTGGAAAGGGTACGGGCTGCATATCAACAACGCTCCCGAACAAGATTTTGAATTTCCGCCTTGCGGGCTTCTACTCGCTGGCGATCGACTTCCCTACGTTTGCCGCTGGCATCTTTCTCGTACCAAAACACCCGACGATCAAATTGTGCCAGCTGCTGTCTCATATCCTGACACATAGCCTGCTGTTTTTTGCGCTGCTCGGCAAGACGAGCATTTTCAACAGACCGTTCCTCTCGTCGCACCTCCATCAGGCGCCGCAGATTATCTTCGCGTTGCAACACTTGGGGGTCACGCTCGATTATCTGGGGTGTTACCTCGATTTCCTGCGCGCCCTCCTGGTATCGCTCACCGAAGTGCACCCGCCCCTGCTCGTCAACCCAGCGGTATATTTCGGCCTGCACAGAAAAAGCAGCAAGGGTACCTACAAGAAAGAATAGTAGCTGTGGCATGGGATGCTTGTTCGCAATGTGGTCTGGACTGGCGGCTCGTGTCCAAGAATAGATCAGCTGAACCCCCAGAACCAGACGCTTCAGCGTCGCTCTGGCGGAAGGACTCTCTCGGGATCGTAGTGACCCAGCTGGCGCAAGGTCTCCAGTCGGGCTCCGGCACGATAGCTGTATTCGCTGGTTGGATGTTGCCGAAGAATGAATCGATAGGTTTGCGCTGCATCAAGAAAAAGCGCCTGACGTTCCAGGCACAATCCTCTGAGCAGCGAGATTTCGGGCTGAAGTTCGGGCTGAAGATTGTAGCGTGAGCGCCCCGCTCTTTCAGCCCGCGAAAGCAGACCGACGGTCTTTTCACAGTCTCCCTGATGATAGGCCTGGTAGGCATCATTCAAATGAGCGTGCGGGGAGGTAGAGGCGCAGCCAGTCAGGCCGGCAACACCAGCAAATGCCAGTATCAAGTGTTTCATCGCAGGTATCTCGCCAAATCAGTTATTTCCTTATCGGCTTGGCTCAGGCTTTCTTTACCGGCTCACGGCCCATATCCCTACCGGGTCCAGCATCCTGTCTACACTGAAGTAATATTCGTAACAGGAGTGGCCTAATGAATTTTCAGAACATTCTGATCGTGATCGACCCCACCAGCGAACAGGACCAGCCGTCCCTTCGCCGAGCGGAACAATTGGCTGAATTCTATCCCGAGGCGTCCTTCACACTTTTCCTGTGCGATTACAACTCGGCGCTGGATGGCGGAATGCTGTTCGCCACGCCCGGCCTGGAAAAAGCCCGGGCATCGCTGATGAAGCAACGCGAGCTGTTCCTCGACCAACTGGCCGCTCCGCTGCGCGACCGAGGCTTGAAAGTGCATACCAAAGCCGTCTGGGGCAAGCGCCTGGACCGCAATATACTGGACGCCGCAGGGAAGTTTCAGGCAGATCTTCTGCTGAAAACCACACACCATCATAATCCGATCAAGAGACTGCTTTTGAGCAATACCGACTGGCAGTTGATCCGTCATTGCGAGTCACCGCTGTGGCTGGTGAAACAGTCAGGCAATGTGATCGACTCGGTCTGCGCGAGTATCGATCCTCTGCATGAGGCAGACAAACCCGCCGCGCTGGATAACAAGCTCATGGCCAATGCCAACAGTCTGGCGAAGATACTGGACGCCCGCGTGCATCTGGCACATTGCTACAACCCTTTGCCCCGCACACTGGTTTATGACGCCAGCATCATTGCAGACTACGACGGCTATGCGGGCGAGGTGCGTAAACGCCATGCGGCGGCCTTCTCGGAGTTTTCCCGGTCTGCCGCTGTTGACGAGAACCAGAAGCACCTTTTGCAAGGTTATCCGGAAGAGGCAATACCCGACTTCGTAGCCGACACAGGCGTGAATCTGCTGGTAATGGGTGCCGTCTCCCGTTCCCGGCTGGACAGCGCATTGATTGGCCATACAGCCGAGCGGCTTCTGGATGATGTTCCCTGTGACGTGTTGGTGATCAAGCCTGATGGCTTTCGAGATCCGAGCAAGCCTGATTAGGCTGGTGCAACGGATTCGCGGCTGAGGCGGGTTATCGCGCCCCAGTCGCCAGCCTCGATCAAGGCGTGCGGTGCCATCCAGGTGCCGCCCACCGCCATCACGTTATCCAGCGCCAAATAGGCGTCGACATTCTCGCTGGCAATACCTCCAGTCGGACAAAAGCGTATGCCATGAAACGGGCCGGAAAAAGAGCGCAGTGCGTTTACGCCGCCACACACCTCAGCAGGAAACAGTTTGAATCGCCGATAGCCAAGGCGGTAGCCCATCATGATTTCCGACGCAGTAGCGATGCCAGGCAACAAGGGCACCGGACTGTCCAGCCCCAGGGTCAACAGCTCGTCGGTGCAGCCAGGGGTAACCACGAATTGCGCACCTGCATCGAGTGCCAACTGAAACTGGCGACCGTCCAGCACTGTCCCCGCTCCGACGCATAGCTCCGGACGCTCCCGGCGCAGGGTGGCGATTGCTGGCAAACCCAAGGGTGTGCGCAGCGTGATTTCCAGCGTGGTAATTCCGCCGTCCGCCAGCGCATCCGCCAAGGGCAGCACATCACTTTCCCGGCGAATGCTGATAACCGGCAGGACCCGTAATCTTGAGAAAATCGTGTCCAGCGCCAGAGTGTTTTCAACCAGACTCATAAATGTCCCGTCAGCCCTCTGGGCTGTAAAAAATTTCCATGGGGGGCGCCAGAAAGGCCGCAACGGGCAGCTTTTCGGGCTCCGCTTCAAATGCTTCGAGCAGCGTACGGTATTTCTGCTCGCCGCTGATCTGCAATAGTAACAACTTCGCCTGGCGAATGGCCTTTCCGGTCATGGTCAATCTTGCCCTTCGTCCTTCTGCGGCAGGAACCGCCTGACAAAGCTGCCGAGCCCGATCAGAGAGATTTTCGGCAATATCAGAAGTCTGTGGAAAAAGCGACGCGGTATGGCCGTCCGGGCCCATTCCCAACACCAGCACATCCGCTGGCAGAAGCCGCCGCAGTACCACTTCCATCCTCGCGGCATCCTGTTCTGGGCTCTCGCCCTGATACATAGGAATCCACTGCGCGCGCTGCAACGCGCGGGGCAGGCAGCGCTTGATCATCCCGGCATTGCTGTCCGGGTGGTCTTCCGGCACCCAGCGCTCATCCACCAGCGTCACAGTGACCTTTTCCCATTCCAGCGCCATCGCATCAAGACGCCGCAGAAACTGCTCCGGTCCGCGCCCGCCGGACAAGGCCAGCGTCGCTGTGCCATTTGCCTGAATCGCCTGCCGGAGCCCTTCCAGCACCCGCGAGGCCATATGTTCGGCGTGCGCTTCAGCCGTGGCTGCTGCATCGAACGGCAAGCCCCGCGCCCTGCTGCACTGCTCAAGTGTCATGATCAATTTTCTCCGTCTGCAGTGTGGAGACTATCGGTAAAGCAGCTCCCGCCCTGCTCCGCCGGGCTGGCCGTACTGCGCATGAAGGCAAACAGCTCACGCCCCATCCCCCGCCGGATTGCCTCGGGTTGTACGGCGGGCTGGCGGCTTTGCCATTCATTGGGACCGACCGCAAGCTCCAGAGTGCCGCGCCCGGCGTCGAGAACCAGCAGATCGCCATCGTGCAACCGCGCCAACGGACCGCCCGCTGCCGCTTCAGGGCATAGGTGAATGACCGCCGGCACCTTGCCCGATGCACCGGACATGCGCCCGTCAGTCACCAGCGCAACCTTGAAACCACGGTCCTGCAGCACGCCAAGGTAAGGGGTCAGCTTGTGCAATTCCGGCATGCCGTTGGCCTTCGGTCCCTGAAACCTCAGTACAGCGATCATGTCGCATTCCAGCGACCCGGCCTTGAACGCGTCGACAAAGGCGTCCTGACTATCAAACACCCGACAGGGCGCGCTGACCTGCCAGTGTGCTTCAGCTACTGCGGAGACCTTGATCACACCACGACCGAGGGTTCCGGTGACCAGACGCAGGCCGCCATCCGGGGAAAAAGGTGCGCTGCTGCCTCGCAGGACGCTTTCATCCAGACTGGCGGCAGGCCCCTCACGCCAGCTCAGCTTCCCGTCGGTCAGTACAGGCTCCCTGGTGTAATGCTCAAGGCCCGGACCGGCAACGGTATTGACATCCGGATGCAACAGGCCGGCGTCCAATAACTGCCGAAACAACCAGGCGGTGCCGCCAGCTGCCTGAAAATGGTTGATGTCGGCCTGCCCGTTGGGATAGATATGCGCCAGCGTAGGCACAACTTCCGACAGACTGGCCATGTCGTCCCAGTTCAACTGCAAGCCGGCAGCTTGCCCGATGGCGACCAGATGTAGCGTCAGGTTGGTGGAGCCGCCTGTCGCCAGCAACATCACCATTGCGTTGACCAGCGCGCGCTCGTCGAAAACCGATGCCAGCGTGCCCTCCCCCTTTCGGGCCAACCGCGCCGCCTGTTCTGCGGCGTAGACTGTCAGCGCCTCGCGCAGCGGTGTGCCGGGATTGACGAAGGACGCGCCGGGCAACTGCAGGCCCATGGCTTCGAGCAGCATCTGATTGGTGTTCGCGGTGCCGTAGAAGGTGCAGGTACCCGGTGCATGGTAGGACTGGCTTTCAGCCTCCAGAAGCGTTTCTCGGTTGACCAGCCCTTGCGCATACTGCTGCCGAACAGCGGCTTTCTCGCTATTGGGCAGGCCCGACGGCATCGGCCCGGCCGGCACAAAAACCACCGGCAGGTGGCCGAAGCGCAGCGCACCGAGCAGCAATCCCGGCACAATCTTGTCGCAAATTCCCAGACACAGCGCGCCATCGAACATGTTGTGTGACAGTGCAATAGCCGTTCCCATGGCAATCACGTCCCGGCTATGCAATGACAATTCCATCCCGGGCTCACCCTGGGTCACGCCATCGCACATCGCCGGCACGCCGCCGGCTACCTGCCCGGTCGCGCCGAATGCACGCAACGCATTGCGCAGCAGCGTGGGGTAACTTTCGTAGGGTTGATGCGCGGACAACATATCGTTATAAGCAGTCACGATGCCGATGTTGACCTCGTCCATCATCCGCAAGCGGTCCTTGTCGGTGTCGTTACAAGCGGCCATGCCGTGCGCAAGATTGCCACACGACAGCCTTTTGCGGCCGCGAGGCTGGGCGCTAGCCGCTGCCATCTGCTGCAGATAGGCACGACGAGAATGCTGGCTGCGCTGGCGCAGCCGCTCGGTCACTTCAACGACTCTGGGATGCATGTCATGTCCTCGATCTTGCCGGAAGCCGCCTGATTGGCACCTTCCTGGTTATTGGCTGAGTCTGTCATGCTGAGACCATATGTTCTATTGTAAGTCGCAAATCTCGAGTACCACTCATACCATTGATTAGGGAACCGAACATGACCCTGCGCCGTACCAAGATTGTCGCCACCCTGGGGCCAGCCAGTAGCAGTCCTGAATGCATTGCCGCATTGATTGATGCCGGGATGGACGTCGCCCGCATGAATTTCTCCCACGGCACAGCCGATGAGCACCGCGACAGAGCCAGGCTGGTACGCAAGCTGGCCGCCGAAAAAGGGCGGCATGTAGCACTGCTCGGTGACCTGCAGGGTCCGAAGATTCGCATCGCGCGTTTTTCCGAGGGCAAGACCGAACTCGAGGTGGGCGATCACTTTCGCTTGTCCACCAGCCATCCCCTGGATGAAGGCAACCACGATGTAGTGGGCATCGATTACCCGCAACTGGTTGAAGACTGCCGCGCCGGCGACGAGTTGTTGCTGGATGATGGTCGGATCGTGCTGCGCGTCGATAGCGTGGGTAAGGATGAGGTGCGCTGCACCGTCACCGCCGGAGGCGCGCTCTCCAACCACAAGGGCATCAATCGCCGGGGTGGCGGGCTGTCCGCAGCGGCGCTGACCGAGAAGGACCGTGTTGATATTGTGCTGGCAGCAGAGCTGGAAATGGAATACGTCGCGGTTTCCTTCCCGCGTGATGCTGCTGACATGCACCTGGCGCGCAAGCTGTTGCAGGACTCTGAATCCCAGGCCTGGCTGGTCGCCAAGATTGAACGCGCCGAGGCCGTCGCTGATCAGGCCGCACTGGATGGCCTGATCGAGGCAAGCGACGCGGTGATGGTGGCTCGCGGTGATCTGGGCGTAGAAATCGGCGACGCCGAACTGGTCGGCATTCAGAAGCTGATCATCAGCCGCGCGCGCAAGCAGAACAAGGTGGTCATCACCGCTACGCAGATGATGGAATCCATGATTTCCAGCCCGCTGCCAACCCGCGCCGAAGTGTCCGATGTGGCCAACGCGGCACTGGATTACACCGATGCGGTGATGCTGTCGGCCGAATCGGCTGCCGGCAAATTTCCGATCGAAGCGGTACAGGCCATGGCCCGGGTTTGTATTGGCGCGGAGAAACACCCCACCAGTCAGCAGTCTGGCCATCGCTTGCACCAGCAATTTGATCGTTGCGATGAAACCATAGCCATGGCGGCCATGTATGCGGGCAATCACTTTCCCGGTATAACGGCCATCATCAGTCTGACTGACAGTGGCTACACCCCGCTGATCATGTCGCGAATTCGCTCTCACCTGCCGATTTTCGCGCTGTCCCCCAACAAGCAAACGCTAGGCAAGGTCACCATGTTCCGCGGCGTCCAGAGCATCTATTTCAATCCAACCGAAATGAACTCCAGCGACGTGAATCAGGAAGCGGTCAATCGCCTTCTGACGATGGGCCACGTCCAGCCGGGTGACTGGGTGATCCTGACCAAGGGGGATGTTTACAACTCGCGCGGCGGCACCAATTCGATGAAGCTGCTGCATGTGGGTGAACGGCTGGTCTGATTTCCAGGAATCCGACACCACTGGCAGACCCGCCCTGCCGGTGGTTTGAGACAGAATGGCGGTTATCTTCTCACCGCTCCTTACTGCCAGCCCGCGTCTCACTGCCGAAACATTTCAACTGGTATGACCAGTTCTAAGCCTCCACTTTAACGCCCTCTTTCCTTACCCATGCTCTTGAATTACAAGACATCTCTCTGCGCATCAGCGCACCGCCTGCCAAGAACTGGTCATACCAGCTAATTAATAGCTAGACCTCCCAAACCCTCAGTAGCAGTATCCATAGCTACAAATGAAAGACGTACTACCATGTAATGCCAAGTTCCTGATAACAAAAACAAAGGAAACCAAAATGAGTCAAACGCTTCTGTCTTTGCTCGCCTTTTTTCCATTGCTTCTGGCGGGTGTCCTTTTGATTGGATTCCGCTGGCCAGCAAAACATGCGATGCCAGTCGTCTTTGTGGTTACCGTAGCCATCGCCCTGCTGGCTTGGGATATGACGGTCGTTCGTGTCATCGCCTCCAGCTTGCAAGGCCTGGTACTCACCGCAGCCATTCTATGGATCATCTTCGGTGCCATCCTTCTGCTGAATACGCTTAAACACTCTGGCGGCATCCTCGCTATACGAAAAGGGTTCTCCGGCATAAGCCCGGATCGCCGCGTTCAGGCGATCATCGTGACCTGGCTATTCGGTTGCTTTATTGAAGGCGCTTCCGGCTTCGGCACGCCTGCGGCGGTAGCAGCTCCGCTGATGGTTGCTCTAGGCTTTCCAGCCGTAGCGGCGGTGGTTGTCGGCATGATGGTGCAGTCCACCCCAGTATCCTTCGGCGCAGTCGGTACACCCATGGTCGTTGGCGTTGGTGGTGGCCTGGATCAAGCCGGTATCGGCACGCTACTGTCAACCGTGGGTTCTGACTGGGAGACGTTCTTCCGCCTGATCGTGTCTGAGGTAGCCATCATGCACGGCATCGTTGGTATTCTGATGCCATTGTTCATGGTGATGGTCATGGTTCGGTTTTTCGGCAAGAACAAATCATGGACGGAAGGTCTATCGATCGCGCCCTTCGCCTTTTTTGCCGCGTTTGCCTTTGTCATCCCCTACATGCTGGCCGGGGTCTTCCTCGGGCCTGAATTCCCCGCCATGATCGGCGGCCTGGTTGGCTTGGCGATTGTAGTCCCAGCGGCCAAAGCGGGATTCCTCATCCCCAAGGAAACCTGGGATTTTGCCGATCCAAAGGACTGGCCTGCAGAATGGATGGGTTCCATCCAGATGAAACTGGATGACGTGGCTGGCAAGCGACCCATTGCCATCTGGATGGCCTGGGTACCTTACGTGTTGCTCGCAGCGCTGCTGGTATTCTCGCGCACCAATGACACCTTCAAGGCAATGCTCAACTCGCTCAGCCTGCGTTTCACAGACATCATGGGTGAAACAGGCCTGTCGGCGAGCCTTGAGCCACTTTACCTTCCGGGCGGCATTCTGGTGATGGTGGTGATCCTCACCTACTTCCTGCATCGCATGAATGCCGGCGAAATGAAAAGGGCTTTTTCAGAATCCACCAACACCATTCTTGGCGCCGGGTTCGTGCTGATCTTCACCATTCCGATGGTGCGGATCCTCATCAACTCAGGCGTCAACATGTCTGATCTGCCGTCCATGCCGGTGGCAATGGCTGAAGCGGTTGCTTCCTCAGTGGGCGGGGTGTATCCGCTGTTTGCGCCAACGGTCGGTGCGTTGGGTGCCTTTATCGCCGGGTCCAACACGGCGTCCAACCTGATGCTCTCGCAGTTCCAGTTCAACACCGCAGAACTGCTTGGCATCTCCGGCGCAATAATCGTGGCGGCGCAGTCGGTAGGCGCGGCGGCGGGCAACATGATTGCCATCCATAACGTGGTAGCGGCTTCGGCAACCGTGGGCCTGCTCGGGCGTGAAGGGATCACGCTGCGCAAGACCATTTTGCCGACTATCTATTACGTGACGGCAGCGGGCATTCTGACGATGCTTGCCGTGTATGTTTTCGGAATAGGTGACCCGCTTAGCCAGGCCGGACTGACCACCACAGGTTAGTAGCGAGCTGAACAGGCCGGGCACTGCAATTCGCAGTCGCCCGGCTTTTTACTGCCAGCCTTCCAACCTCATGGTGGCGCGCTCCAGGCGCTGCTCTTCATTCTCGATGTCATGCAGGTTGTCGCGAATACTTTGAATATGATCTACCGCGGCGCGTTTGGCCTGAATCGGTAAGCGCTCCATTACCGCATGGTGCAAGCGGGCGTGCTGACGATCCAGTTGGCGCTTGTGCACCGGCCGATGATAGAGATTCTGAACCGACGCAAACACCGAGCTCAGCAACAGGCTGGTCAGTGATTGCAACGTGTGGACCAGTACCGGGTTGTGTGAAGCATCACAGATTGCCAGGTGAAAGGCATGATCCAGGCGCGCCAGGGTTTCAGGGGCTGGTTTGGATTCGGCTTCATGGGCGGTCAGCATTTCGTCGTATCGGCGCTGGATCAATACAAAATCGGCGTCGGTGCCTCTCAATGCCGCCAGTCTTGCAGACTCACCTTCCAGCAATGCTCGTACTTCCAGCAGATCATAAAGGGTTCGTGGATGATTATTGAAAAGGTGCATCATCGGAATCTGGTCCTGGTTGCCCATCAGACTCGCAACATAGGAACCGCGACCCTGATCCGTTCTGATCATGCCCCGTCCGCGCAGCACTTTCAGCCCTTCCCGCAACGCGCTGCGGGAAATGCCCAGCTTTTCACATTGGCGCCGCTCGGAGGGCAGCGGCTGGCCCATCTTGAGAACCCCATCAACGATCAGCTTTTCAATGCGGTCGGCTACTACATCGCCGATCTGGCGGCGCTCCTGGGGATTATCAGTCATCTTTGCTATACCTATCTCAAAAGAACTGGTCTGACCAGATTAAATCAGCACGCCGTAGCTTTCCAGCATTCGATATAACCGCTCTGATAATTATGATTTTTTACTGAACCTAAGCGTTTCGATAACGTTAAAAACTGGTCCTACCACTGGCCATTACAATAGACGACCGGGCTCGAAAGCCGCAGTATTCCATCAATTTCGAGCTGCCTGACTATTCTTAAGGAAAGGTGAGAATCCCATGAACCTCCTTTACGACGAAAAACTGGACGGCCCCATGCCGGCAGTGGACAAGAATGCTCTGATCCAGGAGCTGAGCCGCACGGTGCCCGACCTGGAAGTGCTGCATCTGCGTGAGGACCTGCAACCCTTCGAATGCGACGGCCTGTCGGCCTATCGCATTTTGCCCATGCTGGTAGTGCTTCCGGAGACCATCGAGCAGGTCCAGGCCCTGATGAGAATCTGCCATGCGCGCAAGGTGCCCGTCGTGGCGCGCGGAGCGGGAACAGGCCTCTCCGGTGGCGCGCTGCCGCTGGAGCGGGGCGTGCTGCTGGTTCTGGCACGCCTGAACCGTATCCTCGAAATCAACCCGGAAGGTCGTTACGCCAGGGTTCAACCGGGCGTGCGCAATCTGGCCATTTCCGAAGCGGCGGCACCGCATCAGCTGTATTACGCGCCGGACCCCTCCTCGCAGATTGCCTGTTCGATCGGCGGCAACGTGGCGGAAAACGCGGGCGGGGTGCATTGCCTGAAATACGGACTGACCGTGCATAACCTGATGAAGATAGAAGTCATCACCATTGCTGGCGAGCGCATGACGCTGGGCTCCGATGCGCTGGATGCAGCGGGTTTTGATCTGCTCGCACTGTTTACCGGCTCCGAGGGCATGCTGGGTATTGTCGTGGAGGTCACGGTGAAACTGCTGCCTCGCCCGCAGGTAGCCAAGGTATTGATGGCCAGCTTCGATGATATCGGCAAGGCCGGTAAGGCAGTGGGTGACATCATCTCGGCGGGCATCATCCCCGGCGGGCTGGAAATGATGGACAACCTGGCCATCCGCGCCGCCGAGGATTTCATTCACGCCGGCTATCCGATAGATGCCGCGGCGATTCTGCTCTGTGAACTCGATGGCGTCGAAGCCGATGTGCATGATGAGTGCGAACGCGTGCGCAAAGTGCTGGAGCACTCGGGGGCCACGGCCATCAGCCTGGCGCAGAATGACGCTGAGCGTGCGCGTTTCTGGGCCGGTCGCAAGAATGCCTTCCCGGCGGTCGGGCGTATTTCTCCGGATTACTACTGCATGGACGGCACCATTCCGCGTCGCGAGCTGCCTGGCGTATTGCAGGGCATCGCCGATCTTTCTGCCGAATACGGCCTGCGCGTGGCCAACGTGTTCCATGCCGGCGACGGCAACATGCACCCGTTGATCCTGTTTGATGCGAACAAGGAAGGCGAGCTGGAGCGCGCCGAGGCCATCGGCGGCAAGATTCTGGAGTTGTGCGTTGCGGTAGGTGGCTCGATTACCGGCGAGCATGGCGTCGGACGCGAAAAGATCAATCAGATGTGCTCGCAGTTCAATGATGACGAACTGGTTACCTTCCATGCCGTGAAGGCCGCCTTCGATCCGGATTGTCTGCTCAACCCAGGCAAGAACATTCCCACCCTGAATCGCTGCGCCGAGTTCGGCGCCATGCATATTCACAACGGCAAGCTGCCCTTCCCGGAACTGGAGCGCTTTTGATGTCAGCCAATCATGAACATGCCAGCCGTCCGGGAGAGCGAGCCGCCTCGGCGACTGAGCAGCTGATGCAGGAGCAGGTACTGGACGCCCTGCAGAACAAGACGCCACTGGCCATCCGCGGTGGCAATAGCAAACTGTTTCTGGGCCGCCCTATTGAAGGCCAGACGCTGGATACCCGACAGCACACAGGGATCGTCACCTACGATCCCACTGAACTGGTGATAACCGCGCGTAGCGGCATGCCGTTGACGGAGTTGTTCGAGGCCCTGGATGAACGCGGTCAGATGCTGCCCTGCGAGCCACCAGTGTTCGATGGCCAGGCCACCGTGGGCGGCATGATTGCTACCGGCCTGTCCGGCCCACGCCGCCCATGGGCCGGCTCGGTCCGCGACTTCGTACTCGGCACCCGCGTCATCACCGGGCACGGCAAGTTGCTGCGCTTTGGCGGTGAGGTCATGAAGAACGTAGCGGGCTATGACCTATCCCGCCTGATGGCTGGCAGTTATGGCCTGCTGGGCATAGTGACCGAAGTATCCATGAAGGTACTGCCCAAGCCGGTCTGCTCCCAGCATCTCAGCCTGGAGCTAACCGCCGAGAAAGCGCTGCTCAAGCTCGCCGAATGGGGCCAGCAGCCCATTCCCATCACTGCTGCCTGCTACATCGGTGGCCGGCTGAATTTGCGCTTGGAAGGAGGCATCGGTTCGGTTGGCTCCGCTGTGGATCGAATCGGTGGTGACTCGCTGGATGCCGGATTCTGGACTCAGCTGAACGAGCACCAGTTGGACTTTTTCCGCGATCCACGCCCTCTGTGGCGTTTGTCTCTACCAAACAATACCGCGCTGCTGGATCTGCCCGGCGATGCGCTGCTGGACTGGGGCGGTTGCCAGCGCTGGCTGAAAACCGATGCAAAGGATACGGACATTCAGGCATTGGCCGTCCGCCATGGCGGTCATGCGACCTGTTATACCGCCGGGGTCACCGATAGTCCTTTCCAGCCGCTGTCACCGTTCCTGGAACACTATCACCGCCAGCTCAAAGCGCAGCTGGATCCGGCGGGAATCTTCAATCCCGGCCGTACTTACGCCGCGCTTTAAGGCAGGAGACAGAATTAATGCAAACCAATCTATCCGAACAGGCTCGCAAGCTTCCCCGCGCGGAAGAAGCAGAAAGCATTCTGCGCTCCTGCGTGCACTGCGGCTTCTGCAATGCCACCTGCCCCACCTATCAGCTTCTGGGTGATGAGCGGGACGGGCCACGCGGCCGCATCTATCTGATCAAGGCCTTCCTCGAAGGTGAAGCCACCAGCCGCGAGACCCAGATTCACCTGGACCGCTGCCTGAGCTGTCGTAATTGCGAGACGACCTGCCCCTCCGGCGTGGAATACCACACGCTGCTGGATATAGGCCGTGAGGCAATGGATGCCGAAATCGAACGCCCCATGCAGGAACGCATGCTGCGGTCGGCGTTGCGTACCGTAGTGCCGAACACCAGCGCCTTCTCGTTCCTGTTCAAGGCCGGGCAAACATTCCGCCCGCTGCTGCCATCATCCTTGAAGGACAAGATCCCGGCCCAGGTTGTACGTGCCAAAACACGCCCCCAGGCACAGCACAGCCGTACCGCGCTGATTCTGGAAGGCTGCGTGCAGGCCAGCATGTCTCCCAACACCAACGCGGCTACCGCGCGGGTTCTTGATCGTCTGGGTATTTCCCTCACGCCTATCTCCGAAGCCGGCTGCTGCGGTGCGGTCGACTACCACCTTGATGCGCAGGAAGCGGGGCTGGACCGCGCACGGCGGAACATTGACGCCTGGTTGCCCTCTATTGAACGAGGCGCTGAAGCGATCATACAAACCGCCAGCGGGTGTGGTGCCTTTGTGAAGGAGTACGGTCACTTGCTACGCCATGACCCGGCCTATGCCGAAAAAGCCCGGCGGGTCAGTGCCCTTGCACTGGATCTGGTAGAGGTGCTGGAGAAGGAAGACCTGCAAGCCCTTGAGGTAAAAACGGCCGAGCGACTGGCGTTTCATTGCCCGTGCACGCTCCAGCATGCCCAGAAACTCGGTGGTCGGGTGGAGCCTTTGCTGAAGAAGCTCGGCTTTCATCTTACGCCAGTGGCCGATGGGCACCTGTGTTGCGGCTCAGCAGGCACCTATTCCATTACCCAGCCAGCGCTGGCCAAGGAGTTGCGCGATAACCGCCTGAACGCCCTCGAGGCCGGCAAGCCGGACACCATCGTCACCGCCAATATCGGCTGCCAGACCCACCTGGGCTCGGCAGGCAGAACCCCGGTACGCCACTGGATCGAAGTGGTTGAAGACGCCCTTAACTGATTCCCAGGAGTAACCATGTTGAGCAAACCCGTACTGACTCTCGAAGAAGCCAATAGCATGATCAACGCGGCCTTCGCTGAAGCTGAAAAGAACGCCTGGAAAGTCACCGTAGCGGTAGTCGACGATGGTGGTCATCTGCTCGCCCTGCAGCGGATGGATGGCTGCGCACCAGTGGCTTCCTACATCGCCCCGCAAAAAGCCCGCAGCGCAGCTCTCGGCCGCCGCGAGACCAGCGAATTCGAAGCCATGATCAATGGCGGGCGCACGGCCTTTTTGTCAGCTCCCGAGATCACCGGTCTGCTCGAAGGCGGCGTGCCATTGAAGGTTGAAGGCCAGGTGGTTGCTGCAATTGGCGTTTCCGGGGTGAAACCGGATCAGGACGCGCAGGTGGCCAAGGCCGGCATTGCCGCTCTCTAAACCAATCTGAAAGGTACCCTGTTATGACTCAACGTATTGAAAGTGACGGCCTGCAAATCGATGCGGCCCTGCATAGCTTTATCGAACAAGCCGCTTTGCCAGGAACCGGTCTCGACGCCGCTGCCTTCTGGCAGGGTTTCAGCCAGTTGGTGCATGAACTGGCGCCGAAGAATCGCGCCCTGCTGGCCGAACGTGACCGACTGCAAACCGAACTCGATCAATGGCACGCAGCCAACCCTGGCCCGATCAAGGACATGCCGGCGTACCGCTCCTTTCTGGAGTCCATCGGTTATCTCAAACCGGTACCGGCCGACTTCAAAATCAGCACCGCGGGAACCGATACAGAGCTGACCCAGCAGGCTGGGCCACAGCTGGTCGTCCCGGTGATGAACGGGCGATACGCCCTGAATGCCGCGAATGCGCGCTGGGGCAGTTTGTACGATGCCCTTTACGGCACCGATGCGGTATCGGACAGCGACGGCGCCGAGCGCGGCCCTGGTTATAACCCGGTACGGGGCGACAAGGTCATCGCCTTTGCGCGCGACTTCCTGAATCAGACAATCCCGTTGCAGGCAGGCGATCACACCCAGGCGCAGGCCTACACCGTCAACGACGGGCAGTTGCAGGTGATGTTGCAGTCCGGTGACACGACAGGATTGCAGAACCCCGAGCTGTTCCGCGGTTACCAGGGCAATCCGCAAAGCCCCGAGGCGTTGCTGTTCGCGCACAACGGTCTGCATTTCGAAATCCAGATCGACCCCACCCACTCCATCGGCCAGACCGATGCAGCCGGCGTGAAAGACGTGCTGATGGAAGCAGCGGTGTCCACCATCATGGACTGCGAAGATTCCATCGCCGCCGTCGACGCGCAGGACAAGGTTGTGGTCTACAGCAACTGGCTCGGCCTGATGAAGGGCGATCTGCAGGAGCAGATGGAGAAAGGCGGCAGAGCCATCACCCGCAAGCTCAATCCTGATCGCAATTACACTACGCCCAACGGCGGCGAACTGACGCTGCACGGCCGCTCGCTGCTGTTCATCCGCAACGTCGGGCACCTGATGACCAATCCGGCCATCCTCCTGCAAGACGGCAGCGAGATCCCTGAAGGCATTCTCGACGCGGTATGCACCAGCCTGGTCGCCATGCATGACCTGCAGCGCAAGGGCAATTCGCGCACCGGCAGCGTTTATATAGTCAAACCCAAAATGCACGGCCCGGATGAAGTGGCCTTCGCCAGCGAACTCTTTGGTCGTGTTGAACAATTGCTGGGCTTGCCGCAGAACACCGTAAAAATGGGCATCATGGATGAAGAAC
The DNA here is from genome assembly GCA_011050525.1 of Halopseudomonas xinjiangensis. Lineage (GTDB taxonomy): Bacteria > Pseudomonadota > Gammaproteobacteria > Pseudomonadales > Pseudomonadaceae > Halopseudomonas > Halopseudomonas xinjiangensis_A. Next base: position 42,576 of record DRFO01000029.1, read on the forward strand.
GTCGCACGTCCGTGAATCTCCAGGCCTGCATCGCCGCAGCCAGCGCGCGCGTGGCCTTTATCAACACCGGTTTTCTTGACCGCACCGGCGATGAAATGCACACAGTGATGCAGGGCGGTCCGGTTCTGCGCAAAGGCGACATGAAGAGCACCGACTGGATCCAGTCCTACGAGCGCAACAATGTTCTCGTCGGCCTGGCCTGCGGCCTGCGCGGCAAGGCACAGATCGGCAAGGGCATGTGGGCCATGCCGGATCTGATGGCCGCCATGCTGGAACAGAAGGTCGGCCATCCCAAGGCTGGAGCGAACACCGCCTGGGTCCCCTCGCCCACCGCAGCGGTATTGCATGCGCTGCACTACCATCAAATAAGCGTGCAAGACGTGCAGCAGGAGCTGGAAAAGATCTCCCTCGCGGATGAGCGTGATACGTTGTTGAACGGCCTGTTGACGGCGCCCCTGGTGGCAAACGCCAACTGGAGCGACAGCGAGAAGCAGCAGGAACTGGACAACAATGCCCAGGGTATTCTCGGCTACGTCGTACGCTGGGTGAACCAGGGCATCGGCTGCTCCAAGGTGCCAGACATCAACAACGTCGGCCTGATGGAAGACCGCGCCACGCTACGGATTTCCAGCCAGCATATGGCCAACTGGCTGCATCACGGCGTCGTCAGCGAAGCTCAGGTAATGGAAACCTTCCGCCGCATGGCCCAGATCGTCGATCAGCAAAATGCGGGAGATTCGGAATACAGCCCGATGGCCACGGATTTCGAATCGTCAGTCGCCTTTCAGGCTGCATTGGATCTGGTGTTCAAAGGACTGGAACAGCCAAGTGGTTACACCGAGCCATTGCTGCATCATTGGCGGCAGGTAGCCAAGGCTAGGTAAGCACGCCGATTAGCGGTTGGCGCTCTCTCTCTCTTCTAATGGGAGGGAGCGCCCTCTTCCGGCCTTGGACACAGCCATCAGCTGCCCCTGCTCGCAGCAAAACTCTTTGGACAATTCACGCTTTAGTGGATTACTCTCGAATCAAGCAAAGGAATGCCAGTTTTATCCCGCCTCCAAGCAAGGACAGCCTGCACTCCTTTCCCAATACTTTTAACGCGTTTTTGCCGACTTGTCCGTCCAGAGGATAGGGCGGTAGCGTGCCTGCACAATGGTCAGCCAAGTAAGGAAGACGTTCACTTCAGGCGGTCCAGGCTCCAACGGATGCCGCATCTGGTGAAACGGATGAAATAGCGAATCCAGTACCAATAGCTTTTTTCGGTACAGATGCTGTAATGATTCAGCCGCATGACAGCGCGAAACTGCTCGCGCAAACACGGTTTGGGAGATGGGCAGTCCATGCTAACTCCGAAGATGGTTATTTACACAGTATCGATAAGTTCATGAAGATTCGAAGTCAAGCGAGTACGGCGAGGATTTTGTGCGATCAACCTAGACTGATGCTTTTAAAGCGAAATTTTCGCAACTCCTTTGGCCGGTCACCGGAGCCATATCGAACCAACCGTTATGCATTAGCACCGCATGCGGCCTAATTACTGTTAGCTTACTTAAGGAAGAGTAATGTATCCGCCAGCATATCCACACGATCAAATACAAAATTTATACCCTGGCGTTTTTCTGCTGCATGGCAGCATTAAGATGGGCCCCGGTATGAGAATGAACAGAAACATGATCATTCTACAAAGCGGCCCAGAATTAACACTAATTAATCCGGTTCGCATGAACGAGGAAGGCCTTGCAGCTTTAGATCTACTTGGCAAGGTGAGCAAAATAATCAGACTGGGAGACTTCCACGGTATTGACGATGAATTTTACCTAGATAGATACCAGTGCGAGTTCTGGGCTCAGCAAGGCCAGGAAACATACAAATCACCAAGCCCAACAAAAAATATCAATTCAAGCACTACTGGGCCCATCAGCAATTCCGAATTTTTCATTTTTGAAACTGCCATTTTTCCAGAGGCAGCGCTTCTCATTAAAGAGCACAAGTTATTAATAACTACCGACAGCATTCAATATCACTCTGATTGGAGCTATTTCTCGTGGTTTACAAAATTTTCCTTTAAGTTACTAGACTTCAAAACAGGCCTAAACATCGGGGGGCCTTGGTTGAAACGCGTAACGCCAAAAGGTGAAACGCTCAAAAAAGATTTTGAGGCTCTTTTAGTCCTCGACTTTGACGCTATTATTGCTGCACATGGCGAAATCACTAAAAATGGCGCCAAAGAACTACTCAAAACCGAAATGTGAATCACACCGGGTTTTATGGAGGCCATTTCATTTAAGTCAGGCCGCCATGACCTGACCGGTGTGTTGCTGGTAGAAGTTTGCCTCAGCTTCTGCCGGCGGTATATACCCGATCGAACCCAGTAGGCGCTGGTGGTTGAACCA
>DRFO01000030.1 GCA_011050525.1 Halopseudomonas xinjiangensis
AAAGCTGGATCCCCGGTCTGCGCCGGGGATGACGGTGTACAGACCCCTCACCTCGTCATTCTCGGCGCAGGCCGAGAATCTACCAGCCGCATTGACGCTGACCGAAAAGCTGGATCCCCGGTCTGCGCCGGGGATGACGGGGTAATAGGGGGATGGCGATGCAATAGGGGATGACGGAATAATAGGGGGTGGCGGAGTAATAGGGGATGACGATGTAATGGACGAAAGAGTCTTAAGGCAAGTCCCGTTCGGAATTGATCTATTTTCCTTCGTCATTTTGCCCTTGTCGGACCTTCAGAGGAGTGGGTCGGCACCGCGTTGGGCTCACCGACCGCCAGCTCCTTGGGAAAACGGCGGATCAGTAAGGTCAAGCCAAAGCCCACCGACAGCACCAGCAAGGTGAAGCTGAAAGCTACGGTAAAGCCCTCAGTGGTTTCGATCAGCCAACCTGCGATGGCTGGGCCGAGGAATTGCCCGAAAGCAAAGAACAGGGTCGCAAAACTGAACGCGATGGGAATATAGCGGGGCGCCACCTGATCCGTAGCACTGGTCTGAATCATCGCAAACAGCCCGTTGATCGAGGCTCCCATCACCAGGAAGTGAAAGAAGAAATAGGGCAGCGTCTGCTCAATGAGTGGCAAGCCCATGGCTAGGATCACCAGGAAGATGCACATTACCAGTGCGTTGCCCCGGCCCCAGAAGTCAGATACCCAGCCCCATAGCGGGCCAGCGGCAATGGACATCAGGCCCATCATTGCCATATAGCGTCCTGCGATGGATGCGCTGTGGCCGCTTTCTACCATGAAACTGACCATGAACACCGTCTGAATGATATAGCCCAGACCAATGATGCCGTAGGTGGTGGCCACAATCAGTACCCGGGGATTACGGTAGATTAGCCACTTCTCATCCGATGGCGGCCGGCCGGCAGCGCTGGTCGCAGCCTTTGGAGGATTGCGTACGAACAGGCCGATCATGGCGGCCACGGACAGCGCTGCGCCGGCAAACACGCCCCAGCTGACCCGCCAACCCTGCTCCCCGAACGTGGTAAATAGAAAAGGCACCAGTACGCCGGCCACTAGAATGCCCAGACCCACACCACTGGTCATGCAGCCGATCACCAGACCTCTTTTTTCGGGAAACCAGGTAGCCAGCAGGGCCACCATTGGCGCAAACGCAAAGGCGGTACCAAATCCCAGCAGCCCCATCAGGAACATGACTACCCGGAAGTTCGCTGCGAACGCCAGGCCTACAAACCCAACCGCTACGGTGAGCATGCCAAACATGATGGAGGTCTTCGCTCCCCAGCGGGCCGCCGCCAGGCCACCGGCCAGTACAAAGCAGACGTAACAGAGGGCTGTAACGGTACTGAGGATACCCGCCTGTTGGTAGGACAATCCAAGGTCTGCACGCATCGATGGCAGGATGACTCCATAAGCCAGGCGGGCAAATCCAATCACTACCAAGGACGTAAGGGTGCCGCACAGCACGGTAATCACCATGTTCGGGCGGTTTGTACTCTGGGACATCGGGGCTCTCTTATGGTTTGACGCTTCGCAGCGGTTCAGATTACCAGTTATCCGCTGTAACGACCGACAGAGCCTTGGTAAAAGACGCGATCTTGTTTATCTGGCGGACTGAGACTCGAAGCTCTTCCACACTACACCGAGCAATGCGAAGGCCAGCACGGTGAACAGCGCGACGGCGCCCGGCACAGCGGCGCCCGACGCGACGGCGCCCGAAGCAGCGGCGCCCGTAGCATGCAGCACCTGCAAAGTTAGAGCGGAGATCAGCACCCAGAGCGCCGGGATGATGGCGGCGGCCCAGAGGGCTAAACCTCTCAGCAAGATCAGCGCTAGGCCCAGCGTGGTGATTGCTGTGGGATCGGCGTGGATGCCGAACACTTCTGCCTGGTACCAGGAGCCGCCAGTCAACGGCGCCATCAGCGGCAAGATGATGAGGCCGAAGAGGGTGATTGCTGTGCCGATGATGACTGGTGGGCTTGAGCGGCGCGGTGCTTTATTCAGGCCAAACTCGGTCAGCGCAATCAATACCAGTAGCACGGCCTGGGAAATGAAAGCGTAGCCCACATAGCCCCCGGCCCAGTTGAGTTCTGCATAACGCTGGATAAAAAACGCAATGGCGACGAAGGCCCAGAGAGGTGCTGGTAGCAGGCACGCAAGCCGCGTGCGGTGCGACAACGCCAGCACAAGCGTGGCCGCGCCCAGCGCCAGTGTCAGCAGGTGCAGCGGCCAGAAGGTCTCTCCCATTCGCTCAAGCAGGCGGACGTAAATATCCGCCGTGAAGGGAATAAAGTCCTGCAGCTGGTAGCTCGCCCAATCGTTCATAACGACTCGATATAGGCTGCCATCCGCTGCCGGGCGTCGGCCGAGGGCATGGGGTCGCTGCCGGCGCGCATATTTTCGTGCATGTGCTCGACCTGGGTGGTCGCGGGGATTGCGCAGGTTATCGCCGGGTGGCTGACAATAAACTTCAGCAGAAAGTCCGCCCAGGTGCTGCAGCCGCATTCCGCTTGCGCCCACTCGGGTAATGACTCGCCGCGGCGCTTGAGGTTCTTGATCAGGCGGCCGCCATCGTAGGGCCGGTTGGCGATCACGCCAATGCCCCGTTCTGCTGCCAGTGGCAGCAGCCGGTCTTCCGCCTCGCGGTTGGTGATGTTGTAGGTGAGCTGAACGAAATCGATATCCTCTGAGGTCATGATCTGTTCGACCTCACTGTGGCGGCGCCCGTGCGACGTGGTGATGCCGACATGGCGGATTGTGCCCTTGGCTTTCATTTCCTGCAGCGCTGCCAGGTGCTCGCGCCAGTCGGTCAGATTGTGTACCTGCACCAGATCGAAGTGCTCTACGTTCCAGCGGTCTTTCAGCTCCGCCACCTGCTCGCGGGCTGAACCTCCGGCCGGGCTCCAGACCTTCTCTGCTGAAAACAGGCTCTCGGGCGTGCCGAGCTGCTGTAACGTATAGCCCATGACATCCGGCGCCGAGCCGTACATGGGCGAGGAATCAATCAGGCCGCCACCGTGCTCGAAAAATGTCTTTACCACCTCGGTTCGGGCATCGAGCAACGTCGGATCGCTGCCGACATTGAAGGTGCGCCAGGTGCCCATGCCGATGGGTGGAAGTTTCTGCCGTAGCCCGCCGGTGCTGGCAAGAAGGGGTACCGATGGAAGCATCATGGCGGCCAGCGTGGCGCCGATGAGCTTGAGGCTTTGTCTGCGGGTGATGCGATGGTTCATAGCGGTCGCTCCCTCAGATTTTTTTGAATCGGCACCGTGCTAGCCAACACCAGAACAAAGCATGTCAGCACGAACACCTTATTAACAAACCAGTTGGTGCGCCAGATCGACCAGTCAGGATCAGCGAGAAAACGGACGAACAGGGTGCAGATGATGACTATTTCAATGATGGACATGCCCACAGCCAATGCACGCGTATAGCGAGGCCGCGTCAACAGCGCCCAACCCAGCCAGACGTGCGCCAATGGCCACAGATCCCAATAGATATAGCGCGCCCAGGGCTCCCCGTATGCCAGAGCATAACCGATGGGAAACAGGTATTTGATGAACAGCGTCCAGGCGGAGAGGATAAACAGCAGATGTGCAAGAAAGCTGATCCAGGCGTTTGGGGGTTGTCGGGTGGGCAGTGACATTACAACTCTCCTGTCCCAGGCCGTCATGACCTGATTCTTCAATCGTTGGCTGTGAAGCAGTCTAGCTTGTGTGTACCCGTTGGATACTCACTCAGCTAGGCTGATACCAATTGAAAATGATTCAAAAAGTTTTCATGCGAGCGCTGGAAAACAGGATGCCCCTGGTCTTTGCTCACACCATCTCCAGCGACTGCTTGCGCGTGGGCGGCGGGTAGGTCGCATCGATTAGCGCAATGTCGTCCTCGTCAAGTCGAAGTTGGTCGGCGGCTGCATTCTGCCTGAGGTGCTCCAGATTCACTGCCTTGGGAATGGCGATCGCGCCGGGGTGGCGTAGTACCCACGCCAGCGCCACCTGGGCGGGCGTGGCGGCGTGTTTGTCGGCTATGCGCTGCAACGCCGCATCACGCAGTAGCGCTCCGCCTTGCCCGATCGGGCAGTAGGCCATGAGCGGCATGGAGTGTTGCGCTTGCCAGGCAAGCAGATCGTATTCGATGCCGCGTGCTTCCGGGTTGTAGAGCACCTGATTGGTCGCGCAGTCCGGACTAGCGAGTTCTTGCAGATCGGCAACGTCAAAGTTCGAGACGCCCCAGCGGCGGATCTTGCCCTGCTCGCGCAGTCTTTCGAAGGCTGCCACCGTTTCGCTCAGTGGGTATTGCCCGCGCCAGTGCAGCAGGTATAGGTCAATTATCTCGGTGCCCAGTCGGCGCAGGCTTCGCTCGCATGCGGCCTGCACGCCTGCAGCGCTGGCGTTGTGCGGGTAGACCTTGCTGACCAGATAGACGTCGTCACGCCGGCCACGAATCGCTTCGCCAACAACCTCTTCAGCACCGCCCTCGGCATACATCTCAGCGGTGTCGATCAGCGTCATGCCCAGCTCCAGGCCTTCCCGTAGCGCCCTGACCTCCGCCTGCCGATGCGCGGCATCCTCGCCCATGTGCCAGGTGCCCTGGCCGATACGCGGTACGCTTACTCCGCCCAAACTGATTGTCTGCATGATACGGACTCCTTGGGTTGCCTGGCTTTCTTTAGTGATGGTAGTGGAAGTGTATGCCAACCCCCGTCATTCTCGCGCAGGCGGAAATCCAGCCAGTGCGTAGTCGTCATCGCTGAGCATCACACCGTCATTCCCGCGCAGGCGGGAATCCAGGCGGACTTTCCTGGCCGCGCCAGTGAGCAAGCGCGAGCGCTTTTTATGCGGCCGGGATATGATTCGCGCCCCCCAACGATCATCAGCAAACCATCATGCCCGGAAACGCCATTTATACCGACCTGTCGGGTTACTACGATTTAATGTGTGCGGATATCGACTACAGGGCTCAAAGCCACTGCATCCATCGGCTGCAGCAGTTATTCGGTAACGCTGGAAAGAGGCACCTCGATCTGGCCTGTGGGACCGGGCCACATGTCCGGCATCTTCTCGATGCGGGCTATCAAAGCAGCGGGCTCGACATCAATCAGCCCATGTTGGACAGAGCGGTCATTCGCTGCCCGGAAGCACATTTTTCCCTGCAGGATATGTGTGGCTTCACAGTAAACCAGCCGGTCGACCTGATTACCTGTTTTCTGTATTCCGTCCATTACAGTGCCGGGCTCGAGAGGCTCCAGGCATGCATCGCCAGTGTGCATGACGCACTGGTTACAGGTGGGCTCTTTTGTTTCAACGCTGTCGACAAGCACAGGATCGACAACGATTCAGGTGTATCGCATACCGCCCAGCACGCTGACGGTCTATTCAGCTTTAGCTCTGGCTGGAACTATTCGGGCAATGGCGAGCAGCAGTCTTTAAAGCTGCGTATTGAAAAAACGGCCGCCAATGAAAAGCAGGTATGGCACGACGAACACAGCATGGTGGCGGTGAGTTTTAGCGAACTGATTGAGCTGTTGCGGCCATACTTTACTGTTCACGTGCTTGAACATGATTACGAGACGATCGCTCCCTGGAATCAGACGTCCGGTAATGCGCTATTTGCCTGTGTGAAGATTTAAAGTGGGGGCACAGGCATGACCTGGCCCCCAGTTATTCAATCCCAGCTCAAAGCCCCACCCGTCTGATACTCAATCACCCGCGTTTCAAAGAAGTTCTTCTCCTTCTTCAAATCCATGATTTCGCTCATCCACGGGAAGGGATTGACCGTGCCTGGGTATTCTTCTTTCAGGCCGATCTGGGTCAGGCGGCGGTTGGCGATGAATTTGAGGTAGTCCTCCATCATCGCGGCGTTCATGCCGAGTACGCCGCGGGGCATGGTGTCGCGGGCGTATTCGATTTCCAGCTGGGTGCCTTGCAGGATCATCTGCGTGGCTTCGTCTTTCATGCTGGCATCCCACAGGTGCGGGTTTTCGATCTTGATCTGGTTGATCACGTCGATGCCGAAGTTCAGGTGCATGGACTCGTCACGCAGGATGTACTGGAACTGCTCGGCAACGCCGGTCATTTTGTTGCGGCGGCCCATGGACAGGATCTGGCTGAAGCCGCAGTAGAAGAACACGCCTTCGAGCACGCAATAGAAGCCGATCAGGTTGCGCAGCAGTTCCTTGTCGGTCTCGACGGTGCCGGTGGTGAAGTCGGGGTCGGAGAGGGAGTGGGTGTATTTGAGGCCCCAGGCGGCTTTTTTCGCGACGCTGGGGACTTCGTGGTACATGTTGAAGATCTCGCCTTCGTCCATGCCCAGCGATTCAACGCAGTATTGATAGGCGTGGGTGTGGATGGCTTCTTCGAAGGCCTGGCGCAGCAGGTACTGGCGGCACTCGGGATTGGTGATGAGGCGGTAGACGGCCAGCACCAGATTGTTGGCGACCAGCGAGTCGGCGGTGGAGAAGAAGCCGAGGTTGCGTTTGACGATGCGGCGTTCGTCTTCGGTCAGGCCGTCGGCGCTTTTCCACAGGGCGATGTCGGCGGTCATGTTCACCTCCTGCGGCATCCAGTGGTTGGAGCAGCCGTCGAGGTATTTCTGCCAGGCCCAGTCGTACTTGAAGGGTACGAGTTGGTTCAAGTCGGCGCGGCAGTTGATCATCCGTTTTGCATCGACGCTGACGCGCGCGGCTGAGCCTTCCAGGTCTTTGAGGCCTTCGGCGTCGAGCTCGTCCAGCGCGGCTTTGGCGCGCGCGACGGCGCTGGAGTCCTGTGAGCTGATCTGGCGTGACTGGTCTACGGCGCTGACGCTTTGTGCGTCTGTTTCCGGCATCGCGGTGGCTGCGTGGCGGGCTGGCGCGGGGGCCTGCTCTTCTTTGTCAAAATCGTCCCAGCTAAGCATGTTTGTGTCTCCTTGGTAATGCATTCTGTTTGTTCGATCCCTTTGCGGGGGATTTCAGGCGCGGGCTGGCGCATTGATTATTCTGTTGGGTATCCCTGGATTCCCGCCTTCGCGGGAATGACGGGGGTAAAGGGGAATGACCGGTGTAAAGGGGAATGACTGGGTGACAGGGGTTACGGCTTGAGCGCGCAATGACGGAGTGAGCGCGCGGAGGCCGGGCGTGTGCTATGAGCTGCATGTTATTGGCACGCTTCGCAGTCTGGTTCGTCGATGGCGCAGGCCTTTGGTACGGGGGCTGGGCCGGCGGGGGTTGCGCTCAGGCTTGATCCGCCGGAGGAGACGGCGTTGAGCTTGCCAGTTTCGACGGTGGATTTTTCCGTGCTGGTGGCAGCCAGGGCGCGCAGGTAATAGGTGGTTTTAAGACCACGGAACCAGGCCATGCGGTAGGTCATGTCCAACGCTTTGCCGGAGGCGCCGGCGATATACAGGTTCAGCGACTGCGCCTGATCGATCCACTTCTGGCGGCGGCTGCCGGCTTCAACTATCCATTTGGTTTCCACTTCGAACGCGGTGGCGTATAGCGCCTTGAGCTCGGCGGGTACGCGACTGATCTGTTGCAGCGAACCGTCGTAGAACTTGAGATCGTTGACCATCACCGGGTCCCACAGGTTGCGTGCTTTCAGGTCGCGTACCAGATAAGGGTTGATCACGGTGAATTCGCCGGATAGGTTCGATTTGACGTACAGGTTCTGGTAGGTCGGCTCGATGGACTGTGACACGCCGGTGATGTTGGCGATGGTCGCGGTGGGGGCGATGGCCATGATGTTTGAGTTGCGTATGCCTTTTCTGGCGCGCTCGCGCAGGGGCTCCCAGTCCAGTGTCTGGCTACGGTCGACTTCGATGTATTGCTCGCCACGCTGCTCGGCGAGGATATTCAGCGAATCCAGCGGCAGGATGCCCTGGTTCCAGAGCGAGCCTTCGAAGGTGGAATAGGCGCCGCGCTCTTCGGCCAGATCACAGGAAGCTTGGATGGCGTAGTAACTGACCGCTTCCATGGACTGATCGGCGAATTCGACGGCGGCATCGGACCCGTAGGGGATGTGCTGCAAGTAGAGCGCATCCTGAAAGCCCATGATGCCCAGTCCGACCGGGCGGTGCTTGAGGTTGGAGTTGCGCGCCTGGGGCACCGAGTAATAGTTGATGTCGATGACGTTATCGAGCATGCGCACGGCGGTCTTGATCGTGGCGGCGAGCTTGGCGGTATCCAGCTTGCCGTCGATGATGTGGTTGGGCAGGTTGACCGAGCCCAGGTTACACACGGCGATCTCGTCGGCATTGGTGTTGAGCGTGATCTCGGTGCACAGGTTGGAGCTGTGGACCACCCCGACGTGCTGCTGCGGGCTGCGCAGGTTGCAAGCGTCCTTGAAGGTCAGCCAGGGGTGACCAGTCTCGAACAGCATGCTGAGCATCTTGCGCCACAGGTCGCGGGCCTGAATGGTCTTGTGCAATTTGAGCTTGCCGTACTCGATGAGCGCTTCGTAATACTCATAGCGCTCTTCGAAGGCTTTGCCCGTCAGGTCGTGCAGATCCGGTGTGTCGGACGGGGAGAATAGCGTCCACTTACCATCCTCGAACACACGCTTCATGAACAGGTCAGGAATCCAGTTGGCGGTGTTCATGTCGTGGGTGCGGCGGCGGTCGTCACCGGTGTTCTTGCGTAGCTCGAGAAATTCTTCGATGTCCAGGTGCCAGGTTTCCAGATAGGCACATACGGCGCCCTTGCGCTTGCCGCCCTGATTCACGGCTACGGCAGTGTCGTTGACCACCTTCAGGAAGGGCACCACGCCCTGGCTCTTGCCGTTGGTGCCTTTGATGTAGGCGCCGAGGGCGCGCACATTAGTCCAGTCATTACCCAGGCCGCCGGCAAATTTGGACAGCATGGCGTTGTCATGGATGGCGTGGTAAATGCCGGACAGCTCATCCGGCACGGTGGTCAGGTAGCAGCTGGAGAGTTGCGGGCGCAGCGTGCCGGCATTGAACAGGGTGGGTGTGGAGGCCATGTAGTCGAAGCTGGAGAGCAGCTTGTAGAACTCGATAGCGCGGGCGTTGCGGTCAGCTTCTTCAATGGCCAGGCCCATGGCGACGCGCATGAAAAACACCTGAGGCAGCTCGAAGCGCACGCCATCCTTGTGGATGAAGTAGCGGTCATACAGCGTTTGCAGTCCGAGGTAGGTGAACTGCTGGTCGCGTTGGTGATCAATTGCCGCGCCCAGACGCTCCACGTCGAAGTCTTTCAGACGCGGGTCGAGCAGCTCGAACTGCACGCCCTTTTCAATATAGGCGGGCAGGGCGCGGGCGTAGAGTTCGGCCATTTCGTGGTGGGTGGCACTGTCGGCGACGCCGAGAAAATCCAAGGCTTCGGCGCGCAGGGTGTCCATCAGCAGGCGCGCGGTGACGTGGCTATAGTTTGGCTCGCGTTCGACCAGCGTGCGTGCGGTCATTACCAGCGCGGTGTTTACGTCGCGCTGGGTCACGCCGTCGTACAGGTTCTTCAGGGTGTCGCGTTCGATCAGGGCGGCGTCGACCTCGGCCAGACCTTCACAGGCTTCGCTGATCAAAATGCGCAGGCGGCCAAGATCCAGCGGCTGCTTGCTGCCATCGGCCTGGGTGACGCGAATACTTGGGTGTGCTTCGAGTGGCTGGCTGCCTTGGCGTGCCTGCCGTTGGCGAGCGTGCTCTTCGCGATAGAGCACATAGGCGCGGGCGACTTTTTGCTCACCGGAGCGCATCAGGGCGAGTTCGACCTGATCCTGTATGTCTTCGATATGCAGGGTGCCGCCGGAGGGCATACGGCGCCAGAAAATGGCGCTAATGGTCTCGGCCAGTTGGTTCACGGTGTTGTGGATGCGGTTGGACGCAGCAGCCTGGCCACCCTCAACTGCCAGAAACGCCTTGGTAATGGCGACGCGGATCTTGTCGTCGGTATAGGTAACCAGAGCGCCGTTGCGCTTGATGACGCGTAGTTGGCCGGGCGCAGTGTTATCCGGATTGTGCTCGGAAAAATCGTCTGTTCGAACAGTCCTGGTCGAATCCAGAGCGGGTTGGTGGGTTGCATCCATGGCGATCTCCTGCGCTAAAGAGAAACACCATATACGGTGTTTCGGTATTTTTAACTGATCAGCCGTGATGGTGCTTGCGGCCCGATCAGGCTGATATGTGTTTGCGGGGACGTTCACCGGACCAGTGTCAACGGTCGCATGAAGCGCCCAGCTATTTAATCTATATGTAGTGTTAATGTGTTCGCGATACACAAGATAGTGTGCATGTTTAGCTTGTGCAAGCAGCGCGAGCAAATAATTTCTGGTGTGATGTTCGGGTAATTTTGACGAACGCCAGGCGTGACAGGCGCAGTGCGTGGTTATCCACAGCCGTTTCGTGCATGCCTTGCCAGTCAGGTGATGCACTAGATATTGTGTTTTCGACGGCGAGGGGGAGACTGTGTTTGCTCGTAGGTGTTTCGCCGGGCGATTGTTACAATCACCAGCTAAACCGCGTAACTCAGCTAACCCGCTATTGGTGAGAGATGGACGTAGAGAACGAACGCATCCTGCTGGTTGAGGACGATGCGAAGCTTGCCGCATTGATAGCCGATTTCCTGCGGGTCCAGGGACTTGATGTGGAAATCGAGGCTAATGGCAGCGAGGCGGTCGATCGCATTCTGCAAAACCCGCCCTCGCTGGTTGTGCTGGATATCATGCTGCCCGGCGAAGATGGTCTGTCCATCTGCAAGCGTCTGCGCGCCGCCGGGTTTTCGCGTCCCATACTGATGCTCACCGCCCGTAGCGAAGATGATGACCATATTTTGGGCCTGGAGCTGGGCGCCGACGACTACGTCAACAAGCCGGTGCGTCCGCAGGTGCTACTGGCTCGCATCCGGGCGTTGTTGCGCCGCCGTGGCGAGGCGGATCTGCCGACAACGCCTCCCAAGCGCCTCGAGTTCGACAATCTGGTCGTCGACAGTGCCCGGCGAGAGGCCTGGCTGGAAGGTAGTTTGATCGACCTCACCGGCGCGGAATTCGATCTGTTGTGGTTACTGGCCAGTAATGCCGGGCGCGTCCTCAGCCGTGAAGAAACCTTTGTCGCGCTGCGCGGCATCGAGTATGACGGGCAAGACAGATCCATCGACGTGCGCATTTCTCGTATCCGTCCGAAAATAGGCGACGATCCCGAGCTTCCGCGGATTATCAAGACGGTACGCAGCAAGGGCTATCTCTTCGTAGCGCCCGAGAAAGGCAAATAGTGAACTCGATCTTCTTTCGAATTTACGGCGGCATGCTGCTGGTCCTGATTACCGTCTCGTTGCTGGCCCTGGTGGGTATTCGGCTACTGAACGACGTGCGGGCGGAGGATTATCGCGAGCGTATTGCCAGCGGCACCTTCCGTTTGATGGCCGATAATCTGGCGCCGATGGATGACGCCGAGCGGTTACGTGCCCTGGCGGCCTGGACCCGATTGATCGGGGTTCCGCTGGAACTTCGAAAACTTGATGAGCTAGGGCTGGAGTCCGCTTACTGGGCCCGGTTGATCCGCGGACAGGTGCTGGTCAGGCCGGAGCAAATGCCCGAACTACGCATCTATGCATTGGTGGATTTGCCGGAAGGGGTAGTGCTGACCACCTCTATTCAGCGGATTTCGGAGCAGTTGGGCCGCGCCACGTTGTATCTGATCGCTGACGAACTGGTGCGTCATCCCGAAACCGATATGCCCAAGCGCTTGCAACGATTACGCGGCCAGAAGGGCTTCGGCTATCCATTGCAGCTCACGCAGATCCGCGAGGCCGATCTGGACGCCGATCAGCGTCGCCGGCTCGAAGAAAGCGATACGGTGATGACGCTCGGCCCGGATGGGGATTCCGTGGTGCTGTACATGAAAATTCCCGACAGCAACTGGGTGCTCAGCCTTGGTCCGCTCTATCAGATGAATGACTATCCGCCTGAAATGCTGCTGATTACCGGCGTATTGGTGCTGACCTTGACCGGACTCTTGATCTACCTGCTGGTGCGTCAGTTGGAGCAGCGGCTGTTGACGCTTGAAGCCGCCGCCAGCCATATCACCCGCGGTAATCTGGATGCCCGGGTCGAATCCATCACCAATGACTCGGTAGGGCGGTTAGCCAGAACCTTCAACGAGATGGCCAGCCATCTGCAACGCCTGATGCGTATTCAGCAAGAAATGATTGGCGCGGTTTCACACGAACTGCGCACCCCCGTGGCACGCCTGCGTTTCGGGCTGGAAATGGTCGAAACCACGACCAATGAGGCGGACCGTCGCCGTTATATGGACGGCATGGACGGCGATTTGAGCGAGCTGGACAAGCTGGTCGATGAGATTCTGACCTACGCCAGGCTGGAGCAGGGCGCGCCAGCCCTGACCCTGATACCCACCAATATTCCCGAGCTGGTCGACCACGTAGTGGCGGAACTGACTCCGCTTGGTCCCGCATTGCAGGTCCAGCACCATGATCGCTCGCTAGGCCAGGCCCGGGAGATAGACGCTGAAGCGCGCTACCTGCAACGCGCGCTGACCAATCTGGTCACCAACGCCATGCGCCATGCGGTCAGCCGAGTGGTGGTCACTACCTGGGTCGAGAAGGGCCGCTGCATGGTGGTGGTGGAGGACGACGGCCCCGGCATTCCGCCAGCCTACCGAGAACGAATTTTCACGCCCTTTCTGCGTCTCGACGATAGCCGTACCCGTTCATCAGGCGGATATGGACTGGGATTGTCGATCGTGCGACGGATTATCTACTGGCACCAGGGCCGTGCTCGCGTGGAGCAGTCGCAGACCCTGGGCGGTGCCGCATTCGTGCTGGACTGGCCGGTGCGCCGCGTCTAGCGGCTATGGCCATTGACCAGCAGGCGGAAGGCCTGGCGGGCTGGTTCGGTATTCGGCGTGCGGCCGCAGATAAGATCGCAATACACCGCGCCCTCACCAATACGGATTATGAAATAGGCCAGGCTCTCCGCGTCCATTTCCGGATTGATCCGGCCCGCCTGAATTTCCTCATTGAACAGACTGGTCCAGGTATCCACTAACCGGCGCTGCAGTCCCGAGATATTCGAAGTCAATAATTGCAGGCCCCACTGCGGCTCGGAATGCAAAAAGTCGTGCATTGGCTTTGCCTTGATCAGCGCAATATTGATGTCGTCATAAATCTGCTCCAGAAAGTCGATCCCTTTAAGCTTCGGGTCGGCCTGCGCCCTTTCTATCGCCTCGTCATACACCGCTTTGTAGAGCGACCAGAGAATCTCGCCCATTAACAGGTCCTTGTTGCCAACCCAGCGCATCAGGGTCGCGCGGCCTATTTCCAGTTCTTCCGCCAGTAGCGACAGATTCAGACGACGACCCTCAAGCCACCAGCGTCGGGCCATGCGGAAAGCGCTCAGAGGTGTCGCGCGCTCATCTGATTTGCGCTGCGAAAGGGCCATGGCTAGAGGAGTGGGGGCGTTGCTCATTGTGAAATGCCTATATAGAAGCTGATGTGTATTGTCGGCACCTATAGTAGCAAGAGTGATACCAAGAATAGAAGTGTCCCGTTATTGAAGCATGAATCATGGGATGACCATCCATTTAAAGTATGGATGGTGGGTCAGTCTGTGGTTGTCAAGGCACGTACTGCAACCGACATCGCTGCGGTGTTGCCAGTCTTTCGACGCGATACCCACCACAGCCGACACCGGCGCCGGCACATCGACTTTTCTGTGCCCGAGCTGGTTCAGTTGATCAGCCTCGGCCTATAAAAGGCATCCTGGTCGCCATGATCGTCATGAACTGAATATTGGTTTCCAGCGGCAGATTGGCCATTTGCACCACCGCCTGGGCTACATGATCGACATCCATCACCGCTTCAATCGCGATCTGGCCGTGTGCCTGGGGTACTCCGCGCTGCATTGGTGCGGCCATGTCGGTCGCGGCATTGCCGATATCGATCTGCCCGCAGGCAATGTTGTATTTGCGGCCATCAAGGGACGTCGATTTGGTCAGCCCGGTCATGGCGTGCTTGGTTGCAGTATAGGGCGCGGAATTGGGGCGCGGTGAATGGGCTGAGATCGAGCCATTGTTGATAATGCGTCCACCCATCGGCGACTGGCTTTTCATGATTCTGAAGGCCTGCTGGGTACACAGAAACGCGCCGGTCAGGTTGGTATCCACCACCATCTTCCACTGCTCGAAGCTCAGATCTTCCAGCGGCAACGGCGGTGCGCCAGTGCCCGCATTGTTGAACAGCACATCCAGGCGACCATAGGTTTCGGTGATGCGGGCAAACAGAGCCTGAACCGAGTCGGGGTCGCCCACATTGGTGACCATCGTCAGGGTATCGCCGCCAGCAGCGGCTGCGGTTTCTTCCAGCAGTGCAACCCGTCTGCCCGCCAGAACAACCTTGTAGCCGGCCTTGACCAATGCCACCGCGCTGGCACGGCCGATCCCTGTTCCAGCCCCCGTCACCAGGGCGACTTTCATAGTTTCTGCGGACATAACGGCTCCTTGTAAAATAGCGGTGTCTGTTTATCACCGTTTTGTAAGTGCACAAGTATGGATGACCGGCTGCCTATCACAACCCGCAACTGTGCCAATGGGGCAGCTGAATGGGAGCAAATAAAAAAGCCGGCTATTCGAAAATAGCCGGCCACAAGAGGAAAAGCGGTTGCTTTGCCCGCGCCTTAGTTGATCCCCTTGGTTTGTACTTCCCAGTCACGCGAGGTACATAGCTCGCAGTTGCTGCCTACGAACACACTTACCGCGTTCTGGTCACCCATCAGGTGATAGCGATACCAGGCAGTGGATGGGCCGCGGAAATCACCCGCATCGCCTACTGGCTCAAAGTGCCCAGCACCTTGCAGTTCACCCCAGAACACCGGCACGTTGGCACGGCGGAAGGTGGGCGCACCGTTCAGGGCTGAGCCCGCGAGGGTATCGCTGCTGCCGGTCATCAGGAACATGGGACCATTCTGGTTATCCTGGGAATCGGTGTCGTGGCCCAGGCCGAGGATGTATGGCTGGAAGGGTGCGGTAGCTGTGATGCGGCTATCCTGGCCGGCCATGATCGAACCGCCGCCACCCTGGGAGTGACCCGACGAGCCGACACGGTTTACGTTCAGATTGCCGGCATAGGTTCCGCTGCTGCGGCCGTTCTGTTCAACCAGATAATCCAGGCAGTCGATCATCTCTTCGCCGCTGCCTGCATTGGAGGTTCTGGCCGCTGCTACCACGAAACCGTGGCTGGCCCAGTGCTCGAGCAGGCCGCTATAGGTGGTTGGCGTGCCACCGGTGCCGTTGCCCCAGATGATGATGGGATGCTGCAGTCCATCTTCGCCAAGTGTACGTGGACGATAAACGCGGCAGTCCGGACCCTCATTGCCTGCGGTGGTGGCAAAGGGGCCGTCTGCGCTGAAGTCGGCGACCGCGGGAAAGCCTGACTCGACAGGTTCTTCACCGGGTGTGGGGTTGGTGGCAAACGCGGCCGCTGACAACATCAGACCGAGGGTCAAGGTGCTAAATTTCAAAACAGGGGAGTTCATCATTATTGTCTCTCTTTACCTTGGTGTTGTTTTCGGATAGATCACTGAGCTCAATGGTTATTCCGGCCAGGCTAAGCTGGGCAGGGCCAACAGCAGCGCTCGTAGCAAAACCAAGGTAACGTTTGACACAAATGGATACACTCGCACATACAGGTTAAAGGCGAGTCAATATCAATAAATGTAGCAAAATGATACTTTTTCGATATCGCAACGTTTCTAAAGAGACAAAAAAGCCGGTCACTATACAGTGACCGGCCTTAGGTACTTATCTTGCAGCAGTATTAATTGATGCCCTTGCGGCGCACATCCCAGCGGAAGCTGGTGCACAGCTCGCAGTTGCTACCGTAGAAAGTGCTTTCGGCGTTCTGGTCGTCCATCAAGTGATAGCGGAACCAGGCGGTGGAAGGACCGCGATAATCTCCGCCATCACCGACCGGCTCAAAATGGCTGGCGGTAGTGCGCTCACCCCAGAAAACCGGAACGTTTGCACGGTTGTATACGGGAAGGGCGTTCAGCGTGGGGCCGGCAATGACATCCGAGCCGCCGGTCATCAGAAACATTGGGCCGTTCTGGTTGCTTTGGGAAGAGGAGCTGTGGCCCAGGCCAATAGTGTAAGGCTGGAACGGAGCGGTGACCGTGACTCGGCTATCCTGTCCAGCCATGATGCTGCCGCCACCGCCTTGGGAATGGCCCGATGTGGCGATCCGGTTGACGTTCAGATTGCCAGAATAGGTACCCGTGCTGCGCCCGTTCTGCTGCACCAGGTAATCGAGGCAGCCGATCATGTCGCGGCCGGTACCGGCATTGGACGTGCGCGCGGCGGCGACCACAAAGCCATGGCTGGCCCAATGCTCAAGCAGATCGGCGTAGGTGCTCGGGCTGGAGCCGGTGCCGTTACCCCAGATGATGATCGGATGCTGGCGGCCGCTTTCACCCAAGGTACGTGGACGGTATACGCGGCAGTTGGGGCCTTCGTTGCCGGCAGTGGTGGCAAATGGACCAGAAGCGCTGAAGTCCGAGACGGATGGAAAACCTCCATCGCCAGTTCCAGGACCGGGATCAGGAGTAGGGTTGATGGCCAGGGCGCTGGCGGACAGCATAAGGCCGATGCCAAGACCGGTCAGCTTGAACAGTTGTGCTTTCATGGTGATCTCTCTTGTTGACATTGTTGTGACGGATTCATCATTTGAGCGAAATGGCACCTGATTACGGCTCAGTGCTCATTGCAAAAATACCATAACGCCGTGTCGCGCCAGAGACACTCGCCTATTCGGGTGAAAAAAGAGACAAAGTTATTGTTTGTGACAGATAGCGATGTTTTTTACATCAATGGGGCAGGAGCAAAAAAAACCGACTGCCTGGGCAGCCGGTAAAGTGCACAAAACGGATTTGTCAGGTTGATCAGAGGCCTTTCTTGCGCACTGTCCAGTTACGATCAGTGCATAGGGTGCAACTGCTGCCGTAGAACACGCCCTGGGCGTTCTGGTCATCCATCAGGTGATAGCGGAACCAGGCTGTTGATGGTCCACGATAGCCGCCAGCGTTGCCAACCGGCTCGAAATGGCCGGCTGATTCCAGCTCACCCCAGAACACCGGCACATTGGCGCGGTTGAATACGGGCGCGGCGTTGGAGGAGGGAGCTGCGATGGTGTCATTGCCACCCGTCATCAGAAACATCGCACCGTTCTGGTTGCTTTGTGAGGAAGAACGATGACCCAGGCCGATGGTGTAGGGCTGGAAGGGAGCGGTTACGGTAATTCTGTCATCCTGGCCGGCCATGATGGTCCCGCCGCCGCCCTGTGAGTGACCGGCGGCGCCGACGCGGTTGACATTAAGCTTGCCAGCGTAGGTGCCGGAGCTGCGGCCATTTTGCTGTACCAGGTAGTCGAGACAGTCGATCATCTGGGTGCCGGAGCCCGCGTTTGAAGTACGAGCGGCCGCTACGACAAAGCCCTGGCTGGCCCAATGTTCCAGCAAACCGCTGTAGGTGCCTGGCGATGCGCCGGTACCGTTGCCCCAGATGATGATCGGATGACGACGGCCGCTTTCGCCTAGCGTGCGTGGCCGGTAAATGGTGCAGCTAGGGCCTTCGTTACCGCTGGTGACGGAGAAGGAGCCAGCGCGGCTGAAGTCGGATACCGCAGGGAATCCGGAGCCAGTTCCTGGATCCGGAGTCGGATCGGGCGTGGGAGCGGGGTTAGTGGCCATTGCGCCAGCGGAAAGCATAAGGCCAAGTGCAAGACCGGTCAGTTTGAAAACAGGTGCGTTCATTCGTGGTTACCTTGTGATGTTATTTTTATCCAGGGTTACCGAGCACTATGGCTTTCACGCCACCCAATGCAGTGCTCAGGACGAATGTAATGTATTCCTGCTGCGGAAAATTTGAACTCGCCTGTTTGGGTGAAACAGGCGAGCCGGCGCAAAGCCTGTCATTTGCTGATCTTGGCGCTCACGCCTTCCAGGGTGGCGAAGGAGGTGTCCTTGGCGGTCAAGAGAAAATCCTGCATGTAGGACACCTCGAGCATGTCTTCGCGTACTGCCGCGTAGAGAGTGCCGAAAAGCCCCTCTGGTCCCAGTGGTCTGGCGCTCACGTAGCCGCGCTGCAGGTACTCGGCCATGGCCCAGTTGGGCAGGCAGCAAACCCCTCTGCCCGATGCCACCAGTTGCATCATCATGACGGTCAGTTCGGCATTGCGAACCGCCAGCGGCTCTATGCCCGCCGGGTCGAGGAACTGCTTGAAGATATCCAGGCGGTCGCGGTCGACCGGATAACAGATCAGTGTCTCGCCCTCGATATCGGCCGGTTCGATGAACGACTTGTTCACCAGGGGATGCTGATTGCTGACCGCTAGCTGCGCCTCGTAGGTAAACAGGGGTACGTAACTGATGCCGGAAATCTCCTGCGGATCGGAGGTTACCACCAGATCCAGATCGCCCCTTGCCAGCGCGGGTAGCGGCGCAAAGAAGAAGCCGGAGGCAAAATCTACCTCCACCTCTGGCCAGGCATTGCGGAACTGGTCGATGGTCGGCATGAGCCATTGAAAGCAGCTGTGGCACTCGATAGCCATATGCAGGCGTCCGGCTTGTCCGCCCGCTAGCCGTTGCAGATCCCGCTCGGCTTGGCGTATCTGCGGCAACACGCTGTCGGCCAGACGTAGCAGGCGAAGCCCGGCACTGGTAAAGCGCACGGGCTTGCTTTTGCGGGCGAAAAGCGGCATTCCCAGGCGCTCCTCCAGGTCCTTGAGCTGGTGGGACAGTGCAGATTGGGTCAGATGCAGCCGTTCGGCGGCTTCAACCAGGCTTTCCGCTTCCCGGAGCGTAATCAGCGTGCGCAGGTGACGAAACTCCAGCATGCCGTTTTCCTCAACATGAATGAAATCGCAGTTTAACATTAATAGGATGAGTTTGATTCAGGAGTGGATTGGCCAGACCATGGCGGCTCTCAACACGACAATCGCATGGAGACTGACATGGCACTGGCCCACACTCTTGGATTTCCCCGAATCGGCCGCGACCGCGAGCTGAAAAAAGCGCTGGAAGCCTATTGGGCGGGCCAGCTTGATATGGCCGGCCTACAGCACACCGGGCGAGAGCTGCGCGCGGAGCATTGGCGAGTCCAGGCGCAAGCAGGGTTGGACCTGCTGCCGGTAGGCGATTTCGCCTGGTACGATCAGGTGCTGACCCACAGCCTGATGGTCGGGGCCGTCCCGCCACGTTTTGCTGACGGCGGCCAGCCCGACCTGGATACGCTGTTCCATATGGCGCGCGGCGTGGCAAACAAGGGGAACGAAACTTTCGCCTGCGAGATGACCAAATGGTTCGATACCAATTATCACTACATCGTCCCGGAATTCACCATCGACCAGACCTTCTCATTGCAGTGGGCCCAGCTGTTCGAGGAGGTCGACGAAGCTATCGCCCTGGGGCACAGCATCAAACCAGTAGTGCTGGGCCCGCTTACCTACCTGTGGCTGGGCAAGACCAAGGGCGAGGCGTTTGACCGATTGACCCTTCTGGATCGACTGTTGCCGGTGTATTGCGAGATATTCAACCGGCTGGCGGAGAAGGGCGTCGAGTGGGTGCAGATCGACGAGCCTGCGCTGGTTCTTGATTTGCCAGCCGATTGGAAGGCGGCCTACGAGAGTGCCTTCAATCAATTGCAGCGCGCCCCGCTGAAAAAACTGCTGACGACCTATTTCGGCGCTCTGGACGACAACCTCGGACTGGCGTGCGGGCTTCCAGTGGATGGGCTACATGTGGATCTGGTGCGGGCGCCGCAACAGTTGCCGGCGGTGCTGGACCGTTTGCCACCCTACAAGGTGTTGTCGCTGGGCGTGGTAAACGGCCGAAACGTCTGGCGCTGCGACCTGACCCAGGCTCTGGACCTGTTGCAGCAGGCAAAAAACCGCTGGGGTGAGCACTTGTGGGTGGCGCCGAGCTGCTCGCTGCTGCATTCACCGGCCGATCTGGACCGGGAAGATCAGCTGGATGACGAGTTGCTCGGTTGGCTGGCCTTTGCTACCCAGAAAGTAGCTGAAGTCAACATCTTGAGCCGGGCGCTGAACAGCCCGGAAGATCGCCTGATCAGCACTGCTCTTGCTCAATCCGAGGCCAGTCAGCGCGCCCGGCAGGCGTCGCCGCGGATCCACGATCCGGCGGTGTCGGCGCGCCTGGCCGTAATCGAGCCCGAAGATAGCTGCCGCAGTTCCGTCTATGCCGTGCGCGCTCAGGCTCAGCAGGCGGTGCTCGGCCTGCCGGCACTACCGACCACCACTATAGGCTCTTTCCCCCAGACGCCGGACATCCGCGCCAGTCGCCAGGCTTTCAAGCAGGGCCGCTTGGCAGAGGCCGAGTATGTGGCTGCCATGCAGGCCGAGATCGCCCGCGTCGTTACCGAGCAGGAACAGCTGGGGCTGGACGTGCTGGTGCATGGCGAAGCCGAGCGTAACGACATGGTCGAGTACTTCGGCGAACAGCTCAACGGATACGCCTTCAGTCGATTCGGCTGGGTGCAAAGCTATGGTTCGCGCTGCGTGAAGCCTCCAATCATAGTCGGCGATATCAGCCGCCCCCGTCCGATGACGGTGCAGTGGACACGCTTTGCCCAGAGTCTGACCAGCAAGCCGATGAAGGGCATGCTGACTGGTCCGGTGACCATGTTGATGTGGTCGTTCCCGCGCGAAGACGTAACGCGTGAAGTCAGCGCCAGACAGCTGGCGCTGGCGATCCGCGATGAAGTCAAGGATCTGGAGTCGGCTGGAATTCAGGTTATCCAGATTGATGAACCAGCCTACCGGGAAGGGTTGCCGCTGCGTCAGGTCGAGCATGCCCATTACCTGGGCTGGGCCTCGGAGGCCTTTCGTCTAAGTGCATCGGGGGTAAGGGATGTGACGCAGATACACACCCACATGTGCTACAGCGAGTTCAACCATATCCTCGATTCGATTGCGGCGATGGATGCGGACGTCATCACCATAGAAACGTCACGGTCCGACATGGAATTGCTTGATGCCTTTGCCGGGTTCGCCTATCCCAACGCCATTGGGCCGGGGGTCTATGACATTCACTCACCGCGGGTGCCCGAGGTGAACGAGATGGTGCGCCTGTTGCGCAAGGCAGCCCGGGTAATTGCGCCAGAGCGGCTGTGGGTCAATCCGGACTGCGGCTTGAAAACCCGGGGCTGGCGGGAGACCCGGGCGGCATTGCAGTCGATGGTCAACGCGGCGCAACAGCTGCGAGCCGAGCTGGCCTGATCGTCGCTTCGGATGCGCATTTGCTTCTCCAGTCCCGGTGCAGCCTGTAAAGTAGCGGCCGGTTACTTATCTGGGGTTTTCCATGCAGGAATTGTTGTTGCACTGTCGTCCGGGATTCGAGGGCGAGGCCGCTGCCGAAATGCAGGAATTGTCTGCCGCCAAGGGCATTGCCGGCTACGCCGTCACCCGTGAGGGAACGGCGTTGGTGCGTTTCGTCTGTCCGGAGGAGGGCGAAGCAGCGACGCTTATGCGCAAACTGAGCTTCCACAAGCTTGTTTTCGTCCGCCAGTGGGCCCTCGGAAGCTGGCTGGATGTGTCCGCAGAAGACCGGATCACCCCGATCATCACCGCCTGCGCCCAGGGTCCGCTGGCGTCGTGCCTGTGGCTGGAAACAGCCGACACCAATGACGGCAAGGCGATGGCCGCGCTGACCAAAAAGCTCAGCAAGCCCCTGGAAAGCGCGCTGCTGAAGACCCGCTTTATCCGGCCGACCAAAACCGACGCACCCCGCCTGCACCTGTGTTTCGAGAGCGGTCAGCGGATCTTTGTCGGCTGGTCCTGGGCCAACAATTCGGCGCCCTGGCCGATGGGTATACCGCGTCTCAAGGTACCCCGCGAGGCACCCAGCCGTTCGACCCTGAAACTGGAGGAGGCCTGGCACCATTTCATCCCGCGGGACGAGTGGGACAGTCGCCTGTCACCGGGCATGCAGGCCGTAGATCTGGGCGCTGCGCCGGGTGGCTGGACCTGGCAGATGGTCAACCGTCACATGAAGGTCATTGCGGTGGACAACGGACCGATGGACAGGCGGCTGATGGATAGTGGTCAGGTAGAACACATCGAGGCCGATGGCTATATGTTCAAGCCAAAGGTGCCGGTGCAATGGATGGTCTGCGATATCGTCGACAAGCCTGCACGCAGCAGTGCCTTGCTGGCGCGCTGGATTGCCAGAGGTTGGTGTCGGGAGGCGATTATCAATTTCAAGTTGCCGATGAAGCGGCGCTACTACGAAGTCCAGCAATGCATAGATCACGTGCAGTCTGCGCTGGATGAGGCGGGCATCAGAGCGACCATCGCCTGCAAGCAACTCTATTCGGACCGGGAAGAGGTGACTTGCCACGTTCGGGTTCTGCAGGCCGGCAGCTACAAGGTCCAGTCGGCAGTCTGAGGTGCTTGACCAACTGGCGCCGCGAGCGCCAGTCAGCCGCAGCCGCTAGTCGCTATAGCGGTTCGAGAAGCGTGATTTTTTCTTCTTCCATCAGCATCGGCGCAAAGGTGCTGATGCTGTCTATGCGTGCCTGCGAGTGTTCCCACCGCTCCCAGGAATGACGGTTCTGCCAGGTAACCGTGACGATTCTGTGATTGGGGCGCTCCAGGTCCCTGAACGATTCCCCCGAGATAAACCCCGGTGACTGAATGGCCTGCTGAATGACTTTGCGCGCTGCGGCTTCATAAGGTTGTTCCAGGCCTTCTGCTATAACACGCTCTATCAACACCTTGATCATGGATATTCCTTAGTCGTATTTTTAACCCAACACGCATAGTGTCGGCGGTGGCCGGCTCGCTGGCAAGAGCCGGATAATTCCCGGATAATCGGCGCTTATTTGCCGGATACCGTCGCCATGCCCGATCCAACCACTGTTCAGCTGGATACCAAAGGTCTCTTGTGCCCAGAGCCGGTGATGATGTTGCACAATGCCGTGCGCGATCTGGCAGCTGGTGCGCTGCTGGAAGTGCTGGCAACCGATCCGTCAACGCAACGCGATATTCCGAGGTTTTGCAGTTTCCTTGGACATGAGCTGGTTGAACAGACTGTGCATGATGATGTTTATCGGTATCTGATCAGGAAAACTTGAGCGGCATGGGTCATACGCCTGTGCGGATATCATGCCATCCCGATTGTCCCGGCATGAGTTTGCAGGCACCCAGAACGTCTTGCCATGCCTCGGTGTGTTTCTGCGTACTGCGTTGGTAGCGCGGCCACAACCCGGCTTCGCCTATCAGCCGCTTAAGGTAATTCTGGGCTACCGGCGGGATGCCTTGGACCAGGACGAGATTGTCCAGCGCCTGCTGCCAGGGCAGGCCAAGGCGTTGCGTCTGGGCCATCAGCGGCTGTACTTCACCCGCATAGAATGTATTGAAGACGGTGAGCAGGATGCGGGATTTTGGCGTGACGGTGCCCAGCGGACATAGAAAATCAGGCGGGCGGGCTCTGAGCATGGCGGTTGCCTGGTCCAGCGTGTAGGTCAGGCGAGCTAAATTATGGATCAACTGGCCGCTGCGATCACTACGCTGCAAGGCAAGGAAGAGGGGAGCCAGAGACGATCGATCAGGCGGTAGGGTTTCAGGAAGAGCGTGCCCGATAACGCTCAGACTGGTCAGCGCCTGTATCGCCTGATGGTCGGTCAGCGTCGCGTCGGAGACCGGCAAGGGTTGGCTGGAAAATCGCAGGAATTGCTCGAATTCGGGACTGCCGTTCAAGGCATTCCAGAATGTGGCCTGCAGATTGTCCCGTTTCATCCGTGAAATTTCCCGCAGTTGCTCTTCCAGTGTCGCCCGGCCTGGGTCGTCGTCAATCACCAGCAGGCAGGCATCGATGGAGCGGAGCAATTCGCCCTCAAACCCCAGTATATGGCTGGCCGGCATCAACTTGCCCAGGCTGCTGTTACGCTCGCTGACCAGTTGCTGAAGGGTGGGGCAGCGTCGCGACTCGACGAGCAGATCAAAGAGGCTCAGGCGAATTTCTGGCACATCGAGCAGGCGTTGACGCCGTTCCGGCATTCGGTACAGGCTCAGTTGGTCGGGGTTCCAGGTTTGAAAGGGCTGGTCCAGCACCCGGCCCAGCCGATCAAGGTAGTTGTCCATCTGCCGGCTGGCTTCCGGTGCGCGTTCGCACCCCAGCAAGCCGAGCACCACTCCGAGAATGCCAACCAGACGCCACATCAACCCTCTCCATAACGCGTTCTGGCTGAGTATGGCACGCTGTCGTTACCTTGGACGTGGTCGGTGGTAACCGGACATGTCACTGGGCAGCGCGCTTGAGAACACGTGGCTGCTGGCGTTTGCGTCGGGTGCCGACGATAGCCAGGCGCAGTGAGAGGAACACGGCGGCGGCGGTCAGGCCGATGATCAACCCTTGCCAGAAACCGGCCGGGCCGCGCGCCGGCCCGAGCAGATCGGTCAGGCCGAGCACGTAGCCGCTCGGCAGGCCTATCGCCCAATACGAGATCAGAGTAAAGACCATCGGCAGGCGCGTGTCCTGATAGCCGCGCAATGCTCCGGCGCAAGCCACCTGCACCGCATCTGAAAATTGATACAGCGCAGCATAGACGAACAGACTGGCGGCCAGGGCAATGATCTCAGGGTCGTTGGTGTACAGAAGCGGAATCCAGTCCGCCAGCCCGAACATGAACGCGGCGGCAAAAATCGCATAGCCCAGCGCTACAAGAATGCCGGCCTTGGCGGCGAACAGGCCGGCCCGGGCGCCGTTTAGGCCCAGGTTGTGACCCACCCTGACGGTAATGGCCAGCCCGAGACTAAAGGGCACCATGAAGGTCAGCGAAGAGAAATTCAGCGCTACCTGATGGCTGGCCACGACCACCGCACCCAGCCCTCCGATCAACAGGGCGATGACGCAGAACATGCTGGTTTCAGCGAATAGCGCTACACCAATCGGCAGTCCGAGGCCCAGCAGGTGGCGCTGGGTGGGCCAGTGTGGCCAGTCGAAGCGCTCGAACAGCCGGCACGGCTTGAACAGGCTCGCGCGCTTGAGGTAGATCACCATGCAGCCCAGCATGAAGTACATGACAAAGGCGGTGGCGACGCCGCAGCCGATTGCTCCTAGCGCGGGCATGCCGAATTTGCCATATACCAGTATGTAATTCGCCGGCACGTTCAGGGCCAGGGCGGCAAAGCCGATCAGCATGGTTGGTTTGGTGCGCGACAGACCATCGCTCAGGCCGCGCAACGCCTGATAAACGGCTACCGCCGGAAAACCAACAGCGGTGGCCTTGAGATAACCCATGGTGAGCGGAATCAGTTCGGGTTGCACGTCCATCCAGTGCAGGATGGGCTCTACCGAAAAAAGAAATGCGGCGCAGGCCAAACCCACGCCCAGCCCCAGCCAGGCGCCCTGTCGGACCAACGCCCCGGTCTCGTCCAGATGCCCTGCACCACTACTGGCAGCGACCTTTGAGGTGATAATCATCAGAACGCCGGTCAGGAACAGGAATGTCGGCACCCAGAAAGCATTGCCCAGCGCTACGGCGGCCAGGTCTTCGGCGCTGACTCGGCCCGCCATGGCGGTATCGACGAACCCGAGCAGGGTATGCGACATCTGCGCCGCGATGATCGGCAGGGCTAGCCATATCAGGCTGCGCAGTTCTGTTACACTGCGCCGCCAGCGGGTAAAGGTTCGGATGACTGTCATGGCTATGGTCTGAAGAAAAGCGCCCCATCCTAACAACTTGCCCGATATTGTCTACCAGTCATGACCTACGATTGCCAGGATCTGATCCGCCTGTTCGCCGCCACCTTTGCCGCCCGCTACAACACCGAGCTGGTTGCCGGCGGGGTCGAACCCGAATATGTCCCAGCAGGCACAGGTGCCCCGCGTAGCCGCATCGTTTTTGCCCATGATTACTATCGCAGCGCCCTGCATGAAGTAGCCCACTGGTGCGTGGCGGGCGCGCAGCGAAGGCTGCTGGCCGATTTTGGCTATTGGTACGCGCCGGATGGCAGAACGGCGGGACAGCAAGCGCAATTCGAGCAGGTCGAGGTGAAGCCCCAGGCACTGGAGTGGATGTTCTGTGAAGCGGCCGGGCATCCGTTCAGGATAAGTCTGGACAATCTCAGTGGTGAGCACACCGATGCGGCGCCCTTCAAGGAGCGGGTGGCCCAGCAGGTCCAAGCCTATCTGAGCGAGGGCGTGGCTGAACGACCCGCGGCCTTTATCCAGGCTTTGCTGGATTTCTATCGTCCAGGCCATCAACTGGCACCCAAGACATTCACTGCTGACCGAATCTGAGCGGCCTGGCTTCCCGCGTACCTGCGCGGGTGGACAGGGATAAACGGGCGGCTGACAATGGAAACCCTTTCTGCGGACTTATCCCATGCACATTGTCGCGGACGAAAACATACCACTGCTCGAGGCCTTCTTCGCCGGCTTTGGCTCGCTGACGAGGCTGCCGGGGCGATCCATTTCCCGCGCGGTGCTTGATGGGGCGGATGTGTTGCTGGTGCGGTCGGTCACCCAGGTCACCGCGCAGATGCTGGAGAACACCACGGTAAGGTTTGTCGGAACCTGCACCATAGGGACTGACCACCTTGATCTGCCGGGGCTGGAAAAGGCCGGTATTCAAGTCGCCAGCGCGCCGGGTTGCAACGCGCGCGGGGTCGTTGAGTATGTGCTCAGTTGCCTGCTCACCTTCGCCGAACGCAGCGGCCAGGACTGGCAGGACAAGGTGGTGGGGATCCTTGGGGTAGGCGAGGTGGGCTCGCGGCTGGCCGACACGCTGGGAAATCTTGGCGTGCGAACCCTGCTTTGTGATCCGCTGCGAGCAGAGCGCGGAGAGGCTGGGTTTGTCGATCTGGAGACCTTGATCGCTCTGGCCGATGTGATCACTTGCCACGTACCGCTTACCCGCTCAGGAGCACACCCCACCTGGCATTTGTTGAACTCGGGGCGGCTGGGGTCGCTGAAAGCGGGCGCCTGGCTAATCAACAGTAGTCGCGGCCCGGTGGTCGACAATCAGGCGCTGTGTGATCTTCTAGGCGCACGGCAGGATTTGCTGATAGCGCTGGACGTATGGGAACAGGAGCCCAGCGTAAGCAGCCTGCTAGCCGCTCGATGCGGGATCGCCACCCCCCATGTTGCCGGGTACAGTCTCGATGGAAAACTCCGCGGAACGGCGCAGATCTATCAGGCTTTCTGTCAGTTTCTGAACGTACCGGTAGCCTTGAGTCTGGACAACCTGCTCCCTGCTGCAGGGACGGGCCAACTGAAGCTGAGTACCCCTACACCAGAGCGGTGGTTGCTCGCCAAGGCGCTGCGCTGCGTCTATGACGTCAGGGACGATGATGCCCGCTTCCGGGCTATGCTGGCTGACGCGTTAGATGATCAGGCGCGCCGGGCAGGATTCGATTCCCTGCGCAAGCACTATCCGCTACGTCGCGAATGTTCATCGCTGAGAGTGGAGGTCGATGAATCACAGGAGCCGGCTCGCCGGCTCCTCTGTGCAGCTGGATTCAGGCTCTAGCGGCCTGCGGAGCAGCCGAAGCGGGCATCCAGTGCTGCTCCAGCTTGGCACAGGCAAGCTGAATCATCTGCTCGGTAATGGCGATTTCTCGGCCATGCTCGTCAATCAGGTATCCAACGGCGTCACGGGTTTCCGGGTTGATGGTCTGAGTACTGGCGCGCTGTGTTTTCAGGGTGTGTAGACTCATGTCGTTCTCCATTTTGAAGTCTCATGTCGGGTAGACACTCTGTTACGGCTGACCCTGTGACGCAGGATAGGGCACGTGGGTGATAGTTTTGTGACAGCCATATAGGCCGAAATATCCTTATGAAGCATTTTTTTAGACTCGGATTGATTATCAACCCCCTCGCGGGCCTCGGTGGCCAGGCAGCGCTGAAGGGAACCGACGGCGTGGCAGAGCAGGCGCTGGCAATGGGCGTAGAGCCACGGGCTCAGGAGCGGGTTCGCCAGACGCTGGCGGTCTTGGAACCGCTAAAGGATCGATTGCAGATATTCACCGCGCCCGGCGTCATGGGCTCCGACCTGTTGGCGGACATGCAGTTCGAGCACGAGGTCATCGGCGCCCTGAGCGATGCGGGCACCACCGCAGAGGACAGCCGGCGCATGGCCATTTTGTTGCAAGAGCGAGGCGTGGACCTGCTGCTGTTCGCCGGCGGCGATGGGACCGCGCGGGATGTCTGTGACAGCGCGCGGCCAGGACAATTAATGCTTGGGATACCAGCTGGGGTAAAGATCCATTCCGGCGTCTACGCGGTAAACCCGCGCGCGGCGGGCGAGCTGGTGGCGCTGTTGGTGCAGGGCGAGCTGGTACGCCTCGGTGAAGCGGAGGTGCGCGATATCGACGAGGACGCCTTCCGCCAGGGCAAGGTGCGCACGCGCCTGTATGGCGAGCTTTCGATCCCGGAGGAGGGGCGGTTCGTGCAGCAGGTCAAGCAGGGCGGTCGCGAAATGGAGACCCTGGTACTCGACGACATCGCCGCATGGCTTCAGGAACAGCAGGACACCGGTTGGATTCTCGGCCCTGGCTCAACCAATCTCGGTTTACTTGAAGCCATGGGGATCGAAGGTACGTTGCTGGGTGTGGACGTGATCCGCAATGGAGAGCTGCTGCTGCGAGATGCAACCGAGCGACAACTCTGGGAACTGATAGAGAAGGGCGAGAGCTGGCGAATATTGGTCACCGCAATCGGTGGGCAGGGACACATTCTGGGACGTGGCAATCAGCAGCTGTCGCCGCGAGTTATCAGGGCAGTGGGCCTGGACAATCTGCTGGTCGTAGCGACCAAGACCAAGCTCAGGACGCTGGAGGGCAGGCCGTTCCTGGTGGATACGGGGGATGTCGCCCTGGATCAGGCACTGACAGGTCTGCGCAGAGTGCTCAGCGGGTATCAGGAGGAGATGCTGTATCCGGTCAGTTGGAAGGCCGAGCGGGAATAAAAAAGGCGGCTCAAGAGGCCGCCTTTCTAGTTCCGGTTGCTACCCTGTTATCGGTAGTTGCCCGCTCTGAGTGCGGCGATGCGCTGCTCAAGCGGAGGGTGGCTCATCAGTAAGCCCGCCAAGCCGTTCTTCAACGTGCCGTTGATGCCGAACGCGGTCAT
This sequence comes from Halopseudomonas xinjiangensis, assembly GCA_011050525.1. Classification (GTDB taxonomy): domain Bacteria; phylum Pseudomonadota; class Gammaproteobacteria; order Pseudomonadales; family Pseudomonadaceae; genus Halopseudomonas; species Halopseudomonas xinjiangensis_A. The sequence goes on from DRFO01000030.1 coordinate 29,108, forward strand.
CTCACCGGGCATTTCTACCGGTATGCCTTGCTCTACGCGCAGGCGCTCCAGTGCGGCGATCATGCTGCCGCTGCCAACCAGCTGCGCGCTGGCGGCATCTGCCCGGAATTCCCGCTGCCTGGAGAACCACATGACAATGGTACTGGCCAGAATACCCAGCACAATTTCGGCAAAGATAGTGGCGATGAAATAACCGATGCCGGGTCCGCTGCCCTCGTTCCTGAAAACGGCGCGATCAACGAAGTTACCGATGATTCGCGCGAAGAACATGACAAAGGTGTTCACCACCCCCTGAATCAGGGTCAGAGTCACCATGTCTCCATTGGCTACGTGGCCGACTTCATGAGCCATGACGGCCTTTACTTCATTCGGGCTGAAGCGCTGCAACATGCCGTCCGAGACCGCAACCAGAGCGTTGTTCTTGTTCCAGCCGGTGGCAAAGGCGTTGGGCGCGCGGGAGGGAAAAATGCCGACTTCAGGCATTCCGATACCAGCTTTTTGCGCTAGCTCCGCTACGGTGTCTACCAGCCATTGTTCCTGGCGGGTCTGTGGCTGGGTAATTACCCGGGTCCGGGTGCCGCGTTTGGCCAGCCACTTGGAAAGAAACAGAGAAACAAAAGAACCGGCGAAACCTATCACGGCACAGAAGATCAACAGCGCCTGCAGGTTCATGCCGCCCTGGCCGTCATGAATATTGCCCACCCCGAGCAAACTCAGGGTGATGCTGGCGACTAGAACAATGGCAAGGTTGGTTGCCAGAAACAGCAAGATGCGCATCATGTAGGTAAAGCTCCGTTCAAGAATGATAAGAGGGCGTTGAGGGCTGCTTCCCGCAGCCTGCATATCCCTGTGTTGCAGGTGGGTATATTGGGTGATTCCGTCTGGCTTTCAATCGGCAGTCTATTTCAAATCATTACGCTCAAAACCGCGGTGCAGCGCGCTCGAAGCAGCACTGGATAACCTCCGCTAGCCGAGTCGAAGAGCGACTGGCGAGCGCATCGCGCAACTGCTGCGCGGGGGTGGCCTGCTGGCGAGCGACACTGGCTGGTAAAGAGCGGTCAAGCCAGTCTCCGACCGGCGTCGACAGCATCAAAAAGGACCGCTCAGTAAGGCAGCACTGATCCAGGCCTTCCTGGCGAATGGAATCGCTGTAGCGCAGAAATCCTTCCTCCGCCAGCCACAACATGGCGCTGAAACAGGCCTGTGACCGGGGCGCCGGTACGCCAAACGCATCCGGCTCCTGGGGGCCGATCAGATCTTCGACAAACAGAATGGTTGGCTTCGGAAAGCCGTTATACAGACTCAGCAGAATACCCGCCACATCGTGGTAAAAATCGTCAATGTGCAGGTCAGCCATGTCGCTGTATCCCTCGCGATTACTGCCGGTAAGTTTTCAGGAAGCTGCCTATCCGGCCGATCGCCACTTCCAGATCATCCTTGCGTGGCAGGGAGACAATACGGAAGTGATCCGGCCATGGCCAGTTGAAGGCGGTGCCCTGAACGACCAGAATCTTTTCCTTGAGCAGCAGATCCAGAACCATCTTCTCATCGTTGTGTATCGGATAGACCTTGGGATCAAGCTTGGGAAACAGATAGAGCGCACCCTTGGGTTTGGTACAACTGACGCCCGGAATATCATTAAGCAGCTCCCACGCCGCGTCACGCTGCTCAAGCAGTCGTCCGCCAGGCAGAATCAAATCATTGATGCTCTGATAGCCGCCAAGCGCGGTCTGGATAGCATGCTGCGCCGGAACGTTGGCACACAGGCGCATGGAGGCGAGAATGTCGATCCCTTCGATGTAGCTCTGAGCGTTGTGTTTCGGCCCGCTGATGATCATCCAGCCGGAGCGAAAGCCGGCGATCCGATAGGATTTGGACAATCCGTTGAAGGTCAGGCAGAACACGTCAGGGGCCACCGCAGCCAAAGATTCATGCTCGACGCCGTCGTATAGAATCTTGTCGTAAATCTCGTCGGCGAAAAGGATCAGGTTGTGCTCACGGGCTACCTGCGCTAGCTGCTCGAGCATGTCCCGCGAATAGACTGCGCCGGTCGGGTTGTTCGGATTGATGACAACCATCGCCCGGGTGTTAGGCGTAATCTTGCTGCGGATATCCTCTATGTCGGGATACCAGTCAGCCTGTTCATCGCACAGATAATGCACCGGCTTGCCGCCCGACAGGCTTACCGCCGCGGTCCAGAGGGGGTAGTCAGGCGCAGGAATGAGCACCTCATCCCCGTTGTTGAGCAACCCCTGCATGGACATCACGATCAGTTCGGAGACGCCATTGCCCAGATAGATATCTTCAATGGTAACGCCGGGGATATTCTTGGTCTGAGTGTAATGCATCACTGCCTTACGCGCGGCGAACAAGCCCTTGGAGTCGCTGTAGCCCTGCGCGGTGGACAGGTTGAGAATGACGTCCTGGAGGATTTCCTCTGGCGCTTCGAAACCAAACGGTGCAGGGTTGCCGATGTTCAACTTGAGGATGCGATGCCCCTCTTCCTCGAGGCGCTTGGCATGACGCAGAACGGGCCCGCGGATGTCATAACAGACATTGGCCAATTTGTTGGACTTGCTAACCTGCATGGTGCTTACCTTGTAGATCCTGAGGGCTGATAGGGGCAAAGCCGGAAAATGTAAACCCGCATCATACGTCGTGGGCGCCCGAGTGGGAAAGCCTGATAGAAGCAAGTTGAGGAGTGAATATGAATAAAATCGTCAAGAGTGAACAAGCCTGGCGCGAGCAGCTGGATAACGACCAATTTCAGGTCTGCCGCCTCAAGGGCACCGAGCGCCCCTATACCGGCAAATACAATGGCAACACAACGCCAGGTGTGTACCACTGCATCTGTTGCGATGCCCCTCTGTTTGACACGGCTACGCAGTTCGATGCGGGCTGCGGATGGCCGAGCTACTACGCCCCGGTAAACGAGGCAGCTATCACCAATGTGGAGGATATGTCCCTTGGGATGCAGCGTACCGAAGTGCTTTGCAGTCAATGCGACGCCCATCTCGGGCATGTGTTTCCCGACGGACCCCCACCCACTGGGTTGCGCTATTGCATCAACTCGGTGGCGCTCAATCTCAAGCCACGAGATGGTAGCGAGTAAATTAGATTGTATGCAATTTAATTGACAGCGTGTTTTCGGGTGTTAGGCTTGTTGCACCACGAGCCGACGTATCAATGGAGTAGCGAATGAGTAACGACAACATCCTGCAAATTTCCTGTCAGACGATGGATGACCGCGATGTGACGCTGGGCGATCTTGATGGCAAGGCGTATCTGGTCGTCAACACGGCAAGCAAATGCGGCTTCACGCCACAGTACAAAGGGCTGGAGTCGCTGTGGAAGGCGTACGGGGAAAAGGGTCTGCGGGTTGCGGGTTTTCCCTGCAATCAGTTCGGCGGCCAGGAACCGGGCAGTGAGCAGGAAATAGTTGAATTTTGCGAACTGAACTTTGGCGTCACCTTCCCTCTGTTCAAGAAGGTGGACGTCAATGGGGCGAATGCCCATCCCTTGTTCGTTCAGTTGAAAAGCGATGCGCCCGGACTGCTTGGCAGCAAGCGAATCAAGTGGAACTTCACCAAGTTTCTGGTGGATGCCAATGGTCGGGTAGTCAAGCGCTATGCGCCAACCACCAGCCCGGACGACATGGCGAAAGACATCGAAGCGCTGCTCTGATGAAGGGCGAACAAGGCAACGATTCGCAACTGGCGCTGGATAACCAGCTCTGCTTTCTGCTTTATGCCTGTTCAAGGTCAGTGATCAAGGCCTACAAGCCCTTGCTGGACCCCCTGGGGCTGACATATCCGCAGTACCTGGTGATGCTGGTGCTGTGGGAGTGGCATGACGAGGCCCCGCAGCTGCCGACGGTGAAGGCGCTGGGTTCGCGCCTGAGATTGGACTCGGGAACCCTGACGCCCCTGCTCAAACGCCTGCAACAATTGGGTCTGATCGGGCGCCAGCGGGCGAGCAACGATGAGCGGCAAGTGCATCTGGAGCTGACCAGGGAAGGCGTCGCGATGCGCGACAGAGCGCGGCATATACCGCAACAGCTAGCGTGCGAAACCGGCGCAGACCTGAATGAGCTGGTTTCGCTACGAACCAGACTGAATACACTGCTGCAGCAGTTGGAAAGCTGAACCGGTCACCGCGTAGTTTGTCGTAACGGCCTGTCGGGGTGCTACGCGTCGGGCTGATCCAGCCATTTAGACATCAAGGCCTGGAGGTCCTCTCGCTTGAATGGCTTGGCCAGGTAATCGTTCATTCCGGCATCTTCACAGCGTTGGCGGTCCTCTTGCAGGGCATTGGCAGTCAGCGCAATGATTGGAATGGTTTGCCAGCGCGGGTCTGCACGCATGCGCCGGCTGGTTTCGTAGCCATCCATGACCGGCATGTTGCAGTCCATCAGCACCAGCTCATAGGAGTTGGAAGCCAGTCGCGCAAGCGCGAGCTCTCCATTTTCCGCGACATCCACCTCATACCCAAGCCTGCCCAGCATGCCCTTGGCAACCATCTGATTGACCATGTTGTCTTCCACCAGCAGTATCCGTTGTCCGGTCTGGAGCAATCCTGGCCCGGCGTCGGCGCGTTCGACAAGTTCCTGCGCAAAAATTTCGTCGATGGCCCGAGCCAGTCGGGCACGGGACGGAGGGCTGGCGACTTGCTGGCGTATCCCTGCTGAACGGGCTTCCTGGGCATTCATTAGCCTGGTATAGGTGCCGACCAACAGGCGTGGAATCTCTGGGTGCTGCCCGGCCAGGCGCCTGGCCAGGTCTGCGCTGTCGAGCAGCCAGAAATCGCCGTGGGGAATGGCTGCGCCCTCGCGAGGCTCATCGCCGTAATTCACCAGCGTACAATCCATGCCCCAGTATTCGAGCTGCTCCACCAGCAGGCTTCCCTGCAGCTTGCCCATGCGATTCCATACCACCGCGGAACGAGGGGCCGGGTAGCTGTAGTTTGAAGCCGTCAAGTGCGTGTTGAGGGGCAAGCTGACGGTAAAGGTGCTGCCCTGTTCCAGCTCGGATTCGACTTTGAGCGTGCCATTCATCGCATCCGCCAGGCTTTTGCACAGAGCCAGGCCCAGTCCGGTCCCACCGAACAGCCTGGAGATGTGGGCGTCTGCCTGGGTGAAGGGTGAGAAAATGTTTTCCAGGGCGTTCTGGGCGATGCCTATCCCGGTGTCCCTGACGCTGATGTGCACCCACTGTTGCCCGCCGCTGCGGGGTTCGAGCTCCAGGCGGAGGGACACCTGGCCCTGCTCGGTGAATTTCAGCGCATTGGAGAGCAGATTGCTGACGATTTGCCGGATGCGCGTAGGGTCGCCCAGCATGGTGCCCGGCAGGGCCGGATCGATTCTGCAGGTCAGTTCTATGTCCTGTTTGCCGGCATTCTGGGACAACAGGCTGCATGTCTCCTCCAGCAGCGCCCCGAGATCAAATGGAATCTGTTCCAGTTGCAGTTTGCCGGCCTCGAACTTGGACAGGTCGAGGATATCGTTGAGCAGTTCGACCAGCACTTTTCCCGAGTCGTAGGCAATGGCCAGCTGTTGCCGCTGCTCTTCGTTCAGCGGGCTGTCCAGGGTAAGACCGATCATGCCGAGCAATCCATTGATCGGCGTGCGGATTTCATGACTCATGTTGGCCAGAAAGGCTGAGCGGGCGCGAGCCATGTCCAGCGCTTCCTCACGCGACAGTTCGAGTTCCTGGTTCGAAAGACGCAACTGGACGTTGGTTTCCTGCAGCTCGGTGGTGCGCGCTTCAACAATTATTTCCAGTTCTTCAAGATATTGGCGAAGACGTTCCTCGGCGCGCAGCTTCTGCCGCATGTTGACGTCTATGCTTTGCAACTGCCGGTTGATCACCTCTACCAGTGCACCGATCTCATCGCGGCCATGGCCCTCGGGGCAGGGCAGCCGGCTGCGTTCTTCCTCCGTCTTCATGTTCAGCAGATCGTTAATGAGCCTGACCAGCGGTTTGGTCAGCATTTTGTAGAACAGCACGACCAGAATCAGCGACAGCACCAGACTCAGGATAAAACCCGAGAGCATAGTCAGGCCGGCGCGCCTCAGGAAGTTTGCTCCCTGATGAAAGGTGTCTACCTCGACCACCAGATGCCCCAGCAGCTCTTCCGGTGCGTGGTCCACATACAATGGCTGGGAGTAGTTGCGACGACGGCCGAACAGCGCGTCGCTGACGGTGCGGTAACGGCTTTCAGTCATGGGTCGGCTGACGCTGGCGAGCGCTATGCCATTGCTGTCGATTATCTCTGCTCGTACCACCGGCGGCGCTTTCAGCAAGCCATTAACCAGTTCCAGCGCGAGCTCAGCATCAATGTTGTAGGCGATCCGGGAGGCGGGGCCCAGGCTGACGTTGATTTGCGCCTCGACTTCGTTATCGATGGCCGCGTCTTGCGACTGGTAGTCGACCAGTACCTGGATCAGGCCGAGCAGTGTTCCTAGGATAAAGGCCGCCAGAACGCCCTGTCTCGCCTGTTTGAACGAAAGGCGGTCAGTAAAGCGAATATTCATTTGTTCTTGATGCATCCTGCGGTTGTCATGGTCCGAGCTTAGCCCAGTTTGGCGCCTGGCGTCCTGCCTGGAGTGCATACGCTTTCTGGCGGATCAGTGCTATGGAACGCCGGTCATGGCATGCTTGGGTCAATAATGTTGATTGGGGCAAACCATGTCGGATATCACTTCTCCTCAGTTCATGAACAGGGTCGTTGCGTTCCTTGATCGCTACGAGCAGACCCTCCCGGTAGCCAGACCTGCTGTGGAGTGGAACAGCGTGCTCGCCGCACGGTGGATGGGGGAGGGGGCTTCTGGCTGGCTCCGGCCTCTATCGGTAGAGCTGTCAACCGGACTGGCCGATCTGGTCGGAGTAGACCGCCAGAAAACACTTCTGCAGACCAATACCCGCCAGTTTGTACAAGGTCTGCCTGCCAATAATGCCTTGCTCTGGGGCGCGCGGGGCACTGGCAAGTCATCTCTGGTCAGGGCCTTGCTGAGTGAGTATGCGGCCAGCAATCTGCGTTTGATAGAAATCGACAAGGCCGACCTGATCCATCTGCCAGCGCTGATCGAAGCGATCAAGGAAGAGCCCTGGCGATTCCTGCTGTTCTGCGATGATCTGGCCTTCGAGGCCGATGACAGTGCCTACAAGACGCTGAAGACCGTTCTGGATGGAACTGTGGAAGCAACGCCGGATAATTTACTGCTGTATGCCACATCGAACCGCCGACACCTCCTGCCGGAGCATCAAGGTGATAATCAGGCGGCCAGCATGGTGGACGGAGAGTTGCATCCTGGAGAGGCGATTGAAGAAAAGATTGCCCTGTCGGACCGGTTCGGTCTCTGGATTTCCTTTTATCCCTTCACCCAGGAACATTACCTGAGCGTGGTTCGACACTGGATGGCGGTGCTAGCCAATCAGTACGGTTTGCAGTGGGAATGGTCCGAGGATTTGCAGAAGGAAGCGATACGCTGGGCCCTCGCCAGGGGTAATCGCAACGGTCGCTGCGCCTACCAGTTCGCCCGCTCCCATGCGGGGCGGGCATTGCTGGAAGGTCAATAGCGGACGTGGCTGGATGTCAGGCTTTGCCTGTCATTCTGGCCACCAGTTTTTGTTCCTCGGGCAATAACAGGGCGACGCTGGCACGCTCGATCATCCTGCCGAGCAGGCCGGCGAGTCCGGGCCAGCGCTGGGCGTCCACCCATTCTCCGGCGTGGGTCATGTTGATCAACTGGCAGCTCACCGCGATGTCAGCGAGGCTTAGGCGGGAGCCAAGAAAGAAAGGCTGGTTGGCCAGCTCGGCTTCAAGATAATCGAATAGTGGCGGTAGCTGCGTGGTCAAGGCTGCTTCAACTGCGGCGGTGTCTGAGGTTTCGCCCTTGACGGGCGCCACCACCCGGTTGTAGAAAACCGTGAAGGTTGCATACGGGGCAAGTTCGTAATCGGCATATTTTTCCAGCCAGCGCACCCTGGCTGCTTCTTCTGCGGTGTCGCCGTAGAGGCTCGCGGCCTTGCGGGTATCCTGTAGGTATTGGGCGATTACCGCCGAATCGGCGAGGGTAAAATCGCCATCCTTGATGGCGGGAATGCGACCCAGTGGGCTGATCGCATAGTACCAATCCGGTTGCTGGAAGGGCGCTACGGGAGTCAGCTCGTAATCGATGTTCTGTTCGGCCAGTTGAATACGGATTTTTCTTACGTAGGGGGAAAGTATCGCGCCGTAGAGGGTTAAGCCCATTTTTTTGGAATCCCTTGTCGTATCGTTGAAAGCACAACTGTCGTGTCAGAATCACCGCCAGCTCAGTCGTCGTAAACGGCCTTCTTTTTCCAGCCATCATCATCCTGCTTCAGCGCATCCAGACCGGCAACCAGTTCGCTGGACTGGGCATCAGCGGTTTGCTCACTCTGCGCCGCTGCGACCTCGGCCTCGTTCAATTGGTACCGCAGGCTCGCCAGATGTTCGTTATAGGCCGGATCGTTCTGTTTCTGCAGGTAGGCAATGGCCCGCTCGTACTGGAGCTTGGCAACGCGGGGCTTGCCTTGTTGCAAACCCTGTCTGGCCAGTGCTTGGAACATATCCAGCGAGGTCATGACGATATAGCGCTGAATCTGCCGGGACCACTCATGCAGACTGGTCTTGTCGAGCAGCCCGTCATGACTGGCCTGCGTCAACAGCTTGTGAAGGTTCTCCAGCAGCAGCCGGGCTTCCTTCGCCTGTGCTTCGTCGCCAATGGTCACAGGGGGATTGCTGACAGTGGTTTCGGTTGAGGCGAGTTGCAGGCGTACCTGGCTGAGATGCGTCGTTGCCTTGTCGTTTCTGCGATCGAGCCTGACGAGCTGTTCCAGCAGGTGTTGTTGCACCACCAGCAGAAGGTTCTTTAGCTCTGCGCTCATGAACTGCCCGGGCAGTTGCGAACTGATGGTTTCGCAATATCTGATGCGCGATCCCAGTTCGGCAGCTTGCCGCGCGCGTTCAAGCCGGGCTCGCTCCAGTCCATGACTGATGAAACCGATGCTGAGCAGGATCAGTATTCCGCCAGCTACCAATGCGCCAATAAGCAAAGGGGACACGGTTGATTTCTCTCTTTGTTGTTAGAAAAATTATGTTGATAGGCCATTAGCATCCGACTTAAGACTGACTTCTGCAAGCACGTTTTTTTGACGTAAGGAGCTCGCAAGAGCTGACCTACGGTACTAAACTGACTCCACTGTGGCCGCTTGCCCTGCATGATAAACAGCAGGGGCCGCGTAAAGGAACTCCAGCTTCAGCGTGATGGGGAAAAAACCTGAAAAAATATCAGGTTGGGGGTTGACGGTTACCTGGCCCCTGCCTAAAATGCGCGCCACTTGCAGCGAACATGGAAACATGGGAGCAGCAAGTAGCCAAGGTTAAAACCTCGGCACTGTGAAGTCCGGATACGTCCCCTTCGTCTAGTGGCCTAGGACACCGCCCTTTCACGGCGGTAACAGGGGTTCGAGTCCCCTAGGGGACGCCACTTCGGCGTCAGATTTGCGGGAATAGCTCAGTTGGTAGAGCACGACCTTGCCAAGGTCGGGGTCGCGAGTTCGAGTCTCGTTTCCCGCTCCAGATTCATCAAAAAAACCGTCTGCGTGACGGTTTTTTTGTGCCTGTTTTTTGTTCAGAATATTGGCCTCCAGCGAGGCCAGGCTGTTACGGGTGCTGGATCAGTTGTCGCGCCTGCGCCCAGTCGAAGTCTTCGCCTCGCTCCTCGGCCGCTGCCTGATGTTCATCGAGAATCTGGTATTGGGCAATTTCCTCGTCGGGCATGAAATGCAGACAGTCACCGCCAAAATACCAGAGCAGGTCTCGGGGGATGAGATGAGCGATCTGCGGGTAACGGCTGATGATCTGGCAAAGAATTTCCTGTCCGGTGTGCATGGCGTCGTCTTCGCCGGCTTCCAGCTGTGTGATCAGATCATCAAAACGTTCCAGGAAAAGAATATTGCTCTCTTCAGGCACCTGTTCCATGAGTACTGACTGGGCTCTGAGCGTATCAAACAGACTTCTGAGCAGGGCGAGGTGGTACTGGTGGTAGGGCAGGGTGGTGTTCATGTGAAGGCTCCGGACTAACTCAAGCGCGGCAGTCTAGCAGACTTGGCTGGGCTTGAAGAGCGGCGGAAAATGATCGAGAGGCCTGCCGTGGTTACAGCCGGCCTCTCGATGGGGTCAAGGGTGGGTCATGCCGTGTTGCGGGTCCATTTCCTCCTGCGAGAAGTCATCCACCGCGATCACGGCGCGGCGCGCCGTATCTGCTCCACGCATCTGCTCGGCCTCCAGCGGAGTGATGATGTCGGCAGCCAGGGCAACGGTGACCATGTCCGCATCCCGGTCGTAAGCCAGGTCGCCTGACTTGACTGCCTTGTGCAGGCGCGCTTCGAGGACATCTCCCGCGATGACTTTCTCCAGGGTCGTATTGACCAGCCCAGTAACATCCTCTGGATCATTGCTGCGGTAGCAGCCGTCCAGCAGACGATCACGCGCGGCGCCCGGAGTCATGAGCCTGCGTGCTACTTCGGCGCCGGTAGCGTCCGACGGTGGCGCCAGGTGACGACCGAGTGGGAACACGACCACGCGCAGCAGCATGCCCAAAGCTCGATTTGGGAAGTTAAGCAAAATCTCGTGCATGGCCTGCTCGGTGTTGGCCAAAAGATCCTCGACACCCCAGCGCAGGAACGCCAGATCTTCTTCGGGGCAGCCCTGGTCCTGAAAGTGTTTGAGCGTAGCGCTGGCCAGATACAGGTTGCTCAGTACATCACCCAGGCGAGCCGACAGGCGCTCGCGCCGCTTCAGTTCTCCGCCCAACATCAACATGGTGGTATCGGCCAGGGTCGAGAAGGCGGCGGACAGTCTGGAGAGCTGGCGATAATAGCCCTTGGTTTCCGGATGGCTTGGCGTTTTGGCCAGATGCCCTGCGGTCAGGCCGAGCAGGAAACTGCCAGCAGCATTGCTCAGGGCAAAGCCGATGTGCTCGAAGAGCAGTTTGTCGAACTGATCGAGACCATTATTTTCGTCTTTGTCCTGGGTTGCCATCATTTCCTTTAGCACAAACGGATGGCAGCGGATGGCGCCTTGCCCGAAAATCATCATGTTGCGGGTGAGGATGTTGGCCCCTTCGACGGTGATCGAGATGGGTATGGCCTGATAGCCTCGGCCCAGGTAGTTCTTCGGCCCCATACAGATGCCCTTGCCGCCGTGCACGTCCATCGCATCATTGAGGCATTGGCGCATCCGCTCGGTAAGGTGATATTTGACGACCGCGGACAATACCGAAGGCTTCTCGCCCAGATCCACCGCTCCAGCGGTCATCCGGCGGGCCGCATCCATTACATAGGTATTGCCGCCGATACGTGCAAGCGCCTCCTGGATGCCTTCAAACTCGCCGATGGGCAGTCCGAACTGCTTGCGAATGCGCGCGTAGGCGCCGGTTGTCATGCTTGCCATCTTGGCTGCGCCGGTACTGCCGGCCGGTAGGGAAATGGAGCGTCCGACGGACAGGCAGTTCATCAGCATCACCCAGCCCTGTCCGAGCATGTCCTGCCCGCCAATCAGATACTCCATCGGAATAAAGACGTCAGTTCCCGAATTGGGACCATTCATGAATGCGGCGTTTAGTGGAAAGTGCCTACGGCCTATCTCCACACCGGGGGTTTCGGTAGGGATCAAGGCCAGCGAGATGCCTCGTTCATCCTCTTCTCCGACCAGGTGATCCGGATCGTATACCTTGAAAGCCAGGCCGAGGAGGGTAGCCATCGGCCCCAGGGTGATGTAGCGCTTCGCCCAGGTGACCCGGAGACCCGTCACTTCCTCACCTTGCCATTGACCCTTGCAGACAATGCCCTTATCCGGCATCGCTCCGGCATCCGATCCCGCCTCGGCGGAGGTAAGCGCAAAACAGGGGATTTCCTGGCCGGTGGCAAGACGCGGTAGATAGTGGTTTTTCTGCTCGTCGGTGCCGTATTGCATCAGCAGTTCGGCGGGCCCCAGGGAGTTGGGTACCATTACCGTGGAGCCCAGGTCGCCGCTGCGGCTGGCAAGCTTCATGACGATTTGCGAATGGGCAAAGGCTGAAAAGCCTTTGCCTCCATGTTCCTTGGGAATGATCAGACCGAAGAAGCCGTTGTTCTTGATGAATTCCCATGCTGGTTGCGGGAGATTCTGATAGGTAGTCGTGATCTCCCATTCATTGGTCATGCGGCACAGCTCTTCAACCGGACCATCCAGAAAGGCCTGCTCTTCCTCCGTCAGAACCGGCTTGGGAAAGCTGTGCAGCTTGTTCCAGTCTGGTCTGCCACTGAATAATTCACCGTCCCACCAGACGGTACCTGCATCCAGTGCTTCCTGTTCGGTGTCGGAGATGGGTGGCAAAACCTTCTTGAACCATTGGAAAGTGGGCTTGCTGATGTTCGCGCGGCGCCAGTCGCCGAGATTGAACGGGATCGCTATACCCAGGAAGATCACCCAGAGTATCAGCATCAAAAACCAGTGGGCTGGGCTGAGGACGGTCATTGCCAGCAAATAAACCGCGACAGCTATGCAGCTGTTCAGCAGGCCGGCGCGTACGTAAGCCAGTGCGGTAATGCAGAAAAACAGGCCGATGAGCCAAAGCAGGGTCACCATCTATTACTCCTTCCTTTCGACTATTCAGTCGTCAGCATAGTCGCTTAAGGCCGGGGTGGGTAACTTACTGTCGTAACGGGGACGGGCTGGAGGTAGCGCAGCAAGGGAGGCGGAAAGTGCCAGAGCTGCTCCCGGCGGGGAGCAGCTCTGGCACACGGTGTCAGCTAGCCAGGTTGGCAGTATCGGACTTGATGGTCCGGCCTGCGAGATAATAGTGAAGCGCGGCCCAGATGTTGATGAAGGCAGCCCCCAGCAGAGCATAGCGAAGGCTTTCATTATCGAACCACACACGCATCAGATCGCTGGCGATACCGATTGCCTGCGGCCCAAGACCCAGACCGACCAGATTCAATACAAACAGCATGATCGCCGAAGCCAGCGCACGACTGCGCAGCGGTGTGAGGCTCTGGATCATGGCAAAGCTTGGTCCAAGGTAGAAGGCGCCCAGGAAAGCCGCTGGCATGTATACCACCAAGGCCCAGAACGTGCTGTCGATGAGATAGAAGGCCACGATAAAAGGCACAGCGATGAGTTTGGCCAGGCCGACAATCCAGGCGTTCCAGGATTGATTCTTGGCTGCCAGCTTGTCTGCCAGTATGCCGCCGATATAGGCGCCAAGACCGCCGATCACACCCATCACCGGCCCCAGGAACAAGCCTACCTGGCCAGGCGTGAGACCGTGACTGCGAATAAGGAAAGCTGGACCCCAGACGATGCTGCCATAGCCGACCAGTGCGGTAAGGGTGAGTCCGATAACCACGTGACGTGTGGTGCGCACGCGCCACAGCACGGCGAAGCCGGCGCGCACATTCACCTTGCCCATCGGCGGCGGCTTGACGCCGTCAGCAAAGCCGCGAGGTGGTTCTATCATGGTGAACCGCACTAGCGCCGCGATCAGCAGGCCAGGAAGTCCGACGACAAAGAACGCGGCGCGCCAGCCCCACCACTCCGTAACGAAACCGCCGACCATGAAGCCCAGCATGATGCCGAAGTAAACGCCAAGTGCGTAGATAGACATCGCGCTGGAGCGTTGTTCCTTGGGGTAGAGATCAGAGATCATCGAGTGGGAAGGAGGGCTGGAGCCGGCTTCGCCGATACCTACGCCGACCCGCGCCGCGGCCAGTTGCCAGAAGTTCTGGGCGGTACCGCACAGCGCCGTCATTGCACTCCAGATGGCGATAGACCAGGCGATAATGTTACGGCGGTTGGAGCGGTCGGCAAAGATGGCGATGGGAATGCCAAGCGTCGCGTAAAACAGCGCAAAAGCGATGCCTGAGAGGAAGCCAAGCTGGGTATCTGAAAGCAGAAGATCGGCCTTGAGCGGCTCGATGAGAATACCGACGATATTACGATCCACGTGGCTTGAAGTATAGGCAGCCACCAGCAGGATAAGCGCGTAGCGTCGATAAGCTGGGGTGATGCGTGCGCCGACATCGTCCTCGTGGGGGTCTCGCGGATCGGCCGGCGTTTCTGGCGTAAGGGCCATTTTTATCTCCGATATTATGTTGTTTTCGTTGTGGTAAGGAGCATAAGGGGCCAGGGCGGCCCCTTCAATCGACTGGCTGGTCACATTTGTAGCAGTTTTGTAATTCACCGGCCGGCTATTTGATGGGTCTGCGCCGCTTCATCAATGCCAGAGTGCGGCACCAGGGTTGATTTAACACGCTTCGCCCCCATATCTTGCGATTCACTCAAAAGGCTGGAAGGCATCTGCATGACGTCAGCTATCAGTATCCAGGGTCTGGAAAAAACCTACGGCAACGGTTTCACCGCCCTGAAAGGCATCAACCTTGAAGTGCGTGAAGGCGATTTCTTTGCCTTGCTCGGCCCCAACGGCGCGGGAAAGTCCACCACCATCGGGATACTCTCATCGCTGGTGAACAAATCCGCAGGCAAGGTCACGGTATTCGGCCACGATATCGATACCGATCTGATGGCCGCCAAGCGTTGCATCGGCGTGGTGCCCCAGGAATTCAATTTCAGCCAGTTTGAAAAAACCATGGATATTCTGGTCAACCAGGCGGGTTATTACGGTATACCGCTGCGCGAAGCCAAGGCCCGCTCCGAAAAATACCTGAAGCGTCTCGGCTTGTGGGACAAGCGTGACGTCCCCTCACGGATGTTGTCGGGCGGGATGAAGCGTCGCCTGATGATCGCCCGGGCGCTGATCCATGAACCCAGGCTGCTCATTCTCGATGAACCCACCGCTGGCGTAGATATCGAGATACGCCGATCCATGTGGCAGTTTCTGCAGGATATAAACGCGCAAGGCATCACTATCGTTCTGACCACGCATTACCTCGAAGAAGCCGAGCAATTGTGCAAGCACATCGCGATCATCGACCAGGGCAAGATCATCTACAACACCAGCATGCGCAAGCTGCTGAAAGAGCTGCACGTGGAGACTTTCCTGCTGGACTGCCGGGAAACCCTTGCGACGGCACCGGTGCTGTCCTCCTACGCCTGCGCGCTGGTGGATGAGCACACACTAGAGGTGCAGATCGACAAGGCGCAGGGGATGAACAGTCTCTTCGCAGAGCTTGCCGCCCAGGGAATCGAGGTGCTGAGCCTGCGGAATAAAAGCAATCGGTTGGAAGAGCTGTTTCTGATGCTGGTAGATGAAAATGCGGAAAAAGGGGTAGCGTTATGAATCACTGGCGTAGCGGCTGGGTCGCCTTTGTTACCATCCTTTCCAAGGAAATCCGTCGATTTACCCGAATCTGGCCGCAGACGCTGTTGCCGCCGGGTATCACCATGGCGATGTACTTCGTCATCTTCGGCAATCTGATCGGCAGCCGCATCGGTGAAATGGACGGCTTTGCCTATATCGACTACATCGTGCCTGGCTTGATCATGATGTCGGTAATTACCAACAGTTATTCGAATGTCGTATCGAGCTTCTTCAGCACCAAGTTCCAACGTTCGATAGAGGAGCTGATGGTGGCGCCTGTGTCGCCCCATGTCATTCTGTTGGGTTACACCTTTGGCGGAGTCGCGCGTGGCCTGGCCGTGGGGTTGATCGTGACGCTGATGTCGCTGTTTTTTACCCGACTGCCGGTGGCGCACATATGGCTGACGATCAGCGTGGTCTTTCTCACCGCTCTGGTCTTTGCGCTGGGCGGGTTCATCAACGCTGTCTACGCCAAGAGCTTCGATGATATTTCGATTGTTCCTACCTTCGTACTGACTCCCCTGACGTATCTGGGCGGGGTCTTTTATTCGATAAACATGCTGCCCGAATTCTGGCAGAACGTGTCCCTGGCCAACCCGATTCTGCATATGGTCAACGCCTTCCGTTATGGCTTCCTGGGCGTTTCGGACATCCAGATCGGCGTGGCCCTGCTGCTAATGGTGATATTTACCGCAGTGCTTTACGGCTACAGCTATTGGCTGCTGGTTCGCGGTATAGGTATGCGTCAGTAACCAGGCTAGTCGGACCGGTGGGTGGCAGGTATGCTGCCGGTCTGACTGACGGAGAAAATCCCATGACGCAACATCCGGCTATAGAGTCGCCTCTTGGTAAATCAAGTGCTTACGTAAGTGTTTACACGCCGTCTCTACTATTTCCTATTGCCCGCGCACCCAAATGGCAGGAGCTCGGTATCAGTCCCGAGAACCTGCCTTTCAACGGAGCGGACGTGTGGAATTGCTACGAGTTGTCGTGGTTGACCCCTTCCGGCAAGCCGGAGGTAGCGGCGGCAGAGTTCATCTTCCCGCTCACGGCAGCCCGTATTGTCGAGTCGAAGTCGTTCAAGCTTTACCTGAATTCGTTCAATCAAACGGTGTTCAGCGACCGACGAGAAGTAATGCGTACCCTGGAATCGGATCTGACTGTAGCGGCCCAGGGCCCTGTCATGGTGAAACTGCTGAGCATGCAGAAACTACATCAGGGCGGCATGATCCAGATGCCGGGTGAATGCCTGGACGATCTGGACGTGCCGATAAGCCGTTATGACTACGATGCGGCCCTGCTGCGTGCGGATGTAAGGGGAGGAAAGGTGCGCGAGACGCTGCACAGTCACCTGTTGAAATCGAATTGTCCGGTAACCGGCCAGCCGGACTGGGCCAGTCTGATGATCAGTTACTCGGGGCTACGGTTGGATCACGCATCGCTGCTCAGGTATCTGGTTTCGTTCCGGCAGCACTCTGATTTTCATGAACAGTGTGTCGAAAGAATCTTTACCGATCTCAAGCCGCTGCTGGGTGAGGACAGTGAATTGACCGTCTATGCTCGCTACGTTCGCCGAGGTGGCCTGGATATAAACCCGTATCGTTCAACCGCGCCAGGCATTCCGGATAATCTGCGCCTGGCTCGGCAATGACAGGAACCGTTTCAGATGCCCATATCGGAAAGCGTCTGGGCTACGCTCCGCAGCGTAGCTGCTACGGTGGGATGACGAACCGAAAGCTGCCCGATCATCAGATTGACCCCATCCACCAGGGTGGGGTCCGCTTGAGCCTCTTCGCTGGCCTCCATAGCTAATAATCTAGCTTTAATATTGGTTGCAAGCGCTTGAAGAGATTCACGTTCTTCGTCCGTGAGAGGCGCTTCTGATTCGTTCAGCATCTCTTCCAGCGATTCAAGCTGAGCCTTTAATTGACGTTGCGGCATGGTCTCTCCTAGTGTGAAAAATTCATGCTCTCACTATAGCTTGTATCATCGGCAAGTTCCGCTGCTATAGCCGCTTGCCGGAAATGGCGGTCAAACTGTTGTCAGAGGTTCGTAGCCCATGGCTACTCGCACGCTGTCGGGTACGGGAACCGGTTTCTGTGTTCCAACATCGATCCAGACCATTTTTACATCGCCATGACCGACTGGCTCCGAGCGCCCCTTTACGTACATCCTGTGATCAAGTGTAAGGCTGCTTCGGCCGACCTCTCCCGGGTAAAGCTCCACTATGACGACGGCTGGGTGATCGACCGGTTTGAGGAAGTAATGGGTGCATTTCAGCAGAACCAGCCCCTGGCCAACCTGCCGGCGCTGCGCCCCCAGGCCGTCGAGCCAGGCTATACGGGCCTCTTCGAGATACTGATAATATCGGGTATTGTTGACATGCTGATTAGTATCCATGTCGCCCCAGCGGACAGGAATTTCTGCAACATAAAGTGGCTGCTTTTCGCTCTGAATCATAAGAAAATCACTAATTTGCGTTGTGGAATGCATTACACTTCGACCAGCGTAGACAGCTTCATCAGCGGGGCTGTCGAAAGGATTGCCAAAATGGAGAAGCCATATGAATGCTGCAAACATCGTCACCAGAACGCTTCTGGCCGCCGCAGTTTCAATGATGGGTATTACACCTGCGTTTGCTCAGAGTGGCTATGATGATTCTGACGCTGAATATACCAACCCCGACCCATGGGAGCCTGTAAACCGGGCGATCTTCAGTTTCAACGATACTCTGGACACCTACACCCTTAAGCCCTTGGCGAAGACCTATAACGCGGTGCTGCCAGAAATGCTGCGCGACGGTGTGAGCAATGTGTTCAGCAATCTTGGCGAGCCGAGAAATCTGGTGAATAACAGTCTGCAGGGCAAGTTCCACGACGCCAGTGTCGACATGGCGCGTTTTCTCCTGAATACCACGGTAGGGGTCGGCGGGCTGTTCGACGTCGCCACACGGGCCGGTCTGCAGCGCAACGACGAAGACCTTGGGCAAACGGTCGGCAGCTGGGGTGTGGGCAGTGGGCCCTATATCGTCCTGCCGCTGCTAGGCCCTACGACGCTGCGGGACGGCAGTGTGCGGCTGCCGGAGAATTACATTGGCTATACCTATACGGGCCAGGTGGATCACGTTCCGACCCGGAATACGGCCGTGGGGGTGGATTTGCTTGATACCCGCGCTGCGCTGCTTGAGCAAGAGCGGCTGATACGAGGCGATCGTTATCTTTTTGTGCGCAACGCCTTCCTGCAGAATAGGGAATACAAGGTCATGGACGGTGCGGTCGAAGACGACTTCTGAGGATTGTCGTTCTGGCTCAGCCCAGGCTGTCGAACTGCACACCGATAACGTAGCGGCCCGGTCCGTCCGGGCTGCAGCGAATAACCTCACCGCTGGCTTCCAGTCCTTGCAGGCCAGGGGTGGGCGAGGGAATGGATAGCTCTGTTCGGGTGCCCGGTGCGATCGACTGAGTGACTATGAGCTGTACGCCCTGGCTGGAAAGGTCGCGACATTGCACCGCCAGGCTCTCGCCCGTAGCGGGCAAACGCAGGCTGGCGGCGGTCTCTACCTGCATGCGGATGAAGTCGCGTTTCTCATTATATTGCTGGTCATGGAATGACATGAGCTGATCCCTCAATGATGGCTCGAAAGCACGTGCGCTCATTCGATGGTGCCTTGCCATCGTAGTTCCGTCGAGGTTGCCGCACAAGCTTTGGGGACACCGGCGGTAACGGTTGCCTGGAGCGCAGGATGGGAGTACTGTTTCCCCCTTGAAAACGTCAGGTTATTCCTGACTCGTCTCACACACCCTGTGGCCACGGAACCTGCCTCGTTCCTGGCATTGACGTAGGGATTCTATGCAGCTTCCTGGCACGACATTGCTGGTGATCGACGATGACAGTGTTACTCGTCAACAGATCGCCACTTTTCTTGAGCAAAGTGGTTTCGACGTACTGCAAGCCAGTCAGGCATTGCAGGGGCTCGAACTGTTTTCCCGACATCGACCTGAACTGGTGCTCTGCGATCTACACATTGCCGATATGAGTGGTGTCGAGCTGATCCGGCAGATAACCGAGGGCGCACCCGATACGCCTGTTATCGTCGTCTCGGCCGCAGGTGTAATGGCGGATGTGGTCGAGGCATTGCGCGTTGGGGCCAGCGACTACCTGATCAAGCCGCTTGTCGATCTGGCGGTGTTGGAACACGCGGTCCGCCGCTCGCTGGATCGGTCGCGCCTACGTGTCGAGAATCAGCGAATTCGCGAACGTTTGGAGCGTGCCAACAGAGAGCTGGAAAATCATCTCAAGGAACTCAAGGATGATCAGGCTGCAGGCAGGCAGGTGCAGTTGAATATGCTGCCGGCCAGTCCCTGGGTCAGCGATTCCTATCGGTTGGAGCACCGAATAATCCCTTCGCTGTATCTCTCAGGCGATTTTGTCGATTACTTCAGGGTGTCGGATACGCAATTGGCATTTTATCTCGCGGATGTGTCGGGACACGGTGCGTCGTCGGCGTTCGTTACCGTGCTGCTCAAGTTCATGACGACTCGTTTGCTGTATGAACAGCGTAAGCAGGATGTCGCTGGCCCGGTTGCTTTTAAACCATCCGACGTGCTTGGGCATATCAATCGAAGCCTGATCAGCTGCAAGCTGGGCAAGCATGTCACCATGCTCGGCGGCGTGATTGACGAAACCACCCAGACACTGACATACAGCATCGGCGGGCACCTGCCATTGCCGGTTCTTTATACGGACGGCGAGGCGCGGTATCTGCAGGGCAAGGGTAAGCCGGTTGGTCTGTTTGACGATGCCGAATATGAGAACGTCGAAATCAAGCTGCCCGAGTGTTTCAGTCTTACCTTGTGTTCGGACGGGGTGCTTGATTGCATCGAAGGGGCTACGCTTAGGGAGAAGGAGGCTCGCTTGCCGGACATGATTCAGGAAACTGGAGGAGACATGCGCGGCCTGATGGGACGGCTTGGGCTGGACTCCAGCCAGACAATGCCGGACGATATTTCCATACTGGTGTTAAGCAGGAACCCGAGATGATGACTACTGGCAAGATCCAGTTCGCTGAATCACAGGGCACCTTCGTTCTCAAATTTATCGGGGACGTGCGTCTCACCTTGTGTTCGGCTCTGGACGCATACATCGAGAAGATCTTCAGCGCGCTCAGCTTCGATTCCATCGTGATTGATCTGACTGAAACCGAAAACATAGACAGTACCTCTCTGGGTCTGCTGGCCAAGCTGTCGAATTTATCCAGACAGAAAGTCGGTTTGCTGCCCACCCTGGTATCAAATCACGATGACATGAACCGCTTGTTACAGAGCATGGGCTTTGATCAGGTATTCAATATCGTCTCTGAAGGAACCCCTTCAGCGGTCGAGCTTGAAGACCTCCCAGGCCAGCTTCTGTCCGAACAGGTGGTCAAAGACAAGGTGCTTGAAGCCCATCGTATCTTGATGGAGCTCAATGATCACAACCGCGAGGCCTTCCGTGACCTCGTCAGTACCCTTGAATCAGGCGGCTGACGTCGCCCGGTCAGCCATGACCCGCTCAAGTTTGATCTGATCTGCTGCAAACGCTCTTATTCCTTCCGCCAGTTTCTCCGTTGCCATGGCATCGTCGTTGTGTGCCCAGCGAAATGCCGGCTCGTTCAAGATGATGCGCGGCTCGCTTTCGCCCGGGTTAAGCAGGCGTGACGGCTTAAGCGTACCTTGCTCATCGGCCAATTGCTGTAACAGAGCGGGGCTGATGGTCAGCCGATCGCACCCGGCCAGCGCTTCAATCTGGCCAACATTGCGAAAGCTTGCCCCCATGACCACCGTTTCGTACAGGTGTTGCTTGTAGTAGCGATAGATACGCGCCACTGATTGTACGCCCGGATCGTCGCTTCCCTGATAGTCCTGCCCGTCGCGCTGCTTGTACCAGTCATAGATGCGCCCGACGAAGGGAGATATCAGAAATACGCCCGCATCGGCACAGGCTTGTGCCTGGGCGAAAGAGAACAGCAGTGTGAGGTTGCACTGGATGCCTTCTTTCTCCAGTTCGGCTGCTGCCTGGATGCCCTCCCAGGTCGAGGCGATCTTTATCAGAACCCTGTCGCGCGTGACCCCTGCTTCTTCGTAACGCTGAATAAGACGACGCGCTTTGGCGAGCGTAGCCTGAGTGTCAAAGGAAAGACGTGCGTCTACTTCGGTGGAGACCCGCCCCGGAACAAGCTTGACGATCTCGCAACCCAGGGCGACCGCAAAATGATCGCAGGCGTCACTGACAGGGTCGGCACTTATGGAGGAGTGCCGGATGGCCTGATCCAGCAAATCGCCGTATTCGGACTGGCTGGCAGCCTTAAGCATCAGCGACGGGTTGGTCGTTGCGTCAACCGGCTGAAGGGTGCGGATGGCATTGATGTCGCCGGTGTCGGCGACTATTTGGGTGTGTTGTTTAAGGCTGTCTAGCTTGCTGGTCATTGGGCATGTCTGTGTTTGAAAAAGATGCCCTGACCTTACCTCAAGCCTGTTCGACGGGGCAATCCCGGGGCTGCAGACGATGCGACATCTCGTCGATTAGCGTGTCGTACAATGCCAGGGGCTGGTCCGTCTGATGCAGCGCGCTGCTCAGCTGGCGGCGAAAATGCCGCGCCCCTGGCAGACCCTGGAACAACCCGAGCATATGCCGCGTGACGTGGTTCATGGCGCCACCCTGGGCCAGATGCCTGACGATGTAGGGACGCATTGCCTCCAGCACGTCGAGGCGGCTGGGCACTGGGCTTTCATTACCAAAGATTTTTTTGTCAACGTCCGCCATCATGTAGGGATTGTGGTAGGCCTCGCGGCCGACCATGACGCCATCCACCTGCCGCAGCTGTTCGGACATGCAGTCCAGAGCAGTCAGGCCGCCATTGATGATGATTTCCAGTTGCGGAAAATCTGCCTTTAACTGATGAACTACCGAATAACGCAGTGGCGGAACGTCGCGATTTTCCTTCGGTGAAAGCCCTTCGAGAATGGCGATTCGGGCATGCACTATAAAAGTATCGCAACCTGCCTCATGAACCACGCCGACAAAATCACGCAACTCTTCATAACTGTCGCGGCCGTTTATGCCGATACGGTGTTTGACGGTAATGGGCAAACCACTTGAACCCATCATGGCTCTGACACCTTCGGCCACCAACTCCGGATGCGCCATAAGACAGGCGCCGATGAGGTTGTTCTGCACACGGTCGCTAGGGCAGCCGACATTCAAATTCACTTCGGCAAAACCGGCCTCTTCAGCCAGCGCGGCGCAAGTGGCAAGCTCTTTGGCATTGCTGCCGCCTAGCTGCAATGCCAATGGCTGTTCTTCAGCGTTATAGCCAAGAAAACGTTTCCGGTCGCCGTGAATGACAGCGCCGGTGGTGACCATTTCGGTATAGAGGAGGGCGTGACGGCTGATCAGGCGCGCAAAGTACCGAAAATTTCGGTCACTCCAGTCCATCATAGGCGCAACGCAGAACCGCCGGGACGGGCCAGGGCGCTTGATCATTGGCGGGGCGGGGTGTCTTGCCTGCATCGGAGTACCCACTAGTGCAAGTCCTGCTGCGAATCGCAGACGCGTTCAAGGCTGGACTGGATGAGATTCAGTGATCGACCGCGGGGGCGGGACTGAGCCAGAAGCGGGCAAGTTTATCAGGAAAAGTGGACGAAGCTGAATACTGTCACGCTGACGTACCCGTCGGGCAAACTAGCAATATTTTCTGCCTCTGCTCGAGGGGAGGTATTGCCGCTTCGGTTTTCCCATGCCACTATCCGGCGATAGTGACCCACCAGGGCTCCAAAAGTTCATTCTCCGCTGATCCAGCGAAACAGGAGTATTCGATGGAATGCCCAGCATGTGGTTATGCTCATGGCTATACTGAAGGACAGCGTCCATCCTGTAGCGTCTGCGGTATCTACTACCACGATCAATTGGCGCGGAAGTTCGCAGAAGCAAGAGCCCCCATTGCCCAATCCCTGGCTACACAGCCTACAGCAGCGCCGCGTGCTTCGGTCAGGAGCTTCGGCCAGCGTTTCGGTTTTTACTGTGCGGCCGTGATGCTTACCGTGTTAGGTGTCAGCTCCTGCATGAAAGCGGGCAGTTCGCCCTCGGCAGCCGTTCCGGCTGCAATCGCATCTCCTGAAGCCGTCCAGAGCTAGTTCCTGCCTTCAATGTGCGCAGTGCTTGATTGCCCTTGTGACGACCCGCGAGCGCGGGTTGCCAGCGGCGTGCTTGAGTGCTTCTCCTGTGTAAAAGTCTTGCCAACTATCTATTAAGTTGCGGGCGCTTCAGCGCTACTGTTATCATTTTGACATCACATTTGGCAGAGACGTTTTATTGACGTTGGCAGGCTTTATGGAACCGGCAAGGCTTGTTTTATCCTTGCCGTCACATGCCACAGGGAGTGTCTAAATGGTTGGCAGGGTTTGTCGCCGACAGAGAAGGCGGGGCAGCCAGGCATGGGCAGCGTGGCTGATGGCGTTGTTGACGTTGCCGTTGTTTGCCCAAGCGCAGCAGGCTGGTCCTGCCAGTGTTGCGTTCTGGTATGCAGCGCATCCCCCATTGCCGGAGCTGGTCCAGTTTGACTGGGTTGTGCTGGAGCCGGCCCATCTCGATAACAAAAATCTAACCTTTCTTGTTGATCAGGGTGTTCTGCCCTTTGCATACCTGTCTGTCGGCGAACTGGGCCAGTACGAGGCGGAGGTGGAACCTTCGCTGCTCGAAAGCGCCGCCAGCGAGGTTCGCAACGAGGCGTGGGAAAGTCAGGTAATGGACCTGACCCAGCCGGCATGGCGCCGCTATGTGTTGAAGCGGGCAGAGGAGCTCCACTCCCAAGGGTACGCCGGACTGTTTCTGGATACGCTGGACAGTTTCATGCTTCTTCCTGAGGCCAGGCACGTGCAACAGCGGGATGCGTTGGTTAGCCTGTTGCGTGATCTCAACCGCCGCTATCCGGATCTGCGATTATTTTTCAACCGTGGGTTCGAGGTGATTTCCGATCTTCAAGGCATACCGGTGGCGGTCGCGGTCGAGTCCATTCATGCTGGCTGGGACCCGCTGGGTGGGGAGTATCGAGCGGTGCCGCCGGAAGATCGCGAGTGGCTGGCTGGCAAGCTCAAGCCGCTACAGGCCAGCAACATTCCTATTGTGGCCATCGAGTATCTACCACCGCAGCGCCGTGAAGAGGCCCGGCAACTGGCCAGTCGCCTGGTGGATGAAGGTTTTATTCCATTCGTCAGCACGCCTGAGTTCGACTACCTCGGCGTTGGGTCTGTTGAGGTGGTGCCCCGTCGTATCGCGTTGCTCTACGATCCCCGTGAAGGTGAATTGTGGAAAAGCCCTGGTCACGTTTCCCTAGGCGGACTGCTGGAATATCTTGGCTACCGGGTCGATTATCTGGCCGTTGACGGCAATCTGCCGCGTCAGCGAGCCGCCGGTCTCTACGCCGGGGTAATCATCTGGATGAGTAGCGGCTCGCCGCAGGACTCCTACGATTTCAACACCTGGATCGAAGCCCGGCTGGATGAGGAAGTGCCCCTCGCGTTCGTTGCCGGACTGCCGATCGATAACGCCGCGCTGTTGCGCAGGCTGGGCCTTCGTTTGAGCAGTCGCCAGGTCGCCCAGGGCGCCCAGATACTTGAGCACGACGCCAGCCTTCTGGGCAGTTTTGAAGCGCCGCTGGTGCCGCGCACACGCGGGCTTCTCCCGGTATCCATGATGGACCACGGCCCGAGCGCGGCGCTGGTGATCACTGACGGAGCCGGGGAGCAATACACACCGGTGGCGGTGGGCAAATGGGGCGGAATCGCGCTTGCGCCCTATGTCTACGAGGAAGGGGTCGATTCGCGCCGCTGGATCCTTAACCCCTTTGCGTTTCTGCAGCGGACACTGCGTCTGCAACCGTTGCCTGCCCCCGACACCACGACCGAAAACGGCAGACGAATAGCTACGGTGCATATCGACGGGGATGGCTTTCCGTCACGCGCTGAAATGCCTGGCACTCCCTATGCCGGTCGATCGGTGCTGGAAATGTTTATCCAGCCGCACCCGTTGCTGACTTCCGTCTCGGTGATCGAAGGAGAAATTGGACCCCGCGGGATGTTTCCGTATCTGGCGGCTGAACTTGAGCCCATTGCCAGACGGATATTCGCCCTGGATAAGGTCGAGGTCGCGAGTCATTCGTTCAGCCACCCCTTCTACTGGCAGCCGGACAAGGCCAGGCTGCGCGAGGATTTTCAGCCGCAATACGGGCTCAACATGGCCATACCCGGCTATGAGACCCTCGATTTCGAGCGCGAGATCATCGGTGCGCGGGATTATATCAACAGTCGTCTCACCACCCCCGAAAAGCCGGTGAAAATGATCTTCTGGTCGGGCGATGCGCTGCCGGACGCTGCGACTGTCCGCTTGGCGTACGATGCCGGGCTGCTAAATGTGAATGGAGGCGCGACCTCCATTACCAGGGCCGACCCCTCGCTCACCAAGATTTATCCCCTGTTGCGGCCAACCGACGGCGGCTTGCATGTCTATGCGCCCATCATCAACGAGAATCTTTATACCAATCTCTGGCAGGGGCCGTATTACGGTTTCCGCAATGTCATCGACACCTTTGAGCTGACCGATGCACCGCGCCGTTTGCGGGGGCTACATCTTTATTACCATTTTTATTCCGGAACCAAACAAGCGTCCATCAAGGTAATGGACGGGATTTATCAGCACATGCTGGACCAGCAACCGATTTCGTTGTGGATGAGCGATTATGTTCGCCGCGTCCACGGGCTTTATTATTCGAGCCTTGCGCGAACCACTGACGGCGCCTGGCAAGTACGATCCCTGCAGGGAATGCGTACCCTTCGTCTTGATCCTGCTTTGGGCTGGCCTGATCTGGTTGCCTCCAAGGGGGTCGCAGGGGTGCGTGAGCTTCCGCAGGGGCGATACATCCACCTGAGCGGGGACCAAGCGTTGCTGGTGCTTAGACCGGAGCGAGACCCTGCGCCAGCCCTTGAACAGGCGAATATACCGCTGACCCAATGGCGATACCTGAATGAACGGCAGGTGCGCTTCTCCTTCGCCGGTGAGTTTCCGCTGAGGTTCTCCGTGCGCTCGGCTACGCCCTGTCGTGTTGAACTGACCGCGCAACGTATCAACGGGCGGGCTGCGGATGGCCTGTGGCATTTTGAACTACCCAACAGGCGGGTGAGCGATGCGCAACTCATCTGCGAGTAAACCGGTAAGTCTGCTGAGGCCCTGGACGCTGGCGCTCTCAACCGCCGCCATGGGTGGTCTGCTGGTACTCACCTACAACAGTGAAGAAGTCTTCCTGCCGGACGGTCAGCGCCCTGATGCGGTCTCGGCAAACTATGCCGAATTGCTTCTTAGCGCCCGGCCTGGGGACGTCACGCTGCGTCTGGAACTGGTCGAACTGCTGGTCGAACTGGCCCAGTACGACCGTGCCCGGCTGCATCTGCTCAATTGGCCGGAGCCAGACCCGCTGCTGGCCGAATATTATCGTCTTACCATCGACGGCCTGGTGGCGCTACACGCCGGGGATGCGCAGAGGCTCGCCTGGACACGGACGCAGCTATTCAATTTTGATCGCAGCGGGCTACCAGCACACCGGCTACAAAAGTTGGCGGAGCTGGCGTTACGCATGGAAATGCCCTGGTTGGCGGCGGATGTCTTCCATGATCTGTCGCAACGTCTTCCGGAACAGCGTGTAGAAAACCTTAAGGCAGCCTCTCGCTGGTATCTGGCAAGCAATCAACCGGGCAAGGCCAGCATGATCTATCTGGATCTGCTGGCGACCAGCGACAAGTTGGCTGACGGGCCAGACTATCTGCGTCTGGCCTACGACGCCCTGCTGGCAGTGGGCGCCGATGATCACGCGTCACGGCTCCTGACTGACGAACTGCATCTACTTAGCGCTTCAGAGTCCGATGCAGCATGGCTGAAGCAGGGCGTGCGCGTCGCTACCAATGCGTTACGTTACGATCTGGCAGAGCAAATTCTCCGCCACTGGCAAGCGTTGCAGCCAAACAATGCCGAGGTGCTTGCGGCCGAATTTCGCATGCGCCTGGCCTCGGGAGATATTCACGACGCGTGGAGGGTCGGACAGCTGCTGCTGGCGATGCGCTCCGAAGATCTCGAATTGCTCCAAGACATGGCCCGCCTGGGTGAATGGACCGGGAATAATCCGCAAGCGCTGAGTTACTGGATTCGTTATCTCGATCTGCGTGAGGATCCCGCGGTCAGAGAGCACGCCTGGCGCCTTGCCTTTCAGGTCTACGACTTCGACCGTGGAATCGCGCTGTTGGTGGGTCAATCCCCATCCCAACGCCTAAGCGACGAAAAACTGGATGCGCTTATCTACGCGCAGGAGTCACGCGGCACGCCCGATCAATCTGAGGAGTGGTTGCGCAACTATTTGCATAGTCATCCGGGGCACCGTCTTGCGTGGCTGCGTCTGATTCAGAACCTTGAAAATACTCATCAGCACGGTGCTGAAGCCGATATCTGGCAGGCCATGG
Source organism: Halopseudomonas xinjiangensis (assembly GCA_011050525.1). Lineage (GTDB taxonomy): Bacteria > Pseudomonadota > Gammaproteobacteria > Pseudomonadales > Pseudomonadaceae > Halopseudomonas > Halopseudomonas xinjiangensis_A. The sequence goes on from DRFO01000030.1 coordinate 56,972, forward strand.
CAACCCATTTCCCATTGAGTACCGTGGAACGGATTGATTGGGCCAGCCTGCATTGGAAGTTGTACCAGCCGCAGCTGGCCTGGACGGTACTGAATGCGAATAACCACAATGAAGCCAATCCCGATTATTGGCGCACCCTGGCGGGTCTGGCCTGGGATTTGGAAAAAGACCAAGCGCTGCATGCTGCTTACGAACGGATGCTCGAAGAAGGAATAACGCTGACCTTCAGTGAAGAAACGCAACTGATGGGCTTTTACCGGGAAGTGGAACCCCGGCGTGCCCTCGAGATGCAGGTGGCAAGCTGGGAGCGAACCGGCGATGTTCGTCGGCTTGTCGACTCGCTTGATCTGGCGCAGACCTTGGCTGATAAGGACCTGTTGGGTGCGCTGTTGGAAAATGCTGGTTCCAGTCCATCGGCCATGGCCCATCCAGGCGTATTGCTTGCCCGTGGAGCCTTTGCAGAGCTTGAAAACCGCACCAGCGACGCTGAGCTGATATACAAATCGGGCCTGGAGCGCTTTCCCAACGATTCACTGATTCGTGAGCGGTTGCTGTGGTTTTACATTGACCATAGCCGTCATGCCGAGCTCCCCATGCTGTTGCATAAATGGCGCCCCTTCGCCGCGCGCAGCGGTTCGCTCTGGCTGCCGTTTGCAACAGCCAATCAGCTGCTCGGTCGTCACGATCAGGCGCTGGCATGGTTCCGCCGATACCTGCGTTCTAATCCGAACGACTGGCTGGTTCAAGCCGCTTACGTCGATGCGCTGGAGGCCTCTGGGCGGTTCGACCAGGCACAACGATTGCGCCGAGCACTTGCTGCCAACATCAAGCTGGAACCTGGCAGCGGGTCGCCGGAGCGCTATGCCGTCTGGTTACGTTTGTTTGCAGCAGCCTATTCGCCACGGCAGGCTCAGGGCATCGCGTTGCGCTGGCAGGATGGGTCTACCGCGATGCTACAGCTGTGGTTCGACAGGTTGATTTACCAGTTGGAAAGCACCAATCAGGAAACACAGAAGGATCAGTGGCTGGCCTGGGGGCGCGCGCGAGGCCTGAAAATTGATCGCTACGACCATATTCAGGAAGCATTGCGCACCTATAACCGGGCGACGTTGCAAAGCCTGTTGGCAAATTCAGACCTCGATCCTGCGCAGCGCGTAGAGGCGCTTAACCGGCTCGGGCGGTCAGGCCAGGCGCTGGGCACGGCGTTGTCGGGACTTGGCCACAACCAGCCCGGCGTAATCCGCGAGCAGCTACGGCGCCAGGCGGTCGAGCTACACCAGCGCAAGCCTCAGGGTTTGCAGCTGAGCTGGGGCAGGCAGGACTTTGGTGGACTGAAGATTCGCGGTCCGAAGATGACGCTGGCGCGCAACCTGGGCAATGACTGGTACGCCAGCCTGGTTCTGAGCCAGGTCCATTATCAGGCTGATTCCGTCGATCTGGCGGTGATCGGCCCGGAACGAAATCTGGAGCTGTTGCTGGGTCGCGAGCTTGAGAGCGGCGGGGTAAGCCTTACGGTGGACTTGAGCATCAGGAACGATCAGGACCGTCATGGTTTTGGTGTGTCCCGGAGCTGGCAGCTGACTGCGAATGATCAGTTGGCACTGGGCATCGACTGGCAGCGCGAGAGTAGGGAAAGCGGGCTGATGCGAGCCCTGGGCGCGCAGGATTCGCTGTGGCTGGCTGGCCGTCATGGTTTTACTGCGCGTGACCAGTTCTCCTGGTCGCTGGCCCACAGGCGATACGAAACACGTTACGGCGAAGCGCTGGGCAATGGCCGGGCGCTGAGCATGGAGCTGACGCAGGTGCAGGAGTTCGACAACCCCACCTGGGTGACCCGCACGGGTATCGACTATCAGCGCAACGATCTGCGTAACGGGCAATTGCTCGATTTGCTAGGCGACGCAGCCAGCCCGCTACGACTCGATCAGGCAATACCCCAGGCGCTGCTGCAAGAAGAATACGGACGGTTCTACGTCGGCAGTTCACTGCACCGGGGCTTTCCCGGCGCGCTCAACCGATCACATCCGCAATACACCTGGCTGATCGACGTGCTGGCGGGCTGGCAGTGGACCGACAGCACTTTTACCTATGGGATTAACGCGGGCGTGGGGGCTGAGTTAGTCGGAGACGACGAACTGGCTTTTACCGTCGGGTATCAGTCCGCTCCCCGAGGGGGCGAAGGCGAGCCCGGCGGCACACTCAATTTGATTTACAGCACACGTTTCGGACGCTGAACGAAGAAGACAACAGGAGATATCACCATGCAATCCATACGTAGCCTGACACTGGCGCTAGCGACAATGCTAGTGGCCAGTTGCACCAGCTTTACCGGCCCCGATAGCCCGACCTTGCCGCGCGACGCCCGCTGGGGGCTGGTGCCTTTGGTCAACTATTCACAAACCCCGCAAGCCGGAGAGCGCAGCGAACAGATACTGCTTAGTGCGCTGAGCGCCAAGGGCTTGCGGCCGCGTGTCTATCCCTTCGTCCAACAGGGCGACATGGTCTTGATGGACGACCGCGAACGCCTGGCAAGCGCAATGGATTGGGCTCGTCAGGAAGAGCTTGAGTACGTAATTAGCGGCAGCGTCGAGGAGTGGCAGTACAAGAACGGGCTTGATGGCGAGCCGGCAGTGGGTATCAGTCTTCGAATTCTGGACCCCGCTTCCGGGCAGGTCCTCTGGAGCAATAGTGGCGCCCGGGCTGGTTGGTCAAGGGAGAGCCTGGCCGGTACCGCCCAGCAGGTACTGGATCAACTGGTCGACGAGTTGCGGCTTGACTGATGATTGACTCTCCGCACAAGGACTATAGCCTGGCCCCACGAGCCAGCGGTGTGGGTTCGTGGCTTGAAACAGTCTCGCTGACGGCCCTGGCGATCGGACTGGGCTTGTGGTTGACTCCCAACGACCCATTGCAGACTGGGGGGTTTCCCTGGGCACTTCTGGCTCCCTTGCTGGTCGGCGTCCGTTACGGGTTCGTCAAGGCTCTGGCCAGTGCGGCCATTCTGGTAGCGACGCTGCTGGTGCTTCGCAATGGCGGGCTGCCTGCTTATGAAGTCATGCCGGCGAAATACATTATCGGCACGCTGGTGAGCAGCATGTTGGTCGGCGAGTTCCGCGATCTGTGGGAGCGTCGTCTTCAGCGCCTGCAAATGGCCAATGAGTATCGGCAGTATCGGTTGGACGAGTTCACCCGCGCGCATCAGATTCTGCGTATTTCCCACGACAGGCTGGAGCAGAGGGTCGCCGGCAGTGACCAGAGCCTGCGCAGCTCGCTGCTCATCTTGCGTGAGCGGATGCGGGAACTGGAAGAACACAAGGAGGCGCTGACTTCGCTTGCCGAGCCTATTCTGGCCCTGCTGGGACAATACGGCTCGCTACGGGTCGCAGCGCTTTATCTGGTGGAAAACCGCGAACGGCTGGCACCCATGCCACTGGCGGCGATGGGTGAAATGGCAGAGCTCGACAGTAATGATCCGTTGGTTCGTCTGTGTATCGAAAAAGGTGACCTGGTTAGTGTTCGCGAAGAGTTCATCGAGCGGGGAGAGCACCGCAGCTTTTCTTCACTCCAGGCCTGTGTTCCGCTAATCGATACGGAGGACAATCTGCTGGCGATACTGGCGATACGCAAAATGCCCTTCTTCGTCTTCAATGACCGCACCCTGAGTCTGCTCGCCTTGCTGGCTGGCCATGTTGCAGACCTTCTGCAAAGCGACGCGAAGGCCCTGAAGCTGGACGACGCTGACTCGCAGAGCTTTTCGCAGCAGTTGCGACGCGCGCTGATAGATGTGGAGCAGCATAACCTGTCGGGCAGCCTGATCGTGCTGGAACTGAATGAGCCGAATGAACAGCTGATGCGCGTGTTCGCTGACAGCCAGCGAGGTCTTGATCTGCAGCTGCGGGTGCGCAACGGTCGAGGCCGCGATTGCGTGCTGATCCTGATGCCCCTGACCTCCGCTGAAGGGGCGAGGGGTTATATCAAGCGCCTCGAGCAGTTGCTCGCGGAGCGGTTTGGCCAAAACCGTGGCTTTACGGAGCTGGGTCTGCACCTGATGCATTACGAGCTGGAACCGTCCGGAAACCGTGCCGGTCTCCTCCATTTTCTGTTTACCGAGTGCGCGCTGAATGACCGTCAAGTGGCTATTTAGCAGCGCGCTGGTCTTCGAGGCCAGCAGTTGGGCGGCCCTGATGAGCAACCCCACGATAGCGGAGGGGTTGATGCTGTCCGTGTTGCCCCATGCGGCGGCCTGTGTGCTGCTGACCGTTGCGCTGTGGTTGCTGTTACCGGGCCGTTATCGTCGGCCGCTGCCCTGGGCCCCACTGTTTCTGTTCAGTATCGCCTTTTTCATCCCTCTGCTGGGCGCTATCGGTGTGGTCGCCGCGGTGTTCCCGGCGCTGTACACCCAGCGCCGCCATGAAGAGCAGGTATGGCAGGCAACGGGAGTGCCGGCGTTGCCTTTCCGTCCCCTGGAGCAGCGAAAATCCCCGATGTTTCAGGATGGCGGCTTGCAGGATGTGCTGCACCTGGCCAGCGATCCGGAACAACGTCTGACGGCGCTTCTGGCAACGCGGCGCATGGCTGGCCATGAGGCCGTGCCGATTTTGAAGCTGGCGTTGCGCGACCCGGCCGATGATGTCCGCCTGCTCGCCTATTCGATGCTGGATCAGAAGGAAAGCCGTATCAACCAGCGTATTGAAAAGCTCCTGGCGCGCCTCGAAGAGGTCTCCGAAGAGGCTCGAGCCCCGCTGCACGCGGGTTTGGCGCGTTGGTACTGGGAATTGGCCTATCTTGGGCTGGCCCAGGGCAGCGTGCTGGACCATATACTGGCGCAGGCTCAGGAGCACAGCGAAAAGTCACTGTCGATAGAAGACAATCCGGAGCTCGAGTTGCTGAGCGGACGTATCGCGCTGGAGCAGGGTGACCTGGATCAGGCCCGATTATGTTTTGATCGGGCAGAAGAGGGCGGAATTGCCTTTCCCAAGGTCGCCCCGTTTTTGGCAGAAGCCGCGTTTCTGTCGGGTAATTACGCAGCGGTTCCCGCCCTGCTCGCCCGATTACCCGAAGAAATGCTCAGACGGCCGCCATTCGCGGCGCTGAAGAGGTACTGGGCGTGAGAAAGAATCAAAGTCCGAGCGTGGTGCCCGTGTCTGATGTCTGCCTGCTGCTGGAAGGCACGTGGCCCTATGTCCGCGGTGGTGTGTCCAGTTGGATCAATCAGTTGATACTGGGTCTGCCGGAGGTGACCTTTTCGGTGCTGTTCATAGGCGGGCAACGCGAGGCTTATCCTCGACGGCATTATGAGGTCCCTGCCAATGTCGTGCATATCGAAGAGGTTTTCATCGAAGAGTCATGGCAGTTCCGGTCCTCCGTCAGGGGGGGGATTGGCAAGGCACCCGCTGAGGACCTGGATAATCTATACCGCTACTTTCATCATCCTGAATATCCGGCCGAAGGAGCAGGCGAAGCAGTACTCGACGCCCTGGCCCGCGGTGATCTGAGCATTCAGGACGTTATGCGCAGCCGCTCCAGCTGGAACACCGTAAGCAAGGGTTATTTGCAGCACTGCACGGACCCGTCATTCATCAACTATTTCTGGACCCTGCGGACCATACAAGCGCCGATTCTGTTATTGGCCGAAGCTGCCAACCGCATGCCCCGGGCTCGAGTGTTGCATGCAGTGTCGACCGGCTACGCTGGCCTGATGGGTTGTATTCTCAAGCGACGCTGGCACTGCGCCTATATCCTCAGCGAACATGGCATCTATACCAAGGAACGCAAGATCGACCTCGCTCAAGCCAGCTGGATCGCCGAAAATCCGGACGAAGCGCTGAGCACGAGTCTTGATCCGGGTACAGGCTACATCCGCTTGTTATGGATCCGTTTCTTCGAGCGCGTCGGACTTATGGTGTACCGCTCTGCCGACCCGGTTATTGCCCTTTACGAAGGCAACCGCCAGCGGCAGATCCTTGACGGCGCTGACTCCGTACGCGCACAGGTCATCCCCAACGGCATTGATCTGGAGCTCTGGCGCAAGGTACTGACTGATCGACCCGAAGGCGTTGCGCCGGTTATCGGTCTGATCGGACGCGTGGTGCCGATCAAGGATGTGAAAACCTTTATTCGCGCTATCAGGGGGGTGGTGAGCGCCATGCCCGAAGCCCAGGGCTGGATCGTAGGCCCGGAGGACGAAGATGCAGAATACGCCGCTGAATGTCACAGTCTGGTCAGCAGTCTTGGCCTTGAGGGAAAGGTTCAGTTTCTAGGCTTTCAGCAGATCCGCGATATTTTGCCCCAGCTCGGCGTAATGGTGCTTACCTCCATCAGCGAGGCGCAACCGCTGGTGATTCTCGAAGCCTGGTGTGCAGGCACCCCGGTGGTCAGTAGTGATGTGGGCTCCTGCCGCGAGTTGATCGAAGGCGGTAGCGCAGAGGATCGTTCGCTGGGGCGGGCCGGTGAGGTGGTGGCGATTGCCGATCCACAGGCGACCGCACGGGCGGTGCTTGACCTGCTGCGCAACCCGGACCGCTGGAAGGCGGCACAGGCAAGTGGGTTGGCGCGGGTCAACCGATACTATGGTGAATATCTGATGCTGACCCGCTACCGGGATTTGTATCGCGCTGCGATGGAGACGGTTTGACATGGCTGGGATAGGTTTTGAGCTGCGCAAGATACTCTCCCGGGATTCCTATACGGCCACCCTGCGAGCATACGTATACGCCGGTCTGATCAGCTCGGGCCCCTGGGTACTGTCCATCATAAGTGTGATGCTGATCGGCTTTCTGAGCCTGGGGGTGGTGACGCCGGACGTGCTGGTACGGCAGTTCCTGGTGACGGTCACCTACCTGATGGCGAGCTCGTTGATTCTCACTGGCGGCCTGCAACTGTTCTTTACCCGCTTCGTCTCCGACCGGCTATTCGAGCGGCGCTACGACATGATCATGCCTAATCTGCTGGGCATTCTGCTGCTGGTTACCCTTGGCGCTGGGTTGCTGGCGTGCGTCATTCTCTGGTTTCTGTTCGATCAGCCATTCATCTATCGCTTGCTGGTGCTGTCCAATTTTGTCGTGCTGTGCAATCTGTGGCTGGTCATTATCTTTTTGTCGGGCATGAAAGCCTATAACCGTATCCTGCTGGTTATGTTTCTCGGCTATTCCCTGATGGTTGGCAGCGCCTTCGTGCTGCGCGCCTGGCAAATGGATGGTTTGCTGCTGGCCCTGCTGATTGGCCATAGCAGCCTGTTGTTCCTGTTTCTCTTCGATATTCTTCGCGAATACCAGTCCGATCGCCTGATTGCCTTCGACTTTCTCGACCGCAGCAAGGTGTTCCTCAGTCTGCTCGCCACCGGGCTCTGTTATAACCTGGGCATCTGGGTCGACAAGTTCATCTTCTGGTTTAACCCCGCCACCTCGGATCAGGTGATAGGCCCGCTACGGGCGTCGATGCTATACGATCTGCCGATTTTTCTGGCCTATCTGGCCATTATTCCAGGGATGGCGGTATTTTTGGTCCGTATCGAGACCGACTTTGCCGAATGGTATGAACGCCTGTTCAGCGCTATCCGCGATGGACAGACCCTACAGCACATCGGTCAGTTGAAAAACGAGATGACGCTGTCGATTCGCCAGGGGCTGCAGGAAATATGCAAGGTGCAGGGGATCACCGTGGTATTGATCTTCCTGTTTGCGCCCAGTCTCCTGGACTGGCTCGGCATGTCGCAGTATTACCTGCCGCTCTTCTACGTGGACGTCGTGGGCGTCAGCATTCAAGTGCTGTTCATGGCTCTGCTCAACGTATTCTTCTATCTGGACAAACGCGCCGTGGTGCTGGAGCTTTGTCTGCTGTTCGTGGTTCTGAACATCTTGCTGACCTTGCTGAGCCAATACCTTGGGCCGAGTTTTTTCGGGTACGGCTTCACCGTATCGCTGATCTGCTGCGTGCTGCTGGGCCTGATGCGTCTGAACAACGCGCTGGACGATCTGGAGTACGACACCTTTATGCTCAGTCGCTGATAGCCATGGCTAGGAGTTGACCGGGAAGGCTGCCAGCGCTGTCGGCACGTCGGCCGGCCGGCTGTACAAATGCCTGGCGGGGCGCCACCAGGCGGGTAGCAGACTGCGCACGGCCTGTTGGCCAAATCGGTCGTCCAGCAGGTAGACCACACCGCGATCCTCCGTTGAACGGATGACTCTCCCGGCAGCCTGAACGACCTTCTGAATGCCGGGAAAAAGATAGGTGTAGTCGTAGCCATCGCCGAACATCGTCTGCATTCGGGTTTTTATTTCCTCGTTGATCGGGTTGATCTGGGGCAATCCCAGGGTAGCAATAAACGCCCCGATCAAGCGGTCGCCTGGCAGGTCGATTCCCTCCCCGAAAGCCCCGCCCAACACAGCAAAGCCGATACCTTGGGAAGCCCCAGTGAACCGGTCAAGGAACTGCTGCCTGTCCGTCTCGTTCATGCTGCGAGACTGTGTCCAGCTTGGAATCGTCGGGTAGGCAGCATTGAAATGGTCAAGCACCTGCTGCAAGTAGGCATAACTGCTGAAAAACGCCAGGTAATTGCCCGGTTTGGCGCGAAACTGCTCGGCCAGCAGATCGCAGATGGGTTGGAGGCTGGAGACCCGGTGCTGGTAGCGGGTGGAGAGGTTGCCAACGATACGCACGTCCAACTGGTTGGCCTCGAAGGGCGATTCGACATCCATCCATTGCGCTTGCTTGGGTAATCCAAGCAGGTCCGCGTAATAATGTTGAGGGCTCAAGGTCGCCGAAAATAGCGTGGCGCTGTGGGCCGCGGCGAAGCGGGGCGACAGAAACGGGGCGGGTACTATGTTGCGCAGGCAGAGTGATGATAGCGTCCGCTTGCCCGCGCCCGGGTGCCGCGTGATATCGAACAGTGAATGCGGGCCATAGGCTTCGGCCAGACGGCAGAAAAGCATCGCGTCCAGATAAAACCTCAGCAGGGCACCCTCGTTGCCGGCGGGTTGATCGGTTAGATGGTCAGTGATGGCGCTGACGGCTTTCTGCAGGGCCATGATGAACAGATCTGCGATCGCAGGATAAACCTGGTAATCAACTTCCTGATCCCGATGCAGCTGGTTCCAGTGTCGGCCGACGCGCTCCAGAGCGCTCTTCAGGCCGGCCGGGGCCACCTTGCGAAGATCGTTGAACCGGGCCTGATCCAGTTCTGCGGTATACATTCCCCGGGCCCGCTCGATGAGATTGTGCGCCTCATCCACCAGCAACGTAACGCGCCAATCGTTGAGCACAGTCAGCCCGAACAGAAGGGCTGCCATGTCGAAGTAATAGTTGTAGTCGCAAACCACCACGTCGGCCCACCGGCACAGCTCCTGGCTCAGGTAGTACGGGCACACCTGATGCTCCAGTGCGACCTGTCTGACGGCTTGCTGATCCAGCCAACGCCGCTCCAGTGCGGCCTTGCGCGCCGCGGCTAGCCGATCGTAAAAGCCTTTGGCAAGGGGGCATGATTCGCCATGGCAGGCCTTGTCCGGATGCTCGCAGGCTTTATCTCGGGCCACATGCTCAAGCACACGCAGCGGCATGGCGCTTTGCTGGGAGTGTAAGGTCGCCAATGCGTCCAGGGCCAGGCGTCGCCCGGGGGTCTTGGCCGTCAGAAAGAACAGTCTGTCCAGCTGCTGGCCCGGAAACGCCTTGAGCTGGGGAAATAGCGTTGCCAGGGTCTTGCCGATTCCGGTAGTCGCCTGGGCCATGAGCGTCTGGCCGTCACGCGCCGCCCGGTAGACCGATTCGGCGAGTTGGCGCTGGCCCTTGCGAAAGGTCGGATGGGGGAACTGCAGGACCGTCAGGCTTTGATTCCGCGCCAGCCGATGGTCCTGCTCTTGCTCGGCCCACTGCAGAAACCGGCTGCAGTGGAGTTCAAAGAAATCCCGTAGCGCCTGCGCACCGAAGCGTTCCCGAAAGGTGGTTTCCTTCTGGCTGACGACATTGAAATAAACAATCGCCAGGTCTATTTCATCAAGGCCTTCCTGTTGGCAGAGCAACCAGCCATACATCTTGGCCTGCGCCCAGTGCAGCAATCGATGATTCTGTGGAATGCGCGTTACGTCACCCCGGTGTGTCTTGATCTCTTCCAGCAGGTTGAGCTGCGGATCGTATCCGTCGGCGCGACCGCTCACCGTCAGACCAGCATAGCTGCCAGCAAGCGGCATCTCGCAGAGGTAATGCTCGCCGCGTCTGGCAGCCACTGTCTTGTGTCCGGCCATACCTTCCTGCGCCGTGGGGGCGGGCGTGAACCGAAGGTCCAGATCGCCTTCCTTCGCGGTGAATTCGCACAGCGCCCGCACCGCGACCCGGTAAGTCATGTGTCCGCCCATTGCACATAGCAGACATTCACCGGCATCGCATGCTGAGCACAGAGTGCCAACCAACGTCGCTGGTTATCCTGCAGGCGGTCGCCGGGGCCCTTGACCTCAATCATGCGGTAGCGTTTTTCCTGCGGCCAGAACTGGATGAGATCGGGCATCCCAGCACGGTTAGCCTTGATATCGGTCAGCAGGCGTTCGAACCAGACTCGCAGATGAGCGGGGGGCAAACAATCCAGAGCGAGCTCCAGCAGGTTCTCATCAAGCGCGCCCCAGAATACAAAGGGCGACTGAACGCCTGTCTTGCTGCGGTAGGTATCGCGGATCCGGTGTTTGTAATCGTCCGTTTCAAGCCAGGCAAAACAACTGGCGAAATGCTCCGCCCGACGGCGGTAAAAATCCGGGGCCAGCAGATCAACCGGACCACTGTGGAACGGGTGAAAGAAAGCGCCGGGCAGGGGCGCAAAAATGGCTTCCCAGCAAAGCAGGCCAAACAGACTATTGATCAGTGTGTTTTCGACGTAATGCACCGGCGCTTCGGCCGTCGTCAAATGGTCTCGTACCACTTGCTCCACGCTGCCCGCCTGGGGATAGCACAGAGTCAGGTCTATTCTCTGCTCGGCCACTGGTCGGTTCGCTGGCTGAATAGGCAGTCTCAATTTGCGCCCGAGTCGGGCCAGGGCGCGCCCGATCAACTGTTTTTCCGCATCGCTTTCGGGGGAGTCATAAGCCAGGCTTGCAAGCGCGTAGGCCTGGTCATACCGTTCCAGCTTCTCGAGAATTCGTATTCGCCGCTGACAAGAACCGTCGTAGCTGCTGCGTTGATAGAGATCCAGAGCCTGTTCGTGGCTCCCGTCGCGCTCGAGTTGCCTGGCGATCTTGAACAATAATCTGGCATGACGGGTGACGAGATAAGGATTGACGCTGTGGAAGTCGTCAAGACGGCTCAGTATGTCGCTCAGGCTGACGTTCGCCTCAAGGTCCTTCCTGCATTGCCATAACAACTGGTATTGCTCCAGATCGCTGCGGCAGAAAAACCCCCTGGATTCGGCTGACAGTGGGACCTGCTCGTAGCGAAGGATGCCCAAGTCAGCCAGGACGAATTCCGACCAGGTTTGATGCAGATTACCGAAAAACATCAGTCGCAAACGGTCACACAGATCCCCAATCACCAGGGTATATAGCACGGTCACGTTGGCACTCCAGCGAGAAAAACTCTTCGACTCGGAATACGCTTCTACCAGGGCTGGTAGCATGTCCTGCTTTTTCAATGATCGGAGTGCCTCGACATGGGGGAAGGCCTTGATGACCTCATCCTTGCGAAGCAGGGGTATTAGTTCCTGCACAGTCAGCTGCGCTGCGCCATCAATCCATCCCGCCGCAAGCAGCGGTTCGGCTGCCTGGTCGACGTTCCCTATTTCGGGGTAGTTCAGCTTGTCCAGTCGAAAATGCGGACCCTTGCGCATGACCAATCTGACCAGCAGTGCCTGACTGGTCAATGGCAGCCTGGCGAAGCCGGCGATAAACTGCAGCTCATCGTCGTTGAGCAGATCATCATAGCGAGCCGACACCCAGCGCAAGGCCGTAACGAAATTCGTCAGATAGTAATAATCCGGAACGTCTGGTTGAAGCTTGGCGCTGGATGACTGGTTGGGCATACAGTATTTTGCTGGGGATCGGCCCGATGTTCAAGTCAAAGATGCGCTTCGCCGTTCAGTGGAAAGGTTGGTACGAAGACAATGCCAAATTGTGCGAATTGAGCCACGTAGATAAGCCTTCAAATTTCATGCTCTTGCAATTATCGTTACGCAGAGGAACTTGAGTAGCTATTTGCAGATAGGGAGTCCGATGCCCACCAAAGAGCATTTCATCAATACCTACAAGTCGTTCGGCAAGGCGGAGTTATACCGGCAGTGGCATGATGTCATTTTTTACTCGGTCTGGTTGCGTTTGCAGGATGGAATGCTGGTGCCCGCGTTGTTGGATGTGTCGGGCAATGTTGCCTTGACCGCCACGCCTGATCGAGCTGAAGCGACAGCGTTTTTGAACAGGCTAGACTCTCCTGCTGGCAGCAGGCCTGTTGTGGTCAATCGAACGCTTGAAGAACTTTCCCGCTTCTGCTCCGCCAAAGGCTTGCTTCTCAATTGGTCGAATCAGTCGCTGACGCTGGATTCCAATTTGCTTCAGTTAATGGGCTATTCCGCTGCTGCACAAACCCCCTCCCTTGGTGAGGTCTTTATCCAGGCAGAGGCTCGTAGTTACCCACTGACGCACGGCCCGTGCAGCGAAGCCGAGGCGGTAGCGGCACAGGCCTGGACGCTTACCCCGGTGGGCGGGCGGGTAGCGTCCGCCAAAGTGGAGGAAACATGGATTGTCTATGAAGACGACAACCATTTTCTGCTGCCCGATTCCGCCCTCGTAAAGAAGACCTGCCACCGGGACGAGCTCGAGCCGCAGTTGCTCGTCTTGTATGACAAATGGAAGCAGGTCCCGGAAATAGTCACTGTGCATCCGCCTCTGGTCGACTCGAATACCGGGCTGCAATCACCAGAGCAGGCGGCGCAGCAGCGGTCTGCTGAAGCACCTCCCGTCAGGAGCCTGTTCCTCTATCTTCTTGGCGCCACGGTACTGATGTTCCTAAGCGTGCATATCGGGCTGGAATAAGGTGCCAGCGTAGCCATTAAAGCTCACCGAGAAAGCCGCCTGATTGCCGGGCCCACAGCTGCGCATACAATCCACCGCGCTCGATCAACTCCCTGTGACTTCCGTCTTCAATAATCTGCCCCTGATCCATGACGATCAGGCGGTCCATGGCCGCGATGGTCGATAGGCGGTGGGCAATGGCGATCACGGTCTTGCCTTCCATCAAGGTATTCAAACTGTCCTGTATCGCTGCTTCGACCTCTGAATCGAGGGCGGACGTGGCTTCGTCGAGAATCAGAATCGGGGCGTCCTTGAGCATGACCCGGGCAATGGCAATACGCTGGCGCTGGCCACCGGACAGCTTCACGCCGCGTTCGCCCACATGAGCATCGTAGCCTTGTCGGCCCTTGGCATCGCGTAGCTCGGCGATGAATCGATCCGATCTGGCGCTATGGGCAGCTTGCAGCATCATTTGCTCAGTAGCATCGGGACGGCCATAGAGGATGTTGTCGCGCACCGAGCGATGCAGCAGCGAGGTATCCTGCGTTACCATGCCGATGTGTTCGCGTAGGGAGTCCTGATAAACGTCGCTTATATTCTGGCCGTCGATCAGGATGCGTCCGCCTTCCACGTCATAAAAGCGCAACAGCAGGTTGACCAGCGTGGACTTGCCAGCCCCGGAGCGTCCGACCAGGCCGATTTTTTCACCGGAACGGATATGCAGGTTCAGCTGCTCCATCACGCCATGTCCCTTGCCGTAATGAAACTGCACATTGTCGAAGCGTATATCGCCCCGGGTTACCCGCAACGGTTCGGCGGTGGGCGAATCCTCGACCAGTTGCGGCCGGGAGATGGAGTTGATGCCATCCTGCACGGTGCCGATATTTTCGAACAACGCTGACAGCTCCCACATGATCCATTGCGACATGCCCCACAGCCGCAGTACCAGGCCAATGGCGACGGCCACCGCGCCGATGCTGACGGCTTCGTTAAGCCACAGCCAGATGGCCAGACCGGATACACCTAGCAATAGCAGTGCATTGAGCACATACAGGGAAAAATACACCAGCGTGACCAGGCGCATCTGGCGGTATACGGTCACCATGAAGCCATCCATGCCTTCGCGGGCGAAGGTGGACTCGCGCCGCGCATGGGAGAACAACTTGACCGTCTGAATGTTGGTGTAGCTGTCGACTATCCGCCCGGTCATCATCGAGCGCGCATCGGCCTGTTCTTCAGCGACCCGGCCCATGATAGGAACGAAGTGGCGCATCAGCACTAGATAGCCGATCAGCCAGGCCAGCATCGGCAAGGCCAGACGCCAGTCGGCGATACCCACGACAATCAGGGTGCCGATGAAGTAGACGATTACGTAATTAAGCACGTCGATCAGCTTGATCACGCATTCGCGCACCGCCAGGGCAGTCTGCATAAGCTTGGTGGCAATGCGGCCGGCAAATTCGTCCTGGTAGAACGCCATGGACTGCTTCAGCAGATAGCGATGTACTAGCCAGCGTATGCGCATGGGATAGTTGCCCATGAGCGTTTGGTGGCTGATTAGCGAGTTCACCAGAATCAGCAGCGGCAACAGGCCCAGCACCACAAAGGCCATCCCGGCGAGTTTCCAGCCCTCGGTCTGCAAAAAGGTTTCGCGGTTCTGCGTCGACAGCCAGTCCACGATGTTGCCCAGGAAGCTGAACAGCCACACCTCGGCAACTGCAATGCCGGCCATCAATATGGCTGCGCCTATCAGATAGGGCCAGGCGCCCTGAGTGTAATGCAGGCAGAACGCCAACAGCGAGCGCGGCGGCTCCTGGGGCTCTTCGGCAGGAAAAGGGTCAAGGCGACGTTCGAACCAGCTAAACATAGGGGGGAGCCTGTGCGGGTAATACGAAGCTGCACATTATGGGCTGATGAGTGGATGCGCCTCAAGCGCGCCAGATCGTAACGAATGATTTGGAGGCAATTCGCCGGAAGCTTACCGGTCTGGCCAGCTCCCGACGCTTGTGGGCTCAGTCCGCTAGATGTTCGAGAATCAGATCTGCCAGTACGCGCGATCCTTCAGCGGTGGGATGGATTCCATCGTTGGCGATGTAGCGGGCTTCGTTACCCTGAAAGGCCTGGCGAACATCCACGAAGGTGATCCCCAGCCCCGGATAGGTACGGGCTTTCAGATCCATGCTGTACTCATTAATCTCACGCAGCTCCTCGGCATCGCCGACGGCGTTGTAGTAGCCGAGAAACACGATGTTTTCGATGCCGTCAGCTTGCATCTGCTGCGCAAGTTCGGCTATTTCGTCCTCCAGGTTCTGCAACAGCGGCATACATGCAGACAGAGACGGCCGACAGTTGCTGAACTGAATGTCGTTCCCGCCACCGTTGAAGATCAACGTGTTGATTCCTGTCTTGGGCGCGTTCGCGTATTGCTCAGGTACTGCGTAACGGCGGGAGCAGATAATATTGCCGCCGAGCATCTGGCAGCCAGAGCGGGCGCGGCTAGTAATGGTTTCGTTGAGATCTTCCTGCAGGTACTGATGAATATCCCCGCTTAGGGCAAACACTGAATCGCCCAGGATCAGGGTATCCGCGCTGGTAGTAACAGGGGGGTTGATAGCGTTGGCTGTGCCTGCACTCATCAGGGCGAGTGCAAGCAGTGCAAGTGCAGCATGCTTCAGCTTGTTCAGAACAGACATGGCGTATCCTCGTTGTTGTTGTGATGCCATACGAGGAACTGCTACGAAGCCTCGGTGAGACATAATGGTCTTATGGCTCACCGATATTAAGCGCCAGGCCGCCTGTGGAAAACCACCCAAACAGGTGGTGAAAGGCTCTAGCGCCTGGCTTTTTTCAAGGTCTCGGCAATCATGAACGCCAATTCCAAAGATTGGTCAGCGTTCAGCCTGGGATCGCAGTGGGTGTGATAGCGGTCGGAAAGCCCGTCTTCGGTAACCGGGGTCGCGCCGCCGATGCACTCGGTGACGTTCTGCCCGGTCATTTCGATATGGATCCCGCCAGCCCAGGTTCCCTCTGCGTGGTGAACCGCAAAAAACTGCTCCACTTCGGCCAGGATGCGTGCGAAATCCCGGGTTTTGTAACCGCTCGACGCCTTGATCGTATTGCCATGCATGGGGTCGGAACTCCAGAGCACCTGCTTGCCCTCGCGTTCAACGGCTCTGACCAGTGCGGGCATATGCGCTTCAACCTTGTCTGCGCCCATACGCACAATCAGGTTGAGACGGCCGGGATCGTTTTCCGGGTTCAACACGTCGATCAGGCGCAGCAGTTCGTCTGGATCGGTGGTGGGGCCGGTTTTCACCCCGATCGGGTTGTTGATGCCGCGCATGAACTCCACATGAGCGCCGTCGAGTTGACGCGTGCGGTCACCGATCCAGAGCATGTGCGCTGAACAGTCATACCATTCGCCGGTAAGACTGTCCTGGCGTGTAAAGGCCTGTTCGTAGTTGAGCAGCAGAGCCTCATGGGCAGTAAAAAACGCCGTTTCGCGCAGTTGCGGACTGTGAACATTGTCGAAACCGCAGGCGCGCATGAACGCCAGGCTTTCATCGATACGGTCGGCCAGGTGCTGGAAGCGCGCCGAGGTGGCAGAGCTGGCGATAAAGTCGAGATTCCATTGGTGTACCTTGTCGAGGCTGGCGAAGCCTCCCTGGGCGAATGCGCGCAGCAGATTCAAGGTAGAGGTGGCTTGATGGTAGGCCATCAACAACCGTTGCGGATCGGGGGTGCGACCGGCCGCGTCGAAGGCGATGCTGTTGACGATATCGCCGCGATAGGCTGGCAAGGTCACCCCGTTCTGCGTCTCGTCATCAGCCGAGCGGGGCTTGGCGAACTGCCCGGCCATGCGTCCAACCTTTACCACCGGGCAACTGGCGGCGAAGGTCATGATCACGGCCATCTGCAGCAGGACCTTGAAGGTGTCGCGTATCTTTGGTGCAGAAAATTCCGCGAAGCTTTCCGCGCAGTCGCCGCCTTGCAGCAAAAAGGCGCGCCCGCTGGTGACCTGGGCAAACTGGCGACGTAGCTCCCGCGCTTCCCCGGCAAAAACCAATGGTGGGTATTCCGCCAGTGTCTGTTCGACCTGGGTCAGCGCCTGCTGATCGGGGTACGAAGGCTGCTGTATTACCGGTTTGCTGCGCCAGCTATTGGGGGTCCAGTCTGCGGTCATAAATGCTCTGCCGTCGTTGCTTGTCGTGTGGAAATTGGCTCGTGATGGTACCCTGAGTGATGTCCATTAAACACCCTAACCCCCTGATCAAGCGACTCTATCGCTTTTGGAAACGCCTGTTTATGAATGACCAGGAAATTGTGCTGGAAAAACGGCGCGACGATTTCGGCCCGCTAAAGGTGACCGAGGCAGAGGGGTATCGATTTCTGTATTTCGGTGAACAGACCGAACAGAGTTGCAGTTTCATTGCCGATCCGGCCTGGCTGGAATACGACTATACGCGCTCAATGCTGCTGGGATTATTCTGGCGTAGCCGGCCCAGGGATGTGCTGCTGCTCGGGCTCGGCGGTGGTGCTCTGGCCAACTGCCTGCTGAAGTATTTTGAGCCGCAGAAGCTGACTGCGGTGGAGCTGCGCCCAGCGGTAGTGGAATTGGCCAGTCGCTGGCTGGGGCTGAGTCAGGACGAACGCTTCTATATTGGCATTGGCTGCGCCGAAGCTCATGTAAACGGTGCGCCCGCCAGCTGTGATTTGTTGTTCATGGATCTGTACATGGAGGGCGGCATATCGAAACTGCAACTGCAGAGTGACTTTTTCCGGGCTTGCCACCAAGCGCTCAGACCAGGAGGCGTGATGGTGATCAACCAGTGGCAGATGGGCGATACGGGGCAACCCTATGCTGCCCGGATGCTTGAAGAGCTGTTCGGCAGTGAGTATCTCCAACTGCCGGTGGAGGAGGGCAACATCCTGTTGTTCGTCCCGGCTTCGGGAAGTCTGCACTTGAGCAAACCCGAAATGCTGAGCTGGGCGGATGATCTGGAGTCGCGGCTTGGATATTCATTGCGTCCCTATATTGAAGCGTTGCGTCGGGCCGCAGACGCGCCTTCGCTCGCGTAACGTAGAACTGGTGGCAGGAACGCCCGGTGAAGTCGTACCTGGCTAGGCAATGTTTCGCTGGCCAGTGAACTGCAATATAGTGCCGCAGCGTCGGCACTGGTAGCGTCTGCCGCGACCCACCCAGGCGTGTCTCTGGGCCGTAAAGGGCACAGGGCCAGGGCAGCTGCATTGGTAAACGTAATTGGTTCTACGTCGCCCTTCAGGCACAGGATAGTCATGGCAGCGCTTGGCCGGAAGCCCGAATAGCTCGATCATGAGCGCCTGCCACTGCGAGCCATGAGGTCGAATCCTGCCGCCATACAGGGCATGGGCTATGAGGTGGGCTACTTCATGGGGAACCGTCTGTTTTAGAAAATCGTCGCTGTGGTCCTGGTACATCTGTCCATTGAAGCGTAAAAGATTGCGGTTCAGATAGGCAACACCCGCGCGCTGCCCCTTGAGATCCAAAGTCACAGTGGGCCGTTCAAAGCGCCGCTGAAAGCGTACTTCAGCCAGCTGATAACAGGTTTCAAGGGATGCGAGGAGTTGTTCCATCGGGCGAGTATAAGAGTGAACGGCGCGGCCCAGAAGGCTCGGTTACAGAAAAAATCAAAAAATGCTGCTGTCGAGCCCGGCGGCCATATACATTCCCAGCTCTTCTGCCTGGCGCAGAAAGTCATCGTCCCAATCGCCCTTGAAAACCACTGGGTCCTGAACCCATTGCCAGCGCAACCCGGTGACTATCGACTCGACGGCCCGGCGGGTGCCCGTACCGTCCATCCCGGCTCGAACATAGAGTGCGCAGGGCAGTCCCTGTTTTTTTTCCAGCACGGGATAGTAGCTACGATCAAAAAAATCCTTCAACGCGCCGCTCATGTAGCCGAGGTTTTCAGTGGTGCCGAGAATGATCGCGTCAGCCGTGAGTACGTCTGCGGCGGTGGCTTGGAGCGGGGGCTTCCAGTCCACCTCTACGTTGTCGATGTTAGGGTGGCGGGCGCCTTTCACAACGGCTTCAACCAGCCGGCGAGTGTTGTCTGAGGGAGCATGGGCGATCAGCAGGAGGCGTTTTGCGGTCATTGATTCTCCATGGGAGTCAGCGACTGCCCCATATCCGGGTATTGGTCTGACAAGTGTAGCCTGTAACCGGAATTCTTTGAAAACTGCCAGAATAAGTGTGTTGGGAGGCGGCAATCTAAGGTCAAGCCTGTCGATTGCCGCTTCGCGGAATTACTCGGCAGGATTAGCCAGCGAGTTGATCTGATAGATTGCCGTGGTGCCGCTTACTTCATTGCCCACGATCAGCAAGGGTTCGCCGCTTGGGGACTGATCCGACGGAACGAATACCAACCCCTCTGGACCCAAATCGCCTGCCGCTGACAGATTGGCTGACGGATCGCTGATCCATTCCTCGCGGGTGTTGAAGTAATCAACGAAGCTGGGGGCCTGCGGGTTGCTGATGTCATAGACCATTATGCTGCCCATACGCTCGAGGCCGATGAATGCAAACGTCTTCTCGCCCAGTACGCCAATGGTTATGCCTTCTGGCTCCGGACCCTTGGCATCGCTGCGACTGTCCAGGGCATCGCCTTCATCGTGACCGGAGTTGAAGTAGGCGTTGCATGGAATGTCGCGCTGGCTACCCACTTTGCAATCCGCGCTGGCGAGATAACGTTCAAAATGATCGGCGGAATCCCAAACCAGATCGCCGTTTGCATCCCAGATGGAAAACGAGCGCGCGCCATATGAAGAGAGACTGTCATACATGATTCGATCACCGGCCGGATTCTCCGTGCCGCTCGCATCGAACATGACTGGTTCACCATTGGTGTCCCTGCGGTAACCGTCCACCCAGGAAATATTCAGGCGTCCCAGTTCGCCGTCGTCGCGACAAGCACCCGGATCGCCATCCACCGCCTCGCAGTAACCGAACACTTGCGGGTTCAGCAGGGCGCCTGCAGCCAACGCGTTCAGCTGTGGCGGGAGGTCATCGCCAGCACGCCGGGCAAAGCCATCGACATGGACCAGATGCTTGACGCGGAATTCTTCCACGAAGCCCTGACTGGCATCACCTGCCCAGTAGAGCGGGTTGTCTTCGCCCCAGGCTCTGGCATCGCCTTCATTGGCGGTGACGATGTAGGTGGCACCGCCGACGCTGTAACCGGCAATGCTATCCGGATGATAGGACCCGACCACCCCCGGCCGGGAACGGATATCGATGCCACCGTCCTCGTCGCTGGCATCAATACCGTTAGCCGCATCGCCATGGTCCTTGGTGCCCAGAGGCGTGACGCCGGTAATCTGTCCGGCGACGATGTCCAGTTGTGCCAGGGCATTGTTTTCCTGCAAGGCCACCCAGGCAGTGGTGCTGTCAGGCGAAACGGTGATGTATTCCGGTTCAATATCCTGGGCCACGGTTGCGCCTGGTCCATAGATGCGAACACCGGCAGCGGTCAACGCCTGTCGCTGGTCGTTGAATGCCGTGAAATCGGCGGTGATGACGCTGCCAAGGGCTCGGTTTTGCACCGGAACGATGCTTACGGAGCCTTCAGGATCGATACTGTAGTCATCGCTGGGCTCACCTTCATTGGCGACCAGTACGAATTTTCCGTCCGGGGTGAAGGTCAGCATGTCGGGCTGGGCGCCGACCGCGACCTGGTCCAGGAGGGTGAAACTGGTGGTGTCGTATAACGCTACGAATCCGTTGTCGGTCTTGGTATCGGCTTCCACGGCAACGGCGATCATGCCGTCATGATATGCCACGCTGTTTACCACAGCGCCGGCGGCGATGTCCTCGACGGTCAAGGTACGAATCAGCGCAGGGTTAGCCAGGTCGCGCGCGTCCAGCACGTCAACAGCGCCTTTCTGGGCGTTGACGATGAAAATCTGCGAGTTCACCGGATCAAAGGCCGGAATCTCTGCGGCGCTCTGATCGAAGACGCCCGAGCTGTAACGGCCCACTAGACTCAGCGCGAGGCTTGCTGGAGTAGCTGGTTCTGCAGGTGGAGCTTCGGTAACCGGCGGTGGCGTATTGTCTGGCTGGTCGTCATTATCGCTGTCGCTGTTGCAGCCGGCTGTCGCAACGAAGAGAGCAGCCAGCGCGGTAGCGGGGATCCACTTGTGCATTGATAGTGTCCTTTCAATATGATTGAGCGGATACATTCATACGCAGTCGTTGTTACACAGTGGTTTCGTTAAGTTGTCGGTCTGATGAACAAACGAGGGACAGCGTTCGCTACAATGGCCGAATGAATGCTCCGTATCCCGACGATCTGTTACCCGACCAGTTCGACCAGCATCTGCTGGCGATACTCGAAAGCGATCCTGCAGGCATTGACGAATATGCGCTAATCAAGCGTCTCGCAGGCCTGTTCCCCGATTCGCTATTCAACGCGCCTGATGCGCTACGCGATCCGTTGCGCTTGTTCCAGGTCCATTTCCTGCTTTTTCACAGCCTGTACAGGTTATCCGACGCCCTTTGTCGTTCCGGCCGACAACTGGAAATCAATACCCTGCGCATAGTGATTGTTCCGCGACCTGGATCCAAGGCGGACCTGACTTTGCCCGATCCGCTTCGAGTTTATTATCTGGACTGGGATCAGTGGGTGAGCACCCACGCGGAGGATGTGGTCAAACTGCTGGACCAATTCTGGACGGGCAGCGGGCAGGCGGCAGATTCTGAGGTAACCGCTGCGCTGGAGCTGTTCGGCCTGCCGCAGACTGTTTCCGCGCGCGAGATCAAAGCGCGATACCGTGAACTCATCAGCGTTCACCATCCCGATCGGGGAGGCGACACCGGATTGGTGCAGGACCTCAACAATGGTTTCGTAATTCTTAAACGCTATTACGGAGCGGGTTGAAGTCGCCAATCTCTCTAAGGGGGTAGGTACTTTCCACGTCCTTTTTGACTATAGTCATGGTCATGAACTGCGACATTCCGTCGCATATTCTGCACCTGCTGCCGGCTCGCGCCAAAGACGGCGGGAATAATAATAATTAGGAGTTATTACCATGATTCATCATGTACTGGGCCTATTCACCCATCCCGACCAGGAATGGAAGGAAATCAAGGGTGAAGAACGCACTATTGGTCCAATGTATCTTTTCCACGTGTTGGTTCTCGCGGCAATTCCGGTTGTGTCTGCCTACATAGGCACCACCCAGGTAGGCTGGTCTATCGGCACCATCGACCCGGTGAGACTTACCCAGGCCAGCGCGCTGTACATGACTGTTCTGTCGTATATCGCCATGCTCGCGGGTGTTGTGGTTATGGGGGCGTTCATACACTGGATGGCCCGAACCTATGATTCGACTCCTAGTTTCACTGATTGCCTGGTGTTTGCCGCCTACACCGCAACTCCGCTGTTCATCGCTGGACTCTGCGCGCTTTATCCGAACCTGTGGCTGGCCATGGTGGTAGGTACCGCGGCGATTGCCTACACGGTTTTTCTTCTGTATCAGGGCATCCCGATCTTCATGGATATTCCTGGCGAGGAAGGTTTTCTTTTTTCCAGTTCTATCTTGGCTGTGGGCCTGGTAGTCCTGGTTGGCATGATGGCTACTGCGGTGATTTTCTGGGGTTTTGGTATCGGCCCCGTTTATCTGCGCTAGTTCCTCCGATATATCCAACACCTCCTGTCGGCCTTGCCTATTAGGAGGTGTTGTTTTTCCGGCAAGCGATAACGGTTAATATGCCGCCTTACCTTGCCCGGATCATCCTATGAGCCATCTGAGTGTTACCCAGAATAAATTGCAGAAACGCTTGCGGCGATTGACTGCCGAGGCGGTTACCGATTACGGCATGATCGAGGATGGCGACAAGGTCATGGTCTGCCTGTCAGGGGGCAAGGACAGCTACACGCTGCTGGATATGTTGCTGCATTTGCAGAAAGTGGCGCCCATCCGGTTTGAGCTGGTGGCGGTCAACCTTGACCAGAAGCAGCCTGGCTTTCCGGGAGAGGTATTGCCTGCCTACCTGGAGCGCCTTGGAGTCCCTTTCCATATCCTTGAGCGCGACACCTATTCGATCGTCAAAGACAAGATTCCCGAGGGCAAAACCACCTGCTCGCTGTGCTCGCGGCTGCGCCGTGGCAATCTTTATAACTTTGCCGACGAAATCGGCGCAACGCGGATGGCGCTTGGGCATCATCGGGATGACATCGTAGAAACGTTTTTCCTCAATATGTTCCATGGCGGCAACCTGAAAGCCATGCCCCCCAAACTGCGGTCCGATGACGGACGTAATGTGGTCATCCGGCCATTGGCCTATTGCAATGAGCGGGATATCGAAGCTTACGCGCGCCTGCAAGAATTTCCGATCATTCCCTGCAACCTGTGCGGCTCCCAGGAGAACCTGCAGCGCAAGGTAGTCAAGGAGATGCTCAATAACTGGGAACGCGAGGCCCCGGGTCGCGTCGAGAGTATTTTCCGTTCTCTGCGTCACGTGCATCCATCACAGCTGGCAGATACCCGGCTGTTCGATTTTGCCAGCCTGAAGGTCGATGACGACGCTACACCGCGTTTTCTCAAGGTGCAGAGTGTGCAATGAGACTACTGATGACCCTGTTCATGATGAACTGTGCTGCGCATGCGTAATTACGCCTGGCTTGAAGCATATTGTCTCAACCGTTTCGGTTCACGGGCCGCGATGGAGGCTCGGCTTCCAGTGCCGCGTAACGCCGCTGAACTGCTGGCGCTCGGCGACGATCGCTACCTGTCGACCCTAGCGCTGCGAGTATTTCGGGCGGGCTTGAAGCACAGCCTGGTTGATGCGAAATGGCCCGCCTTCGAGGAGGTTTTTTTCGGCTTTGATCCGGAGAAGGTCACCCTGATGGGAGCTGAGCATATTGAGCGCATGATGCAGGATACGCGCTTGATCCGTCATCTCGGCAAACTCCGCAGCGTGCCGCGCAATGCCCAGCTGATATTGGATATCCGGGAGCAGCACGGCAGTATGGGGCGCTTTATTTCCGACTGGCCGGTAACTGACATAACGGGCCTGTGGCGCCTGCTGGCCAAGCGTGGCAATCAGATGGGCGGGCTCTCGGCGCCGAGATATCTGCGCATGCTCGGCAAGGACAGCTTCGTGCCGACCGAAGACGTTGTCGCTGCGCTAAAAAGCCAGGGCGTCGTGGATAAAGCGCCGACCAGCCAGCGCGATCTGGCGGCGGTCCAAGAGGCGTTCAACCAGTTGCACTCCGAAAGTGGCCGGCCCTTCTGCCAGCTGTCAGTGATGCTTGCCCAGACAGTCAATCACTGAGCTCTCAAGGCCGGACTTGACCGGTTGGTGATGGCAAGGCAATGTGACGGCTTGACCACTTCCGAGGCTGCTCCATGCCGTTACCCGGCCTGCTGATGTTATTGATGATCACGCTGCTCTCAGGCTGCGCCAGTACACCTGAGCCGGTTTTCGAATCCCCTTCGGCCGGGAATGCAACATCGTCGCCAGCTGCCGCACAGGGCCATGAAGACGTTCTGTTTCATGCGTTCAGTCTGATTGGCACGCCCTATCGCTATGGCGGCAATTCCCCGGACACCGGTTTCGATTGCAGCGGGCTGATTCATTACGTGTACCGTGAAGCGGCGGGCTTGAAACTGCCGCGCACCACCGCTGGCTTGAGCGCACTGGATGCGGCGCCAGATGCCAGACAGCCTTTGCAGCCGGGGGATCTGGTGCTCTTTGCCATGAGCGGCAGGCGCGTTGATCACGCGGGAATCTATGTCGGCGAAGGACGTTTCCTGCACGCGCCCAGCAGCGGCGGGCGGGTCCGGGTCGACAGCCTGCATGCAGGACACTGGCAGCGTAGCTACAAGGGCTCGCGGCGAGTGCTTGACTGATAGGTGCTGTCCGGTCTGCGCGACGCGGTCTGCACGCCCCGCTCGGCGCGCCCATCCTTCTTTGAATCGTCACTGCCCCGTCACGCCTTCGTCATCTTTTCATCTTAGCGTTGCATTGTGGTTCGCAATAAAGCGGGCCACAGCATTGCGAAAGGTGATCATATGGCACCGAATCAAGGTGGCAACTCTATTCTCCGGGTCGAAGACCTCGGGGTAACCTACCCAGGTGGGGTCGTGGCGCTGCGGTCCACGTCGGTGAGTTTTGCGCGCGGCGAATTCACTGTTCTGCTTGGACTCTCTGGTGCCGGCAAATCGACATTGCTGCGTACGCTTAACCATCTGGTTAGTCCCTCTGCCGGAAAAGTAGTCTCGGCAGAATTCGGGCAGCTGGATGCACGCACCAGCCTGCGTAACCACCGGCGCAAGACCGCCATGGTCTTCCAGCATCACCAACTGATCCTGCGTCACACCGCTCTGGATAACGTGCTCACCGGTCGGCTGGCGTATCACAGCACCTGGCGCAGCCTGTTTCCGCTGCCCCGCAGAGACCTGGACCTCGCCCTGCATTGCCTCGACCGCGTTGGCCTGGCGGACAAGGCGCTGATGCGGGTGGATCAGTTATCCGGCGGCCAGCAGCAACGGGTTGGAATAGCCCGGGCGCTGGTGCAGGAACCAAGCATGATTCTGGCCGATGAACCGGTCGCCAGCCTGGACCCGGCCACCTCGGAAAAAGTGCTTTCGCTGCTGAAGCGAATCTGCCGCGAGGATGGCATTACCGCGGTGGTCTCCTTACACCAGCTTGAGTATGCCCAGCGGTTTGCCGACCGGATTATCGGGCTAGCCAATTCACACATCGTATTTGATGCCGCCCCGGCAGAGCTGAATGACGACCAACTGGCCCGCATCTACGCCGGTCACCGCCAGGCCAAACCCATCATGAATGCCGGCCAGGTCAGCCAGTCCGGCGCTGCTGTTTACCCTGAAAACGTCGCAAAACTGGAGATTGCTCGATGAAACTGCTTAATCAGATAGTACTGGCGGCAAGCCTTTTGGTCGGTGGTCTAAATTCGGCCCTGGCTGCCGATGCCAACCCGGACACTCTCAAGGTAGCCCTGCTGCCCGACGAAAACGCATCGGAGTTGATCAAGCGCAATCAGCCGCTGAAGGATTATCTGGAGGCCAAGCTGGATAAGGATGTGGAGCTCATCGTCACTACGGATTACTCCTCGATGATCGAGGCCATGCGGTTTGGACGGATTGACCTGGCTTACTTCGGTCCGTTGTCTTACGTGCTGGCCAAGACCAAAAGTGACATCGAGCCCTTTGCAGCGATGATCACCGATGGTAAGCCAACCTACCGGTCTGTATTGATCGCCAACGTCGACTCCGGCGTGGATTCCTATGCCGACATCAAGGGGCGCAAGATGGCCTATGGTGACCGGGCCTCAACGTCCAGCCATCTCATTCCCAAGACGGTGCTGGTGGGAGCGGGCTTGAAGGCAGAGGAGGATTATGAACAGCATTTTGTCGGAACCCATGACGCCGTAGCCGTCAATGTGGCCAACGGCAATGCCGATGCGGGCGGGTTGTCCGAGGTCATATTCGCCCACGTTACCGAGCGGGGACTGATCGATCCGGCAAAGGTCAAGGTGCTGGGCTACAGCGAGGAGTTTCCACAGTACCCCTGGGCCATGCGCTCGAATCTTGAAGGCGACTTGAAGGCTCGGATCAGGGATGCCTTCATCAGTCTGGATGACGAGGAGGTTCTGAAGAACTTCAAGGCGGAAGGCTTCGCTCCTATCGAAGATGCCGATTACGACGTGATACGTGACATGGGCCAGCTTCTCGGTCTCGATTTGGCCACCATGTAAGGAAGCCTGCCATGACTATTCAATCGAACGCTTCAGCGAGCCCTACCCAGGTTGATTACGAACAGGTACTGGCCAATTATGGACGTGGCTGGAAGCGCAAGTTGGCGCAGATCGCTGTGGTTCTGGGGGTAGTGCTGACCGCCAGTTGGTATGTGGAGTTGCTGGACTTTGAAACCCTTGCCCGGGGTGTGCCGGCGATCATGACACTGGCGGGGGAATCCTTTCCGCCGGATTTTCGCAACGCAGCAGACTGGTTCTTGCCATTGGTCGATACGCTGGCCATGAGTATCGCCGGAACGGCAATAGCGGTGAGTTTTTCGCTGCCGTTGGCTTTTTTGGGCGCCCGTAACACCTCGCCGCATCCCTTGGTATTCCAGGTGACGCGGGTGATTCTGAACGCGCTGCGGTCAGTTCCCGAGCTGATCATGGGTATCATCTTTGTCGCCGCGGTGGGTTTTGGCGCTTTGCCTGGCGTGTTGGCCCTGGGGTTGCACTCCATTGGCATGGTAGGCAAGTTCTTCGCCGAAGCTATCGAACATGTGGATGAAGCACCGGTCGAGGCCGCACGGGCCGCCGGCGCCACGCCGTTGCAGGTTCTCTATCACGCCGTCTTACCGCAGGTAATGCCGCAGTTCGCGGACGTTTCTATCTACCGCTGGGAATACAACTTCCGCGCCTCGACGGTGATGGGCATGGTTGGTGCCGGCGGAATCGGCTTCGAACTGATGGGGTCGCTGCGCATCATGCAGTATCAGGAAGTATTCGCAATCCTGCTTGTGATTCTGTTGATGGTGACACTGGTCGACGCCCTCAGCGGCTCGCTGCGAAAGGCATTCAAATAAGGTGTCGATGATGAAACCACGTGTAGTGATAACGCATAAAGTCCATAACGAAACACTCGATTTTCTGACTCCCCATTGCGAGCTGATAACCAATCAAGGTGATCGTACCTTGCCCCGCGATGAGGTGTTGCGTCGAGCCGCCAATGCAGAGGCGCTAATGGCGTTCATGCCTGATCGCATCGACGATGGCTTTCTCGCGGCCTGTCCCCGGCTGCAGGTCATCGGCGCCGCGCTCAAGGGCTACGACAATTTCGATGTGCAGGCCTGTACGCAGAGGGGCGTGTGGCTGACGTTCGTACCAGACCTTCTGACAGTGCCTACCGCCGAGCTGACGGTGGGGCTGACCATCGGACTGTTACGGCATCTGAGGGCCGCCGACGCCCATGTGCGCTCCGGTGAGTTTCGCGGCTGGCAACCACAGTTCTACGGGTTGGGCATCGAAGGGTCGACGCTGGGCATCATTGGCATGGGTGCGATCGGTAGAGCAGTGGCCCAGCGTTTCAAGGGCTGGGGCGCACGGATGCTGTACAGCGAGAAGCTGGCGTTGAGCGCTGCGGATGAAACGGCGCTCGAGATCGAACATCGCTCGCTCGACCAGTTGCTACGAGAGTCGGATGTAGTGATTCTTGCGTTGGGATTGAACCCGCATACCCTGCACACGATCAACGCCGAACGGCTTGCGCTGAT
The DNA here is from genome assembly GCA_011050525.1 of Halopseudomonas xinjiangensis. Classification (GTDB taxonomy): domain Bacteria; phylum Pseudomonadota; class Gammaproteobacteria; order Pseudomonadales; family Pseudomonadaceae; genus Halopseudomonas; species Halopseudomonas xinjiangensis_A. The sequence continues at coordinate 85,241 of DRFO01000030.1, forward strand.
GAAACCCGGCGCCTTTCTGATCAACCCCTGCAGAGGCTCGGTCGTGGATGAATCGGCCGTGCTGGATGCGCTTGTTGGTGGAGGGTTACGTGGCTACGCAGCGGATGTATTCGAGATGGAAGACTGGGCGAGGGATGAGCGCCCACAGACCATCGCGCCTGCTTTGCTTGCTCATCCCCAGACGTTATTCAGTGCCCATATAGGCTCGGCGGTCAGCCGCGTGCGTCTGGCAATCGAGCGGCGCGCTGCGCAAAACATATTGCAGGTTTTGCGAGGTGATCGGCCACAGGATGCTGCCAACCTGCCGTCGGCTCCGGTACGCGCGGTATGCTGAATCTGATCTGGATCAAGACGCTGGTCGCTTTGCTTCAGCATGGGTCGTTCCAGACCGCAGCCGAACAGCTTGGCATTGCCCAGCCCACCGTAAGCCAGCACATTCAGAAGCTGGAGGAACAGTTGGGTGTTGCACTGGTACGACGCGAAAGAACCGGCTGTCAGCCTACGCGTGAAGCGCTGCTGCTGATGCCCTTTGCCAAAAGCCTGTTGCTGTTAAATGACCGGGCCTTGCGTGCCATCGCGGGCGGGGAGCTGCGGATAGGGGCCAGCTCGAATATTGGTATTTATATGCTGCAACCGCACGTGCGGTCCTTTGTAGCCGAAGCGGGTACCGCCATCGACCTGAAGCTGGTGATTGACAGCAATCCCATCATCGCGCAAAAACTGAACGACGTGGAACTGGATCTGGCGGTAATGGAGTGGTGGGCGCCAACTGCGGGCTTTGAAAGCTGCAGCTGGAGAAAGGAGGCGCTGGTGCTGATAGTGCCTCCTGAGCATCCGTATGCCGAGCTGAGGGAGGTCAGTCAGGAACACCTCAGGGGCCTGAATCTGATCGGTGGCGAGACGGGAACCGGTACCGGACGCCTGATCGAGCGTTATTTTGCCGACCGGGATGCAATGCCCGGGGTGTCCATGCAATTGGGAAGCACCGAGGCTGTCAAGCAGGCAGTTAAGGCCGGACTTGGCATCTCGCTGGTGCTGGCCGCGGCAGTTACGGAGGAGGTCAGAACGGGCAGCCTTTGTGCCATTCCGTTCAGCGGTGGAGGGCTGCTCAAGGAGCTGACTGTCGTCTGGCGATCTGGCGCGGTTCGGCCTGGCGCGGCGCGATCAGCTCAGCGGCCCGACTTCGTCAGTCATTTACTGCAAGAGGCTGGCGCTCGGGCTTCTGCAGCAGCACTACATCCGCCCCGATAATGTCCAACTTGGCGGCCCACTTTTCAGCCAGCCAGTGAAAGGTTGCGCTGCTGAAAAAACTGATATGCGTCAGGTCGTTCTTGTAGTGCCAGGAGGCGAAGGCTTCCTGGCTGGTCACGCGCTTGGTCATGATGCCCAGCCAGCCGCCAGGTTTGAGGCACCGCCATAGCCTGTCCAGCTCGAGGGTAGGTTGCGACAGGTGCTCGACTACCTCTGTCGCGGTGATGAAATCCCATTGCCGATCAAAGACCTCGGGGTTTGGGTAATAGTAGATATCATGCAGACAAACCTGATGGCCCGCCTGCTCGAGCATCAGGGCTAGCGCTGGCGCAGGCCCACAGCCAAAATCAAGACCAACGCCTGATGTGCCGAGCCTTTCTTTCAGCGGCTCGGTAAGGCGCGACAGAAATTTCTGATAACCGGGGTCCTCTGCAACGTTCTGGTGCAGATCGTAGATGCTGCGCTCCGCCGCAGAGTCGAGCTGGCAATTCGCAGGCACATGCACCAGATCACACACCGGGCAGTGGAAATAGTCGCGCCGGTCTCGGTAATACCAGTGTGCAGAGGCCCCGCACAAGGGGCAGGGGGCCGATGACGTGTCGGATGGCGGCTTCATTCCAGCGCCACCATCAAAATGGTCAGGCCGTTATAGGCAGCGTGGGCGAGAACACACAGCCAGAGCTGGTCGTACTTCCAGCGCAGCCAGCCGAGAATAAGACCAAGCAGACCTATCACCAGCACCCCGCCGGGGCTATAGAAGCTGTGCACCAACGCGAAGATCACCGTTGAGGCGGGTAAGGCCACAAGCAATCCAGGTCGGGTCTGCCTGAGAGACTGGAACAGCCAGCCGCGAAATATCAGCTCTTCGGCGAAGGGCACCCACAGAATGGCGATCAGCAGTCCTGCCGCCAGCCGTGCACCTGGCAAATCGAGCAGGGGAGTGATGGCTTGGGGCGAACCTCCTGCTTCGGGTAGCAAGGTATCCGGGTCGAACCTGAAGTCCAGCCATTGCGCGAGGGGATCAGCCGCCAGGACCATGAAGGCCGCACCAGCCAAGGCAACCCAGACGCCGGACCACGATATGTTGCGGCCGATCAGCCAGCGCAGCGAGTTGGTGGGCTTGAGCAGCCAGGCGATGACCAAGCTGCCCAGAATGAGCATGCCGGCAAACAACGCATCGAGCAGCAGGAACTGGGTGTCGATATGGAACCGATTGCCGCCCTGACGCATGATCCAGGCCGCCGAGTAATGGCTAAAAACGCCGAGCAGGCCGTACAGTACCGCCAGGCGCAGCAGGATCAGGCCGTCGTCCAGGGCGGATCGGCTGGGCTGGGGCAACGCGACGAAGCGAATCATTTGGGCTCGACGGTCATAGTGGTTGAAGGCGGTCCATCAACCGGCCGGTGTCGACCAGTTCGAGGAATTCATCACCCAGCCGCTGGCTTTCGTCCATTGCCTTGCGCCAGTATTTCTCCCGCGCCTGATCGTCGCCGAGGAAGCGGGTGAAATCCTTTCGATCCGGTAGCTTGCCATAGGGTAGAGAAGCCAGATAACTGCGTGACGGGGCGAGCAGCAACACGTCCTTGAGCTGCTCCGGATTGCCACGGCGCCAGGGGAGACTCTTGTCGAACCAGCCGGGAACCACCCGGTCGACGAAATGCGGATATAGCACTACCCCGGGGGCGTTGTAGGGCAGGTCGAGATGATAGTCGAGCAAGCCGCCGTCACGATAAGCGCCAGCCGCCATGCCTGGAATATCCCGCACTGCTTCCATGACCATTGGGATCGATCCCGAGGCTAGCAGCGCCTGACGGATATTCATCGCGCTCAGATGAACATGGCTGCTGGGAAAATCGAGCAACTGTTGCAAAGGCGGAAGCAGTCTGGGGTCATGCAGAATCACTCGCTCGAAATAGCGCTTGAGATAGCGTCGGCCAAGCAGGTTGGCGCTGATAACTCCACTTAGCCCCAGCGCCAGTCGTGACCGGGTGTCGTGCTGGAGTATACCGAGGCTGCGGACCACTACCACATTCAGATGATAGAGCGGATTGCTCAGCAGGCTTTCGAAGTGGCCTTCCAGTAGTTCGTCGAGCATTGCGCCGCAGCGTTGGCTGATCTGCGCTATGGTGATTCCCTTGGGAAAGCGCTGGGTGGTGTAAAGCTCTCCCAGACGCTTAAGCCCGGCTACCGGGTCCGGCAGGCAAACACTGGCGAAGCGCCAACTGCCGATCGACGCGCCGATTAGGCTGCGCGGCTGGGGTGAGCGGGATAACCATTGACCGAACAGGGCCAGGTCCAGGCCCTGGATGCCGAGCGCTTTGGGTCCGCCCGCTGCGCCTGGAATCATGTGGATGTCCTCGGGCTGGAGTCCACTGTTGCGGATACGGTTCAGCGCCCGATGGCCCGCTCGCAAGGTAAGAGCCGATGAAGCAATATGAATGGCAACCATCAAATAACCTTGGTTTTAAGTTTCGCTTCAGGTTGCCTATATAGGATACAAGCTCAACCAAACGCCGGAGATCTATACTATGAAAAATCTTGTAACGCTGTCATGCACTGCCTTGCTGGCAATCGGTTCTGCGGCCGTCTTTGCCGATGATGTCAATATGGCCGATGCCAACCGCTTGGTAGAAGAAGGCAAAATTCAGTCCTTCAAAAGTCTGGATGAAAAGGCCATGTCTTTGCAGCAGGGCACAATTACCGAAACCGATCTGGAACAGGAAGCCGGGCGCTACGTCTATAAGGTAGAGATGCGCACTGCCGAGGGCCGCGAGTGGGACATCGAGCTGGACGCGAGCAATGCAGAAGTGCTCAAAAACAAGCAGGATGACTGATAATTCCTGTGTGTCTCAACCAGCCGCCTCGGGCGGCTGGATGCGTTGCGCCCTGCTGGGCGCGCTGTTTTGCTGGCCCGCCTTTACCTATGCCGGACGCGATATTGGGCAGGATGAAGCCCTGCGCCTGGTAGAGCAGGGCACCATAGAATCGTTGAATGTCCTTATTGCCGATGCTCTCGAGCGATTTCCCGGGCGTTTTTTGCAGGCGGAGCTCGAATTGGATGATGGCCGCTACATCTATGAAATCGAGATCGTGACCCAGGAACGCCGGGTAATGGAGCTTGAGTATGATGCCGCTACGCGGGAATTGCTGGATGTAGATGAGGACGATTGATGCGTCTCTTGCTGGTTGAGGACAATGTCGCGCTGGCAGATACGCTCTGCACGGTATTCAAGGGAGCCGGTTACGCGGTGGACTGGCGCACGGATGGCCGCGATGCCGAGATCCTGGGTGGGCAGGAACCCTATGATCTTTGCGTTCTGGATCTAGGACTGCCCGGACGTGGTGGGCTGGACGTATTGAAGAACTGGCGAGCGGTAGGCATAGACCTGCCGGTTCTGGTTCTGACCGCTAGGGGCAGTTGGTCAGAGCGCATTGATGGGCTTAGGGCGGGCGCTGATGACTATCTGCCCAAGCCGTTTCACCATGAGGAGCTGCTGCTGCGCTTGCAGGTGCTGGTCCGCCGCAGCCACGGCCGCGAACCTCAGTCGGTATTGCGAGCCGCCGGTCTAGAGCTGGACGAATCCACTCAACATGTCGTTGCAGGCGCTTCCCTTCCGATTGCGCTGTCGGCTGCGGAATTCAAGCTGCTGCGCTATTTCATGCTTAACGCCGGAAAATTGCTGTCCAAAGGCAAGCTGGCAGATCATATGTACGAATACGAAACCGAGCGTGATTCCAACGTGATAGAGGTGCAGGTGAATCACTTGCGTCGGAAGCTCGGACGTGGCGCCATCGAGACCCGACGCGGGCAAGGCTATCTTCTGGTGGGAGTCACGCCTTGAGAAGCATAGGTCAGCAGTTGGGTGCTGGTCTGATCGCCATTCTGCTGATCACCGTGGTGCTGGTAGGGCAGGGCAGCGTATGGCTGTTTGATCGTGCGCTGCGCATTTATCTGCAAGACGTGCTGCAGCGCGAAACGGACAGCCTCCTCGCCGCTTTGACGCCTGGCACCGCCGGACTCTACCTGGATTACAACCGCATCGACCCCGATTACCAGCGCCCTTTTTCGGGGCGTTATTTTGTGGTGGATGGCCATGAGCGCTGGCGCTCCCGGTCCCTCTGGGATCAGCGCCTACCGCTAAACGTGCAGGGGCTGCAAAATACCTTGATAGACGGACCGAGAGGTCAGCAGCTGCTGGTGTTGAACGGACGGTACGTCAAGCTCGGTGAACCGGTAAGAATAAGCGTCGCAATCGACTACCAGCCGCTGCTTACCTCGTTGGAACGAGCCAAGTGGTGGATATGGGGGCTGGGCGGGTTGTCTATCCTATTGAGCGTGCTGTTACAGCAATGGCTGCTCAAGCGCTCCTTGCAGCCCTTGCGTATGGCCCGCCAGGAGCTCGCCGAATGGCGCAGCGGCCAGCGCCTTGATCTCAATGAGGTGGTCCCGGAGGAACTGCAGCCACTGGTTGCGGAAATCAACCATCTTGGCAGACAGATAGAGCAGACTCTCAAACGTTCGCGTAGCGGGTTGGGCGATCTGGGTCATGCCTTGAAGACGCCGCTGGCGGTACTGGACAGCAATCTACAGCAACAACTGGAGCACATTGACCCGCTTAGGCTGGCGACTATGCAGGCTCAGGTTGCCAGCATGCAACAGCAGCTAGAGAGGGCGCTGCAGCGTGCCAGGTTGGCACCCGAGCGTCAGGCCGGTGACAGGTTCGATCCGCAACGGGACCTGCAGTGGCTGATCGCTTCCCTGCAAAGCGTCCATGGAGGCGGGTGCAACCTGGAGTGCTTGGGCGACGCCGCCAGTGAGTGGCCCTTCGAGCGCGAAGATATGCTTGAACTGCTGGGCAACCTGCTGGATAACGCCTGCAAATGGTCCGCAGGAAACGTCCTGTTGAGCTGGGAACAGACCGCCACCGGGATGTTGGTGAAGGTAGAGGATGACGGCCCGGGCATTGTTCCGGAAAATCGCGAGGCGGTATTGCGCCGTGGTTCTCGTCTGGATGAGAGCGTCAACGGTCACGGGTTGGGGCTGGCGATTGTCAGTGACATGGTCGAGGTGTACGAGGGGCGAATCTCATTGTCCCAGTCGCACCTGGGCGGCTTGCAGATTGAGGTCTTCCTGCCGCGTCAGCGCAAGCGTTTCTGAATCAGGTTTCGGGAGCCCAGCTTTTCGCCAGGGTTACGTTTTCTGATGGGCCGAGAATCATGGAAATGTTGATGTCCACCAGCAGTAGGTGGCGGCTGTTGTCAATAAACAGACCGGAGGTCATGCAGTACTGGTTGCTGGTGGCGTCGCGGTAACGATTCGACAGTATCACCCGGCTGTCTTCGCCTGCTTCAGCCAGAATCTGATAAAAATACGGCCGCCAGGACCAGTTATGGTCAAGGTAGCGGGGGTCCGATGTCCATTTGCCTGCGACCCGTTCGTAGTTGGGTGAAATCTGTGTTCCCTGAGCGTCGCACAGAAAACAACGCAGGAGCCAGGGGTAGTTCTTGGTCGAAGGCAGGTGGGCCGGCCGCGCTCCAGCATTGAGCCAGTTGCGCAGAGCCGCAAACAGGCGAGCCAGGGATTCCCTGAGGGCGGCAAGCTTGGCTCCCTCTGCCAGCTTCTGACGCACGTAGTGATCCCTTGAACTTGAAAACTGCGTCTGGAATGCATCGGCAGGCAGGAAGTTTTCCTCAGCCTTGGCGAACAGATAACCTTGCACGTACCGTGCACCACACTCCAAAGCGAAATGCAGTTCCTGCTCCGTTTCAACCCCTTCGGCTATTATCCAGCAGCCCGTTTTTTCCGCCATCATGGCCAAGGCGCGGACGAAGTCACGGTTGCTCCCGTTGCCGCTCGCGGCCTTGCGGAACGACTGAATGTCCAGCTTGAGAATGTCAGGCTCCAGTGCGAGTATCCGGTCGAGCATCGAGTAGCCCGCGCCAAAGTCATCGATGGCAATACGCACCCCGGCCTGCCGGTAACGCTGCACCACCTCCTTGAGCTGGTGGATGTCGCCTTGCAATTCGGTTATCTCGAAGACTACCTGCTCGGCTGGTAAGCCGATGTCCTCAAGTAGCTTGAGGCTGGGTAATGGTTGTCCATGTGCTCGCTGGGCTATCCAGAGGGGGGACATATTCAAACTGAGGAATCCATCGGGGCTGTCACGAAATCGTTCGAGAGCCAGGTGTCTCACGCTTCGCTCCAGTTCTAGAAGGTCCTGCGGATCGACATCGGGATCAACAAACAGCGGACCGGCACTAGTAATGCCTCCGGAGTCATCGCGCAGACGGGCAAGCGCTTCGTACCCGGCAATCCGGCCTGTAGCTGTGTCTATCAAGGGTTGAAAGTAGGGCAAAGGCTGACCGTCAATCACGTTGCTTCTCCAGGCACATTATTCCGCTAGATAGAGGACACAGCTAACTAAGCAAGATTATAGCCAAGCTCCGGCAGACCGCTTCCTGACGAAAAAATGCGCGAAAGATGTGCATGAATGGCTGATCTGGTATGCACCTTGCACCGCAACGGTGTGCATTACCTTCTGCTCCTGCACCTGACTAATGCTGAAGGGCTGCTAAAACTTAATTTAATTAGTTAAGCAATTGATATTTATATATAAAAATCCAGCGCTTTGAGCTTGCCCTGTGACGGTCGTCATGGCAATTCCGGTGCAAGGTGCACCAATTGAGGTCCGGCGCAGGGATAACGCTTCAAGTTGGTGCGCTACATAAATGAGGTTATATATGGAAGAGCTGAATAGCGCGGTAGACACGCTGGTACATGGCGCCAATACGCTGTTCATACTCATGGGAGCCATAATGGTGCTGGCAATGCATGCCGGCTTCGCCTTCCTTGAGGTAGGGACGGTTCGACAGAAGAGTCAGGTCAATGCGCTGTCCAAAATCATCGGTGATTTTGCCGTATCCTGTCTGGCCTATTTCTTTATTGGATACTGGATAGCCTACGGTTCCCACTTCTTCGCGGACGCGTCGACGTTGTCCGAGAACAACGGGTACGGGCTGGTTAAATTCTTTTTCCTGATGACTTTTGCCGCGGCCATACCGGCAATTATCTCCGGCGGTATTGCTGAGCGGGCCAAATTCGCTCCGCAGCTTCTTGCCTCTTTTCTGATCGTTGGTCTGATCTATCCGTTTTTTGAAGGGGTGGTCTGGAACGGCAATTTGGGTTTCCAGGCATGGCTGAATAATACATTTGGGGCGCCTTTTCATGATTTCGCCGGGTCCATCGTGGTGCATGCCATGGGCGGTTGGCTAGCACTGGGTGCAGTGCTCATGCTCGGGGCTCGTCGGGGACGTTATCGTGACGGGCACGTGGTGGCCATGCCGCCTTCTAATATCCCGTTTCTTGCCCTAGGGGCCTGGATTCTCACGGTTGGCTGGTTCGGTTTCAACGTAATGTCAGCACAGACGCTTGAAGGTGTCAGCGGTCTGGTGGCGGTCAATTCGCTGATGGCGATGGTCGGCGGCACCATTGCTGCGCTGTTAGTCGGACGATGCGACCCTGGCTTTCTGCATAATGGACCTTTGGCCGGGCTTGTGGCTATCTGCGCTGGCTCCGATGTCATGCACCCAATAGGGGCGTTGGCCACAGGTCTGGTAGCGGGCGGGCTGTTTGTGTGGGCATTTATCCTGACCCAGAACCGTTGGAAAATTGATGATGTTCTGGGTGTATGGCCGTTGCACGGTCTTTGCGGCGTCTGGGGCGGCGTGGCTGCAGGTGTTTTCGGCTCCCAGGCAGCCGGTGGTTTAGGTGGGGTCAGTCTGGTGTCGCAACTGATCGGCAGCCTGGCGGGAGCCGCTGTAGGCCTGGTAGGCGGGCTGCTGATTTATGGCGTCATCAAGGCCGTGGTGGGGATTCGCCTGAGCGATGAGGACGAGTTTCAAGGGGCGGACCTGGCCATCCACCGGATCGGCGCTGTTTCCCCCGACTGATTATTCCTGCCACAAAAAAGCCCGGATCCGTTCAGGGTCCGGGCTTTGATACTCGACTGCCGATTACATCAATGGAATGGTGTAAGCCAGAATCAGGCGGTTTTCGTCAATATCGCGAATAACATCTGAGCGTACCATCGCGTTACGCCACTGCATCGATACGTTTTTCAACGGACCGTTCTGCACCGTGTAGATGATGTCGATGTCCCGCTCCCATTCCTCTCCGGTGCCGGCGGCGCCCAGATCGATGTTGTCCCCTTTTACGTAACGGGTGAAGGCCTTCAGCCCTGGAATGCCCAGGGACGCGAAGTCGATGTCGTAACGCAGCTGCCAGGATTTTTCACCTGCACGAGCAAAATCCAGAATCTGGATGTAGTTGGCGATATAGGGGTTGTTCTGCGTCAGGTAAGGAAACGCAGTATCCCCGTCGCTGTACTGATAGCCGACCCTGAAGGTATGCGCGCCGGTGCCGGCAGACAGCAGGGCAGACTTCAACTGGTGGTCGATTTCCAGGGACTGGTTGCCATGGTCGCTGGTATCGAAGTAGGCCAGATTCGCGCCCAGCTTCCAGTCGCCCACCGGCTGGGTGTGGATGACGTTGACCAGGTTCTGTGCATAAACATCATCCAGCTCCGCTCGCCACAATCCGAGGACCGTATTGTCGGCATTGAACTTATAGGCGCCGCCCAGATAGTTGAAGCGATCGGAGGTACCCCCGACGGTCGCTCCGATGTCTTCCAGGTTAGAGCTGTTGTAGTAACTGACCTGTCTCAACTGACCGGCCTGGATATCCAGCCCCTCGACTTCGCCGATTGCCAGGGCACCGCCGGTGTAGGTCTGGGGTAGCAGACGGATGTCGCTCGCTTGGGCGATGGGCAGGGCAGGGATCAGGCCGCCGACCTTCAGCTCGCTATTGGACACCTTGGCCTTGGCGGTGAAGAGAATATGGCTGTAGCTACCCGGACCTTCGTCGCCGAAGGCGTTCGGCAACAAGCCGGTGCCAGCGCGGTCGTCAGCTGAATCCAGTTTCAGGCCCATTGCCGCATGCACATCCAACCCCAGCCCCTGGTCGCCATGGGTGTATCCCGTTTTGCCTCTAAAGACAAAACCTTGCGCCCATTCTTCGGCTTTGGACTGCGCGCCAGGAGCGCGAAAATCACGGTTGAAATAGAAATTGCGCAGCTGCAGGGAAGCTGTAGCGTCATCGGTAAGGCTTGAGGCCAGAGCTGACGACGTCGGGATCGTCAAGGAAAGGGCCACGGCAGCGGCCAAGGCATTTAGTGTGACATGCTTCATTGTGTTCTCCTGTTTATTATTGTACGAACCGGAGCCAGCCGGGGCGCCAACGACAATAAAGCACGAGAGGGATTGCCTGACCCTAAGACCTTCGTCGAACGGTGACCGGGCTTTCAGGCCAGTTCTCTGGAAGGTGAGCAATGGTGGACGGCCAAAGCCCTTGATTTAGAGCCACGCGCACCGTCTTGCCGAACGGTGCTGGCCGGTCAGGGCTGATGCGCCACAAGCACTAGACCTTCGGAGGGGGTGGTCGTTTTGACAGGGCTCAGGCGATACGGCAAAGTACGCGCCCTCAATCAGGCCGCGCCTGGTTTTCCCTCCCTCCTGAAGGAGTCAACAATGAACGCCGTGGTCGCTGCCGTTGCGGTAATGCTGGTCTTGAGTCTGTGCCGGGTGCACGTAGTAGTTGCTCTTATAGTGGGGGCGGTTACGGGCGGGCTGCTCGGCGGCCTGGGCCTCGAAGCAACGCTGGACGCTTTCCAGGGCGGCCTCGGCAAGGGCGCGAATGTTGCGCTGAGTTATGCTCTGCTGGGCGCCTTCGCGGTGGCGATTGCCAAGTCAGGTCTGGCGCATGCCTTGGCCGACAGGGCGCTGGGTCTGGTCAATCAGCAGCGCGGGGAAGGGCATGGCAAGCTCAAGGCGATGCTGCTGATGGTTATTCTTGCGGTAGCGTTTTCTTCCCAGAATGTCCTGCCGATTCACATAGCCTTCATTCCGTTGCTGATTCCACCGCTGCTGTTCGTCATGGCACGATTGAACCTTGACCGACGCCTGGTCGCCTGTGTTCTGACATTTGGCTTGATCACGCCCTACATGTTTCTGCCCGTTGGCTTTGGTGGCATCTTTCTCAACGATATTCTTTTGGCCAACGTCATCGAAAGTGGGGCAGATGTGGGTGGCGTGAATGTCATGGCTGCGATGGCTTTACCGGCCCTAGGTATGCTGCTTGGCTTGCTGATCGCGGTGTTCATAAGCTACCGCAGGCCGCGTGAATACGATGATGCGCGCATAGAACAGGGCAGCTCCGAATCCGTCAGCTACAACCGCTGGTCCCTGGTGGTCGCGTTAATGGCCGTCGCCGTAGCGTTCTCCGTGCAGCTGTGGCTGGACTCGATGATCATCGGTGCGCTGGCCGGCTTTGTGATTTTTTCGGTATCCGGTGTGGTGCGCTGGCGCGAAGCTGACGGGGTATTTACCGAAGGCATGAAAATGATGGCGATGATCGGTTTCATCATGATTGCTGCGGCGGGTTTTGCCGAGGTCATGCGGGCGACCGGGTCCATTCAAACCCTGGTGGATAGCTCCGCTGCGCTGATTGGCAACAACAAGGCACTGGCGGCGCTGCTGATGCTGCTCGTCGGGCTGCTGATCACCATGGGTATCGGTTCGTCTTTTTCAACGATTCCGATCATTGCTGCAATCTACGTTCCGCTGGCCTTGCAGCTGGGCTTCAGCCCCCTCGCGATAGTTGCGCTGGTTGGCACGGCTGCTGCCCTGGGTGACGCTGGTTCGCCCGCGTCGGATTCGACGCTTGGCCCCACGGCTGGCTTGAATGCCGATGGGCAGCACAACCACATCTGGGATACCGTGGTACCAACGTTCTTGCACTACAACTTGCCGCTGATTGCGTTCGGCTGGCTGGCGGTGATGGTGCTCTAGGCCATACGTGAAGAAAGCAGGTTGCCGGTAGCCGCGCGCAATGCACGGCTGCCGATCCCCAGCTGAATCAGATGCGGAAACGGCTCACCAGACCATCGATCTGTTTGCCTAATTGAGCAAGGTGTTGGCTGGCCTGGGCTGTCTGCTGGGCGCCATCAGTGGTTTCGCGGGCTAGCTCGGCCGCTTCGGTAACGTTGCGATTCACGTCCTCGACAACAGTAGATTGCTGGGTAGTCGCGCTTGCAATAGAGGCATTCAGTGCGACCATCTGCTGCATGGACTGGGAAATCTGTTCCAGCGCTTCCCCTGCGGCGTTCACCTGCTCCACGCTTAGCTCGGAATAACGGCTGCTTTCGTTGATAACGTTCACCACCGTCTGGGTGTTGTTCTGCAGCTTGGTGATCATGTTGTGAATTTCTTCGGTGGACTTCTGAGTGCGCTGGGCGAGGTTGCGCACCTCATCAGCCACCACCGCAAAGCCACGTCCCATCTCGCCTGCACGGGCCGCTTCGATCGCGGCGTTTAGGGCCAGCAGATTGGTCTGTTCGGCTATGTTGCGGATCACCACCAGAACCGAGGTGATCTCGCTGGCGTCCGTAGACAATGTTTGCATGTGTTCGACTGCGGTCTTGACGCTGCCCGAGAGATGGTTGATCTGCTCGATGGTCTTTTCTACCTGCATGCGGCCATTACTGGCGCCTTCGTTGGCGTTCTCGACCTCCTGCGCCGCCGCGTTGGCATTCTGGGCCACGTCCTGAACACCGTAGGTAATTTCATTGACGGCGGTGGCCATCAGTTCCATACGCTCGGATTGCCGCGTCATGTCACGCAGGCTGTTGTCGCTGATGCGTTCGAGTTGCTGACCCGCGCTGATCAGTTGCCGGGCACTGTCACCCAGTTGCAGAACGATCGAACGCAGGTTCTCGGTGAACTTGTTGAAGTGATGGGCGATCAGCGAAATCTCGTCGTTGGCATCATCATCCAGCTTGCGGGTCAGATCGGCTTCACCGCTGGCGATGTCACGCATGGCCTGCATGACCTGATTCAGGGGTACGGAAATGCTGCGGCCAATTATGAACAGGATGAGAATCATCACCGCAGTAATGACGGTGACAATTACCAGTAGGCGAACGATTTCGCTGATGAACTTGGCCTGCATGTCCTCCAGGAAAATGCCTGTTCCGATCATGTATTCCCAGGGCTGAAAATGAATGAAGGCAGCGATCTTGGCTATCCCGGCATCCTCGCCGGGCTCGCCACCTGGGCGGGTCCAGCTGTATTCGATATGGGCGATGCCCTGCTTGCGGACCATGTCGACCATCTGGACGATGACGTTGCTGCTGCCGTTCTGGCTGTTCATGTTGGTTAGGTCGACGCCTTCGGTCTGCGGCGCCATCGGGTGCATGATCATGATGTTGTTCATGTCGTTGACCCAGAAGTACTCCTTACCGTTGCCGTAGCGCAGACCGCGTAAGGCTTCCAGCGCTTGCTGCTGCGCTTGCGCTTCGGTCAGCTCGCCCCGGACTTGCTTGGCATGATAGAAGCTCATCAGACCGTGGGCACTTTCGACGAGGTGGGTGGCCTTGGTAATTTCAGCCTGCCGGAGCTCGGTCTTGATACTGAACAATGCGGTCAGCACCAGCAGCGTCATGCTGGCCAGGGCCACTAACAGGATCAACCAGATCCGCCTGCTTATCCTAATGCTACGCAACAGCTTCATGAAATTTCCCCCAACTTCGTCTTGCTTATTGTTAATCACTGTTGCCGTTACGGCGGATCCAGCCCCATCAATGATCTACTGCTGTATTTTTGTATCGGCGAAGCGGTGTAAAACCTGAATGCTATTTTTGCCGTTTGATTCTGTGTTCAGCTATTTTTATGCGCCTTTTCGTTGGTATTTTGGCGTCATTTTATTGATAAGCCAAGCGTAAACCATTTGTCCACGTTTAGCCGAAGACAAACCACTCCACGATTTGACCGAAACGACACATCGAATCAGGCGAAGGGGCAGCGGAAGATGAGAAAACTGGGATACACTCGGTAAAAATGGCGCTAGGCCATCTCAATAACAAGAGTGTCCGATGCGCTTTTTCTGTGTGGTTTTTGTCTTTGTCCTTGTAAGTTTCGCCCACGCCGAGCCCACGCAGGTCCGAGTCGGTGGTTATGTTTTCCCTCCCTTTGTCCAGTTGTCGACCTCCGGTGAATGGTCTGGTCTGACCCTTGACGTGCTAGACGCCTTCAACCGGATGCAGTCAGAGTTTTATTTTGAGTTTGTGCCCACAGCGGCTACTCGCCGCTATCGGGATTTCGCCAGTGAAAACTACGATCTGATGTTGTTTGAAAATCCCAGCTGGGGCTGGGAGGGTTACGCTGTCGACAGCTTTGAGGGGCCTGTGTTGGGCAGAGACGTGTTCATTGCCAGAGCCAGGCAGGGCCGTGGCCAGGAATACTTCAATGACTTGCAGCGCAAGCGAATCGCGCTCTTCAGTGGCTACCATTACGCTTTCGCCAATTTCAATTCAGATAAAAGCTACCTGCGGGACAGCCATAACGCGGTCATCACTTTTTCAGCTGCGAGCAATATTCAGATGGTGCTCAGGGGCCGGGTGGAACTGGCCATCGTAACAGAGGCGTATCTGGAAGATTACCTGGCTCGGCATCCAGAATATCGGGGCAAGTTGATAGTGGCGGAGGAGGCGGATCAGCATTACCGGCATTTTCTAATCCTGCGCAAGGGGGCTGAACCCGGTCTCGACTTTCTCCGGGCTCTAGCCGATCAGATCAGTGCTTCAGGAGAGCTTGATCGCCTGCTTCAGCAACATTATCTGAGGGTTTTACCCGGCTGCTGCGCTGCGTCGCAGCAAGAGGATGGTATAGAATAAGGCCTGTTCGCATCGTCATCTGTTCATTTGTCGCTTCCTCTGTTAAGGAATTCTATGCACTCAACCTCCAAGATATCTGCGCTCGCCTCGGTCCTGGCGGCCTGCCTGTTGCAAACCTCCATCGCTTACGCAGAGCCCGAAGTGTCGGGTGAAATGGCGGGGTCCGTCACGACGACTGAGCAGCTCGACGAAAAAGTTGTGGTTGGCTGGATTGAGAAAGGACGGATTTTGCCAGAACACACGGCGGTGAAGATCAAGGTAGATTCCGGTGCGTTAACTTCCTCGATGCATGCGGTGAACATAGAGAGCTTCAAGCGCAAGGGCAAAGACTGGGTGCGCTACGATGTGCCGGTGAAAGATGCTGATACTGACGAAATGGTCAATCTCGAGTTCGAAAGGCCGATCTTTCGCAAGATTCTCGTACGTGGCGCCGGCGGTACCGACCGCCGCCCAGTGGTGAAAATGTCGATCTGTATGGGTAGCAAGGTTTACGAGGAGCAGTTTTCCCTGCGTGACCGGGGTGATATGACCTATCCGGTGCTCATTGGTCGTCGAACTATCGAACATGTCGGGTTGATTGATGTATCTCAGACTTTCTTGCTTCCCCTTGACTGTCCGGTCAGTGCTGAAAATGCTGAGCGCAGCAAGCAGAAGTCGATGAGAGAGGATTCGACTCTTGTGGATAACAGCAAGGCGGATGAAGCGGAGGAAATCGAGGAAGAACACGAGGAGTAGGTCCGATGTGGGAGCCTTTCGGAAGGCTCCCATTTCAGTGTCACCACATCAGATCGTCTGGCACCTTGAAGTCGGCATAGGGGTCATCTTCCGCTAGGGCGTCAACTGAGGTTTTGGCGATCACTACCGGCCAGTGCGGGGCCCGCTCGATAATCTTTTCTGCCACCTCCACTGGAATCAGCTCGAAACGCCCTGACAATCGTACTATGCCAAGCTTGCCGCGGCTGAGCTTGTCAAACTGCTCCTCGGTGACATGAATCTTCTTGATCTTGTTCTTGCTGGCGAACTGATAAGCCGTTTCACCTCCGCTGCGGTCCAGCTTGGCCTGCTCGACTATTTGCTTGACCTGCGCTTCACGGTCCTTGCGGTCTGCTTCTTCTTTGCGCTGCTGGTTGAGCTGGCGGTCACGCTCGGCTTTTTCCAGGCGCGCCTTGTCTACCGCCGCGGCGGTGTTGTGCACCTTGTCGGGTTCGTTTCTGGCGTCTTTCTTCTTGGCTCTCTGGGCCTGCTTGAGCTTTTTTTCGTCAACCAGACCGGCTTTGAGCAGTTGGGCTTGAAGTGAATTGACCATGCTGTAGGGCTACCTGCTTAGGCTGAGGTTAGGAACGCATTCTACCGTCATTCACGATCTTTTTCGCGCGCTTCCTTTGCTTCCATTTCGGCTTTGCGGGCTTTGATCAGTTTCATTTTTTCAGGATCGATCGGCATTTTATTCGCAGTCTTGAGCAGCATGTACAGGCTGCCCACCAGGGTCGCGACAGCGATGAATATGAAGATCCAGCCAAAGGTAGTCATAAGGTGCTCCTGCCTGATTTTCACGAACTATCATTCAGTCTAGTAGATCACGATAAGGCGTACCCATGCTTCCTTCTGAATTGCTGATCCGATTGCAGGCCCACGAACCATTGCTGTGGATCAATCCGCAGATTCGTTGCCAGCGGGATTCGTTCGACCCCACCGCGGTAGATGAGGCTGACCGGCTGTTGCGGCGGGCTGGCCCGTTGATGGCACGAGGCATTCCGGAAATCCGGCCGGAGGGGCTGGTGGAGTCTCCCTTGCTGGAGGCTGACGCATTACGCGATGCGCTGGCAGGATCGGGACGCTGGCTGCTCAAGGCAGATCACCAGATGCCCTTGGCGGGTTCGGTGAAGGCGCGAGGCGGATTCCACGAAGTGCTGGAGTTCGCGGAGCGGGTGGCTACCGGGCTGGGCTGGGCGGGTGACGACTTCGCCGAGTTGGGCGATCAGCCATGGCGGGATCGCTTCGCCGAGTACCGGCTGGTAGTGGGAAGTACCGGAAACCTGGGGATCAGTATCGGGTTGATCTCCCGAATGCTGGGGTTTCGGGCGCAGGTGCACATGTCGCGGGAGGCCAGTGAGTGGAAGAAACAATTGCTGCGCGACAAGGGCGTCGAGGTGGTTGAGCATGACGGAGATTACGCCTGTGCTGTCAAGGCTGGACGTGAGCTGGCGCGCGCGGATTCCCAGGCCCACTTTGTCGATGACGAGCGCTCTTCCTCGCTGTTTAGTGGCTATGCGGTCGCGGGCCGGCGGCTGGCTGCGCAACTGGCCGAAAAGCAGATAGACGTCTCGGCTGAAAATCCGCTGCTGGTTTATCTCCCCTGTGGGGTGGGCGGTGCGCCAGGTGGCATTGCCTATGGCTTGAAATCGATTTTTGGCGAGGCCGTGCATTGCTGGTTCGCAGAGCCTGTCGATTGTCCCAGCGTGTTGCTGCAGATGGCCGCGGGGCTGCAGCAGGCAATATCTGTCTATGACATCGGTCTGGAAAATCATACGCTGGCAGACGGCCTTGCCGTTGCGCAGGCGTCGATGCTTTCCTGCGGTTGTATGCAGGATCGTCTGGCCGGCATCTTTACCGTCAGTGATGAGGCACTGAGCGAGTACCTGCGGCTGGTCTGGACCGTGCTCGCCGAGAAGCTTGAGCCATCCGCCACCGCCGGCTTTGCCGGACCCGGCTGGCTGGCTGACTCCGCCCCAGGAAGACAGTGGTGTGAACATCATGGCGTGGACGTGTCCCGGGCGACCCATGTCATATGGAGCACGGGCGGTGGGCTGGTGCCCGAAGCCGTCTTTCGCGAGTGGCTAGGCGCTTGATCTGTCAGCGAATGCGCCCGGCCCTGCGCTCAACGCGGGGCCGGGCAATGGTTGATCAACTCTTGAGTTTTGCGGCTATGCCGGCTACCAGCTCGCCCTGGTAGCGTGCCACCCTTAGCTCCGGTTCAGAGGGTTGGCGGGAACCGTCACCGCCAGCAATGGTTGCGGCGCCGTAGGGGCTACCGCCTTTAACTTCTGAGATGTCGAACAGTTCCGGTGCGCCATAACCAATGGGTACGATCAGCATGCCGTGGTGGGCCAGATTGGTCCACGTACCGGTAATGGTGGTTTCTTCGCCTCCGCCGGTGCCGGTCGAGGTGAACACACTGCCGACTTTTCCCCGCAGGGCGCCCTTTGCCCACAGGCCACCGGTCTGGTCCAGAAAGGTGCGCATCTGTCCGCACATGTTGCCGAATCGGGTCGGTGTGCCAAAAATGATCGCATCATACTCGGGCAGCTCGCCGGGTGATGCGACGGGGGCGGCCTGGTTGTCCTTGCCCCCTGCGGCCTTGAATGCATCGGCAGGCATGGTCTCGGCAACCCGTTTTATGGTCACCTCGGCTCCTTCCACTTTGCGTGCGCCGTCGGCCACCGCATTTGCCATGGTCTCCATATGTCCATACATCGAATAGTAGAGCACTAATATTTTGGTCATCTTCCGCTCCGTTCTGTTGGGATTGCGTTCTCCACCAGTGTAGAAGATGACGTTGATATAGCCCGCGCCCGTAGCGCCCAGCCGACGTAAAAGGTGATCAGGCTTTCAACGAATGGCCGAGCATCTCGATGGTGTAACGAATCAGCACGTCAGCCTCGGGCAGATCCCGGGCCTTTTGGTCCGGCTGGCGGGTTTCCATGATGACCCCGTGAACAGCCCCCCGGAGAAAATAGGCGGTTTTAACCGGGTCCTGCACCCGGTCGGGGCTCAAACTGCTATCGGCCACGCCGCGCTCCAGGGCTTCAACCATCAACTGCATGATTTCGTCGCCACAGCATTGCAGGGCCACGCTGTGCTCATCCTCATCAAGCAGGTGGGGAAAAGTGCCTGAGTGCGTCAGTACATCGAAATAATCAGACTCCTCGCGGCTGAAATCGTAATAGGCCTGCCCAATACTGGCTACCTGGTCGATGCCAAGCTCCGACTGGCTGATCGCCTGGGAGAATCGGTCCCTCAGGTTTTGCAGGGAGCGCAATACGATCGCACGCATCATCGCCGCCTTGTCTTTGAAATAGACATACAGCAGTGCCCGGCTTAGCTGGGCGTTACGTGCGATTTCCTCCATGGAGCATCGGTCGTAACCTTTGCTGAAGAAAACGTTTTCCGCCGCATTGAGGATGCTTTCCCGGCGTTCGTGCTTTTCTTTTTCCCGACGCAGATCAAGATTCATGACTCTCCCAAGAATTGATTCACAGTAACTGCAGAACATTCTGCGCCACGTATTGACAAAGTGTCAATTGGTGACAATATGTTAATCACGCCGTTAACAGCCGCTCATACCGGAGCTGATCATGTTTATTTCCTCGCATTCCCCATCGCTGTATTTCAAGGCGGCCTTATTCGCAGCTGTCTGTCTGCTGCTCTCTGGTTGTGGCCAGGATGGTAACGCCGTTGCTGCCGGACAAACGGCTCGCGCTGCCGTTCCCGTTCGAGCTGCTGAAGTGTCGCGCTCGGCTGAAACGGAACCGCTGCGGTTCGCTGGCGTGGTGCGTTCCCGGCAACGAGCCAGCCTGACATTCCAGGTGGGCGGTGTACTCAGCAGCAGGGCTGCTGAGCTTGGGCAGATCGTTGAAGCGGGGCAGGCTCTGGCAAAGATCTACAATCCCGAACTGGGCCCGGCGCGTGATGCGGCGCAGGCACGGGTGAAGGAGCTGCAATCCCAGACCGGCCAGGCGCGACGTGACCTTGAGCGTGCCGAGCAGTTGTATGACAAAGGCGTGGTCTCGGCCAGCGAGCGCGAACAGCAACGCTCGCGCCTGGAAGGCTTGGTTGCCGCGGTCGGAAACGCGCAGGCAGCCGCCCGGCGGACCGAGCAATTGCAGAACGAGAGCCAGCTGCGGGCGCCGTTCAGTGGCAGTATCGAGGCCGTGCTGGTGGAGCCGGGGGAATTCGTGGCACCAGGCCAGACGGTGATGCGGCTGGCGGCGGCGAATGGACTCGAAGTGGAAGTAAAAGTACCCGCCTCCATGCTGGCCGATCTGGAAACCGGACAACGGCTTCCCGCATGGAATACCTTGAGCGGTGCCGAGCTGGAAGGGCGCGTGGTAGAGGTTGGTCTTGGTTCATCAGAAGGCGGCGCGCTGTATCCGCTGGTGATCAGTATCCCCTCCGCAGCCGCTCGCACTGGTGACGCGGTGGAGGTGGGGCTGCAGCGATTGAACCATGAGGGCCTCACCGTTCCGTTGGCTTCGATTATGCGCTCGGCGGACGGACTTGCCGTATTTCGCATTACCGATAACAAGGCCCAGAGAGTTCCGGTGGTGGTGTCTTCCCTGCAAGGGGAGCGGGCGATGCTTGGCGCTTCGCAGCTGCAGGCGGGCGATCAGGTAGTCTATGCCGGTCTGACACGTCTGGCGGAAAATGACCAGGTGGAGCTGCTGCCATGATGTTCCGGATTCTGGCGCGTCCAAGATTGATCGGGCTGGTGGTCGTCATGCTCAGCCTGCTGGGGGTCGCGTCCTACCTCACAATGGCCCGTCAGGAGGACCCCAGCTTCCCGCAGCGGGCCGGGTTGATCACCGTCGTTTATCCTGGTGCGATGGCTGAGGCAGTGGAACGCCTGGTGCTGGAGCCGCTATCGGACGAGCTTTCCCAGGTGGAGGAGGTCGACTACTTTACCGCCACGGCACGCACAGGCGTGGCCCTGATCAGCATCAATCTCAAGGACGCCATATACGCTACCGACTCTGCCTGGGATCGGGTGCGCCAGGCCATGACGCGCGCCGAGCTGCAGTTTCCGGAGGGTGTGCGGGAAATATCGCTGGATGATCGACTGATCGATATTCCGGCCGTCGTCCTTGCGGTACGTGGCGACGCCTCGCTGGTGACCTTGAGCAAAGAGGCTGAACGCTTGAAGCGGGCCCTGACCGACCTGCCGGGATTATCGCGTATTGAACTGGAAGGCAATGCGGATGAGCAGATAACCATTGCCCTGAGGGATGCCGAGATGCGCCGCCTGGGGATCTCCCCCGGTTTTCTGGCTAATTTGCTGGCGCAGCGTAACCAGGTCATTCCCGGTGGCTTCGTGGTCTCCTCGGGCAAGCGCCTGGGCATATTGCCCAACAGTGAATTCACCAGTCTGGAAGGGCTGGCGTCCACCCAGATCCCGTTGCCGCAGGGCGGCAGTGTGCCGCTCGCGGCGATTGCCGATATCTGGCGAGGACCATTGGAACCTGCTCAGCCACGCGCCTGGTTCGATGGCGAGCAGGCCGTGCTTGTCAGCCTGGTTACCGAACGTGGACAGATGGACGCCATCAGCTTCGGTGAGCAGTTGCGTGGCAGGCTGGACGTTCTAAGGGACGACTTTGCCCCGCTTCAGATCGACGAGATGTTCTTTCAGCCAGACCAGGTGAAAGAACGTCTGGATGGTCTGGAATGGAGTCTGCTGGGCAGCGTGCTGATTATCGTTGCTGTGGTGTTTCTCGGCATGGGATGGCGTATGGGCGTCCTGGTAGCGGCCATGCTGCCGCTGGTTGCACTGATCAGCCTGGGGATCTATGACCTGGGTGGCGGCATCTTGCACCAGATAGCGGTGATCGGCCTGGTCATTTCGCTGGGGATTCTGATCGATAACGCTATCGTGATGGTTGAGAATGTGCAGGACCGCCTGAATTGTGGCGAATCGGCAAGCGATGCGGTAATGAATGGAATCCGGGAGCTGGCTGGCCCGCTTGGCGCCTCTACGGCCACCACCTTGGCGGCCTTTACACCGCTGTTGCTGTCGAAGGGCGGTACTGGTGATTTCACCCGAGGGATCCCGATAATGATCATGCTGACGCTGATCGTCAGTTACCTGCTGGCTATCAGCGTAGCGCCGATGCTTGCTGGCCGGTTTCTCAAGCCGGCGCCGATCAGAAGCAATATTCTCATGCAAAGACTGGGGAACGGCCTGGCCAGGGTCAGTACCGTATCCCCGGTTTGGGTGATCCTGTTGGGCGTGGCGATGGTCCTGGCCAGCCTGGCCATGATTCCTTCGATGAAGCTGCAGTTTTTTCCTAACGCGGATCGACCCCAGGTGGTGGTGGAGCTTTATATGCCCGAGGGCACCGACCAATTACGCACCGAATCCGTAGCCGCAGACCTCGAACAGCAGTTACGTCAGCGCCCTGATGTGCTCTCGGTACATCGTTTTGTCGGCTCCGCCGGGCCGAGCTTCTATTACAATCTTTTGCAGGCGCCACAGGCTCCCAACCGGGCTCGACTGGTGTTGAACACCACGAACCTGGAAGCGACTGGCGGCCTTATCCACTGGGTTCGCGATCATGTCTCCAGCACCATGCCCGAACTGGACGTGGTCGCCAGTACGCTAGGGCAGGGGCCACCCAGGGCGGCGCCGGTGGAAGTGCGCCTGTATCATCATGATGACCAGACGCGGATTGCTGCGGCGGAGCAGGTATTTGCCATCATAAAAGCAAGCGAGGGCGCGGTGGACGTGCGCCACGACATCGATCTGGGCGTACCTGTGCTGAGGGTGAACGTCGATGATGCCCTGGCGCAGCGTCATGGACTCGACCGCGGCGAGGTGGCGCGCGCGCTGTTTACCCAAAGTCTTGGTCTGACGGCAGAACAATATCGTCAGGAACTGGATCCGATTCCCATGGTGTTGCGTTCGCACCAGGGGACCCGGCAATCCCTCGAAAGGTTGCTGTCCACCAGCGTATTCTCCAGCACTGGCGAAGCAGTTCCCCTGACAGCCGTTGCTCGCATCGATGCCACCTGGGAACCGGCTGGTATCCGGCATCGCGATGGCGTGCGGGTTTACAGCGTTACGGCCGGCGTGGAGGCTGGATCCAGCTATAGCCAGGTTCTTGATCAGCTGAATGCTCAACTTGAAGCCGCGCCGCTGCCATCCGGGGTAAGGCTTGAGCTGGGCGGCGACAGCGAAGGTTCGGATGATGCCAACCGGGCGTTGTTCACCACTGCGCCCATTGGCATGCTGTTGCTGCTGTTTTTCCTGCTGCTTCAGTTCAACTCGTTCCGCAGGGTCGGAATTATTCTGTTGACGGTGCCCCTGGCAAGCGTTGGGGTGTTTCCCGGGCTGGTGCTCTCAGGTTCACCCTTCGGCTTCCAATCGGTCCTGGGAATAATCGCTTTGGTGGGTATCGTGGTGAACAACGCCATCGTTCTGTTGGACGTGGTTGACCAGCGGCTGGCTGAGGGTATGTCTGTGCAGGAGGCGGTCGCCGAAGCCGTTGCCCGGCGCACCAGGCCCATTCTGCTGACCACCGCCACGACCATTGCCGGCCTGCTGCCGCTGGCCTTTTCCGCGTCGACCTTGTGGCCGCCCATGGCCTGGGCAATCATCTCGGGGCTGCTCGCGTCTACCATGCTGACACTGCTGGTGGTGCCGGCGGTCTGTCGACTGACGTTGAAGCCAAAGCCGGACATTGCGGCAGGGGCCATGCTGCAAAAAACAATAAAGGTCACGTAACTGCTTGACTAGCCTACGGGAAAGTTTACAATGCGCGCCAGTTCAGACAGACGGTTTAACCGGCGCGGCGTATGCCAGACCCGTTGCACTAGTCATTTGTACTGATGCGCAGCGGTAGTTCAGTTGGTTAGAATACCGGCCTGTCACGCCGGGGGTCGCGGGTTCGAGTCCCGTCCGCTGCGCCATATCTTGCTTTGATCCCATCGGATGATCGAAAGCGTCAAAAAAGCGGCCATTGGCCGCTTTTTTTGGTTCCGATATTCTCTTATACGCCGTCTCAATGTTTTTGCAGGCAAGGTTATCGAGCCGCTATTGGCCGGAGCCAATGCTGCAGAGGGTCGCCAAAGGCTTTAGAAAAGCGGGGCGCCACGCCAGGGTCAGTGATACGGCTAACGCAGCAGCACTACACAGCATCAGCCATAGCACACTGCCAAATCCGCCCCCCTCGATTCGCAGCAGCATCGTCAGAGCACCCGCCAGCAGCAGAACGGCCAGCGTTCGGCCGGCCATGGTTTGCTGTCTGGTTGGTGCGTTGGCAGTGGGCTCGATAGCGCGCAGATGCGCGCGTTGCAGTAATGCGAGTCTGGCGAAGGCCAGATAGCACAAAGCAAATCCCAACAAGCTGACCATGAGCGTTGGCATCAAAATTCCCCGTGCTTGTATCCCTGACGCAGTCGTGGCGTCTGGGGCTCGGCCTGGCTGATACGACGCGCTACCAGAGCGGACATTCCGGCCAGCACCAGTAGCATCAAATCCATGCCTGCGACGGCCCACATGCCCGCGTTCAGGCTGCGGAGCAAGTGATCGCCAGTGCTCAGCCAGTTGAGTGCGACTGCTGAACAGGCAAAGGCTACAATCGCCCATAGCTGATCGCCCCAGGCTTGCTTGGAGCGGATTGCGCCATGCATCAAAGCTAACAGCCAGACCAGAAAAAACGCAGAGCCTTCCAGTGCGGCGCGGCTGTTGTCGCCAGGCATTGGTAGCACCCGGTTGGCAATGAAGAACGCCAGAGTGGCAAGAATCAGGCCGGTGCTACTGGCGACACTCAATGATTCGACCAGACGAGCGCCGAGTAGCCCCCGGCGCGCGTGGCGTTCGCGTCGTGCGCCGATCCAGAACAGCAGGCCGGTAATGATCATGACACAGCCGCAAAGCCCTCCGGCGAAGTACAGCCAGCGTAATGTCCAGTGATCATACTGAATGAAATGCAGACCGGTGAAGAAGCGTTGAACACCGGTAATCGGCGCGGTGCGGTGCTGGTGCAGCAGCGCGCCGCTGGCACCATCGAAGATCAAGCGATCAACATTCATGGTCATTTCCCGGGCGAAGGACCGGCGCACTTCGACATAAGCATGTCGATCACCAGGATGCCAGACGCGCAACATGTAGGGTTCCGCGGATGGCCCGCGGTCCGCCCACATTTCCACAGCCTGGCGCCGCATGCTGTCAAGGGACGCAATGGGTGCGGCCTCGTCTGCTCTGAGGCGAGAGTAAACTCCCAGCGCTTCGAGCTGGAACTGTTGCTTTCCTTCCGGATAAAGGCTGTCGGTGGCGCTTGGGAAGTAGATCAGAAAGAAGATGATCAGGCCGGACAGACTGATCATGACGTGAAAGGGCAACGCTAGCACTCCGCAGAGATTGTGCAGATCCAGGGTGCTGCGCTGCAAGCGCTTGCGCGGACGAAAGGTGAAAAACTCCTTGAACAGCTTGCGGTGGGCCACCACCCCAGAGACCACGAGCATCAACATGCCCATACCAGCCAGTCCGACCAGCCAGTAGCCAATGCTGCGCCAGCCAAGATGAAGGCTGAAGTGGAAGGGGAAAATAAATCGGGTGGCTCCCCAGCTCCCTTGTTCGGGAATCAGGTCCCCTGATCGTGGATCGATGAAGCGACGCGTCCGACCCAACTGCGGGTCATGATAATCCAGCTGAATGGCGGGCATCCGCGCGGTTGGTAGCGTAATGTCCCATACCGGGGCGCCTGCAGCGACCTGTTTGGCGTGGGGAAGCACCAGACGGTCCAGAGAAAATACTGCGGGCGGCTCCGCGAGCCGGGTACCGGGCTGCATCCAGCGGTCGATCTCGCGATCAAACACCGAAAGCGTGCCGGTCCAGAACACGGCCAGCAGCAAACCGCCGAGTAGCACACCGGCCCAGGTGTGCAGCCAATCCATCGACTGGCGAAAGCCGCTGCCTGGTGCCATGTCAGTAGCCAACCAGGGTGCGCGCCGTGAGCGCCGGAGCGAGCCAGTAATTCAAGGCTGTTCCAAGTAACACGCCCGCCAGCGGCAGCGCACAAACCCGCCACAGCTTCGGTTCGGTAAAACTCCAGATCAGCAAGAGCAGATAGAGCACAAACCCCAGCATGGCGGAGAGCGTTACCGCCTCGCTGCGAGGTAAGCCGCCCAGCAATGTCAACAACAGCGCGCCGCTGCCGACCAAAGCGGCGGTACAGACGTAGCCGCCGCCGAATGCCGCCGTCAGGCGCGCGGCGATTGCGATGCGTCGCCGCCAGAGAAATAGCTTGCCGGGCACAGCTCTCACTTAGAACTGGACCTGGTAGCCAAGCGTCAACGTCCGGCCCCGGCCGTTGAATAACCGCTGATTTATCGTGCTATCCGAGCCGGTGTTGCCCGCCTGGGCGTAGTAGGTCAGATAATCCTTATTAAGCAGGTTCTCGACGCCGACGCTGACTTCACCTACCGGTAGCTGATAGCCCAGGGAGGCGTCCACCAGCGTGTGACCGTCGAATTCCAGCCCCGGTGCGTCGAAGTTGCGGCTGGCATAGTGGTTGGCCTGGAGGCGGCTGTTCAGCTTGTCAGTCCAGTTCGCCTGCCAGCTCAAACCGTAGCGATCAGGCGCGATATTCGCACCACCCAGGTCTGTGTCGACCTTGCCGTCGCCGTCGGTATCAGATTCACCGTCCACCTGGGCATAGATCATCTGCAGGCGATGCGCCTCGTTGACTTGCCATCCGGCGGTCATTTCAACGCCCTTGATCTCGGTGCGCTCCCGTCGGATCTGATAAACCCCGCCTACGCTGTCCAGACGCGAACCCAGATCTGCGTCGGACTCGTAGTAGCTGATTTCAGCATCGAACGGGCCATGATCGAAGCGCAAGCCGATCTCGCGGTTATCAGTAACGATCGGCTGCAAATCAAGAAAGCTATCGACGCTCAGGTTCGGCTGGCCGATGCCGCGTAATACTCGCCCTACGTCCGGCATGCCGAAGCCCTCAGAGTAGTTAGCGAACAGTTGCAACTGGTCAATCATCTGCCAGACGACCCCGGTGTTGAACAGGGTTTCCTCGAAGTCCGGGTTGCCACCTTCCACAGTGACGCCGCCTGCCGAGGCGATGGTATTGAACGTGTCTACGTCTAGTTCGGCGAACTCGTGGCGCACACCGGCATGCAGCGTCAGCTTCTCGTGGGCCTGTATCTCGGCCTGCAGGAAGGGCGCATAGTTCTGAAATACCGTTTCAGGAACCCACTCGCGGTCGGTTTCGATAAGCATTTGACTGGTGGTGTCCTGCAGCACATCGAGGCCGCCCGTGAGCGTCAGACGGTCATCGAACATACCGTCACGGCTCAGGGTCAGCTTGCCGCCGTATTTATCGGACTCGTTCTGAGACTGATCGAACAAGGTCCCAATCGGCGCTATGGCAGGGTCTTGGAAAGTAGGCAGGATGTTGCCACCAAAGCGTGCACGAAAGCGCTGACTGTATAGTTGAAGGCTGAGCTCGTTGCCGGCCAGGTCACTGTGCTTGTAGGACAGGCTGGTGGCCAGCACCTCGTTCTGTGGCGCCTTGCCCAGCGGGTCGCCTTTACGCGAGGTGGCTGGTGTACCGGTCGCGCGATCACCGGGTACGTTGACGTACTCATGTTCGCCTTCGACTTGGTACCGGTTGACCATCAGCGCGACATTTTGATTGTCGTCCAGCCAGTAGCCGAGCTTTAACAACAGATCGTTACTGGTGGAATCCATGATGTCACCCTGGGTGTCGTCCACCCCGATGAGGTCGCCGTTAGCGTCATAGAACATGCCATGGGTTTGCCAGGTGGCAGCGGCAAGGTAGTCCCACTTGCCCTGGTTGCCCTCGACGCTGTAGTTCAATTTGTAGCCGAGCCCTTCGGGCTCGTAGTCGGTTGGGGCGGTCAGACTGACGCCGGCGCGCTGCCGAAACGCCCCGCCTTCAGGACGTCGGGTGACGTAGTTGATGATCCCGCCGGTAGCGCCTAGCCCATGTTCCGCGCTGGCACCATGGATGACTTCGATGCGTTCGACCATGGACAGATCAATGGTGTAACCATCACGAGCGCTGTCGCGTAGCGGAGTCGATTGCGGGATGCCGTCGATCAGCACCAGCGCAGAGCGACCGCGAAAGGTTTCACCGGAACTGGTCATCTTCTGCCGGCTTGGCGAGTAGGAGGGGATAAGGTTGCTCAGTACCTGGCCGTGGTCGGAGGTGATAGTGAGCTGCTGCTCAATCTGTTCACGGCTGATCACGGTGATCTTTTGCGGCGTCTGGCCTACTTCGCTCCGGGCGCGGGTAGCGCTGATGGTGACTGCATCGAGTTTCATCGCCTCTTCGGCAACTGCCGATCCAGGGAAAGACAAAACTGCCAGCGAAATGGATAAGCCAAGATACGATTGTTTGAACACGTCCATGCCCCTACTTTTTTGAAATGATTGGCAACAAAAGTGGGGGCGGATTGTAAACTAAATAAGAATAGTGCGCATTAAGATTTAGAGGAGAGGTGCTGCGAAGGGTCCGTAAGGCCCTGTTCCGCTACACTCGGCCATCCGTTGGCCTCAGCGAGTGTTTTTGATTTCAGTTATCAGTCGGTTTTCCTGAAAACTCGGTGATTGGCTTGTCAGCCTCCTTACCCAGCCTGTCAGCGAAGACTTTGAGCCCGTCGATTACTGGCGTCAGGGCCGCCCATAACTTGTCGTCGTGCAGCATCTTGTACGCGCCGCTGATGCCGGGTGCTTCGCTGTCGTGTTTGCCGGGGTCGTGGCGGTTCATCTCCTCGACCGCGTCCTTCAAACCGAACACTATCTTGTAGAACTGGCTCGGCGGGATTCGCGACAGGGCCATGCCCAGAATCGACAGGTTCTGGATGGCATTGAGCGATCCTTCCTTACTTATGCCGTTGACCAGAACCTTGGTCACTTCACTGCTTGAACAGACCAGATCGTTGGCGAAGCGCAGCACGCCTTGGTCGTGCAGGCTGTGCAGCAGGCGATCCAGTTCTTCATGGGCATCGGGTCCTATCCTGGTCGGTTTGACGTCGTAGTCGAGTTGTTCGGCCATTAGAATCTCTCCGGATGAGGGGCGTGGACGGGCGGTTCGACATAGTCGGCATCAACCCATTTGACTTCCACGGGGACCCCTTCGTTGGGTGTGCGATTGCCGTAGCGGAAATTGTTCTGCGGCAGCGGGGGCTCGCCCTGGCCGATAACCTCGATCTTGACCGCGGTCTCCTTGTACGCTGGCGTATTCACGTCCGGATCATGGTGTTCACCGGTCAGATGATTGACGCCGGGCTTGCCCTGGTGAATCGGCAGAAACAGGGTTTTCCCGGCGACGCGATCAGTGACTACCGCACGAACCTCGAGCGAGCCACGACGCGAACTGATCTTTAGCCATGTGCCGTCTTCGATGCCGCGCTCTGCGGCCAACTGCGGACTGACCTCAACGAACCAGTTGGGGACCTGGGACCGGATGCGCGGACCGCGACCGGTCTGATTGGTACCCTGAAAATGTTCCAGCATCCTGCCGTTATCGAGCATGATATCGAACTCTTCATCTGCCGCTTCGGCAGGCTTTTTCCATTCCAACGGGAAGAGCACCGCCTTGCCGTCTTCGGTGTGGAACCGGTCGGTGTAAAGCAGGGGCGTGTCACTGCCGTCCGGCTGCATCGGCCAGCAGAGTGACTTCCAACCTTCGAGCCGTGCGTAGTTGACCCCTTTGAATATGTCGGACGTGGCGGCCACCTCGTCCATGATCTCCGAGGGATGCTGGTAGCCCCAGTCGTGGCCCATCCGGGCAGCCAGGTCTGTGAGGATGCGCCAGTCCGGTCGGCTGTCACCAAGCGGCGGCAGCACTTGATAAAAGCGTTGGATGCGCCGCTCGGTATTGACGAAGGTGCCTTCCTTTTCAACGCTGGGGCAGGCTGGCAATACCACATCAGCAAACTGCGCCGTGCGGCTGAAGAAGATATCTTGCACAACCATGAAGTCGAGCGCCTCGAATCCATCATGAACGTTCACGGTATTGGCATCGGAGAAGGCAGTCTCTTCGCCAATCACATACATGGCCTTGATCTTGTGGGTATCGGCGTCCTGCACCATCATGAAATTGTCCGATCCGACTTCAAGCGACAGCTGCTCCGGCGGCACGCCCCAGGCCTTGGCCCATTTGGCACGCGTGGCCTCGTCGGTGACCTTTTCATAGCCGGGATACATGTTCTTCAGGCAGCCGAAGTCGCTGGCGCCCTGTACGTTGTTGTGGCCGCGCATCGGGTAGCCACCGGTGCCGGGTCTGCCGTAATTGCCGGTGACCAACAGCAGGTTGGACAGCGCTGTGCTGGTGTCAGCCCCATGGCTGTGCTGCGTGATACCCATCGCCCAGAGCAGGCAGACCGACTTGGCTTGGCCGATCATTTCCCCAGCTTCAATCAGCTGCGCCTTGGGTATGCCGGTAACCTGCTCGGCAAACTCCAGCGTAAAGGGTTCTAGCGATTGACGAAATTCCTCGACTTGATTGACCTGGCTGTTCAGGAAATCCATGTCGGCATAGCCATGGTCAAACATATAGCGCGCCAGAGCCGACGCCCAGACCATGTCGGTGCTGGTCTTGGGGCGGATGAAGATATCTGCCCGCTCGGCCATTTCGTGCTTGCGTGGGTCGAACACAATGGATTTCTGGCCGCGCAGCTTCTGTGCCGCTTTGACTTTTGAGGCGATTACCGGATGGTTTTCGGATAGATTGCTGCCGACCATGACCACCAGTTCGGCGGACTCGATATCCGTAATGCTGCCCGCATCACCACCATAGCCCACCGTCCGGAACAGCCCCTTGGTTGCCGGGTTCTGGCAGTAGCGGGAGGAGTTGTCGACACTGTTGGTGCCGATGATCAGGCGAGCGATTTTCTGCGTGAGATAGGCTTCTTCATTGCTGGCTTTGCTCGAGCCGATAAAGCCGATTGTACTGGCGCCGTGTATGTCGCGTATCTCCATCAGGCGGCGCGCGACCAGGTCCAGGGCTTCGTCCCAACTGGCCTCGCGGAACTCGCCGTTGTCACGGATCAGGGGTGTGGTCAGGCGCTTGGGATCGTTGACGAAATCCCAGGCGAACTTGCCCTTGATGCAAGTGGAGATGCCATTGACCGGCGCTTCTACTACCGGCTGCACCTTGAGGATGTGACGGTCTCGGGTCCACATTTCGAATGAGCATCCCACGCCACAATAGGTGCAGACCGTCTTGGTGCGCTTGATTTCGGGCTGTCGCCACTTCATATCCATCATTGACACGCCAGTAATGGGCGGTGCACCGATGGTGTGCTCGAGCTTCTTGACGATATCGATCATCGGCCGTTTCAACGTCTGCGGTAAGGCCGTGAAAGGGCCAGCGTCCGGCTGCATGGTCTTTTCCATCAGGGCATTGCACGGGCAGACAGTGACGCAGTGGCCACAGCTGACGCAGCTGGAATCATCAATCGCGCGGCCGCCATCCCACAGCACGCGCGGATGTTGCATATCGAAATCGATGCTGAGGGTTTCGTTCACCTCGACGTTCTGGCAAGCCTCAACGCAACGTCCGCACAAAATGCATTGGTCCGGATCGTAGGTGTAGAAGGGGTTGGATTCGTCCTTGTCGTAGGGTTTGCGCTGAAATTCGTAACGTTGCACGGGCATGTTCATATCGGCGAAGGTGTTATGCAGGGTGCAGTCGCCGGTATTGTTCTCGCACAGCGTGCAATACAGTTCATGCTTGGCCAGCAACCTGTCCATGCCCTCATGCCGAGCTGCCTTGGCCCGTTCGACCTCGCTGGAAATCGTCAGACCTTCTGCAGTCCGAACTGCACAGCCGCGCTGCAGCTCACCGTCGATTTCGACCCAACATACGTCACAGGTCTGTATTGGCCCCAGAGATCGGTGATAGCAAACATGTTCCAGATCGATGTCATGCCCGGCAAGAAAGTCGATCAGTGGCTCGTCCGCATTCCCGGTAAGCGGTTTGCCGTCATAAACTATTGTGCAGTTGGTAGTGTTGCTCATCAGGGCACCTTTATTATGGAGCCTGGTGCTCATTCGGGCAGCTGCGGCCTCCTGGCATGGCGCACTAGCAAAGGCTAATAGCCGGCGCGGCAAACTGGGCGATGCGCTTGGCGCATTCGAAGATACTTCCTTGTGGGACAAGCCGAGTCGGCCGCCACAAACGAGCGAGCCAGGGCTTCTCGCACCATAGCGAATGATGCATCTGGACGTCGCTAGTATTTGGGACTGTCGACCGCAAAAAACGTTCGCGCGTTATTTGCGCATCTGCTGGCCAGCCGCCGGTTGGTTGGTGCTGGGTGGGTTACTCATCTAACGATCTTCCGGTTTAGACTGGAGGCGTCACGAGTCGGGAGTGTTGATGAACAAACAGTCTGCAATTCACGCGCTTATCCTGGTCACGCTGTTTGGCTGGCTGCTTGTGCCCGAGCCGCTACAGGGCTGGTTGTTCTTTCCCGTGTGGATCGGTGCCTGCTGGTTGATTTTCACTGGCAGCCGCGAGGCTGCGCTGTTGCGGCGACGGACCTGGCTGGATCAGTATCTGCTTGCGAACTCGCCTTGGCACCGGTTGTTGCGAGGAGGAGCGCTCATGACCGCCTGGCACCTGCTGCTGGCTGCGCTCTTGTCGTTGTTCATGCTGGTAAAGCTTCTGGTGCTCAGCCCCTGGTTGTGGCTGGTGCTGCTGCTCAACCTGCCGATGCTGTTGGTGCTGACTCGGGCGCTTACGGCGAGAATGCGTGCGCATATCAAACCGGCTTCGCTGCCCGCATTGGTCAGGCGTTTCGTGGTGCCGCTCAACGTCGCGCTGCTGACGTTGGTCTATCTTGTCGTGACGCTAAATCTGCCCCAGCCAGACATGCAAGGGCAGACCTGGAACGAGGCGGTCGCTGTGCATCTGGATGCGGCCTCAAGCCAGCTGGCGCTCCTGGCGTTTTTTGAGCGCTCCTACCTGCTCGTTGACCTGACCCTGCAGTGGGCTTTGCAAAATACCATGGGGGATACGGACCGCAATGGCGGATTGGCTCTGGTGGGGTGGAGCCTACTGATGCTGACAGGGAGCGCTTTCATCTGGGCTTATGTGCGCGTATTGGTAGGTGCAGATGCTCTATTCAGAGGCGCGTCGATCGATGAGCAAGCCTGATAGCAAGCGCTGGAAAATGTTGCTGCTGGCCAGCGTGGCAGTCATTGCAGTGTTTTTAGGGCTGACAGCTGGTTACCGCCTGCTGACAGAGCGAATGGCCGACAATCAGCTGTTTTCCGTGTTGATCAATGATCAGAACTTGATCCTCGACGGGCGCACGCTGGAACAGTTCAATCGTGATTTGGTCCGCCTGAGCGGGGCGCAGCGGCAAGCGTTCTCCGATACCATGGCGTTGTGGATTGACCGCTGGGTGGATGACGCGTTCGGGCAGGCGATCGACGCCGTACCCGGCTATATGGACTGGTATTACTCATTGCCAGGCTCCTATACCCGTTTGTATCACGCCCTCCATGGCGATCTTGATAAGGCTTTGACCGCTCGAATGCAAGGTCACCTGGTTGATCGAAGCGGCTTTGAAGATCGGCTGGCCGGCTTCGAGAGGGAATTTGCCGAAGAGTTTTTCCGCGCACGCAGTGAGCAAGGCGCCCGGTTGAGCAAGCAGTTGGCCCACCGCTATATGGCTCGCCAGGCTGGCGACGCTGAGGTTCTGCCCCAGCCTGAGATCTCGCTGGACCTGGACGCTGCGATTCAACGCGGCTTCGTCGGCGGCGCCGATGATATCCGCCGCTGGCAAGTGAGTTCACAGGCGTCGGCGGTGGCCGGGGCTGGCACTCTGGCGCTACTGGCCAGGCGAGCAATCATTCCCCGTCTGATGTCGCTCACCACCGTTCAGGCCGCCAGGCGAGTCGCAGCTGGCTTTGCTGCGCGGCTGGCCCCACGCATGGCGCTGGCAATTGGCGTTGGCGGGAGTGCCGCCGCAGCAACTTCGCCTACCGGTCCTGGCGCGCTGGTAGCGGGTAGCGTCGCGTTCGCCACTGCGGCGGGCACCATTGTCATCACCGATTTTGCATTGTTGAAGGCTGAAGAAGCCACACTACGCGATGACAAGCAGCAGGACATCATCGACGAGTTGGTGGCTAGCCGCGAAACAACCCGGGCGCTGCTGAAGGACCAGATGCAGCTGGCCGTGGCGCAGACCGACACGGGATGGCAGCAGGCGTTTTCCCGACCCTACGATACCGCTGGAGTTGCTGACCGTTTCCATGTTTTCGGTTCGCGTTCGGCCCGATAGCTGGGCGAATAGCTCTCGAGCCCAGGGAAAACCCCAACAGCACAATTGACGGCCCCCCTCAAAGCTTCTACTCTTCCGCCTGCTTCAGGTTCCTGTCCGTCTTTGACGGCAGGTGAAACTGGGAAGCCGGTGCGCTTGAGAAAGCTAACCCGGCGCTGCCCCCGCAACGGTAAATGAGTGCCTGGTCCTTAGAAGGACCAGGCGGTGATTGCAAGAACCACTGTGCTTGGCATGGGAAGGTGCAATCGCAGGAATCAGAAGATTTCGCTCATGAGTCCGGAGACCGGCCTGACGCGTGTCACAGCAGAACGGCGGGTTCTGTGGGTGCGCGGCTGTGTCCTTTCCTGCCGTCTGCCATCAGCCCGTCGCCTGCTACCAGTCAGCAGTGTCGTACGGGTAGGTACGACGGAGCCTTTCAAGCATGAAAACCGTTCTTGGCGTTACAATCGCATCCGCCGTCGTAGGCTGGTCGGTCACCTCTTTTGCAACTCCTTTCAATCTCGATGACCAGACCGTTACAGCGACACGGACGGCCACCCAGGGTATTGCCGCGACCAGTGTGTTTCGGCGAGCCGATATCGAGCGCCTGCAAGCCAATAGCGTACCGGACCTGTTGCGCCGCGTGCCGGGTATCAATATCACCAATACTGGCGGGCCGGGCAAGAATACCAATATCAGTATTCGCGGCAGTAACAGCAATCAGGTGCTGGTGCTGATTGATGGTATACGCGTAGGCTCGGCTACGACAGGCGAAGCCGCCTTCCAGAACCTGCCGATTGAGCTGATTGAACGTGTTGAGGTAGTACGAGGACCGCGTTCCAGCCTGTATGGCTCTGAAGCCATTGGCGGAGTAATCCAGATTTTCACCCGTCGCGGCGACCAGGACGGGATTAAACCCTATGTATCTGCCACAGCCGGCAGCCGCAATCATCACGCCGGCAGCGCTGGGGTTTCCGGCTCACAGGGTAATGCCTGGTACAACCTCGGCGTCAGTAGCCTGGATACCCGGGGCATCGATGCTCGGCCGGGCGCGCCTGCATCATCCCTTGACCCCGATCATGATGGTTACCGCGAGCTGGCAGTTGCCGCTACCGGCGGTTACCGTTTCGGTAATGGCCTTGAAGTGGACGCCCAGCTTCTGGAGGCGCGCTCGCATAATGATTACGATTCCGGCGCTCGTCCCTACGCTGACAACGTCTTGAAGACTTACAGCGCACGCGCACGTTTTGCGCCACTGGAGCCGTGGCAGCTGAGCCTGCAAGTAGGTCGCAGCGAAGACGAGACTGATACCTTCGCCAACGGCGAGTTCAATACGCGCATCGACACCCGCCGTGACAGCATCAGCTGGCAGAACGACATAACCCTGGCCGAAGGGCAGCTACTGACGGTGGGTTATGACTACCTGCATGATTCGGTAAACGGCACGACCGTATTCCGTGAGGACAGCCGCGATAATCATGCTGTTTACGCGCAGTACTTGGGCGAGCGTGGCCGGCATGAATGGCAGCTCGGGCTGCGCCGCGATGACAACGAAGAACATGGAATTTATAACACCGGAAGCATCGGCTATGGCTATGCGCTGGCTAAGAACCTGCGCGCCACAGCGAGTTACGGCACGGCTTACAAGGCGCCGACATTCAATCAGCTCTACCATCCTTTTTTCGGCAATGCCGATATAAACGAAGAGACCTCGCGGAGCCTTGAAGCGGGTCTGGAGGGCCGGCAGCGCTGGGGCAGCTGGACAGCCGTGGTGTTTCGAAACGAGATTGACGAGCTGATCGCCTATTTCAACCAAGGCGATGGCCTGCGCGCGTACAACATTGACCAGGCCGTAATCAAAGGCGTTGAGCTTGGCGCCGACGGCCAATGGCAGGGCTGGAACTGGTATAGCAGTCTGACCTTGCAAGACCCTGCCAACCGTTCAGAACGGACTAATCAGGGTGATCTACTACCGCGGCGTCCTGAGCAGATATTCAACCTGGACGTGGACCGTCGCTTCGGCAACGTTGGCGCCGGGGCTAGCCTGCATGTGGAGGGACGACGCTGGGACAATGCTGCTAACAGCAATGAGCTGTCGGGCTACAACACGGTGGAGCTTCGTACCGAGTACTGGCTGAGCCCGGCGTGGCGTGTACAGGCTCGGTTGACCAATCTGTTCGACTCGAAATACGAAACCGCCCGCACCTACCAGCAGCAGGGTAGGGCAGGCTATCTCACCGTGCGTTATCAAGCGCTCTGAAATAATTGCCATCCAGGAGGATGAACCATGCTTGAACTGTCCAAACGTAGCCAACTGGCTATTGGTATTGCCCTGGTGGTCCTTACGGCCATGACCCGCGGCAGCCACTTTTCGCTGGTCAATCTGCCTAGTGCATCCTGGGCGGTATTTTTCCTTGCAGGGGTCTTGCTGCGTCCGGGTTGGGTCTTTCCCTTGCTGTTTTTACAAACAACTTTCATGGACATCATGTCGGTAGGTTGGGCCAACGCTGGCCATCATTGCATGACGGTTGCTTACTGGATGCTGGTCCCAGCGTATGGCGCGCTCTGGTTTGGTGGCCGGCTCTACGCCAGCTGGCATCGCGACAACCTCAGTAGCGTGTTGATATTGGCCCCCGTCATGGCCGCCAGCGCCTTGATCTGCCAGCTGTTCTCCAGCGGTGGGTTTTACTTCTTTTCTGGCCGTTATCCCGATCCGAGCTTTACTGGCATGCTGGAGCGTATCGCGACTTTTTACCCGCAATATCTCAGCAGCATGGCGCTTTACGTAGGCGTGGCGGCGGTCCTTTATGCCGCCGCCCGCGCTGCTGGTTTGCCGATAACTCAGGGCCAGCGCGGATGAGCGACTCGGCTGATCGGGACGAGCGTCACCGTTTGCGCATGCAGCGCAAAAAGGCGGTGATGGACGACAAGATTTCCCAGGCGCAGCAGGAACACGGCTTGTTGCTGGTTCTGACCGGCAACGGCAAGGGAAAAAGCAGTTCGGCCTTTGGAATGGCTGCTCGCGCGCTTGGCCACGGTCTCAAAGTGGGCATCGTGCAGTTCATTAAGGGCGCGCGCAGCACCGGTGAAGAAAGCTTTTACCGGCGTTTCCCTGATGAGGTCCGGTACCACGTGATGGGCGCTGGCTTTACCTGGGAAACCCAGGACCGCCAGGATGATATTGCGAAAGCCACGCAGGCGTGGGATGTCGCGGTGCAGTTGATGAGCGATCCGGACATTGCCTTGGTGGTCCTCGACGAGCTGAACATCGCTCTGAAGTATGGCTATCTCGAACTGGACCAGGTATTACGCGACATCGGATCCCGGTCTATGCATCAACATGTCGTAGTGACAGGCCGTGGCGCCCCATCAGCGATGGTTGAAGCCGCTGATACGGTTACCGAGATGGGTGTGGTGAAACATGCATTCAAGTCGGGTATCAAAGCGCAAAAGGGAGTCGAGTTTTGAACAATCGCCAGTGTCCGGCGCTGTTGATTGCCGCTCCGGCATCCGGCCAGGGAAAGACCACCGTTACCGCAGCCCTGGCCCGCTTGCATGCACGCCAAGGGCGGCGTGTGCAGGTCTTCAAATGCGGGCCGGATTTCCTCGATCCGATGATTCTCCAGCGGGCCAGCGGCCACCCTGTGTATCAACTCGACCTGTGGATGATCGGCGAGCAGGAAAGCCGCCGGTTGTTGTGGGAAGCAGCCGATACGGCCGATCTGATTCTGATCGAAGGCGTGATGGGGCTGTTCGACGGTACGCCATCGGCAGCGGACCTGGCACGACGCTTTGGCGTGCCGGTCATGGCTGTTATTGACGGCTCGGGGATGGCTCAAACGTTTGGCGCGATGGCTTACGGCCTAGCCCGCTACCAAGCAGAGTTGCCATTTGCCGGTGTGCTGGCAAACAAGGTCGGCAGCACGCGACATGGCGACATACTCCGAGATTGTCTGCCGGAAGGCGTGGGCTGGTTTGGCGCCTTGCCGCGCAGCGTCGAGGTCGAGCTGCCCAGTCGCCATCTTGGGTTGGTCCAGGCTGAAGAGCTGGCTGATCTGGACGCACGTCTGAACGCCGCCGCCGACGCCCTTGAAGCCAGCGCCGATACGAGGCTGCCGGCGGCAATAGATTTTCTCGCTCCGGCAACACAGAGCGCCGTCCACGGAAAGCTTCTGGACGCGGTGCGCATCGGTGTGGCGCGTGACGGTGCCTTTGCATTTCTGTACCAGGCCAACCTGGATTTGCTCAAAAAGCTTGGGGCTGAATTTGTGTTCTTTTCACCCTTGAGCGATGCTGTACTGCCGGAGGTGGACAGTTTGTATCTGCCGGGAGGCTACCCTGAACTGCATCATCGGCAGCTCGCAGCGAACCGGCAGATGATGGATGCGGTTCAGGCACACCATGAAGCTGATAAGCCAATCTATGCTGAGTGCGGGGGCATGTTGTATCTATGCCAATCGCTGACAGACAAGACCGGTGAGTCTGCGGAGCTTGTCGGCCTGCTTCCAGGGACAGCGGTAATGCAACAGCGCCTTTCAGCCTTGGCCCTGCAAGAGGTGGCGCTGCCTGAAGGAGCACTTCGTGGCCACACTTTTCACCACTCTTCTTTGCAATGTGAACTTGATCCGCTGGTCCGCGGTGAATGTCCCAACTACCACCGTACCGCCGAGGCCGTATATCGTCTCGGCCGGCTGACGGCTTCCTATATCCACCTGTACCTGCCAGGTAACCCCCAGGCGGCGGCGGCATTGTTCCGGCCATGATTGATCAGCGCTTTTCAGAGGCAGAAAGGGCTGCCGTGTATCGGGTCATTCGTGAGCGCCGCGACATGCGTCATTTCAGCGGGGGGCGAGTGCCCGCAGAAGCGCTCGGGCGGCTGCTGCAAGCCGCGCACCACGCCCCCAGTGTTGGCTTGATGCAGCCCTGGCGATTCATTCAGATCACACGCCCGGCACTACGCAACAGCATTCATGGGTTGGTGGAGAACGAGCGGCGGCTGACGGCCGAAGCGCTAGGTGAGCGTGCCGATGAATTCATGCGTCTTAAGGTTGAGGGCATACTGACCTGTGCCGAACTGCTGATAGCGGCCCTGCCGGACGGGCGTGACGCCCATATATTTGGTCGCCGCACCCTACCTGAAATGGATCTCGCCTCGTTGTCCTGTGCGATTCAGAACCTGTGGCTTGCGGCGCGCGCCGAGGGGCTTGGGACGGGCTGGGTTTCATTGTTCGATCCCGATGAACTGGCAAAGCTACTGAAGCTGCCAACGGGAGCCAGGCCGGTGGCGGTGCTCTGTCTTGGCCCGGTAACAGCATTTTATGACAAGCCCATGTTGGTCGATGAAGGTTGGACAACACCCCAGCCGTTATCTGAGCTGTTGTTCACTGACCAATGGGGATGCACGACATGAAAGGCCCGCAGCGCATTGTTTGCCTGTCTACCGAAACCTGTGAGGTGTTGTATCGGCTGGGCGAGCAGAACCGTATCGTCGGTATTTCGGGCTTTACCGTGCATCCACCCCAGGCGCGCAGAGAGAAACCCAAGGTTTCAGCGTTCACCAGCGCAAATACCGAGAAGATTCTTGCTCTCAAGCCCGACCTGGTGCTCGGCTATTGTGATCTGCAGGCTGATATCGCCGCTGAGCTGGCTCGCGAAGGGCTGGAAGTGCACCTGTTCAACCAGCGGGACGTAGCAGGCATCCTGCGCATGATTGAGACGCTAGGCGCATTGGTGAACGCCAGTGACCAAGCTGTCGGCCTGGTCGATCAGCTCGAGCGCACCCTGCAAAGCGCGCGTCTGCAGAGCGAGGCGCTGGCGTTTCATCCCAAAATCTACTTCGAGGAATGGAACGAGCCGATGATCTCTGGCATTCGCTGGGTCAGTGAGCTTATTGAGATTGCCGGCGGGCAAGACTGCTTTGCCGAACTGAGCCATTTTCCAAAGGCGCGGCAGCGTTACATCACCGACCCTGACGACGTCATCCGGCGCGCCCCCGACATGATCATCGGCTCATGGTGCGGCAAGCGCTTTCGTCCCGAACTGGTTCGTCAGCGCCCCGGCTGGGAGCTAATCCCGGCGGTAGCGGATAACCGCCTGTATGAAATCAAATCCGCGGATATTCTCCAGCCCGGCGTATCGGCCCTTACGATTGGTCTGCATCAGCTGCGCGCCTTGATTCATCGGTACGTAGAGCAGGCTGAATGAGCGCTGCGCTGATGGTCGCGGCGATATTGCTGGACTGGTTATTCGGTGAGCCGAAGCGCTGGCACCCCCTGGTTGGGTTCGGCCAGATCGCCTGCTGGCTGGAATTACGCCTGAACAGGCCTATGGCTTGGCCGCGCTGTCGCGGCTTGCTTGCCTGGTGCGCCGCGGTATTGCCGTTCACGCTATTGGCCTGGTTGCTGGCCTTGTTGCCCGGTATCGGGTGGATGATGGAACTGGCATGCCTGTATGCAGCGATTGGTTTGCGCAGCCTGACCGACCATGCGCAGCCGATCGCTCAGGCATTGAAGGCGGGCAATCTGGTTCGGGCGCGAGAGCTGGTGGGGCGAATCGTCAGCCGTCAGACATCCGAGCTGAGCGGAGCAGGCATTGCCGGGGCCGCGACCGAGTCAGTCCTGGAAAATGGCAGTGACGCCGTGTTTGCCGCGCTGTTCTGGTTTGCGTTGATGGGCGCGCCGGGGGTCGTGTTGTACCGCCTGGCCAATACGCTTGATGCGATGTGGGGCTATCGCAACGCACGGTTTTTACTTTTTGGTCGCGCCGCAGCCCGTATTGATGATGGTTTGAATTATCTGCCAGCACGGTTGGTTGCGCTGACCTACGCACTATGCGGTAGAACCAGTGCGGCGTTAACTAGCTGGCGCAGCCAGGCTCCGCTCTGGGATAGCCCCAATGCGGGACCGGTCATGGCGTCAGGCGCCGGGGCTCTGCGCGTCACGCTGGGTGGTCCTGCGGTTTACCACGGTGCTATTCATGAGCGGCCCCTGCTTGGGGCTGGCCCGGAAGCCACAGGTGATGATATAGAGCGTGCCCTCAGGCTGGTACGTACTGGCGTGGCCCTGTGGCTGCTGGCCAGCTTGGTGCTAGCGGGAGTCTGGCATGCTTGAGCACGGAGGGCGGTTACGTCAGGCAGCAAAAACCTATGCTATTGCGCTGAGCGACTGGCTCGACCTTTCCACTGGCCTTGCTCCGTATGGATGGCCGCTTCCGGCCATCCCGGTTGAGTCTTGGATGCGCTTGCCCGAATCCAACGACGGCCTGGAAGAGGCGGCTAAAAACTATTACCACGCCGCTAACGTACTGCCGGTGGCCGGGTCGCAAGCCGCTATTCAGGCATTACCGACACTTTTTTCCAACCGCCGCGTCGGCATAATTGAGCCGTGCTATGCCGAACACCGCCGGGCATGGTCTGGCGCAGGTCATACGGTGGTTGCGCTCAATCAGGCGGATGTTGCGCAGCAACTGCACCGCCTTGATGTTGTAGTGGTGGTGAATCCGAACAATCCCACCGGTCGGCTGATCGGGCGCGAAGTGCTGTTGCAATGGCAGGAAACGCTGGCTAGCAAGGGCGGTCATTTGATTGTTGACGAGGCCTTCGGCGACCTGACGCCCAGCCACAGTCTGGCTGCATTCAGTGATCGCGTCGGCCTGGTCGTCCTGCGCTCGCTGGGCAAGTTTTTTGGTTTGGGCGGTGCGCGGCTGGGTTTTGTACTCGCGCAGGCAAGCCTGCTGCGCACGCTGGCCGAGAACATCGGCCCCTGGACTGTGAGTGGACCAACCCGGCTGATAGGCACAGCCGTGTTGCAAGATACCGATACGCAAAGCCTATGGCGCTTGCGCATGGAGCGCGACGCACGACGGCTCGCAGAGCTGTTGTGCAGGCACGGCTTGCAGCCGGCCGGCGGCTGCGATCTGTTTCAGTGGACGCCCCATGATCGGGCTTTCCAAATTCATCATGCCCTGGCGCAGCGCGGAATCCTCACGCGCCTGTTTCAGGAGCCGCCGGCCTTGCGTATCGGCTTGCCCCATGGCGAAGCGGCGTGGTCAAGGCTTGAGCATGCGCTTTGCGAAGTGATGGGGGAGGTGCCGCAATGCCCACGCTGATGATTCAAGGCACCACGTCGGATGCTGGTAAAAGCACCCTGGTGACGGCGCTTTGCCGTTGGCTAGTGCGCCGTGGCGTGCAGGTGGCCCCGTTCAAGCCGCAGAACATGGCGCTCAACTCGGCCGTTACCGTGGACGCTGGTGAGATAGGCCGCGCCCAGGCAGTGCAGGCTGAGGCTGCAGGTCTGGCGCCGCATACGGATATGAATCCGGTGTTGCTCAAACCCAACACTGACACCGGCGCTCAGGTAATTATTCATGGTCATGCGGTGGGCTGCATGGATGCGGTTGCCTATCACGCCTACAAGCCCGTGGCAATGGAGGCCGTTATTGCCTCGCATCGACGGCTGGCGGATGCATATCAAGTTGTGCTGGTTGAAGGGGCCGGATCTCCAGCCGAGATCAATTTGCGAGACGGTGATATAGCGAATATGGGTTTTGCCGAAGCGGTGGATTGCCCTGTATTGCTGATCGCCGATATCGACAAGGGAGGTGTTCTGGCTCATCTGGTAGGCACGCTGGAATTGCTGTCACCAAGCGAACAGGCGCGTATCAAAGGGTTCGTCATTAACCGTTTCCGAGGCGATATCGCCTTGCTGCAGCCTGGCATCGACTGGCTGGAACAACGCACGGCGAAGCCGGTACTAGGTGTGCTCCCTTATGTCCACGACCTGCATATTGAGGCAGAAGACGCGGTTAACGCCCGCCAGCAGAGCAAGGCTGTAGATGCGCTTAAGGTAGTAGTCCCGCTACTGCCACGCATCAGCAACCACACCGATTTTGACCCGCTGCGTTTGCACCCGCAGGTGGACCTGCGGTTTGTCCGTGTGGGACAAGCCATCCCTCCTGCTGACCTGATAATCCTGCCAGGGTCAAAAAGCGTGCGCGCCGACCTGGCGTTTTTGCGGCAACAAGGATGGGACGAAGCGATTACCAGGCATCTGCG
This sequence comes from Halopseudomonas xinjiangensis, assembly GCA_011050525.1. Lineage (GTDB taxonomy): Bacteria > Pseudomonadota > Gammaproteobacteria > Pseudomonadales > Pseudomonadaceae > Halopseudomonas > Halopseudomonas xinjiangensis_A. The sequence goes on from DRFO01000030.1 coordinate 128,357, forward strand.
TTACGGAGGCAAGTTGCTGGGCATTTGCGGCGGTTTGCAAATGCTGGGCAAACGAGTTGATGATCCGCTGGGACTGGAAGGCCATCCAGGCTCTAGCGAGGGGTTGGGGCTTCTGGATTTCGCCACGACGCTTGAGGCGCGCAAACAGCTGGCCAACGTCAAAGGCACACTGGTACATGGGCAGGCGCAGGTCACTGGCTACGAAATTCATGCAGGCGTCAGCACCGGTCCGGCGCTGGCGCATCCGTTCGCGGTACTCGATCACGGCCGTGCGGATGGAGCAATCAGTCTCGATCAGCAAATAGCCGGCACCTACCTTCACGGTCTGTTCGAATCTGCAGCAGCGAGCGAGGCTTTGCTACGGTGGGCCGGTTTGAGCGAAGTACAAGGGTTCGACTATGCCGCGCTACGAGCGCGGGATATCGACCGCCTTGCTGATCTGGTCGAAAACCATCTTGATGTTAACAAATTACTACAGATCTGCGAGGTAACCAGTTGATCGATTTAGTATTAGGGGGCGCCAGATCCGGGAAAAGCCGCCTCGCTGAGCGCCTGGCTTTAACATCCGGTATGGCTGTCACCTACATCGCCACCAGCCAGGCGTTGGACGCCGAGATGGCTCAACGAATCACAGTGCATAGAGAACGCCGTCCGGCGCATTGGGATTTGATCGAAGAGCCCCTGGCGCTCGCCGACGCCTTGCGTGCGGCTGCCGCCAGCGACCGCTGCGTGTTGGTCGACTGTCTAACTCTATGGTTGACCAATCTGCTGCTGGAACGGGATCAGCAACGCCTGGGTCGGGAGCGGCAATTGCTTATGGAATGCCTGGGCACATTGCCTGGCCGTATCATTCTGGTCAGCAACGAAACGGGTATGGGTGTGGTTCCCCTGGGCGAGCTGAGCCGCCGATACGTCGATGAGGCCGGCTGTCTTCACCAAGCGCTGGCCGAATGCAGTGAAAGAGTCTTGTTCTGTGTGGCGGGACTGCCGATGGCACTCAAGGGGGAACTGCCATAATCAAACAATGGTGGGAAGAGCCGGTAGCCAAGCCGGATGAAGGCATTGGCGTGGACGCGACTACCCGTCAACGGCAGTTGACCAAGCCACCCGGTTCACTGGGCGAGCTTGAGCGCCTTGCGGTACAGCTTGCGAGCATGCAGAAACGCCAAACGCCCAGGGTCGAGCGGATATGCATCACGTTATTTGCCGGAGATCATGGCGTCGTAGAAGAGGGCGTATCGGCGTTTCCACAGTCGGTGACGGGCCAGATGTTGCGCAACTTCGCGTCGGGTGGGGCAGCGATCAGCGTGCTCGCCAGAGAGCTGAGCGCCACCTTAAAAGTGATAGATCTCGGCCTTGCAGAAGCAATCGCGCCGCTGCAAGGCGTGACGCATCTGAACATTGCCCGTGGAACGGCTAATTTTACTCGGAAGGCTGCGATGACTGTGGCGCAGTTTGTCCAGGCTATGGACGCCGGTCATCATGCAGCGCATGAAGCCTCGATACAGCAAAGCGACCTGTTCATTGGTGGCGAAATGGGCATCGGCAACAGCACCAGTGCATGTGCCTTGGCCAGCGTGCTGCTTCAGGTTCCGCCGGGTCAGCTGGTGGGTCCGGGCACGGGGCTCGACGTGGGGGGAGTGCAGCATAAGCTTGGCGTCGTACAAACTGGGATCGAGTTGCACAGGGGATGTTGCGACTCGCCAGTCGACGCGCTGACTCGCCTGGGCGGCCTGGAGATTGCTGCGCTTTGCGGCTCTTACATAGCCGCTGCGCAGCTGGGCTTGCCGATACTGGTGGACGGTTACATAAGTTCGGTCGCCGCGCTGTGCGCGACGCGCATCAGCCCCGGAACCAGGGCTTGGATGCTGTTCGGTCATCGCAGTGCAGAGCCTGGCCACGCCCTGGTACTGCAGGCACTGGATGCGTCCCCCTTGCTGGATCTGGGCATGCGGTTGGGTGAGGGCAGCGGTGCCGCCGTCGCCGTACCGTTATTGCGTGCAGCCTGCGCTTTGCACAACCAGATGGCGACCTTTGCTGAGGCGGCTGTGTCCGCAAAGCAATCGTGAGCGTGACCATCGATTTGCTGCGTCATGGTGAAACAGAGCAGGGCGGCGGGTTTCGCGGCAGTATCGATGATCCGCTCACTGCCTACGGTTGGGAGCAGATGCATACGAGCTGCCAGCGTGCAGATCCGTGGCAGGGCGTCATCAGCTCGCCATTGCAGCGTTGCGCCGCATTTGCTGAAAAACTGGCTACCGCACGTGCCCTTCCACTCGAACACGTAGCAGCGCTGCAAGAACTGCATTTTGGTGACTGGGAAGGCCGTCATCCGCGCGATCTGATGATCGAGCACGCTGAGCTGCTGGGCAAGTTCTGGGCTGATCCCTACGCGTTTACTCCGCCCGCAGGCGAACATCTACTAGCCTTTGAGAAAAGGGTTCTTGGGGCCGTTGACCTGCTGGCAGAGCGGTATGCCAACCAGCGTCTGCTGGTCGTAACGCATGGGGGTGTCATCCGCCTTCTGCTCGCCCGGGCCAGACAATTGCCGCGACGGGACTTGCTCCAGGTCGAGGTCAACCACGCTCAACGGTTTACCCTGTGTTGCGAATCTGCTGGACGAATCACGGAGGTGTGATGAGCCTGTTTCCATTGTTGGTAGCGCTGCAGTTTCTGACTCGCCTTCCGGTGCTGCTTTCACGTATGCCTACGCCAGATGAGAGCGGCCGTTCTTTGCTCTGGTATCCCACGGTGGGGTTAGCGCTGGGGGCATTTCTGGTATTGCTTCAGGACCCGCTCAACCACCTCTCGCCATCATTGCAGGCTGCTTTGTTGCTGAGCTTCTGGGTCTGGATTTCCGGCGGGCTCCACCTCGATGGGCTGGCCGATATGACTGACGCCTGGGTCGGTGGCCATGGAGATTCTGAGCGTACCCTGGCAATAATGAAAGATCCCAATTGCGGCCCCATGGGTGTGCTTTCACTGGTACTTGTTCTGTTGGTCAAATTTGCGGCCCTGGCCAGCTTGGTCGCAGTGGAACAGTGGATTGGCTTGCTGCTGGCCCCTTGGCTAGGAAGATGGGTTTTACCCCTGCTGCTGTATTCAACGCGCTACGTACGCGCTGGGGGGATGGGGCAGGTTATGGTGGAAAACATGCCTCGTTTCTGGTTGCCTGCGATTTTGCTCCTGCACGGTCTGGCAATGCTGGCAGTGGGTATGCAGGGCGCGTTGGCGATCCTATGCATATGCGTGTTGGGCTGGTGTTGGCGACGGGTGCTGATACGCCGTCTTGGCGGGACGACTGGCGATACTGCAGGGGCTCTGGTGGAAATCAGTGAATGTCTGGTTTTGGTTATGCTGGCTTTTCTAACCGCCTGACGACCTTTGAACTTTTTCGATTCGCCTTCATCTGATTGTAATGTAACGACAATAATGTAATGACACGGCCGTTTCATGGTCGCTCAATAATAATCAGAGGAAGGTGTAATGAACGAATATGTTGAAGAGTTGATCGAGCAGCGCGCCCAGGAATGGGATCAGGATGTTGAGGACGCCGAAGAGATGTAAGCTCTTCGAGCGTCTTTTTTGATTTATTCCTGCTTTAGTGGTTGTCCGAATTTGCCTGCCGTTGCTGCCGACGGAAAGTCCCCGGCGGATTCCCTGTCCAGCGCTTGAACGCCCGTTGAAATGCCTCTGGTGATGAAAAGCCCAGCAAAAAGGCTATTTCGCCCAATGCCAGTTCCGTGTCCCTGATATAGCTCACCGCCAGATCCCTTCGGGTGTCGTCGATAATGTCTTGAAAGCGTGTGTTGTCTTCCAACTTCAGGCGTCGGCGCAATGTCCAGGATGGCTGCCCCAGTGTCCGGGCCACCTCGGTCAAAGTCGGCAGTTTGCGATGCAGCTGTGGCGATACGATTTCTTCGACTTTTTCACGCAAGCGCCGATGCCGATCCAGCTGGGCCAACTGCTCGTCACACAGTTGCGTCAGGTGCGAAAATGTTGCGGGTGCGCTTTGCACCAGCGCCAGCTCAAGGCTTCCGGTCTGCCAGATGAGCTGATTTTGTTGCTGGCCGAAGAGAACCGGGCACTGGAAAACGCGTTCATATTCGCCGACATAGTCCGGCGCCGGGAACTCGATATGAACCTCGCGCAGCTGGGCTTTGCCGGCGGTCAGCTGTCGGCCCAGATGCGCTCGCGACGACAGCGCTGAATCGACTACAAAGAGGTTGAAGGCGTTGTAAGGGCTGATGGAGTAGAAGCTCACCGCCGGGGCGTTGATGCTTGAATGGCCTCGATAGTTCTGGCTGGACAACCTCTCGTAACGTACCAGCGTCGCAAATGCTGCGCCCAGTGACGGGGCGCATTGCGCCGCCACACCGGCCAGGCCCAGATGGCTGGGCTGGCTGTGCAAGCCCATCAACAGGCCGACGGCGGGGTTTCCGGTATAACGGATCGCGGCGTTGCCCAGGCGCATGAAGCGGGGAATGCTGATGCGAGCCTGGCTGGTGCCGAGCAGTTGCGCGCTTAAGCCGAAACGGTCGAGCAATACCCTTGGGTCTTTGCCGAGCTGCTGGACCGTGTCGATCAGGCTGTACAGATAGCCTACTGAAATATCTCCCAGCTTCATGAGCACTCCGCTTCAGGGCGAGACAAGATTGTAAGAAAGAGTTATAGAAATGTCACTCAAGGTGATTGAGCGACAACGCGGCTGCGCCTATCTTCAGCTCACACGTTTCGTGGCAGGCCCCGGTACGCCGGCCGCCGGATCGCCGGCCGCCGAAACGCCTTCTGATGAGTTGACGGAGTAACGCATGACTGAGCAAGCCTTCTACCCACATCTTCTCGCCCCACTGGATCTCGGGTTCACCACGCTGCGCAATCGCACTTTGATGGGGTCGATGCATACCGGGTTGGAAGAGCGTCCCCAGGGTTTCGAGCGCATGGCTGCCTACTTCGCCGAGCGGGCACGCGGGGGCGTGGGTCTGATTGTGACCGGCGGGATCGGGCCGAATGAAGAGGGCAGCGTGGGACATGGCGCGGCCAAGATGACTACCCTGGAGGAAGCCCAGCAACACCGCATCGTCACCGAGGCGGTGCATGAAGCGGGGGGCAAGATCTGCATGCAAATTCTGCATGCGGGCCGATACGCTTATAGCCCCAAACAGGTTTCGGCGAGTGCGGTAAAAGCGCCTATTAATCCGTTCACGCCCAGGGAATTGGATGAAGAGGGCATCGAGAAGCAGATCAGTGATTTCGTAACCTGTTCTACCCTGGCACAGAGCGCAGGTTACGATGGCGTTGAAATTATGGGCTCCGAGGGTTATTTCATTAACCAGTTTCTGGTCAGCCACGTCAACAAGCGCACCGATCGCTGGGGCGGCAGTTATGAAAACCGCATGCGCTTGCCTGTGGAGATCGTCAGGCGGGTTCGTGAAGGCGTAGGCGCGAATTTCATTATCATCTATCGTCTGTCGATGCTCGATCTGATCGAGGGCGGGAGTACCTGGGAAGAGGTGGTGTTGCTGGCCAAGGCCATCGAGAAGGCCGGGGCCACGCTGATCAATACCGGGATCGGCTGGCACGAAGCCCGTATCCCGACAATCGCCACCAAGGTGCCCCGCGCTGCCTTCAGCAAGGTAACCGCCAAAATGAAATCCGCGGTGAGCATCCCGCTGATCACCACCAATCGTATCAACACGCCCGAGATGGCCGAACAGGTGCTGGCCCAGGGCGATGCCGACATGGTGTCCATGGCGCGACCCTTTCTGGCTGATCCCGACTTCGTCAACAAGGCAGCCGCTGGCCAGGCGGATGAAATCAATACCTGCATTGGCTGTAATCAGGCCTGTCTGGACCACACCTTCGGCGGCAAGCTGACCAGTTGCCTGGTCAATCCACGCGCTTGTCACGAAACGGAACTGAATTACATCACCACTACCAAGCCGAAGAAAATCGCCGTGGTGGGTGCCGGGCCGGCAGGTCTGGCTGCTGCTACGGTGGCGGCTCAGCGCGGCCACCGGGTCACCTTGTTCGATGCCGGCAGTGAAATAGGCGGGCAGTTCAACATTGCCAAGCGTATTCCGGGCAAGGAGGAGTTCTTTGAAACGCTGCGCTACTTTGCCAGGAAGATCGAGAAAGAGGGCGTCGAGCTGGTACTGAATCGCCGGGTAAGCGCCCTGGATCTGCAGGATTTCGATGAGGTGATTCTGGCTACAGGCATCAAACCGCGCACCCCCGACATTCCTGGCATCGACAACCCCAAGGTGTTGAGCTATCTGGACGTAATCAGTGGTGGGAAGGCGGTTGGCCAGACCGTAGCGGTAATCGGCGCCGGGGGCATAGGTTTTGATGTTTCGGAATTCATTACCCACCAGGGCGACAGCCCGAGCCTTGACGTGGAACTGTTTTGGAAAGAATGGGGTATTGATCCTGCGCTGCAGGCCAGAGGCGGGATTGCTGGCGTCGTTCCGCAGCCACATCCGCCAGCCCGAAAGGTATTTCTTCTGCAACGCAAGGCCAGCAAGGTCGGCGATGGTCTGGGCAAAACCACTGGCTGGATTCACCGTGCCGGGTTGAAGACCAAGGGCGTGCAAATGCTCAACGCCGTGCAATACCTGAAAATCGATGACCAGGGTTTGCACATCCGCGTGGGCGAAGATGGTCCGGAGCAGGTTCTGCCTGTCGACAATATTATCGTCTGCGCCGGGCAGGAGCCGTTACGCGAGTTGCAACAAGGTCTGCAACAGGCAGGCAAACCGGTTCATCTGATTGGCGGGGCTGATGTGGCTGCCGAGTTGGACGCCAAACGGGCCATAGATCAAGGCTCTCGCCTGGCTGCCGCCATCTAGGCGGCGTAAGGGCCCTGCGGGGCCCATTTCTTATCCCTGCCAAATCCGTCACACCTGCGACCAGCTCTTGTGATCTAAAATTTGCGCCGCTGGACAACCATTCGGAAAAAAGCGCAAAGTTGGGAAACAAAGACCCATGCTCAAGGGACTTGGCGGAGATACGTAATGACAGCAGCAAAGCCCTTGCTGACCGAAGCAGTGATGTTTTTTTCCGAGCGCGGTATATGCAAGGAAGTACTTTATGCCGAATTCGAGGCCCTGCTCGATGGTCTGGTAGCGACTCCCGAATTTGCGGATGAAACCATCGAAGCAGTATTTCTACAGATCAACCATCGCCTGCACGTACGGGCGGCAGTGTTCTTCACCCTTGATTTTGACCTGGACGGGTACGTCAACCGGCTCTGGAACATGCCGTTGCGCACGCTGGCTGAAAAGGCCGGCCGGGGACCAGACATGGGTGGTGGCCCCATCCGTCTGGTCTGTCTCGGTTTTACCTCGCAGCCCGAGTATCGCCCTCATCTCTGGAAGCCCGGGCAGCGCCATGGCAGAGCTGATCTGGCCCGGGTCAAGGATGCCGTTCGGCGCAACGCCCTGGGCATCGTCCGCGAAGATGAGGACGCGCTCGGTGTGATTGTGGCAGAGCGTCTTCAGATCGCGGCGGAAGATGCCTGGTACGGTGGCGGCAACACCCTTTCCGATGCCCGCCTGGCCTCCAATGAGGAAACTGAGAAAGCCGCACTGGAACAAATGCAGCGCGAACGCGATGAGCTGGCGAAAAAAGTTACGGTATATGCGCAGCAGATAGCGGCATTCCAAGAGCAGTTAAAGGCTTTTCAGAAGATGAAGGCAATGGAGCTCGACCGTCTCAAACTAGAGCATGCAGATCACCTTGGCGTCATCCAGGGCGAACTGCTGGATATCAAGCACGAGCTGGCCAGCCAGCAGAAGATCAACGCTGCGCTCAAGCGCGACCTGCAGAAGGTTCAAAGCCGTACGTCTATAGAGTAACCGGCAACTCGCCTGGCCAGTGGTCGGGCATGCAGAGGAGTCGTTGCGTCGTCAGCGGATCGTATATTTCTGGGACGTCGCGGCGAACCAGCATTAATGGACGGTTCTCGATGGCGCTGAATCTGGCCATCTCTTTCAGGTGCGCAATGCCTGCTGGTCCCGTGCCGATCAGAGGGGGAGGCATCAGCCACTGTTTGTGCGGCAGCGCTATCCATTCAGCACCGTCCAATGTATTTAGCTCGGCGTGGCGACACCATCTGTTCAGGGTGGCCGGTGCGAGGCTATCTACCGCTGGCGGCATTTCTCGATCCAATGGAAGAAATAACTGACCCTGCAGCCAGGCACACGACAGGTCGGGTATCGGGTAGCGCTCCCGCGCCAGCTCCAGTTTCGAGGCCAGAGACAATTGATGATTCAGCAGCCGATCAATCTTTGAAGCCATCTGATCACGCGGATCAGGCCCCCACCAGGCTGAATGCGGACTGAATGACTTCCCGGCAACGGCGTATTCCGGTTGCCCAACATAAAACTTTATCGCCAGCTCCAGATGAACAACCGCTCCGTCTGGCGTCTCTAGAAGCAGGTCAAGTTCACCCATGGTGATGCCGTGCTGGTAGAGCGTGATGTTGCGGCCGAGCATGCGTACGTCGGGGGCCAGTGTGAGCAGGGCGTGCCATAGCCTTTCATAATAGCTGCCCAGTCGACGATCCCTGGACTCAGGAACAAGGCGCTGCAATTCAACCGGATCGGTTTCCAATTGTTTAAGTGTGTGTGTGAGCTTTTCGGGGTCCTGTCTTAACACCGAGCCGGCCAGGGGATCGCGAACCGGCAGAATGCCTGGCGTGAGGAGGGGAGGCGCCAGCGCGACCCACACCAGATCACGAACCAAAGGGTGGTTGAACTGCTCGAACATGGGTAGTCCCCATTTGCCAGCGCAGCGCCGGCTGCGGATAATCAAGTGCTGCGTGGCAGTGTTACGCATGTGCGGGTATCTCACAAGTCGACACAGAGAGAGTGGTATGGAGCAATTCCGCAATATTGGATTGATCGGGCGTCTCGGTAGCGGCCGGGTAGTGGACACGCTCAAACGCTTGAAGCGCTTTCTGCTTGATAACGGACACTCGGTGATTCTGGAGGATTCGGTGGCCGACCTGCTGCCGGGCCACCAGTTGCAGGTCTGTTCACGCAAGATGATGGGCGAGATCTGCGACCTGGTCATCGTGGTCGGTGGTGACGGAAGTTTGCTGGGCGCTGCGAGAGCGCTGTGTCGATACAACGTTCCGGTACTTGGAGTAAACCGGGGCGGGCTGGGCTTTCTGACCGACATATCGCCGGATGAGCTGGAGAGTAGAGTTGGGGAAGTCCTGGCAGGGCGTTACATGGTGGAAAACCGCTTTCTGCTGGATGCCTATGTGCGCCGGAATGACGAACAGCTCGGCACCAGCGAAGCCCTGAACGATGTGGTCCTGCATCCGGGTAAATCGGCCAGGATGATTGAATTCGAGCTGTATATCGATGGACAGTTCGTTTACAGCCAGAAGTCGGATGGCCTGATCGTGGCTACGCCTACAGGCTCTACGGCCTACGCATTGTCTGCCGGCGGGCCGATCATGCATCCCAAGCTGGACGCTGTGGTGCTGGTGCCGATGTTTCCGCACACGCTGTCCAGCCGCCCGATCGTGGTTGACGGAAACAGCGAACTGAAAATCATCGTGTCGTCCCAGAGCGGTATCTATCCGCAGATCAGCTGTGATGGCCAGGTTCATATCGCCTGCGCACCGGGTGACACCATCACCATTCGCAAAAAACCACAGAAGCTGCGGCTGCTGCATCCGCTGGATCACAACTTCTATGAGATCTGCCGCAACAAGCTCGGCTGGTCCAGCCGATTGACGGAGCAATGAGGATGCAGGGGCAGGAAGGGCACACAGGCTACGACGTTATTGGTGATATTCACGGCTGCGCCCACACTCTGACCCTGTTACTCGACCGCCTCGGCTATCGCCAGCAGAACGGAGTCTGGCGGCACCCTTCACGGCAGGCATTGTTCCTGGGGGATATCATTGATCGTGGTCCACGTATTCGCGAGGCTCTGCATCTCGTGCGGGACATGGTCGAGGCGGGCACCGCACGCTGCATCATGGGTAATCACGAGTTCAATGCGCTGGGCTGGTCCACGCCTGCACCTGCAGGGAGCGGACGGGCTTTTGTTCGTGAGCACACGGAACGCAACCTGCGTCAGGTAAACGATACGCTCGACCAGTTCGCGGCCTGGCCGGATGAGTGGAGCTCTTTTCTGGACTGGTTTTATACCCTGCCCCTGTTCCTTGATATGGGCGATTTTCGAATGGTACACGCCTGCTGGGATCACGGATTGATCGACGCGTTTCTGGCCCAATACCCCGACGGCTGTCTGGATATTGATTTTCTTCACGCGTCGGTAGAGCCGGGCAGCTTCGCCGAACAGGTGCAGGACCGATTGCTGCGCGGAACCGGCATGCGATTGCCCCATGGTCTGTCTATGACCAGCAAGGATGGGCTGCGCAGATCGTTTTTTCGCACCAAGTTCTGGGAAGAAGATCCTCAGACGTACGGCGACATCCAGTTCCAGCCAGACCCGCTGCCTGACCACATCGCTGCGCGCCCACTGACCGACAGGCAAAAAGCCGAGTTGCTGATCTACGGTCTTGATGAGCCGATTCTGTTCGTTGGGCATTACTGGCAGCAGGGCAAGCCCAGCCCGATCCGACCCAATCTCGCCTGTTTGGATTACAGCGCCGTCAAGTTCGGCAAGATGGTTGCTTACAGATGGAGTGGTGAGCACCGTCTTGATCGAAATAATTTCGTCTGGGTCGAAGTGCCCAGGCTGGACTGAGGTGACGATGTATCGTGCAATGAATTGTCCGCTGGATGAAGATCTCAGCAAACTCGCCAGGTTTCTCCGCAGCCACGGCGTTGTCCATAGAATAACGGAGGAGGGCGGTCGCCAGGTGGTATGGACGGTAGACGAAAGCGACGCGCAGGTCGTACAGAACATCTACGCTGAAGGCGTGCCTGAAGTGGTCGATGACCGGAGTGCAGCGGCACGTTCCGGCAGCGGCTGGCAAACCAGGCTCAGGCAGGTTCCGGTAACCCTCGCGGTGCTGGTCCTGACAGGTTTGGCCGCCGTCTATACGGGGCTGGGCAGTCGCCCTGAAGCTATCGTTGATTTCACCTTCACCCCGCTCGCGCCGAACGGCTTTCTCGCGCCAGAGATAGACATGAGCCAGTGGTGGCGGCTGGTCACGCCAATATTTCTGCATTTCAGCCTCATGCACGTGGCGTTCAACGCCTTGTGGTTCTGGGAACTCGGGCGTCGTATAGAACTGCGTTCCGGAGGCTTGTGGTTGCTCGGTCTCATTGTGCTCTTTGCGTTAAGCTCCAATACCGCCCAATGGCTCGCTAGCGGCAATGGATTGTTTGGCGGCATGTCCGGTGTGGTGTACGGCTTGCTGGGTTATTGCTGGCTTTACCAGTGGGTCGCGCCCAACGTGCATTTCGAGCTGCCCAAGGGTGTGGTAATCCTCATGCTGGTATGGCTGCTGCTCGGTGTGTCGGGCTTGATTACTCTGTTAGGCCTGGGCGCCATCGCCAACGCTGCGCATATTGGTGGTTTGGTGGCGGGCTGCATTGTCGGCGCCGTCGCCGGAGCTCTGCAGCGCAACCGTTGAACGCGTTACAATGCCCATTAACTGATCGCCTGTTCGCTGGAGTCAATATGAGTACTTTTCATGAAATGCTTCGTACCATCACCCCTGAGGTGTATACCAGCCTCAAGCTGGCGGTCGAAATCGGCAAATGGTCGGATGGACGCAAGCTCACCCAGGAGCAGAAGGAACTCTGTCTGCAAGCCATGATTGCCTGGGAAAAGGATAATCTGCCCGAGGAACAACGCACGGGTTACATGGGCCCGCAGAACTGCAAATCCGAAGCGAAGGCGGTACCCAATATATTGTTTTCCACCGGTTCGGAAACACTGCACTGATGCCCTTGTTGTCTGCCGAGGGCACAGTCAGGAAAATGATCGGTGAGTTGCGGGAGGGTGATAACACCGTTCAGTACAGCCTGCCGGTGGGTTCGGAGACGATCGCCTTGAATGCCTGTCTTGGCAGGACCGTGCGGCTTGAGGCGCTGGGTGATATCTACTGCGTTCACTGTGCCCGCCGTACCAAGACCAGCTTCAGCCAGGGCTATTGTTACCCGTGTTTTACCAAGCTGCCCCAGTGCGACCTGTGCATCATGAGCCCGGAGCGCTGCCATTATGACCAGGGAACATGCCGTGACCCGGCGTGGGGCGAGCAGTTCTGCATGAGCGACCATATTGTCTATCTGGCCAACTCCTCCGGCGCCAAGGTAGGTATAACGCGTGCCACGCAGTTGCCGACTCGCTGGATCGATCAGGGTGCCAGCCAGGCCCTTCCCATCATGCGTGTGTCCCTGCGCCGCCATTCAGGACTGGTGGAGGATCTTCTGCGCAGGCAAGTGGGTGACAAGACCAATTGGCGCGCATTATTGCGGGGCGTACCTGATCCGCTGAACCTGACCGAACTGCGTGACACCCTGTTGAGCGGCGCACGGGAGGGCATGGATGCGTTGCATCTTGAGCACGGCCTGCAAGCCTTTCAGCCATTGGCCGAAGCGGAGGTAATGGAGATCCGTTACCCGGTGCTGGAATATAGCCCAAAGCCAAAGTCAGCCAATCTGGCGAAGGAGCCTGTTCTGGAGGGCACTCTGCTGGGCATCAAAGGTCAATATCTGCTACTGGATACCGCGGTAATCAATATTCGCAAGTACACGGGCTACAATGTGGCGTTTACCGTTCACTAGGCCCTATCTCACCAGGACACCGCCATGCGTACCGAACAACCGAAGACCATCTATCTCAAGGATTATCAGCAGCCCGACTACTGGATAGATGAAACGCACCTCACTTTCGAGCTGTTCGATGACCATGCGCTGGTTCATAGCCGCCTGCTGGTTCGGGTGAATGAAGACAAGGCGCATTCCTCAGCGCCGCCCCTGGTGCTGGATGGTCAGCAGCTCGAGTTGCTATCGATAGCCGTTGATGACCAGGCTCTGAACCAGGACGACTATCAAGTGGATGCGGATACGCTGACCCTGCACCGTCCGACTCAGCAGTTCGATCTGTCCATCACTACCCGCATCAAGCCAAGGCAGAACACTGCCCTGGAAGGTCTGTATCAGTCCGGTGAGATGTTCTGTACGCAGTGCGAGGCGGAGGGGTTTCGCAAGATTACCTATTACCTGGATCGTCCGGATGTGATGAGCCGCTTCACTACTACGGTGATTGCCGCGCGGGGCGAATACCCGGTTCTGCTGTCCAATGGCAATCCCATCGCCTCAGGTGATCACGAAGGTGGCCGCCATTGGGTTACCTGGGAAGACCCGTTCCCCAAGCCCGCCTACCTGTTTGCCCTGGTAGCGGGCGATCTTTGCGTAATCAGCGACAGCTTCATCACAATGAGTGGTCGCGAAATTGACCTGCGCATTTACGTAGAACCGGAAAATCGCGAGCAATGTGATCACGCGATGGACAGTCTCAAGCGCTCGATGCGCTGGGATGAAGAGGTCTACGGGCGTGAGTACGACCTTGATATCTTCATGATCGTGGCAGTGAACGACTTCAACATGGGCGCCATGGAAAACAAGGGCCTCAATATATTCAACTCCAGTTGTGTGCTGGCTCACCCCGATACTGCGACGGACCTGGCCTTCCAGCGAGTGGAAGCGGTGGTTGCACACGAGTATTTCCATAACTGGTCAGGTAACCGGGTGACCTGTCGTGACTGGTTCCAGCTGTCGCTGAAGGAAGGCTTCACGGTTTTTCGCGATTCCGAATTTTCGGCGGACATGAACTCAGCGACCGTCAAACGCATTGAAGATGTGACGTTCCTTCGGTCCAACCAGTTCGCCGAAGATGCTGGCCCGATGGCTCACCCGGTGCGGCCCGATTCGTTTATTGAAATTTCCAACTTCTATACGCTGACGGTGTATGAAAAGGGCTCTGAAGTCGTGCGTATGCTACATACCATGCTGGGAGCTGAAGGCTTTCGCAAGGGCACTGACCTATATTTCGAGCGGCATGACGGCCAGGCCGTCACCTGCGATGACTTCATCGCCGCCCTGGAAGAGGCCAATGGAGCGGATCTTGCGCAGTTCAAACGTTGGTACAGTCAGGGCGGCACGCCGCGACTGGTTATAAAAAGCGAGTACGATGCGTCGGCCAGCACCTTCAGCCTGCATTTCAGTCAAAGCTGCCCGCCGACCCCAGGTCAGCCAGAAAAACTGCCTATGGTGATTCCGGTCAGAATGGCTCTGCTGGACGCAACGGGGCGCGAGCTGCCCTTGAAGGTGGCGGGGGAGGCGGAGCCCAGAGGCACTGAAACGGTGATCGTGCTGACTGAGGCCGAGCAGGTATTCACCTTTGAAGGTATTGCGCAGGAGCCTTTGCCTTCTCTGCTGCGTGGTTTTTCCGCACCGGTCAAGATGAGCTATCCCTATTCCCGGGATGACCGAGTGTTTTTGGCCAAGCATGATCCCGACGGCTTCAATCGCTGGGAAGCAGCCCAGAGCCTGGCGGTCGAAGTGTTGCAGGGGCTGGTGGCTATCCATCAGGCAGGCAGGCCGCTTAGGCTGGATTTGCGCTTGCTGGATGTTCATCGCACCGCACTCGCCGATCCGGATCTGGATCCGGCGATGGTTGCGGAAATCTTGCGCCTACCCTCGGAATCCTACCTGGTGGAGTTGGCCGACATCGCCGACGTGGACAGTATTCATCGGGTGCGCGAATGGGTGCGCCTGGAACTGGCCAATGCCATGAGCGATGAGATGTGGGCTGTGTTCCGGCGCCTTGACGTGCCGTCGGCCTATAGCCCTGACGCTGACGCCATGGCCAGGCGCAGCTTGAAGAACACGCTGCTGGGTTATGTGATGGAAACCGGTTCGGCTGAAGCGCTTTCGGCCTGCGTCAGGCAATTCGTCGAAGCCAATAACATGACGGATCGCCAAGCAGCGCTGGTAGCGCTGGTCAATTCGTCCCATGAAGAACAGAAAAAAGCGGCACTGCATGATTTTGCCGAGCGCTGGGCTGCTTACCCGCTGGTCATGGATCAGTGGTTCAGTATTCAGGCTGGCTGTTCATTGGCTGGCGGACTGGAGCGGGTACAGGCACTGCAGGAACATGCGGCTTTCACATTGCGCAATCCAAACAAGATCCGCGCGCTATATGGTGCCTTCGCCAATCAGAATCTGATCAATTTCCATCGTAAGGACGGGGCAGGGTACCGCTTTTTGGCCGATCAGATAATGATCCTCAACGGACTGAACCCGCAGATTGCCTCGCGCTTGCTCACGCCGCTGACGCGGTGGCGCAAATACGATGAGCAGCGCCAGGTTTTGATGAAAGTCGAACTGGGACGCATCATGCAGCATCCGGACCTGTCTCCCGATGTTTATGAAGTGGTCAGCAAATCTCTGGCTTAACCGCCAGAGTACTGGTTCACAGCGATTACAAATTATTACCTGGCGCCGATGGTGTCGTTTGGTGTTTCCCTCTAATATGATCCGCGCCCCGCATCCAGGCGGGGGCATCCTATAACAATAAAGGGGGTTGGTATGCGTGAGCCCATCGAGCGGCGCGCTTCATTCTTTGATCGGGCGAGCCTTGCCAGCCAGCCTTGCAAAGGTCACAAGCACACTTTCATTCGTCCGTTTGTCAACGCATTCGGATTGTCTTTGGTATTGGCTTCATTTACCGGGACAGCGGCCTTTGCCCAGTCTACGGATTACACCACTCTGCCCGCGGTCATGTCTCCCCAGGCCAGCACGGCTTTGCTGATCGACGCCGCGCAAGCCGGTGATCGTCTGGTTGCGGTTGGGTCTCGAGGCCACATCGTTTACTCCGATGATCAGGGTCTGAGCTGGAGTCAGGCGGCGGTACCTACTCGCCAATTATTAAGTGCCGTGTATTTTGTCGATGATCAGCACGGCTGGGCAGTGGGCCACGATTCGCTGATCCTGCATACCAAGGACGGCGGCCTGAACTGGGTTATCCAGTATCGCGATCCAGCTCTTGAAGAGGAGAGGGATGAAGAGGGTCTGGGTCTTCTTGAACGTCCCCTTATGGACGTATGGTTTCGTGATGCCAAGACCGGTTTCGCTGTTGGCGCTTACGGTCTGATGCTGCGCACCGATGATGGCGGCGCCACTTGGGAAGACCGCAGCAGTGACATCGACAATCCGGACGGCTTCCATTACAACGCGCTGACCACGGTCCGCGATGCCGGTCTGTTCCTGGTGGGGGAGATGGGAACAATGTATCGGTCGCCGGACTTTGGTGAGACCTGGGAAACCTTGCAGGAGCTGCCCTACGATGGCTCCTGGTTCGGTACTTCCGGGACCCTGCAGCCAAATGTCGTCCTGGCTTGGGGCCTGCGTGGAAACGTGTTTCGTTCGGATAACTTCGGGGATAGCTGGGAACAGGTCGAGCTGATGACCCCCCGAAACGGCCCGCTTGAGTCAACCCTTTCCGGCGGCGGCCTTTCCAAAGATGGCAAGCTGACCGTGGTCGGGGTAGGCGGTGTGGTTGCTACCAGCGAAGATGCCGGCCGTACGTTCTCTGTTGCGATTCGTCCGGACCGCGTGGCGTTGGCCTCGGCGGAGGTTCTGGATGGCGGTCAGCTTCTGCTTCTGGGCCAGAACGGCGCAGTCAAGGCTACCGCAAATGGTCTGCCACTAAATCAATAATAATTACACGCCAGGAGAATCTGGATGTCACAAGACAATTTCGATAATGAAGACGCTACCTTCATGGAGCGGTTGGTTTTCAACAACCGCTTGACGGTGGTGGTACTGTTTCTTCTCATCACGGTATTTCTTGGTTATCACGCCCTTCAAATCAGGCCTGATACCAGTTTCGAGAAGATGATTCCGCTCGAACACCCCTACATTGTCAACATGATTGAGCACCAGGATGACCTTGCAAGTCTTGGCAACTCGATCCGCATTGCGGTAGCGATTGAAGATGGCGACATCTTTTCCACTGAGTATATGGAAACGCTGAAGCGCATCAACGACGAGGTGTTCTTCCTTCCGGGTGTGAACCGGTCGGGGCTGCGGTCGCTATGGACACCCAACGTGCGCTGGACCGAGGTAACGGAGTACGGCTTCGATGGCGGGCCGGTAGCCAACCGTCCGGCCTATCTCACCGAGGACGATCTGGAAGAGCTGCGTATCAATGTGCTCAAGTCCGGGGAAATTGGCCGTCTGGTAGCAAACAACTTCAAGTCGACCATCATTGAAGTGCCGCTTCAGGAATACTATCCCAACCCTGAAAACCAGGGTGAGCTGATCCGCCTGGATTATGGACAATTTTCCCGTTTGCTCGAGGAAAAGATCCGTGATGAGTTCGAAGGCGAGAATCCCAACATCAGCGTGCATATTGTCGGGTTCGCCAAGAAAGTCGGTGATCTGATCGAAGGCCTGGGGGCGGTTGTAGCCTTTTTCGGTGTTGCGTTCATCATTACGCTTTTGCTGCTGCTGTGGTTTACAAGCTGTGTACGCTCCACCTTTTCCGTGCTGGCGACCACCGTTATTGCCGTTATCTGGCAGCTTGGCTTGATCCGGCTGGTCGGGTTCGGTCTGGATCCTTACTCGATGCTGGTTCCGTTCCTGATCTTTGCCATCGGTATTTCCCATGGTGTGCAGAAGATCAACGGTATTGCGTTGCAGTCCAGCGATGCGGATACAGCACTACTGGCGGCGCGGCGGACCTTCCGTCAGCTGTTTTTGCCGGGCATGATCGCGATTCTGGCTGATGCGGTTGGTTTTATTACCCTGCTGGTGCTGGATATCGGCGTTATTCATGAGCTGGCAATTGGTGCTTCGATCGGTGTGGGTGTGATTGTTTTTACCAACCTGATCATGTTGCCGGTGACTATTTCCTACCTGGGCATCAGCAAGAAGGCGATAGCGCGTAGCAAGGCAGATGCGGTGCGTGAGCATCCGTTCTGGAGGACCATGGCGTATGTGGCGCACCCCAAGGTGGCGCCTCTGATCGTGGTCATTGCCGTCGTCACAGGCACAGGTGCATTTTTCTACCAGAAGAACAACCTGGAAATAGGTGACCTTGACCCGGGTGCTCCTGAGCTGCGTCCTGACTCGCGCTATAACCAGGACAATGATTTCATCATCGACAACTATTCCACGAGCTCCGATGTTCTGGTGGTCATGGTCGAAACGCCTCCCGAAATGTGCTCGTCGTATGAAACATTGGAGGCGATCGATCAGCTTCAATGGCGCATGAATAACTTGCCTGGGGTTCAGTCAGCGGTGTCGCTGGTGACAGTAGCCAAGCAGGTGATCATGGGCAACAACGAGGGCAATCTGAAGTGGCAGGCCCTGTCGCGCAATCAGGACAACCTGAACAACGCGATCAGCCGTGCCCCGGAGGGGATGTTCAACAGCTCTTGCTCGCTGGCTCCGGTACTGGTTTACCTCAATGACCACAAGGCCGACACACTGACCCGCGCTACTGAAGCCGTGGAAGAGTTCGCCGAGGAATACAATACTGAAAACCTCCAGTTCAAACTGGCTGCGGGGAATGCCGGTATCGAGGCAGCTACCAACGAGGTTATCGCCAAGTCGGAGCTTACCATTCTGGTACTGGTGTACGTCTGGGTAGGTATCATGTGCTTCTTTACCTTCCGCTCGCTCCCGGCGACCATCTGCGTTGTGCTGCCGCTGGTTCTGACATCGGTATTCGGTAATGCATTGATGGCTTTCCTGGGCATCGGCATGAAGGTGGCGACGCTTCCGGTGATCGCTCTGGGTGTAGGGGTCGGTGTGGACTATGGTATTTACATCTATAGTCGTCTGGAGACCTTCCTTCGCCAGGGGCTGCCTTTGCAGGAAGCCTATTACGAGACCCTACGCTCGACAGGTAAAGCGGTATTGTTTACTGGTCTGTGCCTGGCTATCGGCGTAGCGACGTGGATTTTCTCCGCCATCAAGTTCCAGGCGGACATGGGTCTGATGCTGACGTTCATGTTCATCGTGAACATGTTCGGCGCCATGCTGTTGCTTCCAGCACTGGCAAGGTTCCTGATTGATCCAGCCAAAATTCGCGCCAAAACGGCCTCCAAACTGCAACACTGATAGTCAAGCAAGCCCCGCCCCGCGCGGGGCTTGCTGTTTTTCTGCCCCGTTCTTCCTGCTGTTTTTCTTTCCCTTTATCATTTTCCTGATTAACAAAAGATAACCCCTGTCCGGTTGGCAGCCCTTGTTAAAGGCCGTTAGTATTAAAAATCATGCCATTTGGCAGGTCTTAATAAGAACAAGGGGGAATGGTCTATGCGTATGCCTATCGATTGGCGTGCCCCATCCGTAGAAAAGGCGAGCAATATGTACCAGCCTGGCAGTGGTTCCACACTATCTTTCCCGCGAAAGCTTATCTCGGTGATTGGACTGTCCGCAGCGATGGTCTGCGTTCCGGCTGCTCAGGTTTTCGCACAGGATGCCACGGAGTATGAGGATACTCGCTCAGCCGTCATGTCTCCTTTGGCGAGTCTGGCTTTGTTGATTGACGTCGTGAAAGCCGGTGATCGCCTTGTAGCTGTCGGCTCGCGGGGTCATATCGTTTACTCGGACGACCAGGGCGCATCGTGGCAGCAGGCCGATGTCCCCACTCGGCAGATGCTCACAGCCGTCAATTTCATCAATGCCAACGAAGGATGGGCGGTTGGTCATGATTCTCTGATTTTGCATACCACCGATGGGGGCGAGAGCTGGACCATTCAGTACCGTGATCCCGCGCTTCAAGAGGAAATCGACGAGCAAGGGCCTGGCCTGCTTGAGCGCCCGTTGATGGATGTCTGGTTCCGCGACGCCAACACCGGTTTCGCCGTGGGTGCGTACGGCTTGATGCTGCGTACTGAAGATGGCGGTGAAACCTGGAATGAAGTTGATGATGTCGATAACCCTAACGGCTTTCATTACAACGCGATCGCTCCGATTGAAGGGGCTGGGCTTTTCCTGGTAGGCGAAATGGGCACTGTCTATCGTTCGCCTGATTACGGCGACACCTGGGAAACCCTTACTGACGTGCCCTATGACGGTTCATGGTTTGGGGTGACTGGTACGGGCGATACTGGGGTCGTTCTAGCCTGGGGCCTGCGTGGCAACATGTTTCGCTCCGAGGATTTTGGCGACACCTGGCGACAGATTGAGTTAACGGCGCCGGATGGCGATCCGCTGGAATCGACGCTGTTTGGTGGTGGGGCTTCCGCAGATGGCCAGGAAATCGTAGTCGTTGGCGTAGGCGGAATCGTCGCTGTGAGTGAGGATCGCGGTCGTTCATTCTCAGTGGCGGTGCGTCCGGATCGGGCAGCTCTGGCATCGGCGACGGTACTGGAAAATGGTCAATTGCTTCTGGTTGGTCAGCGTGGAGTGGTGAAAGCGGCCGAAAACGGCCTGCCTGCAAACCGCTAATAGTCTTACACCAGGAGAATCTGGATGTCGAAACATCATCAGGAAGTCGCTCCGCTAGTGGAGCGTCTGATATTCAACAATCGCATTGTTGTGCTCTTTGTCTTCGCGTTACTGACGGTTTTCTTTGGTTATCAGGCGGCGCAGGTCCGACCTGATACCAGTTTCGAGAAGATGATCCCCCTCGAGCATCCTTATATTGTCAATATGCTCGAACACCAGAACGATATGGACAATCTAGGTAACTCGATTCGGATCGCCGTCGCTATCGAGGACGGTGATATCTTTTCAGCCGAGTACATGGAAACCCTCAAACGCATCAATGATGAGGTATTTTTCCTGCCGGGCGTGGACCGCTCGAGCCTGCGCTCGTTATGGACGCCCAACGTCCGCTGGACGGAGGTCACGGAATACGGCTTCGACGGTGGCCCGGTGGCGAATCGTCCGGCTTATGTCACCGAGGATGACCTTGAGGAGCTGCGTGAGAATATCCTCAAGTCTGGTGAGATCGGCCGCCTGGTAGCGAACAACTTCAAATCGACAATTATCGAAGTACCCCTGCAGGAATCCTATCCCAATCCGGAAAACCAGAGCGAGCAGATCAACCTCGACTATGGTGAATTCTCCCGGCAACTGGAGGAGAAGATACGCAACGAGTTTGAGAACGAGAACATCAATATTCATATCGTTGGGTTTGCCAAGAAGGTCGGTGACCTGATCGAAGGCATCATCAAGGTAATCATGTTTTTCGGGGCAGCCCTGTTGATTACCTTCGTGTTGCTGTTGATGTTTACCCGCTGCCTGAAAAGTTCGATAACCACGCTTCTTTGTTCGGTTATTGCGGTAGTTTGGCAGTTGGGCTTGCTGCGCACGCTCGGGTTTGGGTTGGATCCCTATTCGATCCTGGTCCCGTTTCTGGTGTTCGCCATCGGTATTTCACACGGTGTGCAGATCATCAACGGCATGGCAATCGAGTATGCAGGTGCTGAAGACGCCAACACAGCCGCCCGTCGCGCCTTTCGAGCGCTGTATATTCCGGGCATCGTCGCGCTGGTTTCAGACGCCGTCGGTTTCGTGACCTTGCTGTTGATCGAAATCGAGGTGATACGGGAGTTGGGTATCGCGGCATCGGTCGGCGTGGGTGTCATCATTCTCACCAACCTGATTCTGCTGCCGATCCTGATGTCCTATATTGGCATTGGGCGCCGTGCCATTGAGCGTAATCGCGATCTGGCATCGCGTCCCCAGAAGCTGTGGCTGGGCGTAGCCAAATTTGCCCATCCGTCAGTGGCGCCTATTTCGGTGGGACTGGCTATTCTGGCGTTTGCCTTCGGTATCTATTACGGCAAGAACGTCGAGATTGGGGATCTGGACCCGGGCGCACCGGAATTGCGGGCTGATTCCCGGTACAACCTGGATAACGACTTCATCATCCGCAATTACTCGACCAGTTCCGACGTGCTGGTGGTAATGGTAAGCACTCCGCCTGAAATGTGTTCGAGTTACGAAACCATGGAGGCGATAGACCAACTGCAGTGGCGCATGAACAACGTGCCAGGTGTGCAGTCGGCGGTGTCGATGGTGAGCGTGGCCAAGCAGGTTCTCATGGGGAACAACGAAGGCAATCTCAAATGGCAGACATTGTCGCGCAACCAGGACAACCTGAATAACGCCATCAGCCGCGCGCCACAGGGGATGTTCAACGCCCAGTGCTCCCTGGCTCCGGTCATGCTGTTTCTCAACGACCACAAGGCTGACACGCTGCAGCGCGCGACCGCTGAGGTGGAGGCCTTTGCCGAGGAGTACAACACTGAAAATCTGGAGTTCAAGCTGGCGGCGGGTAACGCCGGTATCGAAGCGGCTACCAACGACGTGATCGAAGCGTCGCAGACCAAGATGCTGCTGACTGTATATGCGGTGGTGATCTTTATGTGTCTGATTACCTTCCGCTCGATCCGGGCCGTGCTGTGTATCATCATCCCGCTAGCGCTGACGTCGGTGCTGGCGAATGCGTTGATGGCCTTCCTCGGTATTGGTGTGAAGGTGGCGACGTTGCCGGTGATTGCTTTGGGTGTTGGTATCGGGGTCGATTACGGTATCTACATCTACAGCCGTCTGGAAAGCTATCTGCGTCAGGGATTGCCGCTTCAGGAAGCCTATTACGAAACGCTGAAAACCACGGGCAAGGCGGTTACCTTTACCGGCTTCACCCTGGCTATCGGTGTGGCTACCTGGATTTTCTCAGCGATCAAGTTCCAGGCTGACATGGGAATCCTGCTGACCTTCATGTTCCTGTGGAACATGTTCGGGGCGCTTTGGTTGCTACCTGCCTTGGCGCGCTTCCTGATTCGCCCGGAAAAACTGCGCGACTGAACGCAGTTACCTACTAAAAAGGCGCTCCGTGGAGCGCCTTTTTTATGCCGCGAGGCTTAACGGCGCTGTTTAAGCACCTTGGCGATGATTGCAATTGCACCGACCGCTCCCGCTGCAGACAGCGCCGCCGCCCTGGGATGTTGCGATGCCTTTACATATAGGCTGTTATTCAGCACCCGCCCCGGATAATTGCCGTGTACGCGGCCGTCGCCCGCTTTGCCCACATCCGCGTTATGGATGGCACCGTCTGGATGCCTGTCTGGCCGCCCGCTCTGCACCAGATCATAGATAAAGCTGCGACTAATCTTATCGGTAAAGGCGGGAGCGAGCTGCGCCATGCGGGTAAACATCTTCGAGTTTCCGATGTAGACGTCCCGTTGCGGATGCGCTGCGGCGTGGAGAATGCTTTGTGCGACGACCTCAGGGGTATACACCGGTGGCGGAAAGGTTGGCGCGCTGCTCAGATAGCTTTTCGAATGATCGTTGAACAGGGTGTCGATGGCAGGCGGCCGAACCAGGGTGACTGACACCGGCGACCCTGATTTTTGCAGTTCTATGCGCAAGGCATCAGTCATGGCTTTCACCGCATGCTTGCTCGCGCTGTAGCTGGAATGAAAGGGCATGGCTACGGCAGATTCCACGCTTCCAAGGTTGATAAGTGCTCCGCCTTTGTCGCGCAGATGCCTTGTTGCGATGGTGGAGCCGTAGAGGGTGCCCCAGAAGTTGGTCTGCATGACGCGGGCGTGATCCTCGTCACTGACTTGATCCATCCTTCCCCATACGGCGACGCCTGCGTTGTTGATCCAGGTATCGAAGCCGCCGAAGCGTTTGATCGTTTCACTGGCGACGCGCTCAAGATCTTCACGCTTGCCGACATCCGCCACTACATGCATAACGGCGTCGCCTGCCTTCAGATTTCGTTCTATTTCGGTAAGCGCTTCTTCGTTGCGGGCGACCAGGGTGAGCCTGGCGCCTGCCTTGCTTGCCGCCTTGGCCGTCGCCAGGCCGATTCCACTGGACGCGCCGGTAATTACAATAACCTGCTGGTTCAAGGGTTTCAGGGACAGTTTCATTGGACCTCCATTGATTGCCGACGAACCGGCATGTTATGAGCCTCCTAAGTAGAAGCTCACACAGCCGGGCGGTTCCGGAGAAGAGACGAATGGTCGAAGCAGCTAGTACGTCATACGTCGGGGTACAGGCTCGCCAGTTGCTCAGGCGGCGCTTCACTGGCTTTCTTGCGGGTTTGTATAGCTACCCGCACTGCTCGCCAGAGCGGTTTGCCGCGCCATGGGGTATCGCAGTGCCCAAACAGACAGGCATTCAGATTGTCTAGTGCTTCCGATAACTCGGGATGGCGCGGCGCAAGCCCGACCAAACCGTCCGGATCCTGTTGTCGAGCCCAGGCCTCCAACGCTCTTCTTGCCTCCCCAGGGTGGTTGCCGCGGCAGGCTGCCTGCAGATCGCCCAACGGGTTGCCCTGAATCTCGTCATCGAGATTTTCCTGCTCCTCGGGAAGGACCCTATCGGTGAGGGCGCGCCTGGCTCGGTGCAGCAACAGCAACGAGAAACCAAGCGCTAGGCTGAGCAGCACACTTGATACTTGCCACGGCCAGACTGCAGGGTACTGTTGGGGTTCGACGCGCCCACTAATAACTGTTTCAGGCAGGCTGCTGGTAAAATTCTGATCACTGCTCACATTGAGCGTAACGGCATCCAGGCGGGCGGTTTGCAGGCTATCCAGCTGAGTATCCCACCAGTGCACTTCTACGGCGGGCAGCTGGTAGGAGCCTTCTGACTGGGCGACGAGCGCCACACTGTCCTGACGTAAACCCCGGACGCCACTATCCCTGGTTTTGTTTTCCAGCTTGGGCTGGTCTGCATAGAGCCTTAGGCGTTGTGCGGTCTGATCCGGGAGACTGTGCAGCACGGGCAACTGACTGGCGCTCAATCCTTCCGCCTCAAGGGTCAGAGTGCGGGTTAACGGTTCTCCGCTCAGCAGGTCGATTCCTGGGTCAGGTTGCCATTGTTGGCTCAGGTTTACCTGGCTGGCGGGAATCCATGGGGCTCCGGATGGGTAGTTCTCCGGGATAGGCTGTACCTCTAGAATAATGCTGGGCGAGCGTACCTGAACCACTTTGCCGGTTCGGGCAGAGAAGCGTGCCGAGGGGTCCCGTGCCTGAAGAATCGTCGCGCTGAACAGTTGGGAGGGGATTTCAAGATCGCCGCTTTGCTGGGCAAATACCGCATACCTGACCTCTATCACACCGTGCCGCACGCCATTGATGAGTCGTTCGTAATGCTGTGGCGAACCCAGGCTTTCGACTCGCGCATTGGGGATTTCCAGCCCGCTGAGCGTGGAGTCATCGTATAGCGAAACCGAGTGGTAGACCCTCAGGGTCAACAATACCTGAGCCTGTACGTAGGGCGTCTCCGTGTCCACCTCGCTATCAATGAATACGGGCCCCATTTGCGCAACGGTGTCCTGTGCCGCCTGGGATGCCGAAAGAACCTCAAGGCTGATGGGCTTGCTCTGCATTTCCTCCAGGCGCACCGGGGGTATCACCACAAAGCCGGTTCGCTTCGGCGACAGGGTAATTATCCAGCGGGTTACCGGTTGCGCACGTCCGTCCAGTTTGCTGATCAGGCTGAGCTGCCTGCTACCCTGGATTTCAAAATGCTCTTCCAGAGGCGTGAAATCGGGCCGAGCAAAACGGCTGGCCGCTGCACTTTCCAATGTAAATTCCAGCGTTTCGCCTTCGACCAGCCGAGTGCGGTCGACGCTGGCTTCAAGGTCCGCATGGGCCAGGGTCGGGCAGAGCAAAAGAACCAGGTAAAGGAGAAAAGGTCTGGTCATTCCTGCGCACCATCTTGTTGACGTAGATGCTGATAGAGAAACTTGCGCCGCAGCAGCTCGGCCGGATCATCGGGTATGTCTTCAAGCCACTGCTGCATGGACAGCTGCTGCTCCCGCTGCTCGTTTGGCGTCAATTCATCCAGTGCTATGCCGTCACGCTCGGGCTCCTGATCCATGGCGCCTTGCTGTTCGGTCTGGCTGTCCATTGCGGTATCCCCGCTGGCGGCAGAGGGAGGCGAATTGCTCCCATTGGCTGGCCCAGTGTCGGCGTTTTGTTCTTCACTTTCCTGCATGGGCTGATCTTCGCCGTCCGTCTGCGTCTGCGTCTGCGTCTCGGGTTGGTCGTCGGGAGCGGTTGCATCATTCTCTGCACTGGCCGCAGGCTCCGCTGATTCGGCCTGCTGATTTTTCTTCTGTTCTTCCAGCCACTCTTCTACGCGCCGCCGATTATGTCGTGCGCCCTGGTGATTAGGCGCACGCGTCAGCGCCTGTTCAAAGGCTTCCAGGGATTCATCGTAACGTCCAATCATTGCCAGGGAGGTACCGTAGTTGAAGTGATGGTCCGGATTGTCCGGGTCCTGGCTTATCAGCTTCGCGTAAGCCTCGCTGGCAGCTTCATGGTTGCCTGACTGATACCAGGCCCAGCCACGCCATGCCGGATCTTCGAAAAGCGCGGCAGCTTCCGCCGGCTTGTCTTGCCGCAAAAGCTCAGCTGCTTGCTGGTCCGGCCGCTGCCATAGATCGTCCCAGGCGGCTTCGGCAGGTGCAGGCAGCAACGCGAGGCAGCAAAGCAAACCCAGCCAGCCACGCCGGGCTCCCAGGGCAGCCAGAGGCAACAACAGCAGGACCAGCCAGTGGCCTTTGTCCTGAAACGAAAGCTGTCGTTCGGCGGCGACCGATATCGATGTTCGATTGTTCTGAAGCAGGTGATGCAGATCGCTGTCATCCAGTGTCAGCCCATGGTATCCGGACCCATTTCGACGAGCCACACCGGCCAGGGCCTGGCTGTCGAGTCGGGCCAGCAGGATCCGGCCCTCGGCGTCGCGCATGAATTCACCCTCGGCGAGCGCAACGGGTGATCCGCTGGCCGTGCCTATTCCCAGGATATTCAGTTGGGGACCGAGCAGGCGTGCATGCTCTTCCAGCGCCTCGAGATCAGCCCCTTCAGCGCCGCTGGTCATCAGCAGAATCTGGGCGCTGCGCTTGGGTAACTGGCTGATCATGTGGCTGGCCAGGGTCAGCGCCTGAGCCACATCGCGGCCTGGGTTGGGCATGATGGCTGGCTCCAGTGCACCCAGCAGATTAGCGAGCGTAGTGTGGTCCGTGCTCAATGGCGTCACACGGTGAGCACTTCCGGCATAGGCGACCAACGCGATGTGATAGTCGTCGGGGAGCGCCAGGATGTCACGGACCTTGCGCTTGGCACGTTCGAGCCGGTTCGGGCTGATATCCTCGGCGAGCATGTTGTGCGAGACGTCCAGCGCAACCACGATGGCGGATTGCTCGATCCGAGCGGTATCCATGTCAGCCTCCCATGCCGGCCCGGCGAGAGCCAGCGCTGCCAGCGACCAGCAGCAGCCCAGCAATGCGTAGCGATAGAGGCCGGCGCCGTGCTCATTACGTTGTAACAGCCAGTGGCTCATCCTTACTGGCAGTAGCGCTTCCCAGCCCGAGCGACGATGCATTCGCTGATAGAGGAACCAGCACAATCCCCAGGCCGGAATCAGCGCCAGTAACCAGACCGGGCGTAGAAAGGTGAACCCCGGGAAAACGTCAAACCACATAGCGCCTCCCTTGCCAACTGGCAAAGCCCATGGTCATCAGCAGGGCCAGGCCCAACGGGTAAGGATACAGCGGCTCCATCCGGTGCCGTCGGCCGCTTTCGCGCAGCGCTGGCTCCAGTTCGTCCATGCGCTGATAAATCGCTTCGAAACTATCCGCGTCGCGAGCCCGGAAATACTCGCCCCCGGTAAGCAGGGCGATTTCCTTGAGGGTTCCTTCGTCGAGATCGGTTGATGGGTCGACTTCTCTGCTCATCAGGCTGCTGCTATCGGCGGCGGGGAGATTTTCGGCGCCGATCCCGATGCTGAAAATGCGGATGCCGTGGGTAGCGGCGAGCCGCGCCGCCTGCACGGGGCTGATACGTCCGGCATTGCTTGCTCCGTCAGTCACCAGCAGCAGAACCCGCTGGTCGGCAGGTCGGTCCTCGAGCCGCTTTATCGCCAGGCCGATAGCGTCGCCGATGGAGGTTGTGCGCCCGGCGAGCCCGGTGAAGGATTCCTCCAGCCAGATCTTCACGCTTTCCCGGTCATGTGTCAGGGGCGCCTGTATATAGGCCTGCGAGCCGAAGAGTATCAAGCCTAGACGGTCTCCGTGCCGCCGGTCGATAAAGTCGCCAAGCATCTTCTTGACCAGCGTCAGGCGTTCAACTTCTTCTCCATCCAGGCGCATGTCCCGAAATTCCATGCTGCCGGACAGGTCGATGGCCAACATCATATCCCTGCCGGTAATGCTCATCGGTAGCGGTTCGCCTAGCCACTGAGGTCGGGCGGCGGCGGTAATCAACAAGAGCCAGACGAACATGAACAGCCAACTGGTATTGCTGGATTCCGCTACCGGTTGTGCCGGGCGGATGCGCTCCAGACGCTGCAGAAAGCTGACCTGCAGCGCAGGCGAGCCGCCGCGCGCTGAGGGCACGAGTCTGCGAACCAGCCAGGGTAGCGGTAGTAGAAGAAAGGCCGCGAGCCACTGAAACTCAAACATGATTGTGGCGCATCCAGCGAGTCATCTCTCGCTTCAGGGCATGCCGCTGCGCCCCGGTAAGCTTGATCGCCGGACGATAAAGCGCTGAGCCCAGCGGCTGCAATACCGTGCGCTGAGGTTTTGGGTAGCGTCTGCAGAGATAGTCCAGCCATACCTCGCCGTGCAGTCTGGTGGCGGCTTCCTGCCCTTGGCGTTTGAGCAGCCTTTTGATCAATGAATTCATGGCGGTGAGCCATTCCCTGTCGGGCAATTGATCGTCGATCACCTCCAGTGCGGCGCGGGATTTCTGCTGCGAGAGATTGTGGCGTCTGACTATCCGTATCAGCCAGGGCATTAACAGCAGCATCACCACAAGCGCAGCGGCGACCATCCACCAGCCAGGCGCCAACGGCCACCAGGGAACCGGTGGGGGAGGGCTCGGCTGAATCAGCAGCCCCTGCAAGGTTTCGTTCATGATGTGGCCCTGGCTGAGCGATGGCCAAGCATGCTACGCAGCTGGTCCACCGCCGGCTGGCTGGTTACCAGCTCGTTGAGCCCACAGCGCAATCGTCTGGCCAGGCGTTGCCAGGCCTGTTGCTGGGCGATGAACTGCTGTCGGTAAGCTTCCCTAAGCTCCGGTTCGCGCGTATCCAGCGTGAGCTTGAGATCGTTCTGCACAAAATCCAGTTCGCCGTAGGCGGGGAGTTCAGCATCCAGCGGGTCATGTACGGGAAGCAGTATCAGGTCGTTGTGGGCAGCCAGGGGAATCAGCAGTGACTGGTTCATGTGTTCTACGGCGGCGTGGTCGCAGAGCATATAAATGATGCTGCCTGGTCTGATGATCTCTCGGCTGTGTCGCAACGCGAGATTCAAGGGTTCGGACTGTTCGGAAATAGCCTCGCCGCCGCCCGCTTGCAGAGCATGGTTGGCGTCGATCAACAATCGGAACAGCTGGAGAATTGCCTGGCGGCTGCGACGGGGACGCACCTCATGGCACTGTTCCCGGGTAAAAATCAGCCCTCCGACGCGGTCACTGTGCGACAGAGCGGTCCAGGCGATCAATGCGCAAGCCTCCGCTGCCAGCACGGATTTGAAACTGTAGCGGCTGCCCAGGAACAACCGATTGCTTTGCTCGCAAATGATAAAGACGGGGCGTTCCCGCTCCTCATTGAAGACCTTGGTATGCACCTTCTGAGTGCGTGCGGTTACCCGCCAATCGATGCTGCGAATGTCATCGCCGGGTTGATAGGCCCTGACCTGATCAAAATCAACACCGCGCCCGCGCAGGCGCGAATACTGGCGTCCGGTCTGCCGGCTGGTGCGCATCGGTCGGCTGAACAGCGGAAGCTCCTGACAATGCCGGCGGGCTTCGAGCAGACACTCAAGCGTCACCTGGACAAGCGGATCGTTACTGCCTGGGATCATCTTCAGACCACTGCGACGGATTCGAGCAGCAGGGCGATGGCACGGTCCGCATCGACGCCGGCCGCTTCAGCTTCGAAGCTGAGCATCAGGCGATGGCGCAGAACGTCATGGATAATGGCCTGCACATCCTCCGGACTGACGAAGTCCCGGCCAGCCAGCCAGGCATGGGCTCGGGCGCAACGATCCAGCGCTATGGTGCCCCTCGGACTGGCGCCCAGCTGTAGCCATTCGGCTAGTTGCGGGTTGTACATCTCGGGCCGCCGGGTCGCCATGATCAGCTGAATCAGGTATTCCTCGACCGCCTCGGCCATGAACAGGTCAAGCACTTCCTGGCGAGCGGCAAAAATGGTTTCCTGGCTCAAGCGTTCTGCCATGCTCGGTTCAATGCCACGTGCCTCTCCCCGGGCCAGTTGCAGTATCTGGCGTTCGAGCGCGGCGTCTGGAAAGCCGATACGCACATGCATGAGAAACCGGTCGAGCTGGGCTTCCGGCAGGGGATAAGTGCCCTCCTGTTCGATCGGGTTCTGGGTCGCCATCACCATGAACAGCTCGGGCAGCGGATAGGTTTGCCGGCCAATACTGACCTGTCGTTCCGCCATGGCCTCAAGCAGTGCAGACTGGACCTTGGCGGGGGCACGGTTTATTTCATCGGCGAGCACAAGGTGGTGAAAGATAGGCCCTTGCTGGAAGCTGAAGCTGGCCGTTTCAGGGCGGTAAATCTCGGTGCCGGTGATATCGGCGGGGAGCAGGTCGGGGGTGAACTGCACCCGGTGGAAATCCGCCTCGATGCCTTCGGACAGTACCTTGATCGCCTTGGTCTTGGCCAGTCCGGGAGCGCCCTCCACCAGAACGTGCCCACCAGCCAGGAGACAGATAAGCATCCGGTCGATCAGCTGTTCCTGTCCGAAAATCTGCTCGCCCATGAAGGTCTTGAGTTTTAGCAGCGAATCAAGGTGCGTCATACATGATGTCCATAAATACGAGGGATATTCCTTGTAACCGTCACTTTACCGAAAACCCTTTGGTCTAGACTAACTTCGGAGGAACTATTTTATAGTCATTGCATCAGTGACTGCACCCGCTGCTATTGCTTCTCAACCTTATACGCCTCATTTGAGTCGACTGTGCGATCGCCAACCGGAGGAACCATGGCATTTATCATGGCCAACAGTAAGTATGAATTTCTTGAGATACTGCAGAATCGTCTGCAGAAACATGTTGAGCCGACCGAGAAAGGCGATATCGCACGTTTCAACCAGCAATTCTTCGGCATCGTTCCCCTGGAAGAGCTTTCCGACCGGCATGATTCGGATCTGCTTGGATGTACCTTGTCATTCTGGCGCTTCTTCCAGCAGTTCGACGGCATGGAACAGAAGATCCGCGTGTTTAACCCTGAGACTCAGCAGCATGGCTGGGAGTCAACCCATTCGGTAGTAGAAATACTACACAGGGATTCGCCTTTTCTGGTGGATTCGGTGCGGATGGAACTGAAGCGCCAGGGGCACATGATCCATACCCTGCAAAACAGTGTGATGCAGGTGGAGCGAGACGGGCAAGGCCAACTGATAGCGGTACACGATCCGGTTCAGAAATCCGCAGCTGCCTGTCCGGAATCGGTCATGTTTATTGAGATCGACCGCTGCTCCAGTTCGAGGGAGCTCAGAGCGGTGCAATCGGGGCTGGTGGACGCGCTTGCCCACGTCCGGGCAGCGGTGGGCGATTTCCCTGCCATGACTCAGCGTCTGAGGAACGTCGTAGAAGGCCTGAACGGGGAGACACAGCCGTTTTTCAGTGTCGAAGAGCGTGAGGAGGCAAAGGCGTTCCTCGAGTGGTTGCTGGCCGACCATTTTACCTTTCTTGGTTATGAGTGCTTTTCCATCCGGGAAGGCCTTCCTTCAGGCCGCCTGGGCATTCAGGGTGAGCAGAGTCTTGGTGTGTCGGCACACAATCCACTGGATGACATTACCGATGGACTGCCCGAGGAGGTGCTCGGATATCTTCAGGCGCCGGTATTGCTTTCATTTGCCAAGGCGTCGCGCTTCAGCCGGGTGCATCGTCCCGCTTATCCGGATTACGTGTCGGTACGGGAAGTCAATGAGCAGGGCGAGGTGCTCGCCGAGCATCGGTTCATGGGTCTGTATACTTCCCGGGTTTATACCGATAGCGTGAACAACATTCCGCATTTGCGGCGCAAGGTGGAGCAGCTCAGGAGCGAAGTGGGGCTGAACCCGGAAAGTCACCTGGGCAAGGACCTGGACCGGGTTTTACAGGTGTTGCCTCGGGATGATCTGTTTCAAATGTCGCGGGAGCTGCTGCGTGACACGGTGGTGAGTATCGTGCAGATGCAGGAGCGGGCCCGTATCCGGCTTTTTCTGCGTCGCGGTAACTACGGGCGCTTCTACTATTGCCTGGCTTATGTTCCCCGGGATATCTATTCCACGGATATTCGCATGAAGATCCAGCGAGTTCTGATGGATCGTCTGCAATCTACCGAGTGCGAATTCTGGACCTACTTCTCCGAATCGGTACTTACCCGAACCCAGTTCATCCTTAGGGTCGACCCTACCAAAATCCAGGAAATAGACCACGTGAAAATCGAGCAGGACGTCATTCAGGCGTGTCGAAGCTGGCACGACGATTTCAACGATCGCCTGCACGATAGTCTCGGTGAGGCCGGCGCGACCGAAGCCTGGTCCGATTTCGGCGGCAGCTTTCCGGCAGGTTACAGCGAGCGCTTCACTACCGCTTCGGCGGTGGTGGATCTCAAGCATCTGCTTGCTTTGAATCAGGAAAATCCGCTGGGTATGAGCTTCTATCAGCCGCTGACGCAGAAGACCGGTGTGCTGCACTGCAAGCTTTATCATGTGGATCAGCCCTTACCGCTCTCGGACGTCATGCCGATACTGGAGAACCTGGGGCTGCGTGTTATGGGCGAATTCCCCTTTTCCATCGAGCGCGCCGATGGCAAAACGTTCTGGATACATGACTTCGAATTTACCTACGCACTGGATAGTGGTCAGGATATTCAGGAGGTCAACCAGCTATTCCGTGACGCCTTCATCACTGTATGGCGAGGTCAGGCGGAGAACGACGCCTTCAACCGGTTGGTGCTGCTGTCCAGCATGTCCTGGCGTGATGTGGCGCTGCTGCGCACCTACGCGCGCTATATCAAGCAGATCCGTATGGGTTTCGAGCTGCCGTACCTGGCGAATACCCTGGTGGCTCATGCCCCGGTGGCAAGGGAGCTGGTGAGACTGTTCAAAACCCGTTTCTACCTGGCGCGCAAATCATCCGCAGCGGAGTTGGAAGAAAAGCTCGAGCAGGCCATTATCTCCGCGCTCGAGGGCGTCGCTGTGCTCAATGAGGATCGGATATTGAGGCGTTACCTTGACCTGATCAAGGCGACCCTGCGCACCAACTTCTATCAGAACGATTCTAGCGGCCAGCCCAAGGATTACATCAGCATCAAGCTGGACCCGCAGCGCATTCCCGAGCTGCCGTTACCGCGCCCAATGTACGAAGTATACGTCTACTCGCCACGCTTCGAAGGGGTGCACCTGCGCGGAGGCAAGGTCGCTCGAGGTGGACTGCGCTGGTCGGACCGGGAAGAGGATTACCGGACCGAGGTGCTGGGCCTGGTCAAGGCGCAGCAGGTAAAGAACGCGGTGATCGTGCCGGTCGGGGCCAAGGGTGGCTTTGTTCCCCGACGCTTGCCCGTGGGCGGTACCCGCGACGAAGTGCAGCAGGAGGCTATTGCGTGCTATCGACTGTTCATTCAAGGGCTTCTGGACCTGACTGACAACCTGGTCGATGGCGTGGTGGTGCCTCCGTCACAGGTCGTCCGCCACGATGAGGATGATCCTTACCTGGTGGTGGCCGCCGATAAGGGCACTGCCACTTTTTCCGATATCGCTAATGGCATTGCTGCCGATTACGATTTCTGGCTGGGCGATGCCTTTGCGTCGGGAGGCTCGGCGGGATACGACCACAAGCAAATGGGCATTACTGCCAAAGGCGCCTGGGTGTCAGTGCAACGTCACTTCCGAGAGCTGGGCCTGAATATTCAGGAAGAATCCGTTACGGTGCTGGGCATTGGGGATATGGGTGGCGACGTTTTCGGCAATGGCATGCTGCTGTCGCGCAAGCTGAAGCTGGTGGCCGCATTCAATCATATGCATATATTCATTGATCCGGATCCGGACCCTGAAGCCAGTTTTATCGAGCGCGAACGATTGTTCAACCTGCCACGGTCAAGCTGGAGTGATTACGACCGCGGTCTCATTTCTACAGGCGGCGGCATTTTCGAGCGCAGCCTGAAACGCATTGCTCTTACATCCGAAATGAAAACGTTGTTCGATATTCAGGACGACAGTCTTACACCCGCGGAGCTGATTCATCAATTGCTCAAGGCGCCGGTTGACCTGATATGGAATGGTGGTATCGGAACCTACGTCAAAAGCGCAGCTGAAAGCCATGCAGACGCAGGCGATAAAGCTAACGACGCGCTGCGGGTAAATGGGGTAGACCTTCGTTGCAAGGTAATAGGCGAGGGCGGCAATCTGGGCATGACCCAGCGCTCACGCATTGAGTACAGCCTGAACGGCGGCGCGGTTAATACGGACTTTATCGACAACGCGGGCGGGGTTGACTGCTCCGACCACGAAGTCAATATCAAGATACTGCTCAACGAGGTGGTCGTTGCCCAGGATATGACGGGCAAGCAGCGCAATAGCCTGCTTGCCAGCATGACTGAGCAGGTAGCCGATCTGGTGTTGGCGAACAACTACAAGCAGACCCAGGCGATCAGTCTGGCTGAACGCCAGGCCAGAAAATCAATGGGCGAGTACCGGCGGTTTATCAGCGCCATGGAAAGTAACGGCAAGCTCAGCCGATCTCTGGAATTCATTCCCGAGGACGAACTTCTGGCTGATCGATCGGCACAAGGCAACGGGCTGACCCGCGCCGAGTTGTCTGTTCTGATCTCCTATTCCAAGGCGGACCTGAAGGAAACACTGGCGGCGTCGGCTGTTCCGGAGGATGAGTATCTGGCCCGAGAGCTGGAGACGGCATTTCCTGACATGCTGGTCAGGAAACATGGTCCGGCTCTGGCAGAACACCGCTTGCGCCGGGAGATTATTGCCACGCAGTTGGCCAATGATCTGGTTAACCACATGGGTATTACCTTTCTGCGGCGCCTGGAACAGTCTACGGGGGCACAGGCTGGAGACATCGCCAAAGTCTATGTGGTCGCCCGGGATATTTTCCGTCTCAAATCACAGTTCGCTGAAATTGAACATCTCGATTACCAGGTACCGGCCGACGTGCAATACCAGTTGATGGACGACCTGATGCGTCTGGGCCGACGCGCCACACGCTGGTTTATCCGCAATCGCCGGCTGGACCTGAATGCCGCGCAGGAAGTGGCGCATTTCGCACCCCGCATAGAAGCCCTGTCCAAGCAGTTCGATAGTCTCGTCGAAGGGCCGGTGAGAGCGCAGTGGGAGTCGAAGTACAATGATTACGTCGGATCAGGCGTGCCGGAAAACATCGCCAGATCGATTGCCGCGACCGGTCACTTTTACACGATGCTGGGCATCATAGAGGCGGCAGACGCTACCGGGCAGCCGACTGAACGGGTCGCCCATGTGTTTTTTGCGTTGGGGAGCGAGTTGCAATTGCCTTGGTTTGGCCAGTTGGTAACCAATCTCTCGGTCGAAAACCACTGGCAAGCGCTCGCCCGCGAAAGCTATCGTGACGATCTGGATTGGCAGGTGCGAACCATGACAGTTTCGGCATTGCAGATGGGCGGAACCGAGTTGACGGTGGAGGAAATCGTCAGCGTCTGGCTGGAACGCAACATGCTTCTGGTGCAGCGCTGGCGTGCCATGCTGCTTGATCTGAAAAGTACTGGTATAGGGGATTACCCAATGGTGTCGGTGGCTATGCGAGAATTGACGGATCTGGCGCAGAACGCCCGCCACCCCAGTTGAGATGACAAATGCAGCAACTGATTTTTGATTTGTCGCTACCCGCGGAACGTTACCTTGCGTGGTACCGTGGCAGCGCCAAGCGGGTATCGATGCTCAGCCGGGATGGGCGGCGGATCAGTCTGCCTGCCCATCACCTAAGGCCCTTTCTCACCCATCAGGGCATTTACGGCAGTTTTGTCATGAGCTTCACAGCGGATGGCAAGCTGTTGTCGTTGGAGCGTCTTGCTCCCTGAACCGGTATACTCTGCGCCGTCATTCGCTTATCAAGGTCTCCCGCCATGTACTCCACCCTGCGCTCTGTGCTGTTTCGTTTGCCCGCCGAGACTTCCCATGACTTGGCGCTAGATGCAATCGGAGCGGCAGGCCGTCTCAATCTGGCTGGCCAGTTGGCCCGTCCGGTACCGGCTCAGCCTGTTGAAGTGATGGGGCTTACATTTGACAACCCCGTTGGGTTGGCGGCTGGGCTGGACAAGAATGCGGTAGCGGTAGACGGGATGGCAGCGCTGGGTTTCGGGTTTCTGGAGGTCGGTACCGTCACACCGAGACCCCAGCCAGGAAATCCCAAACCACGAATGTTCCGCCTACCTGAACAGCAAGCCATCATCAATCGCATGGGCTTCAACAATCAGGGCGTTGACGCCTTGCTCGAGCGCTTGGGCCATGTGCGTCACAAAGGCGTGCTGGGTATCAATATCGGTAAGAACGCTGCCACCCCCGTTGAGCGCGCCGTGGACGATTATCTTTACTGTCTGCGCAAGGTCTATTCTCGCGCCAGCTACGTCACCGTCAACTTGTCTTCACCGAATACTCCCGGTTTGCGTACCCTGCAGTACGGGGACACCCTGAAAGAGTTGCTGGGACAGATCAAGGCATGCCAGCTGTTGCTTAGCCAGGAGCAGGACCGTTACGTGCCGATAGCCATCAAGATTGCTCCGGACATGACGCCAGAGGAGTTGACCCTTGTCGCTGGAACCCTGGTGGAGCAGGGCATGGACGGGGTGATCGCCACCAATACCACCCTTGATCGCGCGGCTGTTAACGGACTGGAGCATGCGGAGGAAGCTGGCGGGCTGTCAGGCGGCCCCTTGACCAAAACTTCTACAGAGGTCATTCGTGTGCTGGCTGAAACGTTGAACGGCCGACTGCCGATTATTGGGGTGGGGGGAATACTGACCGGCGCCGACGCGGCTGAGAAAATAGCGGCCGGGGCAAAACTGGTCCAGCTGTACAGCGGCTTTATCTACCGCGGCCCCGAATTGATCGGTGAGTGTGCGGATGCCATTGCAGCGATGGACAGTGGTAGGTAGAGCCTGATTGGCCCCCTGGTTGGCCCCCGCGCTGCGGGGGCCGGTTGGGCCTTGAAGGCCCGGCGCTCTGAAGAAGCGCCCAGGGAAATTCTCTATCGGGGTGTTAGCCTACAGCGTGCATCTCGTTTAACCGGTGCACGCCTGATATGCCCTTGAAGCCGGCCCAGTGGTCGGCCCGGCCTTCACGCCAGCCATTGATCCAGTTCTGTCGTGTGCTAGCGTTGTTGAAGGGGCAGGAATCTTGGGATTTGCCATGAACACCATTCTGATAACCGCGTAGAAATGCTCGGTCCATCGGATCACGCTTAAGTCTTCTCATAAGGTAGAGCCCTCATTTGATATGACAAACCCGGCTCAGGGTTGCCCCAAACCGGGAATCGGCACACGGGGAAATGCCCAGTGTGCCCATGAACCGATCCGGGAGACCGGCTACATGTTCGGTAGCGCCGTGCGATCTATCTCACTGTTGTACCTTACTGAAAGCGTGTGCCCAAAGAACCAATTGGCATACCCGGCGAGCTTTTTAAAGCCGGGTATGCAACAAAACTGAAACAGATTCTGGAAATCAATAAGATGCGTAAGACCTTTGAATTTTTCGTCACCTGCCCGAAAGGTATCGAAAGCCTGCTGCTCGACGAACTCCAGAGTCTGGGGGCAGAATCCCCACGGGAAACCGTGGCAGGCGTGCATGTTCAGGGCGATCTGGAGTTGGGATATCGGGTATGCCTGTGGTCCCGGTTGGCGAATCGGGTGTTGCTGGTCCTTGACCGATTTGGCGTGGCTGATGCCCAGGGCCTTTACGACGGCGTGGCGCGCATTGACTGGGCTGAGCATATGAGCCCGGATGGCAGCCTGGCGGTGGATTTCACCGGGGTATTGCCGGGAGT
This sequence comes from Halopseudomonas xinjiangensis, assembly GCA_011050525.1. Lineage (GTDB taxonomy): Bacteria > Pseudomonadota > Gammaproteobacteria > Pseudomonadales > Pseudomonadaceae > Halopseudomonas > Halopseudomonas xinjiangensis_A. The sequence continues at coordinate 166,337 of DRFO01000030.1, forward strand.
GGACAATACCCACTTCGGGTCGCTCAAGGTGAAGGACGCGATCGTGGATTGCCTGCGTCAGCCTGATGGCAGTCGTCCTTCGGTCGACAAGATCAGCCCGCATCTGCGCATCAACGTCTTTTGCCGCAGCAGTGAGGCTCAGCTGGCCATCGATCTGTCCGGCAACAGTCTTCACCAGCGCGGTTATCGCTTGCAGCAGGGCGCTGCGCCCCTCAAGGAAAACCTCGCTGCGGCCATATTGATCAGGGCGGGCTGGCCGCAACTGGCAGCACAAGGGCAGGCCCTGGCCGACCCTATGTGCGGGTCTGGTACCTTCCTTGTGGAAGCGGCTCTGATGGCTGCGGATGTGGCGCCCAACCTGCACAGGGCGCACTGGGGTTTCAGCCAATGGCGCCAGCACCAGCCGACCGTCTGGGACGCGCTGCTGCAAACCGCGCAAACCCGTGCTGCGGCAGGGCTGGCGAAAACGCCGGCGTGGATTCGAGGCTACGAAGCCGATCCGCGCCTGCTGCAACCGCTGCGTAACAACATCCAGCGCGCCGGTCTCACCGAGTGGGTCAAGGTTTACCAGGGCGAACTGGCGACCTTTGCCCCAAGTCCGGACCGCGGCCAGACCGGTCTGATCGTCTGCAACCCGCCTTACGGGGAGCGCCTGGGCGACGCGGCAAGCCTGGTTTATCTGTATCAGAAGCTTGGCGAAGTATTGCGAGAACAGTGCCTCGGCTGGCAGGCCGCGATTTTCACCGGCAATCCAGATCTGGGCAAACGCATGGGAATACGCAGCCACAAGCAGTATTCGCTGTTTAACGGAGCCATCCCCTGCAAGCTGTTGATGATGGACTTGATGCCCGAACGTTTTGTGACCGGGGCGAACGAACCCCGGCGCACAGGCCAGCCCAGCGCTTTATCATCCAACCCGCAGCCTGATCAGACCGAGTCTGACAACCAACAGAAACAAGTTAGTCCAGAGAACAGTGGGCAGGGGGCGCCACGCTCTGCAGAAAGTTCTGCCGCCCAGGCGCGACTGAGCGAGTCGTCCCAGATGTTCGCTAACCGGCTGAAGAAGAACGTGAAGAATATGGGTAAGTGGGCCCGACAGCAGGGCATCAGTTGCTACCGCGTGTACGATGCTGACATGCCTGAATTTGCCGTAGCGATTGATTTATATGGCGACTGGGCTCATGTGCAGGAATACGCGGCGCCAGCGACCATCAGCGAGGACAAGGCCCAGGCGCGCCTGCAGGATGTACTGGTAGCCTTGCCCGATGTTCTGGGCATTCCCTCCAGTCAGGTGGTGCTCAAACAGCGGCTGAAGCAGGCAGGCAAACAGCAGTATCAGCGCATGGACCGGCGCGGACAGTTCATGACCGTGCAGGAAGGACAGGTAAAGCTACTGGTCAATCTTACCGACTATCTGGACACCGGTCTGTTTCTTGACCATCGCCCGCTTAGGCTGCGTCTTGCTTCGGAAGCGCGGGGCAAGCGCTTCCTTAATCTGTTCTGTTATACCGCCAGCGCCAGCGTGCATGCAGCGGTAGCCGGTGCGCGTAAAACCACTAGTGTAGATCTGTCGAAAACCTATCTGGACTGGGCGCGCCGCAATCTGTCGCTGAACGGCTTGTCGGATCTGCATGAGCTGGTTCAGGCGGATGTGATGCAGTGGCTGGAGACGGACGGAGGAGAATACGACCTGATTTTCATTGATCCGCCGACGTTTTCCAACTCCAAACGATTGGAGGAGGTTTTCGATGTGCAGCGAGATCATGTGCATCTGCTTGATCTGGCAATGGCGCGGCTGGCACCGGGCGGTACGCTGTACTTTTCCAACAATTTCCGACGGTTCCGTCTGGACCGGGCACTGGAAGCGAGCTACAAGGTCGAAGACATCTCTGCAGCGACCCTTGATAGGGATTTTCAGCGCAACAGCAAAATCCATCGAACATGGCGCATCAGCCGTTGAGCTGATGCGCCATGCCGCTTCCCCCTTCCAGGATTTTCCAGAAGGGGAGGCGGGTTAGCGACTGGTAGCGATATCGGTCGGGGCCCGGCGATAAACATCCTTGAGCACCAGATCGAGCGCCTCGCGACTGGCGCCTGCCGACGCATGATTGACAATCGCCGTCACCGCCCAGCTTTGCCCATTGGCGTCCCGGGTAATGCCGGCAATCGCACGGACTCCACGCAATGACCCAGTCTTGATATGTGCCTGCCCAACCATGTCGGTATTGCGCAGCCGTCTTCTCATGGTGCCGTCCATCGCGGCCAGTGGCATTGAAGCTATGAACTCGGACGCATAGGGGCTGGCCCAGGCCTGTTGCAGCAGCTGCGCCATATCCCGGGCAGTAATACGTTCAATGCGAGACAGACCCGAACCGTTGTCTAGCACCAGCCCGTCAGGCTGGAGGCCTTTTTCCGTCAGCCATTTGTTGATCGTCCGGGTTGCTGCCTTATGGTCATCGATGTCTACCGAGCTCCGATTTTCCCGGCCTATGGTCAGAAACAGCTGTCTGGCCATGGTGTTGTTGCTGAACTTGTTGATATCGCGCACTACGCTGACCAGGTCCGGGGAGGTGCTGCGGGCCAGCAGCCTGGCATTGGACGGAGCCATGCCGAGTCGCGTGTCCCCTACGATGGTACCTCCCATCTCCTGCCAAAGAGCTCTTATCATTCCGCCGGTATAGGTCTGGGAATCCAGCGCGGACAGATAGCGCTGAGCCGAGCATCCCTGATGCAGAGCCCCGGTCAGTGTAATCTGCGCGTGGGTCCCGCTGTCCTTGACTGAATAGGCCACATTCGGCCACGGGCAGGATTTTACCGCAGGCAGTATTTTGAGTTGATTGTTTACCGTGACTTCTGCGAGCGGCGGTTCCAGATGAGTGCGCACCTTGTCGCCTTCGGCAAAGCTGCTCAGCGTAAGCAGCTTGAGGTTGGTCAGCAGCGGGTCCGGCTCAACCAGGAAAGGACGCGTCGGATCATTGCCGTCGTCCTTGAACGGCGCGGCATCCAGCGGCATCCGCAGGTCGCCGGGCTCCAGAACAAGATTGCCGCGCACAACATGCACACCGGCTGTACGCAACTCCCGCAGCATCAGCCATACACGCTCCATTGTCAGCTTCGGATCGCCGCTGCCACTGAATACCAGATCGCCCTGCAGCTCGCCATTGCGCACCGGACCGGTGCCATAGAAATCCGACTGCCACTGGTAAGTCGGGCCCAGAAGTTCAAGGGCGGCATAGGTGGTAACCAGTTTCATTGTGGAAGCTGGATTGAATACCTGGTCAGCGTTAACGAACTGGGACATGCCTTGTCCCTCAAGCGGTATGACGGCGAGTGAAAAAGCCTGGGCTGGTACTCTGGCCGAGGCCAGAGCCGAGCTGATCTGCGAAGGCAGCTTGCCCACATCCGCCGCAAGGGCTGCAACGGGCATCATGATAATCCCCACTGCCGGTATCAGGCAGCGGAGTGAAATTTTGAGAGAGTTGAGCATTAAATAATTACTCCGGGTGCAACGAGTAGCGAAGGCGTATTCCCCTGCTTTGCTGTCAGGGTGTTGTAGTGAGGTCATCATCACTTAATAAAAGTGCGCCGCCAAGAAGAAAGCGATTGACGGTTAATTCTGACGTCGTTTATTTGACAGACGCTTCAGGCGCAGGGTCGAATACGTTATCAATCCCACCCCTGGAAGCAATACCAGGCTGATCAAAAGGCTGATCCAGACGCTTTGGGTTCGGATGCGATACGCCCCGGCCATTAGCTCGTCGGTGGGGATCAGCAATGCCAGATAGGTATCGGCTATATGCTGGAGGGTCAGTTTTTTCTGCAGCACCAGCCACTGACGACCTTCGAGCACCATGGTGGTTTCGCGCTCCATCAGGTAGCCATCCTCTGCCAGAGTAGCCAGCAGCGTACTGCCTAGTTCATTGAAGGTTTTCAAGCGTAGCTCGCTGCCATGAGCCGTGTTCATGATGCGCCTGGCGTCCTGATAGGCGAGCACGGTGCCCTGATCGTCATAAAGCAGCAACTCCGACGCAGCGGTTGCGCCATGACCGGCAAGGATCGTTGAAAGCCGGTTAAGAGTAATGTCAGCGCCAATAACCGTGCGATCGCCTGCCGAACGCGCCACGGTAGTGCCGAACTCGCTGGTGCTGAAAAAAACGTAGGGTTTGGTGATGATATGCGTGTCGCTGTTTGTCGCAGCCTGATACCAGCCGCGCTGACGCGGATCGAAACCCGTGTCAGTCTGGGGCCGTGTTTCCAATAGTTTCAAATTTTGATCGTAAAAAAGGTGCAATGTTTCCCCTGATGTCGCTTGGTTGTCTATATGCCACACCATCCACATCGCTGCGTCCGGCACGTCGAAGCGCTCGCGCATCTGGGTTTCATGAAGCGGCCGCATCAACAACAGATCACCGTCTTGCCAGCCAGCATAAATGGCGTTGAGATGAGGTTGGCCCGTTAGCACCTGGGAAAATTTTTCCAGATAAACGAGTCGCTGAGTCAGGTTTAGAGCAGCGTCGAACGGCTCCAGAGCGAGCAGATTCAAAGCTTGGATGGGTGCGCGGTAGGTGTGGATGAGGCTTTGCTGGACGCGTTGCGCCGCACCGGCGAGCAATACGTTTCCTGAATCAACGATAATCCTGCTGTGTTGCTGATACTGCAGCGCTGCCAGCAGAAGACTGGTTGCCAGCAGAATAACCACACCCAGCAATAACAAGACCCAGGAGGGAAGGGTAGATTGTGGAGGTGGGGACCTGCTGCTCATACTCGTTCCTGGAGCCGGAGTTAGTCCTGAATATAGACTATGCGCAGAAAATCGGCAGATTGAAAAAGGCCCTGGCGGTAGCTGTAGTGTGGTCAGCCAGCTCCTCAAGGGTTTCATTCCGGCAATGGGCTACGGTCTGCGCCACCTCGGTGATGAAGGCTGGCTCATTACGGCGATTCCTTGGTTTTGGATTGAGGGTGCGTGGCAGCAACCAGGGCGCGTCGGTCTCAAGCATCAGCCGTCCGGATGGCACTTCAGCCACCAGCGCCTGGATAGGGGTGCCCCGTCGTTCATCGCAGATCCAGCCAGTAATGCCAATGTGCAGGTCCAGATCCAGATAGCGGTAGAGAGCTTCCCGGTCGGCGGTGAAACAATGAACAACCGCTGCGGGCAGTCGGTCGCGCCAGTGTTTCAATATGTCGATGAGCGTTTTGCTGGCATCACGCTCATGCAGAAACACCGGATAGCCGAGCTCTGCTGCGATCTCGAGCTGATCTTCCAGGGCTTTTATTTGCTGAGGGCGGGGAGAAAAGTCCCTATTGAAGTCCAGACCGCATTCGCCGATGGCTTTTACACAGTCGGCCTGGGCAAGAAGGCGCAAATCCTTTGCCTGTTCGTTTGACCAGTTACGGGCTTCATGGGGATGCATGCCGGCGGTGCAGAACAGTCGTTCGGGGGATTGGGCACACAGGGCCTGAACCTCCGAACACCCCTCGATAGAGGTGACAGTCAACACCATTTGGCTGATGTTGGCTGCCCAGGCTCTATCGAGTACCGAATCACGGTCCTTATCAAAGGCGGCGTCAGACAGATTGACGCCGATATCGATCCATTCCACGACCGAAGTCTAGACGCTTCGGGGCGGACGCGGAGCGCGGGGCTTGCTGGGAAAATCCTTCTTCGGCCCCTTGCTGCGAGGAGGACGATCCGGGCGCTCTACTTCACCTGCTGGCAATGGCCAGGCACGGATCTGCAGCGCTACACCATTGATTTCGATGCTGGCCAGCTTGCCGAGTGTGGCATCGTCCATTTGTGGTAGATAGACGCCGGTATGCTCGGTGAACATCTTGATATGACCGATTTGCTGACGCTGCAGACGACCATGCTTGACCAGCGCATCAACCAGCGGCTTGGGCATCAGGCCGTTGGCGCGCCCGCCCTGCACCTTGTAGCGTACCAGACCACTGTCCCGATCATCGCTGGTGTCACGGCGCGGCGGAGCAGCGGGCAAGTCGGCAACGGGTTCAACAAGAGTCTTGGCGCTGGGCAAAATCGCCAGCAAGCTCGCCGCCAGCTCATGGGGTTCCATGTTGGTCAGTTCAAGCAGATCGTTGACCAGTTGCTGCTGCAGCGCGCCGGTAGCATCCCGGGCGGTGTTCAGGCGGGTCGCAAGCTTGGCCAGACGCCCGGTGCGTACCGCATCGGCGCTCGGCAGAGCTTGTGATTCGATCTTCTGACCTGTGGCTTTTTCCAGCACATGCAGGAGGCGCCGTTCGCGCGGAGTGGCGAACAGAATCGCCGTTCCAGAGCGGCCCGCACGACCGGTACGGCCAATACGATGTACGTAGGATTCGCTGTCATGCGGCACGTCGTAATTGAGTACGTGGGAAATGCGCTCCACGTCCAGGCCGCGAGCGGCTACGTCGGTCGCTACCACAATATCCAGCAGGCCGCGCTTGAGCCGGTCGACGACCTGCTCACGCAATTGCTGGCTCAAATCGCCATTCAGGGCCGCTGCGGCAAAGCCGCGGGCTTCCAGGCGTTCGGCCAATTCCATGCTGGCGGTCTTGGTCCGGACGAAGACGATCATGGCCTCGACCGGCTCGACTTCGAGCAGGCGGGTCATGGCATCGAGCTTGTGGTGGTTGGACACTTCCCAGACTTTCTGAGTAATGGTGTCCAGACTGCTGCTTACGCCGCTGTGCAGGCGAATTTCCTTTGGTTCGCGCATGTGCTTGCGGGCAACCGTGCGAACGCCAGCAGGCATAGTGGCGGAAAAAAGCGCCTTCTGCGTTTCAGCGGGTACTTTTTCGAAGACCGCATCCAGGTCGTCGGCAAAGCCCATCTTGAGCATCTCATCCGCCTCGTCCAGCACCAGGAAGCGCATATTTTCAAACTTGATGCTGCCGCGACGCATGTGGTCTGTCAGACGGCCTGGTGTAGCTACCACGACGTGTGCGCCGCGCTCCAGTGCCTTGAACTGCGGAGCAAAGGCAGAACCGCCATACAAGGCTAGTACCGAAAAGCCGCGCATGTTCTGAGCATAGCGCTGGAACGCTTCGGCAACCTGCAAGGCCAGCTCACGGGTTGGTGTCAGGATCAGCGCCTGGGTAGCACGAATACTCACATCGATGCCTGCCAGAACCGGTAAGGCAAATGCAGCAGTCTTGCCGGTGCCGGTCTGGGCCAAGCCAAGCAGATCGTCACCAGCCAAAAGGGTAGGTATTGCCTCAGCCTGGATAGGGGAGGGTGTTTCATAACCGAGGCTATTCAAAGCCTCAAGGAGCGGTGCAGGCAAGCCAAGATCGGCAAACTGCGGTGCCGCCGGAGCGGTATCGGACATACGAGAAGTGAACCTTGGGGAATAATTAGATCGAATAGTATACGCGCAATGCGAAGAAATTGCCGCAACGTTTTTCATTAGCTAGTGATGCGCCCGCCTGGCTGTCAGGCTGGCATCTCAGATGGTATCGGAGGACTGTATATGGGACGCCTTGTGGAAGGTACGTGGCACGATGAATGGTACGACACCAAAAGCACCGGCGGAGCCTTTGTACGTGAGGACGCCGGCTTTCGCAACAAGGTCGAGACAGGCGGTCGGTTTGCGCCCGAATCGGGGCGCTACCATCTTTACGTATCTCTGGCGTGTCCATGGGCGCACCGCACGTTGATATTTCGTCGCCTCAAGCAACTTCAGCCGCATATTGGCGTGTCGGTGGTCGAACCACCCATGCTGGAGGAGGGTTGGACCTACGACCCGCCGGAGCCTCTCTACGGTTTCACCCGGCATTACGAGCTCTACACCAAGGCGAAGGCTGATTATTCCGGCCGGGTGACTGTGCCGGTGTTATGGGATACGAAGGAGCGAACCATAGTCAATAATGAATCGGCCGAGATTATCAGACTGTTCAACAGCGCCTTCGACGGGCTTACGGGTAATACGGACGACTACTATCCGCAAGACCTTCGGCAGGAAATCGACAGCATTAACGACCGGGTTTATCACAAGATCAACAACGGTGTTTACAAAGCCGGTTTTGCTACCAGCCAGGACGCTTATGAGGAGGCCTGTGAGCAGCTGTTCATGGCACTGGACTGGGTAGAAACCATGCTTGATGAAAGGCGGTATCTGGCCGGCGATCGCATCACCGAGGCAGACTGGCGCTTATTCACTACCCTGGTGCGTTTTGACCCGGTATACCATGGGCATTTCAAGTGCAATATCCGCCGGATCGAGGATTATCCGAATATGGCCGGCTATTTGCGTGAGCTCTATCAGATACCGGGTATCGCCAAGACGGTGAATCTGGACCATATCAAACAACACTATTACTACAGTCACGGCACCATAAACCCGACCCGGATCATCCCGCTGGGAGAAGGTATGGATCTCAATCTGCCGCACGGGCGGGGCGAGCAATTGGCCAGTTGGCTGGGGCTGTAGAGGACTTAAATCGCTTTAGGCCTGGTGCGTCCTGGAAACGTGGCCGCACCACCGTGGAATAACGCTTTTTAAGCTTGCGCAGCATGCGCGGGCTAGGGACGAGGCCACATAGAGGCCCCGCGCAGGCTTATGGGTAATCGATAGCGGTAATCCAGTACAGCCGCTCTCCGGCTGGGGCGACGACGGCAATTTCATCGTCTACGGATTTGCCGAGCAAAGCGCGGGCCATGGGACTGTCGATGCTGATGTGTTGTTGTTTGGGATCAATTTCATCCGAGCCCACGATACGCACCTGCAGGCGCTTGCCGTCTTCGTCTTCCAGATCGACCCAGGCGCTGAAGAATACCTTGCTCGGGTCGGACGGCGGTTGATCGACTACCTTGAGGTTCTCCAGCCGTTTGCGTAAAAAGCGCACGCGGCTGTCTATCTCGCGCAGCATCTTCTTGCCGTAGATATATTCGGCGTTTTCAGAACGATCTCCCAGTGCGGCTGCCTCGCTGACGGCTTGGGTCACGGCCGGCCTTTTGACATGCCAGAGTTCATGCAGCTCAGCACGCAGGCGTTGTGCCCCGGTCTCCGTAATCAGCGGCGTCCCCTCAGAGCGGGGCGGTCGATAGCGGCTCACTGTTCAGGTGCCCTGATTGATGAGCCGCATAGGACTCTGGTTGACTACGGCCCGGGTTCCCAGCGCGCCGGCCAGGCCGATGAGCAGTGCACCGGCTAGCGGCACCAGAAGCCAGAACAGGTAATGTGGAGCCCAGTCGAGATCCATCGCGAATCGATAGAGCAGCCAGGTAATCAGTTCTGCCGCTGCTATGGCCAGCAAACCAGCCAGCGCTCCGAGCAGGGCGAACTCCAGACGGTTGGCCCGCCGCAAAAGCTTTTTCCGAGCACCGAGTGTTCTCAACAAGGCGCCCTCATAGAGTCTTTCATCGAGCGTGGACTGCAGCGAGGCAAATAACACTGCGAACCCGGCCAGCAGCACGAACACCAGAACGTACTCAACCGCCAGCGTCACCTGAGCGAGAATGCTGCGGATCTGTTCCAGGATGGCTTCCACTTCCAGCAGCGTCATGGCTGGAAACGCCTGGGCCAGCTCGCGAAGCTCTTCCCTTTTCTCCGAAGACAGGTTGAAGCTGGTGAGAATGGTGGTAGGCACGTCATTCAGCGTGCCCGGAGAGAACACCATGTAAAAGTTGGGCGTGAAGTTGTCCCATTCCACTTCCCGTATGCTGCTTACGCTCGCTTCAAGCTGCGTTCCAGCAATAACGAAGGTCAGCACGTCACCCAACTGCACCCCCATGTTGTCGGCTAGTTCGGCTTCGATCGACACCATGGGGGTCTCCAGGTCGGACATTGCATTCCACCACCGACCTTCGCGTAATGTATTGTCTGCCGCCAGATCCGCTGACCAGGTCAGACTCAAGTCACGGTTGATGGCCCGATCAGCCTGGGTATCCTTGGTCACCAGTTCGCGTACGGGTTGCCCGTTGACCTCGGTCAGACGGCCAGGGGTGACTGGATAAAGCGGGGCTGGGGTTGCTCCTATTTCATCCAGCTTGGCACGAAAGGCCTGTTCTTCAGCAGGAAGAATATTCAGTGCAAAATGATTGGGGGTGTCTTCCGGTAGCTGGGCGCTCCAGGTGTCCAGCAGCTCGGTCCGCAGTATCAGGATCACTACCATGGACATCAGAATCAGGCCAAACGAGAGGATTTGGCCCGCCGCGGTGGCCGGCTGTTTGAGCAGTTGTCCACTGCCCAGACGCCAGGCCAGGCTGGCATTGCGCAAGCGACCGCCGACCAGACGCAGCAGACTCCAGGCTATCAGTCCCAACAATAGAACCGCACCGGCTCCCCCGAAGACCACCGCGACGGTTATCTGCAAATTGCCGGTGAACTGCCACATCAGGAGGCTCAATGCGGTCAAGGCCAGTCCATAGATGATCCATCCGCTACTTGGCAGTGGCGCCAGATCACGACGCAGCACACGCAGCGGCGATACCTTTCCAAGCCGTATCAAGGGCGGCAGGGCAAACCCCGCCAGCCCGACCAGTCCTGTCGCTGTGCCTACCAACAAAGGGCTCAGCCCCACGCCCGGCAGATTGGGCGGAAGCAGGTCGCTAAGCAGCTGCACCAGCCCCCACTGCATGATCCAGCCGAGAAACAGGCCGATCAAAGTGGCGAACATACCGAGAAACGCCAGTTGGATAAGGAAGATGCTCATCACGCGGCGCCGACTGGCACCCAGACAGCGGAGCAGAGCACTGGTATCGAAATGTCGGTTGGCAAAGCGACCGGCCGAGAGGGCAACCGCAACGCCCGATAGCACCACAGCGGCAATGCTCGATATGCCCAGAAACTGGCTGGCTCGGTCCAGCGCACTGCCGATCTGCCGGTTGTCGTCCGAGACGGTGGTCAGACGCTGATTGTCGGCGAGCCGTGGTTCGATCCACTGACGAAAGCCGGTCTGCTGGCCCTCATCACCGCTAAGCAGCAGCCGATACCGCACCCGGCTGCCTGGCTGGATGATGCCGGACGCCTCAAGGTCGTGCAGATTCATCAGGACTCGCGGAGTAAGGGAATAGAAATCTCCGGCTCGGTCCGGTTCATGGGTCAGCAGCGCGCTGACAACGAAGCGGCTCAAGCCGACCTCCAGCGTGCTACCCGGCTCTATCCCAAGCAGCGTCAACAATCTTGGCTCTATCCATATCTCTCCCCTCGGCGGGATAGCCGTCACCACGCGCTCTTCCCCGAACAGATTACCGGCGATACGGACTTCACCCCGTAGCGGGTAACCTGGTCCCACCGCCTTGACGCTGGAAAGCTGCATATCGTCATCACTGATCATGACGCTGGAGAACTCGACAACATCGGTGTACGCAAGTCCCCGGCGCTGCGCTTCTTGCAGAAACTCGGCGGGCAGGACGGCGCGCGAAGAAATGACCATATCCGCGCCCATGAATTCCGCTGCCCGGCTGACCATCCCCCGTTGCAGCCGATCGGTGAAGAAGCTGATCGCTGTGCTGACCAGGACAGCGATTATCAAGGCGAAAACCAGCACTCGCAGCTCGCCGGCCTTCCACTCCCTTGCCAGGAGTCGGGTGGCCAGGGGCAGGGAACTGGCGCCGCTCACAGGGCTGGTTCCAATAGTCGGCCCGCTTCGAGATGCAACGCGGACGCGCAACGTTCTGCCAGCCGGGCATCATGGGTAACCATCACTAGCGTGGTGCCCTGTTCACGGTTGAGTTCAAACAGCAGATCGGTAATGCGCTGCCCGGTAGCGGCGTCCAGGTTTCCGGTAGGTTCGTCTGCAAACATAATATCCGGCTCGCTGGCAAAGGCGCGGGCGATGGCGACCCGCTGCTGCTCACCGCCGGAAAGCTGACGCGGATAATGAGTGACGCGCGGCGCCAGCCCAACGCGACTCAGCAGTTCGCTGGCCCTGGCCCGCGCGTCGCTACGGCCATGCAGCTCCAGAGGCAGCATGACGTTCTCCAGCGCGGTCAGGCTGCCCAGCAACTGGAATGACTGGAACACGAAGCCGACATGTTCTGCGCGTAGAGCTGCCCGCTGATCCTCATCCAGTTTAGTCAAGGACTTGCCAGCCAGTTCGACCTCTCCGTGGGTGGGCAGGTCCAGGCCCGCCAGCAAGCTCAGCAGTGTGGATTTTCCCGAGCCAGAAGCACCTACTATCGCCACGCTGCTTCCCCGTTCGATACGCAGGCTGACGTCATCCAGGATGGTTAACTCTGCTTCCGAGGTACTCACTACTTTGCTAAGGTGAGTGGCGATGATCACGCTATCCGACATGGTAAATGCCCTATGAATTTGCTGAAGAAGTGCCTTGCAATCTGCTCGTTGTGTCTGATGGCGTTGCCAGCAGGAGCCCAGAGCATACTCGTGGTTGGAGATAGTATCAGCGCCGCTTTTGGTCTGGGAATTGAAGAAGGCTGGGTGAACCTGCTCCAGGAACGAATCGATGTGGAAAATTATCCGCATGAGGTGATCAATGCCTCGGTCAGCGGTGATACGACCGCAGGGGGGTTGGCCCGCCTGCCACGGCTGCTGGAGCGCCATCAGCCGGAGTTGGTGATAGTGGAATTGGGGGGTAACGATGGGCTGCGCGCGCTCTCCCCGGACAATATGCAACAGAATCTTTCTGCGATGGTCGAGCAGTCCCAGGAAGCCGGCGCGGACGTTATTCTCCTGGGGATGCGTATACCGCCCAACTACGGTTTGCGCTACACCCAGGCCTTCGAACAGGCCTTTATCGAGGTAAGCGAAGAGCATGGGGTGCCTTTGCTGCCCTTTTTACTGGAAAATGTCGCCGAAGACCCGGCGCTGATGCAGTCGGACCGAATTCATCCTACTGCACAAGCGCAGCCCATCCTTCTGGATACGGCCTGGCCGGTCATCAGGGCGTGGCTGGATGAGCAGTAATCCGAGTAAACATGAGGAGCGGGCAGGGTGACCCTATCGTGGATGGTCAGACGCTGGTGCGTGGTGGAACAGGACGAACAGCAAGATCTGTTCGTGGGAGACCCGTGGCACATGCACCTGGTGGACATCACCATGCGCCTGGATGTGCCGCGCGAGCGCACCCTGTGCGGGGATTTCTTGCCGTCTCGCCCGGTTTACCGGGAACTGGAACGTCTCCAGTTGAAAGTGCTGTGCCCCGATTGTCTGGCTTTGGCACGGAGTCTGCGCGGAGGTAAGCGGCCGACCGCAATGCCACCGAAATCAGAGCACGGCGAATCCGGACAGTTCGATCTGTACGATGCGGGCAGGAATGTCAGTCATGATTCGTTGTAGACCGCTTTTCAATGTCGTTTTTTCAGCGCTCGCCGGCGTCAGCGGCCTGTGTCTGGCCGCGAAATACGATATTGCGTCAGAGCAATCGATGGTCGGCTCTGCTTACTCGGTCGAAGCCGCCTATGAAGACACCTTTGCCGATCTTGGCGAAGCTCACGGCTTTGGCCATCTTGAGATGATAGCGGCGAATCCGGGGGTCGATCCCTGGTTGCCAGGCGAGGGTACCCAGGTTCTCATGCCTGCCCATCATGTCCTTCCGAACATCCCCCGGGAGGGAGTGGTCATCAACCTGCCGGAGTACCGGCTTTACTACTATCCTCCTGGAGAAGGGCAAGTCGTCACCTATCCGGTGGGCATAGGCCGGCAGGGCTGGTCCTCGCCTATAGGCGAAACGCGTGTCGCCCGCAAGGAGGCCAACCCGTCCTGGTATCCCCCTGAATCCATCCGCGAAGAACATGCGGCGCAAGGAGATTTCCTGCCCGCGGTCGTGCCCCCCGGACCGGATAATCCGATGGGTCCTTACAAGATGAACCTGGCCATGAGCGGCTACGTCATCCATGGAACCAACAAGCACTTCGGCATCGGCATGCGGGTGAGTCACGGGTGTTTTCGAATGCGCAATGAAGACATTACCGAACTGTTTCCACAGGTTCCGATAGGCACCTCAGTGGTGATAGTCAACCAGCCGTTCAAGCTTGGCGTTCAGGATGGCGAGTTATACCTCGAGGCCCATACGCCACTGGACGAGCAAGGATTGCCTTCGACGCTGGACAGACAGGCTGCGCTTCAGACGCTGCTGCAACAGCACAGCGACCTGATCAAGGGTTTCCAGCTGGACTGGAAGCAGATCAGGGACGTGGTGTATGCCCAGCAGGGGATTCCACAAGTGATAGGAACGTTAGTTCGATAGGACCGCTCCGGCAGCAGATTTGCTATGTCTGGCCAGCCACTGCCGGAAGCTGCCGATTACTTGCGGGCGGCCCTGTCGAGCATGCGCAGAGCTCGTTCGTTGGCTTCGTCCGCGGTCCTCTGGGCACGCTGAGCAGCTGCCATCGCTTCCTCAGCCTTGCGATAGGCTTCATCTGCGCGCGCCTGCGCACTGGCAACAGCCCGCTCGCTGGCGTCCAGGCGGGAGTAGGTTTCTTCCTGCTGCTGGGTGTTGGCGCAACCGGCGGCGAGCAGAGCAGTGAGAGCGACAGCAGACAAAGGCAATACTGATTTCATGTGAATATCCTCGGTGATTGTAAAGGTTCCATCGAAATGGCCTGTTGATTTTAGCAGCTATCCAAAAGGCTGCTCACCTCGCCGTTGGGCTTTGCGGTTATGGTGGATATACAGCGGTGTGAATGCCCCTTGTTGGCGTTTGTAATGCGAATAACGCGCGGTTATGGTATTTGGAGCATCAATACCAACAATAAGGAATGCTTCATATGCTTGGCAATCTAGGCTTGCTGGCAGGACTCGCTCTTCTCATCTTTCTGGCGCTGCGCGGAGTTAATATTTTTATTGCTTCGCTAGTCTGTTCGCTGGTTGTCGCTGTGACCAATGGTTTGCTTATTCCGCGGACATTGCTGGAGCATTATCCCTTCGGCTCGCTAGGCGCATTCAGCTTCGCCGGGCGTTTTTTCCTGCTGTTTCTCTGCGGCGCCATCTTTGGCAAGGCTATGGCGACAAGCCAGGCTGCCAAAAGTATAGCCCTGGCCATCACGCGCAGCCTGGGGGTCAGACATACGCTGCTGGTCGGCATGGTTGTTTGCGCGCTGCTGACCTATGGCGGTGTGGTGGTCTTCGTCGTGGTGTTCACCATGTACCCCCTGGGTATCACGCTTATGCGTGAAGCCAACCTGCCCAAGCGACTCTGGGCTGCGGCTACCTCGGTGGGCGCGGGTACCTTTACCATGACGGCCTTGCCTGGAACGCCGTCTATCCACAACGTGATTTCGGCAAGTGCACTGGGAACCGATCTTTTTGCCGGCGGCTGGATCGGCATTTTCGCCGCATTGATCATGGCTGGCTTGGGCATGTGGTATGTAGAGCACAGCTGGAAGGTCGCCCGCGCCAATGGCGAGGGTTTCGTCGAAAACGCCCAGGATCGTCGTATGGAGCAGTTGATCGGCGATCCGAGTGACGCTCCGCCTTGGTACCTCGCCATCATTCCATTGGTTACGGTTCTGGGAGTAATCATGGTGCCGCGCCTGCTGATCGCAGTAGGCGACTGGGGTGCTGAAAGCCTGATGGCTCGTGCACTGGCGTTTAGCCAGGCGCAGTCGATCATATGGCCGAGCATGGCGCTGATCATCGGTTCGCTGGCCTGTGTGGTCCTGTTTCCGAGCATGCGCAGAAAAATATCCCAGGTGTTTGGCCAGGGCGCAGAGGACTCCATCATGCCGCTGTTCAACACCGCGGCAGTCATAGGCTTTGGCGGCGTGGTTACCCAGACCCTGGGCTTCAGTCAATTCGCGCAATGGATGCTGAATGCCGATCTACCCCCTCTGCTGTCGATCTTTGCCTCTGCCAGCGTGGTTTCAGCTATCGTGGGGTCTGCTTCTGGCGGCCTGCAGATCTTCATGCAGACACTGGCGCCGCAGTACCTGGAGATGGGCGTCGAGCCGGAAATATTGCACCGTATAGCCGCTATTGCGTCGGGTGGTCTGGATTCGCTACCGCATTGCGGTGCGGTTATCGCGACCTTCATGATCATGGGGCTGACTCACAGGGAAGCATACAAGGATATGTTTGCGGTCACCGTGGCTGTTCCGGTAATAGCCTGTCTGGCCTCTATCGCGCTGCTGATGCTGATGGGGGTCGGCGTGAACCCCTCGGTCTGACGGTCGGGGTAGTAAATAACTGAAATATGCGGAATTAATCTCGCGCAGAGCTGTCAATCGTAATTCGCGGTTGTACGAAACGATCTGCCAGGAGTTTATAACAATGAGCGTCAACGCCCGCATCGTGCACGACCCGGAAAACAAGCAATTCTATGTCGTGATAGATGGCGCTCGTGCCTATCTGGCGTATATGGATCTTGGCAAGCAAACCCTGGATATATACCGGACTTACGTTCCAGACATCCTTCGCGGCCAGGGCGTTGCCGCCAAACTTACGGAACATGCGTTGCAGTTCGCCCGAATCAAGGGTTATACGGTCATTCCATCCTGTTCCTACGTGGAACGTTACATGGAACGGCAAGCCGGCGCTGCGGAGCGGGCCAAGGGCTGAGCCTCGACGTTCCACAAAAAAACCCGCCGAAGCGGGTTTTTCTAGGCTTGCACAATCTATTCGCCGCGCCGGCCTGGCAGCACATCCTTGAGCTTCTGATGCATGCTGCGAACGCTCTTGACCGTTGTGTCCCAATCAATACAGGCATCGGTAATGGAAACACCATATTGCAGCTGCGACAGATCACTGGTTACCGACTGGTTGCCCCAGCCAATATGACTTTCAACCATCAGACCGATAATCGACTTGTTGCCTTCGAGAATTTGGTTGGCGACATTGTCCATGACCAGAGGCTGCAGGCCCGGATCCTTGTTGGAATTGGCGTGGCTGCAGTCAACCATCACGTTGGGCGCAATGCCCGCCTTCTCCAATTCTTTTTCACATAGTGCGACACTGACCGAATCATAGTTGGGTTTGCCATTGCCGCCGCGCAGCACAACGTGCCCGTACTGGTTGCCCTTGGTTGTCACTATCGACACCTGCCCTTGCTGGTTTATACCGAGGAAGCGGTGCGGGTTCGATACGGACTGCAATGCGTTGATGGCAACCGCCAGCCCTCCGTCGGTGCCATTCTTGAAGCCGACAGCAGAAGACAGGCCGGAGGACATTTCCCGGTGAGTCTGTGACTCGGTTGTACGTGCCCCAATGGCAGACCAGGTTATCAGGTCTTGCAGATATTGCGGCGAGATCGGATCCAGGGCTTCGGTTGCCGTTGGCAAGCCCATCTCGGACAGGTCGCGCAGCAACTGACGGCCAATATGCAACCCGTCTTCGATCTTGAATGAGTCATCCAGATAAGGGTCATTGATCAGGCCTTTCCAGCCCACGGTGGTGCGGGGCTTTTCAAAGTACACGCGCATGACCAGATAAAGGGTGTCGCCAACTTCCGCGGCGAGTTCCTTGAGGCGACCGGCATAATCCTTGGCCGCTTCGATGTCGTGAATCGAGCAAGGGCCGATCACAATAAACAGCCGGTGATCCTTTCCGTCGAGAATGTCGCGAATCACCTGGCGGCCTTCCACCACAGTTTTCTGAGCGGCCTCAGTCAGTGGTATCTTGGCTTTCAGTTGATCGGGTGTGATCAATACTTCGTTGGAAGCAACGTTCAAATCATCAATAGGTAAATCGGCCATCATCTATCCCAACAAGTCATATAGACTGCCAATTGGGCAGCCAGAATCAATAGTGATACACAGCTTAATCAAGGTTGAAGGCCGAGGCTAGCCCGGCGTCCGGCTATTACTGCTATTAAACGACTCAATCGGTCGGCTATCAGAGGGTGATGGCCGGTTTGTCGCATTGATGACTTTCTCGGGCCCTTTGCTCTATTACTATAACCTGCACCGCTTAGACCTCCCTGAGGTCACCTGACAAACGAGGAATTTATGCAACAGAGCAAACCGCGCATTGGAATAATCGGCACTGGAGCCATTGGCGGATTCTACGGCCTGATGCTGGCTAAAGGCGGGCATGACGTGCATTTTCTGCTGCGCAGCGAATACAAGGACGTGGCGGAGAAGGGTATTACTATCGACAGCATGGTGCACGGCCAACTGACTCTCAATCCGGTGCAGGCTTACCGCGACGTGGCCGATATGCCTGCCTGTGACTGGCTACTGGTCGGCGCCAAATCCACCACCAATCCCGAGCTGGCCCCGGTCATTGCCCAGGCGGCAGCGGACGGTGCCAAGGTCATCCTGTTGCAGAATGGCCTGAATAACGAGCAGCACCTGCGGCCATTGCTGCCTGACACCATTCATCTGATAGGCGGCCTGTGCTACGTATGTCTGTTCCGCGAGGCCCCTGGCGTCGTCAAGCATCAGGCTAACGGTCTGATTGATCTGGGTTACCACTCCGGTCCTGCCGACGAGCAAGGCGCCACGGCAATTATTGCCGAAGCAGCTGAACTGTTTAAAAGCGCTGGTATTGCCGCGCGGACCATGGCCAACGTCGATGCGGCACGCTGGCAGAAATTGGTCTGGAACGCAGCGTTCAACGGTGTGCATGTGCTTTTGAACGAGGGCACTGAAGGGCTTTTGGCGAACCCGTCAAGCCGCAAGCTCATCAGCGACCTGATGGCCGAGGTGGTCGCCGCTGCACAAGCCTGCGGTCATGAAATGCCCGCCGATTATCCAGAGAAACTGCTCGCCGCAACGCGGCAAATGCCAGATTATTATGCGAGCATGTATCACGACTGGTTGCACAAGCGTCCGATGGAACTGGACAGCTTGTATGGCGAGGCCCTGCGTCTAGCCGCTGCGGCGGGCTGCCGCATGCCGAAAACCGAGGCATTGCTGGATATGCTGCAGTTCATTCAAGACGGTTACCTGGCCAAATAAAAGGAAAGAACATGCCCGTCCTGCTTGGCGACAAACTGGTGATCGGAATCTCATCTCGAGCGCTGTTCGATCTTGACGAGAGCCATCAGGTTTACGAGCGGGAAGGGCTGGAGGCCTATCGTCAGTATCAGATAGCGCGAGAGGACACGCCGCTGGAGCGAGGCGAAGCCTTCGGGCTGGTGGAAAAACTGTTACGCATCAATTCACTGCTTGAGGGCGACACCCGGGTAGAAGTTGTGCTGCTTTCGCGTAACAGCGCTGACACGGGTTTGCGGGTGTTCAATTCCATCCAGCATTATCAACTAGGCATCACCCGGGCAGCTTTTGCCGGGGGACGCAGTCCGTTTACCTACATTCCCGCGTTTGGCTGTCATCTGTTTCTGTCTACGCATGCCGAGGATGTTCGCAGTACGCTCGACGCCGGGTTCGCTGCCGCGACTATTCTGCCCTCCGGCAAGCGCAGGGAAACCCGCGACGACCTGCGCATCGCCTTTGACGGAGACGCTGTCCTGTTCTCCGATGAGTCCGAGCAGGTCTTTCAGCGGGAAGGTCTTGCAGCATTCCAGGCCAGCGAGCTGGCCGCCGCTCGACAACCCCTGGGCGGCGGGCCGTTCAAGCCATTTCTGGCTGCCTTGAATCGCATCCAGACCGAATTCCCCACCATGGAATGTCCGATTCGCACTGCGCTTTTCACGGCGCGTAGCGCTCCGGCCCACGAGCGCGTGATCCGAACGCTGCGCGAGTGGAACATTCGTCTGGATGAATCCCTATTCCTTGGTGGGCTGGATAAATCTGCGTTCCTGCGCGCCTTTGGTGCCGATCTGTTCTTTGATGATCAGGAAGGGCATTGCCAGCGTGCGGTCGGCTTTGTTCCCACCGGTCACGTGCCCCATGGCATAAGCAACATCAAAACCTGACGGTAATGGCACCTGCCGACCAGTGGTGGCACCTTTCGTCAAAGATCTAGCCAACGAGTTAACTTCTGGTCTAACCTGAATCCTGAACCAATATTTTGGTTATAAAGCAGCGTATGCTGCTCGGGTATGTGACGGGGGACATCATGAAGCTTCAGCAATTGCGCTATATATGGGAAGTGGCACACCACGATCTTAACGTGTCGGCCACGGCCCAAAGCCTGTATACGTCCCAACCTGGCATCAGCAAGCAGATTCGACTCCTTGAGGACGAACTTGGCGTGGAGGTGTTTTCCCGCAGCGGCAAGCACCTTACGCGGATAACTCCGGCAGGCGAGCGGATCATTGCCACCGCAGGCGAGATATTGCGCAAGGTCGAAAGCATCAAGCAGATTGCCCAGGAATTCAGCAACGAGCGCAAGGGCACCCTAACGCTGGCTACCACCCATACTCAGGCCAGGTATGCCTTGCCTCCGATTATCGGCCGATTCATAAACAAATACCCCGAGGTGTCCTTGCATATGCACCAGGGTACGCCAATGCAGATTTGCGAGATGACCGTGAACGGGACGGCAGATTTCGCGATAGCAACCGAGGCGCTGGAACTGTTTTCGGATATGGTGATGATGCCCTGCTATCGGTGGAACCGCTGTGTGATAGTGCCGAAGGGGCACCCGCTGGCGGCGCTGAATTCGCTCTCGCTCGAAGCGCTGGCGGAGTATCCACTGGTGACGTACGTGTTCGGATTCACTGGCCGGTCCAAGCTCGACGAGGCATTTTCCAACCGGGGGCTCAGCCCGAAGGTCATCTTCACAGCCGCTGATGCGGATGTGATCAAAACCTACGTGAGATTGGGGCTGGGTGTCGGGATCGTCGCGCATATGGCGGTCGACGCCGAACTGGACAAGGATCTGGTCGCAATCGACGCCAGCAAACTGTTCGAATCAAGCGTGACGAAGATCGGTTTTCGACGAGGCACCTTTCTGCGCGGATTCATGTATGACTTTATTGAAGCCTTCGCGCCCCATCTCACCCGGCAGCGGGTCGATCAGGCGCTGCAATGCCACAGCAAGGCCGAAATCGAAGAGTTGTTCGCCGAGATTGAGTTGCCATTGCACTGACACACGGCCGCCAACTGCCGGATGATTTAAGTCCTGGCGATTAGATTGCCGGCGTGCAGGCCGCATTCCTTCTGAGTCGCTTCTTCCCACCACCAGCGCCCTTCACGCTCGTGCTGGTTAGGCAGAACGGCGCGGGTGCAAGGCTCGCAGCCGATGCTCACGAACCCTCGCTCATGCAAATTGTTGTAAGGGATTTCCAGCATGCGGATGTAGTTCCAGACCTCTTCGCTACTGTAGTTGGCCAATGGATTGAACTTGACCAGAGCCTTCCCTGGTCCGCTGAAACTGGCGTCTGCTTCGATAACCGGCACGCTGCTGCGGGTGCCGGGGCTTTGATCGCGCCGCTGACCGGTAATCCAGGCGTCCACGCTAGCCAACTTTCGACGTAGCGGTTCGATCTTCCGAATTCCGCAGCACTCGCCATGGCCGCTTGTGTAGAAATCAAACAGACCTTTTTTCTTCACGTAGGCGTCAAGCACATCGCGATCGGGGGAGAGCACCTCCAACTCAATGTTGTAGTGTTTACGCACCTGTTCCAGAAAGCGGTAGGTTTCAGCATGCAGGCGACCAGTGTCCAGGGTAAACACCTTGATGGCAGGGTTTATCTTCCAGGCCATGTCGAGCACCACGATGTCATCGGCACCGCTAAAGGACAGCCAAAGGTCATCAAAATGATCCATGGCGAGCTTCAGAATCTGCTGCGGCGATTTGCCGGCGTATTCCTCCGCCAGGGTTGTGATATCAAGGTCTTCGAGTGGCATCCGGCTTCTCCTTTCTGCGAGCTGGCGCTTTTTTGGGCGGCCAGTTTCGCGAAAGTCTAACAAAGCCGCTTTAGTCCATCCTCTTTTATTTATTCATATTCTTATGCCTTTGGGTGCTTACTCGGCGCATCCGATAGGCTTGGCATTGCGCGGACGCAGCGATGCCGGTAGATTGTCGCGCAAACTTACATGAGCCTTATCAGGAGTACGCTGTGGAAATCGCCTGCCTTGACCTTGAGGGAGTTCTCGTTCCGGAAATCTGGATCGCCTTTGCCGAAGCAACCGGCATCGCTGAGCTACGGGCAACCACCCGAGACGTTCCCGACTACGACGTGCTGATGAAGCAGCGTTTACGCATCTTGGATGAGCACGGGTTAAAGCTCTCCGATATTCAGGAAACCATCGGCACGCTCAAACCGCTCGACGGAGCGCCGGAGTTTGTTGACTGGCTTCGTGAACGTTTTCAGGTCGTCATTCTGTCCGATACGTTCTACGAGTTTTCACAGCCGTTGATGCGTCAGCTCGGTTTCCCGACGCTGTTGTGCCATCGCTTGATCACTGACGAAACGGGGCGTGTAGCCGACTACCAACTGCGTCAGAAAGATCCCAAGCGTCAGTCGGTTCTGGCTTTCAAGAGCCTGTATTATCGCGTCATTGCCGCTGGCGATTCCTACAATGACACCACCATGCTGTCAGAAGCGCATGCGGGAATTTTATTCCACGCACCGGACAACGTGATTGCAGAGTTCCCGCAGTTTCCCGCGGTGCATACCTTCGAGGAGCTGAAGCAGGAATTCATCAAGGCGTCGAACCGTCCTTTGGTGCTTTGATAGCTGCGAGGGCGGTGGTGGCAGGTAATACGTAGCCAGGACACGCTGCGAGTACGTCCCTGTAAGCTCGGCGATGCCCATCCCTGGGCATCGACGGTCCTGTCTACGCATCACCTGCCAGCACCTGCGTACCTTCGAGCCGCCGACGCAAAAATCCACTTGGCTTGTATCCTTTGCGCACAACTGCGACCGCGACGCCGGGATTCAGCCTGGCTGGACCGTCTGCGCCCCGGGGATGGGCGCAGTGAGCCTACATGGATGTATTCACGGCGTGTCCAGACAGGTTGAGTGCCGGCGGCGCCACTCCCAAGATTATTCAAGCGCCTCCATCAACACCCTGACCTTGGTCAGGGTCTCCTGATATTCGGACTCCGACTCCGAGTCCGCTACGATACCGCCGCCGCCCCAGAGATACAGATTGTCGTCCTGATGCACCAGGGTGCGTATCGCTATATTCAGGTCCATCTGACCTTCACAGCCTATGTAGCCAAGGCTTCCGCAATACATGCTACGACGCACCGGCTCCAGCTCTTCAATGATCTGCATGGCGCGAATCTTAGGGGCACCTGTTATCGAACCGCCAGGAAAGGCGCTTGCCAGCAGATCCAGGGCATCGCGGCCGTGCGCCAGTTCGCCCGTCACGCTGCTCACCAGGTGATGAACATTGGGGTAGCTTTCCAGCTTGAACAGCTCCGGCACCTGCACGCTGCCAATAGCGCAGGTGCGCCCAAGGTCGTTACGCAGCAGGTCTACGATCATCACATTCTCCGCACGGTCCTTGAGGCAGTCCTGCAAGTCCTCGGCCAGCGCCATATCCTGCTCACACGTAGCGCCGCGCGCCCTGGTACCCTTGATCGGACGCGTCTCGACCTTGCCGCCGATGACGCTCAGGAAACGCTCAGGGGAATGGCACAGCAAGCTGAAGTCAACATCCTCAATGTAGGCAGAGAAGGGAGTAGGGCATGCATTGCGCAGAAGCCGGTAAGCCTCCAGCGGATCGCCGCTGCAGCGGGCGCGAAAACGCTGCGCCAGGTTTATTTGATAAGCGTCTCCGGCCAATATATAAGCCTGAATACGCTCGAAAGCAGCCTGGTACTCTTGACGGCTCTGCTCCGGTTCGAAGGAGCCATTCAGGCAAAAGGAGGAATCAAAGTCCCGTTGCCCCTGAACCAATTCGTACAGCTTGTTGCGCTCGGCTTCATCGATACCAGGATGGCAAACCAGCCACGAGCGTTGCAGCACGTGGTCCGTTACCAGGCTCCAGGTATATAGGCCAAATTGCAGGGCAGGAAGCCGAACGTCGGTTTTGGCGCAGGCGGGTAACGGTTCAAGGTGTCGAGCAAAATCGTAGCTGATAAAACCCAGCGCGCCCGCACCAAAGGGCAGGGCAATTCCGTCCGGCCAGGCCGCAGGTCCAAGGTCTTTCAGAGCGTCTCGCAGCCGCTGCAGAGTTTCTGGTCCGGATTCTCCGGGCGCAGGTGTCAATACGGCCTGGGGGCCGGCGGACATTATACTGAATCGGCCGAACGGTTCGCCGGTCGCTGCTGAATCCAGCAGCACCGGGTTGCCGAGCTCACGAAGCCCGGCGAGCAGCGGCGCCGGCTCGGCAATATAGGGTAATGCTGTCAGGGAGTAGAGCATTGGCGGTTTGGCCTGATCATGCCGGCTCGCTGGGCTCCGAGGGAGTTGTCGCCGCAGGGACGGGTTGACCGAAATGCCTCTGCGAGAATGCCATTCTTTCTTCCACAGTCTCGAGCCTGCCTTCCTTCTTCAAGGCAGCAATATGGTGCTCGACCTTATGACAGCGGTGTGTCAGACCTGCATCGTTGGCAATCTGTATATTCAGCCCTGGGCGCGCATTGAGTTCCAGAATGAGCGGGCCCTTTTCTTCGTCCAGCACCAGATCTACGCCGATATACCCTAGCCCTGACAGCTCATAGCAAGACGTTGCCAAACGCATGAAACCGTCCCAATCCGGCAATTGCACGCCATCCACCGGGTTGGTGGTATCTGGATGCTTGGTGATCTTGCTGTTCAGCCAGGTGCCCTTGAGCGTGACGCCGGTTGTGAGATCTACGCCCACTCCGATAGCGCCCTGATGCAGGTTGGCCTTGCCGCCAGACTGGCGAGTAGGCAGGCGCAGCATGGCCATGACCGGGTAGCCCATCAGCACTATGATCCGGATATCCGGTACGCCTTCATAACTGATGCTTTTGAAAATGGGATCTGGCGTGACGCGGTATTCGATGAGCACGCGGTCCCGATGGCCGCCCAGCGAATAAAGACCTGACAGGATGCTGGAAATCTGGTGTTCGATCTCTTCGTAGCTGATGATCTTGCCTGACACTGTCCTGTAGCGGCCCTCGAAGCGGTCGGCGATAACCAGGATGCCGTCCCCGCCAGCTCCCTGGGCTGGCTTAACTACGAAGTCACGGTAAGGTGCGACAATCTTCTGGAATCGATCGATATCCTTTTCGGTTTCGATTATTCCATAAAGCTCGGGTACATTGATCCCTGCCGCAATGGCACGTTCCTTGGTCAGGATCTTGTCGTCTACGACCGGATACAAATGGCGCTTGTTGTATTTCAGCACATAGTCGGCATTTCGCCGATTAATGCCCATGACCCCGTTGGCCTTGAGCGCTTTCCAAGTGTTCCACAGTAACATCGCAGTCTCCTCAGCCCTGTTTGGTCAGCGCTTTGAAACGCATGAGTTCGGTCAGGCGGTAGCCGCGATAGCGACCCATGGCCAGCATGAAGCCAACCAGTACCAGCAAGATGGCCGGGAAGGTGAAGAAGAAATAGGCAAGCACCGGGACGGACATCAGTAGATGCGCCAGGGTCGCGGCAATGATGGTACCCACGGCTACCTTGAACGAATGTCCGCCACCACGTTCTTCCCAGTTGATGGAAAGGCGTTCGATGGTCATGGTCAGGATCACCATGGGGAACAGCGATACAGACAGGGCGCGCTCAATTCCCAGTTTGTGACTGAACAAGCTGATCGCCGCAATGACGATGACCACGAAGGTCAGCACGATCGACAGGCGAGGCAACATCTGCAGCTTCAAATGCTCGAGGTAGGAGCGTAATGACAAGCCCAGGGCCGTGATCAGTGTGAACAGGGCAATACCCCAGCCTACCTGGGTTTCACGAAAGGCCAGCGAGATCAGGACCGGCGTGAAGGTACCTAGTGTCTGAATGCCGATCAGGTTACGCAGAACCAGAATTACCAGAACACCCACCGGAATCATGATCATTACCCGGTAGACCTGCTGCGCATGCAGTGGCAGGCCATACAGGGAATACTCCAGCAGTGCTGACGAGCCGTTATCGGTACTCATCTTGGCCAATCGCAGAGCATTCATCTCGCTATTGTTGATGGTCACGTTGACACGACCCTGGCGACCGCCCTCCAGGCTGTACATTGGATTATCGCCAATCCACCACACCATCCGGTTTTCTGGTATGCCCTGCTGCCCCGTTTCGGGGTGGAAATACAGCCACCGCTCGCCGTTATGGCTGCGCAGCCACAGTTCCGGCTCCTGGTTGGCAGTGGCCTCCAAGCGCACAGTGTGGACCAGCTCCAGAGGAATGCGGGCCTGGGACAGTAGAATGTCGATGACTCGAGCTTTGTCCAGTGGTGATGTCTGGCCGCCGAGCAACAACTGAACGTTATCGTCAGTGATATCGTTCACCCGTCGAATGGCTTCGGTAATAAAGGTTTCGATATCAGCAGAGTGTTGTCTGATAGGGTTGATCAGCGCATCTGCGGCAATCTGCTCTGGCCCCTCGAGGACAATCGGAACGCGTGGAGCTGGCGGCGGGACTGCAGCGGTCTCGTCGCTATATCGTTTGGTCAGAACCAGTCGATAGTAAAGCGTCTGAGGTCCGCTGGCTCGTCTTGCAGACCAGGTGACCCGGCGATTCCCGTCAACCTGATTGATACTGACGCCATAATTGTTGGAAATGAAACTCTCATTCAGGCTGATGTAATCCTGATTCAGCTGCGGAATAAACATCTGCGCTTTTATTGGCACCCCGGCCGTCGCTTGAAACTCGAAGCGGGCATCCAGACTCCAGATGTCGTCGGTTTCATCTTCTTTTAATGGAATTTCCAGGACGTATATCTGGTAACCAGTAATCAGCAGACCCAGGCTGACCAGAATGGCAATCAGAATTTTAAGATGCAGGTTGATCGATTGCATTAGGGTTCTCGGCAACAGTTTAAGGCGACGACACGCTGACTCGAGGCAGTAGCGTGGCAGCGAACTGGCCAGCATCTTAGCACGCCAGTTCTCGGCGACGTAGTGGGGTTGATGGTGGCACGGTAAATTCTCTCCACACAGTGCCTGATGGATTGTTGACAATCGAGTGGCGCGGCTTCATTATTCGAGCCGTTATCTGGAAATAATATTCATATTCAAGGCGGGTTGTTTACAATTGGACGCTTCTGTAGATATTTCTCCTGTATTGACGCTCTCTGACGGTGCTTTTCAGCGCCTTCAGACGGCGATCGTGAAGGGAGAGATCGCTCCCGGAACTCGCATCAGCGAGCAGTACCTGTCCACCACCTTCGGTATTAGTCGGGGACCGCTGCGCGAAGCTATCCGGCGGCTGGAAGGCCGGCGATTGGTCATGCGCGTGCCGCATGCCGGCGTTCGGGTGGTGTCGCTCAGCTACGAAGAGCTGATTGAGCTGTACCACGTGCGTGAAGCATTGGAAGGAATGGCTTGCAGACTGGCCGCCCAGAATATGACGGAGGATGAAATTCTCGGACTTCGCGAAGTATTGGCCACCCATGAAAAGCACAGCGGTCTCCAGGCCAACCAGTCCTATTATCAACAGGAAGGCGATCTGGATATCCATTACGTGATTATTCAGGGGAGCAAAAACCGCGCCCTGAGCGACATGCTGCTCGGTGATCTGTATCACCTGGTACGCATGTATCGCTACAAATTCTCCACCACGCCGAAGCGCCCTCAGCAAGCCTTTGCCGAACACCATCGAATCATAGAAGCCATCGCTGATCGTGATGGCGAGCTCGCGGAAATGTTGATGCGCCGCCATATCAGCGCCTCACGCCGCAACATCGAGCGTCGCATGCAAGAGCAGAGCGACGTTTCACTTCCTCAGGAGGGAAAAACTGATGTCTAAAACCCCAGGTCAACGCTTCCGCGATGCCGTTGCAGAAGAGCATCCACTGCAGGTAGTAGGCGCAATCAATGCCAACCACGCGCTACTGGCCAAGCGCGCCGGTTTCAAGGCGATTTACCTTTCGGGGGGTGGCGTGGCAGCCGGCTCGCTGGGCCTGCCGGACCTGGGTATCACCGGTCTGGATGACGTTCTGACCGACGTGCGCCGTATCACTGATGTGTGCGATCTGCCCCTTCTTGTCGATGTGGACACCGGCTTCGGCTCCAGCGCCTTCAATGTAGCGCGCACCGTGAAGTCGATGATCAAGTTCGGCGCTGCGGCGATGCACATCGAAGATCAGGTCGGCGCCAAGCGTTGCGGCCACCGCCCTAACAAGGAAATCGTTTCGCAGCAGGAAATGGTTGATCGGATCAAGGCCGCGGTCGATGCACGTACCGATGACAGCTTCGTAATCATGGCGCGTACCGATGCGCTGGCAGTGGAAGGTCTGGAGTCTGCGCTGGACAGGGCGGCGGCTTGTATTGAAGCCGGCGCCGATATGGTGTTTCCTGAGGCTATCACCGAGCTGGATATGTACAAGCTGTTCGCCTCGAAGGTGAAGGCGCCGATTCTGGCTAATATCACCGAATTTGGTTCCACACCTTTATATACAACCGATGAGCTGGCTTCGGCCGACGTGTCGCTGGTGCTTTACCCGCTGTCTGCCTTCCGCGCCATGAACAAGGCCGCAGAAAACGTCTATACCGCCATTCGTCGCGACGGCTCGCAAAAGAACGTGGTCGACACCATGCAGACCCGCATGGAGCTGTACGATCGTATCGATTACCACATTTTCGAACAGAAGCTCGACGCGCTATTCGCGCAGAAAAAATCCTGAACCGGTCCGATCACGAATCGGCCTAAATAAGAAGGAGAATACTGATGGCTGAAGCAAAAGTTTTAAGTGGAGCCGGCCTGCGCGGCCAAGTCGCGGGCAAGACGGCGCTGTCTACCGTGGGGCAAACAGGCTCTGGCCTCACCTATCGTGGATACGATGTTAAGGATCTGGCTGCTAACTGCCAGTTCGAGGAAGTTGCACACCTGATCCTGAAAGGTCAGTTGCCTACCCAGGCGGAGCTGGAGGCTTACAAGGCCAAGCTGAAATCACTGCGCAGCCTGCCGCAGGCGTTGAAAGAAGTGCTGGAGCGCATTCCCAAGGACGCCCATCCGATGGATGTGATGCGCACCGGTTGCTCCATGCTCGGCAACCTGGAGACAGAAGCTGACTTCAACCAGCAGCAGGATGCCACCGACCGCCTGCTCGCCGTGTTCCCGTCGATCATTTGCTACTGGTATCGCTTCAGCCACGACGGTGTACGTATCGATGAGAATACGAATGACGACTCCATCGGCGCCCACTTTCTGCATATGCTGCGCGGCGAAAAACCCAACGAGCTGCACGAGCAGGTGATGAACGTGTCGCTGATTCTCTATGCGGAGCACGAGTTCAACGCGTCAACCTTCACTGCCCGTGTTTGCGCTTCGACCCTGTCGGACATGCACAGCTGCGTCACCGGTGCCATCGGCTCGCTACGTGGCCCGTTGCATGGTGGCGCGAATGAAGCGGCGATGGATATGATCGAGCAGTTCAAGAATCCAGAGCACGCCGAGCAGGAAATCATGGGCATGCTGCAGCGCAAGGACAAGATCATGGGCTTCGGTCACGCCATTTATCGTGATTCCGATCCACGAAACGCAATCATCAAGGAATGGTCCGAGAAGCTGGCCGCCGACGTCGGCGATACTGTGTTGTATCCAGTATCCGAACGCGTCGAAGCCGTAATGTGGCGCGAGAAGAAGCTGTTTTGTAACGCCGACTTCTTCCACGCCTCGGCGTACCACTTCATGGGTATCCCGACCAAGCTGTTCACGCCGATTTTTGTAATGAGCCGTTTGACTGGGTGGGCTGCGCACGTAATGGAGCAGCGGGCGGACAACCGGATTATTCGCCCGAGTGCCGAGTACGTGGGTGAAGAGCCGCGGACTGTTAAGCCAATTGCTGAGCGCTGAAAAACGGTGATTTAGGACTTTGCACTGGCGGCGTTGTCGACCACCTGTTCTGGACACGCTGTAAATACATCCCTGTACGCTCGGCGATGCCCATCCATGGGCATCGCCGGTCCAGAACAGGCGATCGCCAACGTCGCTTACAGCAATGTGCAACGGTCAGCTTCGATAATTCAAGGCAGGGGATGCGCAGCACTGCGCTTCAATGCTTCTGCCACTGATTCCTGATGAGTGTGATCTCAATGAACACTGAATACCGCAAATCCCTGCCGGGCACTCAGCTCGATTATTTCGACACCCGTGCGGCGGTCGATGCCATCCAGCCCGGTGCCTACGACAAACTGCCCTACACCTCGCGCGTGCTGGCTGAAAACCTGGTGCGTCGCTGTGAGCCAGCGATGCTGACCGATTCGCTCAAGCAGCTCATAGAGCGCAAGCGTGATCTGGATTTCCCCTGGTTCCCGGCCCGTGTCGTGTGCCACGATATTCTCGGCCAAACTGCACTGGTCGATCTGGCTGGCTTGCGTGACGCTATCGCCGAAAAAGGCGGTGACCCGGCCAAGGTCAATCCGGTCGTGCCCACCCAGCTGATTGTCGACCATTCCCTGGCCGTTGAGCATGCCGGCTTCGAGGCGGATGCCTTCGAGAAGAACCGCGCCATTGAAGACCGTCGCAATGACGACCGTTTCCACTTCATCAACTGGACCAAAACGGCGTTCGAGAACGTCGACGTGATTCCGCCGGGTAATGGCATCATGCACCAGATCAATCTGGAAAAGATGTCTCCAGTGGTTCAGGTACGTGACGGGGTAGCCTTTCCAGATACCTGTGTGGGTACCGATAGCCATACGCCGATGGTCGACGCTCTGGGCGTGATTTCCGTCGGTGTCGGCGGGCTGGAAGCTGAAAGCGTGATGCTTGGTCGTGCTTCCTGGATGCGCCTGCCTGATATCATCGGCGTCGAGCTCACCGGCAAACTGCAGCCGGGAATCACCAGCACCGATCTTGTGCTGGCGTTGACCGCGTTTCTGCGCAAGGAGCGTGTAGTTGGGGCTTATCTCGAATTCTATGGCGAGGGTGCGAACAACCTGACCATCGGCGACCGGGCTACCATCTCCAATATGACGCCCGAATACGGCGCCACCGCGGCTATGTTCTATATCGACGAGCAGACCACGGACTACCTGACACTGACCGGCCGTGAAGCCGATCAAGTCAAGCTGGTTGAGCAGTACGCCAAGGCAACCGGGCTGTGGGCTGATACCCTGACCAACGTGGAATACGAGCGGGTACTGACCTTTGACCTGTCGAGCGTCGCACGTACGTTGGCCGGTCCATCCAACCCGCATGCGTTGCTGCCTACCTCCGAACTGGCCTCTCGTGGCATTAGTGGTGTGGTAGAAAACGAAGAAGGCAAAATGCCCGACGGCGCGGTAATCATTGCCGCCATCACCAGCTGCACCAACACCAGCAACCCGCGCAATATGATTGCTGCTGGTTTGATTGCCCGTAACGCAAACAAGCTCGGATTGACGCGCAAGCCCTGGGTGAAAACCTCCCTGGCGCCGGGTTCCAAGACCGTGAAAATGTATCTGGAAGAGGCCAACCTGCTGGGTGAATTGGAAAACCTGGGATTTGGTGTGGTCGCCTTTGCCTGCACCACCTGTAATGGTATGAGCGGCGCCCTGGATCCGGTGATCCAGAAGGAAGTAGTAGAGCGCGATCTGTACGCTACCGCCGTGCTGTCGGGTAACCGCAACTTCGATGGCCGGATTCACCCCTACGCCAAGCAGGCCTTCCTGGCTTCGCCGCCGCTAGTGGTGGCCTACGCGATTGCCGGTACCATCCGTTTTGATATCGAGAAGGATGTACTGGGGATCGACAAGGACGGCAATCCGGTCACCCTGAAGGACATCTGGCCGAGCGATGAAGAGATCAACGCTATCGTCAAGCAGAGCGTGAAGCCCGAGCAGTATCGGGAGGTTTATATCCCGATGTTCGACATCACCCGTGATGCCCAGGCGCAGACCAATCCGCTGTACGAGTGGCGTCCGCAGAGCACCTATATCCGCCGTCCGCCATACTGGGAAGGCGCACTGGCAGGCGAACGTAGCTTGAAGGGCATGCGGGCCTTGGCGGTGTTGGGGGACAACATCACCACCGATCACCTGTCGCCGTCCAACGCCATCATGATGGACAGCGCCGCCGGGGCTTACCTACACAAAATGGGTGTGCCGGAGGTCGATTTCAACTCCTACGCCACCCACCGTGGCGACCATCTGACCGCCCAGCGCGCTACCTTCGCCAACCCCAAGCTGCTGAACGAGATGGTGCAGGAAAACGGCAAGGTCAAGCAGGGCTCACTGGCGCGTATCGAGCCGGAAGGCAAGGTAACGCGCATGTGGGAGGCCATCGAAACCTACATGGAGCGTAAGCAGCCGCTGATCATCATCGCCGGTGCCGATTACGGTCAGGGTTCGTCCCGTGACTGGGCGGCAAAGGGCGTGCGCCTGGCTGGTGTCGAAGCCATTGCTGCCGAAGGTTTCGAGCGTATTCACCGTACCAACCTGCTCGGCATGGGCGTGTTGCCGCTGGAATTCCAGCCCGGCACTACGCGTCACACGCTGAACATCGATGGTACCGAAACCTATGATGTGACCGGTGACATCACGCCGCGCAGTACCATGACTCTCGTCATTAACCGCAAGAGCGGTGAGCGCGTCGAGGTGCCGGTGATCTGTCGCCTCGATACGCAGGAAGAGGTGTCGGTCTTTGATGCAGGCGGGATATTGCAACGTTTCGCCCAGGATTTCCTGGAAGCGGAAGCGGTTATCTGAGGCTGGGCAGGGCGGTGTTGTTGCACCGTCGGCTTGCAATTTCGTAGAAGGCGCCGGTTAAACGGAGCTGCGAGTCGGCGATATTACCAACAGGTGTTCCGGACACGCTGTAAATACATCCCTGTACGCTCGGCGATGCCCATCCCTGGGCATCGACGGTCCAGAACACTCTGCTGCCAATATCGCACCTGAATCCTTTCGTTATCAGCAATAGCTAAGGTCGACGCCGCATGTTTGTGCTCGATCAGAACAGAGGCTTTATACGGAGCATCAGAATGACACACGTACCCCAGATCAAGATTCCCGCCACTTACATGCGTGGCGGTACCAGCAAAGGCGTTTTCTTCAGCCTGCGGGATTTACCCGAGCGCGCGCAGGTTCCAGGCGCGGCGCGTGATGCGTTGCTGCTGCGTGTTATCGGCAGCCCAGACCTGTACGGCAAACACACCGACGGTATGGGCGGCGCTACCTCTAGCACCAGCAAGACGGTGATCGTCGCCAAAAGCGCTCAGCCGGACCACGATGTCGATTACCTGTTTGGCCAGGTAGCCATCGACAAGCCCTATGTGGACTGGAGCGGAAACTGCGGTAACCTTTCCGCCGCTGTCGGCTCGTTTGCCATCAGCGCAGGCCTGGTCGATGCCAGTCGTATTCCGCAGAACGGCGTGGTGACGGTACGCATTTGGCAGGCCAACATCAGTAAGACTATCATCGCGCACGTGCCGATCACCGATGGCGCTGTGCAGGAAACCGGCGACTTTGAACTCGACGGCGTGACCTTCCCGGCTGCGGAAGTGCAGATCGAATTCATGAACCCGGCTGCGGAGGAGGAAGGCGCAGCCGGCTCAATGTTTCCCACTGGCAATCTGGTGGATGATCTTGAGGTGCCGGGCGTAGGAACCTTCAAGGCGACCATGATCAATGCCGGTATTCCGACCATCTTCATTAACGCTCAGGAAATCGGTTACAACGGCACCGAGCTGCAGGACGCAATCAACGGCGACGCCGATGCGCTGTTGAAGTTTGAGACGATTCGTACGCACGGAGCAGTGCGCATGGGGCTGGTCAAAAACATTCAGGAAGCTGTCCAGCGCCAGCACACGCCAAAGGTGGCCTTTGTGTCCGGGCCTGCTGACTACATCTCCTCCAGCGGCAAACAGGTGAAGGCCGGCGACGCAGATCTGTTGGTGCGGGCATTATCCATGGGGAAGCTGCACCACGCGATGATGGGCACCGCTGCCGTGGCTATCGGCACCGCCGCGGCCATTCCCGGCACGTTGGTGAATCTGGCCGCCGGCGGAGGCGACCGCGAGGCGGTGATTTTCGGTCATCCCTCCGGCACGCTGCGGGTCGGTGCAGAAGCTACCCAAGTAGACGGCGAGTGGACGGTCGACAAGGCGATCATGAGCCGCAGTGCACGCGTGCTGATGGAAGGCTGGGTCCGGGTTCCGGGCGATGCTTTCTAGGCGACGGTAGCGCAATTCATACCAAAATCCACCCATTGCCCGCGGGTGGATTTTTCATTCCGTCTCACTTTTGTCAGAGCCCGTGGGAGCTCTCGTTCGCTCAAGTAGTGCTATTCTTCGGGTAAACCTAAACCAACCGGAACGGGATATCCCATGAATCTAGATTTATCAGGCAAACGCGCTCTGGTTTGCGGAGCCAGCCAGGGTCTGGGCGAAGCTTGTGCGCGGCAACTGGCAGAGCAGGGCGCTGAAGTGGTGATACTGGCGCGCTCCCAGGACAAGCTTGAGCGGGTCTGCCAAAGCCTGGCGAGTAAAGTCGGCCAGTCGCATGGCTTTATCGCGGTGGATGCAAGCGATACTGCTGCGTTGGTCGGGGCGGTCAGCACTGAACTGAGCCGTAACGGACCCGTTCAGATCTGGATCAATAACACCGGGGGGCCGGCCCCAGGCCCGGCTCATCTTGCTGAACCGGCAGCTTACGCAGCTGCGTTCAGTCAACATCTGGTCAGCGCGCAGTCTTTGCTGCAGCTGCTTTTGCCGGGTATGCGAGAGGCAAGCTATGGACGAATTCTGAACATATTGTCCACTTCGGTAAAACAGCCGATTGCCAATCTCGGTGTATCCAACAGTATCCGGGCGGCCATGGCCAACTGGGCCAAGACGTTGGCGGCCGAGCTGGGGTCCGATGGCATTACAGTGAACAATGTTTTACCTGGCTTGACTCGCACGGCGCGCCTGGACGGGCTTATTGCGCACATAGCGCAGACCGGCGGGCGTTCAACTGAACAGGTGACTCAGGGAATGTTGGCGGCGATTCCAGCCAGGCGCTTCGCTGAACCGGAAGAGTTTGCCAATGCGGTGGGTTTTCTTGCATCGCCAGCTGCCGCCTATATCAATGGCATCAACGTGCCGGTGGATGGCGGCAGTACGGGCAACCTTTAACGGTTCGCCGAGAAGGGGGCGCTACAGGCTGCGCCATTGCCAGATCTGTCAGGATTCGGTTCTGGCGAAAACACGTAGCCTTGGGGTCTTGTGCGGACCTTTTTTCAGTTGTGGTTCAATCGTGCAGATGTTCACAGGCATGCACTGTGTTCTCTAGCAGGCAGGCCCGGGTCATCGGACCCACGCCGCCGGGCACCGGGGTAATCCAGGCTGCACGTTGCGCTGCGACTTCAAATTCGACATCGCCACACAGACGCCCATCTTCCATCCGATTGATGCCTACATCGATAACGATCGCGCCGGGTTTGATCCATTCACCTTTGACCAGTCCGGGTTTTCCAGCAGCCACGACCACCAGGTCAGAGCGGCTGACGTGTTCAGCGAGATTTCGGGTAAATCGGTGCGTAATGGTCGTGGTGCAGCCCGCCAGCAATAACTCCAGCGCCATGGGGCGGCCGACGATATTGGAGGCTCCAACCACGGTGGCGTCCAGTCCGTACAGGTCTACGCCAGTGCTTTTGAGCAATCGTATGATACCCAGTGGAGTGCAGGGCCTCAGGAGCGGCATACGCTGGGCCAGGCGGCCAATATTGTAAGGATGGAAGCCGTCCACATCCTTGTCCGGACGAATGCGCTCAAGCAGCAACGAGGCATCAAGGTGGGCAGGCAAGGGCAACTGCACAAGAATGCCATCCATCTCGGGATCTTCGTTGAGCTGGTCGATCAGGCTGACCAGTTCCTCCTGTGTGGTCCTGGCAGGCAAATCATAGGACCGGGAAATAAACCCTACTTCTTCGCAGTCCTTGCGCTTGTGTGATACGTACACCTGCGATGCGGGGTCCTGACCGACCAGAATAACGGCCAGGCCGGGTATTCTGAGTCCTTTCTCTCGACGAGCGGCGACCTGAATGGCGATTTCGCGGCGGAGATTGGCAGCGATCTGCTTGCCATCAATTAGTTGGGCGTTCATTGGGTTCCTGAAGCGGACAAATAATACGATGATTGTCGCACGCTGCGGGGCTTGGCAAAAGAGTACGCGGGGTGCCAGGCTTAACTTACTCAAATATCTGAAAAAAAATCGCGGCGGCGTTGACGTGGCGGGAGTGGCTGAGTATTATTCGCCCCGCTTCACAAACACAGCGAGATCGGTTTGGAAGGCGATAAGGCTCCACCGTTTTTACCGGCTCAGGCTTGTAACGCGGGCATTATCAGATACCCTTTCGATGGGTGGTCAATGTGCAAAAGGCGCCCGTAGCTCAGCTGGATAGAGCACCCGCCTTCTAAGCGGGTGGTCGCAGGTTCGAGTCCTGCCGGGCGTACCAACGCACACTGGTAAGGATGTCTGAAGCGATAGTTGTAATGGTGGGCGTAGCTCAGTTGGTAGAGCACAGGATTGTGACTCCTGGTGTCGTGGGTTCGAAACCCATCGTCCACCCCATTTTTCGAAACGCCGGACGGTAGTCTGGCGTTTTTGTTTCAAGCCCTGTTTTGCGGATGTGGTGGAATTGGTAGACACACCAGATTTAGGTTCTGGCGCCGCAAGGTGTGGGAGTTCGAGTCTCCCCATCCGCACCATTGTTTTTTCAATTCAGCTAATACTCCCGCAAGTGATCTCTTGCGTGCCTCTTTCTGCTCCCGCAACCTTTTCTGAATGTCCTTCGGCCAGCTGGATGCGGTGTTTCCTTGTTTTGTCGAAAGGATGACTTATCTCTTGCAAGCGACTAGAATGTCGTCCCTTTACAATTCGTCCAATCACACTGTCTGTTCAACGAGGACTATCCATGCAAGTTTCGGTTGAAACCATCTCCGGCCTTGAGCGCCGCATGACTGTTGGCATTCCTGCCGAGCGCATCGAAAACGAAGTCAATAAGCGTCTGCAGCAGACCGCCAGCCGTGCCCGCGTCGATGGTTTCCGTCCCGGCAAAGTACCAATGAGCGTGATTCGCAAGCGTTTCGGTGGTTCCGCTCGTCAGGAAGTCGTCGGTGAAGTGATCCAGTCCTCTTTTTACGAAGCGATCATGCAGGAAAAGCTCAATCCGGCTGGCGCACCCAGCGTTGAGCCGAAGGAGCTTGAGCAAGGCAAGGATCTGGAATACGTCGCCACCTTTGAGGTTTATCCAGAGATCGCGCTGGGTGATTTTTCCCAGATCAATGTGGAGCGTATCGACTCCGAAGTAACCGAAGCCGATCTCGAAAAAATGCTCGAGATTCTGCGTAAGCAGAATACCCGTTATGAAAATGTAGAGCGGGCCGCAGAGAATGAAGACCAGTTGACCGTTGATTTTGTCGGTCGTGTGGATGGTGAGACCTTTCAGGGCGGCACGGCTAACAATACCCAGGTGGTACTCGGGTCGGGTCGCATGATTCCTGGTTTCGAAGATGGGCTGGTTGGTGCCAAGGCGGGGGATTCGGTGACACTGAACCTGACCTTCCCTGAGCAGTATCAGAATCTTGAGCTGGCAGGCAAAGCAGCCGAATTCGACGTAGTAGTTCACTCTGTCGCGGCGCCGGTGTTACCTGAACTGAACGACGAGTTTTTTGCGAAATTCGGCGTGGACGAGGGTGGAATTGAAGGTTTCCAGTCTGAAGTTCGCAAAAATATGGATCGCGAATTGCGTCAGGCTATCAAAGGCAAGACCAAGACTCAGGTGATGGATGGTCTTCTGGCCACCAATAATATCGATGTACCCAAGGCGCTGGTTAGCAGCGAAATTGACCGTCTGCGCGTTCAGGCGGTACAGCAGTTCGGCGGTGCCAATATCCAGCCTGAGCAGCTGCCTGCTGAACTGTTCGAAGAGCAGGCCAAGCGTCGCGTCAGCCTTGGCCTGATCGTCGCCGAAATCGTCAAGCAGAACGAGATCAAGCCTGATAATGACCGGGTTCGGAGCATGGTAGAGGAACTGGCCTCCGCTTATCAGGAGCCCGAGCAAGTGGTTAGTTGGTATTACCAGAATGAACAGCAACTGGCTGAAATTCAGTCGGTTGTGCTCGAAGAGCAAGTGGTGGATACTGTGCTCCAGAAGGCTAAGGTGACCGACAAAAAGGTCAGCTACGAAGACGCCGTCAAGCCAGCCCAGGCCGTTGCGGCTGAAAGTGGCGAGGCGGAGAGCAGCGCAGACGAGTAATCTCGTCGCCAATCTACGCGAATTATGAGCCAGCCTTCGGGCTGGCTCATGTGTTTATGCGACAGGCTAAATCGGAGTGACAGCAATCCATGACCCACAATATCTTTAATCAGTACCCGCCTGATGTTCAGGCTGCTGGCGGCCTGGTTCCCATGGTTGTAGAACAGTCCGCTCGCGGTGAGCGTTCGTACGACATCTACTCGCGTCTGTTGAAGGAGCGAGTGATTTTTCTGGTGGGCCAGGTAGAAGATTACATGGCTAATCTGGTGGTGGCTCAGTTGCTGTTCCTTGAGTCGGAAAACCCCGACAAGGACATTCACCTGTACATCAACTCACCGGGTGGCTCTGTAACGGCCGGCATGGCCATCTACGACACCATGCAGTTCATCAAGCCAAATGTCAGCACCTTGTGCATCGGCCAGGCGGCCAGCATGGGCGCATTTCTGTTGGCTGGTGGTGAAGCGGGTAAGCGTTTCTGCCTACCCCATGCTCGATTGATGATTCACCAGCCGCTGGGCGGGTTCCAGGGCCAGGCGTCTGACATCGAGATCCACGCCCGTGAAATTCTTTTCATTCGTGAGCGTCTAAACAAGATCATGGCGCACCATACTGGTCAGCCGTTGGACGTTATTGCCCGCGATACTGATCGGGACCGCTTTATGAGCGGGGCTGAAGCTGCAGAATACGGTCTGATTGATCGTGTGCTGGAAAGCCGAGAGCTTGTCGGCTGATTCGAGTCGCGATGAACTGAATTGACATTATGGCCCTGACGGTTTCGGATGGGCCTTTATAGTTCCGCTTTCCTTACCGGATTGCCGGTGTGCGTTGACAGGGTCGCGCTTGCAAAGTGGCGCAGATGCCTTCATCTTTGTGTTTAGAGCGGACCGTAAGTAGAGGTTATCGATGACAGATATAACTGGGAAGGGTGACGACAACGGCAAGTTGCTGTATTGCTCCTTCTGCGGCAAAAGCCAGCATGAAGTTCGTAAGCTGATTGCCGGCCCCTCCGTGTTTATTTGTGATGAGTGCGTTGATCTGTGTAACGACATCATCCGTGAGGAAGTGCAGGAAAATCAGACTGAAAGCAGTAGTCACAAGCTTCCTTCTCCGAAAGAAATCAGCGGCATCCTTGACCAGTATGTGATTGGGCAGTTACGTGCCAAGAAGATTTTGTCCGTTGCTGTTTACAACCACTACAAGCGCCTTAATCAGCGTGAAGGAAAAGACGACGTCGAGCTGGGCAAAAGCAATATCCTGGTAATCGGTCCGACTGGATCGGGCAAAACGTTGCTGGCCGAGACGCTGGCTCGCCTGCTCAACGTGCCGTTTACTATTGCTGACGCCACGACTCTGACCGAGGCAGGTTATGTGGGTGAAGATGTTGAAAACATCATCCAGAAGCTGCTGCAGAAGTGTGACTACGATGTAGAGAAGGCCCAGATGGGTATTGTCTATATCGACGAAATCGACAAGATTTCACGCAAATCGGACAATCCCTCCATTACTCGGGATGTGTCGGGCGAAGGCGTTCAACAGGCGTTATTGAAGCTCATCGAAGGTACCGTTGCGTCGGTCCCACCCCAGGGCGGGCGTAAGCACCCGCAGCAGGAATTCCTGCAGGTTGATACGCGCAATATTTTGTTCATATGCGGCGGCGCTTTTGCTGGGCTTGAGAAAGTCATCCGTGATAGGTCTGAGAAGAGCGGTATCGGTTTTAACGCTTCAGTGCGAAGCAAGGACGAAGGCAAGAAAATTGGCGAAGCCTTGAAGGATGTCGAGCCGGAGGACCTGGTTCGTTTCGGCTTGATTCCTGAATTCGTCGGCCGCTTGCCTGTTATCGCTACGCTGGACGAGCTGGACGAAGAGGCGCTGATTCAGATCCTGACTGAGCCGAAAAATTCGCTGACCAAGCAATACGGCAGACTTTTCGAGATGGAAGGTGTTGAACTGGAGTTTCGTACCGATGCACTCAAGTCGATTGCCAAGCGTGCCCTTGAGAGGAAAACCGGCGCTCGTGGTTTGCGATCAATACTGGAAAACGTGCTGCTCGACACCATGTACGATATTCCGTCCGCCGAGCATGTCAGCAAGGTCGTGATCGACGAGAATGTCATCAGCGGGGATGCCAAACCTCTGTTGATCTACGAGTCGATGGACAAGCCGCCGAAGGCGATGCCCGAAGACTGAGGTCTGGTGTTAACCAAGACCGCCGCGCCGTCTCCCCGACGTCGCGGCGGTTTTTTTTCATCCATTCCCTTCGCCTGAATCCTTTTTTACTGCAGTCTGTGAAGCAGCTTGTTTTTTTCCGGTAGTGCCCCCATCTTAGAATCATGGACATTTCATATACGGGTGAACTCATGGTTCATCCCTCTGCGAGCGAGCCTCTCATATGACGACTCTCAGCGACTTCCCCTTACTGCCACTGCGTGATGTGGTGGTGTATCCCCATATGGTCATTCCGCTGTTCGTTGGCCGCAACAAGTCCATTGAAGCACTGGAAGCGGCCATGTCCGGCGACAAGCAGGTGCTGCTGGTCGCTCAACGAGACCCGGCTGACGATGATCCCTCGAAGGATCAGCTTTATTCTCTGGGTACCGTAGCGACTATCCTTCAGTTGTTGAAACTTCCTGATGGAACGGTAAAAGTGCTCGTGGAAGGTGAGCAGCGCGCACGGATCGAGGAGGTGGAAGAGCTCGAGGGCTATCAGCAAGCCGCAGCGGAGCTGCTCGCCGAAGCGCCGATGGATTCGCGTGAATCCGAAGTGCTGATCAGAAGCCTGATGAGCCAGTTCGAACAGTTCGTTCAGCTAGGCAAGAAAGTCCCCTCTGAAGTCGTCTCGTCGCTTTCCAGCATAGAGGAGCCCAGTCGTCTGGTTGACACCATGGCCGCACACTTGACCCTCAAGCTTGAGCAGAAACAGGGGATTCTCGAGATCCTGCCGCTGCGTGAGCGTGTCGAGCATGTGCTCGGGGTGCTCGATGCAGAAATCGACTTGCTGCAGGTAGAGAAGCGTATTCGCGGCCGCGTCAAGAAGCAGATGGAACGAAGCCAGCGCGAGTATTACCTCAATGAGCAGATGAAGGCCATCCAGAAGGAAATGGGCGGGCTGGAAGAAGGCCATAGTGAGCTGGAGGGTATCCAGAAAAAGATCGATGAAGCGGGTATGAGCAAGGAAGCCCACGCCAAAGCGATGGCCGAATTCAACAAGTTGAAGATGATGTCACCTATGTCCGCCGAGGCGACGGTGGTGCGTTCCTATATCGACTGGCTGACCAATGTCCCCTGGAAAAAGACCAGCAAGGTCCGCCACGACCTCAAGCGGGCACAGGAGGTGCTTGAGAACGACCATTACGGTCTGGAGGAGGTCAAGGAGCGCATTCTCGAGTATCTGGCGGTTCAGGTACGGGTGAAAAAGCTGAAGGGGCCTGTGCTCTGTCTGGTAGGGCCTCCGGGCGTGGGCAAGACATCCCTGGGCGAGTCTCTGGCGCGGGCGACCAATCGTGAATTCGTGCGTATGGCTCTCGGTGGCGTGCGGGACGAGTCGGAGATTCGTGGGCATCGCCGCACTTACATAGGATCATTGCCCGGAAAGCTGATTCAGAAAATGGCCAAGGCGGGCGTAAAAAACCCTCTGTTCCTGCTCGATGAAGTCGACAAGATGGGGCAGGACATGCGAGGCGATCCGTCGTCCGCGTTGCTCGAAGTGCTTGATCCTGAGCAGAATCATGCATTTAACGACCATTATCTGGAAGTCGATTACGATTTGTCGGACGTGATGTTCATCTGTACTGCCAATTCCATGAATATTCCGGCGCCGTTGCTGGATCGTATGGAAGTTATTCGGATCCCGGGCTACACGGAAGTTGAAAAAATCAACATTGCTCAGCGCTATCTGGTTCCAAAGCAAGTGAAAAACAATGGCTTGAAGGAAGCGGAGTTGACCTTCACTGAGGATTCACTGCGTGACATCATCCGCTATTACACGCGCGAGGCCGGTGTTCGGGGTCTGGAGCGACAAATTGCCAAAGTTTGTCGCAAGGTAGTTCGCGAGCAGGTGGGCAAAGGCAGGAAAAAAGCGGGTCAGGTGGTGCTTGAGGGTGAGCTCGTCGAACATTTTCTGGGCGTGCGCAAGTTCAAGTACGGGTTGGCGGAAGAAGCTGACCAGGTGGGGCAGGTTACCGGCCTGGCATGGACTCAGGTCGGCGGAGAGCTGCTTAGCCTGGAAGCGGTTGTGGTGCCCGGTAAGGGGCGCCAGATCAAGACCGGGTCGTTGGGCGATGTGATGCAGGAATCCATCAGCGCGGCGCTTACGGTTGTTCGTAGTAGAGCTGCAAGTCTCGGTATTCCCTCGGATTTTCATGAAAAGCATGATATTCATATTCACGTTCCGGAAGGCGCTACACCGAAGGATGGACCTAGTGCAGGGGTGGGCATGTGCACCGCTCTGGTATCCGCTCTGAGCAAAATTCCCGTGCGAGCGGACGTGGCAATGACCGGCGAAATTACCCTGCGTGGACAGGTTCTGCCTATCGGTGGGCTCAAGGAAAAGCTGCTGGCGGCGCACCGTGGCGGTATAAAAACCGTGGTGATTCCCCACGACAATATTCGTGACTTGAAGGAAATTCCAGACAACATCAAACAGGATCTCGATGTCAAGCCGGTGAAATGGATTGACGAAGTGCTGCAGATTGCGCTGCAATATATGCCGGAGCCCTTGAAAGAAGGGGTTGAAGAGATGGTTGCAAAGGATGACAATCGTGAGGCCGACGCCAAGGAACGCATCAGTACTCATTGAGGTGTAAGCGATCTGCCAGGACGGTATCTTTCCCCGGAAAGAATCGCTGCTGGCAGACCGCGATATCACAAGCATTCCTTGACACGGTTTTTGACCGCTTGATATAAAGCGTGCTTCGACCTAAGCAGGTATGCTGACTGGCTACAGCTTTGCTAAAACCACAAGCTTACATAACGACTAACAACTCATTGAAATTTATAAGGGGACTTAGAGTGAACAAGTC
This sequence comes from Halopseudomonas xinjiangensis, assembly GCA_011050525.1. Classification (GTDB taxonomy): domain Bacteria; phylum Pseudomonadota; class Gammaproteobacteria; order Pseudomonadales; family Pseudomonadaceae; genus Halopseudomonas; species Halopseudomonas xinjiangensis_A. The sequence goes on from DRFO01000030.1 coordinate 209,350, forward strand.
TGAACTGATTGATGCCATTGCTGCATCCGCCGATATTCCTAAAGCTGCTGCCGGTCGTGCTCTGGACGCCGTCATCGAGTCAGTCACCGGTGCTCTGAAAGACGGTGACTCTGTTGTTCTGGTTGGTTTTGGCACCTTCGCTGTCAAGGAGCGCGCTGCACGCACCGGCCGCAACCCGCAGACTGGTCAGCCTATCGAAATCAGCGCTGCCAAGATTCCTGGCTTCAAAGCAGGTAAAGCACTGAAGGACGCAGTTAATTAATCGCGTCCTGTAACTGATAGGGCGTGCCGCTAGCGCAAGCGACGGCATGCGTACGGGACCATAGCCGGTCAGGACGCTTTTCAAGGACCTGATCATTACAGGCTGCGGTTCCGTCAGTTTCCAAGAAGGCGCATCATCGACGATGCGCCTTTTTCGTTTTCGGGTCAGTTTGCAATTGATTGCACGTAGGGCATCGGCAGTCAGATGGCTGTCAACAATAAGATCTTGGGGGCAAGATGCTGCAAAAGATGAGGGACAATGCGCAGAGCTGGGTCGCGAAAGTGATCGTTGGCGTCATTGTGCTGATATTCGCTCTAACCGGCTGGGAATCCATTAGTCGCTTCACTAGCGACGAAGCTAAGGCGGCGGAAGTGAATGGGACTGTTATCAGCAAAGTAGAGCTTGAACAAGCCGTGGCATTGCAGCGCCGCCAATTGATCCAGCAGCTGCGCCAGATGGGTAACGACAATTTTGACCCAAGCATGATCGATGACAACTTGCTGCGGACCTCGGTTCTGGACAGCTTGGTCGAGCGGGCCGTGCTGCTGCAGGGTGCCGAAGAGGCAAATATCCGAATATCCGAACAGATGATTGATCAACTGATCCTGGGAACGCCTGATTTTCAGGTGGACGGTCAGTTCGATGCCAATCGTTTTGACATAGTCATCCGCAATATGGGCCTCGCATCGCGTATGGCGTTTCGCGATCTGGTACGCCAGGAGCTTAAAATTGCCCAGCTGCGTAACGCGTTCGAGGCGACTGCGTTTGCTACGCCTACCGAACTGACCACGCTGGCTCGCCTGGAGAGCCAGACTCGTGACTTCGCTGTTATCGAAGTGAAGGCCGAGCATGAAGATATAACCATTAGCGAGGACGAGATCCAGGAATACTACGCCGCCAATCAGGAGCAGTTCATGACGACTGAAAAGGTTGTCCTGGAAACCCTGACGTTATCGCGCAATGATTTCTTCGACCAGATCGAAGTCGATGAAGCGGCTGTTCAGAGCTTGTACGAACGTGAGGTAGGCAACCTCGCTGAGCAACGCCGAGCTGCTCATATTCTGGTTGAGGTTGGCGAAGATGAGAATGATGCCCAGGCTCTTGAGCGAGCCAGGGAGATCCACGATCGCATCGAAGCGGGCGCGAACTTTGCTGATCTGGCCGAAGAGTTCTCTGGTGATACCGGTACGGCCAATCGTGGCGGTGATCTTGGATTCACTGTGCGCGGCAGTTTTGACCCCGAGTTCGAAGATGCACTTTTCGCCTTGGAGGAGGGTGAGGTATCCGATCCGGTTCGCACCAGTTTTGGTTACCATCTGATCAAGTTGACCGACTTGCAGGCCCCAGATGTGCCGGCGCTGGACGACATGCGGGAAAGCCTTGAAGAAGAGCTGAAAGCTGAAGTCGTGGAGCGACGCTTCGTTGAAGCGACCCAGGAGTTGGCAAATTTGGCGTATGAAGCGCCTGATCTCCAGGGGCCAGCGCAAGCCCTGGGTGTCGAGCTGGAAACGACCGACCCCGTAGAGCGGTCAGGGGGCGAAGGATTGACGGCGAACCCGCGTGTGATGATGGCCGCTTTCGAGGAAGACGTTCTGGTTGATGGGCTCAACAGTCCCCTTATCGAACTTGACGCTGACACTGTGGTGGTTGTAAGAGTGAAGGAGCATCAGCGCCCGACACAGTTAACTGTGGAAGAGGCATCAGCCGAGATCACCGACCTGCTGCAATATCGTAAGGCTACCGAAAAGGCAGAGGCGACCGCAGCGCAGGCTGTAGAGCAGATGCGCGCCGATGAGGTGCAGCCGCAAGCAGTTGCCGAGTCGCTTGGTCAGTCCTGGCAGAAGCACGAGGCGGTCAGCCGGTCGAGCAGTGATTTGACTCCGGCATTACTGCGCAATGTTTTCTCCATGCCTCGGCCAGACTCTGACGGGATGACCTATGGGCATTTTCGTCAGCCTGATGGCGGACGCTGGATCGTGCAGTTGGGCGGCGTGGCGACACCAGAGGAAGCGTTGAGTGAAGCCAACTCGCCAATGTTCCAGCGTTTTATCGCCGGTCAGACAGGCGAGCAGGATTTCTCAGCCGTACAGCAGACCTTACAGGCTGATGCTGAGATCGAGCTGTTTTGATCTTGTAGAAAGCGAGACATAAAAAAGCCGCATGAAAATGCGGCTTTTTTAGTTTGGAAATCCTTGCTGGATGCTACTCCTCAAGGTTGCCCATGGCGGTAATGTTGAAGCCGCCATCGACATACATGATTTCGCCCGATACGCCTGAGGCAAGATCAGAGCACAGAAATGCTCCGGCATTCCCGACTTCTTCGATGGTAACGTTACGACGCATAGGTGTCTGGAGTTCGTTGTGCGCCAGCATCTTGCGGAAGCTCTTGATGCCAGAAGCCGCCAGAGTGCGTATGGGGCCAGCAGAGATAGCGTTTACCCGGGTGCCTTCAGGGCCCAGGCTGGTGGCCAGATAACGTACGCCAGCCTCAAGGCTGGCTTTGGCCATACCCATGACGTTGTAGTTCGGCATGGTCCGTTCAGCGCCGAGATAGGAGAGGGTAAGAAGGCTGCCGTTGCGACCCTTCATCATCCCACGACCTGCTCTGGCCAACGCGACGAAACTGTAGGCGCTGATGTCATGCGCAATGCGAAAACCGTCACGCGTCGTCACGTCGGTGAAGTCTCCGTCCAGTTGGTCGCCAGGGGCAAAACCTACCGAGTGAACGATGCAATCGAGGCCGTCCCATTTTTTCGCCAGCTCGGCAAATGCCTGCTCAATCTGCGCATCGTCAGCCACGTCGCACGGAAAGCACAAGTCCGGCCCTGAGCCCCATTCCGCAGCGAAACCTTCGACCCGCGCCTTGAGCTTCTCGTTCTGGTAGGTAAAGGCCAGTTCGGCACCTTCACGATGCATGGCGGCGGCGATGCCTGATGCGATGGACAGTTTGCTGGCTACGCCAACGATGAGTACGCGCTTTCCGGTTAGAAATCCCATGCTTGGTTCCTGTTGTTTTAATGCCTGTTTGATCAGGCCATATTAACGGATATCGGTTTGGCAAAGGCGGCTTCAAGCAACTGACTAGTATAGTCATGTTGTGGTGAAGCAAAAATCTGCCGGGCCGGTCCCTGTTCGACAATTTCGCCCTGACGTATGACCATCAGCTGATGACTGAGGGCTCTTACAACAGCCAGGTCGTGACTAATGAACAAATAGCTCAGGTTATGTTTGCGCTGGAGTTCACGTAGCAGCTCTACGACCTGGCTCTGCACCGTACGATCGAGGGCGGACGTGGGTTCGTCCAGCAATATAAGCGATGGCTTGAGCACTAGTGCTCTGGCAATCGCGACGCGCTGTCGCTGGCCGCCGGAAAACTCATGCGGGTAGCGATGGCGACTTTGGGGATCCAGGCCGACTTCTTCGAGTACCTGAATTACCATTTGCTCGCGTTCCTTTACCGTGCCGATCCGGTGGATATCGAGACCCTCACTGATAATCTGAGCGATCGACATGCGCGGACTCAAACTGCCGAACGGATCCTGAAAAACCACCTGGAACTGCCTGCGCATCGGCCTGACTTGTTCCTGGCTGAGACCATCCATACGTTGGCCGTTGCATTCGATCAATCCTTTGCTGTCTATCAAACGCAAAAGCGCCATGCCCAGCGTCGTCTTGCCGGACCCACTTTCACCGACGATCCCGAGCGTCTGGCCGCTCTGCAGGGTAAAACTTGCGTCGGTGACCGCTTTGATATGGTCAACCGTTCGCTTGAATACGCCCTGCTTTATCGGAAACCATACCCGCAGGTTCTCCGCACGCATAATGACCTTCGCCTGCGGATCCAGCTCGACCGGGTCACCAGACGGATCCGCAGCAAGCAATTGCCGGGTATATTCATGCTGCGGTTCGCTGAAAAGGGTGGCGCAGTCATTTTCTTCGACGACGCGACCTTGATACATGACACATACGCGGTGGGCAATTTTACGCACCAGGTTCAAGTCATGGCTTATTAGCAGCAGTGCCATGCCGAGTTGTTCCTGCAGAGACTTGAGCAGTTCCAGGATCTTCAGCTGTACCGTAACGTCCAGAGCCGTGGTTGGCTCGTCGGCGATGAGCAGCTCAGGCTCGTTAGCCAGGGCCATGGCAATCATCACTCTCTGCCGTTGGCCTCCAGACAGTTCATGGGGATAGGCGCTCAGACGTTTGGCCGGCTCCGGGATGCCGACTAAATCCAGTAACTCCAGCGTCCGGGCTCTGGCTGCGGCTTTGCCCAGACCCTTATGCAGCGACAGGACTTCGTTGATCTGGCGCTCCACCGTATGCAGTGGATTCAGCGACGACATGGGCTCCTGAAAGATCATCGAGATGCGGTTGCCGCGAACCTGCCGTAGCCGCTTGACGTCTGCCTTCAGCAGATCCTCCCCCTGGTAAAAAATCTCTCCAGTGGGGTGCCGCGCCATGGGATAGGGCAGCAGGCGCAGGATGGAGTGTGCGGTAACGGACTTTCCGGATCCGCTTTCACCGACCAGCGCCACGGTCTGACCCGGAAAGATATCCAGGTTCATCTGGCGGACCGCCATGATCTCTTCCTTTTCGCTGGTAAAGGCCACGCTGAGGTCGTTGATGCGGATCAAGGGTTGCTCGGACATCTTATTTCCTCGGATCGAAGGCGTCGCGAAGCGCCTCGCCTATGAATACCAGCAGGGTCAGCATCAGCGATAGCACGACGAAGGCAGTGATGCCCAGCCAAGGGGCCTGCAGGTTGGCCTTACCTTGCGCTATGAGCTCCCCCAGAGAAGGGGAGCCAGGGGGCAAGCCGAAGCCGAGAAAATCCAGCGAGGTGAGGGTAATCACACCGCCAGTGAGTATGAACGGGAAGAACGTCAGCGTCGCCACCATGGCGTTGGGCAGAATGTGCCTGAACATGATGACGCGGTTGCTCGCACCCAGCGCCCGCGCTGCACGGACATACTCCAGGTTTCGCCCGCGCAGGAATTCGGCGCGCACAACGTCGACCAGGGACATCCAGGAAAATAGCAGCATGATCCCTAGCAGCCACCAGAAATTCGGCTGCACGAAACTGGCAAGAATGATCAGCAGATAAAGTACCGGCAGGCCAGACCACACCTCTATGAAGCGCTGCCCGAAGAGATCGATCCTGCCGCCGTAAAACCCCTGCACAGCGCCGGCGATCACGCCAATGATGGAACTCACTATCGTCAGTGTCAGAGCAAACAGCACGGAAATCCGAAAGCCATAGATCACCCGGGCGGAGACGTCGCGGGCCTGATCATCGGTACCTAACCAGTTATCTGCCGAAGGCGGGGCCGGAGCGGGCACCTCCAGATCGTAGTTGATGGTGGAATAGTTGTAGGGGATGGGCGGCCATATCATCCAGCCGTCGGCTTTTTCCTCGATCAGGTCACGGACATAGGGGCTGCGGTAATCGGCCTCAATCGGAAACTCTCCGCCAAATTCAGTCTCTGCGTAACGCTGGAATACGGGGAAATACAGGTCTCCCTGATAGCTGACCACTAGTGGTTTGTCGTTGGAAATAACTTCAGCGCCAAGACTCAGCACAAACAGCACCATGAAAATGTGCAACGACCACCAGCCACGCCGGTTGGCTTTGAACCGGGCAAAGCGCCGACGGTTCATGGGGGATAGCTGAAAACGATCTGCTCCCATGTCAGCCCTCCCGGCTTTCGAAGTCGATGCGCGGGTCCACCAGGGTGTAGGCAATGTCGCCAATCAGTTTCACTACCAGTCCCAGCAAGGTGAAGATATACAGCGTGCCGAACATCACCGGATAGTCGCGATTGATGGCCGCCTCGAAGCCCAGCAGTCCCAACCCGTCCAGGGAAAAGATGACCTCAATAAGCAGCGCGCCGGTAAAGAACACGCTGATCAGGGCAGAAGGAAAACCGGCGATAATCAAGAGCATGGCGTTACGGAACACATGGCCGTAAAGCACTCTGTGCTCGGCCAGACCCTTGGCTCTGGCGGTGGTCACGTACTGCTTGCCTATCTCGTCAAGAAAGCAATTCTTGGTCAACATCGTCAGGGTCGCGAAGCTGCCGATAACCATGGCTGTGATCGGCAGGATCAGGTGCCACATGTAGTCCTTGAATTTGCCCCAGGCGTCCAGATCTTCCCAGTTGTTGGACGTCAGCCCACGCAGCGGAAACCAGTCGAAATAGCTGCCGCCAGCGAAGACCACGATCAGCAGGATCGCCAGAAGAAATCCCGGGATGGCGTAACCGACGATGATCAGCGAGCTGGTCCACACATCGAATGCCGAGCCATGGGTGATTGCCTTGCGTATTCCCAGGGGGATCGAGATGAGATAGGTAAGCAGGGTCGTCCAAAGGCCAAGGGAAATGGACACCGGCATCTTTTCCAGTATGAGATCGATCACGCTGGCGTCACGGAAGAAGCTGTCGCCGAAATCAAAGGTCATGTAGCCCTTGATCATCAACCAGAAACGTTCATGGGCCGGTTTGTCGAAACCATACATGCGCTTTATTTCTTCGATGATTTCAGGATCAAGCCCCTGGGCACCTCGATAAGTGCTACCGCTGGCGACCTCACCCTGAGCGCTCCCGGAAATCCGACTGGTAGCGCCCTCGAACCCCTCCAGGTTGGCAATGGTCTGTTCTACAGGCCCGCCGGGTGCGGCCTGTATGATCAAAAAATTGACGAGTAATATGCCGAAGAGGGTAGGGATGATCAGTAGCAGGCGACGGACGATGTAGGCAAGCATCAGCTCAACGTCTCCGCGGGCGCATGAGCATGGAAAGACCTAATGCCACGGCGGTCAGGAGGGTCCAGAACTGCCATGGCTGCAATGTGCTTGTTTCCGGTTGGCTGAGGACCAGGTTGGCCGAAGGCCGACCATCCGCTTCTTCGACGGCCTTGGTGCCGGCAGTCTCTTCTGGCTGGCCTTGCTCTGCGGTGTTGATTTGTTGTTCCGACTCGGCGACAGGGAGCGGCACCACTGGCGCGTCCGGTTTGCTCTGGTCCACCCACCAGGTAAACAGGCCCAGATCATAGCGGGGAGAAATCTCCGGGTGCTCGAACTTGTCCCAGTAGGCCACTCGATACACATCAGTATAGAAGTTGGGTACCAGGTAGTGCCCGGCGCGCAGGACTCGATCCAGCGCACGGGTGTGGGTGATGAGTGACTCGCGCGTTTCGGCCTGGATCAACCCATCAACCAATGTATCCACGGCTGGATCCATCAACCCCATGATATTGCGACTACCTGGATTGTCAGCGCTGGATGAATGCCAGTATTCGCGCTGTTCGTTTCCGGGAGAGTTCGACTGCCCGAACCCGCTGACGACCATGTCGAAGTCCCGCGAGCGCAGGCGATTGATGTATTGGGATACGTCGATCCGCCGAAGATCCATATTGATACCGAGTGAGGCGAGATTGCGCTTGAAGGGCAGCAGTACACGTTCAAAGTCGGCTTGCACCAATAGAAACTCGAAACTCAGGGGCTCGCCTTTTTCATTGATCAACTGGTCGTCTTCAATGTGCCAGCCAGCTTCTTGAAGCAACGCATAAGCTTGCCGCATCTGTTCTCGGATGTTTCCCGTGCCGTCGGTCTCAGGCGGAATATAAGCGGGCCCGAAGACTGCTTCCGGTAGCTGGTCACGCAATGGCTCCAGCAGCTGCAACTCCTCTTTCCCAGGGGAGCCTTCGGCGGCCAGCTCGGAATTGGCAAAAAAACTTGCGCTGCGGGTATAGGCATCGTGAAACAGTCTGCCGTTGGCCCATTCGAAATCGAACAGTAGACTGATTGCCTGGCGAACGCGCCGGTCCTGGAAGTGCGGGTTTCTGAGATTGAAGACGAATCCCTGCATTCCCTGGGTATTGAGGTTAGGAATCTCTTCCTTGACGATTCGCCCTTCCTGCAGGGCTGGGCTGTCATAACCCGTAGCCCAGTTTCTTGCGCTGACTTCCTGATTGAAATCGAACTGCCCAGCCTTGAAGGCTTCCAACGCGACACCGGTGTCACGGTAGTAATCCACTACCACGCGATCAAAATTGAAAAAACCCCGGCGTACCGGAAGATCGACAGCCCAGTAGTCAGGCACCCGTTCATAGGTGATGGAGCGGCCGGGACGTACATCGCTTATGCGATAGGGCCCATTGCCTAGCGGATGCTCCAGGCCCGAGCTGTTGAAGTCCCGATCTGCCCAGTAGTGTTCCGGCAGTACCGGCAACTGACCGAGAACGAGGGGCAGTTCGCGGTTATGCCCATGATGAAAATGAAAGGTGACACTGGTGTCACTATCTGCCACCACTTCTTTTACGTCAGCATAATAGGCGCGGTAAAAGGGCGCGCCATGTTCTATTAAGGTATTGAAAGTAAATACCACATCGGCCGCCGTGACCTGCTCGCCATCATGAAAACGGGCCTGCGGTCGCAAATGAAAGCGAACCCAGGTGTTGTCGTCGGCGCGCTCGATCCGCTCCGCAAGGAGGCCGTATTCAGTGAAGGGCTCGTCCAGCGAGTGGAAGGTCAGGGTGTCATACAGCAGATCGAGCCGGTCAGCAGCGGCGCCCTTGCTGATAAAACCATTGAGCGAGTCGAAGCTGCCAAAGCCTGACAATCTGAGCACTCCGCCTTTGGGTGCCTGCGGATTCACGTACTCGAAGTGGTCAAAATTCGCCGGGTACTTTGGTGGCTCCCCGTAAAGGGTCAAAGCATGACTGCCGGATGACGGGTCGGCCTGGGCCGCCACAGCAAGTAATAGAGCACAGCATCCGATTAATGTTTTCAGCATAGGGGCATCATTCGACCTTGGCGTCTATTCAGCAGATTTATCGATCCACCAGCTACGGATGGACAACGAATAGGGTGGTAGTTCCTTACTTTGCAGCCATGAACGGTGAGCTATGCGGTGGTAGTTTATATACCAGTTCGGGATTGTATAGTGCTCCCACAGCATAACCCTATCCAGCGCCTTTGCAGCAGCTACCTGCTGGGGGCGGGTAGATGCCGACAGCAGATGTTCGATCATCTGATCAACAATGGGATTGTCGATTCCCGCATAGTTCCTGCCTCCTCGCACATTCCTCTGGCTGGAATGAAAATAGCCATATTGCTCCATGCCCGGCGAAAGGCCCTGTGGGAGAGTGGCGAGAATCATGTCGTAGTCGAACTGGTCGAGCCGGGATCTATACTGTGCCCGGTCAACCGTACGAATGTGCATATCGATTCCCAGACGCGCGAGGTTGGTGCGGTAGGGTTGCAGGATTCGCTCCAGGCTGGAATTGACCAGGAGTACTTCAAACACCAGCGGATCGCCATCGGCGTCCCGAAGGCGCCCTTGACGAAGTGTCCAGCCGGCCTCTGCGAATAGGTCAACTGCCTCTCTCAGGGTTGACCGCGGTATGCCGCGTCCATCAGTGATGGGCAGGGTGAAAGGTTCGCGGAACAGCTCGGGGTCCAGCTGCTCCCTGAACGGTTCCAGATATAGAAATTCCTGGCCGGACGGGACATTAGCCGCAGCAAAGGGGCTGTTGGGATAATAACTCAGCGACCTTTCATAGGCGTTGTAGAACAGCACCCGGTTCGACCATTCGAAGTCGAACAGCATCCCCAGGGCGCGGCGTATCTTGCGCTCATCGAAGGGCGAGCGCCGGGTATTGAAGAACAGTCCCTGAGTCGAGCTGGGGATGTCATGCGCGATCGCCCTCTGTTCGATTTTACCCTCATGCACCGCCGGAAAATCATAGGCATTGGCCCAGTTGCTGGCCTTGTGATCAAAATAGATGTCGAATTCGCCTGCCTTAAAGGCCTCGAACGCTACGCTGTTGTCACGGTAGAATTCTGCCTCCAGGCGGTCCACATTGTACTTGCCCTGATTGATAGGCAGATCTTTGCCCCAGTAATCTTCAACCCGTTCGAAAACCAGTCTACGCCCGGGTCGTACATGGGTAATACGGTAAGGCCCGCTGTTGAGTCCGGGCTCGAATGTCGTCTCGCTGAACTCACGATCCTGCCAATAGTGTTCGGGCAAGACTGGCAACTCGCCCAGGCGCAATATGAGCAGCGGATTGTTGGTGCGATTGAAAACGAACCGGATTCGGTGGCTCCCCAGGATGTCCACGCGCTGTATTTCCTGGAGCAGCGAGCGATAGTTCGGGTGGCCCTGTTCCTTAAGGGTTTCATAGGAAAACGCCACGTCCTGCGCCGTTATAGCAGTGCCGTCGTGAAAGCGGGCTTCAGGTCTCAAATTGAAAACCACCCAGCTCCTGTCGTCGGAGAATTCCAGCGTTTCGGCGATCAACCCGTAGGCGGAGTAGGGCTCGTCACCGGAGGGGTCGTACAGGCCGCTGCCTACCATCAACGGCTCATTGAGCTCGGTGACACCGTACTGGGCAAAGTTGCCGGTATTGACCGGGCTCGTTCCTTTCAACGTATAGGGATTGAGCGTGTTGAAGGTGCCGGAGCCCATCACTCGCAATGTGCCCCGCTTGGGCGCATCCGGGTTGACGTAATCAAGATGGGTGAAATCGGCAGGGTACTTGGGTAGGCCGTACAACGCATACCCGTGCTGCTTGTAAACCGTTGCGCTTGCAGTCGCCCACGGCAGGAACATCAATAACGAAACCAGAATGGATTTGCAGTAAAGCGTCATGTGCGGCCGTTCAATCAAGGTCTGTCGTCACGCTAACATTCTAGGGTGATCAACGGAAGGGCGAAGACGGCTCAGAGTACACGCAAGATCAACTGCTGCCCAGGGTGTAACACAGGCCCCAGTTGGTTCCATTCTTTTATGTTGTTGATCTGGACGTTGTAGCGCCGGGCGATGCTGTAAAGCGAGTCGCCAGCCTTGACGATATAGGTCAGTTTGCGTCCCTGGGTCGACGACGACGACGACGAGCTGCTGCCAGCCTGGCCTGGAAGCACAAGCTTTTGCCCTACGCTAAGGTTGGGGCCGCTCAGACTATTGTGCTGTCTGAGAGCGCTGACGCTTAGCCCGTGCCGCTTGGCAATAGTCCAGAGATTATCACCGGGTTTGACCTGATAGGTAAAGTCTGCTGCGGTCAGCGTTTCCACCGCCGCAGGCCCAGGCGCGCCGCCGGCCGAGTGGGGAAGCATCAGGGTCTGGCCGATTCGGATGGTGTGTCCGTCTATATTGTTCACTTCTCGCAGAGCCCCAAGAGTCACCTGGTAGCGCCTGGCGATTTGTGACAGCGTATCGCCGGATCTAACGTTGTAGCGTTGGTAGCTGACACGCTCTCCGGCCGGTAACAGCGCGAGCGCTGTGCTGAACTGCTCGGCGGTCGCTACGGGAACTAGTAATTGATAAGGGCCCTGCGGGGCGGTAACGCGTTGCTTGAAGGCAGGGTTGAGGCTGAGTATTTCTTCGGTGGAAATGGAGGCCAGCTCAGCCGCCTTATGCAGGTCCAACTGCTCGTCAATGGTAATCTCAACGAAGTAGGGCGCATCTTCCAGAGCCGGGAGTGCCATGTTGTACGATGCTGGGCTTTCAATAATTTGCGCCATGGCCAATAGTTTTGGCACGTAGTTCATGGTCTCGCGCGGCAACTGAAGATTCCAGTAATCGGTCGGCAATCCCAGGCTTTCGTTGCGCTTGATAGCACGCCCGACGCAGCCTTCGCCGCAGTTATAGGCGGCCATGGCAAGAAGCCAGTCGCCATCGAACAGTTTGTTGAGCCGGGTAAGATAATCCAGCGCAGCCTGGGTTGATGCGGTGACGTCTCGTCGGCCGTCATACCACCAGTCCTGGCGCAAGGAATACACTTTTCCGGTGGACGGAATGAACTGCCAGAGGCCTGCGGCGTGGGAACTTGAATAGGCCATTGGATTGTAGGAACTTTCGACGAACGGCAGCAGAGCCAATTCCAGCGGCATCTCTCTTGCGTCAATTTGCTCGACAACATAGTGCAGATATCGCTGCGAGCGCGCTGAGGCCAGTTCGAAATATCTAGGCTGGCTGGCAAACACCAGACGCTGCTGATCGATCCGCGGATTGTCGATTACCGCTGGATCCAGCATGAAGCCGTTACGGATACGTGCCCACAGTGTATAAGGCTCGTTGGACTCGATGGTCTGCAGACGGGCCAGGGCCTTGGCCTTGCGAGCATCTGAGCTGGCTATCTGACCGGACTGTCCAATACCGTTCGGATCGTTTGCAGTCTGGTGATCAGAGGTCGTCTGACAGCCAGCCAGCGTAAGCAGCCCTAGCGCCAACAGCCCGTTTTTAAATGCAGAGGTCGTCCTGCTGACGGCGGTGATAAACATGAGCTAGCCCGTGAAAATTTGCCCGATTCTAGGTAGTCACCCCTGGTGGGTCAAGGAACTGGGTCACGGTAGCGGCGCAGCTGGCTCTTCTTGCGGTCGGCCTGTTCGCTGAAACGACCGGGACAGAAGGGCTGAGGATCAAGGGCGCGGTCAGAAATTATCTTTCCAGGCGCGGATGTTTGCGAATGTCTGCTCCCCTGGCTCCACAGAATCTTGCACGCGACTCGTCGCTGCTTTGATCACATCGGGATGCTCGGAACGCAGGAAGGGGTTGGTCAGCTTTTCCAGTCCGATAGTCGAAGGGAGGGTCATGCGGCCTGCTGCGCGCAGGTCGTTTACTACCTCAAGACGCACCTTTATGTCCTGATTGTCGGGTTCTACGGCATGGGCAAAGCGTAGATTTGCCTGGGTATATTCATGGGCGCAGTACACGAGTGTGTTATCGGGAAGGGCGGCCAGGCGTTGTAGCGAGGAGTGCATCTGTTGCGCGGTGCCTTCGAACAGGCGCCCGCAGCCACCGGCAAACAAGGTGTCGCCGCACAGAAGCCAGGGGTCTTTTTCATCATCGCAGAAGAAGGCGATGTGGCCGCTGGTGTGGCCCGGTACTGATATTACCTTTACCTTTTCACCAAACAGCGACACCTCGTCGCCGTCGCTCAACAGCCGATCAAGACCCTGCACCGGTTCGTCGGCGGGACCAAAGACCTTGCAGCCGGTTGCAGCCTTGATTGTGCTCAAGCCGCCAGTATGGTCGCGGTGATGGTGGGTGATCAGCATGGTCGAAAGGCTGTATTCGGGATGTCTGCCCAGCCACTTGATGACGGGTATGGCGTCTCCCGGGTCGACGACGGCTACCTGGCTGGTATTGTCGTCGATGATCAGCCATATATAGTTATCCTGAAAAGCTGGTAAAGCGATGAACTGTGGCATGTTGGACGCGCCTTCTGGGATATTGTGTTTTATCTTATAGGAGGTGGGGCGCATCAAGCCAACCCCGGAGGCGATATGGCAATTCCAGGTATTTCCAGATCGATCAGCCAGGACGATCTCATCCGGCTGTTGAAAGTGGCGCGCGTCTGGCTTGACAGTCCCCCTGGGCAAATGCTCATGGACAGCGAACGAGAGCTGATGCGCACTCAGTTGCAGCGCTGTTTCGGGCAACATCTGGTGCAGTACGGTCTTTCTCCCGACCTGCTGGATGTGGGGCGAAGCGTACTGCGTAATCACTGGCAGCTGGACCTGCTTGCCGATCGGTCAGCGATTCCAGTGGAAGAAACCCAATGGCCCTTTGCGCCGCAATCGCTGGACGTGGTTGTTTTGCATCACGGGTTGGATTTCTGTCTGTCGCCGCGTAGCGTTTTGCGCGAAGCGAGTCAGTCCGTCCGGGCGGGCGGGCATCTATTGATTTTTGGTTTCAATCCATGGAGCAGTTGGGGCATGAACCACATCGCGGGCCGAGGCTGGTTCAGTGAGGCCGGTTTCGTCCGTCCTTCACGACTGGTGGATTGGCTTGAGTTACTGGGTTTTGCGGTAGAGAAACGCATAGATGGGTGCTATCGTCCGCCCCTTGCGTCCCAACGTTGGCTGGATCGTCTGGAAGGTCTTGAAGATTTCGGCAGGCGTCATCAGTTATCCAACGGTGGTTTTTATTTTCTGATGGCCCGCCGCCAGGTGCTCGGAGTCACGCCGAAGCGCGAACGTGGCAGGGTCTTCCCCGCATTGACGCTGCCGCCCCTGGTAGCAGGCAGTCGCCGAGCGCATAAACGGAACGATAAATGAGTCATACAATCGAGATTTTTACCGACGGAGCCTGCAAAGGAAACCCAGGCCCTGGCGGGTGGGGGGTGTTGTTGCGGCTTGGCGAGCATGAAAAGACTCTGTTTGGCGGCGAGCTGCAGACGACCAACAACCGCATGGAGCTCACCGCCGCGATTCGTGGCCTCCAGGCGCTGAAGAAACAGGCGAACGTGTTGCTGACCACTGATTCGGAATATGTGATGAAGGGCATTCGCGAATGGATGCCGAATTGGAAGAAGCGTGGCTGGAAAACCGCGAGCAAGCAGCCGGTAAAAAACGTGGACCTGTGGAAGGAGCTCGATGAACTGGTGAACCAGCATCAGGTCGAATGGCGCTGGGTCAAGGGGCATAGCGGCCATCCGGAAAACGAGCTGGCTGACGAACTGGCGAATCTGGGTGTGGAACAGGTGTTGGCAGGGCGGAGCACACAAAATGCGTGAAGTGGTGCTGGATACCGAAACGACCGGTATTGAGGTGAGGGAAGGCCACCGGATCATCGAAATCGGCTGCGTGGAACTGCTCGACAGACGTCTTACTGGACGCCATTTTCATGTTTACATCAATCCGCAGCGGGAGGTCGACGAGGGCGCCTTCGCCGTGCATGGCATCAGCGACGAATTTCTGACGGACAAGCCGCTCTTCGCTGACGTCGTCGACGACTTCATGCAGTTCGTCAACGGCGCTCGCCTGGTTATTCACAACGCCGCCTTCGACGTCGGCTTTCTGAACGCAGAACTATCGCGCTTGAATGCCGGTCACGGCGAGATGGCCGATTATTGCGGCGTTGTCGATACGCTGCTGATGGCGCGGGAGAAGCATCCTGGTCAGCGCAACAGTCTGGATGCTCTGTGCAAGCGGTACGGAGTAGACAACTCCCAGCGTGACCTGCACGGCGCCTTGCTGGATGCCGAGATCCTGGCAGATGTCTATCTGATCATGACAGGTGGCCAGACAGCCCTGTCCCTGGCAGGCCAGGGCGCCGAGCAGGACAGCGACGGCGATGGTATCGGTATTATTCGCCGGCTGGATCCTGAGACTCGCCCGCGACTGAAGATCATACAGGCCAGCGAAGAAGACCTCGTTGCCCATGCCGAACGGCTTGCCGCGATCGAGAAGACGGCCGGCTTCGCCTTGTGGAACGGAGCGCCCGCCGACTGACAGGCTGGGTTCAGCGATTCACGGCTATGTATAAGCTCCCCCTTCCTAAGCCCGGCAGAATTCATTGCTAAACTAGGTCGTGCACCTTTTTCAGGCATGCCTTTGGCTGCGGAGCTTGATATAGTCCGGTCAAGACTTACAAAAATAAGCGAACGGGCCGGTCGGCTGCGGTGATGTCACGCTCATGACGCTGCAATGCCCCTGAAGGAGTAGCCATTAAATGCCTGAGTGTCAGACTTTGCTGGTAGAACAGCTCGGCAAGATAGTACACGTGCAAATCAATCGTCCAGACAAGGTCAACGCCATGAACGCGGCGTTCTGGGACGAGGTGATTGAGGTGTTTGACTGGATAGATCAGACCGACGCTGTACGAGTTGTGGTAATTTCCGGCGCGGGTAAACATTTTTCCGCCGGGATCGATCTGACGCTGCTAGCCCAGGCGGCCAATCAGATGACCGCGGACATCGGACGTAATGCCGAGCTCATACGCAGAAATATTCTCCGTCTGCAGGCTTCCTTCAATGCGATCGACCACTGCCGAAAACCAGTCATCGCTGCGATCCATGGATACTGCATCGGCGGCGCAATCGATCTGGTTTCAGCATGCGACATGCGTTACGCCACGGAGGATGCGCATTTCTCCATCAAGGAGATCGACATGGGCATGGCTGCGGACGTGGGCACATTGCAACGATTGCCGCACCTGATCGGCGATGGCATGATGCGAGAGCTTGCTTATACAGGTCGGGCCTTTGACGGGGTCGAGGCTGCCAGAATCGGCTTGGTCAACAGGCTGTATGCTTCACCCGCAACACTCCTTGCAGGCGTAATGTCACTGGCTGGCGAGATTGCCGCCAAATCGCCACTTGCCGTTCGCGGTACCAAGGAAATGATACGTTACGCCCGCGACCACAGTGTGGACGACGGGCTCAACTATATTGCCAGCTGGAATGCGGCTATGCTGCAGTCTGACGATCTGAAGATTGCGATGACTGCTCACATGACCAAGAAGACTGCTGACTTCGCGGACTGAGACAACAGTCTGTTTGCAGGGACGATGGGGAGACGGAATGCGATGTTAACGGGTGCCACATCACTTGATCTTGTCAGGGATGAACTCTTCGCCAGCATGGGTGAAGTGGAAGATCTGCTTCAGCAGTTCCTTGAAGACCGCCACAACGGTAGCCTTCTTCAGCAGGCTATTGAGGGTCTGCAACAACTGCGGGGCACATTCGAACTTATCGAACTGGAGGGTGCTGCCGTTCTGTTGGACGAGATGGTCGCGCTGGCCACTGATGTTCCAGAACACGATGGCACGGAGCGGAACGCGCCATTGTCATCCTTGTGCGACAGCCTTTTTCTACTTGAGCGATATCTGGAGCAATGTAGACATCAGGGGTGTGAGCGTCCCGAGTTGTTGTTGCCTGCCATCAATGATCTGCGCAAGCATCGGGCTGAAGTTGGCCCCTTCGGCGAAAGTCATTTCTTCGCGCTTGATATAGGTACGTTGCCCGCCTCTGTACGTCCTGGCGCGGACGTGGTGATGGAGCAGCGTGCATTCAATCGTCTGCGTCAGATGTACCAGTTGGGCCTCCTTGCGCTGATTCGGGACGATGGCATCGCTGCCTCCACACCGTTACTCCAGCGGGCCTTGCAGCGCTGGGAAGCGCACCTGGAAAGCACCGCCGCGACCCTGTGCTGGGTAGCCTCAGCTGCGCTTGAAGCCATTGAAGAAACACCGTTGCATATCACGGCTCCACGCAAGCGTCTGTTCGCCCAGGTTGACCGTGAGGTCAAGAAACGCAGTGGATTTGGCAAGGTACCAGTCGATGCGCCGCCAGTGCAGTTGTTGGGAGAGCTCCTTTATCTGGTCGCACTGGCCGGGCCCGACTGCCATCGATGTGCGGAGGTAAAAACCGCTTTCAGTCTGCCGCACCCCGGTTTCACCGAGCTTGAACTGTTGCAGGCGTTCGACCGCCTGCGCGGCCCTGGGGTCGATGTCATGCGTTCGGTCGCCGAAGCCCTGCGCGAGGAGCTGACGGCGATCAAGGATCTGCTGGATCTCCTGGCTCGTAACGCGAGTGACCCGGAACAGTCCTTCGAGACGCTCGGCCTGGCCTTGCAGCGTCTCTGGAAAACCCTGGGAATGCTCGACCTGCAAACCGTCTCGGTGGCAATTCAGGCCGCCGCCGCCAAGCTGGAAAATTGGCAAGCTGTCGATAATTCTGTTCTTGAACAGGTGGCCGACGCGGTGCTGCAGGCGGAAACGGCGGTCAACCGTCTGGACGGGCAGGGAGAAGCCGGCAAGTCCGGAGCCGGAGGAGATGACAGTGGTGAGCCTGTCGAACTTAAAGAAGCGCGAATAGTGCTTATAGAGGAATCGCAGGCGGGACTGGCACTTGCCAAGCGCTCGATCACCGCTTACATGGAATCTGGTAATGACCCCATGCATTTGATGAATGTGCCCGGCTCGCTCGAAACGGTACGTGGAGGGCTTATATTCCTCGGCATGACCAGGGCCGCATCGATCATCCACCTGGCGGCCCGCTTTATTCAGGAAAGCATGCTGGATCGCAAGGAAGTGCCACAACCACAACAGCTTGAAGTTCTGGCGGATGCTCTGACCGGCATCGAGTTCTACCTTGAATCAGCCGAGCGCTCCACGGTCGCTACCGCAGACGTACTGACTCTGGCAGAGGACAGTCTGGCGGAACTTGGCTACAAGATCAGTGAGGCTTAGTAATGCGTCCACCTTCCGGTCGCTTCATTCCGGCTAGTAGCGGCGTTGAGCAAAACGCTGATGGCCTGGTGATTCTTTACCATCAACAAAGCTTCGCGATGTATGAAGGGCGACTGCTGCATGATCCCGACGTGGCACGTTATCTGGGTGATGTTGAATTTGCGCTTATGCTTGGCCACCTTGACGGTAAGCCGTGCCAGTTGGTGCGTCTCAGCCAGCCGGCCGATCTGCCGGGCGTAAGCTGGCATGGTTTGCGCGGGTTGATCGGCCAGATAGACGACGTCACGTTCAGAGTTCTGGGATTGGCTCAACAGTTGGACGCCTGGCACGACACCCATCGCTTCTGTGGGCGTTGCGGGCAGGGCATGCGGGCCCGTGTTGATGAGCGCGCAATGGAGTGCGAGGCCTGCAGTCTGCGGCAGTATCCGAAATTATCTCCCTGCATAATTGTACTCATCAGCCGCGGCGACGAGATTCTGCTTGCCCGGTCTCCGCATTTCCGGGCGGGCTTCTTCAGTACGCTGGCTGGATTCATCGAGCCAGGCGAATCGGTTGAAGAGTGCCTTCACCGTGAGGTCAAGGAAGAGGTCAATCTGGAGGTCGATCAGCTTGAATATCTAGGCAGCCAGAACTGGCCGTTTCCCAATTCATTGATGCTCGGCTTTCATGCCCGTTATGTCAGTGGCGACATAATCCCGCAGCCAGGTGAAATCGAAGAAGCCCATTGGTGGCCGGTGAGCCAACTGCCTGGTATTCCGCCGCGGGGCACCATTTCACGATGGCTGATCGACTGCCACCTCGCCCGTTTGGAGGGACAGCCCTTACCGCCGATTCCGGCTTGATCTGGCCCAAGGAGAAGTATGCAATATTATGGATTGGCGGCCCTGATGGTAGGCCTTGCGTTGCTGTTGGTGGTTCTGGTTTTACGCTTTGGATGGCGGATGGACTGGCTGCTCGGCTGGCTTAAGGGCTGCTGTCTGATGCTGATGGTGGGTTTTGGTGTGGCGTTGATTTTTGCGGCCTGGGATCTCCAGCAGTTCAAATCCGTTGAGACCGCGTTGCCGGTCGCTATATTGGAGCTGGAGGAAATAGGACCGCAGCGATTCGAAGCGTCGCTCCTGGTTGATGGCGTCACCAGTCGAATCGAGCTTGAGGGCGATCTGTGGGAACTGAATGCTCAAGTTCTGCGCTGGAGCGGCTTCGCACAGGCCCTGGGATTGGCCGATGGCTACCGCCTGAACAAACTTGCAGGACGTTATCTGGCATTGGAACAACAGCGCGACAGGTCACTGACTGCCGTCAGTACGTTGCATGAGACTCCCAGGTGGCGGGATTTCTGGTGCTGGCTGGATCAGTTGAATAATCCGATGCTGGTGGAGGCCGATGCCTTTAGCCTGCGTTTCATGCCGATGGTCCAAGGAGCCCGGTTTGCCGTGGAGATTGGTTCTACCGGATTGACTCCTATCCCGCTGAATCCGGTTGCTGCGAAGGCGCTCAAGCGCTTCGAGTAGAGCAATGCCCCCGGCCCGCTAGCGGACCGGGGTCTACCCTTCAGGACAGCAGGCCGCCGTCGACGTTGATCGCCGCACCCGTAGTGTAGCTGGACGCTTCGCTTACAAGATAAAGGACAGTCCCCGCCATCTCGGTGGGATCAGCGGCACGACGCAGCGGAATGCGCTGCAGTGCATGCTTTAAAATCGAGTCATTGGTGGTCAGGGCAGACGCAAACTTGGTATCGGTCAGGCCTGGCAACAACGCGTTGCAGCGAATGCCGAACTGGGCGCATTCCTTGGCGAAGACTTTGGTCATGTTAATGACCGCCGCTTTGGTAATGGAATAGATGCCCTGCATGTCGCCCGGCACCACGCCATTGACCGACGCGACGTTCAAAATAGCGCCGCCACCGTTTTCGCGCATAAGCTTGCCGGCTTCAACGGACATGTAGAAATACCCGCGGATATTGACGTCGACGGTCTTCTGAAAGGCGCTCAGGTCAGTATCGAGGACGTTCCCGAAGAAAGGGTTGGTCGCAGCATTGTTCACCAGAATATCCAGCTTGCCGAAATCGCTACGGATTTTGGACATGGCATCAGTGATCTGGCCCATCTCGCCGATATGACAGGCAATGGCCGACGCCTTGCCACCCGCTGCGACGATAGCGTCTGCCACCGCCTGGCATCCGTCGATTTTGCGACTGGAAACGATAACGTGCGCGCCTTGCTGGGCCAACAGTTTGGCGATGGCTTCGCCGATGCCCCGGCTGGCACCAGTTACCAGCGCTACTTTGCCATCCAGATCGAACAATTGAGTCTTTTGCATGAAAAGGTCCTTGTATGGTGCGCTTACAGCGCTGATTTATTGATGACTGACAAGCTGACCTGTTCAAGCAGCTTGTTCATGTGAATGAATTGCCCGAAACGCTTGTCCTGGGTCTGGCCATGATAAAAACGGTAATAGATCTGCTGAACAATGCCCGCCAGGCGGAACAAGCCGTAGGTGTAGTAGTAGTCCAGGTTGCTTATTTCTATCCCGGCTTTCTCCGCATAATAATCCGCGAATTCCTGACGGGTGAGCATTCCCGGCGCATGGCTCGGCTGACGGCGAATGAGCTGCAACGGTTGTGGATCGCCGGCTTCGATCCAATAGGCGAGGGTGTTGCCCAGGTCCATTAACGGATCGCCAATAGTGGTCATCTCCCAGTCCAGCACACCGATGATATCCATCGGGCTTTGCGGGTCGAGAATCACATTGTCGAAGCGATAGTCATTGTGAACAATGCCTGGCTTGTGGTGGTCAGCAGGCATCTTCTCTCGTAACCACGCCATGACCGGTTCCCAGGTTGGAGCGTCCGGCGTCGCGGCTTTCTGGTAACGGTCGATCCATCCTTCAATTTGGCGTTTGACGTAGCCTTCGGGTTTGCCCAGATCAGACAACCCGCAGGCTGCGTAGTCAACATTATGCAGATCCACGAATTTATCGATAAAGCTCTGGCAAAGCTCACGGGTTTTCTGTTCATCCAGCCCCAGTTCAGGGGGCAGCTCGGAGCGCAGAATGATGCCGTTTACCCGCTCCATCACGTAAAATTCGCAGCCCAGCACTGACTCGTCAGTGCAATGCGCATAGGCTTTGGGGCAATAGGGGAAGCCATCCTTCAACTGATTCAGAATGCGAAACTCGCGGCCCATGTCGTGGGCAGACTTTGCCTTCTTGCCGAAGGGAGGGCGGCGCAACACGAATTCCTTGTCCGGATAAGCGACCAGGTAGGTGAGGTTGGAAGCGCCCCCGGGGAACTGGCGGATCGCAGGTGTGCCTTCGAGGCCTTCAATCTGGCTCTTCAAATACGTGTCGACTGCCTGAACATCCAGCTCCTCGCCTTCGCGGATGGTGCTGGCCTGGTCTGTAAGGGTCATGGCATTCCTTATGATGATGGACATGAACAATCAGCTAATCTAATGCAGGCTTGCTGCGGTCACAAGCTCAAACGAGTGTTTGAATCGTGTTATCAGGCTGGGTGTTGGGTATCGATTGGCTGGATCAATGGCTACAGGCGCAGGCCTGGGTTGAATCTGAATAGTGGTCCTGCACGCGTCTAGTTTGGCAGTGGCTGGTCTTGCCATCAGGACACAAAAAACCGGAGCAGTGGCTCCGGTTTTTTGCTAGTACAGCCGCGAATCAGGCTGGAAACAGTTCGCCCAGCTTGAGCGCCAGCATCATGTCGCCTTCGGCGCGCAGCTTGCCAGCCATGAAAGCCTGCATGCCGTCAGTCTCGCCGCTGATGACGCCGGACAGGGTTTCGCTGTCCATGATCAATGTGACGTTAGGGTTGGCGGCATCGCCTTTTTCCGCATTGCATGTGCCGTCTTTGACAGCAACATGGAAGTTGTCGTCGTCTTCGATGTTGAACTGGAAAACCAGATCCACGCCCTGAGCAGCGGCCGGATTGAACTTGGATTCCATGTTGTTGATGATCTCTGTAACAGTGGTCATATGCCGGTCCTTATTGTGATGGTTCGTAGGGCAATGGTTAAGCCGTTGCCGGGTAATTATCTGTAAGTCAGCCATTCCGCGCGCTTGTGCAGATCAAGATGAGCTTGGCCGTTGAACGAGGCCAGGCTGAGCTTGCCTTTACCGTATTGTAGACGGCTTACAGAAGTATTCACGATTTGCCAGTTCAGCTCGAAGGCGCTGGTAGCCGGCATGTGCGTGATCAGTTGCAGGGCGGCGGTAATGGCTCCCCCTGACGTGAAGATGGCAATGTTCTGCCCGCGTCCGGCAGCCGCCAGAACCCTTTCAAGGCCCCCGCGGACGCGCTCGACGAAATCGGTCCACGGCTCACAGGTGTCGCAACGACTCTCGTCGGTGATCCAGTGGGTAATTACCTGGCTGAATATTCCCTGGAATTCCTTGCGGTGTTGACCTGCGTTCTCGATGTAATACCGCGCGTCCGGCTGGCTTTCAATAATGCGCGGCAGATAGGTCGCAATCACCTTGTCGGAGTGGTATTCATTGAAGGCCGGATCACTATCGATCGTCGTGGTGGGTGCGTGCGGCATCGCAGCCAATGCATGCTTGCCGGTATCGATCTGGCGCAGCATCTGTCCGGCAACGCAACGGTCAAATGTTACGCCCAACTGATCGAAATGCTGGCCGAGCAGCTTGGATTGTTCGATCCCGATGGGGGAAAGCACGTCGTAATCTGCTGCTCCGAGGGACGCTTGTCCATGCCTGATCAGATAAATACTACCCACGTTGTTTACCCTTATTTGAATCAGTCATGAGGGTATGGGGAGGTATTGGCGCTGTCAACCAAAATCATACGCTCGTTTGAATCATCCCCGATCCGTATCCTGCCGGCTGACGGATTCATCCTGTATGCTGGAGGCCAATTATTTTGACCTTGGAGTGATGTCTGTGGAATGGCTAGCAGAATATGGTTTGTTCTTGGCGAAAGCTGTGACGGTGCTGGTGGTTGTGCTGTTGATTATCGCGATGATTGCCTCATTGAAAGGCAAAAACAGGCGCGCGGAAGGCACCCTGACGGTGAATAAGTTGAACGCCCAACTGGCCCGCATGACAGAGCGGCTGGGCCAGGCCGTGCTGG
Organism: Halopseudomonas xinjiangensis; assembly: GCA_011050525.1. Classification (GTDB taxonomy): domain Bacteria; phylum Pseudomonadota; class Gammaproteobacteria; order Pseudomonadales; family Pseudomonadaceae; genus Halopseudomonas; species Halopseudomonas xinjiangensis_A. The sequence goes on from DRFO01000030.1 coordinate 232,694, forward strand.
ATAAACCGGCCTTCAAGGCGATGCACAAAGCTCGCAAGCTGGCGGACAAGGCAAATTCCAAGGCTGGGTCGGAACGGTCCAGGGTGTTCGTGTTGAATTTCAATGGGGATATCAAGGCCAGTGCCCTTGAAAACCTTCGTCAGGAGGTAACGGCTGTTCTGGAACTGGCCACCCCGCAGGACGAAATAGTGGTCAAGCTGGAGAGCGGCGGCGGAATGGTTCACGCTTATGGGCTGGCTGCCTCCCAACTAACCCGTGTTCGGGATGCAGGAGTACCGCTTACCGTTTGCGTCGATAAGGTGGCAGCGAGCGGCGGATACATGATGGCCTGTATAGCTGATCGAATACTGGCAGCACCCTTCGCGATGCTTGGTTCGATAGGTGTGGTGGCGCAAATCCCCAACTTCAACCGCATACTACGAAAGCATGATATCGACTACGAGATGCTGACGGCAGGGGAGTACAAGCGTACGCTGACCTTGTTTGGAGAAAATAGCGAGAAAGGCCGGGAGAAATTCCAGGAAGATCTGGAAAATATTCATCGGCTTTTCAAGGGCTTCGTCGGACGCTATCGTCCGTCACTTGATGTTGAGGCAGTCGCCACGGGCGAGGTCTGGTTTGGTCTGGAGGCAGTGGATAATCAGCTCGCGGATGAAATCAAGACCAGCGATCAATACATCAGCCAGCGAGTCGGGCAGGCCGATGTGTTTGAAGTTCATTACGTGATTCGCAAGCGCATGCAGGACAAGTTGTCTTCCGGTTTGTCGGCCACCCTCGATCGGCTTCTGCTGACCTGGGCATCACGCTTTCACAATCAACGTTTCTGGTAGGAGCAAGGCATGTCTGAATTCAAGGCTTTGGTAGTCAGCGAAAAAGAGGGTGGCTATATTTCCCAGGTGGCGCTGCGGCACATCGATGACTTGCCCGTTGGTGAAGTACTTATTCGGGTCAAGTATTCGTCGCTGAATTTCAAGGACGCTTTGTCTGCTACGGGAAACAAAGGGGTAACCCGTCAGTATCCGCATACCCCTGGTATCGATGCCGCCGGTATCGTCGAAGCCAGTTCGGTATCCGAGCTCGCGGTGGGCGATGAGGTGATCGTGACCGGTTATGACCTGGGCATGAACACTGCGGGCGGCTACGGTCAGTATATTCGCGTGCCGGCCGGGTGGGTGTTGAAGCGCCCAGCAGGTCTGACGTTGCGTGAAAGCATGATGCTGGGCACGGCGGGATTGACTGCTGCCCTATGCATCGACAAGCTCGAGCAGGCTGGCCTGCAGCCAGGGCAGGGTCCGGTGCTTGTCACCGGAGCCACCGGTGGTGTTGGCAGTATCGCGGTCGCGATGCTTGCCGGCTTGGGCTACGAAGTAGCCGCCGTCACCGGTAAGGCTACCCAAACTGAGTTCCTGAAGAAACTCGGCGCTACACAGGTCATCGAAAGGTCAGCGCTTGAAGCGGGCAAGGAAAAGCCTATGCTCAAGGAGCAATGGGCTGGGGCGGTCGATACCGTTGGCGGCGATATTCTGTTCAATATAGTGAAATCCCTGCGCTACGGCGCTGGCGTTGCCTGCTGCGGCCTTACCGCTGGCGTCCAGTTCCAGGCGAGCGTATTGCCCTTCATTTTGCGCAACGTGAACCTGATGGGCATCGATTCGGTTGAACAACCCCTCGTGGTAAAAGCCTCAATGTGGGACCGCTTGTCGGTGCAGTGGAAGACGGATCTGAGCAGCCTTTCCCGTGAGGTAGGGCTCGATGATCTACCTGGCGAGATTGAAAAGATAATCGCAGGGAAAATGGTTGGCAGGGTAGTTGTGAATTTGCAGTGAGGTAAAGGCTCGGCACTTGCAGTGGCGCAAGTGGCAGCTAAAGCCGCTGGGCTGAGTCCGTTACGGCTCGGAACTCAGCCCAGTTGGATTACGCTGTTGCAGGGATGACTATCCCTGGGCCTGGCGTCTGCGGAACAGCGGAAGAGGCTGATCAGTCGCCGGCTGGTACACCTCGGAAAAATCCTTGAGGCTTTCCAGTGCTTCATAGGGATCGCGGTCTTCGCGCACGGCAAATGCGTCGAACCCGCAGCGTTTCATGAAGAATAACTGGTCGCGAAGCACGTCACCAATAGCGCGAATTTCTCCCTTGAAGCCATATCGGTCGCGCAAAAGACGAGCGCTGGAGTAATGCCGACCATCGCTGAACACCGGAAAGTTCAGCGCAATGACCTGAAAATGCTGCAAGTCATTCGCGATCAGTTCGACCTCCTCGTCGCTATCCAGCCAGACACCCAGCCCACCGTCGCGGGCCTTCAGGGCATGGGCGTGATCAAGCCAGAGGGCCAGCGGGACGAGTAGATCATCGCAGTTGGACAGGCCGTCGAGCGTGGCATCCTTGGACAGCAGGTGCCAGGTTTCATCGACGACCTGATCGTCCTTAATTATTCGTTGCATAAACGCGCTCCTTGAACGGGGCCATGCCGATACGCTGATAGGTATCGATAAACTGTTCCTCAGGCGTACGGCTGTTCAAGTAAACCCCGATAACATTCTGGATCACGGTAGGCATCTGTTCTGCAGCGAACGATGGCCCGAGAATCTGGCCAATCACGGCATTACGGCCGCTGTCGCCACCCAGAGAAACCTGATAGAACTCCGCGCCTTTCTTGTCCACCCCGAGCACGCCGATATGGCCTACGTGGTGATGGCCGCAGGCGTTCATGCAGCCGGAGATATTCAGATCGAGCTCGCCGATGTCGTGCAGGTAGTCCAGATCATCGAAGGTACGCTGAATGGCTTCCGCGATCGGGATCGATTTGGCATTGGCCAGGGAGCAGAAATCACCGCCGGGGCAGCAGATGATGTCGGTCAGCAACCCGATATTGGGGGTGGCGAAGCCCAGCTCGCGACAAACTTGCCATAGCTCGTATAAGTCACTCTGACGAATGTCTGCCAGCACCAGGTTCTGCTGATGTGTGACGCGAATCTCGCCAAAGCTGTAGCGGTCTGCGAGATCGGCCACGGCGTCCATCTGTTGATCGGTAATATCGCCGGGTGCTACCGCCGTAGGCTTCAACGACAACGTGACGGCGGCGTAACCGGGCACCTTGTGCGGATGAACATTGCGCATGGCCCAGTTATTAAAGCCTTTCTCGCTCTGCCGCTTGGCCAGATAGTCGTTATCGTCTCCTGCAAACGTCTCATAGGCGGGCGCGGTGAAATGCGCGGCGACGCGCTCAACCTCTTCCGCGGTAAGCGTGCCCGGTCCATCCTTGGTGTGCTCCCACTCGGCCTCGACCTTTTCCCCGAATACGGCAGGGGTCAGGGCCTTGACCAGAATCTTGATGCGAGCCTTGAACTTGTTGTCTCGACGACCGTAGCGGTTGTATACACGCAGAACGGCGTCCAGGTAGGTGAGCAGATGCTCCCATGGCAGGAACTCACGTATCACCGAGCCGACGATCGGTGTGCGACCGAGGCCGCCGCCCACCAGTACGGTGAATCCTATCTCGCCGGCTTCGTTTTTCACGACGTGCAGTCCGATGTCGTGCACACCGGTAGCAGCGCGATCTTCCACGGCCCCATTAACCGCAATCTTGAATTTGCGTGGCAGGTAGGCGAATTCTGGGTGGAAGGTGGACCATTGACGGATGATTTCACACCATGGGCGCGGATCCACGAGTTCGTCGGCGGCCACGCCGGCGAACTCATCGGTGGTGGTGTTGCGGATGCAGTTGCCACTGGTTTGGATCGCATGCTTCTGGACTTCTGCCAGGTGGGCAAGAATATCCGGCACGTCTTCCAGGCTTGGCCAGTTGAACTGAATATTCTGGCGCGTGCTGAAGTGCGCATAGCCCTTGTCATACTCACGCGCAATGAATGCCAGTTTGCGCATCTGTCTGGAGGACACCAGGCCATAAGGATTTGCGACACGCAGCATCGGCGCGTAACGCTGAACATACAAGCCGTTCTGCAGGCGCAGTGGCAAAAATTCCGGATCACTCAGCTCGCCGGCCAGGTAGCGGCGGGTCTGATCGCGGAACTGCTTGACGCGTTCCTCTACGATCCGTTGATCATACTCATCGTAAATATACATGCTGACAACCTGTTGTTGGGGTGTCGGAACGACCCCTTATCTAACAATGGCTTTTATCCTGCGGGGCTCAGGAAGCGCGCAGACAATAGCAGTTTTCCGTTATGCGCAAAAGGAATGTTTATCTATATGTTTAGATCAAAAGTAGTGGTAATCCACCACTTGTACTTCAAAGCTGGATGGTCTTAACTAGCAGGGTAAGCAACGCACTGCTAGTGCGCAACAACAAGAAGAGGATAGCACCCATGAATGACCATGAAATTCAAAACCCCGAGCAGGGGGATAGCCATCTGGACGCCTTTGCTGCCGTTTCATTTATCCTTATCGCGGTGCTCACGGCCGTTTTTTGGGTAAGTACGCAATAATTATCAGATTTCGGCCAGGTGCAGGACGAGGTTTACCACTCCCAATATCACCAGAATGAAAACACCCGTAAAGGCAATGCCCAGCATAATGAAATGGCTTGGCTTGCCTTTAGTGAAATCCCGCTCCCTTGATTTGCTGCTTTGAACGCCTAGCGCCGCAAATAAAACGCTTACCAGTGTGTCGCGAAAGCTCATCCCTTCAGTGTCTTTTTTGTGTGTGTCGTGCTTCTCGCCTGTCATGATTACCTCGTCGCTTGGTCGTCTCGAGCCATTAATCAGGCGTCGTATCCGAGGTTAGGTGATAGCCAGCGCTCGCTCACAGCCACAGGCTGGCCCTTGCGCTGGCTGTAGGATTCGACCTGATCCTTGTCTATCTTCCCCACCGCGAAATACTGGCTCTGCGGGTGCGCAAAATACCAGCCACTTACGGCCGCCGTCGGGAACATGGCGAAATGTTCCGTAAGCGTTACGCCGGAAATGTTGTCTGCATCAAGCAGTCGGAACAGGGTAGCTTTTTCCGTATGATCAGGGCAGGCCGGATAGCCAGGGGCAGGGCGAATACCACGGTATTTTTCTCGGATCAGGTCGTCGCCATTCAGTTGTTCATCCCGATCATAACCCCAGTGCTCTTTACGTACCCGGGCGTGAAGCCATTCGGCGCAGGCCTCAGCCAAACGGTCCGCTAAGGCCTTCACCATGATCGCATTGTAGTCATCACCTTTGGCTTCGTAAGCCTTGGCCACCTCTTCGGCACCTATGCCGGCCGTGGTTATAAAGCCGCCGATGTAGTCCGTCTTGCCGCTGCCTTCAGGCGCGACGAAATCGGCCAGGCAGAGATTGGGCTTGGCGTCGGGTTTGACAATCTGCTGGCGTAGCTGGTGTAGCGTAGCCAGTTGCTTCCCGCTTTCGCCATACACGGCGATGTCGTCTTCGTTTATCTGATTGGCGGGCCAGAAACCGAAAACCGCTCGGGCCTGAATCAGCTTTTCGTCAATGAGCTTGCGCAGTATCCCCTGTGCGTCAGCGAACAGTGAACGGGCCGCTTCGCCAACTACTTGGTCATCCAGAATGCGCGGATACTTTCCTGCCAGATCCCAGGCAATGAAAAACGGCGTCCAGTCGATATACTCGACGAGCTCCTCCAGATCGATATTTTCCAGCAGCCTTGGGCCGGTGAACGTCGGGGCAGGGGGGGTGTAGCTCTCCCAATCCAGCTGCAGTTTGTTGCTGATCGCCTTGGCATAGGGCAGTCGTTCGGTGCGGGCGCTGCGGTTGGCGGTGCGCTCACGAACCACGGCGTAATCTTCTCGAATCTTGGCGACATAGTCAGGCTTGATTTCCTTGGACAGCAGGCTAGTTGCTACACCCACGGCGCGGGAAGCATCGGTGACGTATATCACCGCGTCGTTCTTGTAGTGCGGGTCGATTTTGACTGCCGTATGCGCCTTGGAGGTCGTTGCGCCGCCAATCATGAGCGGCAGGGTGAAGCCCTGGCGCTGCATTTCCTTGGCGACATGGACCATCTCGTCCAGCGAAGGGGTAATCAGACCGGAGAGGCCGATGATGTCGCACTTCTCGGCAATGGCCGTTTGCAGGATTTTCTCTGCGGGAACCATCACGCCCATGTCGACCACGTCATAGCCGTTGCAGCCAAGCACCACGCCAACGATGTTCTTGCCGATGTCATGTACGTCACCCTTAACCGTAGCCATGAGGATCTTGCCCTTGGCCTCGGGCTTGTCGCCCTTTTCCGCCTCGATAAATGGAATCAGGTGAGCCACCGCCTGTTTCATCACTCGGGCGGATTTGACGACCTGGGGCAGGAACATCTTCCCGGACCCGAACAGGTCTCCGACGATATTCATGCCGGACATCAACGGACCTTCAATTACCTCAATGGGGCGCACACACTGCTGGCGAGCCTCTTCAGTATCCTCGACGATCCAGGCGGTTATGCCTTTCACCAGGGAGTGCTCGAGCCGCTTGTTGACGTTCCAGCCGCGCCATTCCTCGGTCTCGGCTTCCTTGACGCTGCCGTCGCCCTTGTACTTGTCGGCTATCTCCAACAGTGCCTCTGTCCCGTTCGCGTTGCGGTTGCGAACCACGTCCTCCACGCAGTCACGGAGCTCCTTGGGAATCTCGTCGTAGATCTCCAACTGCCCGGCGTTGACGATACCCATGGTCAGGCCAGCTTTGATCGCATGGAACAGGAAGACCGAATGGATGGCTTCGCGTACCGGATTGTTGCCCCGGAACGAGAACGATACGTTCGACACGCCGCCAGAGGTCAGCGCATAGGGAAGGTTGTCGCGAATATAGGCGCAGGCATTGATGAAATCGACCGCGTAATTGTTGTGCTCCTCGATACCGGTAGCGATGGCGAAGATGTTGGGGTCAAAAATGATGTCTTCTGGCGGAAAGCCGACCTCGTCGACCAGGATGTCGTAGGAGCGCTTGCAGATTTCTTTCTTGCGCGTTTCCGTGTCTGCCTGGCCTTTCTCGTCAAAGGCCATGACCACCACCGCTGCGCCGTAGCGCTTGCACAGCCGCGCCTGCTGTTTGAACTGTTCGACGCCTTCCTTCATCGAGATCGAATTGACAATCCCCTTGCCCTGGATGCATTTCAGCCCAGCTTCGATCACTTCCCATTTAGAAGAATCGATCATGATTGGTACGCGGGAAATGTCCGGCTCGCCAGCTATCAGGTTGAGGAAGGTGACCATCGCCGCCTTCGAGTCCAGCATGCCCTCATCCATATTGATGTCGATGATCTGGGCGCCGGCCTCCACTTGCTGCAACGCTACGTCGAGGGCTTCGGTGTAATTGTCCTCGCGGATCAGCCTGGCGAATCTGGCTGAGCCAGTGATATTGGTGCGTTCTCCGACGTTGACGAATAGCGAGTTGCGGTCGATGGTAAAAGGCTCGAGACCAGACAAGCGGCAGGCTTTGGGAATATCCGGAATGGCGCGGGGCGGATACTTGGCGACGACCTCGGCAATCGCCCGGATGTGATCGGGTGTAGTCCCGCAGCAACCGCCCACAATATTCAGAAAGCCAGCGGCGGCAAATTCTTCAACGACCTCTGCCATTTCGGTTGCGGTTTCGTCGTATTCGCCAAATTCGTTGGGCAGACCGGCGTTGGGGTGTGCAGAAATATGCGTCTCAGCTTTTTGTGAAAGCTCTTCCAGATAGGGGCGCAGCTCTTTGGCGCCCAGCGCGCAGTTCAGGCCTACGGAAACGGGCTTGGCATGACGCACCGAGTTCCAGAAAGCCTCGGTGGTCTGGCCGGATAGCGTGCGTCCGGAGGCATCGGTAATGGTGCCTGAGATCATGATCGGCAGTTCGATGCCGGTGTCTTCGAAGACTTGCTGGACAGCGAAGATCGCGGCTTTGGCGTTCAGGGTGTCAAAGATGGTTTCTATCAATATCAGGTCGGCGCCGCCCTCGATCAAGCCCCGGGTGGACTCCACATAATTCTCGACCAGCTCATCGAAGCTAACGTTGCGAAACCCCGGGTTGTTCACGTCAGGCGATATTGAGCAGGTACGGCTAGTCGGGCCTAGTACGCCGGCTACAAAGCGCGGGCGATCAGGGGTTTCGGCGGTTTTTTCATCGCAGATGCGACGAGCCAGACGTGCCCCTTCAAGGTTCAGCTCGTAGGAGATTTCCTGCATCCCGTAGTCAGCCTGGGATACACGGGTGGAATTGAAGGTGTTCGTCTCGATAATGTCGGCGCCAGCATCAAGATAGGCTTTTTCCATCGCGCCAATGGCATCGGGACGCGTGAGTACCAGAAGGTCATTGTTGCCTTTCAAGTCTGAAGGCCAGTCGGCGAAACGGTCACCGCGAAAATCGGCCTCTTCCAGCCGGTAGCTTTGAATCATCGTCCCCATGCCGCCATCAAGAATCAGGATGCGCTGGCGCAACGCCTCATGCAGGGCGGTCAGACGAGCGGTTAGATCAAGCATCAATACTCCGGGGATTTCACGCTGAGAAGCCGGCTAGCTTAGCAGAAGCTGTCCCAACACTGAATGTCTGAGGGTCGCCGTACCCCTTGCAACTTGAACTTTCTTCCTGCGGCCGGTCGTAATCTGAACACGAACTGCGGTGGAGATTTATATGAGCAACTCTTTAAATGGCAAGCGGGTCGCACTATTGGTTACCGACGGTTTTGAGCAGGTGGAGCTGACCGGCCCCAAGGACGCGCTGGAAAAGCTTGGCGCCGTCGCGGACATACTCTCTGCGGACAAGGGCGAGGTTAAGGGCTGGAATCACACCACTCCGGCCGACTCCTTTGCCGTCGCCCAGACCTTCGAAAACGCACATGTTGGCGATTACGACGCCATCGTTTTGCCCGGCGGAGTGGTGAATGGGGACAATATTCGCCTGGACAAGAATGCCCAGTCCTTGGTCAAAGACGCTGCCAAGGCGGGCAAACCCATCGCGGTGATTTGTCACGGCGGTTGGATTCTCGCTTCAACTGGAGTGGTGAAAGGGAAGCGGATGACCAGCTGGCCATCGCTTGCTGATGATTTGCGTAACGCCGGCGCCCAATGGGTTGACGAAGAAGTGGTGACCGACGGCAATCTTATCAGCAGCCGCAAGCCTGACGATATTCCGGCCTTTAACCAGGCGCTCATTTCCGCTCTGGGGGGTTGAGCGGATGAAAAATCGGGTAATACCCTACTAAAAAGGTATGTCTTTATCCGCTGGCCTCAATCCCGTACAATGGCGCCATAAAGTCACTGTGCAAGAGGCATTTCATGGCAGGCATCCATCTTACCGAAGCAGCCGAAGTTTATCTGGCCGAGTTGTTGGCGAAACAGGAAACGCCCGGTATCGGCATTCGGGTTTTTATCACCCAGCCGGGTACGTCTTATGCGGAAACCTGCATCGCCTATTGCAAGCCGGGTGAAGAGAAACCGGAAGACCGGGTTATCAAGCTGAACTCCTTTGGAGTCTGGGTTGACGCTGTTAGCGAGCCGTTCCTGGAAGACGCAGTCGTTGACTATGCTACCGACCGTATGGGCGGGCAGCTTACGATCAAGGCGCCGAATGCCAAGGTGCCTATGGTCAACGACGACAGCCCGTTGAATGAGCGCATCAATTATCTGTTGCAGACCGAGATCAACCCTGGCCTTGCGAGTCATGGCGGTGAGGTCAAACTGATAGATGTAGTGGAAAACGGCATCGCCATTCTCCAGTTCGGTGGCGGCTGCCAGGGTTGCGGGATGGTTGACGTAACGCTGAAGGAGGGCATCGAGAAGACGTTGGTTGCGCGGATCCCCGAGCTTACCGGCGTACGCGATGTAACAGACCATACCGTGACCGAAAACGCCTTTTATTGATTCGCCGGCCAAGGGCGCGGGTGCTGTATTACCCGCGCCGAATGGGTACACTGCAAATAGGACAGGTGGCGACTCACCTGATGACAATTTGCGAGGCACACCATGGCTGGAGTTCTGGATACCGTCAATCAGCGAACCCGTCTGGTAGGTGAAAACCGACTGGAAATCCTGCTGTTCAGACTCGCCGGGCAACAGCTGTTTGCCCTCAACGTGTTCAAGATCCGCGAAGTGCTGCAGTTGCCTCGGTTAACCGAGATGCCGCAGCGTCATCCGCACGTGGTCGGTGTCATCCATCTGCGCGGGCAAACCATCCCGGTTATTGATCTGTCCGGCGCCATTGGGCTGCGGCCGCAGGCAGTCAGTCCGCAAAGCACCATCATCGTGACGGAATACAATCGTTCCGTGCAGGCCTTTCTGGTTGGCAGTGTCGACCGCATCATGAACCTGAACTGGGATACCGTGCAGCCGCCGCCACGCGGTGCGGGTCGTTCACACTACCTGACCGCTATTACCAGGTTGGATGATCAACGGTTGGTCGAAATCATTGATGTTGAGAAGGTGCTGGCTGAAATCGTGCCGTTCAATACGCGAGTCAGCGAGGGCCTGCTGGACGAAGCGTTGTTGAACAAGGCGCGGGGCAGGGAAGTGCTGCTGGTGGATGATTCCCCTACCGGCATCAACCAATTGCGCGAGACGCTTTCGCAGCTGAACCTGACCATGCACGTCGAGACCGATGGCCTGCGCGCCTTGAACACGCTACAGACCTGGGCAGATGAAGATGAAAATATTTCCGAACGACTGCTAATGGTCATCACCGACGCTGAGATGCCGGAAATGGATGGCTATCGCTTGACGGCCGAAATCCGCAAGGACCCGCGTCTCAAGGATCTGTTTGTCGTGCTGCACACTTCGCTGTCCGGCAATTTCAACAAAGCGATGGTGGAAAAAGTGGGCTGCGATGGATTCCTGTCCAAATTTCAGCCCGATCAGTTGGTCGAAGTCGTGCGCGAGCGGCTCAAACTTCTGGCTGATTGACTCTTTCGCTACCCTTTGGCGCCCTGGTTTCAGGGCGCTTCAAGATACTGCTCGTGTGGCTCCATCACGGGCTGTTTGATTCCCAGCTTGTCTCCATATATTACGGCATAGGTCAGAACGCTCTGCACGTACTGCCGTGTCTCGTCGAAGGGTATGGCTTCTATCCAGACATCGGCCGGTATGCCGTCGATCTCTCTGGTCCATTGGCGGACCCGGCCGGGGCCGGCGTTATAAGCTGCGGACGCTAGAACCCGGTTGCCTTTGAACTGTTTATGTAGCTGTGAAAGATAGGCCGTTCCCAGTGCGATGTTGCGCTCCGGAATCAATACATCATTCGGATTGCCAAGGGGTATTCCATAACGCTTGGCTGTTTCCCGCGCGGTACCGGGCATCAGTTGCATCAGCCCTGTGGCTCCGGCGTGCGAGCGAACGTCAGCCATGAACGCGCTTTCCTGACGGGTGATGGCGTAGACCCATGGCGAATTCAACTGCCGGACTTTTGCCTGTTGAGTGATTGGCTCCTGGTAGGCCAGCGGAAAACGAATGTCCAGGTCATCCCAGTACTGCGCCAGGCTGATGCCCCGGATAGCCGGAAAATACCATTGCATCTCGTTCGCCATGATTGCCTGGGCAATCAGCTCATCGCGACTGAACTGTTGGCCCACGTGATACCACTCGCGGCGTGCGTCGACCACTTCTCCACGCGCCAGAAATTCCTTGGCGCGACGAATGCCACCGGTCTGAGCAACCTTGGCTTCTACTTCAGCGTCAACTTTGGCGGGCTGGTGATTCAGAGCATAGGGCTGACGGCTGCGTTCCGCAGCAATGAAGCCATAGAAATCCCGTTCCTCTGCAAGCTTGGCGTACTCGGATTTGAGTTCATCCTGCGGCGAGGCCAGTTGAGCGCTACGGATCTTCCAGTAGCGCCAGCGGCTTTGCTGCTGCATTGTTTCAGGCATTGCCTGGGTCAACCGTTGGGCGATATCCCACTGCTGGGTTCGTAGCGCGAGGCGGATGCGCCATTCACTGACCTGATCGTCTTCCATGTTGGGGTCGTTGGCCGCCATGAACGCCAATGCGTCTGGGTTGTGACGTTTCGCCATGCGCACCCCTATGTCGCGGGTGATTGCCAGGCGGTCGGTGCTGGCGAACGGCAGATCGCGATAGAGCGGCCACAGCGCCATGGCTGCGGCAGGGTCGTCGCGGCCCATGCGGCGCAACGCTACGGTCACTATATCGGCCAGCTTGATGGGTGGCTGGCTGCCGCTCGGCCGGTAGTTGGCCGTCTGGCTTAACCGGCTGGGCTTGGTGGCCGTATCCACGAATCGTTGTGCGAGGGTGGTTTGCTCCGGCATCTGTCGCACCAGGTAATGCGCCAGAGCATCCTGACGATACAGCAAAGCCAGCCTGATGCGCTGCCAGACGACCTCTGAAGTAAGCCCTCCGGCGTTCATCCAGCGCTCGAACAGCGGATCGCATTCCTTCGGCTGTGAGCGACCGACGGTCCAGAGCTCGGTTGCTCGCTGCATGGCTTTGGTGACTTCACCTTCGCGCCACATTTGATTGGTCAGCAGGCAGTCCAGGCCGGCATCCTGGCTGGCCGCATCGTAGTTCTTGCGCAGCATGGACCACTGTTGTTCCCGTGCAAGGCGGCGCAGCCAGGTGTTCCTGAGTCCCTGTGCGGCAGGGAGATCGCCGTAGGTTAGCAAAAACTCCTCTACCCGACGATGTGATGGCTTGTCCTGCCGGTTCAGCTCTTCCAGTAACAAATAGGGATAGAGCGGATAATCCGCCAAGCCTTGTTTGAGGCTCTGGTAACGTTCAGTTTTCCCGGCCTTCAGCGCTGCCATGGCCTGATCAAAGCTTTGCCGCTGCGCCAGGAGTTTATTATCGGCGGCGAGGGAAGGCGTGGTTAGAAACAAGGAGATGAGAAATAGGAAAATGATCTTTTTGATGGAAATGGCAATTTGACGACGCATCATGAATCCTGCCCGGATGGGCGTTTGAAAATATCGCAAGAGGGAATAGAACAGGCTTCACGACAGCTTAGCGGTTTGCCGTCGGCGGGCAAAGGGGCTGGCCTGAATAAACATGCAGGACACTCCGGGGACAGGTAGAATGCCGGCCTGTATAAGTTAAAGGTGTGTTATGGCTCTGCTCTCGTTTACTGATGTCTCTCTGGCCTATGGCTTGAATCCGTTGCTGCACAAGGTTGGCTTCGAGCTGGATCGGGGTGAGCGCGTCTGCCTTATCGGACGCAATGGCGCTGGCAAATCAAGTCTGTTCAAGTTGCTCAATGGCGATCAGTCGGCGGATGAAGGGGATATCTGGTATGCGCCGGGCCTGAAAATCGGACAGCTGCCCCAGGAGTTGCCTGAAGCAGGTGATCAGCTTGTGTATGACGTTGTTGCGGCTGGCCTGGCCGGAGTGGGCGAGCTGCTTGCCGAATACCATCATCTGATACATGGTGAAATGGGCGAAGCCGAACTGGATCGGCTGGAAAAGGTGCAGACCCGCCTTGAGGCCAAAGATGGCTGGCGGCTCAACCAACTGGTAGAAACTACCCTAACCCGTCTGGAGCTTCCGGCAGAGAAACGCATGTCGGAGCTCTCGGGCGGCTGGCGCAGGCGGGTACTGCTGGCCCAGGCTCTGGTGGCCGAGCCAGATGTGCTTCTCCTCGATGAGCCGACCAACCATCTCGATATCCATACCATTGCCTGGCTGGAACAGGTGCTGTTGGAGTTTCGTGGCGCTGTGCTGTTCATCACCCATGATCGTCAGTTCCTGCAAGCGCTGGCGACTCGCATTCTAGAGTTGGATCGCGGCAACCTGATCGACTGGAAGGGCAACTATTCAAGCTTTCTGGAGCACAAGGAACAGCAGTTGGCCGCCGAGGCAAGCGCCAACGCCTTGTTTGACAAGCGTCTGGCCCAGGAAGAGGTCTGGATCCGGCAGGGTATCAAGGCACGCAGGACCCGCAATGAAGGGCGGGTAAGGGCGCTTAAGGCGATGCGTGACGAACGGTCCCAGCGCCTTGAGCGCCAAGGTCGTGCCAGCTTTCAGCTGGAGACCGCCGACTCGTCGGGCAAACGGGTTATTGAGGTCGAGAACGTCAGCTTTGCCTGGCCGGGCCAAGCGCCGCTGATTCGCAACTTGACTACCCATGTGTTGCGCGGCGACCGAATTGGACTGATCGGCAACAATGGGTCGGGCAAAAGTACGCTGCTCAAGCTGTTGCTTGGGCAACTGGAGCCCACAACCGGTGTTATCAAGCATGGCACCAAGCTCGAGGTGGCCTACTTTGACCAGCTCCGGGGCCAGCTCGAACTCGAACGTTCGGTGATCGACAATATTTCGGAAGGCCGCGATTTCATCGAAATCAACGGAGAACGCCGACATGTAATCAGCTATTTGGGCGACTTCCTGTTTTCGCCTGAGCGTGCGCGGACGCCGGTCAAAGCCCTGTCTGGTGGTGAGCGGGCTCGGCTTCTGCTGGCCAGGCTTTTCAGCAAGCCGGCCAACGTACTGGTCCTCGATGAGCCGACCAATGATCTTGATGTGGAAACGCTGGAACTGCTCGAAGACGTGCTAGCCGGCTTCGATGGCACTGTGTTGCTGGTAAGCCATGATCGGCTGTTCCTCGACAACGTGGTGACCAGTAGTCTGGTATTCGAGGGCAACGGTTCCGTGCGCGAATACGTCGGCGGTTATGCCGACTGGCTACGTCAAGGCGGCAGGATCGAGTCGTTGGCGGAGTGGGGGGTAGAAAGCAAGGATGAATCGGCTACCGCCGAGTCCAGCCAAGCTGTTCAGGTCCCGTCTCAAGTAGCCGAGCCTGCAGCCACCAAAGCCAAGCTCAGCTATAAATTGCAGCGTGAGCTGGATACGCTGCCTGCGCTGATGGAAAAACTTGAGACCGAGCTGGTGGCGCTACAACAGAAGGTCAATCAGCCCGGCTTTTATCAGCAGCCCCATGATGCGACCGCGCCAGTGATCGAAGCCATGGCTGTGAAGCAGGCGGAGCTGGACAAGGCTTTGGAGCGCTGGGCCGAACTCGACGACATGCAAAGCTGAAAAAGCCGTTCTACTTTTTCTTCTTCGCCAGGCGCACGGCGATGACGTCGCAGGGTGCACCATGCAATACATCGTTGGCAGTAGAGCCCAGCAGTAATGCCAACCCGTGGCGACCATGGCTGCCGACGACGATCAGGTCGCAAGCTTGTTCAGTGCTGACCCGGTGTATTTCCTGCCGGGGATGCCCGAAAGCTATCTGCAACTGGTCCTCCGGTAGGCCATAATCACCGGCGAAAGCTTGCATTCGCTCGCGGGCCTGTTCAAATTGCTGCTGTTGCAGCATTGAAAGGTCCATGGGCACGTCACCACCATAGGCCATCGCCAGAGGCTCCACGACATGCAGCAAGGTGAGTTTGGCGTCGAGAGCCTTGGCCAGCGACACGGCATGGTCAGCAACCGAGCGGCACTCATCAATCAGATCCACTGCCACTAGCACATGAGAGTAAAGCATGCAGGTTCCTCCTGGCTTTTTCGCTGATACTAACAGTCTTTATAATCCAGTCCACTGCCTAATAGATACAACGAGTGGTTTTCAAGGCGAATTCATCGGCCTGCCGCTATGAGCTGGGTAATCGTGGGTCTGGTCGCGGCCGTGCTGATATCGACACTGCAAAAGCTGCTACCTCGGGGCAGAGAGTTGCATCTGCATCGATTGCGAGAAGAAGCGCGCAAGTACGGTTTTATCGTGGAGCGCCAGGCGGCAAATGAGAGGGACCCGGCGCTTGCTCGTTGCGTCGGTTATCGCCTGGCCCTGAACCGGTGCGCGCTGGAGCAGGAGTTCAGTTTTCGGCGGAACGAGCACGGATGGGAGAAACGGCACGGGGCTGACGTGGATGAAGAGATCGAATCATTGCTGGTTCAGCTACCAACTTCCGTGGCCGGAATCGACAGGCAAAGCTTTTCGGTGCTGGTGCACTGGATCGAACCTGCCGATATCGGCGCAGTTGAGGTGCTGTACGCGTCGCTGAAACCTCTGCATCAAATGCCGGTCGGACTATAAGATGCAGTGAGTAAGATGCTAATATCGTTTCTGGATTGTATTAATATATTACTGTTTTAAAACAATATTTTATAGATTTAATCTGATATTTCCGATTTGCGTCGGCGCACCTGCTCGGTAGCGCATTGACAATCAAGTGGTTTTCCGAGAAGGTGTGCGCACCCGAATCAAACAAGCGTATGAATTTTCGTGCAGAGCCTGCACGTCTTCTGTCGCATCGGGAACGTTCATGACATCGTCCAGCAACGGCCTGCCTCGATTGGGGCTGGTATCTGGACGATGTTTCTCATGTGCTTTTATAGCGTGGAGATCAGTTGATGATTTACGAAGGTAAAGCCATCACGGTTCAAGCCCTTGAAGACGGCATCGTCGAACTCAAGTTCGATCTGCAGGGCGAGTCTGTCAACAAGTTCAATCGTGCGACCCTGGCGGAGCTTCAAGCTGCCGTCGAGTCAATTCAGTCTGACGCCAGCGTCAAGGGCGTTATCGTCACCAGCGGCAAGGACGTTTTCATCGTCGGCGCCGATATCAACGAGTTTGTCAACACGTTCCAGCTGCCAGAGGAAGATCTGGTCGCGGGCAACCTCGAAGCCAATCAGATTTTCAATGCCTTTGAAGATCTTAAAGTACCTACCGTCGCCGCCATCAACGGCCTGGCGCTGGGTGGCGGTTTCGAAATGTGTCTGGCTTGCGACTATCGCGTCATGTCTTCCACTGCAAAGGTGGGTTTGCCTGAAGTCAAGCTGGGCATCTATCCCGGTTTTGGCGGTACCGTTCGCGCTCCTCGTATCATGGGCGTGGATAACGCCATTGAATGGATTTGTGGCGGCAGCGAGCAGCGTGCAGACAAGGCGCTGGGCATGCGTGCTGTCGACGGCGTGGTTGAGCCCGGTAAATTGAAAGAAGCTGCCATTGATCTGGCCAAGCGCGCCATATCCGGTGAAATGGATTACATGGCCAAGCGTCAGCCCAAGCTGGAAAAGGTCAAGCTCAACACCATCGAGCAGATGATGGCGTTCGAGACGGCCAAGGGTTTCGTTGCCGGCCAGGCTGGTCCTAACTATCCGGCGCCGGTTGAAGCAATCAAGACCATTCAGAAAGCAGCCAACCACGGCCGTGACAAAGCGTTGGAAATCGAAGCGGCTGGTTTTGCCAAGCTTGCCAAGACCTCTGTTGCTGCCAGCCTGGTAGGTCTGTTTCTGAATGATCAGGCGCTTAAGCAGAAAGCCAAGCAATATGACAAGCAGGCCGCCGATGTAAAACTGGCTGCCGTGCTGGGTGCGGGCATCATGGGTGGCGGCATCGCCTACCAGTCCGCGGTCAAGGGCACGCCGATCATGATGAAGGATATCCGCGAAGAGGGTATCCAGATGGGTCTGGAAGAAGCGTCCAAACTGCTCGGCAAGCGTGTCGAGAAGGGTCGCCTGACGCCCGCCAAGATGGCCGAAGCATTGAATGCCATTCGTCCGACGCTGTCCTACGGCGACTTCGGCAATGTCGATATCGTCGTTGAAGCTGTTGTCGAGAATCCCAAGGTCAAGCACGCCGTGCTGGCTGAAGTGGAAGGTCACGTGAAGGACGATGCCATCATTGCGTCCAACACCTCGACCATCTCCATCACCTACCTGGCGCAGGCACTCAAGCGTCCGGAAAACTTCTGCGGAATGCACTTCTTCAACCCGGTGCACATGATGCCGCTGGTTGAGGTCATCCGTGGCGAGAAGTCCAGCGAGAAAGCGATTGCCACCACCGTCGCCTATGCCAAAGCGATGGGCAAAACGCCAATCGTCGTTAACGATTGCCCAGGCTTTCTGGTCAACCGTGTACTGTTCCCATACTTCGGCGGTTTTGCCCGCCTGATCAACATGGGCGCCGATTTCCAGCGCGTCGACAAGCTGCTCGAGAAGTTTGGCTGGCCGATGGGTCCGGCCTACCTGATGGATGTGGTCGGCATGGATACTGGTCACCATGGTCGGGACGTGATGGCTGAAGGCTACCCGGACCGCATGGCGGACAAGACCCGCACCGCCGTAGACGTCATGTATGACGCGGGCCGTCTGGGCCAGAAGACCGGCAAGGGCTTCTACAAGTACGAGATGGACAAGAAAGGCAAGCCGAAGAAGGTTGTCGACCAGGAAAGCTACGAACTGCTGAAGCCTATCGTGCTGGAGCAGCGTGAGTTTACCGACGAAGAAATCGTTGAGATCATGATGGTTCCGCTGTGCCTGGAAACCGTGCGTTGTCTTGAGGATGGTATTGTCGAGTCGGCAGCTGACGCAGATATGGGTCTTATCTACGGCATCGGCTTCCCTCCCTTCCGTGGTGGCGCATTGCGCTACATCGACACCCTTGGCGTGGCCGAGTTCGTTGCCATCGCCGACAAGTACGCCGAGTTTGGCGCCATGTATCACCCGACTGAGAAGTTGCGTGAAATGGCCAAGACCGGTCAGAAATTCTTCGGTTAACCACGGAACGCACAGAGCGAGAGTGAATTTATGAGCCTGAATCCGAGAGACGTCGTTATTGTCGACTTCGGCCGCACCCCCATGGGCCGTTCCAAAAATGGCATGTATCGTAATTTCCGTGCCGAATCCATGTCAGCCAGCTTGATCACCGGCATGCTGGCACGGAATCCGAAACTTGATCCGGCGGAAGTCGAAGATGTGATCTGGGGCTGCGTCAACCAGACCCTGGAGCAGGGCTGGAACATCGCCCGTATGGCATCGCTGATGACCCCCATCCCGCATACCAGTGCGGCGCAGACGGTGAGCCGCCTGTGTGGTTCTTCCATGAGCGCACTGCATACTGCCGCCCAGGCAATCATGACCGGTAACGGTGATGTGTTTGTGGTGGGTGGCGTGGAGCACATGGGCCACGTTGGCATGATGCACGGTGTTGATCCTAACCCGGCGCTGTCGCTGTATGCAGCCAAGGCCTCCGGCATGATGGGTCTGACTGCAGAAATGCTGGGCAAGATGCATGGCATCACCCGCGAACAGCAGGACCAGTTTGGTGAGCGTTCACACCGTTTGGCCCATAAGGCCACGGTTGAAGGCAAGTTCAAGGATGAGATCATCCCGATGGAAGGCCATGATGAGAACGGCTTCCTGAAGATGTTCACCACCGACGAGACCATCCGCCCTGAAACGACCGTGGAAAGCCTCGCTGCATTGCGTCCGGCTTTCAACCCCAAGGGCGGCACCGTCACTGCGGGTACGTCTTCGCAGATCACTGACGGCGCTTCGTGCATGATCGTCATGTCTGCCGAGCGTGCCCAGGCGTTGGGTATGGAGCCGCTTGCGGTGATTCGGTCCATGGCCGTTGCGGGTGTGGATCCGGCAATCATGGGTTATGGCCCTGTGCCATCTACCCAGAAAGCCCTCAAGCGCGCCGGCATGACCATGGCTGACATCGATTATATCGAGCTGAACGAAGCCTTTGCAGCCCAGGCCCTGCCCGTGCTCAAGGATTTGAAGGTTCTCGACAAGATGGACGAGAAGGTCAACCTGCACGGCGGCGCGATCGCCCTGGGTCACCCCTTCGGTTGCTCTGGCACGCGTATCTGCGGCAGTCTGCTGAACGTGATGAAAGAGCAGAACGGTAACATTGGTATCGCGACCATGTGTATCGGGCTTGGTCAGGGTATTACTACCGTTTTCGAACGCGTTTAAAGCGTTCTTGAACTGAAAAAACCGGGGTTAGCGCTCCGGTTTTTTTATGCAAAAATTCAAGGAGCCAAGCATGACCATTCCGACGGGCCGTTACCGCCACTATAAAGGAAGCGATTACGAAGTGATCGGCGTTGCGCAGCATTCCGAAACCGGGGAGCAGCTTGTGGTCTACCGCACACTTTATGGGAATTATGACCTATGGGTGCGCCCGTTGAGCATGTTCATTGAACAGGTGCAGGTAAACGGCATCGCATCTCCACGCTTTACCTTTATCAATGAAGACGTGTAGGCTCTGGCCCTCCGGCATCCGGCTGACCGCCCGAGCTATGCCGACTATTCTTTGTCCCGAGCGGACAATCCAGTTTCGATTGAGTTAGGAATACAACTACCCATGGGAAAAGCACTGGTCATTGTGGAGTCTCCGGCCAAGGCCAAGACGATCAACAAGTACCTTGGTAACGATTTCGTTGTGAAGTCGAGTATCGGGCATATCCGTGATCTGCCCACCAGCGGCAGCAGCAAGACCGAGAGCAAACCCAAGGGTACCCGCAAGGCGGCCTCCGCTCCGGAACTGGACAAGGGAACCAAGGCGCGCTTGCAGCTTGTCAATCGTATGGGCGTCGATCCGGAAAACGGTTGGAAAGCACATTACGAAATTCTTCCGGGCAAGGAAAAGGTCATTGAAGAACTCAGGCGGCTGGCGAAGGACGCCGACACCATCTATCTTGCGACGGATTTGGATAGGGAAGGGGAGGCAATCGCCTGGCATCTGCGCGAGTCCATTGGTGGCGATGAAAGCCGATACAAGCGGGTGGTATTCAACGAGATCACCAAAAAAGCCATTCAGGAGGCGTTCTCCAAACCTGGTTCGCTGGACATCAATCGCGTCAATGCTCAGCAAGCCCGCCGTTTCCTCGACCGTGTCGTGGGTTATATGGTGTCTCCTCTGTTGTGGCAAAAGATTGCCCGTGGTCTGTCCGCAGGGCGCGTTCAATCCGTCGCGGTCAAGCTCATCGTTGACCGCGAACGAGAGATTCGTGCATTCATCCCGGAAGAGTTCTGGGAAATACATGCTCTGCTGAACACTCCGAAAGGAGAGGCAGCGCGTTTTGAGGTGGTAAGGGAAAAGGGGGAAGCTTTCCGGCCGCTCAACAAGCAGCAGGCCGATGCTGCCCTGGCGCTACTCAAAGGCGTCGATTATCGCGTAGACAAGCGCGAAGACAAACCGACCACCACGCGGCCAAATGCGCCTTTTATTACCTCAACCTTGCAGCAGGCGGCCAGCACGCGGCTGGGCTTCAGCGTCAAGAAAACCATGATGATGGCCCAAAGGCTGTACGAGGCGGGTTACATCACCTACATGCGGACCGATTCGACCAATCTTTCGGCCGATGCTATAGAGATGGCCAGAACCTTCATCAAGAAAACCTATGGCGAGAAGTACCTCCCGGAAAAGCCCAATCTCTATAGCAGCAAAGAGGGCGCACAGGAGGCGCACGAAGCGATTCGACCGTCTGACGTCAAGCTCAAAACCGACGATCTGAAAAGCATGGAACGAGACGCCGAGCGGCTTTATGAGCTGATCTGGCGCCAGTTTGTCGCTTGTCAGATGCCGCCCGCCAGATACCTGTCGACCAGCATCACGGTAAAGGCAGGCGACTTTGATCTGCGTGCCAAGGGTCGCATCCTGCAATTCGACGGTTATACCCGGGTCATGCCGCCACAAGGCAAGGGCGGCGAAGACGAAGTGCTTCCCGATATTCAGCTGGATAATATCCTCAAGCTCCACAAGCTGGACCCCAAACAGCATTTCACCAAGCCGCCTGCGCGCTACGCCGAGGCCAGTCTGGTGAGGGAGCTGGAAAAGCGTGGTATTGGCCGGCCCTCCACCTACGCTTCGATCATATCGACGATTCAGGAGAGGGGTTATGTGGAACTCAACAACCGCCGTTTCTATGCAGAAAAAATGGGCGACATCGTTACCGAACGGTTGAGCGAGAGCTTTCCCAATCTGATGGACTATAGTTTTACCGCGCGCATGGAAGAATCGCTGGATGACGTAGCCCAGGGCGGACTGCCCTGGAAGCGGGTTCTTGACGATTTCTATACCGATTTCAAATTGAAACTGAGCGCTGCGGCGCTGGCAGATGATGGCAAGGGAATGCGCGCCAATCTGCCTACGCTCACCGATATCCCCTGTGTCGAATGTGGTCGGCCCATGATGATCCGTACCGCTTCCACAGGCGTCTTCCTGGGCTGTTCAGGCTATGCCTTGCCACCGAAAGAACGCTGCAAAGCCACGGTGAATCTGGTGCCTGGCAACGAAGTGGCGACGGATGATGAAGAAGGTGAATCCAGGGTGTTGCGCAGCAAGCGTCGCTGCCCTATCTGCGCTACGGCCATGGACAGCTATCTGGTTGACGAAAAGCACAAGCTGCATGTGTGCGGCAACAATCCTGACTGTAATGGGTTCGAGATAGAAGAAGGTCAGTTCAAGATCAAGGGCTATGACGGTCCGATAATCGAATGCGACAAGTGCGGCAGCGAGATGCAGCTCAAGACGGGTCGCTTTGGTAAATACTTTGGTTGTACCAGCGCCGAATGTAAAAACACCCGCAAGCTTCTGAAGAGTGGCGAGGCCGCACCGCCAAAAATGGATCCGGTAAAAATGCCGGAACTGAAATGCGAGAAAGTGGATGACGTCTACATTCTGCGTGACGGCGCGTCGGGATTATTTCTTGCAGCTAGCCAGTTCCCCAAAAATCGTGAAACCCGCGCGCCGCTGGTCAAAGAGCTGTTGCCGCACAAGGACGAGATAGATCCCAAATACCATTTCTTGATGGATGCGCCGGTAAAAGATCCCGACGGAAATCCGACGGTGGTACGTTACAGTCGCAAGACGAAAGAGCAGTATGTACAGACCGAGGTTGACGGTAAGCCCAGCGGATGGCGCGCCTTCCACGATGGCAAGCGCTGGACCGTGGATGATGCGCGCACCAAGGCGAAGAAAAAAGAGGGTTGAGCAATGGCACATGAAGTCTATACCCGGACTAATCAGGCAGTGTTCTTTGCCCGCAAAGCCATAGCATCCTGGCGTGACGCCGCCAATTCGAACGCGCTGGACGCCATCACCCAGGCGCGCTATCACCGCGAGCATGCCCTATTTCATTTATACAGGGCTGTGCTAGCAGTGGTACATGAGGTTGCCGACCGGTATCGCTGGCCGCTGATGGACGTACGCACTGTCGAACAGGTCCTGGGAGGCGATGCAGCAGAGCGCTTTCCTGGCCCGGAACTGGCTGAACTAACCGAACTGGCTTCCATGCCCGATACCTGGCTGGGACGCTTGCTGGCTGGCTGGCAGCATCTGCAGGCGCCGCCAACACCGATGGACAGCAAGCCTTCGGACGATTCGTTGATTGCCAGCAGCGCCGTCAGGTCACAGGACGACTGGGCGCTGGAGGATGCTGAAGAAGCGTTGCAGGCGATTGTCGAACGTATTGGCTGTTATCGGGAGGGGCTGGTGGAATGGTAGAGGAATTCGTCAACCGAGGCCTGTGTTACAATGCCCAGCTCTCAGACAGGAGACCGAACCATGCCTTCATCCTTCCTCGAAATTGTTGAGCTTGCCAATGGCAAGGTCGCATTAAGACGCTCCGACGAAGACGGTGAGCCGTTGTTGGTCATCGAATTTTCGGATGACGCAAAAAACTTTCTGCAGGGACAATATATTGAAGTAGCCAAGGCGATGATCAGTGCTGGCATGCAAATGGCCGGGCAAGTCATCGACGAAGATGATGTGATTCCAGAAGATCGCGTCCTGCACTAACCCGGGCCGTCCTGGCCCGGATTCACCTACCCCTGATCTGAATATGCCGCTTCAGGCGGCCCTGGAAGCTTCAATCCGTACGTTGAGACTCCGACAGTTGCCTAGGCGGGCCGCTCCCGCCATCTGGGCGCTTTCGCGGGAATCCGCCGCTAGCCAACTGACCACAGTATGGCTGTATCCCAGACGCAGGATGTCGCAACAGAGCGCCAGGCTGTTCATGCCCCGATTGGGCCGCACGATCAGGATACGCTGGGGATCGAGGCCCGCGGCGCGTAGCCAGCCATGGCTTACGTGATCAGGAGGATCAATAAGCGTGAGCCAGCCCGGAACGTTTGCCTGGCTCAGATCCCGTAAAACCGGAGCCAGCCATTGCAGGCATTGGCGAGGTGCGCCGTTCAGGCAAATTTCGCTATAGCCAGAATCATTTTCTTCGAAGGGCTGGGATTCGCCGAAGATCGGTGAGCACCGACTTTGGTCAGCAGGAACTGGTGTGTTTGGTACCAAGCCGAGCTGGGTGTTTCTACGGGTTTCACGAGCATACTGCATGATTAGCTCCTAGCGGCGTATGACGCCGACACTCAAACCTTCAATGGTCACTTCTTGTTCTGCCAGGTCTACTTCGATAGGAGCAAAATCGGCGTTTTCCGCGATCAGCGACACCTTTCGCCCCTGCTTCATGAACCGCTTCACCGTTACTTCATCGCCTATCCGCGCCACAACAATCTGGCCGTTGCGTGCTTCTGTGGTGCGGTGTACCGCCAGTAGGTCACCATCGAGAATCCCGATATCTTTCATGCTCATCCCTTTTACCCGGAGCAGATAGTCTGCCTTGGGTCTGAAAAAATCAGGTGAGATGCGGCAATGATCTTCAATGTTTTCAAGTGCCATGATAGGCGCACCGGCTGCTACCTGACCGATCACCGGCAAGCGGTCTTCATCCGCTTCCGCATCGCTGTCAGGGAGCCTGATGCCGCGTGACGCACCGGGAATCATTTCGATAGCCCCTTTGCGGGCCAGAGCACGAAGATGATCTTCCGCTGCGTTGGGAGACTTGAAACCAAGCACTCTTGCAATATCCGCCCTAGTGGGCGGATAGCCATTGGCATCCATGTACTCCTTGATGAAGGCAAGTATCTGTTGTTGCCGTGCTGTCAGCTTTTGCATCGGATCGACCTGTTTTTTTATCCAGTAGCTGTGATTATATACAGTTGTTTTGTCAGGGCAAGCTCGAATCGTCATATTAAAGTTGCGCTTCGCTCTGCCGTTGGTTACAACGTCGGTGTAAGCGCAATCGTTCCTTGACAGCTACCTTGTTTGAAACGTATGTTTCAAACATTCGTTTGCTGCAGGGAGCCAGCCATGGCCCAGTCCGATACCGTAGAACGCATCCTTGATGCGGCTGAGCAGTTGTTTGCCGAAAAGGGATTTGCTGAAACCTCCCTACGCCTTATCACCAGTAAGGCGGGTGTCAATCTGGCCGCCGTCAACTACCATTTCGGCTCCAAGAAAGCTTTGATTCAAGCGGTTTTTGTTCGTTTTCTAGGCCCTTTCGTCAGCAGTCTCGAACAGGAGCTGGATCGTCAGCATCTGGCAGGCAACACTGAACTTACGGTTGAGGAGCTGCTTGAAATGCTGGTAAGGCAGGCTCTGGCGGTCAAACCTCGCAGCGGCAATGATCTTTCCACTTTCATGCGCCTGCTCGGCCTAGCGTTCAGCCAGAGCCAGGGGCACCTGCGCAAATACCTCGGTGAGGTTTACGGCAAGGTTTTCCAGCGCTACATGGATCTGCTTCTCAAGGCTGCCCCGCAACTGCCTCCTAGCGAGCTTTTCTGGCGCGTGCACTTCATGCTCGGAAGCGCAGCTTTCACCATGTCCAGCATGAAGGCGCTACGTGCTATTGCCGAAGCTGAATTTGGCGCACATCACGGAGTCGATCAGGTGTTGCGCTTGATGGTGCCATTCCTTGCGGCGGGAATGCGGGCCGATGGCGGGGCCTCGGTCCCTTCCCCGAGGAAAGGTCAGGCGCTGCGAGAAACCGTGTAGCAGGCTTACCTCTTGGACGCTGATCCAGTATCGTGTGCACTTTGCTTTTGGAGTGGCGCATGCGGCTGGATCTGATTCACATCTCTCTGCCCGATCAACAGCTGACCGGTTACCGGGACGGCGCGGTGATGTGCAGCTATCCGGTATCCACCGCGGTGAATGGTCCGGGCGAGCTGAGCAATAGTGGTTGCACCCCCCGCGGCAGACATAGGGTTCGGGCGCGTATTGGCGCCGGGCAGCCCCTGGGGGCGGTGTTCATCGGCAGGCGACCTACGGGGGAGGTTTGGTCTCCCCAGCTAGCGGCAAGTCATCCCGACCGGGACTGGATATTGACCAGAATTCTCTGGCTCTGCGGTGAACAACCGGGCTTCAACCGGGGCAGTAACCACGACTCCCAGCGGCGCTATATTTATCTACATGGTACCGGCGATGATCAGCCGCTGGGTATTCCTCTCTCCCACGGCTGCATTCGCCTCCGAAGTTCTGACATGCTCGCACTGTTCGATGTGACACCGGTCGGGTGCCGCGTGGTCATCGCCGAACAGGCCGAAGCTGGCTCGTCCCCCAACACTATTCGGGAGTAACAAGATTGAAACAGGGTTCCTTGATGTTGGATGTGGCAGGTACCTGGCTGGACGCCTCGGATCGCCATCTTCTACGGCAGCCTGAAGTGGGCGGCATGATTTTGTTCGCCCGCAATACAGAGGCACCCGCTCAGGTGTTAGAGCTGGTCAGGTCGATCCGCGCGGTGCGGCCCGACATGCTGATCGCCATTGATCAGGAAGGGGGCAGGGTGCAGCGTTTGCGTAACGGTGTTCTCCGGCTGCCTGCCTTGCGCGATATCGTCGAGAAAGGCGGCGACCAGGTTGAACAGGCTGCCCATAGTGCGGCCTGGCTGATGGCGACCGAGGTACTCGCCTGCGGAATCGATATCAGCTTTGCGCCGGTTCTCGATCTTGATCATGGTCGCAGCGAAGTAATTGGAAATCGCTCGCTGGGAGGTGATCCAGAACAGGTTATTCGTTTGGCCCGCGCTTATATTTCAGGCCTGCATGACGCTGGAATGGCGGCTACCGGCAAGCATTTTCCCGGTCATGGTTGGGCTGAAGCAGATTCGCACACGGATCTGCCGGTTGATGATCGGTCAGAGGCAGATATCCGTGCGGCGGATTTGCAGCCGTTCGTTGCGCTGGCCCAGGAGCTGGACGGGATCATGCCTGCGCATGTTGTGTATCCTGCGATCGATTCGTTACCGGCCGGTTTTTCCCGTCGCTGGTTACAAGAGATTCTGCGCGGTGAGCTTGGCTTCCGTGGGGTCATATTCAGCGATGATCTGACCATGGCTGGCGCGCATGCGGTCGGTGGCATGAATGAGCGAGTGGATGCAGCGGTTGCGTCTGGCTGCGATATGTTGCTGGTGTGCAATGATCGCGGTGCGGCCGAGCAAGCGCTGACGCACGCGCAGCATGTCGGCATGTCGGCACCCGCCAATATTGCCGGGATGCTCGCCACGCCACGCCAGGGGGTCGATTACAAATCCGCACCGGCTTGGCGCCGGGCTGTCAGTTTGCTACAAGATCTGGAGCTCGTTTAACGCCTATGGATGGATTTATAGAAAGTTTGCCCGTCGAAAATATACCCCTGCTTGGCGAGCTTTGGATATATCAGGTATTCGCCATCATCTTCACGTCCCTGGTGCTGGCCTATATTGGCAAGCTGGTGCTCGACCGTCTGGAGCGGCGATCTGTTCGCAGCGCCAACATGTGGGACGACGCGCTAGTTATTGCTGCGCGCAAGCCATTATGGGTATGTATCTGGAGCATGGGGCTTCTCTGGGCGGGTCAGATTACCGCGGCTCAGACCGATGAGGAAATGGTCGCTGTGCTGGAGCTCGGCCAGCACATACTCCTGGTTGTGCTGTTGGCCTGGTTTCTTCTGCGCATGATGATGCAGATCGAACTCAGGCTCGTGGATTCCAGGTACCGGGAGAAACCGATAGATGAGACGACGGTCAGCGCCATTGGCAAGTTGCTGCGTATATCCATTGTCATCACCTGCGGTCTGGTGATCCTCCAGTCGCTTGGATATAGCGTCTCCGGCGTCCTGGCCTTTGGCGGCATCGGCGGGCTTGCGGTCGGCTTTGCGGCCAAGGATCTGCTGGCGAATTTTTTCGGCGGGTTGATGATCTATATGGACCGGCCATTTTCGGTGGGCGAGTGGATCAGATCGCCAGAAAAGGACATCGAAGGGACCGTTGAGCACATCGGCTGGCGGCTGACGCGAATACGTTCCTTCGATAAACGGCCGATCTATGTGCCGAACGCCTTATTCAATAATATTGTCATACAGAATCCCTCTCGCATGACCCATCGGCGCATTTTCGAGCACATCGGGATTCGCTACGACGATGTGGCTCGGCTGGAGCCGATTCTCCAGGCGGTACGCAAGATGGTAAAAGAGCATGACGAGATCGATCAGGATCAGACTCAAATGATCTATTTCGACCGTTGCGCTCCGTCCTCAGTGGACTTCTTCATCTACTGCTT
Organism: Halopseudomonas xinjiangensis; assembly: GCA_011050525.1. GTDB lineage: Bacteria > Pseudomonadota > Gammaproteobacteria > Pseudomonadales > Pseudomonadaceae > Halopseudomonas > Halopseudomonas xinjiangensis_A. Next base: position 260,685 of record DRFO01000030.1, read on the forward strand.
CACGGTCACGACCGTCTGGGCTGAATATCACCGCATCAAGGAAGATGTTCTTTTGAAGGTTCTGGCCATAGTCGCCGAGCATGACGCCGAGATCGCATTTCCGACTTCTACGTTGCATGTGCCGGAAGGCTTGGCGGTACGAGCGGGCGAAACGTCCCCTCTAGAACGGCAGGCGGCTGCGAAAGGGCCTGTCGCATGAATACCGTCGCGATCATTGGAGGCACCGGCTTGAGCTCGCTGGAGGGTTTGGCTGTTGCTACTGAACTGGACATCGAGACCCCGTTTGGGGCGCCGTCTGCTCCGATTGTAAAGGCTGTTCTCGGCGGTAAGAATGTGCTTTTTCTCGCCAGGCATGGCTTGCCGCATCGCTTTCCTCCGCACAAGGTAAATTACCGAGCCAACCTCTGGGCCTTGAAGGAGGCGGGTGCGGAGACAGTTATTGGCGTCAATGCGGTAGGCGGCATTCATCCCGCTATGGGGGCTGGCCATTTTTGCGTGCCGCACCAGGTGATTGATTACACCTGGGGCAGGGAGGGGAGCTTCTTCGAAGTGGACCTTCAATGGGTCACTCACATTGATTTCACCTATCCCTATGACAGCGCATTGCGCGACCGATTGATTCAGCTTCTTGCCCGTTCAGGTCTGCCGTACAGTAGTCAGGGCGTCTACGGGGCCACCCAAGGGCCTCGTTTGGAAACGGCGGCGGAAATCATGCGAATGGAGCGCGACGGATGCGACATTGTCGGCATGACCGGAATGCCGGAAGCGGCCCTGGCCCGGGAGCTTGAGTTGCCCTATGCCTGTCTGGCCCTGGTGGTAAATCCCGCCGCTGGCAAAGCGCCTGGCATCATTACCATGGGGGCTATCGAAGAGGTGCTGGTAGGCGGAATGCAGCAGGCCAGGAACCTCCTGACCCGCTTTATTGAAGAAAGTTGATGTAGCACCACCATCGCTAGTTGGAACTTACCTTGATCAGCAATCCCATGCTCTGGTGATCGAGGTAATGGGTTTCGCCCAGCCGCAACCGTCTGGTCTGGCGTAGCAGTTCGCTGACCGGCTCGGTCTCTGCCGAGGTCAGATGATTGATCCAGAATGAAACGTCAGCTTCCATTGCTGCTGTTTGCGACAGGCTAACCAGCCCCTGGGCGGCGTTGCGACCATTCTGGCTTTCCTCCCGTACTGCTACCGTCAGACCATCATCGGCCGGTTGGGTCCAGGCTTTATGCATGACTATCTGATAACCCCTGCCTGACAACTGCCTGGCCTGATCGGATAGCTGGTGCCTGGACGCATCAATCCGTCGAACATCACTGCGAGCGGTGCTATCCAGCAGTACCGCCTGGTCTGCCCAATTCGGCTCCGGGCTCCGGGCGCCAACAATCTGCGCGCCGGGCTGGCTGAATAGCACGACCTCAACGATATAGGCCTGCTGCGCATAAGCCAGTGACGCACCAGCCATAAAAAGCAGAAATGAGGCTCCGCGTAGCGCATTTGCTATCAGGGTCATCGTTTTTTTCCTTTGCCTTGCGAATCGGTAGGGGTTTTTTCCAGTCGATCAATTAGCGCCTCAACGGTATTGAGGCGCAGATCGGCCGCCCCCATGGGGGCATTGAAACGAAATAGCGTGGCTCCTTCAAGCCGATATCGTTGCGGACTGTCCTGAATAAGCCGCACCAGAACCAGTGGGTCGATTTGCGTATCGGCAGCAAATTCAAGCCTCCCGTGCTCGGGGCCTACGTCGACTTTGCTGATACCCAGCGGCTCGCAACGCAGTTTCAGCGTGGTAACCCGAAAGAGTGTCTTGACTGGCTCCGGCAACAGGCCAAAACGATCAATCATTTCAACCTGGAGATCACGCAGCGCGTCCTCGTCGGCCGCATTGGAAATACGTTTGTAGAGAATCAGTCGGGCATGAACGTCCGGCAGATAATCATCGGGAATGAGCGCAGGGAGACGCAAGTTGATCTCTGGACCACCGCTGAGGGGCTGGTCGAGATTGGGAACCTGGCCTTTCTGAATTGCCTTGACCGCGCGTTCGAGCATATCCATATACAGGGTGAACCCGACCGCCTGGATCTGGCCGCTCTGTCCGTCACCTAGCAGTTCACCTGCACCGCGAATTTCCAGATCGTGGGTGGCCAGGGTAAAACCGGCGCCCAGGTCCTGGGCAGCGGCAATGGCTTCGAGGCGCTTCTCGGCATCGCCGGTAATCTTTTTTCCGGGAGGGGTCAGGAGGTACGCATAGGCCTGATGGTGGCTGCGCCCCACGCGGCCGCGTAGCTGATGAAGCTGAGCCAGCCCGAACTTGTCGGCACGCTCGATGATAATGGTGTTGGCGCTCGGTACGTCGATTCCTGTCTCGATAATGGTGGTAGTGACCAGGATATTGAAGCGGCGATGGTAGAAGTCCCGCATCACCTGTTCGAGCGCCCGTTCAGGCATTTGCCCGTGGCTAACGCCGATGCGCGCTTCCGGCACCAGGGAGGCCAGATCGGCAGCACATTTCTCGATGGTCTGAACTTCATTGTGCAGGAAGTAGATCTGCCCGCCGCGCAGCAGTTCACGCAGGATCGCCTCCTTGAGGACGGGCGCCTGTTGTTGCATGACGAATGTCTTGACCGATAGACGCCGTGCAGGCGGAGTGGCGATGATGGACAAATCCCGCATGCCGGACATGGCCATATTCAACGTTCGCGGTATCGGCGTCGCGGTCAGAGTCAGAATATCCACCTCGCTGCGTAGTGCCTTCAAGCGTTCCTTCTGACGGACCCCGAAACGGTGTTCTTCATCGATGATCACCAGTCCAAGATCCTTGAACTGGATATCCTCCTGCAGCAATTTATGTGTGCCGATCATGATGTCGACTTTGCCTTCGCCGAGTTCGGCCGCAGCGGCTTTGATTTCCTTGGCGGATTTGAAGCGGGACATGACGTCGACTTTCACTGGCCAGTCGGCAAAGCGGTCGCTGAAACTGTTGAAATGCTGCTGGGCCAGGAGGGTCGTGGGGACCAGCACGGCAACCTGCTTGCCGCTGTGCACGGCCACAAAGGCGGCACGCATAGCCACTTCGGTCTTGCCGAAACCTACATCTCCGCACACCAGCCTATCCATCGGCTGGCTGCCGGTCATATCGCGTATGACCGCTTCAATTGCAGCCTGCTGGTCTGCTGTTTCCTCAAACGGAAAGGTATCGGCGAACGCCTGGTAATCCCGCTCCGGCTGGGTAAAGCTGAACCCTTTGCGGGCCGCGCGACGGGCATAGACATCCAGCAGCTCGGCGGCGACATCCCTAACCTGTTCTGCGGCCTTGCGCTTGGCTTTTTGCCACTGTTCCGAGCCCAGCCGGTGAAGGGGCGCGTTCTCGTCCTCCGAGCCGGTGTACCGAGCGATGAGATGCAGATTCGCAACGGGCACATAGAGCGTGGCCTCGTCAGCATATTCCAACATCAGAAATTCCGCTTGCTGATCCTCAATGGTGAGATTGACCAGCCCTCGGTAGCGTCCGACGCCGTGGTCGATATGCACTACGGGCGCGCCTTCACGCAGCTCGGTCAGATTGCGGATGACCGCATCGCCCAGGTCGGTAGCCTTGCCCCGGCGCCGACGTTGCATCACACGCTTGCCGAACAGCTGGCTTTCGGCAACGAGAGCTACGGCAGGGTTGGTCGAGACGAGTCCCTGGTCAATGGGGGCAATGATAATGCCCGCGGTGGAAGTCGACCCCACGAAAGCTTGCCAACTGTCATATTCGGTCGGCTTCATGTCAATGCCAGCAAGCAGCTCAAGCAGAGCCTCGCGCCGGCCGGCGGATTCAGCCGCGAATAATATGCGTCCCTTGAACTGCTCCACAAACCGTTCCAGTTCAAGCAGGGGCCGTTCCTGCTTGTTGTTGATCGGCAGCTCCGGAGGTGCCATGCAGTCGAAGTTGGTCCGACCGGCAGCAGGCTCAAGCTCGGCTTCGTGGCAGACGATGCGGGGGTAACGCTTGATGCGCGCGAAGCACTCTTCCACGGTAAGAAAAAGCTCTCCGGGCGGCAGCAAGGGTCGGGTGGGATCCACGCCCTGTTCTTCATAGCGAGTGCGCACGTCTTGCCAGAAATGTTCGGCGCTGCCTTCGATGTCCGGGAGGCTGAAAAGCAAGGTATTGTCGGGCAGATAATCGAACAGGGTGCCGAGCTCCTCGAAGAACAACGGCAGGTAATATTCGATTCCAGGTGGTATCAGACCTTCGCTGATGTCCTGGTACAGGGGGACCTTGCGGTGGTCGATCTCGAAGCGTTCGCGAAACCGTGCGCGGAAGCCGGTCAGCGCTGACTTGTCGAGGGGAAACTCTCTTGCCGGAAGCAGATGTATCCGTTCCACCTTGTCGATCGAGCGCTGGTTTTCCGGATCAAAGGTACGCAGGGTTTCGATCTCGTCATCGAACAGGTCTATCCGGTATGGCAGTTTGCTGCCCATCGGAAACAGATCCAGCAGCGCCCCGCGCACGGCGTAATCGCCATGCTCATATACAGTATCCACGCAGCGGTAGCCGGCAGCGTCCAGGTTCAGGCGCATGCGGTCGATGTCCAGTCTCTGGCCGGTTTCCATCATCAAAACTGAACCGCCTAGAAAGGGGCGGGGAGGTATCCGGTGCAGGAGCGTGGTCATGGGTACGACGAGAATACCCTGGTCCACCTGCGGGAGCTGGTAAAGAGTCTTGAGCCGCTGGGAGATAATGTCCTGGTGCGGGGAAAATCGGTCGTAAGGTAGTGTTTCCCAGTCGGGAAATGTCAGGACCGGCAGGTGGGGGGCAAAGAAATGCAGCTCCCGCTCCAGGCGGTCGGCCATCGCCATGTCGCGGGTTACAACCAGGCTGAGACCCGCGTGAGCACTGGCAGCCTCGGCAATTGCCAGTGCACGTGCTGCGCCCTCAAGCCGGCCCCAGGAAGTTTTGCCACTACTAATATTGAACTTAGGCGCAGCTAGGATCGTCTGATTGGCGGGCATGCTTTGGGTCCGTCAGGAAAAGCACCTAGTGTAACGCCGTCTGGTCCCGTCTGTCGCAGAACCATGGCTTTTTCCATGTATGATTGCCTCCGCTGCCCACTGAACGCATAATATTCGCCCTTTAGCTCCCATGACCTGGAAGGATACGCTGTGACTCAAGCCCATTATGATCAATGCCTGGAAGCCTGGACTGAACGCGAAGCCACTGCCGAGGCAATGATCCCTCTGATTGGCCGCCTGTATCGTGAAAACAATGTAGTGACGTCGATATACGGTCGTGGCCTGGTCAATCGTTCTGTGATCAGTCTGCTCAAATCGCACCGTTTTGCCCGTCAGATCGACAACTCCGAGTTGTCGGTACATGACACTTTCCCGGTTATCAAGACGCTGCTGGAAATGAAGCTCGGGCCGGCTTCCATTGACCTCGGTCGGCTGGTCGAGAAATTCCGCAAGCAGGGCGGTGACAACCTCGATGCCTTTTTGCGCGACGAACTAGCCAGCGTTATCGACAAGAAGGGTGACAGACGCCAGGGCCGGGATGTTGTGCTGTACGGCTTCGGTCGCATCGGTCGCTTGCTGGCTCGTATCATGGTGGAAAAGACCGGCGCCGGCGATGGGCTGCGCTTGCGTGCAATCGTCGTCCGCAAGGGTGCATCGAACGATCTGGCCAAGCGTGCCAGCTTGCTGCGCCGCGATTCGGTACACGGCTCATTCCAGGGCACCATCACCATTGATGAGGAAAACAACACCCTCACCGCCAATGGCAACGTCATTCAAGTTATCTACGCCAGCGATCCGAGCAGCGTTGTTTATACCCAGTACGGCATCAAGGACGCGATCATCGTCGACAATACCGGTGTGTGGCGCGACGAAGCAGGACTAGCGCAGCATCTCAAGTGCCCCGGCGCGAGTCAGGTGGTTCTGACGGCACCAGGCAAGGGTGATCTGAAGAACATCGTCCACGGCATCAATCATGCGACCATTACGCCAGAAGACAAGATCATTTCGGCTGCGTCCTGTACTACCAATGCCATCGTGCCGGTGCTCAAGGCGATTAATGACAAATACGGCATCGAGAACGGTCACGTTGAAACGGTGCACTCTTACACCAACGACCAGAATCTGATCGACAACTTCCACAAGGGTAATCGCCGGGGTCGTAGCGCAGCGCTGAATATGGTGATCACCGAGACAGGTGCTGCCAAGGCCGTCGCCAAGGCGTTGCCTGAGCTTGCTGGCAAGCTCTCTGGAAATGCGATCCGGGTGCCCACGCCCAACGTGTCCATGGCAATCCTGAATCTGAACCTCAAGAACAGCACCAATCGCGACGAGGTAAACGATTATCTGCGCTACATGGCGCTGCACTCTGATCTGCACAAGCAGATCGATTTCACCCATTCCCTAGAAGTTGTGTCGAGTGATTTCGTCGGCTCTCGCCATGCTGGGGTAGTGGATGCAGAAGCCACCATTTGCAACGATAATCGGGTAATACTCTACGTCTGGTATGACAATGAGTTCGGTTACAGCTGTCAGGTGGTACGGATTCTGGAAGACATGGCGGATGTCAATCCGCCGGCTTTTCCGGTCTGAGGTGGACTTGAAAAAGGCGCTGCGGCGCCTTTTTTATTGGCCTCGATTTGCTCGGCAAGGAGCGTTGCCCATAGTGTTTCCAAAGAGCAGATAATCAGAGCCGAGCGCATCTTGTAATAGTAAAAAACCTGAAAAATCCAAATGCTTGAGTAGCATTGGACACCTATGGTCTTTATACTTAGCGGGATTTTTGGTGGGGGTTTGTGGCCGCCTTGCTTTGATCCGCGCCTGTTTGCCAGAGCCTTATCGTCGGGGCTCCTAGTCTCCAGTATCGGCAGCCCGCCCTTTAAAATTCCAATCAGTGATTAGGCTATTCGTATGATAAAAATCAAACGGGGCTTGGATTTGCCAATCACCGGTTCGCCCGAGCAGCGTATCCATGACGGACGTCAGGTACGTAGCGTTGCCGTTGTAGGCTTCGACTACCAAGGTATGAAACCTACCATGGAAGTGCAAGTGGGTGACCGGGTCAAGTTGGGTCAGATTCTGTTCAGTGACAAGAAGACGCCGGGTGTCGTTTACACTGCACCTGCCGGCGGAGTGGTAAGCGCCATCAACCGTGGTGAAAAGCGTACGTTACAGTCGGTGGTTATCGACGTTGAAGGCGATGAAGCAGTGAATTTCGATGCTCATGACGCCGCCCGTCTCGATGCCCTCGATTCTCAAGCAGTTCGCGATCAACTGGTCGCTTCCGGTCTCTGGACTGCTCTGCGCACTCGTCCTTTCAGCAAGGTCCCGGCTGTAGACAGCAAGCCGACGTCGATTTTCGTCACTGCCATTGATACCAACCCACTGGCGGCTGACCCTGCCGTGGTGCTTGAATCCTATGCGGTAGAGTTTGAAAATGGTCTTAAAGTTCTTAGCCGAATAGCCAATATCTGGCTTTGCAAGGCGCAAGGCGCTTCAATCCCCGGTGAGCAGCTCGCTGGCGTGCGCTGCGAAAGCTTTGCAGGCCCCCATCCCGCTGGTCTGCCTGGCACGCATATTCATATGCTCGATCCGGTTGATGGAACCAGGCAGGTCTGGCATATCAATTATCAGGAAGTGATTGCCATCGGCAAGCTGTTCACCGAAGGCAAGCTATGGACTGATCGCATAGTTGCTTTGGGCGGCCCTCAAGTAGAAAAGCCAAGACTATTGAAGACGCGTCTGGGAGCCAATCTGGACGAGTTGACTGCTGGTGAGCTCAAGACAGGTAACAATCGGGTGGTTTCCGGTTCCGTGTTTGGCGGACGCCAAGCCCGTGGCCCGGTAGCCTATCTGGGTCGCTACCATCAACAGGTCTCCGTACTGCTGGAGGGCGATGATCGCCAAATGGTTCATTACCTGCGCCCCGGTGCGGACAAGCACTCCGTATTGAACATCTTTATTTCCAAGTTCAGCCCTTCACGGCTGTTCGACATGACTACAACCACCAATGGCAGCCCGCGGGCTATGGTTCCGGTTGGTAATTATGAGCAAGTCATGCCTCTGGATATCCTGCCAACGCAGCTTCTGCGTTATCTGATCGTTGGCGATACCGATATGGCCCAGAAACTGGGTTGTCTGGAGCTGGACGAAGACGATCTGGCGCTGTGCAGTTACGTCTGTGCCGGGAAGTACGAGTACGGCCCGATTCTGCGCGACAACCTCACCCGCATTGAGAAGGAGGGTTAAGCCATGGGTATTCGTGCATTTTTGGACAAGATTGAGCACAACTTCGAAAAGGGCGGCAAGCATGAGAAGTACTACGCCCTTTATGAAGCCATCGATACGTTTTTCTATCGTCCAGCTGATGTGACCCGCACTACGGCACACGTGCGTGACGGTCTCGATCTCAAGCGGATGATGATCACTGTATGGGTGTGTACCTTTCCGGCGATGTTCTACGGGATGTACAACGTTGGTTTTCAGGCCAACAGCGTCTATGCAGAAACGCCTGAGCTGCTCGGTATGCAGGAGAACTGGCATATCGCGTTGATCGCGATGTTCGCGGGATTCGACCCGGCTAGCCTGTGGGACAATTTTGTCCACGGCGCAGCCTACTTTCTTCCTATCTATGCGGTGACTTTTCTAGTCGGTGGATTCTGGGAGGTTGTTTTTGCTTCGATTCGCAAGCATGAGGTCAATGAAGGCTTCTTCGTCACATCTGTATTGTTCGCGCTGATCCTTCCACCGGATATCCCTCTTTGGCAGGTAGCGTTGGGTATCAGTTTCGGCGTGGTAATCGGCAAGGAAGTATTTGGTGGAACCGGCAAGAACTTCCTGAATCCGGCGCTGACCGGTCGAGCTTTTCTGTTTTTCGCCTATCCAGCGGAAATTTCTGGCGACGCGGTCTGGACGGCAGTAGATGGTTATGCGTCGGCCACTGCACTGAGCGCTGTGGCGCTGGGTGGAATGGAAGCGGTGGCCAGCCAGGGAATTACCTGGTGGGAAGCCTTTTCCGGCAACATTCATGGCTCTATCGGTGAGACGTCCACTATCGCCATCTTTATCGGCGGTGCGGTGCTACTGATGACGCGGATTGCCAGCTATCGAATAGTTTTCGGGGTAATGGCCGGTCTCATCGCCATGAGCCTGCTGTTCAATCTGATCGGTTCCGAAACCAACCCGATGTTCGCCATGCCGTGGTACTGGCACATGGTAGTTGGCGGCTTTGCATTCGGCATGATTTTCATGGCTACTGATCCAGTGTCGGCTTCGATGACCAATACGGGCAAATGGATCTTCGGTGCGCTGATCGGCGTTATGGTCATGCTGATCCGTGTGGTTAACCCCGCCTTCCCCGAGGGCATGATGCTGGCAATCCTGTTTGCCAACCTGTTCGCGCCCCTGATCGACCACTTCGTCGTCCAGGCCAACATCAACCGGAGGCTTGCACGCAATGTCCAGTAAAAAAGAATCCGTCAGTCGTACCATTATTGTTGCCTTGATGGTCTGCCTGGTCTGCTCGGTTGTCGTGTCAGTTGCTGCCGTCGCGTTGAAGCCCATTCAGGTTACCAACCAGATCATCGACAAGCAGCGCAACATTCTGCTGATTGCGGGACTTCTGGAGGAAGGACCAAGCATTGGCGAACAGTTCGAGAAGATCACCCCGCGCCTGGTTGACCTGCGTACTGGCGAATACAGCGATGCCAGAGATCCGCTGACCTACGACCAGCAGTTGGCAGCCAAGAACCCGGAAATGTCCGCACGGCTTACCAGCGAAGAGGATATCGCCAGTATCCGTCGTCGGGAGCATTACGCCACTGTCTACCTGGTTGAAAACGAGGAGGGCATCGAAACGGTCATCCTTCCGATTCATGGCTATGGCCTGTGGTCTACCCTTTACGGCTTCATAGCCCTTGAAGGCGATCTCAATACCATCGTTGGACTGGGTTTTTATCAGCACGGAGAGACACCTGGCCTGGGCGGTGAGGTAGACAATCCCAACTGGCGTGAGCTGTGGCAGGGTAATTTGGTTTATGACGACGAGGGCGAAGTGGCTGTGGAGTTAGTGAAGGGCACTGTCGACCCTCGCAATCCGGATGCGCAGTATCAGGTCGATGGCCTGGCTGGCGCCACGCTCACCAGCCGCGGTGTTGAAAATCTGGTTCGTTTCTGGATGGGCGAAAGTGGATTCCGCTCTTACTTGCAAAACCTGCGTTCAGGGGAGGCATAAACATGGCTAACGTAAGCGCCAAAGGGGTCCTGTTCGATCCTGTTTTCAAGAACAACCCCATCGCTCTGCAGATTCTGGGTATCTGTTCGGCTCTGGCTGTCACCACCAGTCTCAACGTGACTCTGGTGATGTGTATGGCCCTGACCTCGGTTGTGGCCCTGTCCAATCTGTTCATTTCGGTTATTCGCAATCAGATTCCGAGTTCGATCCGAATGATTGTGCAGATGGTCATCATCGCCTCGCTGGTGATTGTGGTCGACCAGTTACTCAAGGCTTATGCTTTTGATATCAGCAAGCAACTGTCGGTATTCGTTGGTCTTATCATTACCAACTGTATCGTGATGGGGCGCGCCGAGGCTTTTGCCATGCAGAACCCACCGCACATGAGCTTCCTGGATGGTATTGGCAACGGGCTGGGTTACAGCTTTATTCTGATTGTCGTGGCCAGCATTCGCGAGTTGCTTGGTGCGGGCAAGCTGTTCGGTATAGAGATTCTGCCGGTCGTCAACGAAGGTGGCTGGTATCAACCGAACGGATTGTTGCTGCTACCGCCGTCCGCGTTCTTCATCATTGGTTTGATCATCTGGGCCTTGCGTTCATGGAAAACCGAGCAGATAGAGGCCAAGGATTACACCATGGCGCCTCAGTCGCGTGTTGTTAAGGAGGCTATGTAAATCATGGTCGAACATTATTTAAGCCTTATAGTCCGGGCTATATTCGTCGAAAATATGGCGTTGGCGTTTTTCCTCGGCATGTGTACTTTCATTGCGATTTCCAAGAAAGTGCAGACAGCTATAGGTCTGGGTATCGCGGTGATTGTGGTTCTGACGATTACCGTGCCGGCCAACAATCTGATTTATACCTATCTGCTGAAAGATGGCGCGCTGGCCTGGGCTGGGCTGCCCAACGTCGACCTAAGCTTTCTAGGCCTGCTCAGTTATATCGGTGTGATCGCAGCTATCGTCCAGATCATGGAGATGCTGCTCGATAAACTGGTTCCTTCGCTTTACAACGCTCTGGGTGTATTCCTTCCGTTGATCACGGTGAACTGCGCCATCCTGGGTGCGGCATTGTTCATGGTCGAGCGTGAATACGCCTTTGGTGAGAGCGTCGTTTACGGTTTCGGTGCCGGTGCAGGGTGGGCGCTGGCGATCATCGCTCTAGCGGGCATTCGCGAGAAGCTCAAATACAGCGATGTGCCAGACGGTTTGCGTGGACTGGGCATCACGTTCATCACCGTGGGTCTGATGTCCCTCGGTTTCATGTCGTTTTCCGGCGTGCAACTGTAAAGAGGAGTTGACTCATGAACGTTGAAATCTATCTGGGTGTAGGGATGTTTACCGCTATCGTGCTGACGCTCGTAGCTGTGATCCTGCTTGCCCGATCCAAGCTGGTGGCCAGCGGTGATGTCTCCATTGAAATCAATGGTGAGCGCACTATCACCGTGCCCGCTGGCGGCAAGCTGTTGAACACCTTGTCTTCGAACGGCGTTTTCCTGTCCTCCGCCTGCGGTGGAGGCGGTACCTGCGCTCAATGCAAGTGCATTGTAGAGAGCGGTGGCGGCGAGATGCTGCCTACCGAGGAGTCGCACTTCACCAAGCGCGAAGCAAAAGAGGGCTGGCGCTTGTCATGTCAGGCGCCGGTCAAGCAGGACATGAAGATCGAGGTGCCTGAAGAGGTTTTCGGGGTCAAGAAGTGGGAATGCACCGTCGAGTCGAACCCCAACGTGGCCACCTTCATCAAGGAGCTGACGTTGAAGCTGCCTGAAGGCGAAAACGTCGATTTCCGCGCGGGTGGTTACGTGCAGCTTGAATGTCCGCCGCATACAGTGAACTACAAGGATTTTGACATTCAGCCCGAGTTCCGAGGCGACTGGGACAAGTTCGACATGTGGCGGTTCGTGTCCAAGGTGGACGAGAGCGTTATCCGCGCGTATTCGATGGCCAACTACCCAGAAGAGCGGGGCGTCGTCAAATTCAATTTGCGCGTGGCTTCACCGCCACCGGGCCGTGATGATCTGCCACCGGGCAAGATGTCCTCCTGGTGTTTCGCGCTCAAGCCTGGCGACAAGGTTACCGTTTACGGTCCCTTCGGTGAGTTTTTTGCCAAGGAAACCGATGCTGAAATGGTGTTCATTGGTGGCGGTGCCGGTATGGCGCCGATGCGCTCGCACATTTTCGACCAGCTTGGGCGGATCAAGACTAAGCGCAAAATCAGCTTCTGGTATGGCGCTCGTTCGCTGCGAGAGGCCTTTTATGTCGATGAGTACGACAAGCTCCAGGAAGAGCATGAGAACTTTGAGTGGCACTTGGCTCTATCTGACCCGTTACCAGAAGATAACTGGGAAGGTAAAACAGGTTTCATTCACAACGTGCTTTATGAGAATTACCTGAAGGATCACCCTGCGCCGGAGGACTGCGAGTTCTACATGTGCGGGCCCCCGATGATGAACGCGTCGGTGATCAAAATGCTGCAGGACCTTGGTGTAGAGCCGGAAAATATCCTGCTAGATGATTTTGGCGGATAAGATGTTTCCACGCATTGCCTGGCCCGTTATAGCTGTCGCTTTGGTGACAGCCCTAACGGGCTGTTTCAGTTCTGAGGCGCCGGTTTCAGAAATTTACGGCTCGGCCATGGGTAGCACCTATTCGGTTAAATGGGTCAGCGTCGATGGCGCGCCAGATGAACAGGCTCTGCAGAAGTCGATTGACGAATTGCTGGGCCAGTTTGACCGCGAAGTCTCGACCTGGCGTGCCGATTCGGACCTGGCGCTATTCAACGCGGAGTCTGGCGGGATTTGCATGACCATGCCCACCTCAGTGCTGGAACTGGCGACACTTGCCAATACGCTCCACCGACAAAGCGGCGGGTCTTTCGATGTCACCGTTGGTCCGTTGTTGAAGTTGTGGGGCTTTCACGGCGGCAACGGCGCTCAGATCATTCCCTCTGAAGAAGCATTGGCCCAGGTGTTGAGTGGGGTAGGTCAGCAGCGGTTGCGTATTGAAGGAAACAGACTGTGTAAAGACGCAAACATTTCGGTCGATGTGAGCGCAGTGGCCGCTGGATATATGGTAGACAAATTGGTGGAACACCTGGGCTCGTTCGGCATCACAAGCTATATGGTCGAAGTCACCGGTGAATTAAAGGCAGCTGGGCTCAAGCCCGGCCGCCGGCCGTGGCGCATCGCAATTGAAGAGCCACGTGATCATAACCGGGTGGCTCAGCTTATTATCCCCTTGGATGGGTACGGCGTTTCCACGTCGGGGGACTATCGCAATTATTTTGAGTTCGAGGGCAAGCGTTACTCGCATACCTTTGATCCCGCAAGCGGAAAGCCGGTGATGCACCAGTTGGCGGCCGTTACAGTGTTGCGGCCCTCGGCCGCGGAGGCTGATGGGTTGTCCACCATCCTGCTGGTCAAAGGGCCCAAAGACGGCTGGCAGTTCGCTATGGATAACGACATTGCGGCGCTTTTTGTGATCCGCAAGAACGAGGGCTTCGTGTCGCGAAGCACTCCACAGTTCAAAGCCCTGCAACAGGGCGAGGAGTGAATTATGGTTTGGTTGCTCGCATTTCTACTGATGTCTTTGATAGTGGCCGGCATGGCGGTTGGAGTGATGATGGGTCGCAAGCCCATAGCGGGTTCCTGTGGCGGAATAGGCTTGGTCGGGCTCGACAAGAGTTGCTCAATTTGCGGCGGTAATCCCAACAAATGTGAAGAGATTGACGAGGATGACAATTCCCGCAAGGCGAAAGACATGAGTTACGACGCTACCAAGGTCGACTAGTTTTCAGCTAGCTGGCGTGAAAGCATCGGGCTAATGGACAAGGAAATGATGAATGGCCGTATATAACTATGACGTAGTGGTGCTGGGTTCAGGTCCTGCTGGCGAAGGGGCGGCAATGAATGCCGCCAAGCACGGGCGCAAGGTAGCAGTTGTCGAGGCTTACAGCCTGGTAGGTGGCAACTGCACTCATCTGGGCACCATTCCATCGAAGGCGCTGCGTTATTCGGTCAAGCAGATTATCAACTTCAACACCAATCCGATGTTCCGAGCGATTGGTGATCCGCGCTGGTTTTCCTTCCCCGACGTGTTGAAAAGCGCCGAAAAGGTAATGGCCAAGCAAGTGGCGTCACGCACCAGCTATTACGCCCGCAACCGGGTTGATTTGTTTTTTGGTCGAGGCAGCTTCGCGGATGAGCACACAATTGAACTGGTGAACGCCTCAGGGGTGGTGGATAAGCTCGTTGCCAAGGAAATAATCATCGCAACGGGTTCCAGACCTTATCGTCCCGCCGACGTGAATTTCAATCACCCGCGTATCTATGAAAGCGACACGATTCTGAAATTGAACCACACTCCGCGCACCTTGATTATCTACGGCGCTGGCGTAATCGGATGCGAATATGCATCGATATTCTGTGGCCTCGGGGTCAAGGTCGATCTGATCGACAATCGCGACCGTCTCTTGAGCTTTCTTGATGATGAGATTTCCGATGCGTTGAGCTATCACTTGCGCAATAACAGTGTGCTCATTCGTCATAACGAGGAATACGACAAGATTGAGGGTCTGGATAGCAGGGGAGTGGTACTGCATCTCAAGTCAGGTAAGAAGCTCAAGGCGGATGCACTACTCTGGTGCAATGGTCGCACGGGCAACACCGATGGCCTGGGCCTGGAGAATATCGGTCTGCAAGCCAATGGCCGTGGTCAACTGACGGTGGACGAGAACTATCGCACCTCCGTGCCGAATGTATATGCAGTGGGTGACGTAATCGGCTGGCCAAGCCTTGCCAGCGCTGCGTTCGATCAGGGTCGGTCAGCGGCTGGCAATATTGTCAGCAACGATGCCTGGCGGTTTGTCGATGACGTTCCCACGGGTATCTACACTATTCCGGAGATCAGCTCGCTGGGTAAGACTGAGCGTGAACTCACTGACGAGAAGCAGCCTTACGAGATCGGGCAGGCCTTTTTCAAGAACATGGCTCGCGCGCAGATCAGCAGCGAGCCTGTCGGTATGCTGAAGTTGCTGTTCCATCGTGAAACGCTGGAAGTGCTGGGCATTCATTGCTTCGGCGACCAGGCCTCAGAGATCGTGCATATCGGCCAGGCGATCATGAACCAGAAAGGCGAAGCTAACACCATCAAGTACTTCGTCAACACCACCTTCAACTATCCGACTATGGCCGAGGCCTATCGGGTGGCGGCGCTGGACGGCCTGAACCGGCTGTTCTGAGAAGGAGCTGGGGTATTAGTTTGGTATATTCAGCGTCTTCATGGCCAAATGTGGCAAATCGGTAATAATGCTGTCCACTTTCATATCGACCAGGCGCCGCATCAGTTCAGGTTCATTGACCGTCCAGACGGAGACATGTAATCCCCGCTGCTGCGCCTGACGGATCCGCTTCGATGTGCACAGTTTCCAATTGAGAATCAGGTACTTGCAGCCATAACGTGAGGCGTTTTTGATTGGATCCAGAAATCCGTACTCCTCCACCAGCCCGGTAGGCAACGGATACCCGGACTGCTTTGCGTAGCGCAGCAAGGTGCGGCTTGCGGAGGTGATCACTACTTTCTCGGCCAGAGCAAAACGATCAACAAGATGTTTGATGGCCTGCAGTACTATCCGGGACTGGCTCGCTGAACCAGACTTTACTTCCAACTGGTAATGCTGAATCTCCGGCATGGCTGAGAAGAGCTGTTCCAGGGTAGGGATCGGGCAGGGCTGATGCCACCCTGCGAAGCTCTTGCTGGCGTCGATGCGCTGGAGCTTCTCCGCGGTATGCTGTGCGACCTTGCCGCGCAAACCTGTGGTTCGTTGCAACGTGGGGTCATGAATCACCATCAATTGGTTGTCCGAGGATAGATGCAGATCCAGTTCAACCCGGGTAACGCCTGCGTCGATCGACTTCTTGAAGCTGGGAAGGGTATTTTCTGGGGCTTCGCCACGAGCCCCTCGATGGCCGTATAACAGGGTCATTTTTGCCCGATTGCCCCAGGTACATGCTTGTGAACGCTGTGCACTACCTTGTCGTATTCAAAGTAAACGCTGAAGTCCGAGTAATCCCAGCGACTGATAGGGGGCTGGCCCACGGCAGCGTGCTGGTTGGCAGGCGCACCGTAATGTTGTTCAACCTGGGTGGTTGAAGCCCCTCTCTGGGGCAAGTCCAAGCGCTTCGCGCCCGCCTGCTGGCCTAGCGGGAAAGTGATCGTTTCAGCAGTTACGCCCTGGCTGGCGAATAGCACCACGCTGAGGGGCAGCGAGACGATAAAAGCCTTCATGTTGGAATCCTTTCACTGGTTTTGGCGGCACGAATTTCCTGCGCCTGTTTCTGTAGGATGTGTCGGGCGAGAAGTTGGCGCTGGGGATCGGTCAGCGCCTCGAAACCGACACCGATAATCCAGCAGCCAGGCGCTGCCGTGTCGGCATCGCAACGTAATACCCTGGCTGGAATAGTCAGGCCCAGCAAGGCGGGGAGAAGCGTTATCCGCATGCCCAGCCATGAGCCCAGCTCGACCTTCTTGGTAGCCGGAAAGGACATACCACCTTCGCTCAGGGTAACTTCCACTGTGTCCCAGCTTTCTTCGGTCGACTGCAGGGCGACCACCTTGCCAATCAGATCAATGCGTTTGTTGATGATCTTCAGATAGTTGGCAAGTGTTCGATCCTTTTCGCCAATCTGCCGGAGCAGATGCTGTGATTCGTGATCCAGCAAATGCAGATCACTAAGCAATTGATAAAGCGGTGATTGTTCTTTTAACCCGACGTGTTCGAGCTCATCGGGCCCCGTTATAGGGCAATATTCCAAGCCAAGTTTGTCCTGGATTCGGAAAAAATCCCTTTTGTCTTCATCAGTATCGTTTTGCATCGCATGGCCCGTTTATCCAAACCGAATTCAGTGTAACATGTCAGCCCGAACAGCCACTCATCGGGGCTACCCCCTCTCAGGTAACTGGTAATCCATGTTCAGACCTTTGCCTTTCTTTATTGGCCTGCGCTATACCCGCGCCAAGCGACGCAACCATTTCATCTCTTTTATATCACTGATCTCCATGCTGGGTCTGACGCTTGGCGTCATGGTCATGATTCTGGTGCTCTCGGTAATGAACGGTTTTGACCGGGAACTGCGCACCCGCATTTTAGGAATGGTGCCGCATGCGACGATCAATGGCTATCAGCCTATTAATGACTGGCGGACGGTGGCCGAGTCGCTGGCCGAGCATCCGCGTGTGGACGCGGCGGCGCCATTTGTGCAACTGCAGGGCATGCTGACGCATAACGGAAGCGTGGCCCCGGTATTGGTAACCGGTATCGTTCCAGAGGCTGAGCGGGGTGTGTCGATCATCGAGGAGCATATGCAGGCAGGCGCTCTTGAGGATCTGGTCGACGGCGAATTCGGCATCATAATCGGCGAACTCACGGCCAATCGTTTCGGCGTATCGCTCGGCGACAAGCTTACCTTCGTCCTGCCTGAGGCCTCCGTCACGCCGGCGGGGGTGTTCCCGCGACTTAAGCGTTTCGAGGTCAAGGGCATATTCAAGGTGGGCGCTGAGCTGGATGGCTCATTGGCGATGATTCACGCTGCAGACGCCGCGCGTCTGGCGCGATTGGAGCCGGGACAGGTTCAGGGTATACGGATCAAGCTTGATGACCTGTTCCAGGCGCCGCAGGTTTCATGGGAGCTGGTATCGAACCTGCCGGGCGATTATTTCGCCCAGGACTGGACTCGCAGCCATGGGAATCTTTTCGCGGCTATCCGAATGGAGAAAACCATGATTGGATTGCTGCTGCTGTTGATCGTCGCGGTGGCCGCCTTCAATATCATTTCCACCCTGGTCATGGTCGTGACCGACAAGAAGTCCGACATCGCTATCCTTCGCACCCTGGGCGCCTCACCCTCGACAATCATGGGGATCTTCATGGTGCAGGGGTCGGTTATCGGCGTAGTTGGAACTGTTGCCGGCTGCGTGCTGGGGGTGCTGGCCGCGCTCAACGTCTCGGCATTGGTTGCTGGACTGGAAAAACTGTTGGGCACGCAATTCCTCAGCTCGGATGTTTACTTCATCAGTTATCTCCCGTCCGAACTGATCTGGACCGACGTGGTAGTGATCTGCGGCACAGCATTGGGCATGAGTTTCCTGGCTACCCTTTATCCAGCTTGGCGGGCTTCCCGCACGGAACCTGCGGAGGCGTTGCGTTATGACTGAGGTCGTTCTTGAGTGCCGCGAATTAAGCAAGGAATACGCGATCGGACCCCAACGGCTGAAGGTGCTGGACAAGGTCAATCTCAAGCTTTCTGGCGGCGAGCGCATCGCCATTGTGGGCAGCTCGGGTTCCGGTAAGACAACTCTGCTTAATATGCTCGGCGGGCTTGATACGCCCAGTGAAGGGGAAGTCTGGCTGGCAGGACAGCAAATGTCAGCGCTGAAGGAGTCTGATCGGGGCAAGCTACGCAATACCGGGTTGGGTTTTGTTTATCAATTCCATCATTTGCTGGCGGAGTTTACTGCTCTGGAAAACGTCTGCATGCCGCTTTTGATTAGCAATACGCCGGTAGGAAAGGCCCGCGAGCTGGCTGGTGCTATGCTGGAAAGTGTCGGGCTCGGAGCTCGCAGCGGCCACAAGCCGGCAGAGCTTTCCGGCGGTGAGCGTCAGCGAGTGGCGATTGCCAGGGCGCTCATCAATCAGCCAGCCTGTGTGTTGCTCGACGAACCCACGGGCAACCTAGACCACCATACGGCACGGGATGTCCAGGAGCTTATGCTGGACCTTAGCCAACGCCTGAATACGGCTTTTCTGGTAGTGACCCATGATCTAGCCCTTGCGGGACAAATGGACAGGGTGCTGACGTTGCAGGAGGGAAGACTGGAAGAAAGGTCTGCCTGAGTAGCTGGTTTTTGTTCAGGTTTGGCTACGGCGTCGCAACTTGCGACGCTGCCAGTTGCGTGACACCCAGAAACGCCAATACAACATGGTGGCACTGTAACCAATGGTGGCCAAAATCAGCCCGACCAGTATGGAGCCTAGTAGCAACGGCTGCCATATGTGATGAAATTCCGCGCTTAGCCACGCCAGTGAAAGCTCTATCGGCATCGTGCGTTCCGGGGTACCGAGCAACAGCGTGCCGATCTTGTACTGAGTGAAGAAAATCGGCGGCATGGTAACCGGATTGGTCAGCCACACCAGCCCCACGGAAATAGGCAGATTGGCCCTGGCTGGGGTCGCAATCGAGGCGGAAGCGAGCATTTGCATGGGCATCGGCAGCATGGCGACAAACAAACCGATAGCCATCGCCCGCGCGACGCTATGGCGATTGAGATGCCATAGATTCGGATCATGCAACATGGTGCCCATGAACCGCAGTGATTTGCTGTTCTTTATGCGCTCCGGACTCGGCATGTAGCGCTTTAAAAGGCGGCGGGGCATTCGCAGTTAATCGGCAGCTGGAAGTGACTCAATTATGCATGGAATGCCAGCCACGGACTACAGGCTGGTCGCAGCGTAGGTGAACAGGATGTTTCCACCATGGTTTTATCTCTGCTTGTAACGTTTTTCGCTGGCTTGCTGGCCCCGCTTTGCCTGACAACCTTGCCTCCCGTCTGGTTATTGATAGTTTGCGTTTGCCTGCTGCCCCTACTCGTACTTTTCCGTCCCTATGGCAGATTCGCCGCCGCTTTTCTGGCCGGTTTCGTGTGGGCCGGTGCTGGGCATCAATTAGCTATCAATGATCGCCTCGCCCACGAGCTGGACGGCGAAAGGGTCTGGATCGAGGCTCGAGTGGCTGATCTGCCTGAAGCCACTGTGACTGGGTGGCGATTTCTACTGGCCGATGCCCATTTGCGCGACAGCGATGCTCCGCTGCCGCTGATTCGTGCCCATTGGTATGGCGGGGAACAAGTGGCTGCGGGGGAAATGTGGCGTTTTGAAGCGACATTGCGAAGGCCCAGAGGGATGTCCAATCCAGGCGGGTTCGACTACGAAGCCTGGCTCTATGCGCAGGGTATTGGGGCCTTGGCGAGCATACGCAGCGGAGAGCGAATCCGAAACGAGCCGGAAGCTGGCACAGACTCGTTCCGCGGTCAGGTTCGGGAGCGGCTGGTTGATGCATTGCAGCCGATACCCGGCGGGCAACGTTTGATTGCGCTGGTGGTAGGCGATAAAAGTGTGCTCACCAAAGCTGACTGGACGGTCCTGCAAGCGACGGGAACCAGCCACCTTATGGTGATTTCCGGTTTGCACGTGGGCATGCTCGCGGCAGCGGTGTTTCTCCTTCTCGGAGGGCTGGGCCGGACAGGCTGGATTTACGTCAGCTGGCCGCGTTTCTGGCTGGCTGCCCCTTTGGGCATAGTGGCTGCAGGAGTTTATGCGGCGCTGGCCGGTTTCGCCGTCCCAACCCAGCGGGCGTTAATGATGGTGGCGCTCGTCCTGTTCGCCAAACTGCTGTACCGCCAACCCAACCCCTGGACGTTCTGGCTCGTAGCGATCATCACCGTCGTAATGCTGGCCCCGGCTGCACCGCTGCGGGCAGGATTCTGGCTCTCGTTCTGCGCCGTCGGGTTGTTGATCTTCGGATTGTCAGGCCGCCTGGCTACGAGGGGTTTGTGGGCCAGATGGGGACGCGCGCAATGGGTCATATTCATGGGCTTATGGCCCTGGCTGCTGCTGTGGGGGATGCCAGGAAGTCTTGTCGCTCCGCTGGTCAATGTATTGGCGATTCCCTGGGTAAGCGTCCTGGTGGTGCCAGCGGCACTGACAGGAACGCTTGTCGAGTTGCTGTTTGACGTTCCCTGGTTTTTATGGGGGGCGGCCTACGCGTTAAATGGATTGTTTCAGGCATTGACCTGGGCGGCTGACTGGCATCCACCTGTTCGGCTTGCGTTCCCTGGCTGGATCTCCTGGTTGTTCGGCGTTGTCGGGATCACCGCGCTGCTCAGTCCGGTCGGCCGGTTGCTGGGCCTTCCCGCCATGGCCTGTGTGACTGCTTTGCTGTTTCCGGTATATCAAAGGCCAGCGGAAGGGCAGCTGTGGGTAACGGTCCTGGATGTAGGGCAGGGACTGTCGGTATTGCTCCAGACGCGCCAACACGCATTGCTTTACGATGCGGGTGCACGACTATCCAGTGGGTTTGATCTTGGCGAGGCGGTAGTGACCCCCGCGCTCATATCCTTTGGTATCAAGCACCTGGACACGCTATTGATAAGCCATGCTGACAATGACCATGCGGGAGGTGCGCCAGCTGTCCATCAAGCTTTGTCAGTAGGCAAGGTCATGGCTGGGCAGCATGAAGAGATTGATCGTCGGCTGGGTGCCGAACCCTGTGAGGAGGGTGACAACTGGGAATGGAACGGCGTTAGATTTGAAATCGTTTACAGTGCGCTGGCGCCGTTGCCCTCCAATGAACGCTCATGTGTCTTGCGAGTGGTTGCCGGCGACTCCGGGGTCATGCTGAGTGGTGACCTTGGCATGGACGGGGAATATCAGATGCTACGTCATGAACTGGGCGCAGATCTGTTGCTGGCACCCCATCATGGTAGCCGTACCTCCTCTTCATATGCGTTCATACGAGCAGTAGATCCCGCCTGGGTGGTATACAGTGCCGGCCACAACAACAGGTTCAACCATCCGCATCCGCAAGTTGTGGCGCGATACCGCGAATTGCAGGTCGAACCGGTTTATACTGCTGCCTCTGGCGCGCTACGGTTCGTCCTGGGTGATTCGCCGGGTGGAAGACTTGCCTGGAGCTGGCGGGAGCATTCTCGACGCTTCTGGCATGAATAACAACGTTGTTGGCGCTGTCGATAGATCCGGGCCCCGGGGCCTGTGCTAGAGTAGGCAACCATTTTGGGGAGGGATCGCTTGTGTGGGAATTGATCAGTGCAGGGGGTTGGTTGATGCTGCCAATCCTTGTTTCGTCTGTTATAGCCGTAGCCATCGTTATTGAAAGATTATGGACCCTGCGGGCGAGCAAGATAGCGCCACCAAACCTCCTCAGTCAGGTATGGCGCTGGGTCAAGGACGGCCAACTGGATGCCGTCAAACTCAAGACCCTGCGCGCCGATTCACCCCTGGGCGAGGTGCTGGCGGCGGGATTGGCCAACTCCAGGCACGGCCGGGAGATCATGAAGGAAAGCATTCAGGAAGCTGCCGGCAAGGTCATCCACGAAATGGAACGCTACCTGAGCACGCTGGGAACCATCGCTGCGATTACGCCGCTGTTGGGACTGCTCGGTACCGTCGTCGGCATGATCGATGTTTTCAGTGCCATCATGATCCAGGGTACGGGTAACACGGGCGCGCTCGCAGGGGGTATTTCCACTGCCCTGGTCACGACTGCGGCAGGCCTGACGGTTGCCATCCCGGCGCTGTTCTTTCACCGTTTCTTCGTGCGTCGAATCGATGAGCTGGTGATTGCCATGGAGCAGGAAGCCACCAAGCTGGTCGAGGTAGTGCAGGGCAATCGTGACGTGGATGCGGTTGGCACTGCTCCGGAGGCCGCTCCATTGCGCCCCGGCAGTATTCGCAAAGGGGTTTGAACCGTGAACTTCCGTCGTACCAGATCCGAAGAAGTCAGTGTAAATCTCACGCCATTGATCGATGTCGTGTTCCTGCTGTTGATTTTCTTTATGGTCTCCACGACATTTACCCGCGAAACTCAGCTTAAGGTCGACCTGCCACAAGCGGCTTCGGGTGATCCGTCGGAAAGTACCAGCGTGCAGCAGATTGAGGTGACCATCGCCGCTAACGGAGAGGTGGCGATCAATGACAAAGCACTCATGGCGCCGGGCCTCGGTACCATCAAGGCTGCCTTGCAACGGGAATCAGGGGGCGACATGAACCTGCCTGTGATTATTACTGCCGATGCCCAGACTCCCCACCAATCGGTCATTACCGCCATGGATGCAGCGGGGCAGCTGGGTTTCAGTCGGTTGCGGCTGACCACCAGCGAGATGGGGACGGAAGGGCAGCAGTGAAGGGGTTTTCCCTGGAACAGTTCATGCTGAAAGCCTGGTACGGTTGCCACGGCTGGCTCTTGTTGCTGCGCCCGCTTTCCTTCCTGTACCGAACGGGAGCAGTGCGTCGACGTCAGCGATACTTGGCTGGCCTCGCTAAGCATTGGCATCCGCCGGTTCCGCTGATAGTGGTGGGCAATATCACCCTTGGCGGCACCGGTAAAACCCCTATGGTTATCTGGTTGGTCGACCACCTGCGGCAACAGGGCCGCAGGGTGGGCGTGATTAGCCGGGGATACGGTGCTTCTCCTCCCTCGTTGCCCTGGCTGATAGATCCTGGCAGCGATGTGCCCGAACAGGTTGGCGATGAGCCCCTGCTGATCGCCCGGCGTTGCTCGGTTCCGGTGGTCGTCGATCCGGTCCGTTCCCGCGCCGCCCGTTTTTTACTCGATGAGCAGACGGTAGATGTCATTGTCAGTGATGACGGGCTGCAGCACTATGCCATGGGCCGCACCCTGGAGCTGGTCATGATCGACCATCGCCGTGGGTTGGGGAATGCCCGCTGTCTTCCCGAGGGGCCTCTGCGCGAGCCGGTTGAAAGACTCGCAACAGTTGATTTCGTTATCCGCAACGGCGCAGACGCAGACGGGGAAAACAGTTACGCCATGCGTCTGGCTCCTGCTGCCCTGATCAATGTGCTTAGCGGAGAGATCTGCGCCGTAGCCAACTGGGTGGGTGGCCGAGAGGTCAATGCTGTCGCTGGAATAGGCAACCCGCAACGTTTCTTCGAAACGCTCGAGAGCCTGTCGTTCGTGCCAAAGAAATATGCCTTTCCCGATCATGCCCGTTACAATGCCGCCAGTTTTTCCGGGTTTGATCCTGCTATGCCAGTGATCATGACCGAAAAGGACGCCGTGAAATGTTGCGGGTTCGCCGAGCCCAACTGGTGGTATCTGAGTGTCGAGGCATCAATGAGCGAGGCCTTTGTTCAACGTTTCGATGCAGCTTTGAGTGCGGCTAAATAGTTTTCTTCAGGAGTCATACGATGGATCCCAAACTGCTCGATATTCTAGCCTGCCCGTTATGCAAAGGCCCGTTGGCTCAGAACACCGACAAGACCGAGCTCTGGTGTCGTGCCGATGGCCTGGCCTATCCTGTTCGGGATGGCATTCCGGTGATGCTGGAAGGGGAGGCTCGTGCTCTGGATGCTGACGAGCGCCTGGATCGTTGAGCATGTATCACGTCATCATTCCGGCCCGTTACGCATCCACCCGCTTACCAGGCAAGCCGCTGCAGGACATAGCAGGCAAGCCGATGATCCAGCATGTGTGGGAGCAGGCGCGTAAAAGCCGGGCGGCAAGCGTTACGGTTGCCACCGACGATCAACGAATCGCCGATGCTTGCGGTGAATTTGGAGCCGATGTGGTAATGACCCGCTCCGATCATCCTTCCGGTACTGACCGCCTGCAGGAAGTGGTCTCCCAGTTGGGGCTCGCCGACGACGCTTGCGTCGTCAACGTTCAGGGTGACGAGCCGATGATCCCGCCAGCGCTCATTGAGCAGGTCGCCGAGAACCTGCTTTCTTTCCCGGAAGCCAGTATCGCTACGTTGTCCGAACCCTTGACGGATATCGATACGCTGTTCAACCCCAACGCGGTCAAGGTTGTGTCTGACCATCGCGGCTTCGCCTTGTATTTCAGCCGTGCTCCAATGCCCTGGTGTCGGGATGCCTTCGCCATCAAGCCCAATGAATTGCCCCCCGGGGTTCCTTTCCAGCGGCATATCGGACTCTATGCTTACAAAGTCCGGTTTCTGCATGATTATGTTTGCTGGCCGGCTAGCCCCATTGAGTCGGCGGAAGCGCTGGAGCAGCTGCGAGCGTTGTGGTTTGGATGTCGTATCCACGTAGCCGTTGCCCGCGAAACGCCGCCAGCCGGGGTTGATACGGCGGCAGATCTGGACAGAGTTCGAGCGCTACTGGGAGCCGGATGATCCGACCCCCTGGATCTGCACGTACAGGGCCCATCCAGTGCAATTACTTCCTTTGAGTCTGTAATGACGTGACCTTATCCATAACAGAGCAGGTTGATCTGCAGCCTTACAACTCCTTCGGCATTGCCGAGCGGGCGCGCCAATTGGTTCTGGTTCACAGTGAGCGCGCATTGCATTGCGCGCTGACGCTAGCTGCCGCACGTGAATGGCCGGTAACCCTGCTCGGAGGGGGGAGCAATGTCGTTCTAACAGGGGAGCTGCCCGGTTTGGTCGTGGTGATGCGCAACCGAGGCAGGCGGGTGCTGTCACGAGAGTCTGAAACGGTGGTGATAGAAGCCGAGGCTGGAGAGAACTGGCATGCGCTGGTGAACTGGACACTGGACCTTGGACTGTCAGGTCTTGAGAACCTATCGCTTATACCCGGTACGGTGGGCGCTTCACCCGTGCAGAATATCGGCGCATATGGGGTTGAATTGCAGGACGTGTTCGAAAGTCTGGATGCTTTTGATCGCCAGACAGGGCAGACACATCAGTTCACTCTGCAAGATTGCTGTTTTGCCTACCGCGACAGTTTGTTCAAGCAGCGACCTGGGCGCTACGTCATCTTGCGGGTGCGCTTGCGTCTGTCCCGGCGCCAGCAACTAAAAATCGACTATGGTCCACTGAAAGCGGCCTGGCTAGCCACGGGCCTAACCCATGCCAGCGCGCGGGTTGTGAGTGAACTGGTGTGCACTATTCGCCGCTCGAAATTACCTGACCCGGCGAAGCTGGGGAATGCTGGCAGCTTTTTCAAGAATCCACTGGTAACGGCCGCTCAGGCTGAGCAGTTGACCAGGACCTGGCCACAATTACCCTGTTATCCCCAATCGAATGGCGGTGCCAAGCTCGCGGCTGGCTGGTTGATTGATCAGGCTGGGTGGAAAGGTCACCGGCAGGGTGCTGTTGGGGTGCATAGCGAGCAGGCGCTGGTGCTGGTGAATTTCGGCGGAGCCAGGGGTGATGAGGTGATGACTTTGGCCAGGCGAATTCAGGCCGATATTCGTCAACGCTTTGGCATCGAACTAGAGATGGAGCCGCAACTTATCGGCGGTTGAATTGAAAAGGGGATGCCGAAGCATCCCCTTTTTGTTTCCTCGGTCAGAGCTTACTGTTTAGGCTCTTCCCGCTGCTGCTCAAGTACGCTGGTGTCCGGGTTTCCGTCCTTGCCCGTACCGTCATGGGTTGGCTTGGTCTTGGTTGTATCCGCATCCTCACCCTCTTCAAGCTGCTGGGCGGGTACATTAGTATCCGGATGACCCTTTACGTCGCTAGGCTCAGGCAGCACCTCGGAGCTCTCTACCTCTGAGCGCGTCGGTGCATCAAATTGCTGCTCCAGAACGCTGGTTTCCGGATTAGCGCCGCCACCAGTGCCGTCGTGGGTCGGCTTGAGGTCCGATGATTCGGCTGGTTGCTCGAACTGCTGAGCGAGCACTTGCGTCTCCGGATGGCTCTCGGTTCCGGTAGCGTCTGCTGACTCCGGCGCCTCCGCCGTGGCGATGGGAGACGCCGCCTCCGGTTCAGAAACGCCAGCGCCCGCCGGCTTGGGCTCATTCGCCTGCTGCTCGGCAAGGCGCTTGGCTTCCAACTGACGACGCCGGATTTCACGCGGGTCGTTGTAGGCACGGCCGCTTTCGGTCACGACTGGAGCAGCCTTGGCCGCCTCAACTGTGGGCGCGACCGGTGCGTCTTCAACTGCGGCGATGCTGGTCTGCGTGTCATCGCTTGCGGCAGGTTGATCAGGGGTTGCTTGAACAGACGGGGTCTGTTCAACATCCTGGCTGACCGGCTGCTCATTCTTGACGACCTCAGGCTCGCTTTGCTCGGTTGATGATTCCAGATCGTCCCCGGCATCTTGCCGATTGGACTGGCTGAAAGACTCAACAGCATTCTCGATCGATTGCTCGACGTTGACTACGGTTTGATTCAACCCCTCTTCGACGGGCAATGTCACTTCGTCGAGCGGGTTGGAGGAAGACATTTCTGCTTCAACTTGTCTTTCGGTCTGGGTCTCAGGCTGAGACATCTCTCCCATGGAAGATGCCATGGCGGCCGTTGCAGCAATGGCCGCCGCAGGCGGCACTATGTCGCTGGAAGGCTCGGAAGCGTCAACCGGGTTTTCTGGCCGAACGGAATCAGAAGCCGCTGCGGTTTCTTCCTGGCCGGGACGGCTGCGGCGATTGTTGCGCCGACGCTGGCTGTTACGGGAGCGGCGCTTGGGACGATCGCTCTCGCTTCCATCCTCGGCTTGCTCGACTGAGTTGTTGACGTCCTCGACGTCAACGGCCTCGTCGTTGCGCTGTGGACGGCGCTCGGCTGGGGCTGCGCTGCGGGTGTTCTCCTCGTCACGCTGCGGGCGCTGCTCGGAAGCTTCCGGGCTGCGACGGCGGCGGCGAGTGCTTGGTGTGGTTTCAACCGGTGCGCTTTCTACCGACTGATCGACTACCTCGGCCTTGCGTTCCTGACGCTCGGGGCGTTCTCCCCTCGCAGGACGCGCAGTCTGCGGTTTTTCGCCACGTTCTGGCCGTTCACTACGCTCGGCTCGTTCAGGGCGCTGACGGCGAGGGCGGGAATTGCGACCTTCGCCGCCACGGCTGTTGTCTTTCGCAGGTTTGCGTTCAGTGCTGGCAGCGGCCGGTTTGCTTTCCTTCGCAGCGGGTTGCTCGTCACTGGCAAACAAGCTTACCAGTGATTTGATCAGCCCCTTGAACAGGCCAGGCTGGGTTTCATGAATGGCCTGGGTGGCGGCAATCGGCGCAGGTGCCGGGGCAGGGCGAGAAGGAGCAATGCTCTTCACGGCTGCTTCCTGGCGCACAATGGCACGAGTCTGACTGACCGGAGTCGGCTCTTCGGCTTCGATGTCAGCGCTCATGGTGTAGCTGGTCTCACCGTTGAGTACTGCCTCGTGATCATCACGCAGACGTTGCACATCGAAATGCGGCGTTTCCATGTGTTCGCTTGGCAAAATCAGCAGCCGCACCTTGGTGCGCGCTTCGGTTTTTGCCAGCGCATCACGCTTTTCGTTCAGCAGAAAGGTGGCGACAGCAATCGGCACGTGGGCACGTACCTCTGCAGTGCGCTCCTTCAGTGCCTCTTCCTCTATCAGGCGCAGGACGGAAAGCGACAGCGACTCGACGTCACGAATGGTGCCCCGGCCGTTACAGCGCGGGCAGACGATACCGCTGGTTTCGCCAAGAGAAGGACGCAGGCGCTGACGCGACATTTCCAGCAAGCCAAAGCGAGAGATGCGTCCAACCTGGACGCGAGCGCGATCAGCTTCGAGGCTTTCACGCACCTTTTCTTCAACGGCGCGCTGGTTCTTGGCCGGGGTCATGTCGATAAAGTCGATGACGATCAGGCCGCCGATGTCACGCAGCCGGAGCTGACGGGCGATTTCTTCCGCCGCTTCCAGGTTCGTCTGCAACGCGGTTTCTTCAATGTCGCCGCCTTTGGTGGCGCGGGCCGAGTTGATATCGACCGATACAAGAGCTTCAGTGTGGTCGATAACAATCGAACCGCCAGACGGCAACTTAACTTCGCGTTCAAAGGCGGTTTCGATCTGGCTTTCGATCTGGAAGCGGTTGAACAGGGGAACGCTGTCTTCGTACAGCTTGACCTTGCTCGCGTACTGCGGCATGACCTGACTGATGAAGTTCATTGCCTCTTCCTTCACCGTCTCGCTGTCGATCAGTACTTCGCCAATGTCCTGGCGCAGATAATCGCGGATGGCGCGGATGATAACGTTGCTTTCCTGGTAGATCAGGAAGGTGCCGCTACGTTCGGTGGAGGCGCCCTTGATCGCTTCCCAGAGTTGCAGCAGATAATCCAGGTCCCACTGCAGTTCTTCGGCGCTGCGGCCAAGACCTGCGGTGCGTACGATCATACCCATGTCAGCAGGAACGTTGAGACTGTTAAGGGCCTCACGCAGTTCGTTGCGCTCTTCGCCTTCGATTCGGCGGGAAATACCCCCTGCTCGGGGGTTGTTGGGCATCAATACCAGATAACGGCCGGCGAGGCTGATGAAGCTGGTCAGGGCTGCGCCCTTGTTGCCGCGCTCTTCCTTGTCGACCTGGACGATAATTTCCTGGCCTTCCTTGAGAACGTCCTTAATGTTGACGCGCCCTTCAGGCTGCCTGGAAAAGTATTCGCGGGAAATTTCCTTGAGGGGTAGAAAACCGTGACGCTCGGAACCGAAGTCCACAAAAGCGGCTTCCAGGCTGGGCTCGACGCGGGTGATCCGGCCTTTATAGATGTTGGCTTTCTTCTGTTCACGAGCACCGGATTCTATATCCAGATCGTACAGGCGCTGGCCATCTACCAGGGCTACGCGCAACTCTTCTGGCTGAGTTGCGTTGATCAGCATTCTTTTCATGAAGTACCGTTGTGTTCCAGTGCTACCCGGAAAACACGAATACGGCACCTGCGACTCTTCCGTTAGGTGTCAGGTGTGTTTCTGCTTGGGCCAACCTTGCCCTTGTTCAGAGTTCATATCGCAGCCTGTTGGGCATCGACAGTTCAGTCTGTGGCGAGTACAGAGAAACGTTACTTTAGGGAGGAATCAGCCGGACTGGGAACGGGGACACATTGAATGGCAAGTGTCAGCGCTCGTCACATGATCCTGAAGCTGTGCATCTCCACCTAAACACTTACCCATCTGAATCGGGTGCCGCTCATCGCTTTTCGGGAGCGGGTTGATATTCTGCCTGCCCTAATTGGCAAGCAGCGTGTCGATCATGAGGCTCGCCGGTTTGTCTTGTGGCCTGGCGAAGGCTCTATGTCGGTATTTCTGGGGATCATTACATGGCTTTTAAGTGCCTGGTTTCCCCAGCTGCAATAACCGCAGCTCGCCGGACTATATCAGTATTTTTTAAGTGCTTCAATTGCATGAAAAAATGTATTATGCGCGGATGAAAATCCCTGCATCCGAAACCCCTTCCGCCGTCCAGATCGATCTGATTCCTGAGGATCTGGCCGGGCAACGCATCGATAACTATCTGCTTACCCGCTTGAAAGGCGCGCCTCGAACACTGATCTACCGTATTTTGCGCAAAGGCGAGGTGCGGGTGAATAAAGGACGGATCAAGCCGGACTACCGATTGAAAGCCGGGGATAGCATCCGGATCCCCCCTGTGCGACTACCTGAGCCTAACGAGCCGGTGCTGGTGGGGCAAGGTATTCTGCAGGCTCTGGAAAGCAATATTCTTTATGAAGACAAGGCGCTGATCGTGGTGAACAAGCCGGCGGGTCTGGCTGTGCATGGTGGCAGCGGGTTGAACTTTGGTGTGATCGAGGCGATGCGCCAACTGCGGCCGGAGAGCGATCAGTTGGAACTGGTTCATCGCCTTGATCGCGACACGTCAGGTTGCCTGATGATTGCCAAGCGTCGCAGCATGCTCCGCCATCTGCACGCAGCGCTACGGAGAGATGGTGCTGGGGACGGCGTGACCAAATGTTATATAGCCTTGGTCCGGGGCCGTTGGCCGGCAACCACCAAGCGAGTTCATGCTCCGTTACAAAAGAACAATCTGCGCTCGGGCGAGCGCATGGTAGAAGTGAATGCCGAGGGCAAGGAATCGCTGACCGAGTTCAGGGTTTTGCAGCGCTATGGCGATTTCGCCACACTGGTCGAGGCGCGACCGATTACCGGCCGGACGCATCAGATCAGAGTGCACGCTCGCCACGCAGGGCACCCCATCGCGGGCGATCCCAAGTACGGTGATGATGAATTTTCGCAGCAGGTCCGTGAGCTGGGGGGCAAGCGGCTGTTTCTTCATGCGGCTTCCCTGCAAACCGAATTGCCCGATGGAGCTGTTTTGAATGTGCAGGCCGAGCCTGGACCCATGTGGGATAAAACGATCGCCAGGCTGGTTCGGGATGTCTGAGCTGAACACGCTGATTTTTGACTGGGATGGCACCCTCGTGGATTCCATCCAGAAGATCGTGACGGCCATGCAATTCGCCGCTGAGCATGTTGGGTTGCCGGCATTGGAGGCACAGGCGGTACGCGACATCATCGGGCTGGGTTTGCCTGAGGCTGTTGCCGCGCTCTATCCGGATTTGCAGGATGCGTCGCTGAAGGCCGAATTGGTACGTGCCTATGGCGTCCATTACGTCAGACTGGAAGAAACGCCCTCGCCGATGTTTGCAGGAGTGGTTGAGTCGCTCGAGTCTCTTCGCGAGAAGGGATTCAAGCTGGCGGTCGCGACTGGAAAGAGCCGCCGCGGGCTGGATCGTATTCTGGCGCAACACGGAATGAGTGATTATTTCGATGCGACGCGTTGCGCAGATGAAACGGCAAGCAAGCCCCATCCGCTGATGCTCGAACAGATTATGCAGCAGCTGCAAACAGCGCCGGCTGAAGCGCTGATGCTGGGTGACAGTGAGCATGATTTGCGTATGGCGCAAAATGCAGGAATAAGATCGGTGGCGGTCAGCTACGGGGCGCAGCCACGGGAGCATTTGCTTAGCTGCAGCCCGGACCATTGTATTGATGCTTTTATTGATTTCCATGGCTGGGTGATGCCGCAATACGGTGCCCGCCCTACAGTTGAGGTGTGAGAATGCGTTCGGATGAATGGACTGACGGCCCTATGCGTACCAAGGAACAAGAGGTAAGCGCGAGAGAAGATGGAAAGGCCTGGAAGCTTCTGGAGAACACGCTTCAGGCTTCCATTCAGGAGCAGCGTCGGTCCCGGCGCTGGGGGATTTTCTTCAAAAGCCTGACCTTCGTTTATCTGATTGGCGCGTTCCTGCTTTTCTCGCCCCTGGGCAGTCTCGACAACAGCGCAGGCGTCAATGAGCCGCATACAGCGGTTATCGAACTGCGTGGCACCATTGCCGATCTGGAGGAGGCGAGCGCCGATAACCTCATTACCAGCTTGCGGCGGGCGTTTGAGGACACGAATACCCGAGGGGTGGTGCTGCGTATCAACAGCGGAGGTGGAAGTCCGGTTCAGTCTGGATATGTCTATGACGAGATCAAGCGGCTCCGTGGCAAATATCCGGACATCAGGGTTTATGCCGTTATTGCCGATATTGGTGCGTCAGGTGCCTATTATATTGCTGCCGCCGCTGATGAGATTTATGCGGACAAAGCCAGTCTGGTCGGGTCCATAGGGGTGACTGCGGCAGGCTTCGGCTTTGTCGAGACCCTCGACAAGCTGGGTGTGGAGCGCCGCACCTACGCGGCGGGCGAGCACAAGACGTTTCTTGATCCTTTCCAGCCTGAAAAGCCTGAAGAGCGCGCGTTCTGGCAAACGGTACTGAATGACACGCACCAGCAGTTCATCAGCCAGGTGAAGGCGGGGCGCGGTGAACGGCTCAAGGATCATCCAGACCTGTTCAGCGGGCTCGTCTGGTCGGGCGAGCAGGCACTGCAACTTGGCCTGGTAGACGGGCTCGCGAGCACCTCCACCGTGGCAAGAGACATTATCGGCGCAGAAGAAACAGTCGATTTTACCCATCGCGAATCGCCCCTTGCCCGTTTTACCCGTCAGTTGGGGACAAGCATCGGATCTGCCATCGCGACGCATCTGGGAATGAGTTCAGGTATGCCTGTATTGCGTTGACAGGTTCAGGGGATGGCGAGGCCTTCGTTCCTCAGCATGTCGCACAGCCTTATCAGGGGTAACCCGATCAGGCTGTTAGGGTCATCGCCCTGCATTGCTCGAAACAGGCTGATGCCCAGGCCTTCCGCTTTGAAGCTGCCCGCACAATCGTAGGGTTTTTCAATCTGCAGGTAGCGCTCGATGCATTCATCATCAAGCTCCCTGAAATGCACAGTGAAGGGCTCATTGATAAGCTGATGCTGGCCGCTGCGGCTGTTGAGCAGGCAAATCGATGTGATGAATTTCACCGTTTTACCACTGGACTGCCGTAGCTGATTGACCGCTGCACTGTGCTCGCCAGGTTTGCTCACTGGCGATCCGTTAAGTAGTACCACCTGATCTGATCCGATAATTAGATGGTTGGGAAACTGGCCCGCCAGTGCCTTGGCTTTCTCCAGCGCCAGGCGCAACGTGAGCTGTTCCGCCGTTTCGCCATCCCTTGATGCCTCGTCTATGTTCGGTGTCGCCCATTGGAACGGAATCGCCAATCGGTTCAGTAATTGGCGGCGGTACGGGGAGCTTGAGGCCAGTACCAGATCAGGCATTGTTCTTTCCTTTATATAGTGTTGTGTTCTCGATAAAGGCTCATTTTATAGTGTTTGGTGTGATATCGGATTATTGATGTTTTTTTGCCAAATAGCTTTGACAGCAGACGGCATGGTCCCTAGAATTGCGCGCTTATGTCTGGACCCATACCCGCACACATAGAGCCGCGCAGGCTGGTTGACCGCAGCATAGTTCTGAAAGGGACTGTTTCTGCTGACAAAATGCCACGTCTAAGCGCCTTACTGGACGCTCCAGCTGGAGACGTTCAGGTAGAGCTTTCGTTCGCGCGCGACGAGCAGGGCGTTAATGCCATGCACGGTCATTATCAGGTAGATGTGGCGTTGATCTGTCAACGTTGTCTTGAACAGGTAGTGGTGCCACTCGACAGTGAGTGCGATGTGGGTTTTGTAGAAAGTGACGAGGCAGCCAAAAATCTGCCACGGAACTACGAACCGGTTATTCTGGATGATGAAAAACTCGATCTGCACGCCTTGATCGAAGATGAACTCTTGTTGGCTTTGCCAGCAGTTCCGATGCATCCATTGGAAACATGTCAGCATCCGCCAGGCTACCAGCCTGATCCTGCGGAGCTGGAGGAAGAGGTTGAGAAACCGAATCCCTTCAGCGTGCTGGCCAAGTTGAAACGTGATACCTAAAGCTTAGGAGCTTATAGTCATGGCTGTACAGCAGAACAAAAAGTCTCGTTCCGCGCGTGACATGCGTCGTTCACACGATGCTCTGTCCGCACCGGCTCTGTCCGTCGACAAGACCACTGGCGAGACTCACCTCCGTCACCACGTGTCCCCCGATGGTTTTTACCGTGGCCGTCAGGTGATTAACAAGGACAACGACGAATAAGTCTTGTCCACGTCAGTTCGCTTAGCGATTGATGTGATGGGCGGGGACTTCGGTCCTCGCTGCATTATCCCCGCTGTTGCTCACAGCTTGCGGCTTTTGCCCGAGCTCGACGTTATCCTGGTAGGCTCCCCTGAACCGCTTCAGCAGCTTTGCTCTGAATATCCCCTGCCTGCCGATCGTGTTCGTTTCGTTTACACCTCCGAAATTATTCTCGCAGATGATTCCCCTGCCAGTGTGCTGCGCTCCAAGCGCGATGCTTCCATGCGCGTGGCCATTGAGCAGGTCAGGGACGGGCTGGCTGATGGCTGCCTTAGTGCGGGCAATACCGGTGCTCTAATGGTGCTTGCGCGATCTATTCTAGGCACCCTGGACGGCATTCAGCGGCCTGCCATAATGGCGGCTTTGCCGGTTTCGGCAAAAGGCTGCTATCTGCTGGATATGGGCGCCAACGTTGACTGCTCGGCCAAACAGTTGTTCGAATTCGCCGTGATGGGCTCCGAAGCCGTAACCGAGCTGACTGGCATGCAAAAGCCGCGCATAGGGTTACTCAATATAGGCAGCGAAACCCACAAGGGCAGCCGCCAGGTCCGGGAGGTATCGGAGATGCTTCGCGGTTGTTCGGATCTGAACTATATAGGGCATATCGAGGGCGACGGCCTGTTTCAAGACCAGGCTGACGTTGTGGTGTGCGACGGGTTCGTGGGTAATGTCGTGTTGAAGGCAAGCGAAGGTCTGGCTGGCTACCTGCAAAACGAAATACGCAGGGCTTTG
Organism: Halopseudomonas xinjiangensis; assembly: GCA_011050525.1. Lineage (GTDB taxonomy): Bacteria > Pseudomonadota > Gammaproteobacteria > Pseudomonadales > Pseudomonadaceae > Halopseudomonas > Halopseudomonas xinjiangensis_A. The sequence goes on from DRFO01000030.1 coordinate 295,667, forward strand.
CACTCGAACCTTCTGCTGCGACTCATCGCGCCGGTGTTACGCAGTGTTTTGCGTCCGGTGCGCGAGCGACACGATCCGGGTCGCTACAATGGTGCTAGCCTGCTCGGCTTGCGCGGCGTGGTGGTCAAAAGTCATGGTGGTGCAAATCAGCAGGCTTTTGAAGCAGCCATCGCCCAAGCCATGCTTGCAAGCCAGGCAAGACTGCCTGAGCGTATTGCGCGGCGTTTGGCGTTATGTCGAAGCGATGCGTCGTGACCTGGTTGCGACAGCCGGCATCCAAACAGCCAGTAACGCAAACTATATAAACTTTTCAACTAATTGATAACGAGGAAGGCCGCATGACCAGATCCCTCGCATTTGTATTTCCCGGCCAAGGCTCACAGTCTATTGGCATGCTTGCAGAAGTGGCTGCGCAGTATGGCTCGATAGGTGAGACCTTCGCTGAAGCCTCCGAAGCGCTGGGTTACGATCTTTGGCAGCTTGTGCAGGGCGGTCCCGAAGCTGACCTGAACCGAACGGATCGTACCCAGCCGGCAATTCTGGCAGCATCTGTTGCGCTGTGGCGCTTGTGGTCTACCCATACCGACGTCAGACCGGCTTTTGTGGCAGGGCATAGCCTGGGCGAATACACCGCTCTGGTGGCGGCTCAGGCTATCGGATTTGCCGAAGCCCTGCGCCTGGTCGAACGTCGTGGCCAACTCATGCAGCAGGCTGTGGCGGAAGGCGAGGGCGGCATGGCCGCGATTCTGGGGCTGGAAGATCAACAGATTATCGACCTGTGCGCGCAGGCAGCCCAGGGGCAGGTGGTGAGCGCTGTGAATTTCAATGCGCCGGGACAGGTCGTTATCGCCGGGCAGGCAGTTGCCGTTCAGCGAGCGATCGAAGCATGCAAGGAAGCCGGCGCCAAGCGGGCGATTGCATTGCCCGTGAGCGTACCCTCCCATTGCGCGTTGATGAAGCCGGCCGCCGAGCAACTGGCAAAGGACTTTCGTGCAATCGAGTGGCATACCCCCTCTGTTACGCTGGTGCAGAACGTAACCGCCAAGCCCGCCGCCGACGCCGACGCGATGCGCACTCTGCTGGTCGAGCAGCTTTATAGTCCAGTACGCTGGGTGCAGACGATTGAGTATATTGCCGCGCAGGGCGTGACTGACCTGATCGAGTGTGGTCCGGGCAAGGTGCTTTCGGGACTGAACAAGCGCTGCGTTAAAGGTGTCAACACTTATAATCTGGAAAGCGTCGACGGTTTTGCAGCGGCACTCGAACGTTTTACACAAGGAGCTTGAAGATGAGTTTTGAGGGGAAAGTTGCGCTGATAACTGGCGCCAGTCGAGGTATCGGCCAAGCCATCGCTCATGCGCTTGCTGCAGAAGGCGCCGTAGTGGTGGGCACTGCTACCAGCGAAAGTGGCGCCCAATCGATTACCGAAAGCCTCGCTGCCGCAGGTTACAAGGGCACCGGGATGAAGCTTGATGTGCGTGATCCGCAGTCCATTTCGCTGGTCGTGGATGCCATAGCGCAACAGTTCGGCGCACCGACCATTCTCGTGAATAATGCAGGCATAACCAGCGATAACCTGCTAATGCGAATGAAAGACGACGAATGGGATGACGTGATCAGTACCAACTTGAGCTCGGTTTACCGTTTGTCCAAGGCGGTATTGCGAGGCATGACCAAAGCGCGTTGGGGGCGTATTATCAACATCAGTTCGGTGGTCGCTGGCATGGGTAATGGCGGGCAGTCCAACTACGCGGCTGCCAAGGCGGGAATGGAAGGTTTCGCCCGAGCGCTGGCCCGAGAGGTTGGGTCTCGATCAGTGACGGTCAATTCCATTGCACCTGGATTTATTGACACCGACATGACTCGCGCCTTGAATGATAGTCAGCGCTCAGTCATGCTTGAACAGATTCCACTGGGACGTCTGGGTCAGGCTGAGGAAATTGCCGCAACCGTTGTTTTCCTTGCGAGTGAACAGGCTGGATACATTACTGGCGCGACGATCCCGGTGAACGGCGGGATGTTCATGAGCTGAATGACTGGTCACGGTTATGTGACCTAGGTATGCTCTGCACGCGAATAAATAACCCGGTACGGGTCTTCTGGCCCCGTCCATTTGCAGATAGATGCTATTGGCGCTTGAAAAAACGCAAATTGTTTCTATAAACTACCCGCAGTCCGGCTTCTCGGAACTGCAAATAGGAGTGAGAACAAGGTATGAGTACCATCGAAGAACGCGTCAAGAAAATCGTGGCCGAGCAGCTCGGCGTCAAAGAAGAAGAAGTGACCAACAGCGCTTCTTTTGTTGAAGATCTTGGCGCCGACTCCCTCGACACTGTCGAGCTGGTGATGGCTCTCGAAGAAGAGTTCGAGACCGAGATTCCGGATGAAGAAGCCGAGAAGATCACCACTGTTCAGGAAGCTATCAACTACGTGAACTCCCACCAGAAGTAATCACGTAGCCTGCTGACAGATCATCAAAGCCGCAGTTCTGGCCAGGAACTGCGGCTTTTTTGTACGTGTGAGGATTGTCGCCGAGTTTGCGATGATCCTTCGTATTGCCGCGAGCCCGCTTTATGCGGACAATATGACGTTTGCGGGGGGCTTATGGTTGCCCGCATTTCCTGAGAGTTGAATAAGGAGTTTCCTGTGTCGCGCAGACGCGTCGTGGTAACCGGCTTGGGTATGTTGTCACCGCTGGGTAATTCGGTCGACAGCAGTTGGCAGGCAGCGCTGGCGGGCAAGAGTGGTATCGGCCCGATCGAACACATGGACGTCAGTGCCTTTGGCACACGTTTCGGCGGCTCCATCAAAGACTTCGATATCGAGCCCTACATGTCTCCCAAGGAGGCTCGTAAACTCGATCTGTTTATCCAGTACGGTGTAGCGGCGTGCATCCAGGCGTTGCGTGACTCCGGATTGGAAGTAACCGATGAAAATCGCGACCGCATTGGCGTATCGATGGGGTCGGGCATCGGCGGGTTAACCAATATCGAAAAGAATCATGAGCTTCTGCTCGGTAGCGGCCCGCGCCGCATTTCCCCGTTTTTTGTGCCCGGCTCGATCATCAATATGGTTGCTGGTTACATGTCTATTCAGTTCGGTCTGCAGGGCCCGAACTATGCGCTGACCACGGCGTGCACGACCGGGACTCACAGTATCGGCATGGCGGCCCGCAATATTGCTTATGGCGAAGCCGACGTGATGATCGCTGGCGGTTCGGAAATGGCTACCAGCAGCCTGGGCCTTGGCGGTTTCAGTGCCGCACGTGCCTTGTCGACACGCAATGAAGACCCTCAAGCAGCAAGCCGCCCCTGGGATCGAGATCGGGATGGGTTCGTACTGTCCGATGGCTCCGGTGCGATGCTGCTTGAAGAATACGAGCAGGCCAAGGCGCGGGGCGCGACAATTTACGCGGAAGTGATTGGCTTTGGCATGAGCGGTGACGCTTACCATATGACCGCTCCGCCGGAAGATGGTCGCGGAGGCGCTGCCTGCATGCGCAACGCTTTGCGCGATGCGCAGGTGAACCCTGACCAGGTTGGCTATATCAACGCCCACGGCACCTCGACCATGGCCGGCGACCTTGCCGAAACGCGAGCTGTCAAAACGGTGTTTGGAGAACATGCCAGCGCTCTGGCAATCAGTTCTACCAAGTCGATGACTGGCCACCTGCTGGGCGCGGCTGGCGCGGTTGAAGCCATCTTCAGTGTCCTGGCGCTGCGGGATCAGGTAGCACCGCCGACCATCAATCTGGACAATCCCGACGAAGGTTGCGATCTCAATTATGTCGCTCATCAGGCGCAACAGCGTCCGCTTGAGACGGTTGTTTCCAACTCCTTCGGGTTTGGCGGAACCAACGGCAGCCTGGTATTCCGTCGTCACGAATGACGGATATACCAGCGCGCTCCTCGTTTGACCCTACCTGCCTGGTGAACGGAGTCCCGGCCAGCCAAGTGTCTGCCCATGACCGAGGCCTCGCCTATGGTGACGGCTTGTTCGAGACCATGCGCGTATCGGCTGGGCGGGCTCCTCTGGATGAGTATCACTTTTCCCGGCTGGAGTTCGGCGCTTCCTGTTTGCACTTGCCATTGAATATGCCGGAGATTCGAGCGGAGATTTCCGGCGTGGCAGCCCAACTGAACGAGGGCGTTATCAAGCTCATTGTTACCAGGGGCGAGGGCAAGCGTGGCTACGCGTCAGTAGAAGTGCCCCGGGTCACACGCATCGTCCAGACATCTTCTCTGCCAATCTATCCTCCTGACAGGGCCGAACGGGGCGTTGTTCTTTACCCCTGTGAAACCCGCCTGGCTATTCAGCCCAGGCTGGCTGGCGTCAAACATCTCAATCGGCTGGAACAGATCCTGGCGCGGGGCGAATGGCAGGATGACGCGTTCGGCGAAGGGTTGGTATGCGACATGCGTGGTCGCCCGATAGAGTGCACCATGAGCAATCTGTTTCTGCGCGGCGAAAACGGATGGGTTACTCCGCAGATCAGCGATTGCGGAGTAAGGGGCGTGATGCGTGATTACCTTGTTTCCCAACTGACCTCGGCTGGCGAAACGGTTGATCAGCGCTCTGTTACCATGCAGGAGTTGATGGATAGCTCCGAAATGTTTTGCTGTAACAGTGTTTTCGGGGTCTGGCCTATAGTCGGCCTCAAGGACAGAAAATGGCCCGTAGGGCCCTTCACTCGCGTCGCTCAAGCCATGGCGCAGCAGGTATTCATGTGAAGTCATTTATCAGGAAGCTTTCGATAGTTATTGTAATTACAGCAATTATTGTTATATCTGCTGCGCTTGGGAGTTACATGTTGCTGCAGTACACCCTTTCCCAGACGCTACGTATTGATGACGTTACGATTGTGGAAGTCGAGCCGGGCAGCACGCCGGCAAGGGTCTTCGCCGAGCTTGAACAGGATGGGGTTATCAGCCGTTCAGGTTGGATTCGCAGGTACTGGCAATGGCAGATGCCACCTACTGTGCTGCAGGTTGGCGAATACACGCTGAAACCCGACATGACCGTGAAAGACATGCTTGGCGTCCTGCATCGCGGTGAGGTGCTGCAACGCAGCGTTACGCTGGTGGATGGCTGGAGCTTCAGTCAGTTTCGAGAGGCGTTGTCACAGGCTGAACGTCTGCAACAGACCTTGCCGGTGAATCTTTCTCCCCGCCAGGTCATGAAAGAACTGAGGCTTGACGAAAAACATCCGGAAGGACTCTTTTTTCCTGATACCTATCAATACACGCTGGGCATGAGCGACAGGGATATCCTGTTGCGAGCATACAAGCGCATGCAGACCGTACTCGATGAGGTATGGACGCAAAAAGCACAGAACCTGCCGATCGATTCACCCTACGAGGCACTGATACTCGCTTCGATCATTGAGCGGGAAACCGGTGTGCCCTACGAGCGCGACGAAATATCAGGTGTGTTTACCCGTCGGTTGCAACAAGGCATGCGCTTGCAGACGGACCCCACGGTAATTTACGGAATGGGGGATTCGTATCAGGGGCGCATAGGCCGCGATGATCTGCGCAACGTCACCCCTTACAATACTTACATGATCGATGGTCTACCGCCGACACCTATCGCCATGCCTGGCCGGGAGGCCCTGCTGGCAGCGGTTAATCCGAAGCCAGGGACAAGTCTGTATTTTGTCGCCAAAGGGGATGGCTCGCACATATTTTCCGACAGTCTCCAGGATCATAATCGGGCTGTTCAGCAGTATCAGATCGACCAGCGGGCCAAGGATTACCGCTCAAGTCCTCCCCCAACTAACTCCGGAGGAGCCGGTCGGTGAGCGGCTTGTTCATCACCTTCGAGGGGCCGGAAGGCGGGGGAAAATCGACCAACCTGGGTGTTTTTGCCCGAGCCCTCAGCGACGGCGGCTGTGAACCACTGATTACGCGTGAGCCGGGTGGCACGCCTATTGCCGAACGCATCCGCGAGGTGTTGCTCAGCCACCACGACGAACCCATGGAATCCGATGCGGAGCTGTTGCTGGTTTTTGCTGCACGGGCCCAGCATCTGAACAGTTTGATCCGGCCAGCGCTCGCACAGGGTAGGGTGGTGATCAGCGACCGATTTACTGACGCTACCTATGCTTATCAAGGCGGCGGGCGGGGAATCGACAAGGACCGAATCTCCGTGCTGGAAAATTGGGTCCAGGGGGTGCTGCGTCCAGATCTGACGCTGGTATTCGATCTGCCGGTAGAGCTGGGCATGGAGCGAGCTCGCGCACGCAGTCAGCTGGACCGCTTCGAAGTGGAAGAAATGACCTTTTTTGAGGCGGTCAGACGTACCTATCTTGAGCGCGCCGCAGTCAGTCCCGAGCGCTATCGCATCATCGATGCCAGTGGCAGCCTGAATGAAGTTCGGGAAGCGATGCAGCCGGTAATCGCGGAAGTGCTGGAGCGTTGGCATGCTTGAGCAGGCGCGGCTGCCGTGCCCGTGGCACATGGAGCTGTATACCGCACTGGTTGAACAGCCGCAGCATGCCCACGCTTATCTGTTTGCCGGCCTGCCAGGGGTGGGCAAGCGCCGTTTTGCCTACGCCTTCGCCGCCGCTCTGCTTTGCCTGGCGCCAGAGCGCGGCGTGGCCTGCGATCATTGCCGTAGCTGCCTGTTGAGGAAGGCTGGGAGTCACCCTGACGCCCTCCTGGTTGTCCCAGAGGAAGACGGCAAGGCGATCAGGGTCGATGCTGTTCGCCAGTTGAGCAGTTTTCTTTCGCAGACCGCTCAGCAGGGCGGGCGCAAGGTGATAGTGCTGCACCCCGCCGAAGCGATGAACCAGAACGCCGCCAACGCATTATTGAAGTCGCTGGAGGAGCCGACTCGGGAAACCTATCTGCTGCTGGTCAGCGACCAGCCAAGCCGGCTATTGCCAACTATCCGCAGCCGTTGCCTTGTGCAACCGTTGCCCACGCCAGCGCCCGCTGAAGCCTTGGCCTGGCTTGGTCAATGCCTGCCCGAGCTGGATGACACCCAGCGCCATGCCTTGCTGTCGATGACTGGTGGAGCGCCGTTGCGCGCCTTGACATTGCAGGAGATTGACGCGCTTGGGTTGCGCTCCCAGGCGGTGCAAGGGGTCAAGGCGCTATTGAAGAATCAGGACACCGCCTCGCAGTTGGCCGAGCGCTGGTCGGCTATTCCGCTGGAGCTGCTGGTCGAGTGGTTTTGTAGCTGGACGCTGGATTTGCTCAAGCTCAAGACCGGCGCAGTTGAGTCGGCAGACAACGTCGATATGGACAAGGTTCTTGGCTACATGGCGCTGCATCTCGACACACAGTCACTGATGAATTGGCAGTCCTGGCTGCTCGAGCATCGAGGGAAGATTTTGGCCAAGGCCAACCTGAACCGTGTACTCTTTATCGAAACGATGCTTATACAGTGGAAACAATTGCTTGAAAGGCGTTAACCTGAGCGCTGTGCTGGAATCCAGAGGACTAAGTGAGACATGAGCAATCCGACCGCATCGGGGCCACGTAACGGTATTCTTTCACTGACAATCAAAGACAAGTCAGTGCTTTATGCTGCCTACATGCCCTTCGTAAAGCACGGAGGGCTGTTTATTCCCACCAACAAGAGCTATCGGCCAGGTGACGAAGTGTTCATGCTGCTCAACCTGATGGACGAGCCGGAGAAAATTCCGGTCGCCGGCAAGGTTATCTGGGTCACTCCTAAAGGCGCCCAGGGCAACCGGGCAGCGGGTATTGGCGTGCAGTTCAGCGATCAGGACAATACCGCTCGCAGCAAGATAGAAACCTATCTGGCTGGTGCGCTCAAGTCGGACCGACCGACTCACACGATGTGATTCATGCTGATAGACTCGCACTGCCATCTTGATCGTCTCGACCTTGCTCCGCATAACGGTTCCCTTGATGCCGCGCTCGATGTCGCGAGGCAGCGTGGCGTAGGGCGCTTCCTGTGCATTGGGGTGGATGCCGATAATGCGCCAGTGGTCAAGGCACTCGCTGAGCGCTATGCAGATGTCTACTGCAGCGTAGGTATTCATCCTCTGGATCTGACCCGTGAATACCCTACCGATCTCGCCTGGCTGTTGCAGGCACTTGATCACCCCAGAGTCGTAGCTATCGGCGAAACAGGCCTGGATTACCATTACGAACCGGACATGGCGGAACAGCAGAAGATATCTTTCCGCTGCCATCTGGATGCATCCAGGCAGACGGGCAAACCGGTGATCATTCATACCCGGGAGGCGCGAGCGGATACGCTGGCGTTGTTACGGGAGGCGGATCTGAGTCAGGCGGGCGTTCTGCACTGTTTTACCGAAGACTGGGATATGGCTCGCGCTGCCCTGGATCTTGGCTATTACATCTCGCTTTCCGGCATTGTGACCTTTCGCAACGCCGACGCCCTGAGAGACGTCGCCAGGCGGGTGCCGGCAGATCGCTTGCTGGTCGAGACCGATTCTCCCTACCTGGCGCCGGTGCCTTACCGGGGCAAGCCCAACGAGCCGCAATATGTATGTGAAGTGGCGGCGTTCCTCGCCGAGTTGCGCGGGGAGCCGTTGGACCGTTTATGGGAAAACACTACCGCTAACTTCCATCGCCTCTTTCCCTTGGCTTCCTGAAGGACAAAAAAAACCCGAACTCGGGGACGAATTCGGGCCAAGACCATTAGGAGTGTTACATGGGCAAGTCTGAACTTGCCCCGACAGGCGCGACACTTGGGGGAATGCCGCAAACCTGTTGCCTTCAGTATTAACGATATCCTTCAGCTTTCCAGCGTGTTTGCGTCATTTTATAAACCTATTTGGAATCGACCGTCCTCCCGTTATCGTGATGCGTTGTTATGCTGCTGGCGTACCCCGGCCAGTTGGTCCCATGATCTTGATCCGATCAGTCTGCGGACACCAGTGAACCTGGCAGTCAAGTTTTAACCCTTAATGGGCAACTGGTCATAAAGTTGGCATAATGGCGCGCTATGACGTTATGGATTCCAGGTATGCCAATGCAAAAAGAGTCACGAAAGGTTCGCGAATTCCGACGCCGGGAGCAGGAAATTCTTGATACTGCGCTGCGTCTTTTCCTTGAGCAGGGCGAAGACAGCGTAACCGTAGAAATGATTGCCGACGAAGTAGGCATCGGTAAGGGCACTATTTACAAGCACTTCAAATCCAAGGCGGAAATTTACCTGAGGCTGATGCTGGATTACGAGCGAGACCTTGCTACCTTGCTGCATTCGGAAACCATCGAGCGCGACAAAGAAGCACTTTCCAGACAGTATTTCGCCTTCCGCATGAGCGACCCGGATCGCTATCGCCTGTTTGACCGGCTGGAGGAAAAGGTCGTCAAGTCCAGCCAGATGCCGGAGATGATCGACCAGTTGCACCATATCCGCGCCTCGAATTTCAACCATCTGACCGGGGTGATTCAGGAACGCATAGACGAAGGCAAGCTAGAGGACGTTCCGGCGTACTTTCACTACTGCGCAGCCTGGGCGCTGGTTCACGGCGCCATGGCCATGTACCACTCGCCGTTCTGGCAGGAAGTGATAGAGGACAAGGAAGGCTATATGCGTTTCCTTACCGATATCGGCGTCCGGATGGGTAACAAGTCCAAGCGCAAGAAAGACTCGGAACCAGCGGAGCAGGCTGGCTGAGTCCGCAGCGCCGCCTGAATTATTGAACTTGGCAGACGTGGCTGGGGTCTAGTCCACCGATACCCTCTCAGGAGAAGGATTTTGCCCGCAGCGTTTCGCCCTTTGTTATTAGTGGCCTGTTTGATTGCCGGAAGCTCCCACGCGCGGGACTACGTTTATACCGATGCGCATCTGCACTATTTGGACTTCTTTCAGGAGTCCGAAGGCATGCAGCCTCTGCTGGATGAGATGGATGCCCATGACATCGAGCATGTAATGATTTCGGGTATTCCCGTGGCGAAAAAGTGGCATGAGAACGAGCCGAAGCGTCCGCGTTATTACGCTGGGGATGATGCCAGCGCCTACTGGTACAGCGCCACCGATGTAGTCGTTGCGCACGCGTTGAAAAAACTGCCGAAGGAGCAGCGGAAACGGTTCCATCCTTTTCTCGCCGGTTTCAATCCGAACGACAAGAATTCAGCTGATCACATACGCAGGATGCTCGAGATGGACCCTGGTCTATGGCAGGGGCTGGGAGAGGTTTTCACCCGGCATGATGACGTGACCGCATTGACCCACGGTGACGTGCCCAGGGCCAACAGTGAGGCCATGACACGGGTTTATTACCTCGCCGAGGAATTTGACCTTCCGGTGATGATTCACAGTAACATTACTTCAAAACGTGAGCGCAACCCTTTGTATTTGCAGGAATTCGAAGAGCCCCTGAGTAATCATCCAAACGTTCGGTTCATATGGGCTCACGCGGGCACGAGCATGGAAATACACAGGCATCAGGAAAAGATGGATTTCATTCTTCCGACGCTTGAAAGAATGCTGGGTATCTATCCCAACCTGTATATAGATCTCTCCTGGACGATGCTCAAACCCTACCTGCTGGACAAGAACGATCAGCCTGACCCTGACTGGGTCAACTTGGTGGAAGCCTATCCCAAGCGCTTCATGATTGGCTCGGATGTGGTGGGAAGGTTCAACAGCGTGGGCAGTAATCTGAAAGAGTTTCATCCGTTCCTGGATGCATTGAGCGAGGAAACGGCGCATAACGTGGCGCGGGATAACTTTCTGGATGTGCTTCCGCAGCGAGTGCCGGATGAGCCTCGGCCGTAAGCCCAAGGCCCCGATTGCAGGGCCTTAGGGTGTTCCTACTTTGAGGATTATTGAGGGTTAGCCCAATACGCGCAGCTGTGATAGTCCACGAACTCGGTTGCAGGTACCTGGCTCAATGTTACCGGGTCCAGATCTAGCAGGTTTCCTTGAAGGCCCGTGTATCCATCCCACGTGACGGCCCCGGCGGCCCCATCGGTGCTATTCGGGTCGCTAAACTTGGCAAAGTTGGCCCAGTATTCGACCATCCTGCGGGACAGTTCGATCTGTGCCTCGGTTGCACCTCGTTGTTGCAGAGCCGCTTCATTGTTTAGCACATACTGGATTTCAAATGCATGTGTCGCGCCCAGGGGGAAACCAGGAGAGGCGCCAAGAATGTTGGGCGCATTGCGGTCAGTGAACCAGTAACCCCAGACCGGAACCTGCGCGCTTCGAACCTGATTCAGTTGATTGAGGTTCGGGCAGGCAAAACGCCAATCGGTTTGGATTGCGGCTAGAGCCAGAGGGTATACCTGTGCCTCGGTCGTTGCGATTCCTTCTTCGCGGGTGTCAATCAGGTAGTCTTCAGCGATGGGCTCTCTAGGGTAGGGCCTCGGATCCAAGGCCAGCAAATCGTTCACCTTTGTCTGATAATTATCGGCCGTGACCGGTCTTTGACTAAATACGTCGATCGCCACGAACAATCGGCCTTCGTCCTGGTTGCTGCCCATCAGCATTGGCGCCTGATTGAAGTCGCCGCTTGAAAGACCGGCATCTATCGACAGCGGCAATATCCCGGTGTTGGTGGCGTTCACCACGGGAATATAATTGCTCAGCTGATTTGCCAAAACGGTTGCTACCGGCAGCCCACGTAAGCACTGCCCTGTATCCGCCGCCTCATCGCATCCAGTCGCTTCGACGAACGGCGTGCCAAGGCCTATCTGGCCTGCCGCCTGGCTTACCTGAGTGGGATTGTATGCACCGCTCTGGACGATGGCTTTGTGAAACAGCCCTTCGGACGAGGGCGATACGACGTGGCTCAGCACGCTGTGACCGCCTGCCGACTCGCCAAAGATGGTGACGTTATCGGGATCGCCATCAAACGCGCTGATGTTTTCCTGCACCCAGCGAAGCGCTTCCTGCTGATCCATCAAACCGTAATTGCCATAGTTGCCGGACTCGTCAGCCAGGCTGGAGTGAGGCAGAAATCCCAACGCGCCAAGTCTGTAGTTAATAGTGACCACCACCACTCCCTGCTCAACCAGACGGGAGGGCTCGTAGCTGGCTCCGCCAGAACCTGTTACAAAGGCGCCGCCGTGTATCCAGAGCATTACCGGATAGTCGCCTGGGGCCTGGGGCGCATAAACATTCAGGAACAGGCAATCCTCAGCTGTGCTCTCGCTGCCAAAGGTCCCGCCGGGCTGGGCACAATCCGCACCGAAGTCTTCGGTCAGTTGAAGTGTCGAGGCACGATTCAGGGCTGGTTCTGGTGCTGCAAAGCGAACCGGCGGAGCGGCGTAGGGAATACCTCGAAAAACACGCATATTGGTGAGCTCGACACCTTGGACATCTCCCTGTGCGGTCGTGGCAATCAGCGGATTAGCTGGCGGCGGCGTGGCCGCGTCGGAATCAGAACCTGAGCCGGACAGGCACCCACCTAAGCTCGCAGCGATGATAACCATGGAAAGAGAGGAGAGAAGAAACCGGGGGCGGGCCAGACTGGCTTTCATCGTCATATTATTATCCGTTATTGTTGGTTGAGCTGATCAAAGTGGCAATTTGCCTTGATTCAGGTCTAAAACGATAAAAGATTTTTGGCTGCTGTGCGAAGACCCATCCGGGTGATCCCGGATGCGGCTGTGATGTGGTAAGTCAGGTCAAGAGAGCCGGGGAGGGACGAGAGGGTATAACGACAAAAGCCCCCTTGGGGGCTTTTGTCTTGCTGGACGAATAGCCAAAGCGTATCAGTCTTAAGGGGTGCCAGCATTCCAGAAGTCGCAGTAGTGGAAACCTGCGAAATCAGCTGACGGGACCTGACGAAGCGTGGCCGGATCAAGATCGATGATGGTTTCATCGACATTGAACTGATCCCACTCCACTGATTCACTCGCACCATCGGTGCTGTTGGGGTCACCAAACTTGGCAAAATTGGCCCAGTAGCCGGTCATGGCATCCGCCAGGTCGAGTTGCGCTGCGGTCGCGCCGCGCTCTTCCAGCGATTCATTATTGGCCAGTACGTATTGGATTTCGAAAGCATGCGCGGCGCCCCAGGGGAATCGCGGGGTGAACGGCAAAATACTGGGAGCGTCGCGGTCGGTAAACCAGTAGCCCCACACAGGCACCTGGGCGTCGCTGACCTGATTCATCTGATTCAGGTTGGAACAGGCGAAACGCCAGTCGGTCTGAATAGCGGCCAGTGCCAATGGATAAATAACCGGATCGTTTGGCGCAATGCCTTCGATATCTTGCATGCGCTGCAGGTAGGTGTTGGCTACGGTGATGTTGTCATAGGCGCTAGCGGGAAGCAGGTTATTTACCTGTTGCTGATAGTTCCCTGCAGTCACCTCACCGGCCAAGCGTTCCTGTATTCCCACAAACAGCCGCCCTTCATCCAGATTGTTGCCAAGCACCATGGGCACCTGGTTGAAATCTCCGGTGCTTAGCGCTTCGTCAATGGAGATAGGCAGCGTGTCGGTTCCCGTGACCGGTATGGAACTTGAGACCTGATTCGCCAGAATATCTTCCACTGGCAACGCTCGCAGGCACGCGGCTATATCCGGGTCATCCGAACATCCGGTATTGGTAGCAAACGAATTGCCGAAAATGGTTTCGCCAGCAGCCAAGGTGACTTGTCTGGGGCTGTAGGCGCCGCTCTGCACTATCGCCTTGTCGAACAGTCCGGCGGCAGCGGGAGAAGCCACCTGGCTCAATACGCTATGACCACCAGCGGATTCTCCGAATATAGTTACGTTGTCCGGATCGCCGCCAAAACCATCGATATTCTCCTGGACCCAACGCAGTGCTTCCTGCTGGTCCATGAGACCATAATTGCCGGAAGAGCCCGTTTCGGCCGTCAAGCTGGCATGCGGCAGGAAACCTAGCGCACCGACCCGGTAGTTGATGGTGACCACCACAATGTCTTGTTCAACAAGCCGACTCGGTTCGTAGCTGCTGCCGCCTGAGCCGGTGACCAACGATCCCCCATGAATCCACACCATGACCGGGTAATCACCAGGCTCTGGCGGCGCGTAGACGTTGAGAAACAGACAGTCCTCATCGACGCTGTCGACGGCAAAGGTACTACCGCCCTGCGGGCAGGCTGAGCCGAATTCTTCATTCAGCTCAAGAGTGCCATTGCGGTCTGGTGCAGGCTGGGTAGCGGCAAATCGCAACGCGCCCACTGGTGGTGCTGCATAAGGAATGCCGCGGAACACGCGCATGCCCTCAAGTTCAATGCCTTGTACGTCGCCTTGCTGAGTACTGATAACCAGCGAGTTCTCTGGCAAATCGTCGTCGTCGTCATCATCGTCGTCGTCCAGGCAGCCCGTTAGCGCGGTTGCGAGGATGGCGACTGAAAGGGTGGTAAGAAAAAAACGTGGTTTGAACACATCAGTCATTTTGGTCATTGTTGTTATTCCGTATTGAGTGAAACGCTCTTGAAGCCCGCAGTCTCGCACCGGGCTGATCGCGACTATGGAATCGCCTTTATCCATCCCGCCTTCGATCCCATTCGTAGCTCCGATCGTTTAGACTTCACTGTTGGCTAAAGTTTTTAATATCGGAGACGTAAATGTCTGGACATTCATTCCCCATCAGTTACATCGAACCGGTATTCAGGCCGCCCAGCGAGGCGCACTCGCTTATTCTGCCGGTGACCAATGGGTGTTCATGGAACAAGTGCACCTTTTGCGATTAGTTACCCCCGCCCGTAGTCCTAAATACCGCCTCGGAATCTATCTTTTTCTATAAAAGAACCGATTTAGCACCAGATACCGCTTGCCTGTATGGATAGCCAAGATTAGAGTTCTCCCAATTTTGTACAAATAAACCAAAAAGCATTGCGGAATAGCGCTTGGCTATCATCCTCGAATCATCCCACCGAGAATTCAGAACCTTTATTGCTGGAGCGACTGGCGTTCAGTCAGTTTTGCCGGTCATCGTCACCGAGCATGGGGTTCTGGATCAGTTCGCTCGCTACATGCACCTGAACCGGCTCAAGAGCCGTGCATGGCAAGAGTCTTCGACTTTCGCGGTGAGGTTGCTGTTGGAGTACATGGAGGCCAACCAGGGCTTCTATGAGGCGGCGAGGGCATTGTTCACAGCCTTTTCCGACGCGCTCTACACCGGCACTGTCTCGAATAGCATCGACCCCTCCGGCCTATGGTGGCAGCCCAGACAACCGGACGATGCCGGCAAGTTGATCGGCCATGTCACCCGATTCAGCGATTGGCTTGCGGTTGTCAACGAGGACGCCCAGTTGCAACTCAATCCCTGGCGCCACGCGACTCGGCATGAGGAACGGCTAAATTGGGCGGCATACGCGCATCGCAGGGACAACGCGTTCCTTTCTCATTTGTGGCGTTCCAAGCCTCAAACGAACCAATCCAGAGCCGTGCGCTCAAGGACAATGCCCGTAGAACGGCAAACGGCTGCCAAGGCGTTTCCGGAGGAATACTTCGAACTACTGGTAGTCGAGGGTTTTCGCAGGCGAGTGCGGGATTCACGTGGGCCGATTGATCTTCGCAATGTTCTCATTACCTATCTGATGCACTTTGGCGGGCTGAGGCTATCCGAGGCGCTATCGTTATGGAGCGAGGACGTTAGCATCGAGGCGGGAGAGGTGATCGTCCGTGTGTACCATCCCGAGTACGGCCTAGCACCTAGGGGCAAGGGCAATCGTGCTGCTTATCTGCAAAGCCAATACGGTCTGCAACCCCGTAACCGGCTTGTTAAAGCGACCGACCCGCTTTTCCTAGGGTGGAAGAACGGTCTGATTACCGATCCGCACCGCCGCTGTTTCGAGGTCTTCTTCTACCCTCATGAAGCCGGGCAGGTTTTTGCTGAGTTGTGGCGGGACTACCACCCGAAGCAGCGTGTGAAGCCGAAGGTCGGTGACGGCCATCCCTACGCCTTCACCAACAAGAGCGGTCAGCCTTACTCGCACCGGATGTTCCGCAAGGCTCACAAGCTGGGTGTTGAGCGTGTCGGTTTGGTGTACGAGAAGATCGAGGGAACAACACCGCACGGCCACCGACATGCCTATGGACAGCGACTAGCCCGCGATGGCGCCGACTCGCTGTTACTCAAGAATGCCATGCACCATGCCTCGATTACATCGAGTCAGACCTACACGCAGCCGACTACCACGCAGATGCGCCAGTTTCTCCGCGACCTTGAAACGCGGCTGCGCTTGCAGCACAGAGACAGCGACCTAGATCCGTATACCGAGGACTGACCGATGCCCGCAAAGAAGAACTTTTGTGCCTATGCCGAGGCCCAATCAGCAGCCCAGGCGCTGGGTTTCAATAGCCAGACTGAATACAAAAAGCGTTATCGTGAAGACCCTCGGCTGCCGGCCAGCCCCCATGAGGTCTATGCTAATACTGGTTGGACGGACTGGTATGATTTCCTTGGCAAACAGCGGCCTGAATGGTACCCGACCTACACCGAGGCTCAGGCGGCGGTCCAAGCGCTGGGCATCAAAAAACAGCCTGAATACCAAAAGCGTTGCCGCGAAGACCCTAGGCTGTCGTACACACCCCAAAAACTCTATGCCAAAGACGGCTGGACGGACTGGTATAACTTCCTTGGCAAACAGCGGCCTGAATGGTACCCGACCTACGCCGAGGCTCAGGCGGTAGTCCAAGCGCTGGGTATCAATAACCAGCCTGAATACAGAAAGCGTTGCCGCGAAGACCCTAGGCTGTCGTCCACCCCCCCAAAACTCTATGCCAATGACGGCTGGACGGACTGGTATAACTTCCTTGGCAAGAAGCGGTCTGACTTGTACCCGACCTATGCCCAGGCCCAAGGAGCAGTCCAAGCCCTGGGCATCAAGAGAAAGCCTGAATACAACAAGCGTTACAAAGAAGACCCGAGGCTGCCGGGCGCCCCCAACTTGTTTTATGCCAACGCCGGCTGGGCGGACTGGTATGACTTCTTGGGGAATCAGCGGTCTGATTTTTACCCGACCTATGCCGAGGCCCAATCAGCAGTCCAGGCGCTGGGTTTCAATAGCCAGGCTGAATACCAAAAGCGTTATCGCGAAGACCCTCGGCTGCCGGCCAGACCCCGTGCGACCTATGCTAATACTGGTTGGACGGACTCATATGACTTCTTCGGCAAACAGCGGCCAGAATTATACCCGACCTATGCCGAGGCCCAGGCGGCATCCCTAGCGCTGGACATCAAAAGCGAGCCTGAATACAAAAGGCGTTACCGCGAAGATCCGAGGCTGCCGTCCAACATTCAAGACTTCTATACCGATGCCGGATGGATCGACTGGTACGACTTCCTCGGCAATAATCGGCCTGACTTGTACCCAACCTACGCCGAGGCTCAGGCGGTAGTACAAGCACTGGGCATCAAAAAACAGCCTGAATATCAAAAACGTTACCGCGAAGACCCGAGGCTTCCGTCCAACCCCCAACAGTTCTATGCCGACGCCGATTGGATTAACTGGTACGACTTCTTAGGCAATAAGCAACCTGACTTGTACTCAAGCTATACGGAGGCCCAGACGGCAGCCAAGAGATTGGGCATCAAGAGTATGCCTGAATACAACAAGCGTTACCGACAAGACCCGAAGCTGCCGGCCTGCCCTTTTCAGGTCTATGGCGGCACCGGCTGGATCGACTGGTACGGATTTCTGGGCAATGAAAGCCCTAACGCAGCGCTAGCTGCCTACCCGCTCATCTGGGGTGATGTTAAGCAGTGGTTAAAGACCCAAACGGGCATAACATCAAAGAGAGCGTCAATCAGGGCTTTCCTGGGCGGGTTTTGTCGGGCCCAAGGTTTGCCAGATGACTCTAAATATCTTCTGCTCCGGGCCAATTCATTCCCTACTGAGGCTTACCAGCAGTTCATCGAGGATCAGGCTGAGTCGCTGAAAAGACCTTATCACAGCGCTATCACGACGTTTTTCGGCTGGCTGCTGGATGAATACTGTACTGATACTGATGCCGACGAGCGGGTGGTTCTTCCTGAGTATCGGAACCCTTTTGCAACGGTGCTCGCCGGTTATGCCGAGAGCCTGCAAGCCTACCGGCCCACTCAGTCCACCAAGCCGCCCCTTGGCTATGAATATATCCTCCGTGCGCGTAATTACCTTGTACCAAACAGCGAGCAGGTATTGCAGACGCGCCCCAGCCTGACGGAATTGCCACACCTACAAAGTTTTTTTAAATCCCGCGCCGACTGGATATACGTTGACGAGGCGGTGATCGACCGCAACGATCCCAACTGCATCTGGCGTAAACTCGAAAAGGCAGACCGCACGATTGATGGGAAGCGCGAGCTGGTGGACAGCTATCAAGTTTGGTCGCCTGTGCGCTTTATCGCCCTATACACGCTGCTGCGCTTTCCGCTGCGTGGCCAGCAAATTCTGTGGCTGGACAGCGGCGAGGCGGATAAAGAAATTGCCGTTCTCGATGCTGTACATGGCGGTGTTCGCTGGGAGAAAAACACCGGCCCCCTGGCTGGGAAAGGGAGCAAAAAGCGCCGCCCGCAGGGTATGGTGCAGCGCGGCCATAAGGACACTCCCAAGCTCTATGTGACCACCAACAAGACCGGGCGAAGCGAAGGCGGCTATGGAGTTGATTGGATTCCCGACGATTTGGTCTATTGGTTCTTGTTATTACGCGACTGGCAGGCCAAGTACAACCCGCTGAAAGAGCCGACTCGCTGGTCTGAAATCAACCTGCGAGCCGAAACGAACGATAAGATTTTGCAGGCGCGCGGCACTCAATGCTTTCTGTTTCGCACGGACGCCTCTGGTCAGCCGGCCCTCACCACGACTGCCTTCACACATACATTGCCAGCGTTGCTCTACCAAATTCAGCGTTCTGGCGAGAACCTTGCCAGCGAGAGCCCGAATAGCAACTCATACAACCAACGCTATCTCAGCCCATATACGCCCCATAGCCTGCGGGTCAGCCTGATTACGGCTTTCATCGCAGATGGCGATGCGCCTATCCACCTAATTTCCAAGTTGGTCGGTCATGCCTCGCTGGTCATGACCATCTACTACACCAAGCTGAATAACCAGCAGATGCGCCGCGCCATGGGCGAGACTGAGAAGCGCGCAGCGCAGATCGCCACTGAGCGTCAGGCCGAAAAGATCAGGACGCATGGGTTGCAGCCGCTTCGCCATCAACTGATTACCACCGACGGCAATCGCTTGCTACTTGAATCCGATGTGCCCAACTCGGCGTGCGTGGTGTTCGATTGTGGCATCTGCCCAATGTCAGCCGCTTCATGCCATATCGGCGGGCAACCTGTTGCCGAGAGAAAAGTTGAAAGCCTTTATGCCCCCGTTGAAGCAGGCTATCTCGGACAGAAGAACTGCCCGCGCTGCCGCTTCTTCGTCACCGGCGTCCCGTTTCTCGGCGGACTGGTGTCGCTAGCCAACGAACTTGCGCTGGAAATTCACTCCGAAAGCGCCCGGTTCCAAAGCTATGCGGCAGAGATTGATCGTTTGGAACAAGAGTTCTATGACGCCTGCCAGGCGAACCAACCTGATACCCAGCAGGCAAAGCGGAAGCAGGCAAGCGCGAACCAGCAGCAGAGCGCCGCGAAGCTCGACGGCTTGCTGGCTGACTATGTGGCAGTCAATCACTACGTCCAAGGCTGTCTGAAACTGATCAATGAGGGCGAGAACGGCGAGAGCGAGAGTAGCGTCAGGCTGATTGCCGCTGGCGAGATTGGCGAGGTCGGCGTGAGTTTTGAAGACTCCCAATACCATCTGCTGGCTGAAATCTGCCAGAACGCAACGATCTTCCAATCGGCCAACCCATCGAGGGCCGTGCCCTTGATCGCCCAGGCCATCGATCGTATGGCTGAAAATAACGGATTGGCACCGGCCATGTTCAGGCTCGATGAGCAACAAAAACTGGTCGTTGCCAACGAACTGAACAGGCTTCTGTTACATCGATTAGGTTCGTGGGAAAGGATCGACAGCCTGTTTTCGGGCGACCTGATGCTGCTTGATATTGATACCCAAGAGCCGGAGCTGACGCCTATTTCGGCCGAGATCAAACAGCTTTTTGTGAATCCCAATCGCGCCCGCCAACTTACTCTCGAGGCAGCTATATGATTGAGCATCTGACTTCGCCGCAGGACACCTATGAGCGGCTAATGAACGAGGCCAGCGATAGCCGTCGCAAACGCAGTCTGCAATCCATCAACGATGTGTGCCAACTGCTGCATGAGCGGAATTCCTCGGACTTCACCTACAAGACCATCATTACCCTTGGCCAAGACCGAGGGTTGCCGGTGCCCGGTGAAAAATCCATCGTCAACGCTACCGGTGTGCATTACAGAGAGCTGATTCAAGCGTGGAAACTGGCCTCGCGGCCCAAGGCCAGCAAAAAGGCCGATTCCAATGACTGGGTCGATCATATTGAAGACTCGGTACTACGCATGAGTGTCACCCTGTTGGTCAAGGAACTGCGGGCGCTCAAGGCTAAAGAAGCGCGCAAAGCCAAGCAAAGCGGCGCTCCGATCATCCTGGGAAGCGCGGCCGGGCAAGCCTTTTCAACACAGCCGCGCCTCAACGATGCCGAGCTGGCCGCACTGAAAGCGGCGATTGATCCAGCAGCGCTCGGTCTTGTGGGGTTGTCGATTGGCAGTCGTGGCGAGCTGGTAGATGCCAAAGGCCGGAACATACACAAGCCTGGTTTCCGCGATGCCATCGAAAAAGTGCTTTCTGTACAGGTAAGGTGAAATGGCCAGCGGAGGCAGGCAGCGGAACAAAGCCTCGTGGTATTTATCGCATGGTTGGCATCGAAGTCGGACGATGACTTTAAACAGGCTATACGTCGCGATCACCCGTGCGCGCTATAGCCCGTCCCCCGTCGAGGACAAGAAAGGGAAGGGCTTCTTTACCCCGTGTAAGATGGCGCTAGCGCATTCACTACAGCGACTGAAAAGTGAGGGGGAGAGGCTGGTGGCTCATCGACATCGAGATAGATGAAAGGCTCTATGTCACATAGGCGCATCGAAGGTCTGCTATTGGTACAGAGTGTGTAAAAACACTTTTCGCATGTTGGATGACTAAGCCCAGTGCTCTTGGGCGAGGCGATTTTCCGGACATTTGCCAAGATCAGTGTCGATAGCGCGTCAGAACGTGTATGGAGCTCTTCGGCATCTCCTGGAGCAGTAA
>DRFO01000031.1 GCA_011050525.1 Halopseudomonas xinjiangensis
GCTGCCCATTCGGATGGGTAGTCCTTCAGGTTCTCCAGAACCATGCGTACGGCGCGTTCACGGACTTCGGGGGAATAGCTATTGGATTTCTTCATGCCTCATTCTCTCAAGAGTTGAGGCCTCCACGAAACCCGGTGTGATTCAAGCCTTCCAATTGCTTGTCTCTGCGGACAAAACAGCCTACCTCATTGTAAATAAAAGACATTTAATAACTGGCAAGTTTAATGCTTAGGACCCCATGCCAACTTTTGAATCACACAACATGGGGAACTACAAAATGATCAAGAAACTTACAGCCGCTGTTGCCACTGCCAGCATGGTCAGCTTTACAGGCGTGGCACACGCTGAGGCGTTCGATACGGCCATCGGTGAGATCGACGCAAGCATGACCGCCACCCTCGCGACCGATTACATCTGGAGGGGGCAGTCCCAGACCAATGGCGCTGGCGCCGTGCAGGGTAGCCTGGATCTTGCCCACGAGAGCGGAATCTATATCGGTGCCTGGGCATCAAACGTCGCTGCCGAGGACTTTGGCGGCGCCAGTGTGGAGATAGATTACTACGCGGGCTATGCAGGCAGCATTAGCGATGACATCGGTTACGATCTCGCCTGGGCGACCTACACCTTCCCCCAAGGGATCGATAACGTAGACGAGGTGCTGGGGAGCATAGATCTGTATGGATTTACCCTCGGTGCCAAGTACGCCTACGATCCACAAAGCGCGCTGTACACCTATGTCGGCTACGGCTTTGATCTGCCCTATGACATTGGCCTTGGCCTGCACTACGGGATGACAGACGCGAAGGACCCTATCGGTGGCATAGACGATGGGCACTACAGTGATTGGGCAGTGACCCTCGGCAAGACAATACTGGGGTTGGACGTGGCCTTGATGTACAGCGATACCGATCTGGACGAGGACTGTACCGCCATTTACGTCGACAGTGATTCCTGCGATGCCAACGTCACCCTGGCAGTAGCGAAATCATTCTGACCGAGCAGCCGCAAGGCTAATCCGCAAAGCATACACGCCGGGTAGCCGAACAGGTTATCCGGCTGTGGCGGCAGACGACTGAGCGCGCCGGCGAATGCCCATGTCCACACGCATGCAGATTGCAGCAAGAAACAGGAACGCTATGCCAAGGCTGCCCCGGGTGACGCCGAAGCCGAACAACGCAGAAAGCCCATTGGCTATCTGATCAGGATAAGCAGCCAGCAGCCCTCCCAACGGCACCATGACAAACAGAAAGCAATAACCCATCGTTCTCAATACCGTCACGATCTTTCCTCGCACCTATGCCTGTTCGAAAACCAGCATGGCGCGATCAGACAGGCTATTTGTATTAGACGTTGGTGGAATACAGTCAGGCGCGGGGCAATGTTACACCGCGCTGCCCCTGATATTTGCCGCCGCGGTCACGGTAGGATACCTCACAGACTTCATCTGATTCGAAGAACAGCATCTGCGCTACGCCCTCGTTGGCATAGATCTTCGCCGGCAGGGTGGTCGTGTTGGAAAACTCCAGCGTGACGTGTCCTTCCCACTCGGGCTCCAGCGGCGTCACGTTGACGATAATGCCGCAGCGGGCATAAGTACTCTTGCCCAGACAGATCGTCAACACATTGCGCGGAATCCGGAAGTATTCCACGGTGCGCGCCAGCGCAAAGGAATTGGGCGGGATGATGCAGACATCGCTTTTAATATCAACGAAGCTTTTCTCATCGAAATGCTTGGGGTCGACCGTTGCCGAGTGAATATTGGTAAAAACCTTGAATTCATCGGCACAGCGCACATCGTAGCCGTAACTGGACACACCATACGAAATAACCGGCGCGCCCTGGGCACCACGCATCTGGCGTTCTACAAAGGGCTCGATCATTCCCTGTTCTTCGGACATTTGACGAATCCAGCGGTCAGACTTGATGCTCATGGTGGTTCCTGCACTGTGCCAAAAAGAGTGGGCATGTTACCGGTTTATGCGAAGCGGCAAAAGTACACATCAGTCATCGCTGATGCTGATGTTGGGCATGACCTGGGAACCGGCTCGGTCGGCGATACGTGCACCAACGTGGCGGGCCATGTCCTGATAGATCATGCTGATCTGGCATTCGGGTTCGGCGACCACCGTCGGTTTGCCGCTGTCGGCCTGCTCACGAATCATCATCGACAGCGGCATCGACGCCAGCAGATCGACATCGTACTGTTCAGCCAGCCGCTCCCCCCCGCCTTCACCAAACAGGTGCTCGGCATGCCCGCAGTTCGAACACATGTGGATGGCCATGTTTTCCACCACACCAAGTACCGGAATATTGACCTTGCGGAACATTTCCACGCCCTTCCTGGCGTCCAGCAGGGCAAGATCCTGGGGCGTGGTAACGATGACCGCGCCGGTCACGGGCACTTTCTGCGCAAGGGTTAGCTGGATATCCCCAGTGCCCGGTGGCATGTCTACAATCAGGTAATCCAGGTCATCCCAGGCAGTCTGCGTCAGCAGCTGCATCAGCGCGCCCGAGACCATCGGCCCGCGCCAGACCATGGGGGTTTTCTCATCCACCAGAAAAGCCATCGACATGACCTGAATGCCGTGGGCGGTGGGTGCAACGAAAAACTTCTGGTCTCTGACCTCAGGGCGAGTCCCTTCCGGCAGTCCAAGCATCAGACCCATGCTCGGCCCGTAGATGTCGGCATCGAGAACGCCAACTTTTGCCCCCTCCCGGGCCATCGCCAAAGCCAGGTTGACCGCTGTGGTCGACTTGCCCACCCCGCCTTTTCCGGAGGCAACTGCGATGATGTTCTTCACGTTATCCATGCTAGCCACTGCGCCTTGTGCCGGCGCCTTTCTGACCTCACACCGCACAACAATCCGGGCAGTCTGGACGCCCTCCACGCCCTCGGCGGCGACCTGGAGCATCTGCGCGATGCCGTCGGTGACCCCTGCCGCCGCGTAGCCGAGGACGAACTCGGCGGTAACGCTGCCGTTGTCGGTGGTCAGGCTGCGCATGCAGCCTGAGCTGATCAGATCCTTCCCGGTGTAGGGATCACGATATTGGGCCAGAGCCCGTTCGACAGCAGAGCGGTCTATTTCAGTCATGGGAATTCCGATGGCAGGGAGCATTGGCCCCCTATGCTACTGGGTGACGGGACAGGGTAAAAGGGCTTGTTAGAGAAGACAGCGGCCGCGGTGATTGGGTTCATCCGCGGCCCTGATTTGGTTATGGTCGCTACGAGCTTGTGTTAGCCTGTCGCGACGGAAGGGCATCGTCCCCGGTGGGGCGCCCGGATTTCAAACCCGGTGAGATGCGCGAGGCGCGTCTGGTAGGTTCGACTCCTATTCCCTTCCGCCATACGACTCAGGCTGCCTCGTCCATATCCGCAGGCTCAGTACCCGGCTCGGCTGAGGGCATGCCTTCGGGGTTTTCCCCCTCCGGATACTCATCCGATGCCGCACCCGTATCGGTAGTGTCGCCTTCCTGAGCACCCTCACCTACCTGTTCAAGCAACGCATCAAGTAACGGCTGGCCACGCTCACCCACCATTTCAACGAAGGTATCACGCACCGGGAGACTCAACTCGCGGAATGCCTGACGCTCCTCAGGAGTGAGGTAGATCAATTCGATATCGCTGTTTTCCGTGATGATATCGAGACGCTCGGTATTCAAACGCGTCTGCACATCATGGATGTACGGAACCAGCTCGGTGGCTGTTTCTTCGATAACGTTTTTATGCTCGTCGGAAAGATTGTTATACCATTCCTGGTTCGCCATGAAGGTGGCAATGAACTGGGCCTGATTGGCGAAAATCATGTAGTCCTGAACCTGGTAAAAGTCCATTTCCTGATGCGCGAAAACCGGCTGGATATTTCCATCAAGCTGACCCAGTTGCAGGCCACTGAATAGCTCGCCATATTCCATCGTCGTCGGATTGGCACCATAGGCGCTGTAGGTTTCGCGCAATAGACTGTTATCCATCACCCGAATCGACGTTCCTTCGAAATCCGCTGGTGTGCGTATGGCCTTGTTGGCAGTCCAGACCTGCCATCCTTCAGGCACAATGGCCAGAGGTTGCAGGCTCCGCTCGTTGAAGGCTTCGACAAACGCAGGATTCTTCAGAAAATCGGGGTCGTTGAGCAGTTCCGCATTCTTCAGCTCGTCCTCGGTCAGCACAAAATTGAGACTGAACAATTGCGACTCGGGAACGGTACCGCCAAGGAAGCCAGAGCCGAACGCCAATTCGATAGCGCCCGATTGCACCTGGTCATAGATATCGGTCAGACCACCCAGTTGGCCGTAAGGAAACAGCCGAACCTCCACCTCACCGTCCGTCTTTTCGCTAACCAACTCTGCGAACCGCTCGCCATATTCATACTGCACGCTGCCTTCAATCTCTTCCAGACCAAAACGCCAGATGTCCACCTGGCCGGTGGCCGGCTGCTCCTCAACTCCCGTCGCAACAGCAGTTTCTTCTTCATCCGACCCGCAGGCCACCAACGCCATCGCGGTAATTCCCAAGCAGACATTACGCCAGTTCATGGAACGCTCCCTATCGATTGTTCTGGATAACCTTTTTAACCTTATCACAGGAACTCGATATGTCCACGCCGTGCAAAAACAAAATCGATGGGTTATGGTCAAAAGTGAACGAGGCGGCTCGCGGGGGATCAAAACGTGACCCGCAGCCCCCGATACGTTGCGGCTCGTGCCGAATTGCGTTCAAGTTACCCAGGTAGCGCCTGGTTACAGGCCATGGAGAGGACGGTTAGATGCCCGAACCTGCCGACAAGTCGGCCAGCAAGTCTTTCACGACGCGGCTCAGCTATGGGCTGGGTATACTGGACAAGACCACCGAGCACATCGAAAAACTCATTCTAGGATGCAGCGTACTGTTTTTGGCAGGAATGCTGGTGGCTCATATTGTTGGCAGGCAGTTGTTTAATCAGGGCATTCCAGGCCAGGTCGAACTAACTCAGATCAGTTTGATCACCATGACCTTTATCGGGCTTGGCTACGGTGTCCGGCGTGCCAGACACATCAGCATGTCTGCCTTCTACGACCAGTTGAAAGGCAAGCCGCGCAAGACCCTGTTGATTCTTATCCACGTAACGACCGGCGCTCTGATGTTCTACCTCGCCTGGCATGCATGGGGCTACGTCAGCGCGATCCAGGAGCGCGGCAGGACGTCTGCGGCATTGCAGATTCCTCTCTGGATCCCCTACCTCGCTGCGCCGGTTGGTTTTGCCCTGGCAGGGATTCAATACTGGCTGACCGTTGCGCGCAATCTGATTTCGAAGGATATATACCGTTCGTTCAGCGAAAGGGAAGCCTACGACGAGGTGCCCAGTGAAGCCTCGCCTGATAACAACGCCCTATGAGAAGGCGCTGAAAGCATGCTGACAATTACGATCCTGGTGATGGTCGCCCTTTTGCTGATGGGCTTTCCGATGATGGTGCCGCTGCTGGCCGCCAGCCTCTTGCTGCTCTTTTTCGAGCTCGACATGACCAATGTCAGCCTGTTGATGGGCCAGATGATCAGCGGCGTCCAGTCCTGGGCGCTGGCGGCGGTGCCGCTGTTCATCTTTGCTGCGGACCTGATGACGCGCGGTCACACCTCCAACCGGCTGCTCGACCTGGTGCAGAGCTTTGTCGGGCACTTGCGCGGCGGCCTGCCCATCACTACTGCGGCCGGCTGTACCCTGTTCGGGGCGGTTTCCGGCTCCACTCAGGCTACGGTAGTGGCTATGGGCAAGCCGATGCGGCCGCGGTTGCTGGAAAAGGGCTATTCGGACTCCTTCACCATCGCCTTGATCATTAATAGCAGCGACATTGCCCTGCTCATCCCCCCGAGCATCGGCATGATCATTTACGGAGTGGTGTCTGGCGCCTCGATTGGTGATCTGTTTATCGCCGGCATTCTGCCCGGCCTGATGATACTGGGACTGATTTCGGTGTATTGCTGGATAGGTTCGATACGCATGGGCATCGAACCGGAGCAGCGGTTAGGGTGGATTGCCCGTTGGCAGGCGGCAAAAAAAGCGATACTTCCGCTGGGATTTCCCTTCGTGGTGGTGGGCGGCATTTATGCAGGCATATTCAGCCCCACCGAAGCCGCAGCCATCGCCGTGCTGTATGCACTGGTTCTGGAAATAGTCGTGCTGCGAGCCGTGAGCGTGCGCGAATTATGGGATATAGCCTTGTCTACCGGGCTCATTACCGGGGTGGTTTTCATCCTCGTCGCGGCAGGTACTGCATTTACCTATACGATCTCCTTCGCCGGGATACCGCAGGCCATCCTCGGGCCGGTAGTGGAAAGCATAGGCGACAGCAAAACGCTGGTGTTGGGACTCATTGCGGTATCGTTCTTCATCGGCTGCATGTTCGTCGATCCCATCGTCGTAATCCTGATACTGACTCCCCTGTTCAAACCTGCGGTAGCAGCCGCTGGCCTGGACCCTGTTCACGTGGGCGTTATCGTTACCCTGCAGGCCGCAATAGGGTCGGCAACACCGCCCTTTGGCTGCGATATTTTCACGGCCATGGCGGTATTTCGTCGCCCCTATTTTGACGTAATCAGAGGCACCCTGCCCTTCATCGCCATTCTGCTTTTCGCCACTGTTGTGCTGATCCTGTTCCCCAGCATCTCGCTATGGCTACCGTCACTCGCGGGCTGAGCAGTTCGTACTGAGCAAAAAAATCAGGGAATGCCTTGGCCACGCTCTTCGGGTATCAAACTATCTGCCGATAAACTCATACAGTGGCAAGGATGGCTAGCGTCAGACGCGACGGGAGTCATTTGTTGTCCTATAACTATAAAAGCGCGTTGTCTATTACTTGCTGCGAGGGAATCATGAACGCAAAGGAAGCTACATCAAGACTGGATACCGCGACCATTCCGGCGGCATCGCCCAATAGCTGGCTTTACCCCACTCTCTGCGCTTGCCAGGTATTTTTCGCCGGTGCCTTGTTCTGGCAGGCAGACGGCTGGCTGTCAGGCGCTGCGGTGTTGTTAACGCCCCTTTCGCTTTATCTGATTTTCAGAACCCGCCGGACCGGCGCTGAGGATAGTCCACTGCTGCAGCGCCTGGTGGCTGCCAATGGACAGCAAATCGATCTATCGCAGCTGACCGAGGAGAGGCGCCTTTCCAGTCCTTCCGGCGAAGCCTTTGAGCGGCTCAGCGGTCGTCTGCGTGACATGCTTCTTGGATTCCAGCAACAAAGCCTGAGCATCGCCCTGTCCTCCGCCCAAAGTCGTTTGCTGGCCGAACAGGCGGCACGGGAAGCGAAAAAGCAGCAGAGTTTGTCCGAGCTGATTTTCCAGGCGAGCGAACAAACCACGGGGGCGCTGCAGGATATCAGCAGCCGGTCCAACGGCATAACTCAGACCAACAGCCGCAACCTGGACGCTGCCAGACAATCGAAGCAGCAACTGAGCGAAGCCCGTGTGCAGATGCAACACATCAGCCAGGCGATGGGCAGTTTCAAGGAAAATATTGAGGCACTGGATAGCACCTCGTCGCAGATACGCAGCATTCTAACCACGGTGCAGGACTTTTCCGCACAGACCAACATGCTGGCGTTGAATGCGGCAATCGAAGCGGCGCGTGCAGGCGAGCAGGGCCGGGGCTTTGCCGTGGTGGCCGATGAGGTGCGCAATCTGTCGGTCAAGGTAGGCAATGCCGCCGATCAGATTGGCCAACTGATGGAACAGATGGTCAAGGCCATGGAGGGTGCCGATCAGCAAACCCAGGTCATGCAGGAAAAAACCGAGGTAGCGGGTAGCGCGGTAACAGTGGCGGCCGATCAATTCGAGCAGATGGTGGAGGACTTCGACAGAACCAATGGTGATCTGCTGATGGTTAGCAGCGCGCTGGAGCAACTGACCGCCACCAACCAGGAAACCAACGAGCACGGCGGTGCCATTCGTGAGCTGAGCGCCACTATTTTGCAGCGCATGGATCAGACCTTTACACAGGTCGACACCCAGCGGGACAACACCAATCTGGTTTTGCAGGAGCTTTCCCGGCTGCGCCTTGGCCACGGCCACCTTGAGGCCACCACCAATATGCTCATGCAGCGTCGGCACGACATCGAGGATGTACTGGTGCAGCTGCAAAGCCGCGGGATTGACGTATTTGACCGCAGCTATACACCTATCCCCAATACCAACCCGCCGAAACATAGCGTCAGTTGGGCAGAAGCCTATCGCCAGGGTGTTCAGCCATTACTCGACAGTTGGGACCAGCAGGGCAAGGACGGCGTGCTGTATGTCGTTCCGGTAGATGATCATGGCTATCTCGCTGCTAGCCGCTCTGCAGCTTCGCGGCCACCCACTGGCGATCCCAAGGTAGACGCGGTGAAAAGTAATTTCATGCGCTTCGTGGTGGAAAAGGTAGAGTTGAACAATCTGAACAAATGCATGCACGTCAGCATGGGTACCTACGTGTTGCCCGGGGGCATGGTCACCTTCGCGGTATACGTGCCGATTCATGTCAATGGTCGTCGCTGGGGCACGCTCAGCGCCGGTATCCTGCCGACCGCCCTGGGCCTGAGCAGCTAGGAGATCAGCGTGGCGCAGAACTTCAGGGCGCGTTGTGCTGCGTCCTGAATGAGATCGTCCTGCGTTCTGCCGCTCGATTTGAGCGGCTTCAGATCATGGTCCCCCGACTCGAGCCATTCCACTGTGAGCCCGGATGCGAGGTCATAATCGGCTACCTCCTCCGGCTTGCCGAACGGATCACGAGTGCCTTGCAGGATCAGCCCGGGTGTGGCGAGGGCATGCAGGTGAGCGGTACGGGTTTTCCCGGGTTTGCCGGGTGGGTGAAAGGGATAGCCGAAGCATATCAACCCAGCGGCGTTGAGAGCGTCAGCCACGGTGCTGGCAACTCGACCGCCCATCGATTTGCCGCCAACAAAGACCGCGCCGGGCAGATCTTTGCAATGTTCGACAAACGCCTCTTCGAGCAGAGGAAAGCGGTCCGGGGGACGTTTCCGACCGGTGGCGCGACGCTGGCTCATGTAAGGAAATTCGAAGCGCATGACCCGCAGCCCACCTGCGGCGAGGCATTCGGCCAAGTGCTGCATATAATAGCTGTCCATCGGCGCGCCAGCGCCATGCGCCAACACCAGGGTGGCGTTCATTCCGGTGTCTTGCGGTTGGTTCCAGATCACTGATTTTGTCATGCCGCCAGCCTCGTCAACTAATCTATGCGACAACATGCCACAGCAGCGTTACACGCTTTGGCTTCACATCCGTCGAGGAGCAGTTTAACCTTGCCGTTGCCCGAGCCACGCCTAAAAAATCTACAGGCTGGGTATCAGCCAGCGGTAGGAAACGCCGGATGATCCATTCTTGCACTCTATTTGATGCGCTTGGCGGATTTCTGATTTCAGATTGACGCGATGTCAGGAAAGATGCGACCAAAGCCGCGATCCAGAGGCCTTTGAACTTCCATTTTCATTGACAAGCGTCATTGCAAACGGTTCATCGTTTCCTCATACTTGCGCCGCTTTTGAACCCCTTAACCCATTGCTATCCGTGGAATCTCGCATGAGCACAGCTACCACTCCGACAGCTTATAACTACAAGGTAGTACGCCAGTTCGCCATCATGACGGTGGTCTGGGGTATCTTTGGTATGGCCCTCGGCGTCTTCATCGCTGCCCAGTTGGTCTGGCCTCAACTCAGTTTCGACCTTCCCTGGTTGACCTTCGGCCGTCTCCGTCCGCTGCATACCAACTCTGTGATCTTCGCCTTCGGCGGCTGCGCGCTTTTCGCGACCTCATATTATGTGGTCCAGCGGACCTCACAGGCCCGAATCGTCTCTGATCGGCTGGCAGCGTTTACCTTCTGGGGTTGGCAGGCGGTGATCGTCTCGGCGATCATTACTCTCCCATTGGGTCTGACCTCTACCAAGGAATACGCTGAGCTGGAATGGCCCATCGATATTCTCATAGCGGTGGTGTGGATTTCTTATGCGCTGGTGTTCTTCGGCACCATCATGAAGCGCAAGATGAAACATATCTATGTGGGCAACTGGTTCTTCGGCGGATTCATCGTCACCGTCGCCGTGCTGCACATTGTCAACAGCATGGCCATGCCAGTTTCGCTATTCAAATCCTATTCGATCTATGCCGGTGCGACTGACGCCATGGTGCAGTGGTGGTATGGGCACAACGCGGTAGGCTTCTTTCTGACTGCTGGTTTCCTGGGCATGATGTACTACTTCGTGCCAAAGCAGGCTGGCCGTCCGATCTACTCCTACCGCCTGTCTATCGTGCATTTCTGGGCACTGATCTCCATCTATATCTGGGCCGGCCCGCACCACCTGCACTACACCGCGCTGCCTGACTGGGCCCAGTCCCTGGGCATGGTGATGTCGCTGATTTTGCTGGCACCGAGCTGGGGCGGCATGATCAACGGCATGATGACCCTCTCGGGCGCTTGGCACAAACTGCGTACCGATCCAATTTTGCGCTTTCTGGTGGTTTCGCTGGCCTTCTACGGCATGTCGACCTTCGAAGGCCCGATGATGGCGATCAAGACCGTGAACGCCCTGTCGCATTACACCGACTGGACCATCGGCCATGTACACGCCGGCGCCCTTGGCTGGGTAGCGATGATTTCCATCGGCTCGCTGTATCACATGATTCCGAAGCTTTTCGGCCGTGAGCGCATGCATAGCATCGGCATGATCAACGTGCACTTCTGGCTCGCTACGGTCGGTACGGTTCTCTATATCGTTTCAATGTGGGTCAACGGAATCACCCAGGGTTTGATGTGGCGCGCAGTGAATGTCGACGGCACGCTTACCTACTCTTTCGTGGAAGCGCTGGAAGCCAGTCACCCGGGTTATGTAGTCCGCCTGATTGGTGGTGCGTTTTTCCTGCTCGGCATGTTTGTGATGGCCTGGAACGTTTGGCAGACAGTACGCCAATCGAAGTCGACAGAAGCCGAAGCCGCTGCGCAGATGGCCTGAGGAGCTTATAGATGAACCATGAAATCGTAGAAAAGAACCTTGGGCTGCTGGTGGTGCTGATGGTGTTCGCCATCAGCCTGGGCGGCCTGACGCAGATCGTTCCGCTGTTCTTCCAACAGGAAACCACTGAACCTATCGAGGGTCTACGTCCCTATACCGCTCTCGAGCTTGAAGGCCGCGACATTTACATCCGTGAAGGCTGCGTTGGCTGCCACTCACAGATGGTTCGCCCTTTCCGCGCGGAGACGGAGCGTTATGGTCATTATTCCGTGGCTGGCGAGAGCGTCTGGGAGCATCCATTCCTGTGGGGCTCCAAGCGTACCGGCCCGGATCTGGCCCGCGTTGGCGGTCGTTACTCCAATGACTGGCACCGTGCGCACTTGATCAATCCGCGCGACGTGGTGCCTGAGTCCAAGATGCCCTCCTATCCATGGCTGCAGGAAAACACGCTGGATGGCGATCATACCGCGCGCAAGATGGAAGTAATGCGTGGCTTCGGCGTCCCTTACACAGATGAAGATATTGCCGGAGCCAAGGAAGCGGTTGAGGGTGTAGCAGAAATAGACGCGCTGATCGCTTATCTGCAACACCTGGGCACCGTCTTGTCAGACCGCAGGTAACCGCGATGGATATCAACACAGTCCGCGGCATCGCCACGATTCTGGTCATGCTGGCCTTTCTTGGGGTTGTTCTATGGGCGTACAGCTCATACAAGAAGAAAGACTTCGACGAGGCAGCTCAACTGCCCTTCGATGACGAAACAGAAGATGAAAAAGCGGCCCGTGTGCAGAAAGAAGAAGACGCTAGGAGTAACAAGAAATGAGCAACTTTTGGAGCGGTTATATTACTGTTCTGACGCTGGTTACCATCGGCCTGATCGTCTGGCTGCTGTTTGCCACACGCAAGGGCCAGCGCCCCGACCACACTGAAGAAACCGTCGGCCACTCGTTCGACGGCATCGAAGAATATGACAACCCGCTGCCCCGCTGGTGGTTCATGCTGTTCATCGCCACGATCATATTCGGCGCCTTCTACCTGGCCCTGTACCCTGGTCTTGGCAAGTGGGACGGACTGCTCAACTGGACCCAGGAAGGCCAGTATGAAGACGAAGTCGCCCAGGCCCAGGAGCAATTCGCTCCGATCTTCGCCCGGTATGCCGACATGCCGGTGGAAGAAGTTGCCACCGACCAGGATGCCATCCGCATTGGCCAGCGTCTTTTTGCTACCAACTGCTCGGTGTGCCATGGCTCCGATGCCCGTGGCGCGTTCGGCTTTCCAAACCTGACTGACAACGACTGGATCTGGGGCGGCACGCCTGAACAGATCAAGACCACCCTTCGCCAGGGTCGTCAGGCAGCGATGCCGGCCTGGCTGGCAGTGATCGGCGACCGTGGTGTGCGCGATACCGCAGGTTACGTGCGCAGCATGGCCGGGCTGGATTCGGAAAACGTCAACCTGGAAGCGGGTCAAAAGGTGTTCCAGACCAACTGTGTGGCCTGCCATGGCCCTGAAGGCAAGGGCAACCCCCTGCTGGGCGCGCCTAACCTGACTGACGATATCTGGCTGTATGGATCAAGCATGCTGCAGGTTCAGCAAACATTGCGCTATGGTCGTAACGGTAATATGCCTTCCCAGCAACATCTGGGTGAAGACAAGATTCACATGCTCGCTTCCTATGTTTACAGCCTGTCCCAGGAAGACGGCGAAGTGGGTGATACTGACCGGCCGAAGGGCAAGTAACACCCTCCGCGACGCTTGGTCGCATGGTTTACAAGCACTTACCCGTACTATCCTTGGCATGCGGAAATGTACCCCCTGGCCGGATCTCTCTGGCCAGGTTCCCCTCCTCCCTCGATGACCAAGGCTG
Organism: Halopseudomonas xinjiangensis; assembly: GCA_011050525.1. Lineage (GTDB taxonomy): Bacteria > Pseudomonadota > Gammaproteobacteria > Pseudomonadales > Pseudomonadaceae > Halopseudomonas > Halopseudomonas xinjiangensis_A. The sequence continues at coordinate 12,837 of DRFO01000031.1, forward strand.
ACATGACCGAAAAGATTGCCGTCAAAGACATAACGCCTGGGAATGCCGAAACCTACGATCTGTACGCCAAGCGCGACAAGATCCACACCCGTTCGTACAAAGGACTATTCAAGAATATTCGGGTGATCGGCGTGGCCTTTCTGTTTGCCCTGTATTTCGGTACAGCATGGCTATCCTGGGACGGACGTCAGGCGGTGCTGTTCGATCTTCCTGCACGGCAATTTCATATCTTTGGCGCGACCTTCCAGCCCCAGGACTTCTTCCTGTTGTCATTCCTGCTGATTATCTGCGCCTTTGGGCTGTTTTTTATCACCGTTTTTGCAGGACGAGTCTGGTGCGGCTATACCTGCCCGCAAACCGTATGGACATGGATTTTCATGTGGGCCGAGCGTGTGACAGAGGGTGAGCGCAATGCGCGCATCAAACTCGATGAGGCACCGATGACCGCGAACAAGCTGGCGCGCAGAACAGCAAAACACACGATCTGGCTAACGGTATCGCTGGTTACCGCCATCACCTTTGTTGGTTATTTCACGCCGATCCGCGAACTGGTAATCGACACCTTCACTTGGCAAATAGGCGGTTGGGCGTTGTTCTGGATCTTTTTCTTCACCGCTGCCACCTACCTCAACGCCGGGTGGTTGCGTGAGCAGGTATGCATTCACATGTGTCCCTACGCACGCTTTCAGAGCGTTATGTTCGACCGCGATACCCTTATCGTTTCGTACGACCCCAACCGGGGTGAAGCCCGCGGCCCGCGTAAAAAAGGCGTAGAGCCCGCCGCGGTCGGTCTTGGCGACTGCGTTGATTGTCAGATGTGCGTGCAGGTCTGCCCCACCGGCATCGATATTCGCGAGGGTCTGCAGGTGGAATGCATCAGCTGTGCTGCGTGCATCGACGCCTGCGATGAGGTCATGGACAAAATGGAGTACCCACGAGGCCTGATCCGCTACACCACCGAGCACAATCTGGCTGGCGAAGAGACCAAGGTATTGCGGCCGCGCCTGCTAGGCTACGGCGTGGCACTGATGATCATGATTGGCTTGTTCATCTCGACCGTCAGCGGGCTGGCCAAGGTGTCGCTGGACGTGGAACGCGACCGAAACGTTCTGTTTCGAGAGGTCCGTGGAGGCGATATCGAGAACGTGTATATCATTCGCATATTCAACAAGAGCCAGGAGCAGCAGACCTATACCCTGACCGTAGACGGACATCCCGGCCTGGCCATGAACCTGCCGGCCAACCGCCTGAGCGTGCAGCCCAATCGAATACTGCAGCTTCCGGTCAACGTTCAGCTCGACCCGGCGTTGATGGAGACCACTAACATTCCGATCACCTTCAGCATAACCTCGCTGGATGACATGGACATTTCAGCCGAGTCCGAAAGTCGATTCTTAGGCCCCACAGTCAGGTAATCCTATGCAGCACGAAGAGCAATATGCGCCTTGGTACAAACAGTTCTGGCCGTGGTTCATCCTCAGCATTCTCGGCCTGTCGGTCGTGCTCGGTCTGAGCCTGCTATTCATCGCCTTTACGAACCAGGATAGCATGGTGCGCGACAACTATTACAAAGAGGGTCGAGCCATCAACATGCACCTTGGTCGCGACAATATGGCCAGGGAGCTGAATCTGAGCGCCGCGTTCAGCATTGATGAGGTGACCGGCGAGATCAGCCTCGAGCTGAATGGCGATCTGGGGGTGAACCCTGCGGATCTGCAACTCGATCTGGTTTCACCCAGCCACGCCGACCGTGACAGGACGATCATGCTGAATCGAGTCGGCGCCAACCAGTATGCCGGGCAGATGAGCGTCGGCATTCAGGGGAGGCATTATGTCGATCTCAGCGACCCCGTCCTGCCCGGCAATGATGGCTGGCGCCTGACCGACGAACTGGAAGTGGTTCCCGGCCAGTCGTATAGCCTGTCTGCGCACTAGATCATGACCCTGGCCGTGGGCTGTTACCACTGCGGTGAGCCGGTTCCCTCCGGCTCGCCGTGGTTCTGCGACATCCTCGGCGAGCCACGCCCGATGTGTTGCCCTGGCTGCCAAGCGGTGGCCGCCGCCATCGTCACAGGCGGCCTGGAGTCCTACTATCGCCACCGTACCGAAAATTCCATCAATCCGGAGGCTTTGCCCAGCGCATTGCAGGACGAACTGGAGTTGCTGGACCGCGCCGACGTGCAACAGCGTTTCGTCCGTACCGAAGGTGATCAGCAGCAGATCCAGCTGCTGGTGGAGGGCATTTCCTGTGCTGCCTGCGGCTGGCTGATCGAGAAACGCCTGGCGCAGGTTCCGGGAGTCACCCATGCGAACCTGAACCTGGGCAATCACCGTCTGGCCGTCAGCTGGGATCCCAGGCAAACCAAGGTCTCCGCGCTGATCGCCGAAGTCAAGCGCATAGGTTACTCGGCCCAGCCCTATGAGGCCGACAAGGCCAGCGAACAGATCGCGGCCGAGAATCGGCGCTATCTTCGTCGCCTCGGCCTGGCGGGCCTGATGTTCATGCAGGTAATGATGGCTACGATGGCCCTGTATGAGGAATTCAACCAGGATCTCAGCGAGGACATGGCGATAGTCTTGCGCTGGGTCAGCCTGCTGATGACGACTCCGGTGGTTTTTTATAGTTGCGTGCCGTTCTTTCAGGGCGCCTGGCGGGATTTGCGCAACCGCCGGCTGACCATGGACGTGTCGGTCTCGCTGGCCATCGGTGGCGCTTATCTGGCCGGCATCTGGGCGACGGTAACCAATACCGGCGAAATCTATTTCGATTCCGTGACCATGTTTGCCTTCTTCCTGCTGGCCGGTCGTTATCTTGAGCGCCGCGCCCGGCAGCGTACGGTCGAAAGCACCGCCAGGCTGGTCAATCTGCTGCCACCCAGTGCGCTTCGGCTAGCCGCCAACGGCCAAACTCAACGGGTCATGCTCGATGAGGTTCGCCCAGGTGACTTGCTTGACATCAAGCCAGGCGAAAGCATCCCGACAGATGGAATCATTGTTCAGGGAATCAGTAGCGTCGACGAATCCGCGTTGTCTGGCGAATATTTGCCGCTGACCAAGCGTGTAGACGATCCCGTCGTGGCTGGAACCCTCAATGTTGAAGGGCCGCTGCGCATCCGCGTCAGCGCCGTGGGCGAAGAGACGCGCCTGTCGGCTATCGTTCGGCTGCTCGAGCGTGCGCAGTCCGACAAGCCGCGGCTGGCGCAAATCGCCGATCAGACAGCCCAGTATTTCATTCTGGTGGTGCTCACCGCTGCAGTGGTTGTCGGCGCCGCCTGGTGGTGGTTTGCCAATGGTGAGACCGCGTTCTGGATCGTTTTGGCCATGCTGGTCGCCACCTGCCCTTGTGCGTTGTCCCTTGCTACACCCACCGCATTGACCACCGCTACCGGCAGCTTGCACAAGCTCGGCCTGCTGGTTACCCGCGGACATGTACTGGAAGGCCTGAACAAGGTCGACACAGTCATTCTGGACAAGACCGGAACGCTGACCGAAGGGCGTATGACGCTGGCCCGTATCGAGGCATTCCCGGGCCATGACCGCGATCAGGCCCTGACCTGGGGCCGCATGCTCGAAGCACGTTCCGAGCACCCCATCGCCCGCGCCTTTGGGCGGGCTATCGAGGCGGCCGACAACCCTGTCAATTATCCCGGCAAAGGGTTGGAAGGCATCTGTCACGGCCGCAAACTGCGCATCGGCAAGCCTGCCTTTGTCGTGGACTTGAGCGGCGCAGCTGTTCCGCAACTGCCGGACGAAACGGGTCAATGGCTACTACTGGGCAGCGAGCAAGGGCCCATAGCCTGGTTTGGCCTGAACGACCGCCTGCGCAGTGACGCGCTGGAAATGGTCGAGGGCCTGAAGAAGCGCGGCCTCAGGGTGGTGCTGCTGTCGGGTGATCATGCCGCTGTGGTCGATCGCATGGCGGACCGACTGGGCATTGTCGAAGCCATAGGCAATGCGAGCCCCGATGCCAAATTTGCATTCGTACAACAGCAGCAAGCCGCGGGCGCAACTGTTCTGATGCTCGGCGACGGCGTCAACGACGTCCCGGTGCTGGCCAGTGCGAACATTTCCATTGCCATGGGCGAGGCCTCGGATCTGGCCAAGACCAGCGCTGATGCGGTGCTCCTGAGCGGTCATCTGAGCGTGTTGCTGGACGCGCTGAACGGCGCACGCCGCACCCGGCGGATCATGTTGCAGAATCTATTCTGGGCCAGCGCGTACAATGCCGGAATACTCCCGCTGGCGGCACTGGGCATGGTTACCCCTGCCTGGGCCGCTATCGGCATGTCGGCGAGTTCCCTGCTGGTAGTGCTCAACGCGCTGCGACTCACCCGACTCAGCAGTGGGGCAGATGCCTCCTCCCCTCGCCCCGCCACCAAGGAGCAGCTTGCATGACCTTTCTCTACGTACTGGTGCCGGTCGCTGTGGTTTTGGTAATCATCGCGATCTGGGTATTCAACTGGGCGGTCAACAGCGGCCAGTATGATGATCTGGACAGTCCGGCTCATAGCATTCTGTTCGATGATGAAGACCCAGCGCATCTGGCTGCGCAGAAGCGCGAGGACGACGTCGCCGGGTCAGTGGATAAGCCCCCGGCCGATGCGTCTGCCGACAAGCCGGATGACCGGCCTTGAGCGCCGATTACCTCCCCCTGCTGCTGACAGCCCTGACGCTTGGCCTGCTCGGCGGCGGTCACTGCATTGGCATGTGCGGCGGCTTGATGGGCGCGCTCACCCTGGCCATCCCGGCCGAGCAACGCCATGGTTGGCGATTGTGGCGGGTTCTGCTGGGTTACAACATTGGCCGGATAGCCAGCTATACCGCAGCCGGCGCATTGCTTGGCAGCCTGGGTTGGCTGCTCCGCGATCTCGGGCTGGATACGGTATTGCGGGTCATTGCCGGACTGCTGATGATCGCAATGGGGCTGTATCTGGCCAACTGGTGGTCCGGTCTGACACGCATCGAACACCTTGGCCGCGGCCTGTGGAAGCACCTCGAGCCGCACGCCCGCAGGCTGATGCCGGTAAGCCGCATGCCCCAGGCTATCGCATTGGGCGCACTGTGGGGCTGGTTACCCTGCGGACTGGTCTATAGCTCTTTGGTGTGGGCAAGCAGCCAGGGCAGCACGGGGTTGTCTGCCGGGTTGATGCTGGCGTTTGGCATTGGCACGCTACCCACCCTGCTGGCAACCGGCCTGGCGGCGCAGAAACTGATTTTTATACTGCGCAAACGGCCGGTGCGATTGACCGCGGCCGTGCTGGTCATTCTGTTTGGTATCTGGACCCTACCGGGGCCCCATAACGCCTGGCTCATGAACCATGGCCCCGCCGATAGCCATCAGCCGACCTCCCACCCAGCGCATTCCCACCACTGATGAATCGGGTTCGAATGGAAGACCGTGCGGCCATGATGTAGGCTTGCAGTGATTAACGAGATTACCGGCTTCGGTGACCAACCTACGCGAGTCAGCCCATGATTTTTGACGAATACAGCATCAAATCCTTGATTCGCCCAGTGGCGGACTTTCCAAAGCCTGGCATCGTGTTCCGCGATATCACTCCCCTTTATCAGTCGCCCCGTGCCATGCGCATGGTTGCCGACAGTCTCATCCAGCGTTATGTCGAATCGCCCGTCACGCATATCGGCGCCGTGGATGCTCGTGGTTTTCTGGTTGGCGCCGTTCTGGCCTATGAACTGAACAAGCCGCTGGTGCTGTTTCGCAAGGTCGGCAAGCTTCCGGGCGAAACGATCAGAGACAGCTACCGAACCGAGTACGGCGAGGCGGAACTTGAGGTCCACCGCGACTCACTGAAAAAAGGCGACCAGGTATTGCTGCTCGACGATCTTATCGCTACCGGCGGCACCTTCCTTGCCGCGGCCCGCTTGGTTAAACAGTTGGGCGCCGAGGTATACGAGGCCGCAGCGATCATTGATCTGCCGGACCTCGGTGGCTCGCGCAAAATGCAGGACGCTGACATTCCCACCTTTACGCTCTGCGCCTTTGAAGCCAGCGATTGAATCTTGCCGGGTACGGCCCATGACTGTCAGCAGATCTGGATGAACCCCGGCAGCTTGATCGAGCCAGGCACGCCCGCCTATCGCCGAGCCTGTCTGGCATTGGTGCTGGCCTCGCTGGTCATCTTCGCCAACCTTTATGCCCTGCATCCCCTGCTGCCGCTGATTGCCAGGGAGTTTGGCGTGTCCACCCTGCAGGCCGGCAACGCGTTCACCATAACCAGCCTGACGCTTGGACTGTCGCTGCTGATTCACGGTCCGCTATCCGATGCCCTGGGGCGCAAGGGCCCGTTACTCGCCGGTCTGGCTGCTACCACGCTGCTGACAGGCTGCATGGTCTTCAGCTCCGAATTCAGCACCCTTCTCTGGCTGAGGGCCGCCCTGGGTTTAGCCCTGGGCGTGCTGCCGGCGGTAGCCATCGCCTACCTTGGAGACACCATGAGCAGGACCGCCCTGGTAGGTGCGGTGGGGCTCTACATAAGCGGCAATACCCTTGGTGGCGCGGGTGGCAGACTGATCGGCGGGTTCATCGGCGACCATCTGAGCCTCCAGGCTGTGTTCGTTTTCCTCACCGCTTTCAGCTTGTGCGGCCTAGCGCTGGTCGCCTATCTGCTACCGAAACCCGCACACTTCGTCCCCCAGCGGCTATCACTGGGGGGTAGCCTGAAAGGATTCGCGGCCCATTTGAAAAACCCCGCTCTGCTGCCGGCGTTCGTGCTGGGCGGGTTCAATTTCATGATATTCATCAATCTGTACACCTACCTGACTTTCCGGCTCAGCGCCCCGCCCTGGTCACTCGGATCGGGCACTCTGGGGCTGCTCTTTCTGACCTACCTTGCCGGTACTTTTTCAGCCTCGTTGTCAGGGCGCCTGTCGTTTCACCGGGCGCCCCTAGGCATGGCCGCAGGCGTCGCATTCATGATAACTGGCACCTCGCTGCTGCTCGCCACGCAGCTATGGCTCATCATCCTGGGACTGCTATGCAATGCGTTCGGGTTTTTTCTGACGCATTCCCTAGCCAATTCGTGGATCAACCAGAAGGCTGCCTTCGGCAAGGCCAGCGCTTCTTCGCTCTATTCAGTGTTTTATTATCTGGGCGCTGCGGCTGGCATCTACTATCTGGAACCCTTCTGGCAAGGGTTCGGATGGCACGCCGTAATCGGGGCCAGCCTATTGATGTTGCTGATAAATATGGTGCTTATAGGGTATCTTTCCCGGCGCAGGTAACGTCTCGCTGGACGCGCTCCCCGGGGATGCTTATCATCGCTGCACATAATAAAAATTGCGTTTTACCGCGCCCCTGGTGCCGTGCAAAACGTCAGGTTGAGGAATTGCAGGCATGCCGATACTGACCCTGCCGCCGGACACACGGCTGCTATTGATTGATGATCATCAGATATATCTGGACGGCCTTAGCCTGACGCTAGCCAACCTCTGTGAAAACGTAACCCTGGATCACGCCCGCAACGCCAGTGAGGCAGAACAGCTGGTCCGGCAGCACACCTTCGACCTGATTCTGCTGGATTTGCAGCTCCCAGACTGTAGCGGGCTCGCCCTGCTCCAGAAGCTTCGTGAAATAGATTCCCTTGTACCTATTGCGATGCTTACCGCGAGCACCAGCCCCAGCGACATGGATGCCGCATTGCAGTTAGGCGCGGCGGGATTCATCAGCAAAACCGCCGATGGCCAGATGTTGCTTGATGCCGCTACCCGGCTCCTGTTTGGCGAGCAGGTAGTCATTTCTGCGGAAAACCAGCCGCTGGACCGCGTGAGCAATGCCAAGGAACTCGGCGTAACACCCAGGCAACTGGAAATTCTCGATCTGCTTGCAGAAGGATTGCCCAACAAGGTGATCTGCATGCGGCTGACGCTGTCGGAAGACACAGTCAAAACGCATCTCAAGGCGCTTTTTTCGACCTTGTGCTGCCATAACCGAACTGAGTGTGTGAATAACGCTCGCCGGCTCGGACTGATCAGCTTTCAGTAGCAGCTACCATCAGCTTCTGGACCATACGCCGCAGACGGGCCGGCAGAACCGGTTTGTAGATGACGCCCACATCGGCCAGGCGCGCGGCCTCCAGCAGGCTTTCGCTGGTATCGGCGGTCACCAGCGCTGCCGGGCCGCCGTATAACCCTTCAGCACGCAACTTGTGGATGAGATCCAGGCCATCCATCTGCCCTTCCAGTCGGAAATCCGACAACAACAGATCCACCGGTTGCTGTTCCAGCCCGTGCAATGCCTGCTCGGCCGTCTCGTAGCTGACTACCTCACATCCCCATTGACGCAGCAAGGTTTCGGTAGCCTCCCGATTGATACGGTCATTCTCCACCAGACCGACCAGACCATTGATTACCTTAACTGCCGGCTCCCGAAGCTCCCTGGGCTCTTCCTTCCACACCCCAGCCGGTACTTCGAACCAAAAGCGGGCACCCTGACCTGGCGCCGAGTGGATTCCTGAAGGATAGTCGAGAAGACGCAGCAGTTGGCGGCAGATCGACAATCCCAGACCCACGCCCTTGTCTAGGGTTCGGGCGGGGTTATGCAACTGAGTGAACTCTTCGAAAATACGTCCCTGGTCCGCTTCATCCAGCCCACAACCGTTGTCGACTATGGCTATTCGGGCAAAGGATCCCTCACGGCTGACCTCTACGCGTACGTCGGTCGCATTTGCATGAATCAATGCATTATTGAGGTAATTGCGCACGAGTCGTTCCAGCAACACCGGATCGGCATGCACGGCACTGTGTTTCGGACAGACCAATTGCATGCGGATATCACGCTCACGTGCACTGGCCACCAGCGTACCTATTAATCGCCGTAACCATGGTTGCAGATTGAACGTACGCAACTGAGGGGTGACCATGCCGACGCTCAAACGGGAAATATCCAGCAGCGAGTTGAGCATGGCCTGCAACAGATGCGTCGAGTCGCCCAGCCGCTTTACCGTTAACCGCGACTCCGGCTCAGTAACCCGCTCGTCAAGATGTTGAATGAACAGCGACATGGCATGCAGCGGCTGGCGCAGGTCATGGCTGGCGGTCGCGAGAAAACGCGTTTTACTTTGGCTCTCGCTTTCAGCCCGGGCGCGCGCCGCCTCCAGTAGACATTCGTTCAGGTAAGCGCTGCGCATCATGTATTCATAGATATAGGCACCCAGACTGCCAATCGCTGCGAAGGAGCCCAGGAACAGCTGGGCCGAGATAAGTTGGTAGCGCGAAGCGCCAAGCAGAAACTCGGTGATGAGATAACAGAAAACGATGATCCAGGAACCCACGACCGCGTGGCGCATCGGCAAACCGAGCAGGAAAAACCCGGCTAACAGCACCAGATAAAGACCGTCATGGCTTACCGGAACCGGCGTGGTAACTAGCCGGCTGGCCCCAATAACCATAATGACCATCAAGCCCGAACAGACATAGCCTACATTCATGGCGACGAATGCCCTGCCGGGAGCGATTCGACCTGGCCTGCACGCATACCAGAGAATCGAGATCACCATGACCATTACCATCACCCGAATCGGCACAGTGTGTTGGTGAATGGCCTCTGGGAGAAAGGCGAGGTCAACCCACATGAATAGCGGCATGAAGCAAACTGTAGAGCAGGCCACAACGCCCGCCCTGCTCGACATCTTTCCATGTAGATAATCGAGAAACCCCGGCTCGAGTTGTGGGTTGAAGCGCAGGCTGGCCAGCTTGCCTTGCTGTGCTATGACAGTCGGCTCGTCCACAGGTAGGGTTTGACTGGAAGAGTTGCTAACCTGCATGTGCCACCATCCGATCCAAGGGTTTTTGACCAGCGTTTTTATATCAGTCAGTAATATCGAGACTTTCGTCGTAAATAAATTAATTTAAAAACAGCATTTTACTTTGGACTTTTAGCGCTATGCTTCAGGAAAGCCAATAAGTAGCAGGATGCCACTGTGACAGCAAGTGCCACTACCCTGACGCCCTCCAGCGCTACCGACCTCGGCGAAGACCATTTGCCGAGCAGGCCTGCCAGCATAACAGCGCTGATGGCTGTGCAGACGTTACGGAGCACGGTAATTCGCCCGACCCTGACCTTCCTCGGCGTCAATTTGCTGGCCGCCGAAAATCTGGTGCTGGGCACGCTACTCGCGACCTCCAGATTGCCGCTGGAATGTCGCCTGGCCAACGCCATTGGACCTTTCGCCATTCCTACCGAGCTGCATACGGAGTTGTGGGATGGTTATCTGGCGCAGCAGCCCGACCAGGCCAGCCTGATTCGGGGCCTGGCCAGTCAGCATTGTTTTCTACAGAATCCGCACGCGGAGCTCGGCTACAACCTGGCCTACGCCACCGCCATCGCCTGGTTGATCTATCAACGTCAGGGCGTTTGTCTGCACCCCCAGGCCACTCTTGCCGAACTGTCTCGCATCTGGCAAACGGCTTATCCCCATAGGGGCGGACGGGCCGTTGACTTCATGGATGCCTGGGCTAGTGCCAGCGCAAGCGAGCTGCTGTTCACCGCCTGATCAATACCTTGTCATCATGGGCAACCAGTCAGCTTGACCGCACCGCACAGCGACACCATGCTTGGATCATCCGTCAACTACCCGCTGGAGTCCATGATGCCCCAAGCTTCCCACGTCAACCGCCAGATATTGCTTGCCTCACGCCCCGTGGGTGCACCCCGCCCAGAAAATTTCAGCCTGGTAGAAAATCCGGTTCCTGAACCCGGCCCTGGGCAGATGTTGCTGCGGGCGCTATGGATGTCGCTGGACCCTTACATGCGCGGCCGCATGAGCGATGCCAAATCCTATTCAGATCCCGTGCCGGTAGGCGGCGTAATGACCTGCGGCGCCGTATGCAGGGTGGAAAAGTCGAACCTCGATGGCTACCAGACCGGTGACCTGGTGATGTCCTATACCGCGGGCTGGCAGGATTACTCGATCTCCAACGGCGCCATGGTTTTCAAGCAGGACCCGAACATGGCCCATCCTTCCCAGGCGCTCGGAGTGCTGGGCATGCCCGGCTTCACCGGCTACATGGGGTTGCTGGATATAGGCCAACCGAAGGCTGGCGAGACAGTCGTGGTGGCTGCCGCTACCGGCCCGGTCGGTGCGGTTGTTGGGCAGGTTGCCAAGCTCAAGGGTTGCCGTGTGGTAGGTATCGCCGGCGGCAGGGAAAAATGCGAATACGCCGTCCGGGAACTTGGTTTCGACGCATGCCTCGATCACAAGCAGGACAGCCTGGCCCAGGAGCTGGAACAGGCGTGCCCGAACGGCATCGACGTCTATTTCGAGAATGTGGGGGGCAAGGTGTTCGATGCGGTAATGCCGTTGCTGAATCCTCACGCCCGCGTCCCGGTGTGCGGACTCATCGCCCAGTACAACGCCACCTCGCTCCCGGAGGGACCTGATCGCCTGCCACAGCTGATGCGGCTACTGCTGAGCCAACGCATCCGCATGCAGGCATTTATCATCTTTGATAATTACGGACCGCATTACCCGGAATTTCTGAAGGTGATGACCCCCTGGGTGCGCGACGGAAAGGTCAAGGTTAAGGAGGACGTGGTAGAAGGCCTGGAAAACGCGCCAGAAGCCTTCATGGGCCTGTTGGAAGGGAAGAACTTCGGCAAGCTGGTGGTTAAGATAGCCGATTGAGAACTCCAGGAAGTATCGATGACACCTGCTACCAAAGCATTGGACAAGGCAAGGATCCCCTACCGTCTCCACCGCTACCAGCATGACCCCGATGCCGAGTCGTACGGCGGCGAAGCGGCCGAGAAGCTTGGGCTTGAACCGACCCAGGTATTCAAGACGCTGATAGCCGCGACGGAGACAGGCGAACTGCTGGTGGCGATAGTCCCGGTGAATGGCACGCTCGATCTAAAGGCCCTGGCGACGGCAGCGGATGCAAAAAAAGCTACCATGGCTGACCCTGCCGCCGCGCAGCGCAGCACCGGTTATCTGCTGGGCGGTATCAGCCCGATGGGTCAGAAAAAGCGCCTGCGCACCTTCATTGACGAAAGTGGTCGTCAGTTGACCCAGGTCTTCGTTAGTGGCGGACGCCGTGGCCTGGAAATAGAGCTGGCGCCAGTTGATCTTGCCACTCAGACCAATGGACTATTTGCCGTCATAGCACGTACCAATTGACCATAAAGCGGCCCGAGAATAACAAGAGGAATAATAACGAATGGGACATTTCATTCTGGCCATCGACCAGGGCACAACCAGCAGCCGCGCGATGGTATTCAACGACGAGGCGTATCCCATCGCCGTAGCCCAACGGGAGTTCCGGCAGTATTTCCCCCAGGATGGCTGGGTTGAACACGACGGGGAAGAAATTTGGAGCAGTACCTTGGCGGTATGCCGTGAGGTGCTGGAGAAGTCCAAGCTCCAGGCGCAGGACATCACCGCCATCGGCATTACCAATCAGCGCGAAACCACGCTGCTATGGGACGCAGAAACTGGCGAGCTGCTGCACCACGCCATTGTCTGGCAGGATCGCCGCACCGCTGCCTTTTGTAGCGAACTGCAGGCCGCCGGGTATGAAGAAATGGTCACTGAGCATACCGGCTTATTGATTGACCCCTACTTTTCCGGGACCAAATTGCGCTGGCTACTGGACCACGTCGACAACGCCCGCGAGCGAGCCGAGCAGGGCAAGCTTCGTTTCGGCACCGTGGACACCTTTCTGCTGTGGCGTTTGACCGGCGGCAAGGCTCACCGCACCGACGCCACCAACGCTTCACGCACCCTGCTGTTCAACATCCATACCCAGGACTGGGATGACGAGATGCTAAAGCTGCTCGACGTTCCCCGCAGCCTGCTTCCGGAGATCATGGACAACGCAGCGGACTTCGGCGAAACCGATCCTGCGCTATTGGGAAGCGCCATCCCAATCGCAGCCATGGCGGGCGACCAACAGGCCGCACTGATCGGTCAAACCTGTTTTCAGCCAGGCATGGTCAAGAGCACCTACGGAACCGGCTGCTTCATGATAATGAACACCGGCGAGACACCGGTCAGTTCCAGCCATCGACTGCTGACCACCGTGGGTTACCGCCTCAAGGGCAAAACCACCTATGCGCTCGAAGGCAGCATTTTCGTTGCCGGCGCCGCCATACAGTGGCTGCGCGATGGATTGAAGCTGATCAAGGATGCAGGCGAAACCGAAGCCCTGGCCGAACAGACCGGCGACCAGTGCGGAGTGTATCTGGTGCCGGCGTTTACCGGTCTGGGCGCGCCCTATTGGGATCCCAAGGCCCGCGGTGCCATCTTCGGGCTGACCAGAGATACCGGTATCGCCGAGATCGTCACAGCCGGCCTGCAATCGGTGTGCTTCCAGACCCGCGACCTGCTCGACGCCATGACTGCAGACGGCGGCCAGAGCACCGCCGCGCTGCGCGTCGATGGCGGCATGGTGGTGAACAACTGGGTCGTTCAGTCACTCGCCAACATTCTCGGCGTCAGTGTGGACCGCCCCCGAATCACCGAAACCACGGCACTGGGCGTCGCCTATCTGGCGGGATTGCAGACCGGTCTGTTTGCAAACCTTGAAGCCATCTCCGAACGCTGGAGCTGCGAGCGCACCTTCGAAGCCGCCATGCCCGAGGCAAAGCGGGACGAGTTGTACAAGGGCTGGGTGGATGCCGTGCGGCGGGTGCGGGAGTAGTTTCCTTACCTGAAACCGCAGCTGTGCGATGTTAAGCGCTTTGCAGCAAGGGTTGCAGAAACCATTCCGCATAGCGTGATATCCAGAGTGGATTTCTGGCTCGCCATTTTGCAATGGACCACCCGGTGTACGAGCTTGCAACATTGTGGCGTTCTGATACGGTGAATGAAGATTGGCGTCCTGCCGATCTTTATCTCCTTACCTTTGATAACTTTTCCGCGAGGAGTAGTGCCCGAACCCATGAACAAGTCCCCTGCAATCGTGATGACCCAGCTCGACATCCAGCGCCTGGACAAGGTGTTGGCAGGCCTGGAGGCCCCCATCGATCTTCTGGAATCCCTGGAGGAAGAAATGCTGCGCGCCAAGGTGGTGAGCCACAAGCGGGTCAAACCCAACGTGGTAACCATGAATTCAACGGTGCGTTTCATTGATGAAGCGAACGGGAAGGAGTTAGTGCTGACGCTCGTCTATCCAGAACAGGCCGGCAGACCTGGAACGGTGTCCGTGCTGGCCCACGTCGGAACCGCCTTGCTGGGGCTTGCGGTAGGGCAAAGCATCAGCTGGAAAGGCCCCAATGGCCGCCCGCTCAAGCTCAAGGTGATCGACGTGCTCTACCAGCCTGAAGCTAACGGGGATTATCATCTGTGAATCACTAAGCCGTTGCCTCGATGCGGTTACAACATCCGCTTCAGGATGCCGTCACGCTTGACGAAGTGATGTAACAGCGCAATACCGGTATGTCCTACCACCAGGATCAGCAGCAACCAGGCCAGCGGAGAATGCAAGCTGCCGAGTGTTGATGCCCAGGCAATTTCATCACCCTTGGCGATCAGTTGAATACCGAATGGCGTCAGACCGTAACCGTTACCCACCATGACCATGACTCCGCTCAGAGGCATCAGCAGCATCGCCGCATAGAGCAGGAAATGACCACCCTTTACCAGAAGTGCGGTGGCCGGATCATGCTCCGGTCGCTGCGGGCGCTGCTTCAGTGCCCAGCCAATACGCAGCACAATCAGCACCAGCAGCAACGTACCGATGGATACATGCCAGGGCACCAGCGTCTGGCCGATCCAATGTTCACCCTCGGCAATGCGGTCACCGATTTTCATCAGTTGCCAACCGATGAGAACGGTCATTACCCAGTGGAAAAGCCAGCTTATCCGGCCGTAACGCTCTTTTGAGTCGCTGATCATGTGCTTACTCCTCTACTGCTTCAGTAGTGGTAAAAATCTGTGGGTACAGTAATCGCAGTAGTCCAAACGATTGTCTTAACCGAAACGGAAAGCCGACTGGGTGGTTTCCATAACCCGTTCCGAATAGACCCTTCGCCCGGCCGAAAGGCCGCCCGCCCCGGCAGCGACCAACAACGGTAACAGATGTTCTTCACCACCGTGCGGATGACAGTCACGGGCATGGGGGGCCTGCTCCCAGTGCTCAAGTAAGGCGTCACGTTGTGCAGACTCACTTTCTACTGCGGTGGTCAGCCAGCTGTCGAAGGCGTCTGATGGCTGGCCAAAGCGTGCATCGCCAAAGCCGCGCATGTTGTGAAAGCTCATGCCGCTGCCAATGATCAATACGCCCTCCTCTCTCAATGACGCCAGCGCCTTGCCCGCTTCGAGGTGGACGCGTGGATTCAAGTTCTGGTGCAGCGAGAGTTGCACTACGGGAATATCCGCGCCGGGAAACATCAGTTTCAGCGGGATGAACATCCCATGATCGAACCCGCGCTCCGTGTCCATTTGCGAATCAATACCTGCCTGTTTGAGCAGGTGCGTGATGCGCTCCGCGAGCCCCGGGCTGCCTTGTGCCGGATAGGCCAGCTCGTAAGTGTGCGGCGGAAACCCATGATAATCATAGATCAGCCCGGGATTGGTACCGCCAGTCACGCTGAAGCTGGATTCAAGCCAGTGCCCGGACACCAACACAATCGCGTTGGGCCGCGCTGGGAGAGTGTCCGCCACGCCTTTGAGAAAGGAGGCCAAGCGGTTCCAGGTGTTGACCGGGTTCCAGTCCATAAAAAAACAGGGTCCCGCGCCATGCGGAACGAACAGCACTGGCATCGGAGTTCGACCGGTTGTAGCAGCACTAGTGTCAGTCATGATCTTGTCCTCGTTCTCGTTATCTCATGTGTTGAAGTATGATTTATTCTGAGAAGGTTAAGAACAAGCCAAAAGACGCCAATACTTCTTACTGCCAGTAGGAGATATTATGCTCGACCGAATCACCAGCATGCGCGTCTTTGTCCGTGCTGCCAGCGCCGGCAGTCTGTCTGCGGCGGCACGTCACTTGGCGATGTCACCGGCAATGGCGACCAAACATGTCGATGCGCTGGAGTCCCGCCTGGGCGTGAAGCTGTTTCACCGCACCACCCGCAGGCTGAGGCTGACCGAGGCTGGCAACAATTATCTGGCAGCCTGTCAGCGCATTCTTCCCGATATCGATGAAGCCGAAGCCGAAGCCGCCTCCCTGCGCATCAAGGCAACCGGATTGCTGCGCATGAACGTGCCGCTGTCATTCGGCGCCCGCTTCGTCGCCCCGCTGATTCCCGCGTTCAGCAAGCTGCATCCAGAAGTGAAGGTCGAGCTGGGCCTGAGCGATGCCCAACTCGATCTGATCGCCGGCGGCTGGGACCTGGCCATCCGCATCGGTCTGCTGGCCGACAGTCCGCTGCAGGCGCGCCGCCTTGGTGAAAGCCCGATGCAGGTGTGTGCCGCGCCAGCCTATCTGGACCGGCGCGGCGTGCCGCGCCGGATTGCCGAACTGACCCAGCACAACTGCTTGAGCTATACGCTATCAGCTATGCAGGACAGCAAGTCCTGGGCATTCGGACGTAACGGTGATATCCGGGTGCCGGTTACCGGTGACCTGATTGCCAACAATGGCGATGCCCTGCTCGCAGCTGCTGTCGGCGGCCAGGGTATTATCTATCAGCCTGGCTTCATTGTCGGCGAGGCACTGGATCGGGGCGATCTTGTAGCGCTGGAATTGGATAAACCGGTCGTCGAACTCGGCGGCATCCACGTGTTGTATCCTCCCGACCGGCGTCCGCCAGCCAAGGTCCGGATGATGATCGACTATCTCACAGAGGCATTCTTGAAATCGCCGCCCTGAAAGCTGGGCGCGCATTCGACAGAGCGACTGGTGATTGGGGGACCACACCGGTCATATTTCTCCCGGCACTGAGCGCTCTACCAGAGCTGGACAAAAAAACCAGCGGCCAGCATGCCAATCAACCGGGGCGGCATACGTGCAACGGGTTTCCGTGGCCGAAGCGCCACTGACGAACTTGTCTAAGACCAAGGCTAGAAGCATGGGCAACATACCTGGAACAGTAAAATGGCCCTGCATCGTCCAATAAAGCGACACTGTGATAGAGGCTCAAAACTGCTTAAGCAATGCTCGTCCCCCGCGGTGCTCCGGCTCAAGCTCAAGCAGTTGTTGCACATACTGGCGAGCCTGCGGCAACTGATCGTGACGCCAGGAAAAGCTAGCCGCAGCCCAGAGCAGGTTCTGATCATGGGGGTGACGCTCAATCGCCTGCTCGAGAATATTCAGCGCTGCGGTCGGGTCCTCTGGCTCCAGCGCGACGGCAAGGACGTAGGCAATACGCCGGTCCTCCGGCCGCAGCTTGTACGCCTGCTGCAAACTCGCCAGCCCTTGGGCATGCTGTTGCTGTCGCACCAGTGACAGGCCCAGCGCGTTATGCAGCATGGCCTCGTCCGGCAGGTGTTCCAACGCCGTGCGCAACAACCGCTCGGCCTCCGACTCACGGGCCTGGGCGCGCAACAGGTCAGCCAAGTTCAGATAGCTGGCGCTGTGCAGAGGGTCACGCTGCAACGCCAGACGCCATTGTTGTTCAGCTTCCTGCGGACGTTGCTGTTGCAACCGCAGTAGTGCGCGCTGATTGAGATAGTCTGCACGCTCGGCATGCAGCGTCAGTTCCATCTCGTACTCTTGCAGCGCACGCCGCAGCGCCGCCTGATCCGCCGGTGGTAACGGCGTGCCAGCCAACAGCCGCGCCGCAGCGCTACGCACGCTGCGCAACTCATCATCCAGCAGCGGCGGCAACAGCAGCCGCTGCAAAGACGGTGACGCTTGTTCAAGGGCGACCACAGCACCCAGCCGTATCTGTGGGTCCGGGCTTGCCAGTTGCCCGGTCAACAGCTCGCGGGCCTGCGGCGTATCTTCCGGCTGCAGGCGTGCCAGCGCGCTGGCCCGCACCACCGTGGCCAGTTGGGGCTCTTGGAGCAGTGCCCGCAGCGCAGCCTGACCGCCCGGCTCGCCTGCGTCAGCTGCCGCCAGCACGCTGGCAAAATGCGCCTCGCGCCATTGGCCCTGCGGATACCAGCCCGCCACCTGCTCCGCGGACCAATCTGCGGTACGTTCGACGTGGCAGGCATTGCAAGCGTTGGGTGTGCCCAGCGAGGCACTGATATCCGGACGCGGTACCGCCAGTTGGTGATCTCGACGCGAGTCGATGACCATGTATCGAGTTTGCGGCATGTGGCAGTTGACACACTGCGCTCCGCTGGAATCCGCCGGGTGAAAATGGTGACTGGGCTGATCGAATTGCGCAGCGCTGTGGCAGGTCGCGCATAGAGCATTGCCCTCGGCGCGCAACTGCTGGCCATGCGGTTCGTGACAGTCGCTGCAAGTCACGCCCGCGGCGTGCATCTTGCTCTGCGCAAAGGAGCCGCTGATGAACACTTCCTCGCGTTGCTGGCCATCCGGATGATAGAGCGGATCACGCAGCAGTTCGGGACGGTAGTGATCGAGCAGGGCGCCACCGTGCTGGAAACCTTCAGCGACCTGGCTGCGCATGCTGTGGCACTGTGCACAGACAGCCTGCTCGACAGCCTCGCCGGGCGGGACGCTGCGCCGTGCGGTGACCCGCTCCAGTTCGAACAGCCAGTGCATGCCCTGGCGCTCGTCGAACTGCCGCAGCAAACCCTTGTCGGCCAGTTCCAGTTCGCCGTCGGCCCAACGCAAATGTGCGCTGCCTGGTCCATGGCAGGCCTCGCACCCCACCCCCAGCTCGCTCCAGCGACTGTCGAAGCTGTCTGCCTGCGGATCATAACCCTTGCGGAAATCGGTGACATGACAATCCGCGCACATGAAATTCCAGTTCTGGCTCGGCCGAGTCCAATGCAGGATGTCGCGGTGACTGACCGCCTCGTCCGGGTAGATATGAAACCAGCGCTGTCCGCCCTGATCGGCCAGCCGGCAGTCCCAAGCAATCGACAATGCCTGCAGCCGACCGCCACCCAGATCGACAAGGTACTGCTGCAAGGGCTCCAGACCAAAGGTATAGAGCACCTCGAACTCGCGCAGCTCGCCATCAGCACCATCGGTATGAACGAAGAAACCGCCATCACGGCGGTAGAAACGCGAGTTGACGCCATTGTACTCGAAGGTCGCATCGTCGAAATCACCCAACACCGACTGCTCGCTGGCATGCGTCATGGCGTGAGCATGTTGAGAGCTTTGCCAGGCGCGATGCTGATCGGCATGGCAAGCAACACAACGGTGGCTGCCGATGAACTCGGCGGGCACTGGCGCCGCCTGGTCTGGACGTTCGGCGGCGGACACCACAGCGGGGGCATCAATGGGGCGGGCGGCCAGCCACCCACCGCCTGCAACAATGCCCAGTACCAGGACCGCGAGAATCGATGCCCACCAGTAGCGCCGCAACTGCGAAAGTGCCATAACCCCAACGCCCGTGAGTGATTGTTTCAGGCATGTTCACCCCGCCCTGACTCAGCGTCCAGCCCAAACCAGGAAAAGCTGCGCCACTGCATAAGCCTCTGCGCTCAGGCGCAGGCCTGACTGTGCTGGCGTTCCTCATCGACCAGTTCCTTTTTCGACACCTTGCCGATCGGGGGTCTTGGGCAGGGCAACGCGGTTCTTCATCGCCCCCAGCCGTTCATGCTTGCCCAGGCGCGATTCGAGAAACGCCTGCAAGGTGGGCAGATGCAGCTCGGTTTGTTGTCCTTTTATGCAATTGCCTAGGCGGGAAGGCAGGTCCAGCAGGGTAAAGACTAGTCATACCCCTGGCCGACATCTCCGCAGATGATAGTTGCGCTATGACTGAAGCCGCTGCGCCATGGCGATAACCCGCCCATGTATGGCCTGGCAATACTGACCACCCAATAACAATAAAGATGGTCATTTGCCATGCGAACCCTACTAAGTACCCTATCCATTCCTGCGCTGCTGGTTGTCGGCGCCATGAACCCAGCCGCCCCGGCTCAGGCTCAAGCCAAAGCCGTCAATCCCCTGGAACAAAGCCGACCTTTCCCTGGCGGGCCATCCCGCTGGTTGGAAAACTATCGTTTCCTGGAGGATCCAGCCAAGCGCACCGACCCGCTGGATGCTCTGCGATATCACCGTCTCGGCGACTCATCCTGGTTGCAACTAGGTGGCGAACTGCGCTACGCCTTCACTTCCACCGACAATCTGGCTTTCGGCATAACCGGGCTGGGCGATGACAGTTATATTCAGCAGCGCGCTCAGGCCCACGCTAGCTTGCATCTTCTGGACAACCGGCTGCGCGCCTTCGTGCAGCTGCAGAATACCCGTAGCTGGAATCAGGAATTCCCCAGCCCACGGGATGAAAGCCGCAACGACGTCGCTCAGGCATTCATCGACGCCAACTTTGCCCTTGGTCAATTGAAGACCACCGCCCGCCTTGGTCGCCAAGAGATCCAGTACGGGCAGGGTGCCCTGTTCAATATCGGTGAGCCACCCAACGTGCGCCTGGCTTTTGATGGGGCCAGGCTGATATTCAACAAACCCGGCGGTTATCAACTGGATCTTCTGGCGCTGCGCCCGGTGCGCTATGACTTCGACAATTTTGATGATAGCAGCGACAACAATACCCACATCCTGGGTGTGTATGCCAGTCTGCCTTTGGCGTCACGCAGCGGCATCGACTTCTACGGCTTCGCCCGGGAGATGGAGGAGCGCACCTACCAGGGCTTCATCGGCAAGGAAGATCGCTACACCATCGGTACCCGGCTGTTCGGCAATCATGACGGCCTGGATTGGAACTGGGATCTGATGATGCAGGACGGAGAGCACGCCAATCGGGATATCCGTGCATGGGCGGTACGCACCGATAGCGGATATACCTTTAATTCACCTGCGCAAATCCGTCTGGGCCTGCATTTGGATGTCGCCAGTGGCGGCGACGCTCAGTCAGCCACGACCACACGCACCTTCGACGCACTCTATCCACGCAATGGCACCTACGGCGAAGCCGCCGTCACCACCATGGCTAACCTGATTCTCGCCGGGCCATCCCTCAGCTTCACTCCAATCCGCACGATTGGAGTAATGTCATCGATTCTGCAAACCTGGCGCGAATCCACTGATGACTATGTCTACCTTCCGGGCATGCGTCCATTAGTAGCCACCCTGAACAACTCGGAACGCGAGATAGGCACCATCTATCAGTTCACCGCGCGTTGGCAACCCAACAGCAACTTCAATATTGATCTGCACATGATGCACCTGGCCGCCGGAGAGGCAGTCACCAAAGCCGGAGGCGACGACGTGAACACCGTTGTTCTGCGCACCGCCATGCGCTTTTGAGACAACCATCAACCCAACACTTGGTGAGCGATTGTCACCCATTCTCCACAATTGAAGGAAAGTCATCCATGAAAATAACAAGACTTAGCTGGGCCCTCTGCGTATCCGCGCTGATCGGCCTTTCGGCACAGGCACAAGAGCAACAGCCTAACTTTCTGATCATCATGGCCGATGACCTCGGCTACAGTGATATCGGCAGCTACGGCGGCGAGATAGACACTCCCAACCTCGACGCGCTGGCAAACGAAGGTCTGCGTCTGACCAATTTCCATACCGCGCCGACCTGCTCGCCGACCCGTTCAATGCTGCTCTCCGGCACCGACAGCCATATAGCCGGACTAGGCAATATGGCCGAGCTGATGCAGCCGTTCCAGCAGGGCCAGCCGGGCTATGAGGGCTATCTCAACCAGCGAGTCGCCAACCTCGGCGAGGTACTGCAAAATGCAGGCTACAGCACCTATACCACCGGCAAATGGCACCTTGGCCGCAGCGAAGAGTTAAGTCCCGCTCAGCGCGGCTTCGATCACTCTTACATCCTGGTCCAAGGCGGTGCTAGCCACTTCGACGACATGACTGCGATCATCAGCGTCGATCCCAAGGCTATTTACCGCGAGGACGGCAAGCAGGTGGAGGTGCCCAAAGGTTTCTTTTCCAGTGAGTTTTACACCGACAAATTGATTGACTACATCGAAAACGACCGCCAGTCCGGCAAGCCGTTCTTCGGTTTGTTGTCCTATACTGCGCCGCACTGGCCGCTGCACGCACCGGATGAGTGGCTGCAAAAGTATGAGGGGCGCTATGCTGCAGGCTATGAAGCGGTGCGTCAGCAACGTTTGGCGGAAATGAAGGAGCTCGATCTGATCGCCGCCGATGTGCAGCCGCATGAACCCATGCAAGGTGTACTACCGAGCTGGGATCAGCTCACCGACAATCAGAAAAAGCGCGAAGCACGCAGCATGGAGGTATACGCCGCGATGGTCGATAACATGGATCACCATATCGGCCGACTGTTCGACTACCTGAAGGAAACCGGGCAGTACGACAATACCTTCATCCTCTTCCTGTCCGACAACGGCGCCGACGGCAACAGCCCGCTGGGCCTGCCCGGCAACGACGTATGGATAAACGAGACGTTTGACAACAGCCTGGAGAACATGGGCCGCAAGGGCTCCTATATCGACTATGGCGCGCAGTGGGCTCAGGTTGGCTCCACCCCTCGACCTTATTTCAAGGGCCTCACGACCCAGGGCGGCGTGCAGGTGCCGGCAATCATTCGTCACGCTAGTGTCAAGCATCCGGGCGGCATCAACCGCGAGATCATGCATGTCATGGACATCATGCCAACTTTCCTCAAGCTGGCCGGGATCGAGCATCCTGCTCCTGAGTTCAAGGGCCGCCCGGTCGAGCCGATGCAGGGCATCTCGATCATTCCGGCGCTGCAGGGCGAAGCGCTGCCAGAACGCGTCATTGGCTGGGAGCTGTTCGGCCGCAAGGCGTTGCGCAAGGGTGACTGGAAATTGAGCTGGATGACGGCCCCCTACGGCAAGGGTGCCTGGCAGATGTTCAACCTCGCCGACGACCCGACTGAGACCAAGGATTTGGCCCAGGCTAACCCGGACAAGTTGGCCGAGCTGCTCAAGGACTGGGACAACTATGCCAAGCGCAACAACGTGCTGGAGGGTGACTTCAATATCCGCTACGGCTTCGAGACCTGTCTATTTGAGCAATGTTTTAAGTAACCAATGATGGCTCTGCGAGTTTTACCGCACCCGCCGTATCGGGGTGCGGTTTTTCACATCTCAGACCCGCGCCAATGTCTCCGACGGCGTTTCGCCAAATGCCTGCTTGTAGGCCGTGGTGAAATGGCTGGGCTGAGAGAAATTGAAGCGGTAGGCCACGTCGGTCAGTTGCAAGTCGCCCGGCTGGGCACAGCGCAGGCACTCGCGGGCAGCAGCCAGGCGGCACTCCATGACATAGCGCATCGGGCTGCTCTGCAAGCTTTGACGAAACGCTTGTTCAAGGCTGCGGCGACTCGCTCCGCTGACCTTGATCAGATCATCAATAATTAGAGGGCGGTCGAGGTGGGCATGAATAAATCCACCGCGCGCTTGACCATGCCAGGCAGCACCCTGCGATCCGGCAGACTCTGCAACGCCGGCACCATCTGCAACAGACTTTCGCAAAACAGCGACTGTATGTGTTTCCGAGCTGTCGGCAGCGCCAATAGCGGCGAGCCCTGCGCCAGCTCCGCATCGGTTAATCTGAGCAGGTGACCCAAGCTGACCAACGCCGCATCTTCTCGATGGATGGTCATTACTCGGTCCCGCAGGTTCGGCAGCGGCTGCTGGTATTCTTGCTCAAGGTGATCACGCAACAGGCTGGTTTTCAGCGCCACCACCACCGCACGGGTATTGTCGTGCCAGATGACATCCACCTCATGCTCGGGAGCGAATAGCAGCATTTCTCCGGCAGCGGCGATTTGCCCACCCTTTATGCAACTCACTGCGCCGGCGAGGGGCAGGATCCCATGCCAGCAAGCCAAAGGGGATGAACGCACCGACACGGCATCGCCCCAGCAGGCACCGAACAGTTTGATATCCGGCAGAGCTTCCAGCGTAATCTGAATATCCGCAACGGCGCCCGCGCGCAATGGGTTGACCCGGCGTGATTCGTCAAGATTGTGATTTAGGAGCTGCTCGGCCTCGTCGTAATCGCGGGTCGTCAGTACTGGGCGGCCGGCAAAGGGCAGCCGAATGGGTGTCGGATGGGTACTCATGGTCCCTTCTGAATCATTGTTGTTATGTTGGCATACGTGACAGCTTAATCCGCATCGGGTGGCGTCGATGCGAGTACCCGACCAACTGGTCAGACCTGGTTCAAAATCTCTTCTAGTCCAGCCCTGGCACAGAGTTCATCCTGAGCTTCGGAACCACCTGACACGCCAATACCTCCGATGCACTGGCCGTCGACCTTGATCGGCAACCCGCCACCAAACACCACCAGCCGTGGGCGCTGCGGAAAGCCAAGACGCATGGCCGGATTGGCCTCCAGAATCTCCATCCACTCGCTGGTAGGAAAACCAAAGCTGGCGGCGGTGTAGGCCTTGTCGCTGGCGATGTCGGCTGAATGCAGAAAGGAGCCATTCATACGAGCAAAGGCAAGCGGGTTTCCAGCCTGATCAACTACCGCAACATTAATCAGAATGTCCAGTTCCAGCGCTTTCGTCGTAGCCGTCTCTACCGCCTTCAGCGCCATCTCCCAGCGCAGGCCCGGTGCAAGCACGGTAATGCTCATTTGAACCTCCGTTTACCTCAGCTCATCCAGCCGTAGCCGGACAAAGCACGCTGATTGTCATCCAGGTCAAAACCAAACAGCCGTTCGGGGGCGCGCAAACCACCTAGCCCGAAGGCAGCATGCAGCAGGCACAAGGTGTTATCGCTGACTAAAGTTTGCTCGCTACTGGAGAGCGAGGGGGTTGTACAGAGCGCCGAGCCGGACAGCGCTTCAATCCAGTTTCGCTCCTCCACCCACTGACTCAACAAACCTCTCCAGTAAGGGTCATAGGGGCTGCGATACAACTGCGGATCAACGTCGTCGGGCACTTGATCGACGCAGATAAGCATGACCTGTCGTTCGCGCCACCTACATAGACTTTCGCCTAACCGTCGATATTGCCCAGCAGTCATACCCGATCCCAGACACACCTCGACAATGCAGGGCGGCGATTCGACAAACAATTGCGCCGCCAGCCTGGTCAACAACCCGTCATGGCTCTGGTGAAACGCTGCCGCATGGCCGAGCTCCTCAAGCAGCAACTGCAACTCGACCACCAGAGTTTCATCGGACCGGGTACAGCGTAACTGAGTCGCATGGCTTTCGCCGTTAGTGGTTATGAAAACCAGCGCACGGATATCCTCGCTGGCTTCAATGAGACGCGCCATCAAGGGCAAGGGGCGCGGGCTTTCGCCAGGTACCCCGCGGCAGGACAGGTACAAGGCCGGCAAACGCTTAGGCGTTGCCGGCTGCTGCACGCCCGCCCCAAGCATCAGCGCCTGACCTTGCTGGCTGGTTCACCACCGATGCCGAAATGCGCCTTGGGCATTTCGCTGATGATGACGCGGATGCTCGGCATGGGTGCATCCAACGCCCTGGCAATCGCTTCGCTGACTTCACGTATGAGAGCTTCTTTCTGCTCGTCGGTGCGACCTTCGAGAATATGCAGTTGTGCAATCGGCATGCTAACTCTCCTCAGATAAAGCGGGCAGACACGCTGCCCAGCCCCTGGTAACGCACGGTGATGTTGTCCCCGGCTTGCACCGTGATCGCGGCGGTGATGCCGCCGGTCATGATGAAAGTACCGGCCGGGATGTGTTCGCCACGCTCGGCCAGCAGGTTGGCCAGCATGGCGACACTGGAGGCCGGGTGGCCGAGTACCGCGGCGCCAGCGCCGACATCCACCACCTCACCGTTCTTCTCCACCACCACGCCGAAGTTCTTCAGATCGACATCTTCAACACTGGCCATCTGGCCGCCGGTGATGAAGCGCGTCGAGGAGGCGTTGTCGGCCACCACGCTGATCAGGTCGAACTTGAAGTTCTCGTAGCGCGAGTCGATCACCTCGACCGTCGGAACCACGTAATCAGTGGCGGCCAGCACATCACCGATATGGCAACCTGGCCCCTTCAGCGGAGCTTTGGTGACGAAGGAGATTTCCGCCTCGATCTTCGGATGAATCAGCTCGGCGGTGTTCACCACGCCGCCGTCCGGCACGCTGAAATAATCGGCAAGAAAGCCGTAGATCGGCGTTTCCACGCCCATTTGCGCCATCTTCGCCCAGGACGTCAGACCCATTTTTAGCCCGACCACCTTGTTGCCACGCGCTTCCTTGCGGCGGCGGATCTCCCACTGTACGTCGTAAGCATCGGCAAAGGTCATGTCTGGGTAATCGTTGGTGACCTTGGGGATTTCTTGCCGGTTCAGCTCGGCGTTTTCTACGTGTTCGGCCAGTGCCAGTACCTGTTCGCGGCTCAGGGTACGTTGTTGCTCTGTCATGCTGATTGCTCCTGACGGGTGGCCAGCAAATCCAGCGCCACGTCTACGATCATGTCTTCCTGGCCACCGACCATCCGGCGCTTGCCCAGCTCGACGAGAATGTCCACGGCCTTGAGGCCGTACTTCTGTGCGGCCACTTCTGCGTGGCGCAAAAAGCTCGAGTAAACCCCGGCATAACCCAGCGCCAACGTTTCGCGGTCGACCCGCACCGGACGATCCTGCAAAGGACGCACAATGTCGTCGGCCGCGTCCATCAAGGTGTACAGGTCAGTACCGTGTTCCCAGCCCAGACGTTCGGCAGCGGCAATGAACACTTCCAGCGGGGCGTTGCCAGCGCCAGCACCCATGCCGGCCAGGCTGGCGTCAATACGATCACAGCCCTCCTCCACCGCGACGATGGAGTTGGCCACGCCCAGGCTGAGATTGTGGTGGGCGTGCATGCCGGTGTGGGTTTCGGGCTTGAGCACGTGTTTCAGAGCCCTGAACCGGTCGCGGATATCCTGCATACTCATCGCGCCGCCGGAATCAACTACATACAGACAGGTGGCGCCGTAGTCTTCCATCAGCTTGGCTTGTTGTGCCAGGCCTTGCGGGGTCTGCATATGACTCATCATCAGAAAACCAACGGTGTCCATGCCTAGTTTGCGTGCATGCTCGATGTGCTGCCTGGACACATCCGCCTCGGTGCAGTGGGTCGCAACACGGACGATACGCGCGCCTGCCTGGTAGGCCGCGTCCAGATCATGTGTGGTACCGATGCCGGGCAACAGCAACGTGGCGATCTTGGCGTGGCTGATCACTTCGGCCACCGCTTCGATCCATTCCAGATCAGTGTGCGCGCCAAAGCCGTAGTTGAAGCTGGAACCTTGCAGACCATCACCGTGGGCGACTTCGATGGAATCGACCTTGGCCTTGTCCAGCGCGCGGGCAATGTCCTGCACGTTCTTGATTGAATACTGATGGCGGATGGCATGGCTGCCGTCACGCAGAGTGACGTCGGAGATGTAAAGTTTCTTGCCGGGATTGAATGACATGTGGGTGCTCCTCAGGCCTGGGTCATCGACTGCGCCATGCGCTCGGCGGTTGCCAGCGCTGCGGAGGTCATGATGTCGAGATTGCCGGCGTAGGCCGGCAGATAATGGGCGGCGCCTTCGACTTCAAGGAAGATCGAAGTTTTCAGTCCGCTCAGGCGGCCGAGGCCGGGTATGTTCAACGGTTGATCCTCGGGGATCACATCGAACTGGACCTTCTGCTTAAGACGGTAACCCGGCACATAGCTATTGACTGCCTGGACCATCTCTTCCACCGAGGCTTCCACAGCGGCCTGATCGGCCAGCTCGCTGAGCACGTATACGGTATCGCGCATGATCAGTGGTGGCTCAGCCGGGTTCATGATGATGATCGCCTTGCCCTTGCGGGCCCCGCCGATCACTTCAATTGCCTTGGAGGTGGTTTCGGTGAACTCGTCTATATTGGCGCGGGTGCCGGGGCCAGCAGACTTGCTGGAAATCGAGGCGACGATTTCACCGTAATGGACCTTGGCGACCCGCGATACCGCCGCGACCATCGGTATGGTGGCCTGGCCGCCGCAGGTGACCATGTTGACGTTCTGCTGGTGCAGGTGCGCTTCCAGGTTGACCACCGGCACGCAGTACGGACCGATGGCCGCCGGGGTCAGATCGATGATCCGCAGGCTCGGCTTGAGGCCGCGCAAAAAGGCCTCGTTGTGCATGTGCGCACTAGCGCTGGTGGCGTCAAAAATGAAGTCGATGTCGGCAAACTCCGGCATCTTCACCAAGCCATCAACACCCTCATGGGTAGTGGCCACGCCCATGCGCTCGGCGCGCGCCAGACCATCGGAGTTGGCGTCGATGCCGACCATGGCACCCATTTCAATGTGCTTGGCATTGCGCAGTATCTTGATCATCAAGTCAGTGCCGATATTGCCTGAGCCGATGATCGCGGCTTTTAGTTTCTTGCTCATGATTTATTACCCTCTAGGGGAAATGCTGTCCGTTCCAATGACCTGGAATTCAGGTCAAATGAATCTCACGCTGGCGCTGCCCATGCCGCCGATATCCACGCGCATGAAGTCACCGGCTTTCACCGGCTCCAGCGGTACCAGCGAACCGGACAGGATCACCTCCCCGGCTTTCAGCGAAATACCGAACTTGCCCAACGTGTTGGCCAGCCAGGCCACACAGTTGACCGGCGAGCCAAGTGCCGCAGCCCCTGCACCAGTGCTGATCACCTGACCGTTCTTCTCCACCACCATGCCGCAGGTGACCAGGTCGACCTTGCGCGGGGATACCGCCTGATCACCTAGTACAAAAAGCCCGCAGGAGGCGTTGTCGGACACGGTATCCTCTATCGCGATCTTCCAGTCCTGAATACGCGAATCGACAATCTCGAAACACGGCATCAAGCATTCGGTCGCGGCCAGCACGTCAGCGTTGGTCACGCCCGGCCCAATCAGATCCTTTTTTAGGATGAAGGCGATTTCACCCTCGGCGCGGGGCTGGATCAGCCGCTGGCTGATCGGTACCGCCTCCCCGCTGTTGTAAACCATACTGTCGGTCAGATAGCCGAAGTCCGGCTGATGCACATTGAGCATGTTCTGCACGGCCTTGCTGGTGACGCCGATCTTCTTGCCGATCACCCGTTCGCCAGCGTCAATACGCCGTTGCAGCATGCGCAAAGAAATGTGGTAGGCGTCATCGACACTGATGTCGAAGCCACGACTGGTCAGCGGGCTGACCATTTCCCGTTTGAGCATGGTTTGATAGAGCTCATCGCCTAATTGCTCGATCTGTTTCTGTTCCATTGTCAGTACGCCCCTGAAACGGTATTCGCTTCGGTGAGAAAATCGTTAACCAGTCGCGCAAAGCGCCCGGCGTGCTCAATCTGGGTCCAATGTCCGCACTGGCCGAACATGTGCAGCTGTGCTCGCTCGATCAGATTGGCCAGCTCCAGCGAGGCCTGCAGCGGGATGACCAGATCCTCTCGGCCATGAATCACCAGTGTCTCGTGCGGCAGAGCGCGAATCGCGGCAGAATCGCTGGCCAGACCATCAACCCAGCGCTGACGTGGCGCCGGAAACATCTGCGCAAATGACTCCTGAAAGCCCGGGCGAATACTGGCCTGATAGCGCAGCTCGGCCAGTTCGTCAGTCACCAGACTACGGTCGAAGGCGAACACATCCATCAGCCGGCGCATGTTGGCGAAGGCCGGCTCGTAGCCCCAGACTTCATCGAGCCCTCTGGTAATAGGAAAGCTGACGCCAACGCTGCCCATCAGCACCAGCCGACGGACGCGCTGGGGATACTTGATGGCTAGGGCCAGAGCGATGCCGCCGCCGAAGGAGTTGCCAACCACGTCGGCCTGTTCGATCCCCAACGCATCGAGAACGCCGATGGCATGCTCGACCCAGGTGTCGCGGCAATAGTTTGGTGACTCCGGACGCTCGCTATAGCCAAAGCCAAGCATGTCCGGCGCGACCACACGGCGCTGCTGCGCCAGCTCCGGCATGATCAGCCGCCAGTTGGCCCAGGCGGTCACGCCGGGGCCGGAGCCGTGGATCAACATGACCGGAAAGCCTTGGCCGTTGTCATGCACATTGGTTCGATAACCGCCGGCGAGAATCTCGCGGCCCAGCTCGGGGCTGTTCAGGGGTGCGTTCATGATCGCCTCACAGTTTCACGCAGATGTTTTTCAGTTCGGTGTAAAACTCCAGCGAGTGCACACCCCCTTCGCGACCGATACCGGACTGCTTGCTGCCACCGAAGGATGTACGCAGGTCGCGCAGGAACCAACTGTTAATCCAGACGATTCCAGCTTCGACCTGTCCGGCCACACGGTGCGCCCGGGTCACGTTCTCGGTCCAGATTGCCGAGGCCAGGCCGTAGGGCAAACTGTTGGCCAGCTCGATGGCTTCGGCTTCGCTGTCGAATGGACGGATATGACAGCAGGGACCAAAGATTTCCTCGGTAACCACCGCCGAATCATCCTTCAGGCCGGTCCATATGGTTGGCTGAACCCAGGCACCGTGTGCCAGCTCGGGCGGCATCTCCGGAACTCCGCCACCAGTAATCACGGTGGCGCCTTCGTTCTGGGCTTTCTGGTAATAGGACAGGACCTTCTCGCGGTGCTTGAGGCTGATCAGCGGGCCAAAATTGCTCGCCTCGTCATCCGGCGGTCCAATCACCAGGCTTTCCGCGCCCGCCTTGAGACGGGCGACGAACTCGTCGAAGATCGAGCGTTCGACATACACCCGCTCGGTACCTAGACAGACCTGGCCGCAGTTGGCAAACGCCGAGCGCAGCGTGCCTTCGATGGCTTTGTCCATATCACAATCGGCAAACACGATGCCGGCGTTCTTGCCGCCCAACTCCAGAGAGACCTGACGCACTCCCTTAGCTGCAGCCTTCATGATGGTTTCGCCAGTGCCGGTTTCACCGGTAAAAGTGAATGCATCCACATCCGGATGTTCGGTGAGGAAAGCGCCAGCGGAATTGCCACCGAAACCATGCACCACGTTATAGACCCCATCAGGAACGCCAGCCGCTTTCATCACTTCGCCGAGCAGCGCCGTCGTAGTGGGTGTTTCTTCCGAAGGCTTGACCACCACGGTGTTGCCACAGGCCAATGCGGGACCAACCTTCCATGTCATCAGCAACAGCGGCAAATTCCATGGGCTGATGACGCCAATCACACCTTTGGGTCGACGGATGCCATAATTCAAGGCGCCAGTGCCATCGGGGGTGGGCATCTCGAATGACTCGGCAGGAACATTCTTGATCAGATCGGCGAACACCTTGAAGTTGGCGGCGCCACGGGGAATGTCGATATGGCTGGCCAATGATCTGGGTTTGCCGGTGTCCTGACATTCAGCATCGAGAAACTCTTCAAACCGGGCATTGATGCCGTCTGCCACTTTGTGCAGTATTTCAGTGCGCTGGTCGACGGTCATCCGCCCCCAAGGTCCATTGAAAGCAGCTCGCGCGGCATTCACTGCCGCATTGACCTCCTCGCGCCCTGCTTCATGTACACGGCTCAGCACCCGGCCATTGGCCGGATTGACGTTATCGAAGATCTTGCCGCTGGCCGACCCGACGTACTCGCCGTTAATAAAATGTTTGATGTCTTTCATAGCTGCGCAATCCTGGTGACAAACGAAATAGTCAGGTCAGTACGGTCAGGAACCGCTCGTTCAGAACCCGGTCGTGATAGAAAATAGCTTTGCCCAATGACTCGGCATCCCAGGTCACAGGCTCGTGATCCGGATAGTGGTAGTCGCCACCGGCAAACACTTCGTTGCGGTTACCCGATGGATCGAAGAAATAGATGGTCTGCCCATGAGTCAGCCCATGCCGAGTCGGGCCGATATCGATCGAGGTGTCGGTCATTGAAATCAGGTCAGCCGCACGGAGCACATCAGTCCAGTTGTCCAGATAGAAGGAAGCATGGTGAAACTTGGGCTCCGAGTGCTCGATAAACGCCACGTCGTGGGCCTTGGTACTCACCGTGAGAAACTGTGCTATCCGCTTCCCGTCTGGTGTCAGCACCTGTTCAGCCAGATCGAACCCCAACACGTCGCGGAACAGCTCGTAAGTCTCCTCCAGGTTCGGACCGTACATCAGGCAATGGTCGAAGCGGGTGGCTCGCATGCCACCCAACTCGCGGGGCCAGGCTTCCGGATTGCGGTTGTTGATGCCCCATTTGCCGGTCTGCTTCTTGCTCGCAAACAGCTCGAAGTTGTGCCCGGTCGGCGCAACGAAGCGCACCCTGCGACCACAGTCCTGCAGATCCCCCGCCGGTATGTCCTCCACCTCGCAACCGAAGGCAACGAGGCCGGCGCGCAGGTTATCCAGTACTTCCTCACTAATGCACTTGAATCCCATGAAGTCCATGCCAGGCTCTTCGGCAGCGCGTAACACCAAGGAATATTTATCGACCTCGGTCCAGGCTTTCAGGTACACACGGCCCTGTGGGTCGCGATCCATTTCGATCAGGCCCATCAACTCCGTGTAGTGTTTAACTGCAGCATCGATGTCCAGGACGCGAAGCTGTACGTGACCGGGGCGCATTACACCTTTTCTCATGACTATCACCTCATTGGATTTGTTGTTGTATTTCGGCCGCGGCCTTGGGCGTGCGGCACTCAATCATCAAGTCGCTCAGCGGGTAAAGACGGCAAGCCAGCGCTTCGCCGCAGGCAAGAGCAGCGTCGGACACATGTTTACGACTCATCGGCCCACAGTGATATTCGCCGCTGATCACCTGAACCTTGCACAAGCCGCAACCACCACCTCGACAACCGACGGGGACGCAGCGTTTAGCCCGCTGCTCCATCGCTTTGAGCACGCTCTGCTCAGGTTCGCAGCTAAAACGGCTGCCGCTGACTCGCTCGGTAATCTCATAGTTCACAGTCATTTTCTGTTCTCGACTGTTAATGTTTCGCTCTACCTCATCTGACGTTCAGGTCAGGCCGCCGTGTTCACGGCAGCGCAGACAGTTACCTGACGCCGCAGGTATTTCTTCAGCCCTCTTCATATTTTCTTGAAGAGTGCCGACCTGGTCGTTTCTTCGGCGCCGTCGGCGGCCGTGAAGAAGCGTTCCATGAAAATATCGCGTTCAAATAGTCGACCTTGCATCAATGCGCTGATGGACGAGTCAATCATCGGCGGCGGCCCGCAGAGGTAGGCCTTGTTGCCAGCAAAGCGACCGCCAAAATGTTCCTTGGCCGCCTCGTGCACGTAACCGCAAAAGCCTGTCCATTGATCATCCTTTTCCGCCTGACTGAGCGCGGGGACATAGCTGAAATTGCTGTGCTTGGCGGCCAACCCCTGAAACAGGTCATGGTTGTACAGCTCGGCACGGTTGCGCGCGCCCTGAAACAGGGTCATCTGCCGTGTGTCGCCTTGCTCCAGCAAGTCAAGGATCATCGATTGCGGACTCGACAAGCCCGAACCGCCAGCGATAAAAATCAGATCGCCGGGTTGCGAGCGACGCACAAAATATTGGCCATAAGGGCCGGACAGGCTGAGCTGATCCCCCTCTTTGAGTTGCTGATGGACATGTGTCGTCGCAGCACCACCCTCAACCAGTCGAATATGCAGCTCGACCTCATCGGCACGGCTAGGCGGATTGGCCAGCGAGAATGCGCGACTACCTTCGATGCCAGGCAGCTCCAGATTGATGTATTGTCCGGCCTGAAAAATCATTGGCCGGTCGAGCTTCAAGTGCACGCCCTTGATGGTAGGCGACAGCTCGATTATGGCGGTTACCGTCGCGCGGTAGTCTTCGACGGGGTGCCCCTCGAAATCATCATCCACATCGATATCAGCCTCAATCACCGCATCACTTTGCAGGGTGGCGCAGCAGGCAAGAACCTTACCCTCATCCCGCTCGCCATCCATCAAGGCAAAGGGCGAGGCTTCTCCGATCTCCACGTCACCTTCCACTACCTGGATCTTGCAGGTAGCACAGGTGCCATGTCCGCATGCAAAAGGAAGCCATACACCCTGCCGCAATGCTGCTTGCAGGATGGTTTGGCCTTCTTCGACGTCAATCTGCTCACCAATCGGTTCGATAGTCAGGGAGTAACTCATATGCTCAACCTCAGCTGGCGCAACCGTTGATGCCGCTCAGACCAGGCGTGGTCAGCGTAAGCATGCTTTTGTGATCAATGCCCTGAGCCAGCAGCGCCACCTCTGGAGTCGGGCTAAACGCCTGGCCGTTGAGTAGCCACTGAGCTTCCATGAAATTAACCCGCGTGCTGTCAGGATGGTCCTTGATCGCCGGACGCAGTACCTCGGCAAAAAAGCCGGCCAACGTCATGTCAGGCGAGACCAGAAACGCAAACGGCGAGCAGTACATCAGATGCTTTACCCAGTACACGTAAACCACCTGCATGCCGTTGAAATTGGCCACAGTGTCCTTGGGCTGAGTAATGTAGTCGGATATGGCTTTGACGCTCATGACACTTACCTCTTTTCTTGTTCTTGTTCATCGGGCCGGTCAGCTTCCCCGGCCTGATGACACAGTTAGTGGATATCAGGCTGCGTTCTTGGGCTTGGCTGCCTGCGATTCGTCAGGTTTCTGCCCCTTGATCGCCTGCCAGCGCTTGTGGTCCGGTGAACCCAGATACTCGAAATTGTCCCGGCCAGCGTCGATGTGGTAATACTTGGTCACCACCGTCTCGACGTCTGCGCCTTCACAATTGCCCTGGTAGATCTGGTGCACCGGCAGCCAGGCCTGGATGTATTTATCAGGCTCATATTTGAAGATGTCGCAGCAGCCATCCGAGCAGAAGTGATAACGCTCACCCTCATGTTCCAGACTGCGATGACTCAGCTTGGTCGGATCATCAGGTTCGGTGAACAGAGCCGGCACCTGGCACACCTGGCACAGTTGCGGCAAAGTGTTGTTGTAGAAACGCTCACCTTTCTCCTGCAGCGCCTGCCAATGCTCGAAGCGCGGACGGTAGTACTGATCGAAGGTGTCCGGGTACTGCTCCGAGAGCCAGTTCATTTCTTCTTCACTGGGAATCCAGGTATGGAAGTTGGTAGCCTGGCAGTACTGGTAGAAGGTCGCCCACAGCTGGTGGCTGATGTGCTCTTTACCCTTGTTTGCCTCGTCCTGATATTTGGGAGGACGAATACCGTAGCGCTCCAGGTCCTTGAACAGCGCACCGCCGTTTTGCTCGTAGTAGACCTCCCAGGCGTCCTTCCAGGACATGACCTTGTTGGGCAGCATATAGTCCATCATCATGCTGACCAGGCTGAGCAGGCGGTAACCGCGCCAGAACCATTTGTCGATCCAGTGCTGGATAATCGGCACGTTATCTTCATGCTGCTCAAGCATGAACTTGATCACTTCCAGGCCCAGGGTCATATGCCGGGCTTCATCGGACTGAGCTGAGAAGCCGAAAGTGACTGTGGCCATATCGCCGTTGTAAGCAGCGCCGGACATAAAGGGCACGAACAACAGATTGGTCAGGACGTATTCGAAAGAAAACGAGATCGCCGTGAGGAACTCAAAAGGACCGGCGCTGCGGGCGTCATCAAAGAACGACTTGGGTACCGACAGGAACCAGATGCGATCATGCATGTGGGCAAAATCATGCAAGCCATTGAAATGCTTGTTGTAATGGCTCATTGCATGAATTTGCGTCTGTACGTGGCGCAGCTCATCAATCGCTTGCATCTGACAGGCAGTACGCGCGCCAGCGCCGCTGAACTGCCGGCCGACTCGTGAGTAGCCCTGGAAGGCGCCATACTCAAGCGGGGACACGCCGGTCAAAAACAGCTTGAGCGCATTTACATAACGGGCATCGGAGATATTCTGATGACCGTTGTTCTGTGCAAAGGCGTCGAAGATCGCATACAGCTTCTTTTCCTTTTCGGCCTGGTATTTCCAGTAAGCATCCATGGTCAAGCGGAAGGGATCTTCCCACTTGTCCCAGTCGGTAATCTTGATGCCTTCGAAATCTTCCTGCGGGAAGATGTCTTTTTTCGACTGGTAGCTGGGCTCCCAGGCCATGTCGCGGGTCAGGTACTGGTACTTGTCTTTGAGACTGAGTTTCTTCTTATTGGTCGCCATGATTCGATCTCCTAATTTTTCCACTCGAGAATGAAATGATCTTCATCCTCATCCACGTTGCCGCCGATACTGATCACATCCAGGAGCATTTCCTGAACGTCCCATTCCCGACCGATCTTCTCTTCAACCGTTGCTCGGTTGATCACCAGGCGCTTTTCGGCCTGGATTCGGATCAGTGCGGGTTGGTGCTGCACTTCGGCGTGGGGGTTGTCCTGCGCAATGGCTTCCACGATGTAACGAGCGTTGTCGTTGTCCTGGAAGACGATAAAAGCGAGCTGGCTCATGCCTGTACTCCCTGGCTAGTGAGGCCAAGCTTTTTCAAACGAGTGGCAAACTGGGCACGAACCGTATCCAGCGCGTCACGGCCCATGCTTTCGTCGGCCAGGGGTGCCAGCGCCTCATAGGCGCGCGGTTCCCAATGCTCGACCCATGCCTGCAGCTGAACGGCGTTGGCTTCGTTTTCGGCCATCACGGTCTTGACCATCGCATCGACCCAGCGAACGGTCTCCTTGGACCAGTCGCGCATGAACTCAGTGAGCATGGACACATCGGCTGCGCCCTGCTCATCCAGCCACTGATCGAACGCCTCATACATCAGCGGGTACATCAGGCCGTCGATGATCAGGTTCTGCGTCAGGCTTAATTCGAACCAGTCCTTGATCACCAGCGTGTCTTCAACCAGGCGACGCATGGGTTGCCACAGCGCATCATCCATCCAGTAGGTTTTGGAGCGGTCGAGCGCGTCGCCGGTACCGCCATCGATAATCAGCGCGATACGCGAGAGATACTGACCAGCACCCAGACGGTCCATGGCCTGGTAGATATGCATTTGGGTGACGGTGCCAGCGATGCAATCACCGGCGACACCGCTGTTATTCATGTTCGCACCCAGCTCCACATGCCGCAGCGGCACGAGAAAGCGCAACAGCGTCTCTTGCAGGTCTTCAGGCAAGCGCGTAATCAATCCACGCTTGTCGCAAAAGCTGTAACTGTGTTCGGTGGCTTCCTGCATCTTGGCGCGGTTCTGCACGTAGGCACCGTAATAGAATTGCCGGGGATCGGTCACGCTGTGCCAATCGGCCATGCGAATGCAGGTGCGGGTTGGGTCATTGAGCATGTGCTCCGGATCCCACAACGGCTTGTAGTGGAAGTTGGTCACCGCTTCGATATCGAAGCTGGCTTCCTGATACCGGGTCGCCGGTTTATCACCAAAACGCCGTTTGATATTGCTATAGGTGTTTCGAATCGGTTCGACCGATGTAGTCTTGATTTCGATGCTCATATCAACGCTACCGTATTGTTGTTGTAAGGGGGTTCGAATCAGCTGAATCAGCGACTTCCATGTTCACCAAATCGCCACTTGATCATTTCTTCATCCACCGCCCGAGCCATCTCTTCGCTCATATGCTGAACACGGTTGTGCTGACAAAAATGCTCGAAGGCAGCACTGGGAAGAACCAGTTCTACAAACAGATCGGGATGGCCGATGGCGAAGTCGAACTCGACCAGGCGAGCCCCAGGCTCACTGCGCACACGGACATAACGTGGCATCTGATCAAAAGTTTGTGCGGGCTGGCTCATAAGGTCGTGACCTGTGCTTGGTGTTGTGTAAGCAACAGAGCAACGCTTGTGCCAAGAACCAAAAAGCATGCGTAAATTTGATATATCCAATTGATTTATTTAGATATTTGCATTTTCACCAAAATACATGAGCCGTCTTGGCTAGAAGTAAAAGCAACAGGGGGTTGGCTTTTTTTGATCATTTGATCAAGTTGCTACCCCTGTTCACTCAAATGCTCAGCCCTGGCTGCAGCGGCCCACTTTTTCATCATCTGGTTGATTTTTTGGTGGATACGAGTAGAAGATAAAGAGATAAATCCGCCGGCTCCTGGATCACTATGAGACACGCCCAGCCGGACGCAGCCCGCTAATAAAAAATAGGCAGACGCCATGGCGATCAGCTACAAGCCCCAGGTCCAATACTCGGATTACCTTGATCTGAGCGAACAAATTCGCTTTCAAAGTGCTGAAGGAAAAATCTGGTTTGGCGAACAGCGGATGCTTCTGATGCAGGTATCCTCCATGGCGAATTTCCGCCGCGAGCTGGTCAATAGCCTGGGGATTGAACGGGCCAAGGGCTTCTTCATGCGCATGGGCTACCATTCCGGTGTAAAGGACGCCGAACTTGCGCGCCATCTGCGACCTCACTCCAGCGAGCTGGACATCTTTCTCGCTGGCCCGCAACTGCATTCACTCAAGGGCATGGTCAAGGTGCGGCCGATTCAGATCGACCTGGATCAGCAATCTGGCCACTTTTACGGTGAGCTGGAGTGGATCGACTCTTTCGAAGTAGAGATCTGCCAAACTGAACTGGGCATGATGGAAGATCCCGCGTGTTGGGCGCTGCTGGGATATGCATGCGCCTATACCTCTTCTTTTATGGGCCGAGAAATCATCTTCCGTGAGACCAGTTGCCGTGGCTGCGGAGATGAAAAATGCCTGATTACCGGCAAACCTGCAGAAGAGTGGGAGGACGCAGAGGAGTTCAAGCAGTACTTTCGCAGCGACCCTATTATCGAGGAGTTATACGACCTGCAGAGCCAGGTGAGTTCACTGCGTACCAGCCTGGAAAAGCAGCAGGGGCAGTACTATGGTATAGGCCAGTCCCACGCCTACAAGACCGTGTGTCAGATGATCGACAAGGCCGCCAAAGGCAAGGTTTCGGTGCTGTTGCTTGGAGAAACCGGCGTTGGCAAGGAAGTTATCGCACGCAGCGTGCACCTAAGCAGTGAGCGCGCTGAGCAACCCTTCGTAGCAGTGAACTGCGCCGCTATCCCGCCGGACCTGATTGAGGCGGAACTGTTTGGCGTGGAAAAAGGCGCCTACACCGGCGCCAACCAGTCTCGCCAAGGCCGTTTTGAACGAGCGCACGGCGGTACCATTTTCCTCGATGAGGTGGTTGAGCTGTCCCCCCGCGCGCAAGCGACCTTGTTGCGGGTTCTGCAGGAAGGCGAGCTCGAACGGGTCGGCGATAATCGCACCCGCAGCATTGACGTTCGCGTCATTGCCGCCACCAACGAATCACTTGCCGAAGCAGTGCAGAACGGCCGCTTCCGTGCAGACCTGTACTACCGATTGAATGTGTTCCCGGTCAAGATTCCTCCCTTGCGCGAGCGCTTGGAAGACCTCCCGCTATTGGCAGAACACTTTCTGAAAAAATTCCATAACGAATACAACAAACGCACGTTGGGCCTTTCAGACAAAGCACTGGAGCTATGCCTCCGTTATCGTTGGCCGGGCAATATTCGTGAACTCGAGAATGTGATCGAGCGCGGAGTGATCCTGACCGACAGCAACGAAACAATCAGCCAGGACTCGTTATTTGCGGTATTCCCCGACGATCCGGACAGCAAACACGAGGAACGTCTTAACGCCACGGGGCAGCTTGTCGACGTGCAGTCAACGGCGGTGGCGGACGGCGATTGGGCCAGCCGTATCATCGCGGAAGGCATCAGCCTTGAAGTACTAGAGCAGCAACTGATGCTCAAAGCCATGCAGATGGCCGAACAGAACGTATCAAAAGCTGCCCGGCTGCTTGGCCTGAGCCGCCCCGCACTAGCTTACCGACTGAAAAAAAGCGACGTTTCACATACCCTCTGACGCTGCCCGCTCCTCCCCCCCCCCTAGACCTGCTCTCCGTCTCGACGACCGGTTCCATTTTGCGCTTTTGATCAAAAGAGAAACAGCTTCAGCAGAGTTGATCAATTGATCAAGTTCCTTGGAAGCATAGGCTCTCCCGAGCCCACTCATCAGCACGAAACAAACAATAAAATTCATATTTTACAATAACTTGAAATCAGAAATCGGGCGCGCCCTGCATGCTGGCATGGGCGTTGCTACATGCTGCGTAGTCGCTTTACTTATACAAAAACAAACAGTGGTGACGTACATGTTAATTGCCCTACGGCGCTTTGAGCGCCCTCCATTAATACGTCTTTTTCCTTCTATCGCCCTTGTCAGCCTTGGGGTGGTATTGGGCGGTTGCGAAGCCGCACTTGACCTGGATGCGGTTACCCAACAGGCAAAACAGCCAAATCAGCGTACCGATTTTTATCAGGCAATGGCCAGCAATGCACAGGTCACCCTGTTGGTTGGTAATCAAGGTGTGGCCGTAAGCAGCCTGGATAACGGGCAGCAATGGCAGCGCCAACAGCTCCCTACCGATATGAGTCTGATCGATCTGGATGTCTGCCCCGATGGCAGTTTTATTGCCCTGAGCTTCGATAACCAACTCTGGCATGCCGATCCCCAGGCACAGAACTGGACTGCTCACGCACTGCCTAGCAGTGAACAGATGATGGCGGCGACTTGCGCGCCTGATGGCAGCTGGTGGGCGGCAGGCGCATTCAGCACCTTGCAAAGCAGTGCCGATCAAGGTCAGACGTGGGATGAGGTGAGCCTCGACGAGGATGCCATTTTGACTACCCTGCAGTTCGTCAATGAAGAGCAAGCTATCGTCACCGGGGAGTACGGCTTGCGGTTCGTCACCGTAGACGGTGGCCGCAATTGGGAGCCTTCCGGCAGCCTGCCGGATGAGTTCTATCCGCACGCCAGTCACTACACCTCTCTGGAGCAAGGGTGGGTCGGCGGACTGAATGGTTTTATCTGGCACACCAGCGATGCCGGAGTGACCTGGCAACGTCAGCCTACCGGCACCGAAGCACCCATCTTTGGCTTTATTGATGGCCCGCAAGGACTCTATGCGGTAGGTGAAAACGCCACCGTGCTGCAACTGCGCGGCCAGCGCTGGACGCCCCTGACCACTCCTGATCAACCCCTCTATCTGCGCGCAGGGCGTTTGCTTCCCAATCAGCACCTTCTGGCGGCTGGTGGCCGAGGGCTCCTGCTGAATATTCCACTCCCAAAGGCCCTAGCGGCCAGTACTAACTGAGGAAACCGACATGCCTGGAATGCATCGATTTACCCATGCCATGCACAGCCTCGAAGTGTGGATATTCAACAACCCACGCAAGGTACTGGCCGCCATTGCACTACTCACCCTGTTGTTTGCTCTGCGCATACCTGGGCTGAAGATATACACCGATTTTGCCGATCTGCTGCCCCAGCAGCATCCCTACATAGAGTTGCATAACAGCATCAAGGACAGCTTCGGCGGCGCCAATGTGCTCGTGGTTGGCGTTGCCTTCGAAGACGGGGACATCTTCAGCAATGAGAATCTGGCGACCATCGACCGTATCACCCACGCGGTCGATAACTTGCCCGGCGTAAACCACAACCTGGTCACCAGCGTAACCCATCGCAACTCCCGCAAGATCTGGCTGACTGAAGTGGGTTCGATCAATTCCGAACCCTACTTTGATGCGCAGCAGAACGACTATAGCGAAGAGCAACTGGCCGCCATGCGCGCTGATGTAGCCGCCAATCCCCGGATCTACGGGCCGCTAGTCTCGCCAGATTTCAAGATGGCATTGGTCAAGGCGCAGTTGATCGAGGGCCAGCTGGACTACGAAAACACCTTTGCCCAGCTGCAATTGCTGCGCGATAACGAAGCCCGCGACGGAATGACCATCTACGCCACCGGACAACCGGTGCTGGTCGGCTGGGCCTACACCTATATGGACCAGATCCTGCAGATCTTCATCTTCACCGTGCTGATCATGCTCGCCCTGCTGATTTTCCATTTCCGCAAGGCCTATGGCGTGTTGATCCCGCTGGGCGGGGTGATGGTGTCGACAATCTGGGGGCTTGGGATTATCAGTCTGTTG
Source organism: Halopseudomonas xinjiangensis (assembly GCA_011050525.1). GTDB lineage: Bacteria > Pseudomonadota > Gammaproteobacteria > Pseudomonadales > Pseudomonadaceae > Halopseudomonas > Halopseudomonas xinjiangensis_A. Next base: position 54,530 of record DRFO01000031.1, read on the forward strand.
GGATTTAATCTCGACCCGCTGGGCCTGGTTATTCCCTTTCTGATTGCCGCTCGCGCCATGAGTCACGGCGTGCAGCTAGTTGAACGGTATTACGCTGAAGTACGCGTGTCGGGCAACGGTCAGCAGGCCGCTCGTGCCACCTTTGAAAGTCTGTTCCGGCCGGGCTCGCTGGGCGTGGTATCGGATGCGGTCGGGCTATCGCTTATTGCCATCGGTTCCATCGCACTGAACACCAAGCTGGGAATCTATGCCTCGCTCTGGGCCTCGACTGTGATCCTGACGGTACTGATCGGGGTGCCTTTGCTGCTCTCGATCCTGCCGACACCGAAAAATCCAGAGCTTCGTGAAACCGCTTTACGTTACATCGGCGGCGCCTGTTCGCGCATGGTCGCACGCCCAGGCGCAGCCCCGGTGGTGCTCGGGATCGCCGCACTGGCAATCGTGGCTGGGCTGTTCTCCGCCTCCAACGTGCGCATAGGTGATTCGGAGCCAGGCTCCCCAATCCTCTACCCAGAACATGATTACAACGTCTCCTCGACGGAGGTGAATGATCGCTTCCCCGGTTCGGAAGAGCTGTACATCATCGCTGAGCACGAGCAGGTCGGGGGCTTGAAGCAGCCAGAGGTTCTGCGTGCGCTAGGTGATTTGCAGGCGCATATGCTCGGCGACCCGGGCGTGGGCGGCAGCAAGGGGTTGCCCGACCTGGTCAAGCAGGTCAACCGGCTGATGCATAACGATGATCCGCGCTGGTTCCAGATCCCACACGATGCGGACTATGTCGGCGGATTGATGTTTACCTACATGGCCTCCAGCCCGATCCCCGGTGCGCTGAACGAGTTCAATGACACCGACGACCGCATCGCCAACCTGGTTTTCTATTACAAGGACCGCCAGGGCGAGACCATCCGCCGAGCAATCCATATGGCCCAACAATGGATTGACGCCAATGAAGGCAAGGTCGAGGGGCTGAGCATTCGCCTGGCTGGTGGCACCATGGGTGTCGCGGCGGCCATGAACGAGTCCGCGTTCGAGACCAACCTGATCGTGCTGCCCTTGGTGTTCCTGCTGATCTTTGGTTTCGTGATGCTGTTCTACACCTCCTGGCACGCCGGCCTGATGATGCTGCTGGCGATGCTTTTCGCCACAGCTCTGACCTACGCCTATATGGGCATCAGCGGACTGGGCATTGATATCAATACGGTGCCGGTGATCGCAGTGGGTATCGGGGTAGGCATCGACTACTCAATCTACATGATGGATCGCATCCGCGAAGAAATGGCCAAAACCGGCGATCTGCGCGATGCGGTGCGGCGCTCCATCGCTACCACGGGTATGGCGATCAGCTTCACCGCGATCACGCTGATGGCCGGCATCATCATGTGGGTCATTCTCTCCGATCTGCGCTTTCAGGCCGATGCCGCGATGCTGCTGTGCGTGATGATCGTCATCAACGGCATTGCCGCCATGCTGCTGGTACCGGCTTGGGTGCTGGTCATGCGTCCGCGCTTCATTACCGATGTTTACGTGGATGACGACGGCGTGCTGCATGCCGATCTTTCATCCGACCAAGCATTCCCGTCATCTGCCCGGCATGGGGCGGAAGACGGGCTGATACAGGGTGCTTCCTGACGGCACCGCCGTCAGCTCGCCCCTTCCACCCTGCAAGAGGAACTGCCATGCAAACAACAATAAAAGGCCTGAAGCACTGGAGCCTGACTCTGCTTGGAAGCGCCGGTCTGGCTCTGACTCCCCTCGCCAGCGCGGTTGCTGATGAGGAGATCAGATACTCCGGCTACTACGAAAATGCCACCTTCGTTCGCGATAGCGTGGGGTTGTCCAAATTCCGCAACACCATGCAATTGAATGCGGAGCGCAAAATCGGCGAGTTTGGACTGTTCAGCAACGTCTCCTGGAACGCCGTCCTGCGCGGCTCTTATGACGGCGTATATGACCTAAACAAGAACGAATACGGACGCAATGCCGGCGGACCGGTAATGATCGAAAATATCGGCGGGGGTAATAGCGTCCCGCATGGCAGCGGCCTGGCCTTGCCCAACTCCTTTGACGAGGCCAACAACCCCAATGAAGGCATGATAGTGCTAGGCGAACAGCTGCATGACACCGATGGCGGCGTCGCTTTCGGCGTACCCGTTCGCCCCTGTGACGTAGACAGCCGTGGCTGTATCAACGGTTACCTCGACAAGGACACTAACGATCTGCGCTACAGCGAGTTCAACGACCGGCTGGACTTCATCCGCGAGCTGTACGTGGACTTCGATTACGGGCTGGACAACGGCCATATCCTCAGCACCCGCCTAGGTAAGCAGCAAGTAGTCTGGGGTCGTACCGACCTGTTCCGCGTGCTTGACGTGATCAACCCGGTGGATTTCTCACGCAACAACATCTATGACGAGCTGCAGGACATTCGCATCCCCATGTGGATTCTGAAGACCGACTATCGGATGGGACCTGGCGAGATTTTCGACGACTTGAACCTGTCCTTCGTCTGGAACTTCGACCGCTTCCGCCCCCATGACATCGGCCAGTGCGGTTCGCCGAACAATATCCTTGATGCAGCTTGCTTCTTCCGCGGCATGAACAACCTGTGGGAGAACGGCGGTACCGTCGCCAACTTCGCAGGCGGCGTGTTCGCGACTGACTTCGGTCCCGGTCAGATCGGCATCCGCAAGGCGCATATGCCGGCCTGGAGTCTGTCCAATGGCCAGTTCGGCCTGAAGCTGGAGGGTGTGTATGGCGATATCGGCTTCTCCCTGAACGCCCTCACCTACCGCTCGCAATTGCCTTCATTGCGCGGTGGCTTTCCAGGTCAGAATGGCTTCACTGGTGAAACCGCAGTATGGCCGGGCCTGATCGCTTTCGATATCCACTTTCCTCGAGTCAACCTGATCGGCGGGTCACTGGATTACTACGCCCAGGGCATCGACACCGTATTCCGCATGGAAGTAGCCCACACCGACGGGGAAGAGTTCGCCAACACCTTGCAGTCCCGCCTGTATTCGGAGTCGGACGTAACCCGCTTCGTGGTCGGTGCCGACAAGAACATCTTCCTGCCCTTCCTCAACAGCAAACGAGCGTTCCTGTTCTCCGGCCAATTGTTCGGGCAGAAGATCCACGAGCACCAGCTCGAAAATCGTCCGCTGGGCAAGGCCGGGATGCCTGACTGGGAAGAGAACTTCATCGGCACGCTGCTGATCAAGGGCTGGTGGATGAACGATCGTTTGAGCCCACAAATTCTGGCAGCGCACGACTTCAAGGCAGAAGCCACCGCCATCGCTCCCAGCATTGAATGGTTGGTCAGCGACAACCTGAAAATTGTCGGTGGCGCAAATATCAAAGTTGGCCGTGGCGCCCGCGAGTTCGATGATTGCCGTAGCTGTAACCCTTGGGACCCCTTTACCGCCGGCGCACCTGGCCATGCCGAAGGACAAACTCTTGGACTGGGTGGCTATGAGCCTTTGGGACGTTTCCGCGCAGGCCCTATCGGCATGGCCCAAAAAGAAGACGAACTCCAGTTGACCGTACGTTACAGCTTCTGATTACGAGGAATAACTATGAACATAACACTCAAGCATTTCACCCGTTCCGTGCTCGCTGGCAGCATGCTCGCCAGCCTGTTCAGCGCTAGCGTGCTGGCTAACGATGCCCTGATCAATAATAGTTTTCACCCCTACAAGGACGACGTTCCCTCCCATGATGGATTGCAGGCGGGAATGGTCATCAACCAGGACAACCTTGCGCAGTTCAAGGACATCATTGATCCAGCCTTCGCCAATTTTATCGAGCAGGGCTGGTTGGAGGTTACTGTAGGCGAGACCACTTCCTTCGATCTGCACCCAGGCTATATCGAGGCTAGCCGCAATGGTCTCGGACAGGTCTCACTGGGGGATAGCGTCGGTGAAATAAACGGTTGGGTCGCTGGACGGCCATTTCTTGAAGAGCCCGATACTAATGATCCCAGAGCAGGTGAAAAGCTCGCATGGAACTACAAATACGGCTACAACTGGGGAGACAGCGCCGCGGTTGCACCATTTTATTGGAAATATCGAGACATGAACTCCGGCAAGCTGGAACGTACTATCAAGTTCAACTTTCATTTCCTGAACTTTACTGGTCGCGTCAACCATGAGCCTGTTCCGACAATAACCCCAAACCCCTCAGAACTGTTTCGTGGTATCTACGTGCAGGTACTCGAGCCATACGACGTGCGCAATACTCAGCTGTTGATTCACCGTGCGCAGGATGACCTCAAGCGAGACAATTCCTGGCTGTATCTGGGATTTCAGCGGCGTGTGCGTCGCCTGGCCACTGGCCAGGTCACTGACGCTTTCTTGGGTTCCGACCTGATGATCGAAGATTTTGAGGGATACAATGGCCGTATCTCCGACATGAACTGGAACTATAAGGGAACGCGGCAGATGCTGATGCCCTTCTACAACCACAATGACCTGACACTGGACGCAGAAACTCATAGCGACAGCGATGGCTATCAGGTGGTGGCTTTTGGAGGCCAAGGCGGCTGTTTCCCGAACATAACCTGGCAGTTACGCAAGGTCTATGAAGTGGAGGCTTCTCCGGTTGATGACAGCCATCCTCTTTCCAAGCGCGTGCATTTCATCGATGCGCAGACCTTCACCATTCCACGCACCGTCTCTTATGATCGCAGCGGAAAGCTGTGGAAGACCTTTACCATCGGCCAGGCGCATCCGGACCACCACCTGCCTGCCAACAAGGGCACAGGCGTGTCAATTGATGACAGCTTCAGCATGATCGACGTCCAGGCGATGCATTGCACCACCGGTCAGTTCAAGGGTCAGGTTGATCCTAGCCTTAGCACACCGGAAATGTTCAGCGTTCAGCATATGCGCGCCACCGGTAACTGATCCTACTGATTCAACTGCTGCTCCGTTTATAGCCCGCGCAACGCGGGCTCTTTTTTCTGCGCGCCGAACCAGCGCCATATCGAAGGACTCGATAATGAGCTTTACTGAACCTCTCCCCGATTCATTGCAGAACCCACAACAATGGTTGGTGCTGACCGACTCCCAGGGGCTGGTGACCTATGCTAGCACCGCATTCTGCCTGGCCGCCGGGCTTGAACAGCAAGAGCTGCTGGGTCAACCCATCGCCAGACTGCGTCACCCGCAGATGCCTAAAGGCCCGATCAAGGACTTGTGGGAAACGCTCGGCCGGGGACAGTCGTGGATGGGCATGCTGAAGAATCGCCGCGCCGATGGCAGCGATTTTTGGGTAGATGCTTATATCAGCCCGATCCACGATACCAGCGGAAAGGTGCTGGAATACCAGGCGATCTATCGCCAACCAGACCTGCCGACCATTGCCCGCACGCAACGGATCTATCACCTGCGGAGTCAAGGACGGCAGCCGCCGCAGCTGCGCTGGGGCCAATTGCTGCCCGGCCATTGGCAAACACTACTGAGCCTGCTGGGCTTTAGCCCTTTGATTGTCTGGTCATGCTGGCAAAGCGGTTTTGTTGCGCTGTTACCGATCCTCAGCAGCCTGGCACTGTGCGCTCTACTGCTGAACTGGCATAACCGGGGGCTGAACCAGTTAGCCACCCACTGCCGTGACCTCGTGTCACATCCGATCAAGCAGCTGATCTATACCGGCCGCGCCGACACTATAGGCCAGATTCAACTGTCGCTGCGCCTGCTGGAGATCAAGCTGGTCGTCATGGTCGCCCGCGTGCACGACAGCAGTCAGCAGGTGATGACGCATGTGGCCAGCGCCAATGGTTTGCTCAGCGCTGGCAGCCAGGGGAGCCAGACACAGCAGGACAGTCTGGCGGTTATTGCCAGCGCGGTTGAGCAGTTCAGTGCGACCACTCGTGAGGTGGCGGCCAACACTCGTAACGCAGCGAAGCTCAGCAGTGACAACCGTGACACAGGGCAACTTGGCCAGCAACGGGCCCTGGCCGCCCAGAGCAGCATTCAATCACTGGCTAGCGAACTGCAAGCGGCTTCCAGCGCCGTCGAAAGTCTGGATTTGCACAGCCGTTCAATCGGCCGCATCCTTGATGTCATCCGCGCCATCGCTGAGCAGACCAACCTGCTGGCGCTGAATGCCGCCATCGAGGCGGCCCGCGCCGGCGAGAACGGCCGAGGCTTCGCTGTGGTGGCCGATGAGGTGCGCACACTGGCACAGCGTACCCAGGCGTCGACCGACGAAATACAGCAAATGATCGCCGCCCTGCAGCAAGGCACTGCGGCAGTAGTCCACGCGATGCAACAGGGCCAGCGCCACTCGCATCAGAGCGTGGCGCACGTCAGTGCCAGTACCGAGGCGTTAACCAGCATCTGCACCAGTATTGACCGCAGCGACGTCCTGAACCAGCAGATCGCCGCCGCCAGCAACCAGCAAAGCCAGGCCGCTAGCGAGATCAGCCAACGCCTGCATGACGTTCATCATGTGGCCGGCAACACCAGTCAGCAATTGCGTGACACCCTCGACGCCGCTGCCGCCGTGGCTCTGCAAGTCGCTCGCCAACAGGCGCTGATAGCCCATTTGCAACGGCCAGCACTGAGCAGGCGCCACTGATCGCTTTATAGAAGACACATTACGTATGGAAACGCCGGAAATAGGAATATGGTCGGAGAGACTGGATTCGAACCAGCGACCTTCTCGTCCCGAACGAGACGCGCTACCAGGCTGCGCTACACTCCGTCTAGATGTTCGGCATTTTACCCAATGGGCTTATTTTTTCACAAGGGCATCGGCTGAAATTCCCGTGCTGCGAAAGCGGCTATCGTTGCAGACTCGGACGATTAATCCTCGTGCCAATCCTCTGGCAGGTTGGCATTGTGCAGCCGCGGATCATCTTCCTGCAACTCGATAACTCCGTAAGGTCGAGCCAGTATCCAGCGCATCGGGCTGCGGTGTCCCGCGTCCCAGAACGCTTGCAGGTCAGAAGCCAGCGCGAGGGGAATGACCGATACCAGTGGTTGCCACCGCTCTCCGGTCTTGACCAGCCAGGGCTGCTCCGGTCGAGACTGTGCCAGTTCGAGCAGGTCGCGCAGCAGCGTAGCGTCCAGATATAGTAGATCGCAGGGAATCACCAGCAGATGGGTGCCAGCGCAATATTCCAACCCGCGCAAGATGCCGGCCAACGGGCCGGGAAAACCGGCCTCCTGGTCGCTCACCAGCAAATCAGCCCACTGCGCATACTGGTCGTGATTGCGATTGCAGCTGATTATTACCTGATTCGACACGTCCCGCAGGATATGAGCCAACCGCCCGGCGATTGGCTGGCCCAGCCATGGCATCAAACCCTTGTCGCGCCCACCGAGTCGGCTACCCTGCCCGCCCGCAAGGAGCAAGGCGCTGGGTCTGAAGTGGTCGGCGTTTGTCATCCACGGGCTCCGATGGTTGCGGCTCTGTGTTATAACACTGGTCGGTTTATCAGCCAAAGGATCCTCTGCCATGGCCCATAGCGCCAGTGAATTCATCCCCCTGAATATCGCCGTTCTGACCGTCAGCGATACCCGCACTATCGACACCGATACCTCCGGCCAGTTGCTGGCTGACAGTGCTCGCGAGGCTGGCCATAACATTGCCGACCGGCAATTGCATCCTGACGACATTTATCAGATTCGTGCTGTGGTGTCGGACTGGATTGTTCGGCCCAACGTGCAGGTAGTGCTGATCACCGGCGGTACGGGGTTTACCGGACGTGACAGCACGCCGGAGGCCATTGCGCCGTTGCTGGACAAAACCGTAGACGGTTTTGGTGAGCTCTTCCGCCATGTCTCATGGGAGGAAATAGGCACCTCGACGCTGCAATCCCGTGCGCTGGCAGGCCTGGCAAATCGCACCCTGATAGTCTGCATGCCTGGATCGACCGGAGCCTGCCGCACAGCGTGGAACCGCATCCTCAAGGAGCAATTGGATAACCGCACCCGGCCCTGTAACTTCGTGCAGCACCTGACCCCTGGTCCGGCGTGCGAGAGTCGCGCATGAGTTTGATGACGGTCACCCAGGCGCTGGAACAACTACTGGACAGTGCTGCAAGCGAAGCCTTCCCTGGCAGTGAAACCATCCCCTTGGGCCTGGCGCTTGGCCGCGTTCTGGCTGCGCCTATACAAGCCGCCCATGACGTTCCGCCATGGGATAACAGCGCGATGGACGGCTATGCGTTTAACTCCGCGGATCTGGCTGCCGCCATGGATCACGGCCTATCTGTCAGCCAGCGAATCATGGCCGGCATGGCCCCCATGCCTCTGCAACCAGGAACCTGCGCCCGTATATTTACTGGCGCACCGATGCCTGAGGGTGCGGACGCTGTCGAGATGCAGGAAAACGTGAGCGAGGACGGTGGCGTGGCCCGGCTGACGCAAAGCGTGAAGCAGGGGCAGAATATCCGCCCGCGTGGCCAGGATATCTGTTCCGGCTCTAGCCTGCTCCGGGCCGGTCACATTCTGCGGCCGCAGGATATGGGTCTGATCGCTTCGGTCGGTGTCGCCCAGGTGGATGTGTGTCGGGTGTTGCGGGTGGCCGTGATATCTACCGGCGACGAGCTTGTCGAACCCGGGTCTCCGCTGGGTGCGGGACAGATTTACAACAGCAACCGCTTTACGCTGATCGGCGCGCTCCAGCGTCATGGCCAGCACGTCATAGACGGAGGCATTTTGGTCGACGACATTGACCAGACTCGCGCCCGGCTGCAGGAACTGAGCGGCCAGGCTGATTTGATCATCACCTCCGGTGGAGTTTCCGTCGGGGAAGCAGACTGTCTGGGCAAGGTGCTGCGTGATTATGGCCGGATTGATATGTGGAAGCTGGCGATAAAACCCGGCAAACCCTTTACCCTGGCGCGCTTTGCCGATACGCCAGTACTGGGCCTGCCCGGTAATCCAGCCGCATCGCTGGTGACCTTTCTGCTGTTGGTGCGCCCTTATCTGCTGCGGCGGCTGGGCAGCCACGAAACCGCGCCGACAGGCCTGCCTGTTTCCTCAGGATTTGCCTGGCCAAAGGCAGGCAGCCGCGATGAGTATGTGCGCGCGCGAATTGATCAGGGCCAGGTAGTGCTGGCAGGAAATCAAAGTTCCGGTGTATTGAGTAGCGCCAGCGAGGCCAGCGGGCTGGTGCTTATCCCTGCAGGCACAACGGTTCAACCAGGGCAGCCGCTAACCTACCTGCCGTTTACCGGCCTGCTTGGCTGACTCGTCCCTTTCCGCATGAACCTGGATAGATCCAGACATAAAAAAGCCCATGCCGACGAGAATCAGCACGGGCTAGCTGGATCTGTAGAGCCTTACTGAGGCTGAACTGCACCCTTGATCATGGTTTCCAGTTCGCCAGATTCATGCAGTTCGAGAATGATATCGCTGCCGCCAACCAGCTCACCGCCAATCCACAACTGAGGAAAGGTCGGCCAGTTCGCATACTGCGGAAGCTGAGTGCGAATGTCAGGATTCTGCAGGATGTCCACATAGGCGAACTTCTCTCCGCAGCTCATCAGCGCTTGCACTGCACGGGCTGAAAAACCGCACTGCGGCGCGTTTGGGGCGCCTTTCATGTAGATCAGTACGGGGTTGCTGCCGATCTGTTCTTTAATGGTATCGATAGTGTCCATGACAAATCCTCATAGCATGCGCAGGCATGGATTGGGGGCCCGCAAAGGCACATAGTGTACAGCAAAAGAGGCCGGCTATGCTGCCACCACCTGTACCGACACACCATTAAGCGCTGCGTTACCGGTAACTGGATCCAGAAACCGCTCGTCGGTCAGGTCATTGGCACTGACGCCAGCGTGCGCCGCAGCGATATCCTGCCTGCTGCCCTGCCGGTTATGTCCCCAGCCATGCGGCAGACTGACAACCCCTTCGAGCATCTCATCACTGGCGCAAACAGCCACCCTCACCTCTCCAACTCTGGAGCTGATCAGCACGTCCTGGCCGTCAATCAGACCACGACGCTCAAGATCCACCGGGTTCATCAGAAGCTGGTCGCGCGGCTTGCCTTTGACCAGGCGCTGGTAGTTATGCATCCAGGAGTTGTTGCTGCGCACGTGGCGGCGTCCGATCAGACGCAGCTCGCCGTCACGCGGCCTGGTCTGGTCCAATTCTCCAACGAAGCGTTGAACGTCTGCCAGCATGGCCTCTGGTGCGCATTCGATACGACCGCTTGCGGTTTGCAAGCGCCCAAGCAAGTTGGGCTTCAACGGCCCCAGATCGATACCATGCGGATGTTCCTTCAACACATCAAGGGTAAGGCGATCCCGATAAGGGCCGGCGCGCAGCGCAAAATCAAGCATTTGCGAAGGGGGCATGGTCTGACGGCTTTCCTGACCGGTCGCCCGCGCAAACGCCTGCCCCAGGCCTACAAAAATCTCCCAGTCATCCAGACTGCCGTCCGGTTTAGGCAGTACCGGCTGGTTGTACCGGGTAACATTGCGCACCGCGAAATTATTGAAGGTGATGTCGTAGTGGTCGTGCTCCAGGCTGGAAGTCGGCGGCAGGATGACGTCAGCGTGACGAGTCGTTTCGTTTATGTAGATATCGATGCTGACCATGAACTCCAGGCCCGCCAGCGCCTGGTCCAGCTGTCGTCCATTCGGCGTGGACAGTACCGGATTGCCTGCGGTAGTCACCAAAGCACGCGTCTTACCTTCGCCTGGGGTAAGCATTTCCTCTGCCAGTGCCGCAACCGGAATCTCTCCATTGAATTCAGGCAGCCCTGACACACGGCTCTGCCATTGGTTGAAATGCCCCGGCTTGCCTTTGGTGACATCGAAGGCCGGCTCGGGGCAAACTGCCCCGCCAGGCTGGTCGAGATTACCGGTGACCAGATTGATGATCTGAATAAGCCACTGGCAAAGGGTGCCGTAGCGCTGCACCGAGACGCCCATACGGCCGTAGCAAACTGCTCGCTCGGCGCCGGCAAACTCGCGCGCCAGTTGCCGGATACGCTCGGCCGGTATTCCACAGTGCAGCGCCATATCCTCGACTTTGATGTGCTTGACCGCTTCGCGAACCTGCTCCAGCCCCAGGGTCACCTCCAGCGCCGGGCTGGATTTGGTCAATGACTCGTCGAACAAGGTACTGAGTATCCCCAGCAGCAGAGCCGCGTCCGTGCCAGGCTGGATGAATAAGTGCTCGCTTGCCTGTTCGGCGGTTTCGGTTCGCCGGGGATCAATCACCACCAGCTTGCCGCCCCTGGCCTTGAGCGCCTTGATGCGTTTACCGACGTCCGGCACCGTCATGATGCTGCCATTGGATGCGATGGGGTTGGCGCCCAGCATCAGAAAATAATCGGTATGGTCTATATCGGGAATCGGGATCATCAGCATGTGGCCATACAGCCATAGTGACACCAGATGATGCGGAAGCTGATCGACGGATGTGGCGGAATAGCGCTGACGCGTTTTCAGCTGACCCATAAAATAGTTGCCGTGCGTCATCGAGCCGTAGTTATGCACGTTCGGGTTGCCCGCGTAAACGGCCACCGCATCGCGGCCGTGCTCTGCCTGGATGGCTGCCAGCCGGCTTGCGACCAGATCAAAGGCTTCGTTCCAGGCTATCGGTTGCCAGCTATCCCCTACCCGCTTTACCGGTTGCCGCAGGCGCTGCGGGTCATTCTGAATATCCTGCAACGCCACGGCCTTGGGGCATATATGGCCGCGGCTGAACGGATCGTCAGGATCTCCCTTGATGGACAGGATGACCTCACCTTCGGTCACTATGGTCAGGCCGCAAATAGCTTCGCAGAGATGGCAGGCGCGGTGATGTGTAACAGGCATGGGAGTCACTCTATGACTTTTATAAGCAGATCGTGCCACTCTAGGCTTCATCCCGGCACCCGGCAAGTACCAGAATATGCCGCTATAGATTGTACGAATTCGTACCGCCCGTCCCTGTAGTTGTCATGGTTATTTGCCATCGAACGGATTTTACCGATAAGATCGCGGCTTCTCTTTTTCGGGTATGGCTTGTACCGGGCTTTAAGGTCACGGTAAGGCTCACTGTTTCCGGTCGACAGCCGACCGAGGTAATCGGGTAGTACAACATGACAGCACGGCATTTTCTTTCGTTGATGGATTGTTCACAGTCTGAGCTGGTCAGCCTTATCAAGCGCGGCGTCGAGCTCAAGGCGCTTCACCGTCAGGGTGCCATCTACGAGCCGTTGAAGAACCGTGTGCTGGGAATGATCTTCGAGAAAGCGTCGACACGCACCCGGGTATCCTTCGAAGCCGGCATGATCCAACTGGGTGGCCAGGCGATCTTTCTGTCGCCACGCGACACTCAGCTGGGTCGCGGAGAGCCGATTGAGGACAGCGCCCGGGTGCTCTCGAGCATGGTTGACGCCGTCATGATCCGCACCTTCGCCCACGCAGAACTGCAAACCTTTGCCGCGCACTCCAAGGTACCAGTCATCAATGGTCTGACCGACGATCTGCACCCCTGTCAGCTGCTTGCGGATATGCAAACCTATCTGGAGCACCGTGGCTCGATTCAAGGCAAGACCGTGGCCTGGATCGGCGATGGCAATAACATGTGCAATACCTTTATTCAGGCCGCCGTTCAGTTTGATTTCAATCTGCGCATCGCCTGCCCTGAAGGGTTCGAGCCAGATCAGCAGTTCCTCGACCAGGCCGGCGACCGCGTCATGCTGACTCGCGACCCGCGCGAAGCAGCCGCTGGCGCACATCTGATTAATACCGACGTCTGGGCTTCCATGGGTCAGGAAGACGAAGCTGAATCGCGTCTCAAGCGCTTCGCCCCTTTCCAGGTTACCCCGGCCACCCTCGATCTGGCGGATGAATCCGTACTCTTCATGCATTGTCTGCCCGCTCACCGCGGTGAAGAAGTCAGCACTGAATTGATGGACGACCCGCGTAGCGTAGTCTGGGACCAGGCGGAGAACCGTCTGCATGCGCAAAAAGCCCTGGTAGAATTTTTGCTGGTCGATTAATCCGGAGCATTCATGGCGGATCAACACGGCACCATCCTGGAGCTGAATGAATTGTCCTGCGGGTACGCAGGACACAAGGTGGTGCAGAACCTGAGCATTCATCTCAAGGCGGGCGACATAGGCTGCCTGCTGGGACCGTCCGGGTGCGGCAAGACGACTACCCTGAGAGCCATTGCCGGTTTTGAGCCAATCACTAGCGGCGAAATACGTCTGGCGGGGGACGTTCTGTCTTCGCCCGCCATGCGCACCCCGCCCGAGCACCGGCGAATCGGCATGGTATTTCAGGATTACGCTCTGTTTCCGCATCTCACCGTCCACGACAACGTCGCCTTCGGCATCAACAAGCATCCCGAGCGCAAGCGAATCGTCGAGGAATTGCTGGATCTGGTTAAACTGACTCCCCTGGGCCGGCGCTATCCCCACGAGCTGTCCGGCGGGCAGCAGCAACGGGTAGCGCTGGCTCGCGCCTTGGCGCCTGACCCCAAACTGCTTTTGCTCGATGAGCCCTTCTCCAACCTGGATGGGGAATTGCGGCGCCGGCTGTCAGCGGAGGTCCGCGAAATCCTCAAACTGCGCGGTACCAGCGCCATGCTGGTCACCCACGACCAGAGCGAAGCGTTCGCCGTCTGCGATCAAGTTGGCGTGTTGAAGGAAGGACGCCTGCAGCAGTGGGATACTCCCTACAACCTGTATCACGAACCCATCACGCCGTTTGTGGCAAGCTTCATTGGCCAGGGGTATTTCATCCGTGGTCAGTTGCTGACGCCCGATACCGTACAGACCGAACTAGGCGTGATCCGCGGCAATCGGGCCTATCAACTACCCGCCGGCAGCGCTGTGGATGTTCTGCTGCGCCCGGATGACATTGTCGGACAGGCTGACAGCACCCTGTTCGGTACTATTGTCGGCAAGACCTTCCTGGGCGCGGCCACACTTTACCGGCTGCAATTATCAACAGGGAGCATTCTGGAGTCGATCTTTCCGAGCCATGATGACCATCTGATGGGCGAGCAGCTGGGCATTCGGATCGCCGCAGACCATCTGGTGATTTTCGCTGCGCAGGGGAGCGTCAATGTGCATGCCCAGTTACCGCTGGAACAGGTTCTGGATACTGGCACCGCAGGGTCGGCCTGAAGCGAGCCTGCTGACGCTGCCGATTTCAAAACCGGCAGCATTCAGCCCATAGCGTCAGTTTTCCAACGGCCCGTAGAGTATCTTGCTGACTTTTCCGTGCACTGCCCTGGAATACTGGTAATCAGTGTTCTGCAGCATGCCAAGCGTGATGATCTGGTTGGCTGGATCGACCCACATCCAGGTTCCCTGGATTCCCCACCACCAGTAGGTTCCGACAGGAAGATGGCCGGCCTTGGCAGGATCGTCGACCACCGCCACGTTCAGGCCGAAGCCATTGCCGGGCGCCCAGTTGGGGCCCTGAACATTGTCCGGCAACTGGTTGCTGGCCATCATCCTCACGGTCTCGGGTTTCAGCAGGCGTGTCCCCTCCAGCTCGCCCTCGTTGAGCAGCATCCGTGCGAAGCGCAGGTAGTCATCCATGCTGGAGACCAGCCCGCCGCCCCCGTTGAGAAAAGCCGGCTTGCTGAGAAATGACGTATTGGGCACTGCTTCCAGGCCGCCTTCGGCAGGACGATAAGTAGTCGCCAGGCGCGCGGCCTTGTCCGCCGGGGCGTAGAAGTCGGTATCGTGCATCTCCAGCGGTTGAAAAATACGCGTCTCGAGGAATTGGTCAAAGGGCATACCCGAGACGACTTCAATCAGCCGCGCCTGGATATCAACTGATACGCTGTAGTGCCACAAGGTGCCGGGCTGCTGGCGCAGCGGAATCTTCGCCAGCTTGTCGACCATATCCGCCAGTGTGGATTCGGGGTCCAGCACGTCTGCCTCGACATATAGCGTGTCGACCTGGGACTGCGAAAAACGGCCGTAGGTAAAACCACCGGTATGTGTCATCAGTTCGCGGATCGTGACCGGATGAACGGCCGGCTCGGTTATCGGCCGACCGTTGGGGCCGTCTTCCTTGGCTACTTCGAGACCTTTCAGCGCTGGCAGATACTTCTCTACCGGATCATCCAGATTCAGCTTGCCGTCTTCGTACAGCATCAGTACGGCGGCCCCCGTTATCGGCTTGGTCAGGGAAAAGATCTTGTAGAGAGTGTCCTCACCCAGGGGCTTCTGTTCAGCCAGATTCTGAAACCCGGCGCGGTCACGGTGAACAACCTCGCCGTTCTGATACACCAGCGTGGCGACACCCGCCAGCTTCCCATTATCCACCTCAGCCTGCATTGCTTCAGATAAACGCTCCAGCCACTGCGCTGAGATTTTGTACGGCCCTGCCTCCTCGGCAAAAAGCGCTGGGCTGAACAACGCTGTCACGATGGCGGAGCAGGCAAACCAAAGCCGCGTGGCGGCTGGGAAGGTAGACCAATGCATGGCAGTAATTCTCTGTTTTTGTATGGTGGCCGATACAATACTGGCTAATAGCTTTTTGCGCTAGCTGGCGGAGGTGTCTCGCGACACGTTCTGAAACGATCTGTTGCTGATAAAGACGTCTGAGAGGAATAGTCTTGCTGGTATGTACAACAAAAGAGGCCTTCCATGAATCGCAGAACCCTGATAGCCGGACTGATGACCTTCCCTGCCCTGTCCGTGGTGAGCCGCCTCAGCCTGGGCGGCGCCCAGACCCACGAGGTTGCCATGAAATTCACCCCTCTTGAAGTTCCGCATAGCTACTGGCGCGACAAGGTGAGTGCGCAGGCTTACGAAGTTCTGTTTGAGGAAGCCACCGAGCCCGCCGGCAGTAGTCCGCTGGATGACGTTGACGAGGAAGGAACCTTTGTTTGTGCGGCTTGCTACTTGCCTATGTTTGACAGCGAGAGCAAGTTCGATAGTGGCACCGGCTGGCCGAGCTTCACCCAGCCAATCGAAGGGCATATGGCAACAAAGCAGGACTTCAAAATGATCTGGCCGCGCACGGAATATCATTGCGCCCGGTGTGGCGGCCATCAGGGCCACGTATTCAATGACGGCCCGCCACCTCGAGGTGAGCGCTGGTGCAATAATGGATTGGCGCTGCGATTTGTGCCTATCGATGAGACACTGCCGGAGCTGAGAGCATGATCTTACGCAACGCTATAGCGGGAATGCTTCTGATGTTGGGTCTGTCTACGGCGAATGCCGCGGAGCCGCTGGACACGCTACCTGGCTTTGAAAACGCGGAAATGGCCGTTTTCGCGGGGGGCTGCTTCTGGTGTACCGAGTCCGACTTTGACAAGGTCCCCGGCGTGAAAGCAACGATATCCGGATACATAGGAGGCGATGCCGAGTCGGCTAATTACGACGCCGTATCCTCCGGCGGAACCGACCACATCGAGGCCGTCGCGGTGTTTTACGATGCCGAGGAAACGGATTTCTCCACCCTGGTGAAGGCTTTCTGGCCCACAATCGACCCGGTCACCCCTAACGCCCAGTTCTGCGATAAAGGTCCGCAGTACCGTAGCGCTCTCTTCTATGCCAACGAAAACCAGAAACAGATCCTCGAAGCGTCGAAAAGCGCACTGGCGGACTCTGAGCGTTTCGATCAGCCGGTCGTAACGGAAATTCTTCCGCAAACGGCCTTCTACCCAGCGGAGGAATATCATCAGAACTATTATCAGGAAAATCCGCTGCGCTATAAATTCTACCGCACCAGCTGCGGCCGTGATGCACGCCTTGAAGAACTGTGGGGCAATTGATCAATATCGCCTAGCAGCATGGAAATGTTCCGCTTGAGGCTGGATAATGCCAACTTATGTAACCAGCCCGAGCGGATATCAGAAAATGCAGATTGTTGAAAACACCGTAGTTCAGTTTCATTACGCTCTTGCAGACGCCAGTGGTGAAATCGAAAATTCACGCAAGCATGAACCGGTTTTGTACCTCCACGGTCAACCTGGCTTGATCGACGGACTGGTCGAAGCGCTTGAGGGTCATCAGGCCGGTGACAGGTTTACGGTCGAGCTTCACGCCGATAAGGCCTATGGGCCCCGCAAGGATAATGCCGTTCAGAAGGTCCAGGTTAAACACCTGCAAGGCGCGAAGAAATGGAGGCCTGGCATGGTAGCAATGATCCAGACCGACGACGGCCCGCGACAGGTCACCATCGTCAAAGTGGGCTTGTCCCAGGCAGAAGTGGATTCGAACCACCCCCTGGCCGGGAAGGATCTCACCTTCGACATAGAGATTCTGTCGGTCCGGGAAGCCACGCCGGAAGAACTGGCCCACGGGCATGCGCACGGTGCCGGCGGGCATCACCATTGATCGATGCGCTACCGGGCCTTGCGCTACTGGCGTTTGGCCCAAACCAGGCATTATGTCAAGCAGAGTTTACGAAAAACGTGTAAGATAGCGTCTTTCCTCAATTACAGGCAGGCGCCCATGTCCGCAAAAACCACCCCAAGCAAGCGCAAGGCAGATGCTGCCGTCGCCACCAGCCGATCGATCGACAACCAGATCGAGAGCTTTCTGGCGTCAGGCGGTGAAATTCAGAAAATACCGAACGGTATCAGTGGCCAGGTTTACGGCGCTCCTCGTCCTGGCAAGCCGACCAAGTAAGTCACTGCTCAATCCCCAGCGGCGCAGGATGCTTGTCGACACTTGAACAAGCAATGCAGTGCCGTCGGGAGCCACACCCCCTCCCGATTTGTCCAATCCCATCAGCAGGCCCGTTACTCAGGCTCGATCACCCCGCAGGATTTCGACCTTTTTTTGCAACACGGTAACCTGCGCCAGTTCCGCCGGGATGGGCGCCCCTGC
Source organism: Halopseudomonas xinjiangensis (assembly GCA_011050525.1). GTDB lineage: Bacteria > Pseudomonadota > Gammaproteobacteria > Pseudomonadales > Pseudomonadaceae > Halopseudomonas > Halopseudomonas xinjiangensis_A. The sequence goes on from DRFO01000031.1 coordinate 72,287, forward strand.
AACGAGGCATACGCGCGACCAGAACCGCTTGAACAACCCCTTGTGCGGCGCTCTGCTGAAAAAGCTGCCCCATAGACCGCGTAATGCCATGGGGATAACCGGCACCGGATTGGCATCGAGAATACGCGTCATTCCGTTGCGAAATTCGCCAATATCACCGTCCATGGTCAGCTTGCCTTCAGGAAATATACAAACCACCTCACCTTGATTCAGGTAATCGGCAATTCGCTTGAACGCCATCTCGTAAATCGCTTCGTCCTCGTTGCGGCTGGCGATGGGCACCGTTCCAGCGGTACGAAATACGAAATTCAGCACGGGAAGGTTGTAGATCTTGTAATACATGACGAATCGGACGGGCCTTCGCACCGCTCCGCCAATCAGCAGGGCGTCAACGAAGGAAACATGGTTGCAAACGAGCAGGCAAGGTCCTTCGTCAGGTATGGCTTCTAGATTGTCGTGCTGCACGCGGTACATGGAGTGGCTGAGAAGCCAAACCAGAAAACGCATGGTGAACTCAGGCACTATGCTGAAGATATAAACGTTGACCGCCACATTCAGCAGGGAAATTACCAGAAAAAGCTGAGGGATCGACAGGCCGACCATACTCAGCAGAACGATGGCCGTCACAGCTGAGAGCACCATCAGCAGCGCGTTGAGAATATTGTTGGCGGCGATGACGCGTGCACGCTCATGGTCCTGGGTACGTGACTGGATCAACGCATAGAGCGGCACTATATAGAGCCCACCGAACATCCCAAGGCCGAGGATGCATCCCATCACCCACCAGGCGGCTGGCTGGATCAGCAGCTGGAGCCAGCCGAACGTCTCGGCGCCGGGCACCACCCCTTCGGCACCCCACCATAAAAGCAGACCGAATACTGTCAGGCCAGCTGAGCCGAAGGGCACCAGCCCGATTTCAACCCGACGGCCGGACAACTTCTCACACAGGATGGAACCCAGGGCGATCCCGACCGAAAAGACCGTCAGGATGAGGGTCACAACGCTCTCATCACCGTGGAGATGATCTTTGGCAAAACCGGGTATTTGCGTCAGGTACGTCGCCCCGAGAAACCAGAACCAGGAATTTCCGAGCAGAGAGCGCGAGACTGACGGGACCTGCTTGACCAGCCCCAGCTGCAAAATCGCCCACGACTGCCGAAATATGTTCCAGTCCAGCTTGAGCTCGGGCAAGGCAGCGCGCGCGTAGGGAACGCCCTGACTGGTCAGGTACCCCAGCATCGCCACCACTATTACCGACCCGCTAACCCAACTAGCCCATTGGCTACCCGACATCAACAGGCCCGCAAACAGGGTGCCCCCGAGAATAGCCAGGAAGGTCCCCATTTCAACCAACGCGTTGCCGCCGATCAGCTCATCTTCGTGCAGGTGCTGGGGCAGGATCGAATACTTGACCGGCCCAAACAAAGCCGACTGCGTGCCCATAGCGAAGAGCACGACGAGCATCAGGGGGAGATTTCCAAGCAGCAGACTAGCCGCGCCAACAAGCATGATGAAAATCTCGCCCAGCTTGATCTTCCTGATCAGCGCATCCTTGGCAAATTTTTCACCGAACTGCCCACCCAGTGCCGAAAAGAGGAAAAACGGCAAGATAAACAGCAATGCGCTGAGATTAATCAGCACATCCCGGTTGGCGTCGAACGAGATCTTGAACAGAATCGCCAGGATAAGCGCCTGTTTGAATACGTTATCGTTGAATGCGCCCAGCAACTGAGTAAGAAAGAACGGCAGAAACCGTCTTGTAGCCAGAAGACCGAACTGAGAATGCTGGGACATGCTTCGCCTTATCCTTTTGGGCCGAGTTCATTTAAAGGATGTCAGCATAACGGAGAAACAGCCTATCCGGTTATTGCGACTATCCTTAAATCATACGGTGCAAGACTGATCGAATGCGCCGGGTTTTGTCTATTAACGGAGAGCATAATCATGAAAAAACGTCCCATTTTATCTTGTCGCTATTACCTGCTTGCCGCGCTGATGGGGAGTATGGCTTGGCCCATTCAGGCTCAGCCGCCGAAAGTGCAGACGGATACGCCCGGATATTCCACTAAACAAGCTGCCAGGGAGGAGTTCGGGTTGCAACCTGATCTGGAAAATCAGCTAGCGGGAATCCGTCGCCTGTATAGTCAGTTCAGCGCCTATGTCGAACCCGTCAACCCGCTGCCCGATGATGTCAGCATGCCGGAACGTGGCGAGGAGCTGCCGCTGGAAATAGCACGAAGCGTCAATCCCAGACTGCTGGCCAAGCTCCCACAATATACCGGGTACGAATGGCGGGAGGTGGGTGAAGACCTGGTGCTGGTAGAATCGGCTGAAGGTAGCGTCGAAGCCATCCTTGAGGGCGTTGTCGGGGAAGAAGGTCAGGAGGATCCAGAAACACCCTGACCCAGCCCCGGTTGCACCTTCGTCAAACAGACGAAGGTGTGATTTTATCAAGGTTGGCTAGCGGCCAGTTCGATCCGCGCATTACGGCGCACTATCCATTGATGAATTCGCTCGTGCCGGTCCGAGGTGAGCGGATATTTCCAGGCTATTGCGAAGGCAGCCATGTACAGAATGACTGGCCCAATGATGTACAGCACGCGTAGAGCCATCAATTGATCATCCGTATGCTCCGTCATCTGCGCATCGAAGCCCACCAGTGCAAGCAAGCCCAGCGACAGCCCTAGCCCGATAGCCATGGCCAGCTTGTGGGCCATCCCGGACATCGCGAAAAATAGCCCGGTACGGTGCTCCTTGCTCCTGGCGGTGTCCAGATCAACGATGTCTGCCAGCATGGACAATGGCAGAAACTGGAAGGCAGCGAAACAAAACCCCTTCACAGCAAACATGATCGCGAAAGGTACCAATTGGCCGGCCTGAAGGAAGAACATTCCGAGGATGCTCGCGCTAGAGACGCCAACGGCCACACAGAAGGCTCGGTGCTTACCGATCTTGCGCCCAAGAATCAACCAGAATGGGATGCCGAGAATGCCCACACCAAAATACAACAGGTACATCATGCCGATGGAGGTCTGGATCTGCATGACATGCTGCATGAAGAATACCGACAGCGCATTGCGAAACGACTCTCCTGTCACCACTATCAATAGCATGAGCATCATGCGCTTGAACGGGCCATTATTCTTCAATACCCGCAGGCCTTTTTTCCAGTCGGTACGTTGAACCGACTGGGGTGGCGCTTCCTTGACGAAGAAAACCACCAGCAGGATGGTCACGGGCAGCATTATCATCAGCATCCAGGCCATCGCAGCCAGTATGGGACCGTATCCGGTGCCCAACTGACCGTCAGTGCCGAGCAACCAGACCAGAAAACGCATCACCGTACCGTCGGTATCTCCTGCCTGGTATCGCGCACCCATGGCTTGCACGATGGCCGGAGCCAGAGCCGCCAAGAACAACCCTATCAGGACATAACCTTCCCGTGACGCGGTAACCCGACTACGTTGGTGGTAAAGCGGAGACAACTCTGCGCCCCATGCCCCGTATGGCAAAGTAACCATGGTCCAGCCCAGATACATCAACACGGTCCAGGTCAGCAGATGCCCTATCCCGGCATCAGCCGGAGGCATGAAGATCATGATGGTACCAAGCAGCATCAACGGCATACCCATCAGCAACCAGGGCTTGCGACGGCCAAGCCGAGTCTGCCAGCGGTCGCTAAGCGTCCCGATCAGCGGATCAGTGATCACGTCAGACATGCGCGCAAGCACCAGAACCATGGCCATCAGGGCCATCTTCAATCCGATTTCCTGGGTATAGAAAGGCGGCAGATAGACAACCAGCGGGTAGCCAATAATCGCCAACGGCATACCCACCGAGCCGTGGATAAGAATGGTGGAACGCTTCAAAATGCCAGTTTGACTCATGTTTTTCCCCGCTGAGAACCGCGCGAGCTCCCGCAGGGCTCGCCTTGTTATTTTATTCGTCTCGAAGACGCACTACACAGCAGTGCCGTGTCGCAGAAAGCGGAACAAACCAATCTGCGACCGATTCTAAGACAGTGCTGGCGCTTTACAATAGCTATGGCTCATCAGTCAGGTCCGCCGACAGCCAGGCGTGTTGGTTAGCCCGGCCTGCTTCCCTGATGCCCTTGCGGTGCGTGGCTTCCAGGCATCATCAGGATTACCGATGACGCTTATTCATATGCATGATCCACGTCGCTGGTCCTTTCCTTTCCGAATACCCAGCGGCGCAACTCCGATTTTCGACTAAAGTTAAAACTCACAAGATGCCGAGCATGGGAACGTCATGGGTCCTCCTAGCGTCGTCCGTATTTATGCACTTGTCCTAGCTATTCTGCTGACAAGCGGCTGCAGCATTACGCGCCTTGGTTACGAAAACCTCGATTGGATCGTTGGCTGGAAGGTCAGAGATTACGTTGCGCTTAACCGGGAGCAGAAGCGATGGCTCAAGCAATCCGTCAACCGCCACGTGATATGGCACTGTAACAGCGAGCTTCCTCGCTACGTTGACCTGCTTGAATCCTTCCGCCTGGCCATACTTTCCGAATCTCCGGCGGGTGCCCAGCTCTACGCGCAGACTCCGGCGTGGCAAACCGAAATCACCCAGCTTCTGGATGAGCTCGCTCCCACGGTTGCCGGCCTGCTGGTTCAACTCGATGAAGATCAGATACAAACCCTGCTCACTCGCCTGGATGAAGAACATCAAGCATTATACGAGGACTATGTCAAAACCGATGTCGCCAGTCAGAATCGCGACCGCAGCGAACGGATGCAGAAGCGTCTCAAGCACTGGTTTGGACGGATGACCCCGGAACAACGTGAACGAGTGGATCAATGGGCGGTACAGCTCGAAGGTCAGAACGAGCTTTGGCTGGAGAATCGCAAGCGCTGGCAAACGCTCTTCAAAGAGGCACTGGCCGACCGCGACCACGCCTCATTCCAATCAAAAATCTCCGCATTGGTCAGTAAACCGCAGCAGTTCTGGACAGCTGTCTATCAAGAGCAACGAACACGCAGCCTGGAACTGGCAACAGATCTGATCAGTGACCTGATGGCGTCGGCGACTGACCGACAAAAACACAGATTCACCAGCCGCGCCAATGACCTGATACAAGACCTGAAAGGAATAAACTGTCCTCTCCCACCCGCCTGAAAATTCATCTTTAGCGTTTGACAACCATTCTCATTACTATTAGCATGCAGGCATTCATATCGGGTAGCTGGAGATAACATGTACGTATGTCTTTGCAAGGGAGTAACCGATCGCCAGATTCGGGAAGCTATCAGTGAAGGTGCATCCAGCATGCGAGATCTGCGTTCAGCGCTGGACGTCGCAAATCAATGCGGTAAATGTGGCCGCGAATGCAAGTCATTGCTTAGTGAGAACATTGTGAACAGCGCGCAGTTCCAATCTGCCCAATATGTCGCAGCCTAGCGCGTCTAGAAGAATGAGACTCGTTATTAATTCCTTTCTATTCAACCGCTTATATTTGACAGCCCGATATCCTGAGACCACACTGTTTGCTTGAACTGTACGAGGACTCAGGCATGAAGGGCGACAGAATAGTAATCCAGCACCTCAATATCATTCTTGGCAACGAACTTGTCGCTATTAACCAATATTTTCTGCATGCACGCATGCTGCAGGATTGGGGCCTCGACAAGCTAGGCGATCACGAATATCACGAATCGATCGATGAAATGAAGCACGCCGACATGTTGGTGAAGCGTGTTCTGTTTCTCGAAGGCATTCCCAATCTTCAGGATCTGGGCAAGCTACTCATCGGCGAAAACGTACGCGAGATTCTCGAGTGCGACCTGAAGCTCGAAATGAAGGGTATACCCGATCTGAAAACCGCGATCGCTTACTGCGAGACCGTGGGTGACTATGGTAGCCGCGAATTGTGCGAACAAATTCTCGAATCCGAAGAAGAGCACGTTGATTGGCTTGAAACCCAACTAAGCCTGATCGACAAAGTTGGCCTGGAGAACTATCAGCAGTCACAGATTAGCTGAGTGTTCATAACCGAGGTTCTACCGCCCTTCCAGGGGCGGCGGCCTATTTATCAGCGTTGCAATGTCTTCAGAATCGCTGCCAGGGCTTTTGCAGGCGTATCGGAACAGGTAATAGGCCGTCCTATCACCAGATAGCTACTACCATTCTCCATCGCTTGCTGAGGCGTCACAATGCGTTTCTGGTCGTCGGCAGCGGATTCGATTGGACGTATGCCCGGCGTCACCAGCAAAAAGTCTTCTCCTAATGCCCCCCGCAGCGCCCTGGCTTCACGAGCAGAACATACCACGCCATCCAACCCGCACTCCTGTGCAAGCCTGGCCAGACGCTGAACCTGCACCATCGGTTCGATATCCACTCCGACTTCGAGCAGGTCGTCCTGCTCCAGGCTGGTCAGGACTGTCACGGCAGTTAGCAAAGGCCGGACGTCCGGAGCGCTGCGCTCCAGGATTTCCCGACAGGCCTCCATCATGCGGCGCCCCCCGCTAGCGTGAACGTTGACCATCCAGACTCCCAACTCAGCTGCCGAGCGTACTGCGCTGGCTGTGGTGTTGGGAATATCGTGAAACTTCAGATCCAGAAATACTTCATAACCCTTGTGTTGAAGCGCCTCGACAATCGCCGGGCCGGTGCTGGTAAATAGCTCCTTGCCAACCTTGACGCGGCATAGCCCAGGATCCAGCTTATCTACCATTTGTAGAGCGGACTGCGCGTCGGGGTAGTCGAGGGCAACGATAATCGGCGTGTTACACGGCATACTGCTTTCCTGTGAGTAGATGTCCTGATTGATGCGGTTAGGCCGCGTCGCGTCCTTTGAGGGGTCTGATCGTAGACCAACCGTGGCAGGTGGGGCACTGCCAGTGCAACCGCCTACCGGAGAAGCCGCAGGCTTCACAACGATAATGGTGCGCATCTATAATCAGCGCCTCGACTATCTCGCGCAGAACTGTCAGGTTCTGCTGGCCACGGGGCTCGACTTTATCCTTGTGAAGATCGATCAGATAAATAAGCCCGCGTAACGACGGCTGATTTTGTATATGAGCGACCACATAGCGACTGGCATTACTGATTCCCGATGTCTCTTTTATCTCATCGGCACGGGCAAGCACCGTCACGATCTGGGGCGGACTGCTTCTTTCAATAACCTTATCCAGATAATCCGCCAGGATCAGACCGCCATTATCGGCGCAACGCCGCACCAGCGGCAAGGCTTGCGGTACAAAATCGGGGCCTATCAAAACCAGCTGCTGCAACCAGCGGGTGGCTTCAAGAGCATCACCCCGCGACTCTTCGAGCGCGGCCAGTTCCAGTATGGCCCTGACGCTCGTCTTGTCGGTGTTGATTGCCGCTTCCAGGCAAACCCTCGCCTGCTGCCATTCTTTTCGTTGCAGTGCTTCGGCAGCCATTTCGCAATGATAATGGGCAAGCGTTACCGCAAAACCAGGGCGCTCGCGTACCAATTTGCGGCCCACGCTAACGGCCTCATTCCAGTCGTGCTCGCGCTCATGAACCTTGACCAAATCTACCAGGGCCTCTGCACGTAGCGGTGAGCTGGACTCGATAAGCTCATCCAGCAATCGTTGGGCCCGGCTATGCATTCCCACAACCAGATAATCTCTTGCCAATTCGAACTGGACCCGGTCGCCCTGCTCGCGAGTCAGATTCGGGCGGGCCAGCAGGTTCTGGTGTACCTTGATCGCGCGCTCCACATCACCCCGCTGGCAGAACAACTTGCCAATGGCGATATGTGTTTCGACCGTTTCCGGATTGACTTCCAGGGCACGAATGAACGTCTCGATAGCCTCGTCCGGCTGTTCATTCAAAAGGTAGTTGAGACCAACGAAGTACTGTCTGTCCAGCGCACTGCCATGGGGCTCTAGCATGAACCCGACTTTAATTGCTTCCCGTCGCCCCAGGAGCCAACCGATCGCCAAGGCCCCCATAAACAACCCAAGGAACAGCAGTTCCTGCATTGCAATCAGCCTTTGATAGCCTGCGTGCGCAATTTGTCTATCTCTTTGCGGTGGCGACTAAGCTCGTTGTTCTGAACGCGCAGCCGGAGCCGCAGGCGGGTAGTTATCAGCCATCCGATCAAAATCCCTATCAGACTGCCTGAAATGAAAGCTATGACTATGAACAGGGAAATAGGCAATGCCAGTGAGCGCAATTCAAGAAACTGCAGAGTGACGTGTTGCTGATTTTCAAGCATGAAATCCAGCGTCGCCAGAGCTACCAACAACAACACGATGATAAGCACCGCGCGCTTCAGCCATTGCATTGCCACACCTCAGTTCAGCCGTTTGTGGCTTGAAGTATAGCGCAGCCATGAGCGCGGTTGATACCGATCAGGCGTTTTCGATTGACTCGTTCACCCTGTCGCGCAGTTCCTTGCCAGGTTTGAAATGAGGAACATATTTGCCGTCAAGCTCAACTGCGTCACCGGTCTTGGGATTGCGTCCGACCCTGGGTGCACGGTAGTGGAGAGAAAAACTACCGAAACCACGAATTTCGATCCGCTCGCCCGTCGCCAACGCCTGGGACATGTGTTCCAACATGGTTTTGATCGCCAGTTCGACATCTTTAGCCGACAGCTGCCCTTGCTGCTCGACGATGCGCTCGATCAATTCCGACTTGGTCATCTTTTTTCCTTTTTTATCAAGCGGCTAGATCCGTTTTTATCGGTTTTACCATGCTTGACGGCATTTGAACAGCCTGATAGGAAACAAAATAGGAAGAGTAGGTCTTTAGTGGCCAAAAGACACAAAAAAGGGCGACCGAAGTCGCCCTTTTTCAAGAATCACAAAGGCTTACATCAATTGCCTTTGTTTTCCATCTGCTGCTTGATCAGGTCACCAATGGTAGTCGGACCAGAGGCCAGCATTTCCTGCTTGCGCAGGTCTTGAATGGCTTCTTTCTCGTCTTCGACATCCTTGGCTTTGATCGACAGGCTGATCACGCGGCTCTTGCGATCAATGCTGATGATCTTGGCTTCAACCTGGTCGCCAACATTCAGCACATTACGCGCATCTTCAACACGGTCACGGCTGATTTCGGAAGCCTTTAGCGTACCTTCGATATCGTCGGCCAGGGTAATCACAGCGCCCTTGGCATCAACTTCCTTGACGGTACCGTTGATGATGGTGCCCTTCTCGTTCAGAGAAGCAAAGTTGGAGAACGGATCATCTTCGAGCTGCTTGACGCCCAGAGAAATACGCTCGCGCTCTGGATCAACAGACAGGATGACCGTCTCAATCTCGTCGCCTTTCTTGAAACGACGTACGGCTTCTTCGCCTACTTCGTTCCAGGAAATGTCGGACAAGTGAACCAGGCCGTCGATGCCCCCGTCCAGACCAATGAAGATACCGAAATCGGTAATCGACTTGATCGAACCAGAGATTTTGTCGCCCTTGTTGAACTTGCTGGAGAACTCTTCCCACGGGTTCATCTTGCACTGCTTGATGCCCAGGGAGATACGACGACGGTCTTCGTCGATATCCAGAACCATAACTTCCACTTCATCGCCAACCTGAACGACTTTGGAAGGATGGATGTTCTTGTTGGTCCAATCCATTTCGGATACGTGTACCAGACCTTCGACACCCTCTTCCAGTTCGGCGAAACAGCCGTAATCGGTAAGATTGGTGACCTTGGCAGTAACACGGGTACCTTCTGGATAGCGACCGGTAATAGCGACCCATGGATCTTCGCCCAGCTGCTTCAGACCCAGGGAAACGCGGTTGCGCTCACGGTCGAACTTCAGCACCTTGACATCGATCTCGTCGCCGACATTGACGATTTCGGACGGATGCTTGATACGTTTCCATGCCATGTCGGTAATGTGCAACAGGCCGTCTACGCCGCCCAGATCGACGAACGCGCCGTAATCTGTGAGGTTCTTGACGATACCTTTGACAACCTGACCTTCCTGCAGAGTTTCCAGCAGGGCTTCACGCTCGGCACTGTTCTCGGCTTCGAGGACGGCACGACGGGAAACGACAACGTTGTTGCGTTTCTGGTCAAGCTTGATGACCTTGAATTCCAGTTCCTTGCCTTCCAGATGCGTGGTGTCGCGCACAGGGCGGACATCGACAAGGGAGCCTGGCAGGAACGCGCGGATGGTGTTGACGTCGACGGTAAAGCCACCTTTGACCTTGCCGTTGATAACACCCTTGACGATTTCTTCTGCGGCGAAAGCTGCTTCGAGGACTTTCCAGGATTCGGCACGCTTGGCCTTTTCACGGGAGAGCTTGGTCTCACCGAAACCGTCTTCAACGGCGTCCAGTGCAACGTGAACCTCATCACCCACCTTGATCGTCAGCTCGCCCTGATCGTTCAGGAACTGCTCACGTGGGATGACACCCTCGGATTTCAGGCCGGCGTGAACGGTGACCCAGTCGGAGTCGATATCCACAATAATACCGGTGATGATGGAGCCTGGCTCCATATCAAGGGTTTTTAGGCTTTCTTCAAAAAGTTCGGCAAAGCTTTCGCTCATTTGGATTCCTGTAAATGTTTATTAAGGCAGCAACCGCCTGGCCGCTCAAATGCGGGCCCTGCAGCAAACGTACCCGCCACGCCACCAGCTTGCGTGGGTTGATTATGTAAACACCTTGACCGGTGGTGCTGGTTACCCGGCAAAGGACCTTCGGATCAGTTCAACAAATCGCGCCTGAGCGCCTCTGCATGCACTGTTTCCAGTACTTCATCAATGGACATACTGGTGGAATCAATCAGGATCGCATCCGCAGCAGGCCTTAATGGCGCAATGCTACGATTCATATCCCGCTCATCCCTTGCCATGATCTCATCAAGAAGACTCGCCAGATTAGCAGTTTCGCCTTTTCTGAGCAACTGCTTGTGACGCCGCTCAGCCCGTTCCTGGGAGCTGGCCGTCAGGAAAATTTTAAGCTGGGCATCTTTGAAAACCACGGTCCCCATATCGCGACCATCCGCCACCAACCCGGGCGGTTCACAGAAAACCCGCTGACGTTGCAGCAAGGCTTCCCGGACCTCGGGCAATGCAGCGACCTGAGAAGCGCCGGCGCCTATCACTTCGCTTCTGATATGACGGGTCACTTCTTCGCCTTCGAGGATAATGCGCTGCTCGTGATCACCCTCGCCCGCCACGAATTGCACATCCAGATGCGCGGCAAGCGCGACAAGGGTCTGCTCGTTGTCGAGGTCAACGCCGTGATTCTGGGCAGCAAAGGCCAATACCCGATACAAAGCCCCCGAGTCGAGCAGATTCCAGCCAAGGCGCCCAGCCAGCAAGCCGGCAATGGTGCCCTTGCCTGAACCGCCCGGGCCATCGATGGTTATGACCGGTATGGCTTGTTCTATCACGCGCTTTCCTCCAACCGAACCTGTATGCCGACCGCCTGCGCTAAGCCGATAAAGTCCGGAAATGATGTAGCCACATTGGCGCAATCGCTTATGTGGATCTCATCGGTGGCTCGTAGAGAGGCGACACTGAAAGACATAGCGATCCGATGATCCCCATGACTGTCGACACTGCCGCCGTGAATAGTTCCACCATCGATCACGATGCCATCGGGCGTCGGCTCGGCTCGTACGCCCAATGCCTGCAACCCATCAGCCATCACTTGAATACGATCAGACTCCTTGACGCGCAATTCCTCGGCGCCGCGAAGTACCGTACGGCCTTCAGCGCAGGCTGCGGCGACGAACAGAACAGGGAATTCATCGATGGCAAGGGGCACCTGGTCGACAGGGATCTCAATTCCCTTCAACCGGGCATGGCGAACCCTGATATCGGCTACCGGCTCGCCCCCGACCTCTCGCTCATTCTGGAGACTGATGTCACCGCCCATGGCCCTGAGAATATTGATCACGCCAATTCGGGTTGGATTGATGCCCACATGTTCGAGCACCAGATCAGACCCTTCCGCAATGCTGGCTGCGACCATGAAGAATGCAGCCGAGGAAATATCGGCAGGCACATCAATCTTGCATGCAGTGAGCCGATGACCCGGCTCGATGGTAACGGTCGATCCCTTAACCTTCACCGGGTAGCCGAAACCCTGCAACATACGCTCGGTATGATCACGGGTCGGCGCGGGCTCTGTGACCGACGTGGTTCCGGCGGCGTACAGTCCGGCCAGCAGCAGACAGGATTTAACCTGGGCGCTTGCCATCGGCATCTCGTAGTCCATGCCCATAAGACGGCTATCGCCCTGTATTCGTAACGGCGGACGTCCTTCGTTAGCCGTCTCAAGGCGTGCACCCATCTCCCGCAGGGGCTTGGCAACTCGACCCATGGGACGCTTGGACAGCGAGGCATCTCCCACCAGGGTGGTATCAAACATTTGTGCTGCCAGCAGCCCTGACAACAGGCGCATGGAGGTACCTGAATTCCCAAGATAGAGAGGCCCAGGAGGTGCCTGCAAACCATTCAGACCCACCCCATTGATAGTAACGCGGCCATGGTACGGCCCTTCAATTACCACGCCCATGTCACGGAATGCCTGTAGCGTTGCGAGGCTGTCTTCGCCCTCAAGAAAGCCCTCAACCTCCGTCACCCCCTCGGCTAGGGATCCCAGCATGATCGAACGATGGGAAATAGATTTATCGCCCGGCACACGGATACTGCCCTGCACCCGGCCACCCGGAGCGGCGACAAAATTGATTACATTAGTCTGCATAGGTTCCATATACGCCCTTCGGGCCAGAATGGTGCTGAAATGCTCGCGCGCTGATTTCGCCCGGGTGAACACGCCTAATAGTGTAGTGGCGTCTCCCTCATCGACTGCCGCGCGCAAGCGGCCTAAATCCTTTGTGAAAGCGTCCAGACTTCGCAATACGGCGTCCCGGTTGGCCAGAAAAACATCCCGCCACATCAACGGATCGCTGGCAGCGATTCGGGTAAAGTCGCGAAATCCACCCGCCGCATAACGAAATATTTCCAGATTTTCACTGCGGGACGCCAACGTATCGACCAGCGAAAAGGCTAGCAGATGCGGGAGATGGCTGGTCGCGGCCAACACCTCGTCATGGTCTGCCAGCGCCATCTGCTCGACGTCTGCACCCAGTACTTGCCAGAGCTTGCTGACCAGCTCCACGGCTTGCGGGCTAGTGTGCTCAAGGGGCGTCAGTATCACTTTGTGGCGCTTGAACAATTCTGCCTTGGCTGCTTCTACGCCGCTCTTTTCCGACCCGGCTATCGGATGACCGGGCACAAACAAAGCAGGCGTCTGCCCGAAGGCCTTTTCTACCGCCTTGACCACGGCGCCCTTGGTGCTACCGGCATCAGTCAGAACCGCTTGGCCCAAATCCATGCCGGACAGCTGGGTCAATACGCTTTCCATTGCCAGCACGGGCACCGCCAGCATAATGACGTCCGCGCCTTGAACCGCCTCTGCCAGATCGTCAGTGACCCGATCAACCACACCGAGCGGCAGGGCCAGACGGCGAGCGGTCGGGTCCGGGTCGCAGCCTACCACTTCTTCGCAGATGCCGCTTTCCCTGACCCCCTTGGCGAACGAGCCGCCGATCAGGCCCAGGCCCACCACAGTTAGCCGGCCGAGCACCGGATTGGGCGGTAACAAGCTGCTATCACTCACCCGCCATCACCCTGGCTAGCGCTTCGAGAAAACGCTGATTCTCGGACGGCAATCCTATCGATACACGCAAATGCCGGGGCATGCCGTAGTTGGCGACGGGACGAACAATAACGCCTTCACGTAGCAATGCCTGAAAGGCCGGAGCCGCCTCGCGCCCCAGATCTACCGCAATGAAGTTGCCTCGGGAAGGAATCCAGCTCAGACCCTGGCGCCGGAAGCCCTCCTCCAATTGCTGCATCCCCTCTCGATTGACGCGCCGGCTTTCGGCGAGATATTGCTCGTCGCCCAATGCAGCGACCGCGGCCGCCAAGGCCAGGCTATTCACGTTGAACGGCTGGCGAACCCGATTCATGGCATCGGCTATTGCCGGCTGGCAGATACCGTAGCCCACTCGCAACGCAGCCAGCCCGTAGGCCTTGGAGAAGGTTCGGGATACGAGCAGGTTGGGATAGTCCCGCAGGTAATCGATGCCGTTGGGCACATCGCTGGTTTCAACATACTCGGTGTAGGCTTCGTCGAGCACCACGATCACTTGCTCGGGGACTTGCTTGAGAAACGCCTCTAGCTCAGCACGTTCAATCCAGGTACCGGTAGGATTGTTGGGATTGGCAATAAATACCAATCGCGTCGCGGGCGTGATCGCAGCGGCCATGGCCGCCAGATCATGGCCCCACTCACGTGCAGGCACGACCACCGCCTTGGCCCCGACGGCCTGGGTGACTATCGGGTAGACGGCAAAGGCGTGCTCACTGAAGACCACTTCATGCTGTGACGCGACGAAGGCCCGGGTAACCAGCTCCAGTATATCGTTCGAGCCATTGCCCAAAGTGATCATCGCTGGCGCCACGTGCAGCTTCGCGGCCAGGGCCTGCTTCAACGCAAAACCGTTGCCGTCTGGATAGCGGGTCATGTCAGACAGCGCAGCCTTGATTGCCTTGAGCACCTCGGGGCCAGGCCCCAACGGATTCTCGTTGCTGGCAAGCTTGACGATATCTTCAGCCCGCAGGCCAAATTCGCGCGCCAGTTCTTCCACCGGTTTGCCGGGCACATAGGGAGACAGTTTTTGCACACCTGGTTGCGCCAGGGCGAGGAAGTCGCAAGTCATTGATTCAGCCTCAAGCTAAAAGCCTCTCACCTGCAAACATTGCGGCATGTGTTTGATGCCGGCAACGTGCAGTGGAGGCCGCCGTTAAAGTACTGCTTTCGGGTAGGACCCAAGCACTTTCAGCGCCACGGATTCGTCGTTGATCTTTTCCAGGACGTCTTTGACCAACGGGTCGTCCTGGTGACCAAAAAAGTCGATAAAGAAGACGTAGGTCCACTTGCCACTGCGGGATGGACGCGTCTCGATCCGGGACAGATCCACTCCATTGGTATGAAACGGCTGCAACAGTTCATGCAAAGCTCCAGGCTTGTTGCGCATGGACACGATGACAGAGGTTTTATCGTCGCCCGTGGACGGAACAGACTGGCTACCGATAATCAGAAAACGTGTGGAATTGTCCGGCCGGTCTTCGATTTTCTCGGCGATCTTGGTCAGACCGTAGAGCTCACAGGCCATGTCTCCGGCGATCGCCGCCGAATTCCATTCGCCCTTGACCCGTTTTGCGGCCTCGGCATTGCTGCTTACCGCCACCCGCTCGACGTTGGGATAATGCGCATCCAGCCACTTGCGGCATTGCGCCAACGACTGGGCGTGCGAATACACCCTGGAAATCTTCTCGGTGCGGGTGTTTTCACCGATCAGCAAATGATGGTGAATGCGCAGCTCCACTTCACCGCAGATGACCATATCGTGTTCAAGAAAACTGTCCAGGGTGTGATTGATCGCACCCTCGGTGGAATTCTCCACCGGCACTACACCAAACTGCACGGCACCGGCGGCCACTTCCCGGAAGATTTCGTCTATTGCAGCCATCGGCACGCTGACCACCGAATGGCCAAAATGCTTGATCGCGGCAGCTTGGGTAAAAGTGCCTTCCGGCCCGAGATAGGCAACTCTAAGCGGCTCTTCCAAAGCCAGACAGGCGGACATGATTTCGCGAAACAGACGCGCCATCTCCTCGTTATCCAACGGCCCCTTGTTCAGCTCCATGATGTGCTTCAACACCCAGGCTTCGCGCTCTGGACGATAAAAAACAGGCCTGGCGCCTTCGGGCAGGGATTTCTGCTTTACCTGCGCCACTGTTTGCGCACAACTGGCGCGCTCGCTGATAAGCTCCAGGATTTTTTCGTCGAGGGAATCAATGCGGTTTCGCAAGGCTTTGAGTTGCGCTTCATCTGACATAGGCATCAACCGTGCTGTTTCTCGAATTCAGCCATGTAGGCCACCAGAGCGTCGACCGCGGCTTCCGGCACAGCGTTATAAATGGACGCCCGCATACCACCTACAGACCGGTGGCCCTTCAGGTTCAACATTCCGCGCTCTTCCGCACCCGCCAGGAACGGCTTGTCCAGACGATCATCAGCCAGCCGGAATGGGATATTCATCCAGGAACGGTCCGCCGGGTTGATCGGATTGGTATACAGACCACTGGCATCAATAGCGGTATACAGCTTGCGCTGCTTGCTCTGGTTGATGCGTTCCATAGCCTCCAGACCACCCTGGCCCTTGATCCACTGAAAAATCAGACCAGAAAGATACCAGGCGAAGGTCGGCGGTGTGTTGTACATGGAGCCATGCTTGGCTGCCACGCTATAGTCGAGCATGGTCGGACAACTGGACCGCGCATTACCCAGCAGATCATCGCGGACGATCACCACGACCAGACCACTCGGGCCAATATTTTTCTGCGCGCCGGCATAGACCAGGCCGAACTTCGACACGTCCAGTGGGCGCGACAGGATAGTCGATGACATGTCGGCTACCAGTGGCTTGTCACCTACCTGGGGAATCCAGCCGAATTCCAGACCGCCAATGGTCTCGTTGGGCGTGTAATGTACATAGGCGGCATCGTCAGACAATTGCCATTCGTTCTGACCAGGAATGGCGAAATAGTCAAACTCCCTGGCCGAGGCGGCAACATTGACATGACCGTATCTGGCAGCTTCTTCAATCGCCTTGGCTGACCATATCCCGGTATCGATATAATCTGCCTTGCCACCCTCGGGCAGCAGATTCAACGGAATCTGCGCGAACTGCTGACTTGCGCCACCCTGGAGAAACAGCACCTGGTAATTCGAGGGAATACTCAGCAGGTCACGCAAGTCCTGCTCCGCCTGTTCGGCGATGCCGACGTATTCATCGCTGCGATGGCTCATTTCCATTACTGACAAGCCTTCGCCATGCCAGTCAAGCAAATCAGCCTGGGCCTTCTGCAGCACTGCTTCGGGTAGCGCGGCCGGGCCAGCGCAAAAATTGAACAGACGCTCGCTCACGTTCTACTCCTGGTCTTCCGCTGTTGGCCCGGCATCATCATCAGCCGGTCCAGTAGTCATATCTTCAACGATGGCGTCCAGCTCAACTATATCGTCCTCCGAAACCAGTTCCGACGGCTCCTGGACGCATTCCAGCCCGACCACCTTCTCTCCGTTAGACAGCTTGATCAACGTCACACCCTGGGTATTACGCGACAGGCTGGACACCTCGCTGACGCGAGTACGAACCAGGGTGCCCTGATCGGAAATCAGCATGATCTCCTCGCCGGCAACCACCTGAACAGCGCCAACCAACGGCCCGTTCCGCTCGTTGCTAACCATGGCGATAACGCCCTGGCCACCGCGCTTGTACTGCGGGAACTCTTCAACATTGGTGCGTTTGCCGAAGCCACGCTGCGAAGCGGTGAGGATCTGCGTGCCCTCCTCCGCCACGATCATCGACACCAGACGCTGACCTGTGGCCAGGCGCATACCACGAACGCCCCGCGCCGTACGACCCATGGCGCGTACGTCGGTCTCCTTGAAGCGGGTAACCTTGCCGCCGTCGGAGAAAAGCATGATTTCCCGTTCGCCGTTGGTGATGGTTGCCGAAATAAGGGTGTCGCCTTCATCCAGATCCAGCGCGATCAAGCCGACGCTACGCTGGCGGCTGAATTGCTCCAACGGAGTCTTCTTGACCGTGCCGTTGGCGGTTGCCATGAACACGAACCAGCCCTCGGTATACTCATCCACCGGCAGCATGGTGGTGATGTATTCACCATCGTCCAGCGGCAGCAGGTTGACCAGTGGCCGCCCGCGCGCGGTGCGTGAGGCTTCCGGAATTTCATAGGTTTTCAGCCAGTACACCTTGCCCTTGCTGGAGAACAGCATGAGGGTGGTGTGACTGTTTGCCACCAGCAAATGGGATACGTAATCCTCATCCTTGACGCCGGTTGCCGCCTTGCCCCGTCCGCCGCGGCGCTGGGCCTGGTAGTCGGCCAGCGGTTGACTCTTGGCATAGCCGCCATGGGAAATAGTTACCACGCGATCTTCTTCGGTGATCAAATCACCGATGGTCAGATCCAGACGGGAAGCAACGATTTCGGTACGGCGCGCATCGCCATAGTTGGTGCGGATCAGCTCGAGTTCCTCGACGATCACTTCCATCAGCCGTTCCTGGCTGTTGAGAATGCGCAGCAACTCCCCAATTTGAACCAGAATCTCCTGATATTCCGTCAGTAGTTTTTCATGTTCAAGGCCGGTCAGACGATGCAGACGCAGCTCAAGAATCGCCTGGGCCTGCTCCGGTGACAGATAATATTTGCCGTCACGCAGACCAAACTGTTCATCAAGCCCGTCCGGGCGGCAGGATTCTGCGCCGGCGCGTTCGACCATTTCGACCACGGCGCCCGGCTCCCAGGCGTTGGCGATCAAGCGTTCCTTGGCCTCAGCGGGCGTCGGCGAGGCCTTGATCATGGCGATCACTGGGTCGATGTTCGACAGCGCAACAGCCTGGCCTTCCAGAATATGGCCACGCTCACGAGCCTTGCGCAGTTCGTACACAGTCCGGCGGGTAACCACTTCACGGCGGTGGCGAATGAAGGCTTCGAGGAGATCCTTCAGATTGAGAATGCGCGGACGACCATCCAGTAGCCCGACAATATTGATGCCGAACACGTTCTGCATCTGAGTCTGGATATAAAGGTTGTTCAGCACCACCTCAGCGACCTCACCGCGCCGCAGCTCGATGACAACCCGCATGCCGTCCTTGTCCGACTCGTCCCGCAGTTCGGTAATACCTTCGAGTTTCTTCTCTTTAACCAGCTCGGCGATCTTTTCAATCAGACGCGCCTTGTTAAGCTGGTAGGGCAACTCGTTGATGATGATCTGCTGACGACCACCTACCTTGTCGATATCTTCGATTATGCAGCGGGCTCGCACATAAATGCGGCCCCGGCCAGTCTTGTAGGCTTCGACGATACCAGCGCGGCCGTTGATAATACCGGCAGTGGGGAAATCCGGGCCCGGTATGTGTTCCATCAGATCATCGATGGTCATGTCGGGATTTTCGATCAAAGCCAGACAGCCATTGATCACTTCGGTCAGGTTATGGGGCGGAATGTTTGTCGCCATGCCCACCGCAATACCGCTGGAGCCGTTGACCAGCAGGTTGGGCACCTTGGTCGGCAAAACCGCTGGGATCTGCTCGGTACCGTCATAGTTGGGCACCCAGTCGACCGTTTCCTTGTCCAGATCGGCCAGCAGTTCATGGGCCAGCTTGGTCATGCGGATTTCGGTATATCGCATGGCCGCCGCGTTATCGCCGTCTACCGATCCGAAATTGCCTTGACCGTCCACCAACAGGTAGCGCAGCGAAAATGGCTGCGCCATCCGTACGATGGTGTCGTAAACAGCCGAGTCACCGTGCGGATGATATTTACCGATCACATCACCGACGACACGGGCTGATTTCTTGTATGGCTTGTTCCAGTCGTTATTCAGCTCGCTCATCGCGAACAGCACCCGACGGTGAACCGGCTTCAGGCCGTCCCGCACGTCCGGCAGCGCCCGTCCGACGATTACGCTCATGGCGTAATCGAGATACGACTGCTTTAGCTCATCTTCGATATTGACTGGAAGGATTTCTTTGGCCAGTTCACCCATGAAACGGCATTCCTTTTATTGTCGGCAACCTGACGATGCCAATAACGTTAGTTCGGCGCATCGAGCCCTCCAGAGAGAGCTCAGTCAAAGCCGGAAATGATACCACAGGGAGCGTCCCGGAGGGAGCGGTAAGACGGCAGGGATACCTCGAATAAGGACGCACGCCCCAGAAAGGCGCCAGGGCCCGTCAGTGCAAGTGTTTATGGCTCATCAAATCAGCCATTTTTGTTCCATCGGGGCGCTCGACGATGCCTTTCTCGGTAACGATAACGTCAATCAGGTCAGCCGGCGTGACATCGAATACCGGATTGAACGCCGGCACACCTGGATCGATCCGCTGGGACCCAGCCAACAACAGTTCTTCAGCGTCGCGCTCCTCCACGGCAGCGTCTTCTCCGACTTCAAGCGACATATCGATGGTCGAACTTGGAGCAACCACCATAAAACGCAAACCATGGTGCATGGCCAGCACAGCCAGCGCGTAGGTGCCGATCCTGTTGATCACATCGCCATTTGCCGCGACCCTGTCCGCGCCTACCACGACCCAGGTAATCGCCAGGGTTTTCATCAGGTGTGCAGCAGCTGAATCGACATGCAGGAGAGCCGGAATCTGCTCCTGAGCCAACTCCCAGGCTGTCAGACGCGAGCCTTGCAGCCCGGGCCGAGTCTCATTGATATAAACCGTGTCAACCAGCCCCGCTGCATGGGCGGCGCGGATCACGCCCAGGGCAGTACCGTAGCCGCCGGTGGCCAGCGCACCCGCATTGCAATGAGTCATGATATTTTGCGGAGCCTTTTGATGCTTGCGGATGAGTTGCATGCCCAGCTTGCCCATGGTTCTGTTCGACTCAATATCACTTTCATGAATTGAAATGGCTGCCGCCAGCAGTTGGCCAGGCACATCAGCGTGGCCAAGCAAACGTTGCAGGCGATCCCGCATCATCCGCAACGCCCAGGCAAGGTTGATCGCCGCCGGACGGGCGCTCTCAAGCTCGGCAAAATCATTCGCCAACGCAGATTCCCAGTCGTCGGAGTGCCCTATTCTGCGAGCCGCCAAGGCAATTCCATAGGCAGCCGCAATGCCTATGGCTGGTGCTCCGCGCACCAGCATGTCACGAATGGCCTTGGCGACTTGCTGGGCATTCTCGTGGTCAACATAGACTTCCTCGCCGGGTAACAAACGTTGATCCAGCAAGCGAAGGACCATGCCGCTCCACTCGATGGCTTTGACGCTGGCCTCGACGACCGATTGCTTCTGATGCTGCATACTTGGCTTGGCTCCGTCTAAAACGGCAGTATACCTGCCCCGACAAATACAGTGATGAATTGTCGCTGCAAGCAGTAAAATCCAGAGGGTATACTGGGCGCCTATGATGCAAAGCGAATTGCCAATGACTGCTTTACCTGAAGAGATTGATCTACTGATCAGTCCGCGCTGGCTAGTGCCCGTTGTTCCGGCCGGCCTGGTGCTGGAAGATCATGCCCTGATCGTACACCAGGGACGCATTCTTGCTATTCTCCCGGTCAGCGCCACGCTTGATTTGAAGGTTCGGGAGCGCCGCGAGCTTCCGAGCCACCTGCTTATACCTGGTCTGATCAACGCCCACGGTCATGCAGCGATGAGCCTGTTCAAGGGCATGGCCGACGACTTGCCGCTGATGACCTGGCTAACCGACCACATCTGGCCCGCCGAAAGTCGCTGGGTTAGCGACGAATTCATTCGTTGCGGCACTCAACTTGCCATAGCCGAGATGCTCCGTGGCGGCACTACCTGTTTCGCCGACATGTATTTCTATCCGGAAATTGCTGCCCGGGTGGCAGTAGAGTGCGGAATTCGAGCGCAGATCGCCTTTCCGGTCATTGATCACCCGATTCCGGGTGCGAAGAGTAGCGACGAAGGTATTACCAAAGGGCTACATCTACATGATGAGCTCAAGCACAGCCAATTGGTGAACGTATCCTTCGGGCCGCACGCGCCCTACACGGTTGCAGATGCCACCCTACTGAGAATCCGGACCCTGGCTGACGAACTGGATCTGCCCATCCACATGCATATCCACGAGACCGCTTTCGAGATTGAGGAATCCGTCAAGCAATTTGGCATGCGTCCCCTCGAGCGACTACGCCAGTTGAACCTGCTCACCCCACGCCTGCAAGCGGTGCACATGACTCAGGTTTCCGATGAGGATATTGCGGTGCTGGCGGAGCTTGGAGTGAGCGTTATTCATTGCCCCGAATCAAATCTCAAACTGGCCAGCGGCTTCTGCCCGGTACAGCATCTTTTGGACGCGGGTATAAACGTGGCCCTTGGAACTGACGGAGCCGCCAGCAATAACGATCTCGACATGTTAGGCGAAATGCGCACAGCTGCCCTGTTGGCCAAGGGTGTCTCCGGGCAGCCGACCTCCGTTGACGCCCACACCGCCCTGCGCATGTCCACCTTGAATGGCGCGCAGGCTTTATGTCTTGGCGAGGAAACCGGCTCCCTTGAAGTCGGCAAAGCCGCAGACATGATCGCCGTCGATCTATCAGGCGTAGCGCAGCAACCTGTTCACAATCCGGTCTCCCAACTGTTGTATACCTGCACAGCTGCACAGGTGTCGGATGTGTGGGTTGCCGGCCAGGAGAAGGTACGTAGCGGAAAATTGACCCACATTGACCAAGCCGCATTGCTTAGCGAAGCCCAGGAATGGGCCCGACAGATTCAACGAGGGAACCAAGATGACACTTAATGTCGACAGGGCCGAAATTGCCAAGTTCGAAGCCCTAGCCAGCCGCTGGTGGGACCGCAACAGCGAGTTCAAACCGCTGCATGAGATCAATCCGTTGCGAACCAACTGGATTGATCAGAGGGCGGGCCTGGCCGGCAAGGAAGTAGTGGACATAGGATGTGGGGGCGGAATTCTCGCCGAAGCCATGGCGCTTCGAGGTGCCACGGTCACCGGCATCGATATGGGTGAGGCACCGCTTTCGGTGGCACGCCTGCATCAGCTCGAGTCAGGCGTGCAGGTCGATTATCAGCAGTGCACTGCCGAGGAACTGGCGGAGCAACATCCCGGTCGGTTCGATATCGTCACCTGTCTGGAGATGCTTGAGCATGTGCCCGATCCGTCCTCGGTTATCCGCGCCTGCGCCAAATTGGTGAAGCCCGGCGGGCATGTATTTTTTTCGACCATAAACCGCAATCCGAAATCCTTCATGTTCGCCATCATTGGCGCGGAATATATTCTGCGGCTGCTGCCCCGCGGTACCCATGAATTTGCGAAATTCATTCGGCCCGCAGAACTCGGAGGCTGGTCACGCCAGGCCGGGTTGAATCTGCAGGATATTATCGGCTTGACCTACAACCCGTTGACCAAGGCCTACAAACTGGAACAGAACGTTGACGTAAACTACATGGTTCATTGCGAACGGGGAGACTGACGCAATGGTTACCAGCGTCCTGTTTGATCTAGATGGTACCTTGCTGGATACCGCAGGTGATTTCATGTCCATCATCCAGGCCATGCGTATTGACCGCGGGCTGCCGGCTGTCGATCCTGATGTGGTCCGGCCTACTGTTTCCAATGGTTCCGTCGGCATGCTCTGCACTGCCTTCGCTACCAAGCCTGACCACCCTGGGTTCGAGGAACTGCGTGAAGATTTTCTGCTGCGCTATGATCAGAACCTCGCCGTATTTACGCGCCCTTTTCCGGGTATAGAGCCTCTGCTCGACTGGCTGGACTCCGAGGGTCTGCCCTGGGGAGTGGTAACCAACAAGCTCAGCCGCTTCAGCATTCCGTTGCTTGAGGCCGTGGGCCTGTCTGAGCGGTGCAGCAGCCTGGTCTGCCCCGACCAGGTCACACAGAGCAAGCCCCATCCTGAACCTTTGTTCAAAGCCTGCGCCCAAATGGATGTAGACCCCAGGCGTTCGGTCTTTGTCGGTGATCATCTACGTGACATTCAGGCCGGAAAAGCGGCTGGGATGCTCACCGTGGCAGCGCTTTACGGGTATTTGCCCATTGGCGAAGACCCGGCCGAGTGGCAAGCCAGTTACAGCATTCATTCAGCCGACGAGCTACTTCCCTGGCTGAAACAACAGCATTAAAGGAGTTCTTGCATGTTTGACTACACGCCGTGCCCAGGCCTCCTGCAAGGCAGGGTAATACTGATTACCGGGGCTGGAGATGGTATCGGGCGCGCCTGCGCCCTAAGCTGCGCGGCCCATGGCGCCAGCGTGGTACTGGTCGGCAGGACCTTGTCCAAACTGGAAACGGTTTACGATCAGATCGAAGCGGCGGGTCACCCCCAGCCGGCTATCTGTCCGCTGAATCTCGAAACCGCAATCGAGAAAGATTACAACGATCTGGCCGACCAGCTTTTCGATACCTTTGGCAAACTGGACGGGCTGGTGCACAACGCTGCCCTGCTCGGCCCACGTACGCTGATGGACAGCGTCAAGACCGACGCCTGGCTCCAGCTCATGCAGGTCAACGTCAATGCCCCCTTTGTATTGACCAAGGCCATGATGCCCTTGCTGCGAGCCGCTGAGGACGCTTCGGTGGTGTTTGTTTCATCCAGCGTTGGGCGCAAGGGACGCGCCTACTGGGGGCCGTACGCGGTCAGCAAGTTTGCCATCGAGGGATTGATGCAGGTGCTGGCAGACGAGCAGGATGGCACCAGTGCAATACGTGCCAACAGCATCAACCCGGGTGCTACCCGTACCGCCATGCGCGCCAAGGCCTACCCGAGTGAAGCGCCCGAGTCGAACCCCGAACCTGCCGATATCATGCCGGTTTTCCTTTACCTGCTGGGTGCCGATAGCAAACACATCAACGGCCAAGCCCTTGACGCCCAGTAGGCATTTTTCTGACGCCCCCTTCCATCACCTTCCCAGCTATGCCTGAGGGCGGCAACATATTGCCGCCCCTTGTTTCTGATGTTGAATTAAAAATCGCTACCCCACTGATTTTTATACTTATTCAGGAAACTGGCACGATTTCTGCTGAAGACATATGAAAAGCCGTATGTCAAAGGATTCGCCATGTCGTCTACCCTGGGAAATACCATCGATTTTGACTCTGCCCGGCTAAAAGTGACCCAGGCCAATGCTCAACTGACTGCCAGCACACAAGCCAGACCGCAGCCGGTCAGCCTGCTGGACGTTCAGCAGCGGCTGATGCAGATGCTGCACACTACTCTTGAGCTGGATCGTGTGCTGGATATGTTTTATCTCGAACTCCAAAGCCTTCTGGCTCTGGATGGGCTGGCGTATCGTCACGAACGGCAAGATATTCAGATCCAACTTGGCGTAGCGGCATTGCATCGTTGCAATTACCGTATTACCCATAAGAGCGAATACTTGGGAGAGTTGCAGTTTAGCCGACAGAAACGTTTCAATGAGCCGCAGCTGGCGCAGATAGAAACCCTGATGAGCAACCTGCTTTATCCGCTGCGCAATGCGCTGATGTATCGGGACGCCATGCGCAGTGCCCTTAACGACAGCTTGACCGGCACCGGTAATCGGTTGGCACTGGATCAGACCATCGAGCGTGAAGTCCGGTTATCCATCCGCCACCGCACCCCCTTGTCCGTAGCGGTGGTCGACATAGATCAATTCAAAATGATCAATGACCAGTTTGGACATGCTTACGGGGATGAAGCGCTCAAAGCCATGGTGAACTGCAGTCGTGACTGTTTGCGGGCGGTTGACGGGCTGTTTCGTTTCGGCGGTGAAGAGTTTGTCGTCATTCTTAACAACACTGATCTGCAGACCGCGCAAACAATAGCGGAACGTATCCGCCGAAGTGTGGCAGAGATGCAGTTCGAAATAGACGGCCAAGGAATCGGTATGACGGTCAGCCTGGGGGTAGCCACTCGGCAGCATGACGAGACCAGCCGGGATCTGCTGACCCGTTGCGACAAGCTGATGTATCAGGCCAAACAGGCGGGACGCAATCGTGTTGTAGCGCGGTGAACAAGCTGGACCGGCATTGCTGCCGGTCCGTATGCAGCTGCAACCTCAGTGCGTGGTCGCTGCAGCCTGTTTGACTTCCAGATAATGCTCGAACAGTTGGTTGGCATTGCCCAGCGACATCAGATGCGCATAGATCCAGCCCAGGAAGCCGGCTTTGTGCAAAGAGAGGACCTGATCATCGTCCAACTTGAGGAATTTCTCCTCATCCACCGCCAGGAAATCACGCAAGACAAAGCTTTCGCCGCTGCCATGGGTCAGTTTCAAGGTACGCGGAGCCAAGAGCTCCAGTTCCTGCAGAACAACGATAAACTGGCGAGTACGTTGCATTTCCGCGGTGAAGTTCTGCAAAAATCCGATCATTTCGTTGAGGTATTCGCTATTGTCTCCGGACTCGCTGAATAACTCTCGCCCTTCGGTTTCGTTCCAGCCTGCGTAGGCCTCGTCAAAACAGACAGTGAAATTGGCATCTTCGCCTTGCGCCAGCACGAAGGGGTAGCGGCGAATGAAGGCGGGCACGTAGGTGTTGGCGCGCCATTGACCATCGTCCTGCAGGTAGCTGTTCTGACCTTCGCTGAGCCCAAGCAGAGCGATAGGGCTTACGTTTTCTCCTTCACCGATAAACACGATCGGGTAACCACGGGCAGCTTGAAAGAATTCCAGGCCGGCCAGCGGAACGATGTGTGTTGCGTCGGCAAAACGACAATCGCCCACCGTCTTGAGCTTCAATGATTTGTGCTCATCGCGGTTCAGGGCTTTGATTTCCTTATATAGCAATAACGTAGACATCCTTTCGGTACTCCTGAGGGTAATTGAATATCAGCGGATGACAATTTGCAGCATGGCCTGTCCGCTATCCTGATCTGGAACAACCTCTTCAAGCGTTCCTGCGACTATCACATTAGCCGAAACGTGTTTGCCAAACTGCATGTTGAGTCCGAGACCGACACTTCCCAGGTCAACGTCCTGGCTTCCTACCTTCATGGCGCGACCGTAATCAAGAAAAACGTAGGGCTGCCAGCGTTGGCTGTAACGCCAATGCCCTTCGACACTGAAATGGGCGCCCCATGGGGATGCGATTATACCGGGATCATAACCACGGATGCTGCTCACACCGCCGAACTGCTTTAGCAGGGCAGAAGGCAGCTCATCCTCCTTGGTGGCGTACTGCCAGCCGAGCTTGCCAACCACTTCATAGCTGTCGCCAAGGGCACGGGTCGCATAGGTGTCCCCATTGAGCAAGGTGAAACTGCCATTGTCAGAGTTGATCTGATTATCCGCAGAAGCCTGACGCAACTGCTGTTCGTAGCGAAAATACCAGGGCGCACCGCGGTACTCGAACTGGCCCCTGAATATAGCCTCCTGGATATCCACCTCGCTCAGAGGCACGCCTTCAATAGTTGTCTCGGAATTCTGATAGCGGTAGCCGACGCCTCCCAGAAAAAGCCACTGCTGGGAGAGCACCCAGGGCTGGTCGAAGCCCGCCCCGTAACTCGTCGAGTCACCTTCAATATTCAGGTCAGCCAGCGGGCCTCGTTTGATTTCCAGCGAGTTGGCACCGGCTTCTACCCATGCCACGCCATTGCGACGCGTAACAGGGCGCGAGTACCGCAGATTGTAATATTGCGTACCCCGAGTTCCGACAACAACGGCGCTGAGGTTGTCGGCCACACCCGTAGGTGAAAACCAGTTAAGCGTAGCTCCCAGCTGCTCTACCCCGGTACTTTCATTGCCGTAGTTATTGGCAAAGAGAGACCAGGCCAAGGGCGCCGGCTCATAGGTCTCGAGGTCGATCCGGGTGGTACCGAAGCGCTCGCCGGGGGCAAGGCCGGCAGATATCTGCGGGCCCGGCGTCGTAGCGTTGAAGCGACGGACATTCTCGATGAGCATTGGGCTATCCAGCACGTCGCCAACCGGGATGTTCAGCCGCTCCCGATAGAAACTGTCGTCTACCCGGCGGGGCTCTCCGATAAGCTCTACCGAATCCACCTTCGCTTCGACCAGCACGACCCTCAGTGCCCCGTCTTCCAGAGATTGCGGTGGGATAATGGCACGGGCCGTCAGCTGTCCTTTTTCACTGTAGCGCTGGTTTATTTCTCTGATCATCTGGTTGAGATCGGCAAACGTCAGCGTACGACCCACGTAAGGCTCCGCCATGCCTTCCAGCTCGGCTGCGGTCAGAAACACCGACGAGTTGAAGTCGATTTGCTCCAGAGTGAACGGAGGGCTGTCGTCAGGCAAGGCATCCGGAAAGACAGTTTCTTCCCCCTGCAATGCCGGCACCTGCACCTCTCTGGCACGGCGCTCAATCTGTCGTTGCTCTTGCTGTGATTCGATCTGCTCGCGAAGCAAGCCCGGATTGACCTGCCCGGGTGGTAGCGCTTGCGCTGCCGCCGACAGGCTTGCAAGGCTAGCCGCCAGCCCCATAGTCAGGATGATTCCTTTCCTGTTCATGATGCGGTCCTTCAAATTTCCCACGAGCGGTCCTCTTCTTTCGAACTGCCAAAACTTTCCGGCCAATTCATGTTCAGCGGAACCGTATTGGTTTGGGCGCCAAGCCCTATCACACCGGGACGAACATACCCACCCACCTGATTCATCAGCTGACCCAGCCGCAACTGCACATTCTGCGGCGCCAGCAGCATCTCCGAATAATCGGCCGATGTGATGGCCTGGTAATCGACGCTTCCATTTTCGTGCCCTTGCGCGAAGTTGGGCACACGCGTCTGGTGAGTAAAGGTGCGATGCAAAACATAGGCGTCGGTATAGGTTTCGAACCCGTTCTGGTACATCCAGAACGCCTGGTCCATTTCATACAGCTGCACATTGGCCTCGCTGCGGAACTCGGGGCTCAGGTTGTCCGCCACGACCCGGGCCTGTGGCGTAGTCAGCGACAGATACCGAGCGTTGGTAATGTCCGGAAAATCCACCCGCAACGCTGTGGTATCAAACTCAGTACGGAGCATGTCCAGCGAGTCTGTGACGATATGCGTGGCACCCAGACGCGTCGTCAACGAGTCTCCCGGTGCGGACAGATTATTCAGCCCGCCAAAGGTCAGATTCAGTATGCCTTGTCCAGAGTGGCGTCCATAAAGCTCGATCAACTGCGCATGGAGGTCCGCAGAGCGACCGATACTGGCGTCATCCACCCGAATCAGTCGGCCCGACCACAGGCTCATGGTCGGGGCATCAGCCTGTTCAAACGCCAGAGCAGCAGGCGATGCCACCCCGTTTCGCCAACCAGCGTGGGCTATTATGCCTTCTGCCGCCTTGATCTGGCCGCCACGTGTATCCAGCAAACTATCAAGCAGCGCCTGGCCGCCCGCCAGAAGCTGATCGAAGCCAATGGACTCTTCAGCCTTCCAGTTCTGATATCCACCACTCTCACTGCTTCCTACCTTAATGAAACCGCCTGCAAGCAGGTCGGTATCATTCGAAGCGGTAATGCGCCCAAGGTCCAGGCTGTGTCCGTCGACCCTGATATCGCCATTGACTGAACTGGCGGTACTCAGATTGGACGCCGTTATGTTACCTGTAGCGACAAGCGTTACATTCCCGATAACGTCGCTGCGCACGCCGCTTTCTGGATCGACATCGACTCCGCTGGAGCTCACGCTGCCGCCTACGGTGATATCCCCACCACGCGCCTGCAGCAGAATGTCGCCGCCGCCTTCAACGTTTTTCTCCAAAGCAATGGCGCCGCCCGCTTCGACAAGAACATTGCGGCCGGCCTGGATATTGCCGCCGCGGGTGTCGAGCAAACTGCCAAGCACCACCTGGTCACCCGCAAGCACCTGACCAAAGCTAATAAATTCTTCAGCCTTCCAGTTCTGATATCCACCACTCACGCTGCTGCCCACCTTGATGAAACCACCTGCAAGCAGGTCGGTATCATTCGAAGCAGTAACGTTGCCCAGATCCAGGCTGTGTCCGTCGACCCTGATATCGCCATTGACTGAACTGGCGGTACTCAGACTGGACGCCGTAACGTTACCTGTAGCGACAAGCGTTACATTCCCGATAACGTCGCTGCGCACGCCGCTTTCTGTGTCGACATCGACTCCGCTGGAGCTCACTGCCCCGCCTACGGTGATATCCCCACCGCGCGCCTGCAGCACAATGTTGCCGCCGCCTTCAACGTTTTTCTCCAAGGCAATGGCGCCGCCCGATTCGACAAACACGCTACGGCCGGCTTGAATATTGCCGCCGCGGGTGTCGAGCAAACTGCCAAGCACCACCTGGTCACCCGCAAGCACCTGACCAAAGCTAATGGACTCTTCAGCCTTCCAGTTCTGATATCCACCACTCACGCTGCTGCCCACCTTGATGAAACCACCTGCAAGCAGGTCGGTATCATTCGAAGCAATAACGCTGCCCAGATCCAGGCTGTGTCCGTCGACCCTGATATCGCCATTGACTGAACTGGCGGTACTCAGACTGGACGCCGTTACGTTACCTGTAGCGACAAGGGTTACATTCCCGGCAACGTCGCTGCGCGCACCGCTTTCTGGATCGACATAGACTCCGCTGGAGCTCACGCTGCCGCCCACGGTGATATCCCCACCGCGCGCCTGCAGCACAATGTTGCCGCCGCCTTCAACGTTTTTCTCCAAAGCAATGGCGCCGCCCGCTTCGACCAAAACATTGCGGCCGGCCTTGATGCCTTCCAGATCCACGTTGCCGCCGATGGCAAAGAACAGGTCCCTTCCTGCCTCAGCCTGGCCTCTGACATTGAGATCGCCCCGTACCCCAACGGTGAGGTCGCGTCCGGCCTTGAGCGAATAAGTACCGCCAAACTTGACCTCAGGCATGCTCAGGTCACCGCCGGCGATTATGCCAACGTCTCGCTTGGCCTCCACCAGCAGCCCAGTGATATCGCCATGGCCATCGGCATAATCACCGGAACCCAGCAGCGACACATCTTCCTGCAAGCTCTGCGCCCGGCCAAAGAACAGATTGCGACCTTCGATATGCAGCTGCAGTTCAGCCTCGGCGTTGCCGCCGAAAACATCGCCATCGGTTCTGACCAGCAGATTCCGGTTTGACTTCAAGTGGGCCGGCACTAGCACGTCTTCAGCATCAGGGTTCGCCAACTGCCCGAAGCGAATAGTGCCAAGCGATCCGGCCACTGTGGTCAGCAACATGTCTCCGCCGCTACGTCCGGTGAACAAGGTCAGATCACCGTTGGTTTCAACCGTCAGCGTCTCGAAAGCGCTGGCATTGCCCAGGTTCGCTGAACCAGAGACGAGATTGACCCACTGCTTGCGGCTATGCAGTTCCTGGGCGGCAAACCCGTTGGCTGCTTTCAACAACAGTGTTCCACCTGTCGTTACCAGGGAGTCAAGGATGGCGCTACCTACGTCGTAGGCCGCGTTACCTATGACCGTTACGTCGGTACCGCTCCAGTTGCCACGGCCGCTCACCTCGAGCGTCTGTCCAATTTGCAGCGCGCCGTGATGCAGGGCGGTTCCCGCGATGCCGAGGTGCCGTAGCACGGCCTGCTCGCTGACCGTCGCCTGCTGCATAGTGAGCAAACCATCCACCTGCAGATCCAGCGCACCCGTGATGTCAAGGGTGCCCAATGCAGAGCCGGTGCCAAGATCCAGCCGGGTATCATCGCCTGCCGTCAGGCTGGCAAGCTGCAAATCGCCGGAAAGATCCAGACCGACAGTTCCAGCAACGCCGGCTGTATTCACTACCGCATCTACCGCCTGCAGCGACCATTTGCCGCCGACAGTCAGTGAACCCGCATTCAAGGTCTCATTGACGATGGCGGTGAGATCGCCAGCGCTGATCAGCTGACCCAGGGTCAACGTCCCGGCAACGTCAAAGTCGGCGTTTGCGCCAACCATGGCGTTATCGATACGGGTTGGGCCCGCGCCAGTTACTTCCAATAACGAACCGGCATGAAGCTGGCCGATGTCCAAGTAACCGGAGCTGTTCAGCACCATATTCCCGGTACGGGCATTCAGGCTGTCAGCCGTAAGGCTGCCACCGGCATAACTCAAGTCGCCATCTGCACTGATTGAAGAGAAGTCCACCAGTCCGGTACCGCTGACGAAGTTCACATCTCCGGCCTGGGCGGCAATTGCCTCGCCCGCCAGCGCTGACCGGCTGGTCAGGTACAGATCGCCGCTGGTCGCAATAGCTGAGGTCAACTCGGGCATGTCGACAACCAGTGCGCTGGTCGCGTTGCCGATACCTGTTCCCGCCAGGATGTAGGACTCTCCACCATGGGACGCTAAAAGATTGGTCTGGCCATCGCCATTGGACAGAATATGACCGTCGGCGTGCAGATCGAACAGTACGCCGCTCTCAGCGGTATTGGTCAGATGACCCAGGCTCATGTTCCCGCTGGCATAAAGATCCATGGCGCTACCGGCAGACATCTGGCTGCCGGTACCCATGGTCAGATTGGCGCTGTGTAGATCAAGATTGCTGGCTGACAGCAATTTGCTGTTCGCCGACATAACCGCATCCTCCACATCAAGGAGCATGCTGCCTGCGGCCAGTACGGTTTCAGCGCCCAGGTGCAGATCTCCACCCTGGATGCTCATCAGGCCCGAAGCATTTAGTTGTGCCTGCTCCCCAACCCTGATCAGACCCGCGCTGCTCAGCAGCGTGTCTGTGCTGGATACCGCCACTTGGTCTCCCAGCGCGATGCTCTGGCCACGTAGCTCCAGGTTATCCGCAACGAGACTGCTGACATCACCCAGCTTCAACTCACTTCCGCTGGCAAGGTGAAGCTGGCTGGCCTTGGCCGAATCAGTAACCAGCAGATTGCCCAGCGCAGACAGCTGCATATTGTCGGTTGCTTCGACTTGCCCGAAGGTGGCGTTGCCACCCGCGCTGGCGAGAAGTTTACCCGCCATTGCAGAAAGTGAATCCGCATTCAGGTCTGTCATTGCGGTCAGGCGGAGGCTACTTCCGGCCTCAAGATTGCCCACGTGCAGATTCTTGTCGCTGCTCAGCCAGATGTCACGCCCGGCCACGCCGTTCAGCAATCCGCTGCTGGCCGATTCAAGCTCGACATTCAGAGCACGAGCACTGCTGCCCAGATCATTGCTGGCCTTGAGATTGATGTTTCGGCCATTGATGGACACACCGTCAAATTGCTGCAGCAGGCTTCCGTCTGGGGCATCCAGATGGATGTCCCCCACGGCGAAGACCCTACCGATACGGAAGTCACCTGAGGTCCAGCGCAGTGCTATGTCTTTGCCTGCCGACGCGGCAAGCAGAGTGCCGCCTACATCAAGATTCAATATTCCCGCGCCCGTCTCTCTGGTACCGATACTCCCGGTGCCTGCCAGCAAGGTCAGATTACCGCCGATACTGAATGCACCGGACGTGCCGTTCGCCGCCAGGATGTTTTCCGCCGCTGCCAATCTTGCATCCTGACCGACCGTCACGGTGCCGATCTTCAGATCACCGGCGGACTGTAGATAAGCTGACGCACCGACAATTGCGTCAAACTGCTCACTGGCAGCCACATAGAACGGCAGAGTGCGGTTAACTGACAGACTGCTGATCTTGCCTTGGGCGTCGTAGTTAAGAGTGACGTCGCCCGGCGCATTGGCCACAGCCAGGGCCGCAGCTTCCTCAAAGCCCAGCTCGCCACTACGCAACTTGTCAAAGTCGATCTGGAGCTTATCGGCCAGTTGGCCGACGCTGCCTGACACCTGCAGATTGACCTTACGGCCACGGATATTCGGATCGGCGGAGCCGACCGACGAGCCTGAAGCCGGCTCCAGCGCAGCCTGATCGATGGCGTAGAGCAACTCGCCTTCGGTCCAGACAGCATCCCGGCCAAGCGCCTCGATCTGTGTTGCACTCGCCACGTAGGTAAAGTCGGCGTCGTAGGCACTGAACGCTGCCTGCGCCTGCCAGCCATTACCAATGCTTTCGTCGAAGGAGTTCTCAAGCTCGCTCTGGCGGTTGCGAACAAAGCCAAGAATGTCAGCGTCGCTCAATCCGCTCTGGCCAAGCTTGACCTCAACCAGCGGACGATAAAGCTCCAGCGCGTCTGAATCTAGATGCAACATCCCGTCCTGCTGGGTCCCAAGCTGCATCAAACTCCAGTATTCCCGATAGTTGGCGGTCACCTGGTCTTCAAACGGCTGGATCGAGCTGGTGCGAATGTTGCCTTCGGCGCCATAGGCAGTGGTAAGGCTGAGCTTCTCCCACACTTGCTGGCGCTGGGCATCGTCCAGCGTCTGAGAAGCCAGACGACGATTGGCGTCGAACAAAGACCCGTTGTCTATCTTGATCCAGACGTCACCAGTTTCCGACGCGACCTCCCCCACCCACATGTCGCCCTGTATTTCATTCACGAATATGTCGCGGTTGGCACTGGCGTTAACTACCCCATGGGTCACGCCGCCGTTCCCGGTCAGTACTTCCCGCGCTTCCATACGCAAGGCATTGCCGCTTTCACCCAGGCTACCGGTGTGGCTGACAAGGTCGATGTTGCGGCCGCGAACGTGAACGGCGGTAGTCGGGTTGGCCAACAAACTGCCAATGGCATCGATCACTACATCGCCACTGCCGTTACCCGCATTGATTTCCTTGAGGTTTGCCCCTGAGCCGAGCTTGAGGTTGATGCCTTGTGCGCCCGACTTGACGCTCAGACTGCCACCTTCAGCCAGGCTGGCGGTGAACGGCAAGCCGTTACTGCCAACCGAACGTCCAGCGGTGATATTCAGATCACGGCTGAACAGACTGCTGCCGGCCATCGACTCGATATCACCACCAGCCTTGAGACTGGTGATCCCACCCGGGTTGCTGATCTTGCCGCCGAGGTAGAGGTTATTGGTCGTAGAGGCATCGATAACACCACTTGCATTACCAATGAAAGCGATCTGGAACGGGTTGTCTGCCTTGACTGACTGCTTGATATCGAGCGTGGCGCTTTGGGCGAATCTGTACAACCACCCGGCATACCATTCGCCATCCGCGTGCTGTGCGCTTGCCTTGAAGTTCCAGTTGCAGTTGGAGCCCATGCCGCCGTCGCAGCCATGATAGGCAACACCTTGTGACCGCCAGCTGCCAAGGCTTCCGCTTATGTCTTGCTGATAAACGGAGGCGTTGCCATTACCATCAACCACGTTGCCGTCATAGGTAATCCAGGGATTATTCGTGCTGGGATAGTTCCATACCCAGTCACTGACGTAAAAGCTGTTTTCGCCCCGGTCGACCTGACGTTTAAGCGTGGCTCGCTGGGACCATTCATAGCGTATGCCACTCTTCGGGTTGTACTGCGCAGTATTGGCATTGCTCTGGCTTACCAGCCGCGCCGTGGCGATCGAACTCCCGCCATTGGCGTTATCAAAAACCGACAGGCCATCGCCCTGGGTGTGTACGTACCAGGTAGTAGCATCCTGACCATTGATACGCGCCTTGAGGGTGTCGACGATCTGCACAATACCTACCGAACCAGCGCCGGTATCAATATTGCCGAGCTGCAAGTTGGCGGCTGACAGGTTGTTGACGGTGACCTGGCCATAGCCATTATTCACCTCGATTCGGCCGAGTGGATTGGTGCTGATAATGCCACCCTTCAGGTATACGAACCCGCCGCCCGACGCATTGACATCATCCACGATGATCCGCTTGCTGGAAAAGTCGTATTTCGCACCAATCACCGTACTGCCTGTGCTGGCTTGCAGAAGTCCCGACGGGATATCCACTTCACCTACGCAGATATGGCTGGCGCAATAGTGCTGCGCAATCCAGGAATCCATTGCCGCGCTGACCGTCAGTGTACGGTTGGTGACCAGGCCACTGGATATGGTCCCGTTGATGTCGATGTATTTGGCCTGGATGCCTACCTGGCCACCGACGATTCGCTTGCTCGCCGCACTGCCCGCCAGATTCGCTGATTCGTAGTTCCAGGCGTGTTTCTGCAGCGCCAATATCGGAATC
Source organism: Halopseudomonas xinjiangensis (assembly GCA_011050525.1). Taxonomy (GTDB): domain Bacteria; phylum Pseudomonadota; class Gammaproteobacteria; order Pseudomonadales; family Pseudomonadaceae; genus Halopseudomonas; species Halopseudomonas xinjiangensis_A. The sequence goes on from DRFO01000031.1 coordinate 107,759, forward strand.
ACCGGTATCGCTGATTCGGTATTGTCCATGCCATGGAAGCGCACCGAATAACCGGTGAATGAATTGGCGGTGGATCCGGAGCAATTGCTGCCAGCTCCAAGCGACCCGGGCAAACAGCCGCCAAACAACACATCGCTTTGCCCGCTGTAGCCTCCGGACCCGCCCCGGTACAACAAGCCGCCATTGTTGTTAGCCAGCGCTCCGCTGCCATAAACATAGTTGGCGATAAGCTGAATCGCGGTGTTGGCCGTTCCGGTTATACCGGCGAAGGACTTCCATTCGGATATCGGATTGCCGCCCACCGACCAGTAATCGTTCGGCTGGAACACCGACATGGAGCCTTCCGGCACCTCCACCAGAACCTGCTGGCCCATCGTAGTGCCGAACTGACCCAATGAACCCTTGGCATTGGAAATATGAATTAGGCCGCCGAGGTTATACAGATCGCCGGTCAGGAAAATCGCCGGACCGTAACTGACGTTGCCCGAGCTCCCGGCAAAGCTATTGTCGATGAGAATCTGCGCGCGACGATCGGCGTTCACCTCATTAATGCTGCCTGCTCCGAACTGCAATTTGCTGGCACCGCCGGTGAACAGCACCCGCCCACCTGGCTGGTCTGGAATCAGTGCATCCCCAAGCAACAGATAGCGAGAGCTCTGGTTGCGGATCTCTATCTTGGGGCCGCCGTTGGCGGTGAGCACGCCGCTGCCGGCAAGACGGTCGGCCTGCACCGTGATATTGCCACCCGCGGCCATCATCGATTGCAGTTCCCACGCACCGGTAATACTGCTGGACAGTGTGCTACGCAGAATCTGATTGGTGATCGGATCGATGCCGGTGTATGAATCCAGAAACGCAGTCGGAACAAAGTTGGCGTTGTAACCGGCAATTACCGGCAGGCCCGCGCTTTGCACCAGGCTGCCATCGGCACCAATATTGATAACCAACTCGTTGTAGCGGCCCGCCAGAAAATTGCCATCCAGTCGGACAAAACTATCGCGATTCACGTCAGCGGTGCTGTCTCCACTGGTGATCGGAATAAAGCCGAGCTGGTAACCGCGCGCCGTTCCATCAGCCTTCGCCTCATTCTGCCCAGTGTACCCGCCGATTCGGATATCCCTTGCGGCCAGCACCTGCGCACCGCTTTCGACCAGCACCTGTGAATTATTGTGAATGTGCGCGTCTGCATCGGCATCCGGAATGGCAATAATTCCTCGCACGACGCTCTGGGCACTGGAATCGACCAGCATCCGAGTCTGCCACAGCCCTTCCGGATCCAGCCCGGCTTGCAAGCTGATATTGCCCAGTGCTTCCAGGTTGGCGTTCGAGGCTACCTTGACGCTTTGATTGGTAGTGACGGTCGCATCAGCCTTGGCAACCGCTACGCCGGCCGCACCCCAGGTGCTGGCAAGCGCTTCTATCGCGGCGGCAGAAATCGTGTAGGTGCCAAGACCCAGCTCGCCGAAGGACGTAAGCTCGGCACCGCTGCCGATGTCGACAGTATTATTCAGCGTTGCGGTGTGGATGTTCTCGACACCGCCTCCGGCAACAGCCCCGCCGGTGCTCAGCGTCACATCTTCATCGACTTCGTGACGCGAAAATGCCCGCAGGATCAATTTACCAGGATCATCCACCGCGACCACGCCAGCGACCAGTCTGGCCTGTTCTCCGACTTGAACGATGGCATCCCCAGTAATAGTGGTGCGGTTGAACACCGCCTGACCACTGATCACGCCACCGCCTGCTCCGGACGCAGCGCTGCCCAGGTGACGACTGAAGAAGTTGTTGCTGGCGTTGATCGACAGCGTGTGGCCTGCTACCAGCTCGCTGCTATCCCCAATCTGAACCGAGCTGGAGCCACTGACCTTATGGTTCGCAGCCGCCCCGCTGGCACCAGCCAAGGCAGCGTTGATCGAATTGGCGTGGCTGCCGTAAAGCGCTTGATAGGCCGAGGTCAGTGCCATATTGCCAGCGGCAACCTGCACCTGTTTGCCAACTGCCACACTGACATTGCCCTGCGTATCTGTCTTTGCCAGCGAAGCGTTACCGGCAACAAGTCCGCCGCTGCCCGCCACGCTCTTCGCCTGGTTGATGTCTTGTCCTGTCGCCAGCAATATCAGGTCGGTAATGGCCGACGAACCTGTACCGTTCTTCGCCCTGTCCCCCAGCGAGGCAGCCGTCGTCGTGTCGGAACTGGCTGTAGCCACCGAAGCACCGACCGCCAGCCCACCGACAGCAATTCCCAGCGCATCGGCGTACTGCTGCGTGACGCTGTCGGCTGCGATTTCCACCCGCCCGCCGGGCAGCTTCAGATCAGCGCCTGTTCTAGCCATAACCTCCGAGGTATTGCTAGCGGTTGCCACTGTCCCGTTGGCACTGAAGTACAGCCCGCCGCTACCAGCGACCGCCACAGCACTTACGTTAGCCTGGTCTGGATCAAGATCGGAGGCCCCCGACGCGCTGCGCGGCGTGTCGAGAGTGGCGGATAGCAGCAAACCACCATTGCCCTGCACGTCATTGCTGTTGCCCAGCAACGCCTCGACCCGGTTGTTCGCAACCGCTGTCGCCACCGAGGCACCCACGCCAAGAGTGCCGCCCAGGGTGGCACCGATGGCTCTGGCATGAATCTCCGGCAGCGCACTGGCGGCCATGGAAAGCCCGCCGCTGCGCGCCTTGAAGATAACGTTGTCGCCGCTTTTGTTGCTCACCGATGTGCTGTCTGTGGCGACCGCCACTACTGCAGTACCTGCCGCCAGGAGTCCACCTGACGCACCCGTAGCGTCAGCGTTGCTGTGGCCGAGACCCTTTGCGGACAGGTCGATGTGTTCCGCGCCGAGCTGCGTACCGTCAGCCACCGTCAGACTGACCTCGCTGTCGCGCACGGCCGTGGCTACGACAATACCCGCGGCTACCGCGCCCACCGCGGCGCCCATGCCCGTTGCCTCAACCCCCAGGTCATCACTCGCCCGCGCAACCAGATTGCCGCTGTAGTTCTGGATGCCGCCCAGGGTGCTGCTGATGTGGTTATTCATTACCGCTACGGACACAGCGGCGCCCAGGCCTGCGCCCAGTCCTGCAGCCCCGGTATAGGTTTCGACGCTGACTGCCGGCTGGCTTGCATCCAGCGCCCCGGCACCGGCACTGAGCAGCAGCGATGCCGCATCAAGGCGACCGCCCAGGATGTCGGCAGTTACCCTTGAATTGGAAAGGGTAAAGGCAACCGCCCCTCCCGCTGCGACGCCACCTGAGCCTTGAGCGGCGCCTGCGAGGTTGCTGGTGCGCAGCTTGTCACTTGCCAGTACATTCACTGAGCCGAGCGCATTCAGCGTGCTGTTACTGATCCGCGAGACGGTTTCATGCTTGTAGGAGGTAACATCGATACGACTTTTAACCGAAACGAACTGTGTCTTATCATCGAGCCGGGCTGTTTCGTTGCTGGTCGACTCGGATCGCAACGTGGTGCTGCCATCCGCTGCAATATCTACGGCCTGATATTCCACTGTAGCGTTGTTGCGTGATCCGAATTGGTCTGCCATGGACAGGGTGCCGGCACCGTCGCTGTCTAGCTCGTCCATCGGGTTGCGTCCGTCCTGCTCGACCGCCCCGGAGCCAAGTAACAGCAACCCGATGCTGCCGCCCAAGGCGAATCCAGTAGTGCCTACTCCGCCGGTGATGGTGTTCAGCCGGGCATCGATTTCCCGCTGTGCATCAGTGGTGAGCCCACCGCTGAGCCAGGCCGTGCTGTCTGTCAGCAGCGCTCTGGTCGCATTATTGGCGACCAGAACGTTGGCGCTGCCTCCCAGAGAAGCCGAGCCAACAGCGACCGAGCCACCGTTCAGCAGCGCATCGACGCGATCCTTGGCGAGAATCGTCAGACTGCCGGATCGACGAGTTGAAGAACCGAAATCCATCTGGCTCGCGCCCGCTTCGGTAACATTTTCCAGCAGTATGATATTGGTTGCGCCAGCGACAGCCACGCCACCACCGCTTGCGCTCAATGCGTTGGCAAGAATGCCGGTTTGACTGTCGGCATTGATCAGCGTGGATCCGGCCGAGTGAACGCGGGTGCGTGTAACGCCTCCATTCTGATCGCCGATCCAGGCTCGCACCAGGCTCTGGTTGTAGCCGAAACCCAGGCCTGCCCCGGCGCCAACTGCACCACCAGCCACAGTTCCCACGTTGGGTGACAGCCGGTTGACTGCCGAGGCCGCCACCTTCAGCGACCCGACATCAAGGTCGCTGCCGCCATTCACCAATGCCCGCGTGGTGCCCTTGACGATCAATACCCCGCCGCTCCCAGCGACCCCCACGATACCGCCTGCGGCAGTTGTGACGATATTGCTGGCTGCCTGGGTGGAGCCAGCCCGAACGGCGGTCTCACCCTTGCTCTCCAGGGTCACGTTATGCAGGCGAGCGGTGGTTTCGCGACTGACTACACCGGTGTCAATCGAGGCCGCCACCGCTGCGGCGCCCAGTGAGAGAGCACCGCTGAATACACCGCCGAAACTATAGGTATGACTGAACGCTCCGACACTGACCTGCTGAGTAGCGCTGGCGTCGGCGTTGCCATTTGTCTGGTTGATCTGGGCGTCGTCGATATAAGCCGAAGTCGAACCGGAAACCACGCTGGTATTGGTCAAGCCAGATACTGCCGCACTATAGAGCGGCACCAGACTGACAGCTGCGCTGACGCTCAACTGACCCAACTGCTGCAACGAACTGGCGCGAACGGCCAGCCCCCGCACGTTCTCTTCATTGGTTTTCAGGTCAAGAACCGGATTAAACTGTTCGGCGTCGGCCCAGACGCTGGCATCAGGCGCGTTTTGCAAGGTGCCATTGTCAACATTCAGACCAGCGCCCAGCCCCAGCGCATCGATACGTGTCGCCGACCCGGCGATACCCGCTTCGGTCTCGCTTTCAATCAGATTGACGGTCAGCAGGCCGGATACCGCAGCGTTGCCGCTGCCGGACACGACACTGGCAGCCGAGCGAATCACATCACGATTGAATGCCAGCACGCCGATGTTGTTGCGGGCAACTACCAGGGCGCCGCCATCGATCAGCGACTTGCTGGATGTCTGCAACAGGTTCGTGGCCACGCCAGCCGACACCGCAGCGGTGCCGGAGAAGCCGGCGGATACCGAGGCCGCATGAATCTGAGCGTCGGAACGAGAATCCACCAGCAGGTCATTGACAGCCCAGCCGGCCGAGTCCCTGCTGCCTGACAGGCTCGCCTGAATATCATTGGCGATACGGTTGACTGCACTGGCGACACCTACCGCAGCGGTACCGGCGCCCGCCACACCCCCGGCAAAAGAGTTGATGCTTGACGCATCCCGCGCCTTGATCTGCAGGTTGCCAGCCGCCCCCCGGCTGCGTACTACCTGAGCATAGGTTTTGGCATCGATATTGTTACTGGTATTGGAGAAAACTGCCGCACCGGTACCTGCGCCCGCACCACTCAGCGCCAAGGTGTCAATGCGAGCACGGGTCAGTGCCTCGACCCGCGCCGGCGCGTTTGCTGACAGGCTCAGAACGCTGTCGGTAATCGACGCCTTGCGCGCTTGCGTCACAGTGCTGACCGCCACCGCGCCAGCCCCGGCACCGGTTCCCGCGCCTTGAACATTGCCGGCCAGTGTCTTGATATCCACTTCGCCACGCGTGACTTCCACAACGACCGAACTGGCGCCGTCAACTGTCACGTCGTTCAGGGTCGCACTTTCTTCCCCGCTCACCACATTGACCGCCACCGAAGCACCAACGGCTGCGGTTCCCGCGCCGCCACCGCCCAACGCAGCGGAACGGATCAGCGCATCCCCGCCGCTGGCAACAGATAGCGCGCCGGTCATATTCAACGTGGCGTCGTTTATCTCTGCAATCCGCTTGGCCAGGATTATGTTGTTGACATTGGCTGCACCGACGGCGGCGGTGCCAGCGCCATTGACCACGGCACCCAGACCCCAAATGGTGCGTTTGCCCTCCGCTGCCGACAGGCTGAGGCCACCGACGTTCAGAGTACTGTCGATTATTGCAGCACGCTCGGTGCCGTCGAGTATGTTAGTGGTAGTTGCGCCGTTGACCGCTACGGTACCTGCCCCACCACCGGCCACCGCAATGGAATAGATGGCCTGCTCCAGACCGCTTTTCAGATCGACTGTGGAGAAGCCGCTGACAGTGCTGCCACTGATCAGCGCTGTCCGATCAGCTGCGATACGGTTAACCGACGCTGCCAGGCCCACTGCGGCCGTACCACCGCCCGTAACCGAGCCGGCCAGGGACGCGATCTTTATGCCGTTGCCGGCACTGGCGTCCAGGGCAAGCGCGTTGCCAGAACCCGCCGCAGTCAGTGTCGAATCTTCGACGACGACTTCATCCTTGCCGTTGATATTGTTAGCCGCAAAGGAGCCACCCACGCCTGCAGTGCCGCCCCCGGCCGCATCGATGCCGATGCTCCATATCTCGCCGTCAAGCGCCGAGTTCATCGCCGCATCGCCAGTCAGATTTACTGTGCTGCCGGCAATTTTTGCCGAACGCTCAGCATCGATCAGGTTGACCGCCACGCCAGCGCCTACTCCCGCCGTGCCGCCACCGGCGGCCAGGTTGAAAGCCAGCGACCAGATGCTCGCTCCGAGGTTCGGCTGACTCGCCGCGACCGTAAGGTTGTGCGCATCCATCGAAGCACTGCTCAGCAAGGCCGTGGTGGTATCAGCGATACGGTTGTAGGTCATCGCAGCGCCAACGCCCGTTCCACTGCCGGATACTGCACCAGACAATGCCGCGGTGATGATCCGGCTCTGCTGAGCCGCGTTCAGCACAGCGTCGCCCGTCAGTTCATAGACACCACCGTTGATGTTTGCGGCGGCGGATTGCTGCATGTCGTTGATGCTGACGGCGCCACCCACGGCAACGGCGCTGCTACTGCCGGATACACTGCCGGCCAGCGAGTAGAAGCCACCCGTCTTCAGCGCCTCGACAGTCAGGTCGTTGGCGACTAGCGTGCGCCCGGTCATGTCAAGGTCAGCTGTTACTTTGCCACGACCAATCAAAGCGGTGGCCGAACCGGAGACCGAGACATTCTGTGCCCCGGCTGCGCCGATGGCGGCGGCCAGTACGTCGGTTTCATTGCGGGCGGCAATCGACAGGTCACCCGTCAACTGGATGTCGGTATTCTTCACACTGGCGGCGTACTCGCTGCCACTGTAAATAACGCCGAAGGCACCGCCTACCGCCGCTTTGCCACCTGTTGCGCCGAGACTGCCAGCAATACCCAGTATGGCTTCACCGGCAATCGAGCCGTTGTCGAAAAGGTTATGGGTGCTGGTGTCTGCCGTCGTACTTCCCTCCTGCGCAGTGGTATCCAGCCCATCCTTTTCGAAGAGACCATCGCTGGTTTGGGCTTCTACGTTAATCTGCGCCGTGGTGCTGGAACCATCCATATCCAGACCGGACTCGTCCAGAGTACTGGCCGCTTCAGCATCATGATTGAAGACGCCATCCAGCGCGCTCAAGCCAGGCACACTCGCCGCCGCCACATTGACCGTCCCGCCCGTCAAACGCGAAGCAGAATTGACCGTCTGGTCAACTGTAGCCTTGACCTGATTGTTCATCAGCACGACGAACAACGATCCGGCTCCCGATCCGCTCTGCGCCCCAGTGCTGACCGCAACGCCCAAAGCACCGGCCAGTAACCTGGACGCGCTGTTTGCCGCAACATCCAGCGATGCGAAGTCAGTGGCCGAACTACCGAGCCATTCGGCTTCCAGTTGATTGGCCAGCACGCCGACCACCACCGAGCCGCCACCACTGCCTCCCTTATCGGTGCTTACAGCGAAGGAACCCCCGCCAAGCAAGGCTCGGGAGCGATCATAGGCGTTGACTGCAATGGAACCAGGGGCATTTGCGCGCTGCAATATGACGCTGTCGATGACGCTGGCACGCGTCTGATTTTCGAATACGCCGGCGGAGCCAGACAGGGCTACCGCGACGTTGGTTTCCCCGCCCTTAGCCACCGCCACTCCCAGACCAAGCGCTATCTGATCGCCCGCCGTGGCAGCTTCAACATCGAGGTTGTCGTTGTCATTGAACACCACGTCGGCTACCTGGGCTTCGGTGATATTTTTCAGATGGTTGTAGGCCATGGCACCCGCCAGGGCCGAACTGAACTTGCTCTTGTCGCCACCGGCCAGCGTCAGGGCACCGGCACCCGAGCCGCTGAACTGATGAGTCTGGTTGAGCGAGAGCACGCTGACGCGACTGCCACCGGTAATAGTATTGCGAGGGTCCAGCAGGATATTGCCAAGGTGCGCCCGGTTCTTCTGTGCGGAAACATTGACGCTACCCGAGGCAGCGGCTGCAAGACTGAATCCCTTGGCTGGGTTTCCGCTACCAGAATCACCGCCTGAACCACCGCTGAAGACGCCCTGCAGTTTTTCCCAATATCCTGACAGCTTGGCCATGGCCGCATCGCCGGTGCCAGACGCTTTGGTCTTGGCAGCGTCCACCTCACCCGTGATCAGCGCCAGACCGTTGGTCAGCGAGGTTTTGATCGCCTCGCCCAGACTGCCGGCCTTGCCTTGCGCCCCCTTGTCTGCCGCGCCGTCCTGCTGGGCGACCTGATCCTGCTCTGCCTGCTCTTTCTCCGAGCGAGCCAACGCACCGGCTACGGAGAACGCCCCGCTCTGCCCCGAGCTTTGCGCACTCAGACTCAAATCATTTACCAGCCAGGCTCCCTGGGTAGCATCAGCCAGACCGGCACCCATGCTCTCTGGACGCCAATGGCTCACCCCATTGGTGCGGACGTTGTTATCACCGACCAGTGCGTAGACATCGGTATTGACGACATTGACCGCCACGCCCGCGCCTATACCCACGTTTTCCGAAGAGGCGAGCGCACCCGAAGCACTCCACAGGCCAAGGCGGTGCTCAGCATCGATATCGACCTTGCCGGCATTCACGTCGGTACTGCTGTGAACGGACGCATGGACAGTTCCGTCCACAACGCTGACGACCACGGAACCATTACCCGCAACGCTGGCACCTTTGCCAGCCGACGGGCTCAACCCAATGATCAACTCGTCCTGCAATGCACTGACACGCAGCGCCTGCGTCGTCACAGTGCCATTGGCACCGATACCCGCCACAGCCTGGTTATCAAGGATTTGTATATTGAGACCCGCACCGACCGCACCACCTTTTTCGCTGGTAGTCCCGAAAAGAGCGTCGAAATTGCCGGCAATGGCAAGCTGCTCGAGCTTGTTACTGGCGTGTACGCTGATCGGTGCGTTCCAGTCCCAGGTAATGCCGCGCAGCGCGCCGCGGCGCGCCTCGAGCAACGTGGTGCTATCGATGGTCGGCATTACGTCGAGCAGCGTACTGGACCAGGCTGCGTCGGTAGGCGCGGTGGCGGTCAGGGACACGTTGTCGCCCGCCCACGCGGCGGTATCGATGCGGTTCTGCAAGATCGACAATGATCCGGCCATCCCCAGCTTGTCGGCTTCGCCGGTGGAATTGGCGTATTGGGTGGCGACCTTGGGGATGAGCCCCAGGGGCCCGCCAGATAGCTGCTTGAGATTGGCGAAAACCGTTTTCAACGAACTCCAGCGATCCAGCCCGGACAGCCCGATCGGCTGCTCGAAACGCGCCCCAAGGCCAATTCGCCCAGCGCTGACATGACTGCCGTCGCCAATGATGGCGTGAGTTTTCTGGTCGAGTTCGGTATATACCGCCGCCACACTCAGGCTGACAGCCGCACCGTCTGTAGTGCCGTCATCACGCTTGGCCGACGCGTTGACCTTGCTCTGCACACTGTTATGCAGGTTCTGCTGGTCCTGCCAGGCCTGGACCGTCAGGTCGCCGCTGAGATCAATGTTCGGAGCCGCGTTGCCCGACCCCAGCACCGCTTCGACCTGATGATCAGCCAGCGTTACGCCAACGGCCGAGGCCAGGCGAAACTTGCTGTCTGTAGGCTTGGTAGTAGTGTCCTCCGCTTCGCTCGGCGTAATGCCGAAGAAACCTTTCAGGGATTCTCCCAGGTAATCGGTAACCGGCTTGGCAACCTGTTCCTTGGCTTTGGCCTTGAGTTTGTCCAGATACCCTGGTTCAACCGAACCGGCAGCCACCGAGACCGACAGGGTCTGCTTGTAGACTATGTTGGCCGCAGACAGATTCAGATTGCGCGCGCCGTTAAGGTCGGCGCTGAATTCAGCGCGGGTTTTGCTGTTGAGAAGGGATATGCCGACGGCCGGACCGCCGGTTGCGCCTTCGCCGCTGGCCTTGAAACTGACGTTGTTTTCCAGCGATTGCTCGGTCAACGCGACAACATTGACGTCTTGCCCTACCTTCAGTTTGACGCCGTCAGCCACAATGGCCCGTGTATCGATATCGCTCATCGCCATACCGAAGCCCAGCCCCATGGTCTTCAGGGCATTGCCGTTGCCATCGACACTGTTTTCCGCAGCGGAGCTCACGCTGAGGCTGTTGTCACTGTGTGCTGCCACGTTCAGGTCGCGGCCAACTGTCAGGTCTGCGCCCGACTCGACCTGCACACTGGTCAGGCCGGAGATCTGCCCATAGGCGGCATCGAAGCCGAAGGGAATCTTCGCGCCCAGAACCGGAATCTTCCAGGTTGAGCTGTCGACCGAGCGCTGGCTGCGCGCCCACAGACCGAGGTCATTCTCTGCAACAAGCACCGCGTTGCTACCAATGGTCACTGTCGCATCGGCATCAGCGATGTAGGCTGACAGGTTGGGAACCAGCAGAGTGAACTCAGTGAAATTCGTAGGGGTAGCCAGGAACGCATCGCGATCAGCGGTGCCAGCGTAGGCACTGAGGGGATCGGCCAGGGTGTCGAGCACATTGCCCCAGGTTTCCGCCTCAGTCCAGCCGTTATCAGCCGCCAGTGCGGCAATGTCTTCCTTGAGGTCGTACTTGCTCAGCAGCATGCCGATGATGTCGCGGGAGACTTCAGCGCGGCTGTCCGCGGTCAGCGTAACGTCTCTGCCGATCAGCGTACCGTCAACATCAATAGTAGCCGAGGCCTTAGCATAGCCGGCCATCTGCCGGTTGAGCGCAAACGCGTCCAGCGTGATGTCGCCCGCCCTTTCACCTACAGCGTGGCCAGCGTCCAGCCTGGCATTTTCACCGACGATGATCGCAGCCTTGCCTAGATTGGCCGACAGCCAGGGGTTTGCCTGATATTGAATACCGGTTTTCAGGTCCTCGAGTGAGGACACTTCGGCCGTCTCATCGCAAAAGGTGCAACTGATATCGCTCAGCGCATTCAGGGTAATCGATCCGGATTGGCCCGCGCCGCTGGCGCGGGTAATGACCTGGGCATTGTCGCTGAGCGTAATGGCAGGGGCTTCGATCACCACATCGCCGCTATTCAGTCCGGCCTCGCCACTGGTAATGATCTGGCTATCGCCTTTCAGCGTGACCGACCTGGAGCTGCCGATCTGGACGCTCGCACCGCTACCATCTGCCATCAGCGCCGCCAATTCGCCGGAAATCTCGACGCCCTCGGCTCCGATGATGACGATGTTGCCGTCAGCACGGCTTATGTCCTCGCCAATCGACAGCCCGTCGGTATTTACCGTGCTGTCGAATACGGTCTGGGCAACGTCTGTACCTGCTTGCAAGGCGGCCGTCGCACCCACCAGCACGGAGGCGCCGTGCAGATTGATCGAGCCGTTGGTATTGATCATCCCTTCGATAACGACAGCGTTGCTGCCATCGGCTGCCAGCGCCGCGGCGGGCAACTTGCCGGCCGCCAGCAAATCAACGTATGCGTTGGTCTCGGCATCGGAGATGCCTGACTGGGTAGCAAGACGCAGCATTTCGGCCATGGTTGCCGAGTTGGGCGTGGTAACGGTAAGGGTTCCGACGTTGACTACGCCGGAACTGCCCACCACGAATCCGTGCGGATCGGCGAAGATGATATTACCGCCGATCTTGCCGTTCTGAAGACCGTTCAGTGTGCCGTTGATTTCGGCGCGGGAATCGTGGACGAGATTGACAAGATGTGTGGCGCTGCCGGGAACGTGTACGTTTACCGTGTTTCCGCTGCTGACCTTGAAATCATGGAAGGAGTTGAAACCGGTTTTACCGCGGACCGTCCCAGTGGTGATATCGGAAATGGCCCCGGCTATCGCCACATTGGTGTCAGTGTGACCATCGGGCGTAATGGTGTTGGCGTAGGACCAGCCGGGCAGCAGGCCAGATGCAAGCATCAATGCGGTGAGAGGATGGCGTACGAACTCGCGTGGGTGGATTACTTTCCGGGCGCTACGAAATCCCTGACCGCTAGGACGCATGTCAACCTCCTGTCAACTTGAAAAATTCCCTGAACGCGGAACTTTAAACGTTGACAGCATGATTGACAATCAATTCATGTCAGAAGTCCGCCACAACAGCGGAACTTCCGAGATCACTGACGGTCCAATGGCGGTTTAGCTGCGCCCGTGCGGCACTCTGGTTCTTTTCACAGTGCGCGCTTGATGCATGGACGGTTTACGGGCCTGGCGCTGGGCCTTCTCTTTCTCGCTGGTCTTCATCACCGGCAAGGCGATTGGCTTCAACCCGACTTCTTCGCTGAGGGTATCGATTTCGTTCTGCTTCATCTCGCGCCAACGGCCCACCGGAAGCTCCGGACCCAGAAAGACAGGGCCGAAACGCACGCGTTTGAGACGGTTGACTCTCACGCCCTGGGATTCCCAGAGACGCCTCACTTCACGATTGCGACCTTCAAGCAGGCACACGTGGTACCAGCGATTGATCCCTTCACCGCCCGATGTAACCACATCCGTAAACTTGGCTGGACCGTCGTCAAGCATAACCCCTGTCTTGAGCCGCTCGATCATATCTTCATCCACTTCCCCCATCACCCGCACCGCGTATTCGCGATCCATTTGATAGGAAGGATGCATGAGCCGGTTGGCAAGCTCACCGTCGGTGGTGAATAACAGCAGACCCGTGGTGTTGATATCGAGCCGACCAACATTGACCCACCTGCCCTGCTTCAAACGGGGAAGCTGTGCAAAAACGGTAGGGCGGCCTTCGGGATCTTCACGCGTGCACACTTCGCCCTCAGGCTTGTTGTATATGAGCACACGACGGGAGACCTCATTGGTCAGATCCCGTCGCAGCGGACGGCCATCGACGGTAATCTGATCGAGACTATCGACGCGGCAACCAAGCGTAGCAGGTTCGCCGTTGACGCTGATGCGCCCGGCCTGAATCCAGGACTCGACTTCACGGCGCGAGGCAAGGCCCATGCGAGCGAGTACTTTCTGAAGTTTTTCCCCGGAGGCGGGGATAGGGGGTTGTTCTGTTGGGTCTGTCATGCGGGCACCTCCCGGTGTGTAATGTCTGATGTAACAGCACGGCGTGCAGAATATCACTGCCGCCGGATCACAGCCAGTCAAAGACAACCGTCCGTGACTGACCGTCGGTGACTAACCGTCCGTGGGCTTGTCCCAGTCCTCGGCCGAATCTCCCTCGGGGTCGTAATCATCCCCAGGCAGGTCATCGAAATCGGTTTTTAGATTCGACTCCATTGAGTTGAGTTCATCAAGTAGCGCATGGAAGCCGCTCTTGTCACCCGCCGCATCAATGGGTGTCAGAGGCTCTACCGGTATCCAGGGTGTGTTTCTGTCTACGGCTGCCTCTACACCTTCGTCCTGCAACGCCAGTTCCGGCTCCAGATGATCAAGGTCGCGGATGTCGGCAAGAGGCGGCAACTCGTTCAAACTACGCAAATTGAAATAGTCGAGGAACTGCCTGGTCGTGGCATACATCGCTGGCCGGCCGGGGACATCCCGGTGACCAACTACCCTCACCCATTCACGCTCAAGTAACGTTTTGACGATTTGACTGCTTACGGCGACGCCGCGAATGTCTTCTATCTCTCCGCGGGTGATGGGCTGACGGTAGGCAATCAGCGAGAGCGTTTCCAGCAACGCTCTGGAATAGCGCTGCGGCCGCTCCTCCCACAGCCGACTGACCCATGGCGAAAGCTCTTCACGCACCTGCAGACGCCAGCCACTGGCAACTTCGCGCAGTTCAATGGCCCGGCCGCGATATGCTTCATGCAGACGCTCCAGGGCCGCACGGAGCATGTCATTGGAAGGCGCACTGCCTTCATCAAAAAGGTCGCGAAATCTGTCCAGGGTCAAAGGCCTCCCGGCAGCCAGCATGGCGGCCTCGAGAATGGTCTCAATCGATGGTTGGTTCATCTGCACCCCTCGCTTTGACATGAATAGGCGCGAACGACTCATTCTGCACCAACTCGACCAACTGCTCCTTTACCAGTTCGAGCACCGCCATGAAGGTAACTACCACTCCAAGCTTGCCTTCGCGACTGTTGAACAGACTGACAAAGGGAACGAAGTGGCCGCCCTTCAGGCGATCCAGCACCTCGGCCATCCGCTCCCGGGTGGATAAAGTTTCCCGCGTCACCTGATGGCTTTCAAACATATCGGCGCGACGCAATACATCCGACAGTGCCAGCATCAGATCCTGCAAACTGATGTCGGGGTGCGCCTTCTCCGAGTGAAAAATCGGCGCCTCGGCGCTGGCCAGGCTGATATCACGACCCACTCGGGACAAGCCGTCGATGCCTTCAGCGGCCTGCTTGAATCGCTCGTACTCCTGCAGACGCCTGATCAGCTCCGCCCGGGGGTCATGCTCTTCATCCTCGTCTTCCTGATGCCGGGGCAGCAGCAGGCGGGACTTGATCTCGGCAAGCATGGCGGCCATTACCAGATATTCGGCCGCCAGCTCCAGGCGAACTACCTTCATCAGTTCAACGTAACCCATGTACTGTTTGGTGATTTCGGCAACCGGGATGTCGAGAATATCGATATTCTGGCGGCGGATAAGATAGAGCAACAGATCCAGCGGCCCCTCGAACGCCTCAAGAAAGACTTCCAGCGCCTCAGGCGGAATGTACAGATCCTGAGGCATCTGCGTGACGGCCTGGCCATAGACCATGGCGAAGGGCAGTTCCTGCTGACGAGCGCCCGACAAAACCGGTGCGATGGCAGCGATCCTGTCCGCTATTTCCTCGTTTACTGGGCTCTCGCTCACGGGGCTCCTGGACAGGTTCGGCTGGTCATCGTCCGGCTTGTTCATGTTTACCTGCGATAGTGCAGGCCCATGACCTGCCTGACTTCATCGAGCGTATCGCGAGCGGCGTCGCGCGCGCGCTCGGTGCCCTCGTTGAGGATCATATGCACGGCATCGGGATTCGACTCGTACTCCCTGGCGCGCTGCTGCATCGGCGCCAACTCAGCGGAGATAGCGTCGATGATCGGCTTCTTGCAGTCGAGACAGCCAATACCCGCCGTGCGACATCCTTCCTGGACCCACTCATGGGTGGCGTTGTCGGTATATACGTGATGCAGCTGATAGACGGGACATTTCTCCGGCTCGCCGGGATCGGTGCGACGTATGCGAGCCGGGTCGGTAGGCATGCGGCGAACCTTCTCGCTGACCTCGTCGGTGGTGTCCCGAAGCGTAATGGTATTGCCATAGGACTTGGACATTTTCTGCCCATCCAGCCCAGGCATCTTCGAATCCGGCGTAAGCAAAGCCTGCGGTTCCGGGAGTATCACCTTGCCGCCGCCTTCCAGGTAGCCGAACAGCCGCTCCTTGTCACCCAGCGTGATGTTCTGCTGCTCCTTGAGCAGCGCGCGGGCCGTTTCGAGCGCATCGGCATCGCCTTGCTCCTGATAGGCGCGACGCAAATTGCTATACATCTTGGCCGCTTTCTTGCCCATTTTGTGTACGGCGGATTCGGCCTTTTCTTCGAAACCAGGCTCTTTACCATAGAGGTGGTTGAACCGCCGAGCCACCTCGCGGGTGATCTCCACATGCGAGACCTGGTCTGCGCCGACAGGCACCAGGCCTGCCCGGTATATCAGGATATCGGCGCTTTGCAGGAGCGGATATCCCAGAAAACCGTAGGTCGCCAGATCGAGATCCTTAAGTTTTTCCTGTTGATCCTTGTACGTCGGCACCCGCTCCAGCCAACTGACCGGCGTGACCATCGAAAGCAAAAGATGGAGTTCAGCATGTTCTGGCACCTGGGATTGCACGAACAGCGTGGCCGAGCTCCCACTGACCCCCGCCGCCAGCCAGTCGATCAGCATGTCCCAGACATTGGCCTCAATATCTTGCGGAGTTTCGTAATGGGTAGTCAGCGCGTGCCAGTCAGCAGCAAAAAAGAAGCATTCATATTCATGCTGAAGCTTGACCCAGTTTTTCAACACACCGTGGTAGTGACCAAGATGCAGGCGTCCGGTAGGACGCATGCCAGACAATACACGGCGCTGGGAATCAACGGAACTCAAGGGGAACTCCTGGATAAGGTAAGGGACTTCTGATCGGCAACGAGCCGGGTGGCGGCGATTATACCTGTAAAGGTCGCCACGTCAGCGTTTGCCTCCATCCAGCGACGATTCACTGGAATTGATCGCGGCTGCCGCCGAAAGGCTCAGGATCACCGAGGCCGATTCGCAGCAGCTCCACCTCTCCGTCCAACAGGCTGACCACCGTAGTGGGTTCGATATTGCAGGCGCCCCCATCAATGATTAGGTCCAGTTGCTTGCCCAGGCGGTCCCGGATCATTTCGGGATCGGTCAGAGGCAGGCTGTCGTTGGGTAGGATAAGGGTCACGCTCATCAGCGGCTCGCCAAGCTCTTCGAGCAAGGCCAGAGTGATCTGATGATCCGGTATGCGCAGACCAATGGTGCGGCGCTTGGGATGCAACAGACGCCGCGGGACCTCGTTGGTCGCGTTGAGAATAAAAGTATAAGGCCCAGGGGTATTGGCCTTGAGCAGGCGGAAGGCGGTGTTATCCACCTTTGCATACACTCCTAACTCGGAGAGATCTCGGCATACCAGCGTGAAGTTATGCTTGTCATCGAGCTGACGCAAACGGCGTATGCGCTCAAGCGCATCCTTGTCGCCCAGATGGCAACCCAACGCATAGGCCGAGTCAGTGGGATAGGCGATAACGCCGCCATTGCGCACTATTTCAGCCGCCTGGCGGACCAGCCTCGCCTGGGGATTATCAGGATGAAGCTGAAAATATTGGCTCAAGATCGTGTCCTGTACGTTTTTTCTTGTAGTTTAGCGGGAGAACTGAGGATCGACCCAGATCGGCGTGCAATCGGCTGGAAACGGGCTCATCTTCCCAAGAGCCATCCAGGGCGAGTCAGGGTGATGAAAATCACTGCCACAACTGGCAAGAAAACCAAATTCGTTGCACAACTTGCCCAGATACGCCACCTGCTCGGCAGGCTGCTGGCCGTTCACCACCTCAATGCCCCGTCCGCCCGCTGCGGCAAAGTCTTTCAACAAACGCCGAAGACGTGCCCGGGTAAATCCGTATTGCCAGGGATGGGCCAGTACCGCCACGCCTCCGGCGGCGCGTAACGGCCCTATGGCTTCCTGCAATGCAGGCCAATGCTGCTTGATATCGCCCAGCTTGCCAGCGCCCAGCCACTTGCGGAACGCTTCAGCCCGGTCCCTGACATGGCCCGCGCTAACCATCCAGTCAGCAAAATGGGGGCGCGCTGGCGGGCTATGGAGCTCTGCCCCGGCTGCCCGCTGAACGGCCAGCGCTCCTTCCAGAGCGCCCGGCATTTTCTTCGCGGCCAGCTTGTCAGCAATCTGCTCCGCGCGACGCCAGCGGCCCTTCTGGACAATCCCGATGGCGCTGACGAAATCCTGGGCTCCGAGATCAAAGGAGTAACCCAGAATGTGCAATGTATGTCCCTGCCACTGCGCCGACAGCTCGACGCCCGAGACCCATCGCATACCCAGCGAACGAGCCGTCTGCTCAGCCTGCACCTGGCCGTCCAGGCAGTCGTGATCGGTCAGCGCCACCAGGTCGACACCTGCGTGCGCAGCTCGGCGCATCAGTTCGGCGGGGTCCAGCACGCCGTCCGAGGCCGTGCTGTGCATATGCAGATCAGCTAACAAGAGAGCTCCAATGTCCTGAGGGCAAAGAAAATATTTTGCGTATTATGCGGTCCGAACGCTGACAACGCCTAATGGAATGGCATAAGTTACCGTTCTCAGAACAAGGATCAAGGACTTCTTATGTTTTATGCCATCATCGCCAGCGACGTGCCGGACAGTCTTGAAGCACGTCTGGCAGCCCGCCCTGCCCACCTTGAACGTCTGCATCAACTACAAGCCGCAGGTCGTTTATTGCTGGCCGGTCCGCACCCGGCAATCGATTCCAACGATCCCGGGCCGGCAGGATTTACCGGCAGCCTGGTAGTCGCGCAGTTCGAATCGCTGACCGAGGCAGAGGCCTGGGCACAAGATGATCCCTATGTGAAAGCTGGGGTATACCAACAAGTGGTTATCAAACCATTCAAGCGCGTTCTACCGGCCTGACAAGGAGCCTGACATGCCGAGAGCCTTATTCCCTGCCTTGCTGCTGACCTGCCTGCTAATACCTGCGGTAGTCAGCGCCCAAGTCCCATCCGAAACGGAGCCGGCGGCGGACGCTGCCGAGCAGGATCTGGGTATATTGCAAGCCGAGCTGTCACGGGTCGAGGCTGAACGCCAGCGCCTGGCTGACGAATTGGCCTCCAGCGGCACCCAGCAGCAACTGCTGCAGCTGGAAGAGCAAAATCGTAACCTGCGAGCACGGCAGATGGACGCCGAACTCGTCGCCGCCAGTCAGCTTGAAGAGCAACGGCAGAAATGGTTCATGGTCGGCGGCACCACCGTGGGAGGGTCTCTGCTGCTGGGATTCCTCACCGGCAAGATGGGTGGACGGCGCAGACGCAAAGAGTGGCTGAATTGACAGACCATGCCATCCTCATCATCGACGATGATCAGGAGTTGTGTGAGCTCCTGGCAGACTGGCTGGCGGCCGAAGGATTCCAGCTTACCGCGGCGCATGACGGGCCCGGCGGTCTGGAGCTGGCCCGCCGGGAAACATTCGAAGCGATCATTCTGGACGTGATGCTGCCCGGTATGACCGGACTGGAAATTCTTCGCTCGCTACGCCAGACCTGCAACACCCCGGTTCTGATGCTGAGCGCCAGAGGAGAACCGGTGGACCGCATTCTCGGCCTGGAGCTGGGCGCTGACGACTATCTTGCCAAGCCCTGTGATCCCCGCGAACTGGTGGCTCGTCTGCGCGCGTTGCTGCGCCGCAGCCAGACCCAAGCGGATAACAGCAATGTGCTGGTTTCAGGTGATATTCGGGTTGATACCGACTCACTTATGGCATGGCAGAACGACGAGCCCCTATCGCTGACGCAGACCGAAGCGCTGATTCTGCGGATTCTGATTGAGCGCGCCGGGCAGCTCATCGACCGTCAAAGCCTGTCCCGCAAGGCACTGGATAAACCCCTCGGACCCTATGATCGAAGCCTGGACATGCACGTCAGCAACCTGCGGCGCAAACTCGGCACGCATCCCGACGGGCGTAGTCGCATCCAGTCGATACGTGGCAGAGGCTATCTCTACAACTGAACGCGTCTTTACAAAAGCTTTACCAACCAGCATCCCGTCTTGACAACCCATCTCCTAGACTCTCTGGCAATGGCCGGATAAACCGGGCATCAATCAGGAGAAACGATATGAAAAAGATCCTACTTGCCAGCGCCTTCGCCATCACCACCGGGTTGTCCGGGCCACTGATGGCAGAAGTGCACAAGGGCGACCATCATCAGCGTTACATGGACCATTTAACGGAAAAACTCGAACTCAGCGCGGAGCAGCAGGAAGAGGTGCGCTCGATTCACAAGGAGCAGTACGAAAAACACAAGGCCCTGCGCAAAGAAAGCAAGGAGCGCATGAAAGAAGTCTTGAACGCCGAACAGCAGGAAAAGTTCGAAGAAATGCGCAAGGAAAAGCACAAGAAAATGAAAGAAAAGCATGGCGACAAACATCACGAATCAGCTGAATAAACTGATTCCTGATGCGGCTGTTCTGGAAAGTCTTTGCAGTACTCTGGCTCGCCACTTTGCTGGTGGGAGGATCGGGCTTTCTGGTCAGCCGCGCTCTTCAGCAGGACTGGCTCCTGCTCCAGTTCCATCCCCAACTGCGGGATTTTGCTGAACAACTGGTTGAAACCTATGAAACCGAAGGACCGCTGGCCGCACAAGCCTGGCTCGAAACACAGCGGCAGGAATATCGCTTGCGGGCGCAACTCTACAGCAATGAGGGCTATCGCCTGCTTCCCGGCACCCTGCCCCCCTGGCCTCGTTTCCAACAAGCTCCAGCGGCCCGGGCAGACCAGCGAAGTTCGCGGCATGGACGCCTTTTTCAGCTAGCTTGGGCATCGCCCGCGCAGGACTATCAACTGACTCTTCACATACCGGCTCCCGAACTGTTTCGCTGGCAGAGAACTCCCTTCGCACTGATCGCCAACGTTACCCTGGCGATGGCCGTACTGGGCTTTATCAGCCTGTTGCTTAGCCGCTATCTGACAGCGCCGCTTCAGCAACTCGGACTGGCCGCCCAGACGCTGGCAAAGGGGCAGTTCGATGCCAAGACGCTCGGCAGGATAGGACAACGACGAGACGAGATAGGTGAACTGTCGCGGCGGTTTCAGACCATGGGCGATCGTGTTCAAAGCTTGCTGGACAGTCAACAGCAGCTAATGCGCGACATTTCACACGAACTTCGTTCGCCGCTCGCCCGCCTGCGGATTGGTCTGGCGATTGGCAGCAAGGCACCATTGGCTAAAGAGGATCCGCTATGGAGTCGACTCGATCTGGAATGCACCCGGCTGGACCGGCTGATTGACGACATTCTCACGCTAAGCCGACTCGACACCCAGGATCAACCTCCCGAGGTCTTTGATCTGGATGAACTGATAGAAGATATAACGGAAGACACGCGTTTCGTGGCGCTCAGCAAACAAACCCTGAAAATAGAAGGTTGCACCCAGGCCAAGCTGCTCGGCTGGCCGGACCAGCTGGCCAGCGCCCTGGACAATCTGCTGCGCAACGCCCTGCGTTTCTCGCCTCAGGACGGAGTGATACGTATCGGCGCTGCCGCCGAGGCCCAGCGCTATCTGATTACCATTGATGATCAAGGTCCCGGGGTTCCTGATGGATGGTTACCCCGTTTAGGTGAACCCTTCGCCCGGGTTCCAGGCCAACCCGCCGATAGCGGCCATGGGCTGGGTATTGCCATCGCCAGGCGCGCCATCGCCCGTCATGAGGGAACGCTGGTATTTTCGCATAACGAAGCCGGTGGGCTCCGCGCGGTCATTCAAATCAGCAAAGCGTGATCAGAGACCACTCCATGACTGAAAATAGTCACTGATCTGCAGTTCTGGAATGGCCTTGAGGACACCCGCCGGATGACCGATGTACAGAAAGGCGGCTATCTGCTCGTTTTCTGCCAGCCCCAACCCGCTTCTGACCAGCGGATTATAAGCCAAATCACCCGTGCGCCAGACAGCCCCCAAGCCCATGGCGTGGGCCGCTACCAGCATATTGCCCACCGCCACCGCACAGGCCATTTCCTGTTCGATACGCGGCACCTTCGGGTGCGCATGATATTGACAGATGGCGACTACAATCAGCGGCGCGCGCAGGGGTAGCCCCTGATAACGCGCCAGGATATCTGGCGACAGATCCTCTGTTTCTGCCAGGGCAGCCCTGCCGAACAGTTCGCCCAGGCGCTCCAGCCCCTCGCTCTCCAGAACCAGAAAGCGCCACGGACGAAGATACGCGTGATCGGGCGCTCTCAAAGCGGCCTTGAACAGCGCCTCCCGCTGAGCTGCATCGGGCGCTGGCCCAATCAGACGAGGAACCGAAACCCGTTCATGCAAAGCCGTTAACGCGTCCATCAAAGCGTGTCCTCTATGTCAGATATGTCAGGCACTACCGGTTCGTCTTTGTTCCTTTTCAATTGAGCCCGGTATTGTCCAGGCGGCATGCTGAACCAGCGCTTGAATGCTCGAAAGAAGTTGCTTGGGTCGGCAAATCCGAGCAGGTAAGCGATTTCCAGCAGAGTCAGCTGTGGTTGCCCCAGATACTGCACCGCCAGCTCGCGGCGGGTCTCATCCAGCAGTTGCTGGAAACTGTTGCCCTCTTCCTGCAACCGACGTTGCAGCGTACGGGGACTCATGCGCAGCGCGGTAGCGACCGCCAGCC
>DRFO01000032.1 GCA_011050525.1 Halopseudomonas xinjiangensis
AGCGCAACATCTACGACCTGATCGTGCGCGCCTACCTGGCGCAGTTCTACCCGCTGCACGAGTACATGCAGACCACCGTGGGCGTCGAGATCGCGGGCGAGAACTTCGCCGCGAGCGGCAAGGTAGTCACGCGCAACGGCTGGCGTGACGTGTACAGCCAGGCCGACGAGGAAGGCGAGAAGGACGAGGACGACGACAGCGGCACGCAGGCCCTGCCGTCGATGGCCCAGGGCGACGCCGTGACCTGCACGGACGCCACCCGCAAGGACGCCAAGACGAAGCCGCCAGCGCGCTTTACCGAGGGCACGCTGATCCGCGCGATGGAGAACATCCACAAGTTCGTCAGCGATGCCGAGCACAAGAAGATGCTGCGCGAGGGCGACGGCATCGGCACGTCGGCCACCCGCGCGTCGATCATTTCCGAGTTGAAGCGGCGCGAGTTCCTGGCCGTCAAAGGCAAGCAGATCATCAGCACGACCCTCGGCCGCAGCGTCATCGACGCGCTGCCCGAGGTTGTGAAAAGCCCGGTGCTGACCGCGCTCTACGAGCGGATGCTGAAAGGCGTCGAGCAGGGCACGGCCGCCCTGGACGCCTTCATCACGAAGCAAGAGACGTTCATCCGCGACCAGGTGGCGAAGGCCAACAGCGGAGCCGTGACCATCGCCGGCGGCAAGGAAGCCGCGCCGGTGTCATCCCTTCACAAGTGCATGGCCTGCGGCAGCGGCTTGTCGCGCCGGCCGAGCAAGAAGAAGGGGCAATTCTGGTGGGGTTGCAGCAACTTCCCCACATGCAAGCAGACCTACCCCGACCTCAAGGGTCGATGATTTCGTCAGTGACGGTCGCCATGCCTTCGATGGTGAGCGCAACCAGAGTCGCGTAGCGGCGCTGCGGCTCGAACTTGGCCAGGTCGGCTGGCGTCATCTGGCCACCCTCGCGGGCGATCTTGAGCAGCCGGTTCTGGTGCACCGACCGCTCGATGCCGGAGGGCAGGTCGAGCGCCTGCCACGCCTTGAGGCGTTCGATGTGTTCCAGCATGTGCCGCGAGTTCGGTTTGACCGGGGATTGCCGCAGCCAGGCCAGCCAGGTCGTCTTGCCGTTGTCGCGGCGCTTGAGCAGATCGTCGAGGCGACGGCGATGCATGTCCGATAGCGGTTCGGCCAAGGCGTCGTAGATGCGCCGGTTGGCGCGGGTGATCGCCTCGGCGCTCGCCCGCTCGACGGCGTTGAGAGCAGGCAGAATGACCGACTGCCGCCGCAGGTGCTCGATGAAGGCGCTTGCCAGCACAATGCCCTTGTCGGTTTGCATGGCCAGCTCGGTCAGCGTGTGGACGGCCTGCCGGTAGTGGCTCATGGTGAAGGGCCGGAAACCGAAGACGGTTTGCAGCTCGATCAGGTGCTCACGCCGGGTCTGCTCCCGCTGTCCGTACTTGCCCCAGCTTTCGATGCTGACCTTGAGCTGGTCGGCGACCAGTTTCAGCAAGGGCGGGAACGGCGGTTCATCAACGCCCAGTATGACGCCCGGAAAGCGTAGGTAGCAAAGCTGCACCGCGAAGCCCAGCCGATTGGCTGGCCCGCGCCGCTGTCGGATAATCGAGAGGTCGGTATCGCTTAATGTGTAATGTCGAATCAGGTCGTCCTTGGAGTCCGGCAACACCAGCAGGCTTTCCCGCTCGGCGGCGGACAGGATTGAACGACGTGGCATATTTACTGATTCGTTCTCAAGTATTGATACAGGGTTTCGCGACTGATTCCGAATTCACGTGCCAGCTTGGTCTTTTGTTCGCCAGCCTCGACACGTTGGCGCAGTTCGGCAATACGCTCAGACGGCAGGGATTTCTTCCTGCCACGGTAAGCACCGCGTTGCTTGGCAAGCGCAATACCCTCGCGCTGACGCTCGCGGATCAAGGCGCGCTCGAACTCGGCGAACGCGCCCATCACCGAGAGCATCAGGTTCGCCATCGGTGAGTCCTCGCCGGTGAAGGTTAAATGCTCCTTCACGAATTCGATGCGCACGCCGCGATGGGTGAGGCTCTGCACCAGGCGGCGCAGGTCGTCGAGGTTGCGCGCCAGACGATCCATGCTGTGCACCACCACCGTGTCTCCTTCGCGCACGAAGGCGAGCAGCCGTTCCAGTTCGGGCCGCCGTGTGTCCTTGCCCGACGCCTTGTCGGTGAACAACTTGTCCACCGGAACCTGTTCCAGTTGCCGCTCCGGGTTCTGGTCGAAGCTGCTGACGCGGACGTAACCGATGCGCTGACCGTGCAAGGTATCCTCCTGAGGAAAATGTGTCAGGAAGAAATCTATGACCTTTGACGGCCTGTGTCAAACAATCCGCAAGGTGGCTCTATTCTGACGTTTCCTCACCGGATGATCTGACGCCAGGTTAGGGTATAGCTTAACCGGACACCTCGGCCTCTGTGCCTTTACTGCTTTTCGGTACAACCGTCAAGAACAGGCAGAGCGCTCCGATAGTTATCGCCACATCAGCGAGGTTGAAGGCGGGCCAGTGCGCAAGTCGCCAATGGAAGTCAAGGAAATCAACAACCTGTCCACGCAGCACACGATCCGCGACATTGCCCAGCGCACCGCCGAGGATCAGGCTGTATCCCATCGCTTCGAGACGGGGCAATTGCTGGCACAGCATGCGTCCCAGCCAAGCAGACACGACCAGGCCCAGCGTGATGAAAAAGTAACGTTGCCAGCCGCCAGCGTTCGCCAGAAAGCTGAATGCCGCGCCGGGATTCAGGACATGGACGAAGTTGAAGAAGGGCGTGACTTCGACCTGTTCACCGTAGGCAAACGTGCGGGTGATGGCGAACTTTGCGAGCTGATCGGTCATGACAGCACTGGCGGCCACTGCGAACCAGACCCAAGTCGATGTGCGGCGAGCCGATTGCCACACAGGGACGGCCAGCGGCATCAGCCACCCGGCGAGCGCCGTGCAACTCAATCCAAGTACCCACCCCGCCAGCACATCGGCAGGAAAGTGCATTCCGGCTGCGATGCGTGACCAACCGACCAATGCGGCGTACAACACCAAGCCGATGCGGCCACGACGGCCTATCAAAGGCCAGAGCGCGCCGACCACCAGCGCGGAATAGGTGGCATGCCCGCTGGGCAGGCTGTAGTGTCGTTCGATGCCCCCGATAACGCGCACCATGTCGCCAAAAACGGCAGGCGGGCGTGGAAAGTCGATCCATAGCTTCAAGATGGTGGCGACGAGAAATGCCAACGCAAAGGCCACGCTAAAGACTCTGAGTCTGTACCGGATGGCATCGGCCCGCGTTGGGTCAGGTGCCGACTTTGACCATCCCCACATCGCCAAGAGCATCAGTGGTGCAGTCCAGTAGTTGCCTATCACAAGGTTGAAGAACGATGCCAGCGGTTCCAGCGCTGCAGGTGTGCTCATGTTGATGGCTTGGAACAACGCGATGTTCAGACCACCCCAGTCGTAGAGAAAGAATTTCCAGCTCATTTGCGCAACAGCCTCAAGCCATTGCCAACGACGAGCAAGCTGGCCCCCATATCAGCAAACACCGCCATCCACATGGTCGCTTGACCCGTGAAGGTCAGTACCAGAAATACTGCCTTGATGCCAAGGGCCAGCACAATGTTTTGCATCAGCACCTGCGCCGTCGCACGCGACAGGCGCACGAAGGTCGGAATCTTGCGCAGGTTGTCGTCCATCAGGGCCACGTCGGCGGTCTCGATTGCGGTATCTGTGCCAGCCGCTCCCATTGCAAAGCCGACGTCCGCACGCGCCAAGGCCGGGGCATCGTTGATGCCATCACCGACCATGCCAACCTTGCCGCTTCGGGCCAGTTGCTCCACTTCGCGCAATTTGTCATCTGGGAGTAGGTTGCCTTGCGCACGGTCGATTCCGGCTTGTGCGGCAATGGCCTGTGCCGTATTGGGGTTGTCGCCGGTCAGCATCATGGTGTTGATGCCCAGTGCGTGCAGCTCGGCGATGGCGGTCCTGCTGCTGTCCTTGATGGTGTCCGCTACGGCGAATAAGGCATGTACCGCCTTTGCGCCTACCAACATCACGACGGTCTTGCCAGCGGTTTCCAGCGCAGCGATGCGCTGCTCTAGCTCTGGTGTGCACTGCCCCAGCTCTTCGAGCATCCGGTGGTTGCCCAGATGGTAGGTCGCACCGTTGATTTGGCCTTGCACACCCCGACCGGGCAGCGCGTTGAATTCGGCCACGTCGAGCAAGGCAACCCCGTCCGTCTGCGCGGCCTGTGCCACCGCCTTGGATACAGGATGGTCTGAGCGGGCCGCCAGACTGGCAGCGATGCTGCGGCTGTCCGAGGCGAGTGCATTGCCCCATGTGACAAAGTCGGTCTGTGCGGGCTTGCCGTGCGTGATCGTGCCGGTCTTGTCCAGAGCCAGCCAGCGCAGCTTGCGGCCTTCTTCCAGATAGACGCCACCTTTGATGAGAATGCCGTGGCGAGCGGCGGCGGCCAGGCCGCTGACGATGCTGACCGGTGTAGAGATCACCAGTGCGCACGGGCAGGCGACCACCAGCAGAACCAATGCACGGTAGATCCAGTCGAGCCATGCCGCACCCATGAACAGCGGCGGCAACAACGCGACGGCGATGGCAACGCCGAATACAACGGGGGTGTACCAGCGGGCGAACTGATCGACAAAACGCTGAGTCGGCGCACGACTACCTTGCGCAGCCTCTACCGCGTGAATGATCCGGGCCAAAGTGGAGTTGTTGGCCAAGGCGGTGACGCGGTACTCGAACGAGCCGGATTCGTTGATCGTGCCAGCGAACACCGAATCACCGGGGGATTTTTCGACCGGGAGGTCAACACGCTGCTGGAGGCCCATATTCAACAGGTGGAAATGCGTGTGTCCGCGCTGTTGCAGTTAAAACGGCACTTGGTTGATTTGCGCGAGAAGTGTTCTGGCTCTCGATCTGTAGAGGCGTGCGGCATTTTGCAAGGGTTGGGCAATTGCAATTGCCATGGTGAAAGTGCCACGAACAGTCAAACATCTGGGTAAGTAAGGGCTTAGCGTGCTTTATTTTCCGTTTTCTGAGGCGACCCCTTCTACGTGGGCCACCTGGACGGGCACCCGGCCGGGCGGATCATCAACAACAAGACCGGCACGGACATTACCTGGAAGAGCAAGGGCTACGCCTTGAGCGACCAGGAGAAGGCCAAGCTCCAGGCCGAGGCGGCCGAGAAGCTGGCACAGCGAGCCGTCGAGCAGGACAAGGCCCAGGAGGCCACCGCGCAGCGCGTCGGTCGGCAGATGGCCGACCTCGTGCCCATCGAGCAGCCGACGCCCTACCTGCAAGCCAAAGGCATCCAGGCGCAGGCCGGCGTGATGACCGACCGCGAAGGCCAGAAGACCTACATCCCGGCCTTCGACGCAGAGGGCAAGCAATGGACGATGCAATACATCCAGGAGGACGGCACTAAGCGGTTCGCCAAGGACTCGAAGAAGGAAGGATGCTTCCACCCGGTCGGCGGCATGGACGCCCTGGCGGCCGCGCCGGCGCTGGTGATCTCGGAGGGCTACGCCACGGCGGCCCAGGTGGCCGAGGCCGTGGGCCACGCCACGGTCGCCGCCTTCGACAGCGGCA
>DRFO01000033.1 GCA_011050525.1 Halopseudomonas xinjiangensis
CCCGAGGGGCCGGGCATCTGCATGCCGTACGGCTTTATTGCCGATGATGGCAAAACCGCCTACTCCATAAAGAACAGCCTGCGCTTTACCAGCACGCCGAACGTGATTTTTAGAATCGTTACCGCCTCCGCCAAGGATCCATGGGATACCAAACCGACCATCGGTACCTACAACACCGACTACCGCCCCGGTTATGACGGCAGCGAATGGCGTAAAACCAAATTCATCGAGCCAACCTACATCGGCGACCGGCTCGCCGGCATGGACGGCTGGCTTCTCGAGCCCAAACCCGATTCGGGGGAACAGGAGCGCGCCTGGTTCGGCCTGGCGCATACCGGCGGTACCTTCAGCCCGATGATTGCCATACAGGTATTTACCTTTCAGCAAGGCACGGATGACCTGACCGAACTGACCCCGCCTCCGGAAAGGGTACTGCCGCGCTGGAAAGAGTTGAGCAAAACCATCAGGCCGATGCTCGAATGACAACATTGACAGCTATATTGCCAAAGAAAGGCTACGCTCCGGTGGTTATCCATCGCTACACCTTGCACTAAAGGCCTCTGTTTTGGCCCATATGGCGCTGGCGTGGGAGGAGGTAGTCGCTAGGCTAGGACCACCAACAATAATCATATAAGGTCTCGCCATGACGTTCCGGCCCCTTGCAGGTCTAGCTTTACTCACGCTGATGATTTCCTCGGCCTACGGCCAAACGCCACACCTGCCGCCACCTGAAACGGTTCGTCTGGATCGATTGCAACTGATGCAGGGCTTCCCTCCGCCGGCTGACAAGCGAATCGATGCAAGCAATTTCCTTAACCAATACCCGAACATTCGCTGGGCCTTCCACCACATGCGTGAGCTGCTGCCCACTCGCAACATTGCCCGTGGCTCCGGCACGCCCTACCAGCTTCCCCAGGGAGAAGACCGTCAGCAGGACATAAATGCGCTGGAATTTACCGGGCCGGATGGTGCCCGAATGGCCTTTGGCGACTATCTGACCGCTACCTACGCCGATGCAACCATCATCATGAAGGACGGCAAGGTGATTTATGAGGCCTATCACGAGGGTATGCCGGCCGACCAGCCGCATATCATGTGGTCGATGACCAAGTCATTTCTGGGCCTGTTGGCCACCCAATTGATTGAGGAGGGCGTGCTGCGGGCCGACGCGCT
Source organism: Halopseudomonas xinjiangensis (assembly GCA_011050525.1). Lineage (GTDB taxonomy): Bacteria > Pseudomonadota > Gammaproteobacteria > Pseudomonadales > Pseudomonadaceae > Halopseudomonas > Halopseudomonas xinjiangensis_A. The sequence continues at coordinate 1,174 of DRFO01000033.1, forward strand.
GGTCACGGATTACGTGCCGGAGCTGAGCGAAAGCGGCTGGCAGGGAGCGACTCTGCAACAACTCTTGAACATGACGGCGGATATCGACTATAGCGAGGTGTATGCCGATGCGGAGTCGGACGTGGTCAAGTATGCCTTGGCCGCTGGCATGGTGCCAGCTCCCGATGGCTTCACCGGCGAGCGCGACCTGTACAGCTATCTGCCGACCATTGGCGCGGCGGAAGAGCATGGCCAGGCCTTTCGCTATCGAACCGTGCATACCGAAACGCTGGGCTGGGTGCTACGCCGGGCGACGGGCAAACACACCGCGGACCTGATCAGTGAGCGTATCTGGCAGAAGCTGGGCGCTGAGCATGACGCCTATATGCTGCTTGACCGCAACGGCGCCGAATGGGCGGGTGCAGGTATGAACGCTACGCTCCGCGATCTGGCGCGATTTGGCGAGATGATGCGGCTCGAAGGCAAGCTTAACGGCGAGCAGATCGTCAGTCCTGAAGTGGTTAGAAGTATCCGCGAAGGAGCTGATCGCGAGGCGTTCAAGGCGTCCGGCAGGGATTTCCAGCCAGGCTATTCGTATCGTAACCAGTGGTGGATTAGCCACAACAAGGACGGTGCATTCGAGGCGCTCGGCGTACATGGACAGACCATTCATGTGAACCCCGCCGTTGGCTTGGTCGTGGTCAGACTGTCGTCCCACCCGGTTGCCACCAGCGCACATACGTTTCCCATGACCTTGCCGGCTATGGAGGCGCTGGCGGACAGGCTGCGCTGACGTCTATTCCAGATCCAGCAGCATTTCCCGGGGCACGTCACGCCGGTGCGCCAGACTGGTGTCGCCGGTGTCGGGATGGAAAACGATGAGCACTTCGCGGCGCTCCACCTGCTTGCGCAGGCGCTCGACACGCTCTGTGAGCGAGGCTTCGTAACCATTGTCGGTGCCGTCGCGGGTCACGAAGTCTTCGAGCATGCGCTCCAGAGTCTGTGGGTCCAGCATATGATGCGGTATCAGCATTGCGTCTACGTCTCGGATGACTGTCTGATGGGGAAGGGAAGGGGTGATACACTGCTGGGCCTGTTGATATTTAACAAGCCCTTATGATCACCGACCCGCTGTTCTATCTCTGCGCTATCCCCGCCGTGCTGCTCTATGGTATCGCCAAGGGCGGCTTTGGCGGAAATATTGCCATTCTTTCCGTGCCTTTGATGGCTCTGGTGGTTGCGCCACAAAAGGCTGCGGCGATTCTATTGCCGATTCTCTGTGTCATGGATCTGGTCGCATTGCGAACCTTCCGTGGACGCTGGAGCAAACCCAACCTGCGTATCATTCTGCCGGCCTCGCTGGTGGGTGTGGTTCTCGGCGCGCTGACCTTTCGCGTGATGACCGAAGCGCATATCCAGATCATGATCGGCGTTATCGCATTGATTTTTACGCTCAATAGCTGGTTGCGGCGTGGCGAGCCGCCAATCAAGCCCATCAGCAAAGTGCACGGCGGGTTCTGGGGAATGGTATCGGGCTTCACCAGTTTCGGCATTCACGCTGGGGGCCCGCCCATTAATATCTATCTGCTCCCGCAGAGGCTGGAAAAAACCATATTGATGGGCACCATCGCGGTATTCTTCGCGGCGGTGAATCTCGCCAAGGTTCCAGCTTACATTTATCTGGAGCAGTTCACCGCAGCTAACCTGCTGACTTCACTAGTGCTGTTGCCCCTGGCTCCGATTGGCGTTGGGATGGGCTTCTGGTTGCTGCAGCGCAGTGACGAAAAACTGATCTACCAGCTGTGTTATGTGTTCTTGTTCTTTACTGGTGGCAAGCTTCTCTATGATGGCGTGAACAACCTGCTCGCAACCTGATCGCAGCGCTACGTCTGCGCCGGCTTGCCGGATCCGGTGCCTCGTATGAGATTGCGCAGCAGAAACCGCCCGGGATGTACGGCTTCGGCCAGATCCCTGGGTAGCGGAAGCGGTTCGCCTGTTATCCAGGCGGCAACCAGCTCGCCGCTGAGCGGACAACTGACCAGTCCTCGCGAACCATGCGCTGCGTTGACATACAAATCGGGGTGCCAGCTAGCCGGAGTGGCGGGGCGTCTGGAGGCATCCTTGGCC
>DRFO01000034.1 GCA_011050525.1 Halopseudomonas xinjiangensis
CCTGCGCGATGATCTGCGGAACCGAGAGATGCTGAAAGATCCGCTGGTTGGTGCGGTGCGCCAGATAGGCAAGGTGCGGCGCCAGGGTAATCCGGTAACGGGTCAGGCGCTTGCCGGCTTCGGACTGAGCGATGCTGTGGATCAGGCCATGTACGCCCTTGCCGCCTGCGGCAAAGGCCAGGAAAGCGGGTTGGTGCAGAAAAGTCTCGATATCCAGATCGGGGTATTCGCTGACCAGTTCCAGGGTAAAGCTGTAGGGCTGAGAGATGGCTTCGTCGCCGGTGAATGCCAGCACCTTGAAGTCGTGCCCGATGTCTTTGATGCTCAGGTTGAAGTGTGATTCATTGGCTGGGTTGAACATCCATTGTTCCTTGAGGTGACAGAGCGGGGCTTTCCAGCACCGGAAGGGGCGAATTCTAGGCAATTGAGCGGGGAGATGCTGTGAAAGAGTCGGCAGAACGAGGATTAACCCAGCGGAAACGTCAAAAAAACAGCGCTATGCGACAGACCGATCGCTACCGACGGCCCTGCCTGCCCGCTTCCTGACATAGTCCGTGGGGAAACCGGCTATGCTAAAGCCCATGGAAACTAATGTGCTCGCTCCTTGCCGAGCAATCGGCTCGCAGGGTGCACGGCCTGCCACACCGAAACAAGGGGGCTTGTGAAATCCGGAATATTGACAATCGACGTGGGCGGAACCGGAATCAAGGCCGTGGTGCTGGACGATAACGGACTGCCAGCGTGCGAGCGGGTTCAGGCGCCTACGCCGCAACCCTGCCCTCCAGCCGCTCTGCTGGCGACCATAGCGGAGCTGGTGCGCCCATTGCCCTCCTACGACAGGATCTCCATCGGTTTCCCCGGCGTTATACGGGACGGGCGGGTGCTGACCGCGGCCAATCTGCACAGCGATCTCTGGGTTGGTTTGGACCTCGCCAAGGCTATCTCCAGCCAGCTCGGCGGCCGGCCAGCCAGAATCATCAACGACGCCGACATGGCAGGGTTTGCATTGATCAGCGGCAAGGGAATCGAGTTGGTCGTCACCCTGGGCACCGGGTTCGGTAGCGCGCTGTTCCGCGATGGTCTGCTCATGGCCCATATGGAACTGGCCCACCATCCGGTTGTGGATAACGAAACCTACGACCAGTATCTGGGCGACGGTGCGCTCAAGCGCATCGGCAAGGAACAGTGGAATGCCAGACTCACCCACGTTGTGAAGCTGCTGGAAATACTCCTGCATCCGGATCAGATCGTGCTCAGCGGTGGGAACGCGCGACACATCGACACCAAGCTGCCTGAATCCGTGAGAATCGTTACAGACGGTACCGGCATTTCCGGCGGTGCTGCGCTCTGGCGCTAGAGGGATCTTTTGCCTTCACTCGTGTCCTCAGTCCGCTTCTGCGGCACTGGACCCGACAACAGGCTGCTCCGACCGAACAGGAACCCGCGTCACCTGGCGCGGTCCGAATTGTGGGTACAACCGTCCCTATCAGATCAAACCGGAGGCGTTATGCAGGGACAATCGGTCCGTACGCTCTTGATCCCTACCTTTGCGTTGATCTCGCTGATTTTAGTTTCCGGCTGCGATCCCTTTCCGAAGGACCCAGAACAGTCGCTTGATAACGTGATGGACCGTGGCGTGCTGCGAATCGGAGCCACGGCAAGCGAGCCCTGGGTAAGCCAGCACGCCAACGGCGAGCCTGGCGGCCTGGAAGGTCGGTTGATCCTGGATTTCGCTGAGGAGCTGGGTGTATCGGCAGAAGTCCACTGGGCGGGCGAGGAGGATCTTTTCAATCTGCTGAAAAACAGGGAACTGGACGTAATCATAGGCGGATTGACCAAAAGCAATCCCTGGGCCGCCCACGCTGGTTTCACCGCGCCCTATTTCATCGACAGACAGTTGGTCGGAGTACCCACAGGCAGACCGATGATCAACACTGTTGAAAATATGCCAGTCACGGTGTTACGCAACAGCGGACTGAAAACGCCGTTGGAACAACAAGGCGCCGTGGTTCAGGAAGTCGAGGACCTGCGAAATGTGCAGACTCCAGCTGGAAGCTCCGCATGGCGGCTGGAAGGGCTGGGTTTTGAGAAAACCAATATCCAGATCGACAAGGAAGACCATGTAATGGCCGTCCCATCTGGTGAGAACGCCCTGCTCATGCGCCTGGAGGAGTTTCTTGATGCTCAGCCCAGGAACCGTCTGACGGACATCTTGCAGCAGGAGATTTCTGAATGATCGTCCGTCCGGTATTCAGCCTTCCCGACCAGCAGGACGCCCAGCTAAAGCGAGCCATCAGACTCGAATGGTGGTCTATCTTTTTCCTGCTGACCATTGCGGTGGTCATGTTCATGGCAACCGGAAACTCCCAGGCAATGAGGGCGGCCTTTATCGAGGATCTGATCAGCCTGGTTCCGCCGCTGTCCTTTCTGGTTGCCAACCGCATTCGAAAAACACCGCCCAGCGTGGAATATCCCTATGGCCGCAACCGGGCGACCTTGCTGGCATTTCTTGCCGCCGCGGTAGCCGTTTCGATCGTTGGTCTGTTCATTCTTTACGAAGGTATTAGCACACTCATCAAACAGGACCATCCCACCATCGGCCATTTCTACTTCCTGGAGCAGCAATGGGGAGTGTGGGCGGGCTGGATCATGATCGTTGCGTTGACCTACAGCATCATTCCCCCCTTTATCCTTGGCCGCAAGAAACTTCCGTTAGCCAAGGATCTTCATGAAAGCACGTTGTACGCCGATGCCGCCATGAACAAGGCCGACTGGCTGACGGCCGGGGCAGCGATACTGGGCGTCCTGGGTATTGGGCTGGGAATATGGTGGGCCGACGCCGCTGCCGCAACGATCATCGGACTGGATGTGCTCAAGGACGGGTTCAGCAACGTAAAACGGGCCATGCAGGATCTGATGGATCATCGGCCCGCCGACATCGCGACAGGCAAACCCCTGAATCTTGAACAAACCGTGCGGGACGCGCTTTTGCAACGGACGGAGGTCGACGAGCTGGCTATCAGACTACGCCAGGAAGGCAGGATGATCGCAGGCGAGGTGTTTATTCTTCTACATACCGAGACCAACGTGGCCGAACAGATCGAGCAGTTGAATGCTCATGCCCTGAGCCTGGACTGGAGACTGCATGATCTGGTGATGATGCCAGTCACCCAGGCGAAAATGAAGGCGCTGCACCAGCCTTAGGGAGTGGTGAACATTTGCCCTGCATGCCAGTCCACTTGTGGAGGCAGTACGTTCGCTGCCTCCACAAATCATCAGAGTGTCCTATGAAAAAAATCTTCAACGTCCAACTCGCCCCTGCCCTGCTCGCATTGTGTTTCGCGGCACCCTACGCGGCGGCTGACGCTCCGATCGTGTTCGGCTGGATAGAGGAAGGCAAGCTGTTGCCGGAAAAAGTGTCAGTAAAGATGAAACTGGATACGGGTGCGTTAACCTCTTCACTGCATGCTGAGGATCTGGAAAAATTCGAAAGGAATGGGGATGACTGGATTCGCTTCCGTGTTGAGCTGGAGGATATAGACACCGACGAAATGGTCGAGTCTGAATTCGAGCGCGAGATAGAGCGTCATATCAAGGTACGAGGCGCAGGCGGCTCGGAGCGCCGTCCGGTAGTGAAAATGCGGATATGCCTAGGGAACAGGATTTACCACGAAGAGTTCTCGTTGAATGACCGTGACAAGATGAACTATCCATTACTCATTGGTCGCCGGACCCTGGAGAAACTGGGTGTGGTAGACGCCTCCAAGACGTTTACATCGGAGCCGGACTGCTCGGATTCCGAATCGCAAGGCTGATCCGTAAAAAGCCTCTACCTCGAAAGGTAGAGGCTTCAACCTCATGACAAGAAACCGCTCTGCTCGCTACTCACTCAGCTGGATTTTCTCGCCTATGGCCTGCTCCGCTATCTCCTGCGGACTGAACGGCAGCGGGATCCAGTCTTCAGCGGAATAGCGGCGAGTCTGGTCACGGTGAAACGGGCGTGACGGATCCGGGGACTGTGAGTACGCAAGCAGCGCTTCGACAACCGGACCATTCTCGTCGAAGGTCACCGTTTGCATATAGGTCGGGCCTTTATTGATGGGTGTGTACTCGCCATTTTCATCCGGCCCCGGCCCTTCGGCTACGTTGAAAACACCTTCGCGACCAAAGCCTCCATGCAGCGGAATGCGCTCTCCGTTCGCGCCCGCATCGACCACATACTGCAGCTCACCAAGCGTTGCATCCAGCGCTACGTTCCGGTCCTGGAACAGCTTTATCGCATCGCCGAGCGCCTGGCGTGTATCTGCGTCAATGGTCAACTCACGGGGCGTGGTGATGGGGTTGCTCTGATCGAACGGCACATCGAAGCCAGCATCACTGGTCTCGTTGAAAGCCACCCTTTTCCAGAACTCACGGAATACGTGAGCACCGCGGCTAGTCAGGTCGTTGCGCCGGTCCCAGTCGCCCAGCACGATGCAGGCCTGCGTGGCATCGACCACACCGCCATCCGTTAGCGGCATTGCCGGATCCGCAGTGCAGTCTGCCAGTACGTCGTCAAGCACAAGTTCCGCTGCATAACTGCGGTTGCCATAGACCACCTCCTGCAACTGATCGAGGGTAAACGTGTTACCACCCAATCCGTCCGTGCCGCTCAGGCGCTCTTCGATCTGGACCAACCCCATGCGAGTCCGCAGTAGGCGCGGAGCCGCCTCGGGGATGGTAGTGTTGGGATAAGGCAGCAATTTGCGACGCAACAGCGGTGAGAACCCGGTCAGTGGCGCTTCAGGGTTGCTCAGCCAGTAGCTGTCGTTGGAGTTGGCGACATAATCGTCCCGTATGATGAACGGCAAATTGCCTCCGCCAAAGATTCCAGCTTGGGGCGAATCGGCATCATTGCCCCACTCACAGGCAGCCGTGCTGCCATCCAGTGCTGGCAGGCCGGACCCGGCAAGCGCCATCAATAATGGCTGGCCATTAATGCAGGCGGCAAATTTTTCTGCCGTGACATGCGGCACGGTGGAAATATCGGCGTACAGCGCCTTTCCGTGCCGGTCGGTAGCAATGGTGTTGACGAAGGGCAAGCCGACAATCTCCTGCATGGTGTCGACCAGATCCTCCACGCTGACGGCCTTGTTCATCGCCAGCCACTGATTAATGGCCCTGGGGTTCTCCGATGCAGCGTCACGGATGGCAAAGGCCAGGTTATTGGTGCCCCAGGCCGGCAAAGCCCCGTTGACCAGATTGATGGCGATCATCGGGCCGAAGTGGGAAAGATAGATAGCTCCCTCTTGCGTCGCGCCGCCCGGCAGTTGCACGGTAACGTCCACCCGCTCGATATCGCGCTGTTCGATTTCACCATTGGCGTTTTCGTAGTTGTATTTCAACGGGTCCCCGTCAACCAGTTCTAGCTGGTAAAGGGTGAAACGCTTGGCGGTCGAGACTGTGTGGCTCCAGGCTACGTCTTTGTTGAAACCAATGTTGGGAAACGGCTGACCTTGCTGGCCAACGCCCATTACGTCCAGCTCACCTGGCAAAGTCAGGTGAAATTCATAGAACCGCTGAACGCCTTCCCATGGTTCGTGCGGGTTGCCGTAGAGTATGCCGCTGCCGTTTGCGGTGGCTTCTGAACCAAAGGCATAGGCGTTACTGCCACCCTCGGTTACGTTGATGGTGCTCATGTCCATCATTTGTCCATCATTCACGTCCAGGCTGGTGGCTTGTGGGGACGGGGTAGCGGCAACGATGGGTCCCACGAAGTTCGACAGGCCGCCCCGCAGGTTGCCCTTGCCGTAAACAGCCAATAGATCCATTTCGTCTATTTCACGAACCCAGGGTTGCCCAGCGCAGGTAGCGTCCACGCTATCCACTCCCGTATCGCGCAAATAACGGTTGTAACCTGCCGCATAGCCCTGAATGGCATCGCGGACCTCCTGGGTTTGCGTTTCGAGATACTCAAGCCGCTGTTCCTCGGAGTTGTACCAGGTATAGAAAATATCGCTGGCGACGTTGCCGTTGCTTAGATAAAGGGCACTCTCGCCATTGGCAATGACGATCTCTTCGGCAAAGGAACAGAGGTTGTCCTGGGCGAAGGCGTATCCCAGACCGTAGCCGAGCCCGTTGTAATCGGACGCGGTAATGTGCGGAATGCCGAACTCGGTACGCTGAATTTCTGCAGCGTAGCTAGCGACGGCAGGAGGAGGCGCAGCGCCCGTGTCGTCATCATCGTCGTCGCTGCTAAAACAACCCGACAAACCCAATGTGGCAGCCACTGTCACAATCGCTAATGCACGACCGCCAGGGCCGACTGTATCGATCTTCATGAACGCTGTCCTTCCGGAATTATTCTTGTTTTCTGGCCCGCAACTCCATGAATTTTTATCCGAAGCAGCAGGAGCTAAAAAAAGGCTAGCACAGCAAATCCGCTAGCCAGGGCACTCCCAGAACCGCTACCGTCGAGTCGCGAATTTTGTCCGATACGCCCTCATCTTTTATGGCTGCTTGCGGTTTTATCGCGCAGGAATTGGCCGTAACGCCTTTTTTTGTGGTGAGTAGCCCACCCTGGTCTGTTCCTCATGGGCCAATATTCAGTACCCTTTACGCCTCTGCACAAACCGGACAACGCCATGAACCCCCATCAATCCAATCAGACCTTGAGCGACATCGACATCGAGGGGCGCTATGCCCTCGCCAGAGAGGTAGCCCATGAAGCTGCCAGACGGGGAATGGAATACTACAAGCGCCGTGGCAGCCTCACCGTCGAGCACAAAGGCGGTGATCTGCAGGATGTCGTGAGCATGGTCGATAGAGAACTGGAGGAATTCATCCGCGAACAGCTGCTGGAACGGTATCCCGAGGACGGGTTTCTCGGAGAGGAAAGTGGCTCAGAACGCCTGGATGCGCGATGTGTCTGGGTGATCGACCCTATCGACGGCACCGCCTGCTTCGTTAACGGACTGCATAGCTGGTGCGTTTCGGTAGGATTGATGATCGACGGTCAGCCCCACTTGGGAGCGATAGCCGACCCAAACCATAGCGAGCTGTTCCACGGCTGCCGGGGCAAGGGCGCGTACGTCAACGACACGCCATTGCGGGTAAGCTCGGCTACCCATGTAAGGGAAGGCCTGATGGGCGTGGGCACGTTCCATCCGCGGGGCAAGGAATATTTTCTCCCCTTTCTCCACAGCTTGCTGAACGAGGGAGGCATGTTTATCCGGAACGGCTCGGGTGCGCTGATGACCGCCTATGTAGCCGCAGGTCGACTGATCGGCTATTACGAAACACAGCTCAAAAGCTGGGACTGCCTCGCCGGACTGGTACTGGTGGAGGAAGCTGGCGGTCGTCGCAACGATTTCTTCCGCAACAACGGATTGCTCGACGGCAACCCCTACCTGGTTGCTGGTCCTGGTGTATTCGACCAGATTAAAGACCTGATTGGACCTTCGCTGGACGAATAGGCAGGTGCCCCGGGGGTCTTAAGAAAGAGCCGAGTCCACGGAGAACCGTATTCCGCGCCGGACAATAGTAGGATAGGATGAGGTGTGCCCACAAAGAGGCAATTACAATAAAAATGCGCCTTGCCAAGTATTTGTTACTTCTTTTTTTCGCGCTGTTGAGCAACCTTGGCGTTGCCCATGCGAGCCCCCAACTGCTACTGGGGGAACGGAACTCCCGTGTATCGCTGGATGGACAGTTTGAATATTTCCAGGACAGCGGCCAGTTGGACATCCAGGCCGTACAGTCCCTCAACGATTCGGATTTTCTTCAGAGCTCCGAGCAGGTTCCCAATTTCGGTTTTACCTCTTCACGTTACTGGTTTCGCACCCAGCTGATACGCGAGCCCGCCGCCGATAGTCGATGGATTCTGGAGCTGCGGTACGCGCCTCTGGATCTCATTGGCGTATTCCTGTTGGACGGCAATGGTGACCTGCTGTTCGAAAAGCACGGGGGCGACAGCGTACCCTTTGCCGACCGTCCGATAAAAAATCGCAATTTCACCGTTGCCCTGCCCTTGCCGCCCGATGAGCCCGTCTGGCTTTATGTAAGCGTTCAGACCGAGGGCTCATTGCAACTGCCGGCGGTGTTGTTCAGTTCCGCTCGCTTTGTGGCCGAAGCCCGAGATGAACAGTATCTTCAAGGGTTGTACTACGGCGTGCTGCTATCGATGCTGTTGTATAACCTGCTGATATTCGCCTCGATCCGTGACGCCAGCCACCTTTACTACATTTTCTATATCGCAGGCTTTGCGATATTTCAGCTTACGCTCAATGGCCTTGCTTTCGAGTACCTTTGGCCTGAACTGCCAGCCTGGAACAATCGCGCACTTCCGATCACCATTGCGCTGTCCATGGCGGCGCTGCTTTTGCTGACCCAATCCTTCCTGCAAACCAGAATGACCACGCCTCGGCTGGATCCGGTTCTGAAAATATTTTTCGGACTGTCGTGCCTGACCACCATCCTTTGCCTCTACGCCCCTTACAATCTCGCTATCAAGGTAGCTACCGCCTCCGCTGTCATCGTGCCTTTGCTGGTGTTTGTCTCTGGTATCAACAGCCTGGCCGGCGGCCACAGGCAAGCCCGATTTTTTTCTGCTGTCATTCACGATCCTGCTGGCAGGCGTGACCATGTATGCCCTGAAGACGTTCCATATTATTCCAAGTACTGTCATCACCGAATACGGGCTGCAGATCGGCTCGGCACTGCAGATGATCCTGCTCTCCTTTGCGCTGGCTGATCGCATGCGTCTGCTCAAGGAAGAATATGCCCGGGTTGAACATGAAGCGCGAACCCAACTGGAACGCCGCGTGGTTGAGCGCACCTCTGCCCTTCACAGCGCCCTGAGTGAACTGGAGAGCAAGAACCGGATCCTTCATGAACTGAACACGCTCGATGGCTTGACCGGCGTTCATAATCGTCGCTTTCTGGACGAGCTGCTCAGCAAGGAATGGTCCCGGTGCCATCGGCAAAAGTGCCCTTTGTCAGTGCTCATAATCGACATTGACCACTTCAAGCTGATCAATGACAACCATGGTCACCAGTGTGGTGATGAGGCGCTCAAACAGTTGGCTATGATCGTCCAGGAATGCATCAAGCGTCCCGGTGATGCAGTCTGTCGCTACGGTGGCGAGGAGTTTGTTCTCGTACTTCCCGATACGAATGCAAATGGGGCCGGACACATTGCCGAGACAGTGCGGAGCACAGTGGCTGCCACGCAGATCCGTGCCGCAGAACATAACCTGACATTGACGGTGAGCATCGGCGTGGGCTGCGTGGTACCGCTGGATGCTGACGAGGCAGGCCTGAGCGAGCTCATCCGCGCTGCGGATGCCGCGCTTTATCAGGCCAAGACGGGTGGCAGAAATCAGGTACGGGTAGCGCAGGAAGCGGCCCGTCTAGCCAACCCGAATTAGGCTCATGAATGCACGCACCAGTTCCGGGCACCAGCTGGGGTAGCGTTGTCGTCCACCGCATGAATCATGCCCGTCGCGATTGCTGCATGCGGATCAAGAATTCTCGGAGAGGCCTTCAAATAGCTGAGGATGTCCAGTGGCTCGTCTGCACCCTTGGTCCGTTCTTCCACGATGGCCGCATACAGCTCCAGATCATGATCCAGACTCATGGCATATTCGGCCATTCTGGCGTGGTCCACCGACCCATGCAGGGTCCAGTGAAACGGGTGGAAGAGAAATTTGCTGAAGTGCGAGGCGGTGCGTCGCTGGCCAGCCAGAAAGATGATATTGCCCATGGACTCAACGGTGCCGAGGTTATGGGTATTCACCGGGATCGGCAGCGAAATCAGAAAGTTGTACAGGGAAAAGCCGTAACTGCACTCCCCGCCCATGGTGGCGATCTTAACCAAGAGTTCAGACGCATCCTGCTGGACCGCCTCGGTGCATTTATTGATGAACTGTCCGCAGGTATTGGAATTGATAGGGCCGGTGAAATGAATGATGTGAGTCGTCATGGTGATCGCCTCTAGCTGATTGTTGCCAATGGGGTCCAGATACACGCTGACAGCTCAGCCTCCGGATGATAAATACATCATCGGCAATGCCATCTGATCCTTGAGGAAAGCCTGGTCCGGGGGGTGCAGCCTGGTCCGCTCCATTGGGTCCGGTTTTTTACCTTAATCCAATATCCGACCGGGAAACAACCTGACGTCCTGGTTCGTACACATTGCACAAGATTGTGATTTGATTAAACCTCATGGCCTGGCTAAGGTCCCAGTTGCATCGGCGATGACGCCACCGATAAACCTATTGGAATCAAGCCTTGAATCTAACCATCTGCAGAGCTTGCGCGTCTAGCCCTGCTATCCGTTCAGCGCTTTCCGTCACCGCCGCGATACTGGTTCTCAGCGGCTGCAGCACGCCGGGAAAGCCATCGCCTCCTCCGCCCGAACCGGCTGTGGTGCGCGCCCAGATAGTCGAACTCATGCCTGACGGCATTCCTGATCGGGAGGGCTGGGCACATGATATCTTTTCAACCTTTGCCGGCCTTGACCTGCCGCCCACCAAAGAGAATATCTGTGCGGTGCTGGCCGTAACCATTCAGGAATCGACCTTTCAAGTAGCCCCGCCAGTGCCGGGACTTGCCAAGATTTCCCGTGAAGAAATCTACCGGCGGGCGGCTCGGCTGCGCATTCCCGAGTTTCTGATAGACGCCGCCCTGAGGCTCGAATCGCCTAACGGCGAGAGCTACAGCGAAAGGTTGAATTCGGTGGAGGACGAAAAGGAATTAAGCGCGATATTCGAGGATTTCCTCGGCACGGTGCCCTTGGGCCAGCAACTTTTTGGCAGCTTCAACCCGGTGCGCACCGGCGGTCCCATGCAAGTGAGCATCGACTTTGCCGAGTCGCTGGCTGATGACTACCCCTACGCGGTGGATGGCTCGATCCGTAACGAAGTATTCAGCCGCCGCGGGGGCATGTACTTCGGCATCGCCCACTTGCTGGACTATCCAGCCAATTATTCGCAGCCGTTATATCGCTTCGCTGATTTCAATGCGGGCTGGTACGCCAGCCGCAACGCTGCGTTTCAACGGGCAGTTACCGAAGCCTCCGGCATCACCCTCGCGCTGGACGGCGATCTCATCATCCATGGCTCAAGAACCGCGGGGTCAACGGAACTGGCAGTGCGCACCCTGGCCGAGCAACTGGATTTGAACGATGGCGCAATCAGACAGGCTCTGGATAGCGGTGACACTCTGGCATTCGAGGAAACCAGGCTTTACCAGCGCACCTTCGCTCTGGCGGACCGACTTGCGGGTGAGAGCCTGCCGCGAGCCGTGTTGCCAGGCATTACGCTCGAAAGCCCGAAGATTACTCGCCAGCTCACTACCGCGTGGTTTGCCAACCGGGTGAATGACCGTCATCGGCGCTGCATGACCGGAGGCCTCTAGTCCCACCGCCGAATCGTTACCAGGCATTTCAGGGAATTTGCGCAACGCGTCAACTTTTCAAGGCACCCACTGTCGAAAGCCAGGAATAATCAAAGAGCCGGCTTATGACGTGGAGAGAGAAGGACCGCTGGCAACGGCTGTTTTCAACCGGTGCCGCGTTATCAATCTTGTTGTTTTCAACGGGCTGCGAACGCCGTCAATCCGCGTTGCATCCGGCCAGCGTGAACGCTGAACGAATCGCTGATCTATTCTGGTGGATGGTTGGCGGCGGGCTGATTATCTGGGCAGTAGTGATGGCTATCGCCTTTTTCGCGACCCGTGCCCACCCAGAAGCCCACGGCGTGCGCAGTGCTCGCTGGCTCATTCTCGGCGGCGGTGTGGCGTTTCCGGTAGTGGTGCTGACCGGGCTGCTGATCTATGGCCTGATGCTCATGCCGCAACTTAGCTCAACCGCTGATATCGACCTGGAGATCGATGTTGCCGGTGAGCAGTGGTGGTGGCGTGTAACCTATCAAACGGCTGCCGGAGAGCCGGTGGAATTGGCCAATGAGATCCGCCTCCCGGTGGGTCAGCGGGCTCTGTTTCGCCTGACCAGCCCGGATGTTATCCACTCTTTCTGGATTCCTCCTCTTGGTGGCAAGGTCGACATGATTCCCGGCCGCACCAATACACTGGTACTGGAACCCACTCAAACCGGGACATTTCGCGGCGCCTGCGCTGAATACTGCGGCAGCTCGCACGCTCTCATGAAGTTCGAAGTGATGGTCATGGAGCCTGACGCCTTCGCCGATTGGCTGAACCGGCAGGCCCAGCCGGCCCAGCCACCGCAGAGCGAATCGGCCAGACAAGGCCAAACCGCTTTTCTCGCCAATGGCTGTGGTGCCTGCCATACCGTCCGCGGCACCGAAGCCAACGGCACGCTGGGCCCGGATCTGACCCATGTCGGTAGTCGTCTGAGTCTGGGCGCGGGAATTCTGCCTGTCGATCCAGAGGCGTTCACCCGCTGGATCGGGCACACCGGCGCAATCAAGCCAGACGTGAAGATGCCGTCCTTCGGGATGCTACCGGAAGATCAACTACCCGCCATGGCGCAGTATTTGAGTGAATTGCAATGAATGAGCAGACGGACTACCGAGACCCGGAAGAGGAGGCGCTCGCCTTGGCGCAGGCCGAGCGCCTGGCCAAGGCATGGAAAACACCGAAAGGCTGGCGCTACTGGTCCGCGGTGAACAATACCGAAGTGGGGCTCTGGTACACCGGCGTGTCGTTTATCTTCTTCCTGTTCGCCGGCGTGCTGGCGCTGCTGATCCGTGCTCAGTTGGCCGTGCCGGAGAACGACCTGCTTTCAGCCGAAACCTATAACCAGGTGTTCACACTGCATGGGTCGGTAATGATGTTCCTGTTCGGCGTGCCGATGTTCGAGGCATTTTCCATCCTGATCCTGCCACAGATGCTCGGTGCGCGTGACCTGCCCTTTCCACGGCTTTCAGCCTATGGTTTCTGGTGTTTCCTTATCGGTGGGGTTTTCGTATCCGGCTCGATTTTCTTCGGCGCAGCGCCACAGGGCGGCTGGTTCATGTACCCGCCGCTCAGTACGAGCTACTCGGAGGGCCTGGGACCGGATATCTGGCTTCTGGGCCTTTCATTTATCGAGGTGTCGTCCCTCGCAGCAGCCGTCGAGCTGATCGTCGGGGTGCTCAAGACCCGCCCGCCGGGGATGCGTATCAATCTAATGCCGCTGTATTCCTGGTACATCCTGGTGGTGGCGGGAATGATTCTGTTCGCCTTCCCGCCCCTCATCGCGGGCGATCTGCTGTTTGAAATGGAGCGCGCCTTCGACTGGCCGTTTTTTGATGTAAGCCGTGGCGGCGATCCGCTGCTCTGGCAACATCTGTTCTGGATTTTCGGTCATCCGGAGGTCTACATCATCTTTCTGCCAGCGGTCGCGCTGGTTGCGACCATCGTCCCCACCGCAGCCCGGCGCCCAATTGTCGGTTACAGCTGGATCGTCCTGGCGGCCGTGGGTACCGGTTTCATCAGCTTCGGGCTGTGGGTCCACCACATGTTCACCACCGGCATGCCAGCCGTCTCGCTGGCGTTCTTTTCGGCTGCGTCCGAAGCGGTGGCAATACCCACAGGCGTACAGATATTCTGTTTCCTGGCGACGGCGCTGGCCGGGCGTTTCGTCAAATCCGTGCCCATGTTGTTCGTCTCCGGCGCCCTGGCGATTTTCGTGCTGGGTGGGCTGACCGGTGTAATGGTGGCAATCGCCCCGTTCGACTTCCAGGCCCACGATACCTACTTCATCGTCGCCCATCTTCATTACGTATTGATAGGGGGCATGCTGTTTCCGGTCATCGCCGGGATCTACTATTTTTTTCCGTTGATCACCAGCAAGAAACTCTCTGACAAACTGGGCAAAATCGGTTTCTGGCTGATGTTCATCGGATTTAATGTGGCGTTTCTGCCGATGCATTTTACCGGCCTGCTGGGAATGCCCCGCCGGGTCTATACCTATTCCGCAGATTCCGGTTTCGGTTTGCTGAATATGGTCTCGTCCATCGGCGCGTTCGTACTCGCCGCCGGCGTCGCGGTGCTGGTATGGGATGTACTGCGGCCTAAGGGTAAGCAGCCCACTTGCGAGCGTAATCCCTGGGGGGCGGGAACGCTTGAGTGGCTCGTGGAAATGCCGGGCAGGGCCTGGGGCGTTCGCTCCATTCCCATCATCCGGAGCCGCTACCCGCTCTGGGATCAACCCAACCTGATGCGCGATGTGGATGCTGGGCGCTTCTACTTGCCTGATGCACAGGAAGGCAAACGCGAGACCTTGATAAGCACCATAATCGATGCCGACCCGATCCAGTGCCTGCGGGTTCCGGGGCCCACCTTCAAAGCACTCTGGGCAGCAATTTTTACCGGTGGGCTGTTTATCTTCGCCACTTACAAGCTGTATTGGTTAGCGATCGCCAGCGGAACACTGGCCTTGATCACCATCCTCATCTGGCTATGGCGGGATACTGCGATCATTCCCGCCAAGCAGACCAAGGATATCGGCCTGGGTGTTACGCTGCCAATCTATGCGTCGGGCGCGAAGTCAGTGGGCTGGTGGGCCATGTTCATCACCATGATCGGCAACATGAGTGCGTTCAACAGCCTGGTGTTCGGTTATTTCTTCTTCTGGACCGTGCATGACGACTTTCCGCCCGACAACACTCCCGATCTGGGGTTCTGGCCGGTAGCGGCGCTGGTCGCGATTCTTCTGTCCTGGGCGCTGACGCTCTGGGCACGGCGGCTAAACAATCTCGACCATGCATCTGGCTATTATGCCGCGCTGGGCCTCGGCGCATTGCTGACCGTAGCGGGCGCTTATGCGCTCTGGGCGGGACCCCATTTCGCCGGCATGGATCCCACAAGCAATGTGTATCCGGCGACCGTCTGGGTGTTGGTGCTCTGGTGTCTGATACATCTGGGTATTGGTCTGATCATGCAGCTTTACTGTCTTGCGCGACGCGCCGCCGGACGCATGACGGCCACGCATGATATCGATATTCGCAACGTCGCACTGTACTGGCACTTCATGGCGATCACCCTGGCAACTACCGTTGCGGTCATTGCCGGCTTTCCGGAGGTAGCATGATGGACGAGACACAAACCCGACCCGAGCATGCGCCAGAGGTGCCCCCCGGTTCTCGCGAAAGTCTGTGGCTTCTGGTCTCCGGGCCGACCATCTGGGCGGCTCATTTCCTGTTGTCCTATCTGGCCGTCTCGGTCTGGTGCGCCAAGGTAGCAGGTCGTGCCGGTCCGCTCGGTGACATACGCATTGCCATCGGCGTGCTGACCGCTCTGGCGCTGACCGGGATTGCACTGACCGGCTGGGGCGGATGGCGGCGGCACCGATTCGGCGAAGCCACCCTTCCCCACGATTTCGATACGCCCGGTGATCGACACCGCTTTCTGGGCTTTTCAACCTTTCTGCTGTGTGGGCTCAGTTTTGTGGCAACGGTATTCGTCGCTCTCTCCGTGGTGTTCATCAGGAGCTGCGAATGACCAGGCGCACCGTTGCTGGGCTAATAGGGCTGGCTGTTCTCGCCCTGGCCTGGATCGGCCCGGTGCCGGCCTTTGCACGCCAAGCCTTTGCTGGTCACATGACCATGCATGTGCTGGTGGTTGCTGTGGCAGCGCCGCTTCTGGCTATCGGGATTGCCGGCGGGCGTTTCGACATATCCAGCCGTCACCCTATTCTGTTCTCTCCGGTACTGGCCTCAGTGATCGAGCTGGTGGTGGTATGGGGTTGGCATCTACCCGTGTTGCACCATGCAGCGCGCATGTCGCATGGAATGTTGTTGCTTGAACAAGCCAGCTATCTGGCCGTCGGGCTGCTTGTGTGGCTTGCGGCTTTTGGTGGTGGCGAATGCCGCGGCAAGAGCGACCGCAACCAGCGTGCAGCTGCCGGCATAGCTGGATTGTTGCTGACCTCCATGCACATGACCTTTCTCGGGGTGTTGCTGGCGCTCGCCGGCCGGCCCCTGTTCGGCCATGCGGGCGGCGTTGCCGACGGGATGTCGGCACTGAATGATCAGCATCTAGGCGGCGTCATCATGCTGGTAGTCGGCGGCACGTCGTACCTGCTTGGCGGGCTGTACCTGCTTGGCGGGCTGTTAAGGGAAAAGCGTGATGCCGTTTCAGTCCGCTAAAGCGTACGCTCGCCAGGCAGCCGTCCTGACTGGGCAAGGCTTGCGCTGGCTGGTTGCCGGGTCCTGGAAGCGGGTATTCGCCATTCTCGCACTGGCGAGCATTCTGGTGGCGGCAGGTGGGTTTTTCCTGGCTTCGGTAGGATTGGTCTCGATCAGCGCGAGTTCCGGCCATTCTCCTGTCACGGCCTGGTTCCTTCATTACACGATGCGCAACGCCGTGCGCCTGCAATCATCCGGCAAGGTTCCGCCGCTGAATGATCCGGCGCTGATAGCCAAGGGCGCCGGTCACTATGAGACTGGCTGTCTGGCCTGCCATGGCGCGCCGGGCCGCGATCAGTCACTGATCGTCAGGCAAATGACTCCCGAGCCGCCCTACCTGCCCCCACGGATCTCGGAATGGAAGCCTGAAGAGCTGTTCTGGATCGTCAAGAACGGCATCAAATTCAGTGCCATGCCGGCCTGGCCTGCTTTAAAGCGTGAAGACGAAATCTGGGCGATGGTCGCGTTCCTGCAGCAGTTGCCCGACATGACCGCTGCCCGTTATAAGGAGCTGGCCCATGGCGACCGCGACGCAACGACCGACGAGCCAGTTACCCCGGACCATTTGCGTGCACTGGCCGATCCGCTGGGACCAGTACTGGCAAATTGCACGCGATGCCACGGCGAAGACGGCAATGGCAGAGGGCTCGGTGCGTTCCCCAAACTGGCCGGGCAATCCGAAGCCTACCTGCTTGCCAGTTTGCAATCCTATGCCAGTGGCGATCGCCACAGTGGCATTATGCAGCCCGTCGCCGCCGGTCTCGATCAACCAGTCCTTGCTGCGCTGGCCAGCCATTACGCAAGCTTGCCGGCCGGCGGCGAAACGGCGGAACCAGCGCCCAGTAACGAAAGCATCAGACGCGGCGCTGAACTGGCCTCCAGCGGCGTTCCAGAGCGCAACGTTCCGTCATGCATCCACTGCCACGGACCCAAGAAGTCACCCCGCAACGACAGGTACCCCGCCATCGAAGGGCAATACTCGGCGTATCTGAAACAGCAGCTCGAATTGTTCAGCTCGGAAAAACGCGGCGGCACGGCGTATGCGCACATAATGCACATCGCGGCGCACCGGCTCACGCCAGAGCAAATTCAGGATCTGGCTAATTACTACGCCTCCCTTTCCTCAGCAACCCCACCTGAATCGCAGAGGTAATCATGTTCGACAAAATCGTGGAGATAGTCTCGGCGTCCGGCTACGTAGGCGTGTTCGGCCTGATGTTGCTGGAAAACATATTTCCTCCGATACCCTCGGAACTGATTATGCCCCTGGCCGGGTTTGTAGCGGCGAAGGGAGAGCTGAACCTCTACGGCGTCGTCCTTGCAGGCACCGCCGGGTCGGTAGTCGGTGCGCTGCCCTGGTACTACGCCGGGGCAAAACTGGGGGAGGCCCGCCTGAAGAAGTGGTCCGAGCGATGGGGTTACTGGCTGACGATGTGCCCGGATGATATTGACCATGCCAGCCGCTGGTTTAACCGGCACGGCAAGCTTGCGGTATTCTTCGGTCGTCTCATGCCAGCTGTCCGCACGCTCATTTCTGTACCGGCAGGCATCGTCAAGCTGCCGATGCCCGTATTTCTGCTGTATTCGACGGCGGGATCGCTGCTATGGACAGCATTGCTGACACTGGCCGGGTTTCTGCTGGAATCACAGTATGAAAAGGTCGCGGATTACATCAACCCGGTTTCTACCGGCATAGTGATAATGATTGTCCTGATCTACGTGTATCGCCTGCTTCGCTTGCGCTTTGGCGGACACAAGCAGACCTGATCGTCGTCAGGCCACCCAGCTAGCAAGACTACCGACCCCTTTCAGTCTTGCTGCGACAGAATAGCGTCCAGCAAACCGGGAAACCGGCCGTCCAGTTCCTGACGGCGCAGCGAATTCATGTGAGTAGTGCCCACGCTCTGGGTGCAAACCAGCCCAGCCTCCCGTAGCACCCGGAAATGATGGGAAACGCTTGATTTCGGTCGACCGCCGTCGAGCTCGCCACAGCTTGCCTCGCCGACCTCAGCCAGGCGCCGCACGATCTCCAGGCGCACGGGATCGCTCAAGGCATGCAGTAGGCGCTCAAGCACAAAGTCGCTGGCAGCTGGGTGTTTGTAGGGTCGCATGGAGCGAATGATACACCAGGGGTTTGCTAATCAGCCATAGTTCTAATATTATCGAACTACAGAACCATCCAACCAGGAATCACATCATGTCTGCATTGTTCGAACCCTTCACATTGAAGGACATCACCCTTCGCAACCGTATCGCCGTTCCACCGATGTGTCAGTATTCAGCCAATGACGGCCTGATCAACGACTGGCATCAGGCGCACCTGACGTCACTGGCCCGCGGTGGCGCGGGTCTGGTCATCGTCGAGGCCACTGCGGTGGCACCCGAGGGCCGTATCACCCCTGGCTGTGCCGGCATATGGAATGACCAACTGGCCCAGGCTTTCGTTCCCGCAGTGAAAGCGATCAAGGCCGCCGGCTCAGTTCCGGGTATTCAGATTGCCCATGCCGGACGCAAGGCCAGCGCCAATCGGCCCTGGGAAGGAGATGATCACATCGCCAACGAGAATCCGCACGGCTGGCAAACCATCGCACCTTCGGCCGTGGCCTTTGGCGCCCATCTTGGCAAGGAACCAGAGGCCATGACGCCGGATGACATCGCCCGGGTCCGTGGGGACTTCGTGGCGGCGGCGCGGCGCGCGCGGGAGGTCGGTTTTGAATGGCTGGAACTGCACTTTGCCCATGGATATCTTGCGCAATCGTTTTTCTCCGAGCATTCCAACAAGCGTGAAGACAGCTACGGCGGCAGCTTCGAGAATCGTAGTCGCTTCCTCATGGAAACATTTGCTGCCGTTCGCGAAGTATGGCCCGAGCACCTGCCGTTGACGGTGCGCTTTGGTGTTCTCGAATTTGACGGACGCGACGAGCAGACACTCAGCGAGTCCATCGAACTGACCCGCCGCATGAAGGCTGGCGGGCTCGATCTGATGAGCGTCAGCATCGGATTCAGCATCCCAGACAGCAAAATCCCCTGGGCGCCCGGCTTTATGGGCCCGATTGCCGAGCGGGTTCGTCGTGAAGCTGGCATTCCGGTTGCCTCGGCCTGGGGATTTGGTGAACCGACGATTGCTGAAGAGGCTGTCAAGAATGGTCAACTGGACCTCATCATGGTTGGCAAGGCGCATCTGGCTAATCCGCACTGGGCCTATCATGCCGCCCGCACGCTGAAGGTCGATCAGCCATCCTGGACATTACCAGCGCCCTATGCGCATTGGCTGGAGCGCTATTGATCCTTCTGCTGTGATTCAAAAAAGGCGACCCAGGTCGCCTTTTTCTAGCCGATAAACAACCGGTAAGCTGGATTATCGGTCTCGTCCCACCAGAGGTATCCGAGCTCCTGAAGGGTTGAGGGTACACAATGGCGCTCCTGCTCCGGAACCTGGAGGCCTACCAGTGCACGCCCCGCATCCGAGCCATGATTGCGATAATGGAACAGGCTGATATTCCAGCGGCTGCCCAGCTGTTGCAAAAAGTCCGACAGTGCACCAGGCCGCTGTGGAAACTCGAAACGAAATACCTGCTCATCCGCCACATTCGCAACATGGCCGCCCACGGTATGGCGGATGTGCAATTTCGCCAGTTCGTTGTCGGTCATATCCAGCACCGGGTAGCCCTGGGCGTGGAGACTTTCGATCAGAGCCTGCCGCGAGTCGAGCTGGGGATCTGTCTGCACGCCTATGAAGATATGGGCTTCCTTGCTGGTGTGATAACGGTAGTTGAATTCGGTGATCTGCCGTTTGCCCAGCGCTTCGCAAAACGCCTTGAAGCTTCCCGGCGTCTCGGTCAGCGTTACGGCCAGAATCGCCTCGCGCTGTTCGCCCAACTCAGCGCGCTCCGCTACATGGCGTAGCCGGTCGAAGTTCACGTTGGCGCCTGAATTGATGGCGATGAACACCCGATTCTGACAGCGCTCGCGTTCCACATATTTTTTCAGTCCGGCTACTGCCAGCGCGCCGGCAGGTTCGGTGATGGAGCGGGTGTCGTCGTAGATATCCTTGATGGCAGAGCAGATCTCGTCGGTACTGACGGTTATGACCTCATCGACACACTGTCGACATAGCTCGAAATTGAACCGCCCGATCTGCGCCACTGCCACACCATCGGCAAATACCCCGACCTGAGGTAGCTCGACCCGTTCGCCAGCGGCGAGCGCCGCCTGCAGACAATTGGAATCATCCGGCTCCACCCCGATGATCCTGACCTCAGGGCGCAGGTATTTTACATAGGCCGCTACGCCAGCGATCAGGCTACCCCCACCCACCGGAACAAATATGGCATCGAGCTGACCAAGCCGCTGACGCAGCAGCTCCATCCCGACGGTGCCCTGCCCAGCGATAACCTCCGGATCGTCGTAGGGCGGCACGAAGGTATACCCCTGTTCTTCAGCAAGTTTGAGCGCATAGTCCAGCGCCTGGGGAAAGGCATCACCGTGCAGCAAGGCCTCGGCACCGCGGGCGCGAACCCCGTGCACTTTGATTTCCGGCGTGGTCAAAGGCATGACGATCCGGGCCTGGATCCCCAGCTTCTGGGCGGCTAGCGCCAGCCCCTGGGCGTGATTGCCCGCCGAGGCAGTAATTACGCCACGCGCTCTCTCCTCCTGACTGAGGCTGGCTACCTTGGCGTAGGCTCCGCGAATCTTGAACGAATGAACGGGCTGCAGATCTTCGCGTTTGAGCAGCACACTGTTGCCGAGGCTAACGGAGAGGCGGCTGGCCGGTTGCAGAGGTGTTTCGACGGCAATGTCATAAACCGGCGCGCAGAGTATTCGCATGACGTAGTGCTTGAGCAAATCGTCGGCACTGCCCGGCTTGTTATCGGCGATGGGGCGTAATACGGCTGGCGATGAACGTTGATCGTGCTCATCGACGATCAACTCAAGCGGACATGTGGTCATTCTGGCTCTCCCGGCGCTGAACTTTGCCTAGGAGACGATCAAAAAACCCGCCTTCTAGGCGGGTTTGATAGGGACGTTGGCTAACCCGCCAGTTCTGGAATGGCGGTCATAATCATCTGGGCGAAAAACGCAGTGAAGTTAGTCATGGAGTGAATCTAGGCGCCCTGTCCGGTCTCGTCAAGCGGTTATTATTCTCGGTTGACTCCATCATCGCCTACCACCGCCTCCCGGCACCTGCTTGGAGGATCTACCCCGAAGCGCTAACATAGAGCCTCACAAAGCCCGCACGGGCATACGAGGTTCGAGATGAAAACTCTTCATAGTCTGGCTATCGCCTGTCTTTTTTCCATTGTTGCCCTGCCCGTCCACGCTACTTGTACGCCAGAGGAGGCAACGCAACGCGCAGAGGTTGCCGCGAAAACCATTAATCGCGTGGCCGCCGGCGATCCTGAAAAGGCCCGCGCATTGCACGCCAAGTTGCAGGCGTTGCAGGAACGCGAACCCACCTCGGACCGGCACAGCGCCTGCGAGGCCTATGATCGGGTTATCGCTGAAGTGGAACGCAAGGAGCAGCCTGACGAGTAACGTATCGAATAAATCGATTTATTCAACAGATTTTTTACGCTATTAAATCGAATTACTCACTCATAAGATGGAGTCATGTTCCTTTTGAGGAGGTGATCCATGAAACAGCGCTCGGTAGTGGAAAAACTGGTTGGCCGCGCCGCGTCCGACGGTGACGGCGTAAAACTGACCCGTATCTTCGGTGGCCAGGGACCGGAGCGGTTTGACCCTTTCCTGATGCTCGATGAGTTCGGCTCTGACGCAGCCGTCGATTATGTCGGCGGCTTTCCATCACACCCACACCGTGGTTTTGAAACAGTCACCTACATGCTCGAAGGCCGCATGCTGCATGAGGACCATCTAGGCAACCGTGGCTTGCTCGAGCCAGGAGGGGTGCAGTGGATGACTGCGGGGCGCGGCATCATTCATTCCGAAATGCCTCAGCAGGATTCGGGATTGATGCGCGGCTTTCAGCTCTGGATCAACCTGCCTGCAGCCGAAAAGATGCAACCTGCCCGCTATACGGACCTGCCTGCCGCGCAATTCCAGACCCATGACTTGCCAGGCGGCGGGACGGTGAAGGTAATTGCTGGCCGTTTTGCCGTAGCAGGCAAAACCATGGAAGGTCCGATTCAGGGAAGGTCAACTCAGCCCTTGTATCTTGATCTGCAACTGCCGGCAGGTCAGCAACTGGCGTTGCCAATGGATGAACATTTGAATGCTCTCGTATACGTTTACGAGGGTGCTGTAAGCGTGGCAGACGAGAGAAGCGACACGTTGCTGGAAGAGAAACAGCTGGGACGTCTGGGCGAAGGCCAGACCGTCATGCTTAATGCGGGAAATCAAGGCGTGCGCCTGTTGCTGCTTGCTGGCAAGCCAATCGGCGAGCCCATAGTGCAGTACGGTCCCTTTGTGATGAACAAACGCGAGGAAATCGAACAGGCCCTGCATGATTTCCGAGCGGGCCGGCTGGCTTCCTGAGCCAGCCCATCCAGATCCCAGCAGTCAATTGACCAGTGTGCGCCCTGCCAAGGCATGTGCCAGGGTGCCACCGTCGATAAACTCCAGCTCCCCACCCAGTGGAATACCGTGGGCCAGCCGCGAGACCTTGATCCCCCTCGGCTTCAGCAGGCTGGCTATGTAATGCGCGGTAGCCTCCCCTTCGACCGTAGGATTGGTAGCGAGAATAGCTTCGGTAACCTGCCGGCCGTCCAGTGCGTCGAGCAGCGCAGGAATGCCTATCTCATTGGGGCCACGACCATCAATAGGTGAGAGTTGCCCCTTCAGCACGAAATACAGACCGTTGTATCCCCCAGCCTGCTCTATCGCCCAGACATCGGCCGGACTTTGCAGGATGCAGATGAGTGAATCATCGCGCCGCGGATCGGAGCACAACGAGCAAATATCCGTCTCGCTCAACATTCGGCACTGCTTGCAGTAACCCACGCCATCCATGGCCAGTTCCAGCGCCTGCGCCAGATGGCGCGCGGCATTCCGGTCGCGTTCCAACAGATTCAGCGCCATTCGCTGGGCTGTTTTAGGACCTACGCCCGGCAAACCACGTAGCGCGTCTATCAACTGACGTATCAGAGGACTAAAGCTCATCTACTTTCCTGACCCCTGATTAAAACGGCATCTTGAAGCCGTCAGGCAGATTCATGCCTGCGGTCATGCCAGACATCTTTTCCTTGCTGCTGACTTCAAGCTTGCGCACTGCATCGTTGAATGCAGCCGCGATGAGGTCTTCCAGCACTTCCTTGTCTTCGGACATGAGGCTGTCATCAATGCTGACGCGGCGCACATCGTGACGCCCGGTCATGAGCACCGACACCAGACCGGCACCGGATTGACCGGTGACCTCGGCGTTGGCCAGCTCTTCCTGCATTTTCTGCATTTTTTCCTGCATTTCCTGGGCCTGCTTCATCAGGCCTGCCATGCCACCTTTCATCATGATTGCGTCCTCAAGTTGTTGGAGCGTCTAGTGGGCGAATGCTGTCACTGCATATCTGCGCCGCGAATTCCTTTAACAGGCTTTGCACCAATGGGTCAGCCTGAATACTAGCCTCAGCTTCCTTCTGGCGGGCAACTTTTCGCCGAGCAGTAGCCACCGCCGGCGTTTCCTGGGTGGGGGCCTGGACCATTACATCTATCTGAACGGCAGAACCAAGGAAATCGATAACGGCTTGTTGCAAACGCAAGCGGTGGTTCTCGTTGTACAACGCACTATGACCAGGATCAAGATGCAATGCCCAGGTATCCGAATCACAGGCAACCAATTGACAATGGGCGGCAATGCTCTGGGTAAGGCCGCTCAACCCCAGCTGAGGGACAACTTCGAGCCACTTCTGCGCAACACCGGAAGCGGGGGGCAGATCGCTGACTTCATCGGCATGCGAAACGCTTTCTGCAACCGGTGCCGCCTGTAAATTCTCTACTGCCTCCCAGTCATTAAGATACTGGCTGAGATCCTGGGGTTCCTCATCGTCCTCTTCCGCCCTGCTCGATTCATCCAGAGGCGGAGCATCCAGCCACTCAGCGGGGGGCTCATCCAGCGGTGGCTTCACCGGGGTGCTGGCGTTCAATGGTCTGCTGCTGGCGGGCCGATGAGCAGATTGTGGCGCCATAACGGGAGAAGCTTCAAGGGCCTGGCCTGCCTTCTGCGGCTCAGCCGATACGAGCGCAGACTGCGGAGGCGCAGACTGGACGGATTTGCCAGTATCAACGATGGAATCAGGCGCAGCGGCAACGACCGCACTGGCGGGATTGGCCGCTGCAGCCGGGTTGGCAGCGAGAGACGTTGGCCTGGCTGGAGCAGGGTCAGCCTTGGCCTGGCTGAGCCCCGTCGACTTTCCCGGCGGCGGCGCAGAGGGTTGCTGGGCTGCCTGTTCCAATGTCCCCGGTCTGAAGGCCAGCATGCGCAGCAGCGCCATTTCGAAACCGCCGCGCGGGTCTGGCGACAAGGGCAAGTCGCGCCTGCCGTGGAGCGCCAGTTGATAAAAAAGCTGCACGTCCTCGGCGCTGATCCGGCCGGCGAGATCTACCACTTTTGTCTGGTCGCCAAGGCTGTTATCTACTCCGTCCGGCATTACCTGGGCGATAGCCAGGCGCTGCAAGGTGGAAATCAGTTCGGCAAGCACGCCGGCAAAGTCGGCGCCCTGCTCCGCCAACTCGGCTACCGCCGCCAGAAGCCCGCGTGCATCGTTACCCGCGAGGGCATCGAGCAAGCCGAACACCTGCCCATGATCGATGGTGCCGAGCATGCTGCGCACGTCAGATGCCTGCAACACACCATTGCCAAAGGCAATGGCCTGGTCCGTCAGGCTCAAACCGTCACGCATGGAGCCGTCGGCGGCCTTGCCGAGCAACCAGAGCGATTCCTCATCAAAGCCAATCGCTTCTTCGGTCAATACGTGTCGCAGGTGCTGCACGACCTTCTCGGGCAGCATGTTCTTCAGCGAAAATTGCAGGCAGCGCGACAGGATAGTAACCGGCAGCTTTTGCGGATCAGTGGTAGCCAGCAGAAATTTTACATGCGCTGGCGGCTCTTCCAGGGTTTTCAACAGCGCGTTGAAACTGTGACTGGACAGCATGTGCACTTCGTCGATCAGGTAAACCTTGAAGCGCCCACGTGACGGGGCATATTGCACATTGTCCAGCAGCTCCCGGGTATCTTCGACCTTGGTGCGGCTGGCCGCATCGACTTCGATCAAGTCGACAAACCGGCCTTCGTCAATTTCCTTGCACGCCGAGCAGACTCCGCACGGCTCGGAGCTTACTCCGGCTTCACAGTTCAGGCATTTAGCGAGAATTCGAGCGATAGTGGTCTTGCCGACCCCACGGGTGCCGGTGAAGAGATACGCATGATGTAGGCGATTATGGTCCAGCGCATTGATCAAGGCCTGCAGAACATGAGTCTGGCCGACCATTTCACGAAACAGGCGAGGACGCCATTTGCGGGCTAATACCTGATAACTCATCGGGGTGTCTGCTGTCCGGTCTGATCAATTTGAGGCAAGCGGGTACTGTAACCAAAGCGAACTGACAATGCGAGATGCGCCGGCGTGACTCAGATGCCTTCCAGCGAGCTGCGTTGATATCGGGGGAGGACTCAAGCGTTAGAAGCAGAACACTGCGTGGCTATGGGTGGCGGCCCTACCAGCCACACCCCGGCACACGATATAACCGCTGCGGCTGCTCCCTTCCGGGTCTGACCGGGTTCACGGCGAATCATTGCGAGGGGACCGGCAGGGTCACCATAGCGTGCCCGTACCAGACGAGCCGCGCTATTGTAACGGCTTGGCCGGAACTTACAACCCGTTGTTGCCTCTGATCGTCAGATCCTCGGTGCGGCGCCTTTATCCTGTCGACGCCGCATTCAGCGCCGGGGTATTCCGGAGTAAACTTCGGATGGTATTCCCAACACGGACTTACGATGACAGACAGAAACAGCGCTCAAGCCAGACGGCCAGACACCTCCGGATTACGGTTGCTGATTCTTGCAGGTTTCTTTGTAGTGTTGAGTGGATTGGGCTTCTGGGCAGTGTATTCCCAGTTCGCCGGTGAAAACCTGACCTTTGACGACCGCTTGCTCAATGCCTCAACCCTGGCAAGCGTGTGCGCCCTTCTTTGCATCTATTTTGCCGCAGACGGGCTGCGCCTGTATTACACCCTGCGCGCCCTGGGCCAGGCGGTAGCCCTCTCGACTATCTTCCGTCTGGTCTTCATCAACATATTCTTTTCGAATATCACACCCATGGCCACCGGCGGCGGCTTCGCCCAGATTTGGTTCCTCCAGCGCCACGGGGTTCGGATCGGTACGGCCACAGCTGCCACCACCATACGAACCGTGCTGGCAATGATTTTCATATTTACCCTTACCCCGTTTTTCCTGCTCACCCTTGAGGAGCTGGACAATCAGGCGCTGATTGGCGAGATCAGCGGGTTGCTCGCGGTGCTGATCATTCTGTATCTGGGTTTCTTCGGCGTGGTACTGCTGCGCACCCGCTGGCTGATCGCTCCGCTATCCGTCCTGCTGCAAGCAGCTCGCAAGGCTCACCTAATCAGCAGTTCGCGGCACAAGCGCTGGCAATTCAAGGCCCGCCGGGAGATGGTGCGATTTGCTCGCTCCTTTTCGCTGTATGCGCACGGTCCACGGGGAGACGTGTTGCTGTCGGTTTTTTTCACAGCCGTGTTCCTGCTCAGCCTTTTCAGCTTCCCTGCGCTGCTGATCCACAGTCTCGGATACGACACAGACTACCTGATAAGCCTTGGTCTACTGGTGGTAACCACCTTTGTCATGTACTTCGCGCCGACCCCTGGCGCGTCAGGGATATCCGAAGGGGTATTCGGAAGCTTTTTCAGCGGCATTCTCAGCCCAGCTCATCTGGTAGTGGTGACCATTGTCTGGCGAGTGCTGACCATCTACCTTGGCATGCTCGTGGGATTAGTGGTAACACAGCTGGAGCTAAGCCGCGGACGGAGCGCGAAATGACCAGGAAGGCCCCTCTCCAGGCACTGTTCTATCTGAATGTGTCGATAGTTGCGCTACTGATCGGATACAAAATTTATCTCAACTATTTCAACGAAGCCTTCGAGGCGGTACATACCGAGCAACTGCTCGCAATTGAAGAGCGCCTGCAGAACAAGGAGTCATTCAGCTTCGCCGTGGTGGGCAATATCAACAACTCGGTCGGCATTTTTGAACGCACCTTCATCCCGATGTTGAACCAGTCCGGGCTGGATTTCCTGGTGTCGGCCGGCAACGCGGTGAGTAGTGGCAGCGAAGACAAGTACCGGTCCCTTTACGGAACCCTGACCAAGCTCGATATTCCTTACCTGCTGACCTTTGGCGCCAACGAATACACCAGCTTTGGCAGTTTCCGGTTTTACGAGCATTTCGGACCGCACCTCTATTCGGTCCGAATTGGCGAAAGCCGGCTGATATTTCTGGACAGTACCGGGAAGACACCCTACCGCTGGCAACTGCACTGGTTGAGGGATCTACTGCTGAATGACGACGCGATGCATACGCTGGTGTTCATCGGCCACCCTCTCCTGTACGTCGCCCAGCAGACGCTTTTCGAGCAGGAAGAGGATTATCTGGGCCCGAGTGACTTTCGTGAAGAGTTGCTGAGTCTGTTCGCCACTCACCGGATAGACGTGGTTTTTTCCGCAAATCTTTCGTTGTTTTCCGAGCAGCAAATCGGGCCCACACGCTTTATCACTACTGGCGGAGCGGGCGGTCTGATTCTCAATGACGAGGAGAGCTTTTATCATTACATCAAGGTAGACGTGACTCCGCAGGGTATCGCTACCGAGCTGATGCCGATGGAAATAGGACAACACCCCCTGCTAAAGCGCCTGGAAAGCCTATGGTTCTTCATCTATTCGCTGTTTTACGTTGGCTATCTGAATTTTCTGCTGCTGGTCAGCCTGTTTTCTCTGCTGGCAATCCGGCTTTACACGCTTATATTCGTCGATAGGGACTATTACCGGGATTTCGATGCGGACCCGTCGCCCTGGCTGGAGAAGCCACTGCGGATCGCCATGTTCACCAACAATTACCTGCCTTTCATTGGTGGCGTACCGATCTCCATAGAGCGCCTACGCGGCGGACTCGAGGCAATGGGCAACAAGACCCTGATCATCGCACCGCGCTATCGCGACCAACCGCCGGCCGAGGAAAGGGTCTTGCGGGTTCCTTCATTATTATCAATGGGTGAAAAACGCGAGTTTCGTCTGGCCAATATCTTTCTGCCGCGAATATCCCGCCAGTTGAGATCGTTCAAACCCGATGTCATTCATGTTCACCACCCAGTCTGGCTGGGCTCGTTAGGGCTTTTTCTGGGCCGCCGCCTGCGTATCCCGGTCGTATTTACCTATCACACGCGCCTGGAACACTATGCTCATTTCGTGCCGCTGCCAGGTAGCTTATTCCGCAATTTCATTTCCCACGCGCTGATCAAGCGCTTTGCCAACAAATGTGACGGAATCATAGTCCCAACCTATTCGGCCGAGGAGTACCTCAGAATCATAGGCGTCAAAACGACAACCTTTGTGCAACCCACCGGTATCGACTTCGAGCGATATCAGGATATTACGTCTGAGCAATTGGGACAGTTGCGCGGGGAACTTGGCCTGCAGGACGAAACCGTGCTGATCAGCGTTTCCCGTCTATCCAACGAGAAGAATCTCGATTTCATTATTGATGCGGTCGCCTCGTTGCGCAGAACTCTCGAGCGTCCCTTCCGGCTGTTGTTGATAGGTGAAGGGCACCAGCGCAACCGGTTGCAAAAACGTATTGATGAGATGGACCTGCAGAACAGTATCACTCTGATTGGCGCCGTTCCGGCCAGTCAGATGGCTATTTATTACAACCTTGGTGATTTATTCGTATTTGCCTCCAAGTCAGAAACCCAGGGCATGGTGATACTGGAGGCCATGGCGGCCGGGTTGCCCGTAGTGGCCATCCGGTCCAGCGGTATAGATGATGTGATCACCCACGGTCACAACGGCTACAAGACACCTGAGAGCCAGAGCCAGTGGCAAGCCGCTGTCAGCGAGCTGATTACGAACGTTGATTTGCGGCAAACCCTTTCAGGCCATGCCCGGGATTTCGCCAGAGGGTTCTCCGTAGAGAAATTCGCGAATGATATAAAGGGGGTTTATGCGGAAGTACTTGCCAAAAAAATCCATACGCCGGACGTCGGCACCACCAAAGACTGACGCTTTGATACATCAGGACCGTTCCAGCACCTCATCCCAGATTGCTCGGCCTGCGTCCTACCACGAACGAAACGACGAACAACATCAGAAATACCACAAACAGGATCTTGGCGATTCCTGTCGCAGCTCCCACAATGCCGCCAAAACCCAACACCGCGGCAAT
This sequence comes from Halopseudomonas xinjiangensis, assembly GCA_011050525.1. Taxonomy (GTDB): domain Bacteria; phylum Pseudomonadota; class Gammaproteobacteria; order Pseudomonadales; family Pseudomonadaceae; genus Halopseudomonas; species Halopseudomonas xinjiangensis_A. The sequence continues at coordinate 29,533 of DRFO01000034.1, forward strand.
AATCGCGATAACCAGGAAGGTAATAGCCCAACTCAACATGTATTTTCCCCAATAGTCCTGATGTAAGCACTGCTTGCCAGGCACCAAAGCGAAGCGCCTTGTTTTATTCTGATTAAAATACCCAACTCTTCTGCTCTTCGCTTTCGCGCTGACTGCTAGCCGCGACGGATGGCAAGGCAGCGGGCTGAATATCCGCCATCCGGTATTGCATGCTGGATATTATCTGGTGGCTCTGTCTGGCATCGGCATTCTGCTCCCCACCCAGCATCAACATTACCGCAGCGACTGCAAACAAGCCTTTCCCCAGCAACCCAAAGCTCATATGACGATGGCTCATCCTGATTTCCTCCTAGCCTGACCGGCTCTAACACGGTCAGTGTCCGCCCAATTCATGTGAAGCGTTATATGTCCGACTTTTTCGATAAATACTGTCTTTGTTTTTTTGAACACCCGAATCCAATCAATGAAACTTCCGTGCTTCGCCACGTTCCTATCCTTTAAGCAGCTACCTCTTTCCTGCTTAAGGACCGGCTTCACGGTCTGTTTTTGGCCTGAGTTGCCGGCAACTCAGGTGATCAGCGGGCGCAATTCCCCTATCTATATTTCCTCTATATATGTGGCAATAGTTGTGCCATCTTTTTTATTCCTTGTTTCCCTTATAAAATCAACCAGTTACATCTTTTTATGCCACTATGCCAGCATGCAGCCTGCATGATTAGGCTTGGATTGCCATGCAATTTGCACGAAGATACGCGGACTAACTGCCACTTTTTTAGCCGCGTGAACAGGACAACGGAAATATGGAACCGAAGCATGGGCGTATTCTCCTGGTAGATGACGAATCCGCGATCCTGAGAACCTTTCGCTATTGCCTTGAAGATGAAGGGTATGAAGTTGCCACAGCGAACAGTGCGGCTCAGGCTGAAGCGGTAATTCGCCAACAGGTCTTCGATCTCTGCTTCCTGGATCTTCGCCTCGGGCAGGACAATGGGCTGGATGTGCTGGCCCACATGCGCATCAATGCGCCGTGGATGCGGGTCGTCATCGTCACTGCCCATTCGGCTGTCGACACGGCCGTTGATGCCATGCAAGCCGGCGCCACCGACTATCTGGTAAAACCGTGCAGCCCTGACCAGCTTCGCCTCGCTGCCGCCAAGCAGCTTGAGGTAAGGCAGCTCGCAGCACGTCTGGAAGCACTCGAAGGAGAGGTTCGCAAGCAGGACGAAGGCCTGAGTTCGCGCAGCCCTTCGATGATGAACATTTTTGAGACCGCTCGGCAGGTCGCGGTGACCGACGCCAACATTCTGATATTGGGCGAATCAGGAACGGGCAAGGGTGAGTTGGCCAGAGCCATCCATAAGTGGAGCAAGCGGTCAAAGAAAGCCTGTGTCACGATCAACTGCCCCTCTCTGACCGGGGACCTGATGGAAAGCGAACTGTTCGGCCACAGCCGCGGAGCCTTTACCGGAGCCAATGAAAGCACCCTGGGCCGCGTCAGCCAGGCCGACGGGGGCACGCTTTTTCTCGACGAAGTAGGCGACTTTCCGTTGGCAATTCAGCCGAAACTCTTGAGATTCATTCAGGACAAGGAGTACGAGCGTATAGGCGATCCAGTGACCCGTCAGGCCAATGTCCGAATCCTCGCCGCGACCAACCTGGATTTGGCAGAAATGGTGGAGAACGGGCGCTTCCGCGAGGACCTGTTTTATCGTCTCAATGTCATCACCATCACCCTGCTGCCCCTGCGTGATCGTACGGAAGACATTCTGCAGCTGGCAGAACGCTTTCTTGCACACTTTGTTACCGAATATGCCCGTCCGGCCCGGTCTTTCAGCGCAGAATCCCAGGAAGCGCTGGTGTCTTATCATTGGCCAGGCAACATTCGGGAGCTACGAAACGTCATCGAGCGCGCAAGCATCATCTGCTCGGACGATAGCGTCCAGCTGAGCCATCTGGGCTTTACCAAGGAGACCACCAGCAGTGCCCCGAAAATTGGCTCGGAGATGAGTCTGATTGACCTGGAGAAAGCCCATATCGCTGCGGTGCTGGCCAATAGCGATACGCTCGATCAGGCCGCCAGGACATTGGGCATTGACGCCTCCACCCTTTACAGAAAACGCAAGCAGCTCGGCCTATGACCCTGCGCAACCGGTTATTCCTGAGTACCAGCGCCCTGCTGACGGTAGCCCTACTGGGGCTTCTCCTCGGTATATTCAGCGTATTGCAGCTCACCAAAGCCCAGAATCAGCTGATGAAGAGGAATTTGAGCTTCATCGACGCCACCATGGGCATGGGTGAAGAGATCGGCAATCAGACCATTCTGATGATCTCGGAGAGTCTGGATCGCGAGGCGCTACGCATCTCCGACGAGAACTTCAGGCGTTGGCTGGATCGGGCTCGGGCCAGTTCCGTGATCGAAACGGACCAGGCCGCCGTCGAAGAAATTGCCGAGTCTTACAACTACTTTTCGGGATTACTGGCAAGACCCTTCGATATCAGACGCCAACTGTTGCGCAACAACCAGTTTGGGCAGGCTGTCGAGGCGATGCGCGACCATATCAACGCGGTCCAGCTGCACTATGTGGCTGAGGTTGAGAAGACCGAGGCCGACTCCAGGGAACGCGCCTGGTTGATGGCGACGTTGCTGGGCCTCATTGGCGTAGCCATATTGTTGATCGGTTTCGTCACTGCCCACAGTATTGCCCAACGCTTCGCCAGGCCTATCGAGGCGCTCGCCCGCGCTGCCGACCAGATCGGCCGTGGTGACTTCAAGGTCATTTTGCCACTATCGCCGATAGCGGAGTTGTCTGCGTTGAGCCGACGTTTCGGCTTGATGGCCGAGGCGGTAAGAGAGTTCAAGCACAGCAACGTCGAGGCCCTGCAGGCAGAACAGCGACGGCTGCAGGCGGTGCTGGACAGCATCAATGACGGGCTGCTGATTATCGGTCGCAGCGGAATGGTCGAACATTTCAACCCGGTTGCTCAGCGCCAGCTGGGTTGGAACGAGGCGCATTTAGGCCAAAGCCTGGGCGACGCCCTGCAATTGCCCGAGCTTGAGGAGCAATTGCAACAGGTATTGAACGATGGGCTTCTGGCAGATCCCATCGAGGATTTGCAGATCGAAGCCAACGGCGAGACCCGCTTGCTGTGCTATAGCCTGACGCCGGTCAGTCATGAAGCCGGCCAGCGGATACTGGGCGCCGTGATGGTGCTGCGCGACGTGACAGAGCAGCGCGCATTCGAACGGGTACGCAGCGAGTTCGTGCTTCGCGCCTCACACGAGCTACGCACCCCGGTTACGGGCATGCACATGGCATTCTCTCTGTTGCAGGAACACCTCAAGTCCCTCGGCCCACGACAGGCTGATCTGCTCAATACGGTGGACGAGGAGATGCGTCGCCTGGTCAAGCTGATCAACGATCTGCTCAATTTCTCGCGCTATCAAAACGGCGTCCAGAAAATCGAACTGCACCATTGCGATGTGCATGAACTGCTCCTCCACGCCCAGCAGCGCCTACAAACCCAGGCAAGCGAAACCAACGTCTCCCTGAAAATCGAGCTGCACGAGACATTACCTTTGGTATCCATGGATCGTCTCCAGATCGAAAGAGTGCTGGACAATCTGATCGGTAACGCCCTGCGTCACAGCGAAAGCGGCGGCCAGATTACTCTTCAAGCCTGGCGTCAGGGAGAGCGGGTCATCATCAGTGTGAAGGACAACGGAGAAGGCATTCCCTATAGCCAACAGGCACGGGTATTCGAGCCCTTTGTGCAAATCGGGCGCAAGAAAGGCGGGGCGGGGCTCGGGCTGGCGCTATGCAAGGAAATCGTGCAACTGCATGGAGGCCACATCGGCGTTCATTCCAAGCCGGAACAGGGCGCACAGTTCTACCTGGCCCTGCCATTGTGATCTAGGCGCCAAAAGCCCAGGAGATCATCAATGGAATATACAGCAAGGCAAACAGGGTACTGAGCAACGCGGTGCCTGCAACCTGTCTCGGCGCTGTTTCCAGCAACGTAGCGATCACTACACTGTTGGCGGCAATCGGCGTAATCGATATGAGAAAGATCGCCTGGTAGACCGCCGTATCGTAAATATGCAGCAGTTGCCCATCAATCAGCCAGAAGGCTCCTGCCAGCAGCGGCCATGCGACAAATTTTCCGGCGAAGGCCAGCAGGGTAAAGCGCACGTTACCGGCCAGCCCACGGAAGCTGACGATGCTCATGCCTATAATCATCATGCCGAAAAAAATATAGGCGCCACGGGCATTATCGAACAGGGGCATCAGTACAGAAGGAATCTCTCCCCCGGCCAGGTTCAGCACCACCGCCAGGAAAAATGCGTACAGCGCCGGCAGGCGGACCACCTTGAGTAGGCAGTCTCTGACGCCATAGCGACCCCGCGCGGCAAGGTAGAAACCGACCGAGCTTTCATACAGGGTAGTGCCCAGCATGCAGACGATGTAGAGCGCCAGGCCTTCCTCACCAAACAGCAGCAGTGCCAGCGGGACACCAAAATAGCCCGTGTTTCCGGTAGCAACCGTCAGCGGGATCATATTGGCGCTATCGTCCCTCACCCACCGCTGGGCTATCACAAGATGAGCCAGGCCGAGCAACGAACAGAAACCCATCACCAGAAACGGCAGAGCGATGATCTCAGCTGAAAGCGGCGCGCTCATCACCCCTGCAAACACGACCGAGGGCAGGACGATATACATCATTATCCCGGCGATATGCCGGCCGCTGGCCTCAAGATATCGCCCGGCGATCCAGCCCAGCACGACCATAAGGTAGAGCGGAGCCAACTTGAACAGTAGCGCCAGGGCTGCGGTCACGTGGGATACCTCTAGGTTTGCTCGATCAAATAGACCCGCTCATGCAACTCGGTCATCCCCTGGCTTCTGAACATCTGATGCTCATCAAGCACGTCCCTGTTGTCCAGCAAGGCAATATCACAACCTGCAAAAAGCCGGCGAACCTCCTCGTCCGACACGCTGAATGGCGGACCGGCGCGCTGCGCCTGCGGATAGTCGAGGGTCACCAGCAGCATTGTCCAGCGTGGAGGCAGGATACGGCGCATATGCGCTGCGTACTCTTCGCGCATGCGGCCCGGCAAGGCTATGAGCGCCGCCCGATCATAAACCACCTGGACACTTCCCACATCGGAAGCTGTCAGGGCAAAGAAATCACCGCAGTAAAGACGGTAGCCCTGCCCTTCGACCTTCTCGAACGGTCCGGTGATTGTCCACTCGAAGGCCAGCGCCTGCTCGGCAGCGAACTCTTGCAGTGCCTTGCGGGCAAGCTCGACACCTATGACGGTGTGCCCACGGTCGACAAGCCAGTGCATATCCAGGCTTTTGCCGCACAGGGGAACCAGCACGGGCGCACCCTGGGACGCGCGCACAAATGGCCACCAGTGGGTCAGCAGCGGGTTGACCTGTGATTTGTGAAAACCGGTCTCCCCCAAATGCCACCGTTGCTTCCAGAAATCCGCTTCCATCAGCCCTCCTTCCGTTGCAATTTATTGACTATACAGCAATTTTTTCCATCATCTGGCCATTCGAGTTATAGTAATTCGAGTGAAGCACACAGGACCGATGGCTGCCTAATGGATAGCATTAATACTCTTTTTCTGATTGGTGCCCTGCTGATTGGCGCCAGTATCCTTGCCAGCTCCCTGTCGTCGAAGCTAGGCATCCCTCTGCTGCTGATTTTCCTTATCATCGGCATGCTCGCGGGCGTGGACGGGCCTGGTGGCATTGTCTTTGACAATGTCGACACGGCCTTCATGATCGGCAACCTCGCTCTGGCCATCATCCTGCTGGACGGGGGGATGCGAACCCGGGTTGAAAACTTTCGGGTAGGTCTATGGCCAGCGATTTCACTGGCCAGCGGTGGAGTTATTATCAGCGCAGGGCTGATCGGCATGCTTACGGCCTGGCTGCTGGACCTGCATTGGCTTCAGGGTTTGCTTCTCGGCGCTATCGTCGGTTCCACCGACGCCGCCGCAGTGTTTTCGCTGCTGCAGGGAAAAGGGCTGAACCTGAAGCAGCGCGTGGGCGCGACCCTGGAAATCGAATCCGGCTCCAACGACCCGATGGCGATTTTCCTGACCATTACCGTCGTTGAAATGCTGCGCTCCGGACAGCAGCAATTTGACTGGGGCTTTCTGCTCGTCCTGGTGCAGCAATTCGGCATCGGTGGTTTATGCGGTATTGCCGGCGGGTTCTTTCTGGCATGGCTGGTGAACCGCTTGCATCTGGCAACTGGCCTGTATCCCCTGCTGATCACCAGCGGCGCCATTCTGGTATTTGCTGCCACCAACAGCATTGGCGGTAGCGGTTTCCTGGCGATCTATCTGACTGGTCTGGTGCTGGGCAACCGGCGCGTACATAACCTGCAAAATATTCTGCATGTTCAGGATGGGCTCGCCTGGCTGAGCCAGATTGGCATGTTCCTGATGCTCGGATTGCTTGTTACCCCGAGCGAGATGCTACCGATAGCCCTGCCCGCCGTGTTCATCGCGTTGTTTCTGATTTTCGTGGCGCGGCCGCTGGCGGTACTCATTTCTCTGGCCCCGTTCGTCTTTTCATGGCGGGAACGATTGTTCATTTCCTGGGTAGGGCTGCGCGGAGCGGTACCCATTATCCTCGCGTTGTTCCCCTTGCTGGCTGGCCTGGAGCAGGCGCAACTGCTATTCAATCTGGCTTTTGTAGTAGTGCTGGTTTCACTTTTGCTACAGGGTTCGACGCTGCCGCTTGCCGCGCGGTTATGCAAAGTAGAAATTCCACCTCAACCTGCCCCGCTGCAGCGTACCAGTCTGGATGTCGCCGTCGATGGTCAATACGAGCTGATGATCTACCAACTGGATAACGCCAACTGGTGTGTCGGTACCCAACTCAGGGATCTGACCATGCCGGCTGATACGCGGATTGCAGCGGTATTTCGCATGAGTCACTTGCTTCATCCCACTGGCAGTACCCGGCTGGCATTGAACGATGTGTTATGCGTGGTAGGACGCGCACGTGATCTGCCTGCATTGTCAAAACTATTCAGCAAGGCCCACGCTCCCCGCTATCTGGAAAACCGCAAATTCTTCGGCGACTTCATTCTCGAAGGGGACGCCGAGCTTGGGGAAGTCGGCGCGTTCTACGGTTTTGTGGTGCCGGCAAACCTGGCGGAGCTGACGCTGGCGGCATTTTTCAGCAAACACTTCGGGGGGCACCCGGTGGTGGGCGACCGGATCGAATGGGAGGGCCACACCTGGGTTGTCGCGTCCATGGACGACGACCTGATCTTGAAGGTTGGCCTGAAACTTGGGAGCGGATCAACCACACCACCATTGGGCTTCTGAGCCGCCAGGCCGATTGCAGACAGGCATGCAGAACCAGCCCTGTGCGCAATGCCCGGCCTGGTCTACATTAACTTGTCCAGGGTAATCGGCAGATCACGCACCCGCTTGCCGGTGGCGTGATAGATGGCGTTGGCCACCGCAGCAGCCACACCGACAATACCAATCTCGCCGACGCCCTTTGACCCCAGTTCGTTGACGACATCGTCCTGCTCGTCGACAAACAGCACATCGATCGCGCCGATATCAGCGTTGACGGGAATGTGGTATTCGGCAAAGTTGTGGTTCATGAAGCGCCCGAGATGATGGTCGATCTGAGATTCCTCTTGCAGCGCCATGCCAATTCCCCACACCACGCCACCCACGATCTGATTGCCGGCGGTCTTCGGGTTGACGATACGCCCTGCGGCGACAGCGCTGACCACCCGCGTGACGCGCACCGTCCCCAGCGCCTCGTCTACCCTGACTTCGACGAACACCGCGGAATGGGTGGACGTAGCATACTCGTTGCGCTTCTCGCCAGGCTTGACGCTCACTTCAGCCTCCAGCGCCCCGGTCATCGCGATGATCTGTTGCAGATCCACCGAGGTCTCAGGCGCTGACTTCAGAACCATGTTGCCTGCGTTGAAGCTGACGTCTTCGAGACGCGCGCCGGTGAACGGCGATTCTGGCGATTGCTGCGTAGCGTCCAGCAGTTTCTGGCGCAGCTCCTCGCAGGCTTTTTGCACAGCGCTGCCAACCGAGGATACAGTTGCCGAACCACCTTCCAGGGGCGCCTTGGACAGGCTTGAGTCGCCGAGGTGAAAGTCCACCCGCTCCATCGGCAGACCCAGGGCTGCTGCGGCAATTTGGGTCATTACTGTGTAGGTCCCGGTACCGATATCGGCGGTTGCGCTGCTGACCTTCAGCCTGCCATCGGGCCCGAGACACGCCTTGGCACTGGCCGGCATTTGCAGCGCTTCCCACACTCCGGTAGCCATTCCCCAACCGATTAACTGATTGCCCTCGCGCATGCTGCGCGGTTCTGGCAGGCGCTTCGACCAGCCAAAGCGCTCAGCGCCCTGCTCGTAACATTCACGCAAGGCCTTGCTGGAATAGGGTTTGTCCTGGTTGCCGTTACGGTCGGTGTAATTCGTCAGTCGCAACGCCAGCGGATCAACCCCCGCAGCGCTGGCCAGTTCGTCCATGGCGCATTCCAGAGCGAAAACGCCTAACGCCGCGCCGGGAGCGCGCATATCCAGCGGCGTATACATGTCCAGCGACACCAGCCGGTAGTCCAGCCGAACGCTGGGGCATTGGTAGAGCATGCCGGACCATTCGACCACATGCTCAGTGAAATCCTCGAATGAAGACGTCTGGCCAATGGCCTGGTGAGTCAGCGCTTCCAGCTGTCCGCCTGGCCCGGCGCCAATCCCAATGCGTTGAATCGTGCGCGGACGATAACCGAAGGTGAACATCTGCTGGCGCTTGAGCACCACGCGCACCGACTGCTTGAGCTTGAGCGCCGCCATCACGGCAAGTGGCAGCTGATATTGCGGACGCAGGCCGGACCCGAAGGCGCCCCCGACAAAGGGCGCCAGGATGCGGATTTGTCCTTCCATGCCAAACACCGCTTCAAGATAGTGCATGCAGTTCTGCACACCCTGGGTCTTGTCATGAATTTCCAGCTGGCCATCGGGCAGGTAATGCACGGTGGAAGCGTGAGGCTCCATGGGATTGTGATGTTCGACCGGGGAGCTGTATTCGACATCCAGTCTGTATCGGGCGCTCGCCATCGCACTGCCGACATCGCCCCGCTCTGGGGGTATCTCGGCTGGCGCCTTGTGCATCTTGCCCAGGCGCGCCCTGAGATCTGTGTTGTGGGGCTCGGCGGCATACTCCACCTTTAGCAGACTACCGGCGTAGCGCGCCAGCTCAAGATTTTCAGCCACCACCAGGGCAATCGGCTGGCCGCTATAGAGCACCCGATCATTGAACAACGGACGAAACGACGCGCCATCTGCGGAATCCTCGTCCTCATAGGCCTTGTCGTAACTGGCAATCGGAGGGCGATTTGCGTGGGTGAGCACCAGCACCACCCCAGGCACTGCCTCAGCAGCACTGGAATCGATTTGCAGTATCCGGCCACGGGCAATGCTGCTATTGACCACACTGCCGTAGAGCAGGCCAGGCACCTGAAATTCTGCGGCATACTGCGCTTGTCCGGTGACCTTGAGAGGTCCGTCGACACGATCTACTGGTTTGCCCAAAGGCGATGTCATTGAGTTCATGGGGCAACTCCCTTGGCGGCATCGGTAAGAGCGCGGACGATGGCGCGCCGCGCCAGATCGATCTTGAAGGTATTGTGTTCAAAGCCGCTGGCCCCCTGGAGCAGTACGTCAGCGGCCGCGTTGAAAGCGGCATCGCCAGCGCTTTGGCCGACCAGCGCGGCTTCGGCCTCCGCCCGGCGCCAAGGCTTGTGTGCCACGCCGCCAAGGGCGATACGGGCGGCACTGATAGTGCCCCCGTCCAGCTTCAGCGCCGCTGCGACGGAAACCAGCGCGAAGGCATAGGAGGCGCGATCACGTACCTTGAGATACGCGCTGTGCTCGGCGAAACCGCTAGCAGGCAGCTCGACGGCGGTAATCAGTTCGCCATCGGTCAGGTTGTTATCGCGCTCAGGCTTTTCTCCTGGCAGGCGATGGAAATCGTTGAAGGCAATTTGCCTCTCGCCCTGCGGGCCCTGCACATGCACGACCGCATCCAGTGCTGCCATCGCCACACACATATCGGACGGATGAACTGCTATGCAGGCATCGCTGTGCCCGAGTATCGCGTGAATCCGGTTGAGGCCACTGCGGGCCGGGCAGCCAGTTCCGGGCTCACGCTTGTTGCAGGCGGTGGTGCTGTCATAGAAATAGTAGCAGCGGGTGCGCTGCAACAGATTACCGCCAGTACTGGCCATGTTGCGTAACTGCGCCGACGCGCCGGCGAGAATGGCTTGCGCGAGCAATGGGTAATGGCGCTCAACCAGGGGGTGCCAGGCGAGATCGGAATTGCTTACCAGCGCACCGATGCGCAGACCACCCTCTGCGGTTTCTTCGATGCCCTGCAATGGCAAACGAGTGATATCAATAAGTTGAGCGGGCCGAACGACGTTTTCCTTCATCAGGTCGAGCAGATTGGTGCCGCCCGCTATGTAACGACTATCCGGCTGGAACAGGCTGATGGCCTCGTCGATGCGGGTCGGCCGGGCGTAGCTGAAGGGGTTCATGGCTGCACCTCGCGCACGCCCTTCTGTGCATCGGTCTGCACCGCCCCGAGCGTCTTGCGGGTTTCCGGCATGGCTTCTTCGATGGCGGCGAGGATGTTCGGATAAGCCCCGCAGCGACAGAGGTTGCCGCTCATTTGCTCCCGAATCTCACCCAGGCTTTGTGCTCGTCCTTCGCTGACCATGCCCACCGCCGAACAGATCTGACCGGGCGTGCAATAGCCGCATTGAAAGGCATCGTGTTTGACGAACGCGGCCTGCATCGGATGCAGGCTATCACCGTCAGCCAATCCTTCAATCGTCGTCAGCTCGGCGCCGTCATGCATGACCGCCAGGGTGAGGCAGGAATTGATGCGTCGGCCATTGAGCAGGACAGTGCAAGCACCGCACTGGCCATGGTCACAGCCTTTTTTTGTCCCGGTCAGCGCCAATTGCTCACGCAGCAGATCGAGCAGTGTGGTCCATGGAAAAACCTCAAGCTGGCGGGTCTGGCCGTTCAGTTCAATGGTGATTGGACAAGCGATGATGCCGCCTGCCGTAGGGGAATTCTGGTTCATTGGCTGCCTCACGGTATTGAGCATTGATGTATCAGCGACGACAGACCGCCCTGTGGCAGGCGATCCTGCGGTCGATCGATGTCCTGCAGTACGCCGGGATCAGCCAGTTCCAGTTCGAGCACCGGCCCGGAGAACAACCCCTGCGCGCCGGAGTCGCCATCAAGGGCGCGTAGCGACGCGTAATGTCTGGAACCGATACCTCGAGGGTGGCCGCGCTGCCCTCGAAACACCGGCACCACAAGGTTGTCTTCGGTCATTGCACCGGCAATGCGAACGACGGACTCAGGGCGCACATAGGGCATGTCACCGAGAGCCACCAGCCAGCCCCGGCTGGCCGGGTAGCGCTCAACTGCCTGTGACAGGCTATGACCCAGACCGCGCGTTTGAACTAGGCAAAGTTCAATGTTCAGCTCCCTGGCATGACAGTCCAGCCAGTCCAGTAGCGCAGGATTGTCCTTGCTCGCCACCACAACCAAACGCTCCGCGACGCCTTGCAAGGCGATGAGCGTCGCCAGCAGCACCGGGGGCGAGTCAGATTCGGCCAGCCAGGGGGCAAGCAATTTATCGACATCGAGCTGGGCCCGATAGCGGCTACCCTGCCCCGCCGCCATGACCAGTGCACAAAGACCCGCGACCGGCTCATGCACAACGACGCTCCGTGACAGCCTGCTGCTGCGTTCCATTCTTGATCGCCACCACCTGGGCCATCAGCGACAAAGCGATTTCCGCGGGTGTGCGGCTACCAATGGGCAGGCCGATGGGACCATGCAGCCGTTCCACCTCCCGCTGGCTTACGCCCAGACCAAGCAGGCGTGACTTGCGCTTCTCGCTGTTGAGCCGAGAACCCAGAGCGCCCACATAGAAAGCCTCGGATCGCAGCGCGGCCAGCAAAGCCAGGTCGTCCAGCAGGGGATCGTGGGTAAGGGCGACCACCGCGGTATGGGGGTCAGGCTTGATCGCCAGCACTACATCATCCGGCATACCAGAGAGAAAGCGCACGGCGGTTTCGTCCCAGTCGTGGGCATAGCCGTCGCGCGGATCGCAGATCAGCACCTCGAACCCCAGCCCGATTGCCAGCTCGGCAACGTAGCGCGACAGTTGCCCGGCGCCAATCATCAACAGGCGCCAGGAAGGCCCAAAGGGAGCCTTCAGAACCCTGCCGTCAAATTGCAGTGTTTCGTTGTGCGCAAGAACCGACAGGCTGACGTCACCGGTCGCAACGTCTAGACGCCGCAAAACCCGCCCATGATTGCCGCAGCGTTCGAGCAGTTCATCGAGCCAGGCGGAAGTTACAAGGGGCTCGCGCAACAGACGCAAGGTGCCGCCGCAGGGCAACCCGAAGCGCGCCGACTCCTCTTTGCTGATGCCATAGGTAATGAGCTCGCAGGCCTGATGCTGATTATCGACAGACGGAAGCCGCGCGAGCAGATCGTCTTCGACGCAGCCTCCTGACACCGACCCTTCAACCCTGCCGTCGCTGCGTAGCGCCAGCAGAGAACCCACCGGGCGAGGCGCACTGCCCCAGGTCTCGACTACCGTGTAAAGGACGACCGAGTAACCGTCATGCAACCAGTCGCGGGCCCGTCGCAGTACTGCTAGATCGACACTGTCCATCGTTCTCCTCACGCAAAAAAGACCGAAGCGCCGGCGTGCCGGCATGCTTTCAGTGACTAGCCCAAAGGGGCGTAAGTTCAACCTGAAAATCTGTCGGCCAGAGAATCTCAGCGCTTGACCTTGACATTATGTAAAGGATAAGAATGGCTAAAACCCCTCCTGAAGGAACCGAACATGAACACCTATACCCTGCAGATCAGCGGCATGAGTTGCGCCAGCTGCGTGCGGCGCATCGAGCAGGTCTTGGCTGGCAAGCTGGGCCTGCGCTCGGCGGAGGTCAATCTTGCCGCCGAAACGGCGCGGCTGGTGATGGACGATCCGCAGCAGCTGGGCACCGTTTGCGCCGCATTGAAGGAGGCGGGTTATGGAGTGGCTACTGAACAGCGCCAGTTGAGCCTGGAGGGTATGAGCTGCGCCGGTTGTGTCAGCCGGGTGGAGAAAGCCTTGCTGAGCGTACCCGGCGTGCTTAACGCCGAGGTCAACCTCGCCAGCCAGCAGGCGCGCGTGGTCATGCTGCCCGATACCGCGCAAGAGACGGTTCTGTCGGCGTTGCGAAAAGCGGGCTATCCAGGCCAATGGCATGATCAGGACAGACCCGCCGAGCCGGACAAGCAATCCAGACAACTGCGCTACGAACGCCGCCACCTGATTCTCGCGGCGCTGCTTAGCGCACCGCTTGCCCTCGGCATGCTTCCAGAGCTGTTCGGCCGCCACGATCTGATGGTGCCCCCGTTGGTGCAGCTGGTGCTGGCTTCGATCGTGCAGTTTGGATTCGGTGCACGCTTCTACCGCGGCGCCTGGCATGCGCTACGCAATCTCAGCGGCAATATGGATTTGCTGGTGGCGATGGGCACGACTGCCGGATGGGCGCTAAGCACCTGGCATGTCTTCAGCACGCCCGCCGGTCAAATGCCGGTGCTCTACTATGAAGCCTCTGCGGTTATCGTCAGTTTTGTGCTGCTCGGCAAGTATCTGGAAAACCGGGCCAAGGGCCAGACACTCACGGCCATCCGGGCACTTACCGCACTGCGGCCGGAAACGGCCAGACGCCGCACCTCGAGCGGGGACCAGATGGTGCCGCTGGATCAAGTCGAACTGAACGACATACTTGTGGTGCAGCCCGGCGAACGCATTCCGGTGGACGGCGTGGTGCATGAGGGTGGCAGCCATGTTGACGAGTCCATGCTCACCGGAGAAAGCCTGCCGGTCAGCCGCCAGCCCGGCGAGACGGTAAGCGCTGGCGCCATGAATCTGGACGGGCTGCTGGTCATCGAGACCACTGCGGTAGGGCACGACACCATGTTGTCGCAGATTGTCCGGCTGGTTGAAAGTGCCCAGTCATCCAAGGCGCCCATTCAACGGCTGGTCGATCGGGTCAGCGCGGTTTTCGTTCCGGTCGTTATTGTGATTGCACTGATTGCATGGGCAGCGGGCAGCTTTGTGTTCGGTCCCGAACAGGCGTTACTCAACGCCATTGCAGTACTGGTGATCGCCTGCCCTTGCGCGCTCGGTCTGGCAACCCCCACCGCCATCATGGTCGGCACCGGGATTGCCGCGCAGCATGGCATTCTGATTCGCGATGCCCAGGCGCTGGAAGTGGCCCACGCGGTAGACACTGTGGTGTTCGACAAGACCGGCACCCTGACGGAAGGCAAGCCCGCGCTGCAGGCGTTCGAGACCTTGCGAGAGGATCATGACCAGGCCCTTGGTTGGGCGGTAGCCATACAGAAACATGCCGAGCATCCTCTTGCCGGAGCATTGCTGCGCTACGCTTCAGCTGTTGATCATGGCGGCCCAGCGGCTGGCGGACCAGCGGCTGTCGATACAGCGGCTGGCGACCCAGCGGCTGCCGAGGATTTTCGGGTGCATTCCGGACGGGGTGCCAGTGGCCTCGTGAACGGCCTCCGCATCTGGCTGGGCAACCGCCGCTTGATGGCCGACAAGGGCATCGATCTGGCCGAGTGGGATGATGCCGCCCGGCGCCATGAAAATCAGGGGCGGACGGTGTCCTGGCTGGCGGTGGATGACGGACAACCACGCGCCGTCGCACTGATGGCCTTCGCCGACGGTCTGAAAGCGTCATCGCGCAGCACCATCGAGCAGTTGCGAACGCTGGGCATCGAGAGCTGGCTGATCAGCGGTGACAGCAAAGCCGCAGCCGAAGCGATTGGACAGGATCTGGGCATCAACCACGTGGAATCCCAGGTTTTGCCAGAGGACAAGGCCAGGCATGTCGACGCGTTGCGCGCCAAGGGCCGGGTGGTGGCGATGATTGGCGACGGCATCAATGATGCGCCGGCTCTAGCGGCAGCAGATGTGGGAATGGCAATGTCGACTGGTACCGATGTTGCCATGCACAGCGCCGGCATTACGTTGATGCGCGGCGATCCTCAGCTGGTGCCGGCAGCACTGGATATTTCACGACACACGTGGCGCAAGATCCGCCAGAATCTGTTCTGGGCATTCATTTTCAACAGCATTGGCATCCCGCTCGCCGCCGTCGGCCTGCTCAACCCAATGATGGCTGGCGCCATGATGGCGGCCAGCAGCGTCAGCGTGGTGAGTAATGCCTTGTTGCTCAAACGCTGGAAACCGGAGATCGCATGAATATCAGCCAGGCGGCAAAAACCAGCGGACTCACCCCAAGGATGATTCGCCATTACGAAAATATCGGTCTGCTGCCCTCTGCCGAACGCAGCCCCGCCGGCTATCGACGCTACGACCAGCGCGAATTGCATACGCTGCGGTTTATTCACCGCGCCAGAACACTGGGGTTCAGCATTGAACAGATAGGTCATCTGCTGGCGTTATGGCAGGACCGCGAGCGCAGCAGCGCTGAGGTCAAGGCACTGGTAAAAGGGCATCTGCTGGAACTGGAGGAGAAGATTGCCGGCCTTCAGGCCATGCACGATTCACTGGCCCATCTGGCGGACTGTTGCCGGGGCGACTCCCGGCCGGATTGTCCGATTCTGGACAACCTGGCCGAGAGGAATATAGCTAGCGTTAACGCAGCAGGTTGAACAGGCTCAGGCCGCTGACCTTTACAAAACTCTGCTGAGCAGCTTGCAGCACAACCGACTGCAGGCTGAGCTTGCTGAGAGCTTCGGCATAATCCAGATCCTCCAGCCCGGATTTGACTGTCGTGTTGATCAGCGAAACCTCGGCGTTTTCGTTTCCGGTTGATTCGATTACGTTCATCCGTGCGCCGATGGAGGTCTGTACGCCCAGAATCTTGTTCATTGCGTTATCGAGATTCTGCAGGCTGACGCTCAACACATCCCGGCGTTGCAGCTTGGCGTCTGTTGTGTCGCCGCCCGTTTCGAGCTCTTCGCGAAGAAACTTGACGCTTTCCAGCAGGCTGCGTCTCTCCCGGTTCGAACTGGTTTCACCGGTACCAGCAGTGATGGTAAAGCTGTCACCAACCGCCGGCTCTCCGTCAAGGGTCACGACCACGCCTTGAAAGCGGATGGTATTCGAGTTGGCGTCGTTCGGCTCGAGTGGGAAAGTAACCGGGTCTCCATTGGCGTCAGCGAATATGTCTCCGCCCTTCTCGAATTGATACCCCCCGATCACGACTCTGAGAGTAACGTCGACCCCAGCCGGAAAGTAGCCATCGAACGCCGCTTTATCTTCGACCACACCGAGCGAAATACGGGCATCCCCGCTGTTGGCGGCAGGGGCCGCCGTGGAAACCCGGTTGACGTTGGAAATATCGACAAACAGGTCCTTGCCGTTGTCGTTAATCGCGATCTGTTTTGAATTGGCTATCTGGACCAGACGCTGACCTTCATCGCCCCGGTAGCTGTAATTTCCGGCCGAATCCTTGACGAACGGCTGCTCGGCACCGCTGTAGCCGCCGAAGAGATATTCGCCCCGGGCGTTCTGGCTGTTCATCAAGCCGTACAGCTCCTCTTCCCGCTGGGCCAACTCCTGCGCAAGCGCCTGGCGCTCGGCCTTGGTATAGGCGCCATTGCCGGCCTCGAGGGTGATTTCGCGAACGCGCTGCAACAAATTATTGACCGAATTGAGCGTGGCTTCTTCCTGGCTGAGACTGTTGTTCGCCGCGTCCAGGTTGCCCTTGTACTGCTCCAGTTTGCTTGCCTGCTGATCCAACTGAAGCAGCCTTACACTGGCTACTGGGTCATCGGCAGGCGTCAGGATGCGCTTTCCTGAGCTGATCTGCTCCTGGGTGCGTGTGACGCTGGAATAGTTATTCTGGATGCCCAGAACACCGTTATTAAAAGCCTGTATTGTAGAAATACGCATGGCCAATTCCTGTCAGCGAATACTGCTTATCAGTGTGTCGAAAATGCTGCGGGCTATCTGGATCACCTGTGCTGAAGCATTGTAGTACTGCTCGTACTTGATCAGGTTGCTAGCCTCTTCATCCAGGTTGACGGCTGAAACCGAGTCCCGGTTGTTGGTCGCCTGCCTCAACACCGCTCCGGTTGCCTCGACTTCGGATCGGGCCTGCGCAGTGAAGGATGCCGTCCGTTGTACCAGATCGCCATACCCGTCCACGAAGGAAAATCCCTTGCTGTCCGCGGTAACGCCCAGAACCGGGTCCGTCTGGAGATTGGACAGTTTAAGCGCGTTGCGGTTGTCAGAGCTGCCCTTGTTCAGCGCGACGTCAAACCTGTCGCCCTGCTGCGCGCTGCCGGTCATGTTGACGCTGATGGAATAGCCGTTTTCAGCCCAGGTCAGGACCCCGTCCACTGGGCTAGCGGTTCCAACCACTGTAGGGGTGCCAGCTACGTCTCTTACCACATCAAAGGTATTGCCTGCTCCGGCCACAAAGGAAAAGGGCAATGGATCTGCTCCGCCGACAAGCCCGGTCACATCCGACCCCGGAGCCATCGTCAGCTCCGGCTGGGTTATCAGGGCCGAGCCGCGGTTATCGAGTCCGGCTTGCGCGGCAACGGGAGAGGCAAAGGCCAGCTGGCGTGGATCTTTCATCTCCACGCCCATTCCACCCGCGCCGTAGCGCGTCGGAGTAATGAGGAACCGGTCCCCGGCCTGCGGAGCTATGGTCGCCGCATCAAGGGTGAACCCCTCAATCTGGTCGCCAAGGGTAAAGGGGCCCGACGGCTGGTTGTCGGACAAGCGACGGAGGGTGAATTCAGTTGAGTTGGTGAATGCCACTTCGTAGTCGGAAGTAGTCAAGGCGCTGGTGTCAGTAATGCTGACGTTCAACTGGGCCATCGGAACACTATTGGTCGGCTGCGCCTGGCTGCGCAGAGCCACCTGTTCCGGACTGTTGACCTCAATGAACAGATTAGAGCCAGGCTTGCCGTTAACGTCCAGCCCCTGCCCCAACTGACTGTTTACCTCACTGGAGATCGACAGCGCTAATCTCCCGACCGCATTCAACGATTGATCCAATACATCCCGGCGGTAGCGAATCAGACCGCCAAGTTCACCCCCTTTGATCAATCCGGTAATGTCTTGTTTAGTGCTCCCGCTGACCAGCAATACCTCTGTGCGACCAGGATCAGCCTGCCCCGGTGCGGTGGTCAGACTTGACGCCTGGTTACCCACCACCAGGGGTTGGCCTGAACCAATGAACAGATTGATTACATTGCCGTCCTGGGGCACAACGGTAACGCCGATATGTTCACTCAATTGCCGAACGGCTTCGTCCCGAGCGTCAAGGAGATCATTCGGCTGCGCGCCATTGGCGGCTGCCTTGGCAATGGAGTCGTTGAAAGAGGCAATGGAGGTCGCGAGCCGACTGACCTCCTGCGTTAGAGAGCCCATCTGCTGGCCAATAAACTGATTCTGCACAGCAAGCCTGTCCTGGATGGTATTGAACTTGGAAGCCAGGCCTTCTGCCTCGGACAGGAACAGTTGCCGAGCCGGCAAATTTGCCGGATCCTCAATAGCGGTCTGCAACGCAGCGAAATAACTCTGCATCCCTGGATTGATACCGGTTGCCGGGCTGGACAGCAAGCCGTTGAGCTCTTCAATCTGGGTTTGAAAGGCAGCGACTTCAGTATTGATCGAGGTGCTGGCGCGCACCTGGCTGGTCAGAAATTCATTATAGACCCGCTTCACATCGACAATGCTGGTGCCGCTGCCAATGTATCCCGCCCCGGTAAAGCTGGGATCACGCGCGGTCTGCAATGCGGTCTGCCGGCTATAACCGGGCGTATTGATGTTGGTTATATTCTGACCGGTGACGGACAGATTGGTCTGCGAGGCTTTGAGTCCGCTGAGGCCGATATTGAATAGATCTGCCATGCTTATGCCCTGCCTTCGCTGGCTGCGTTATCAGTCTGAGTGCGCACCGGTGCATCGCTCAGCAACCGCTGGGCTATCTGGGACACCTTGCGCGCATAGTGGGGGTCAGTAGCGTATCCGGCCTTTTGCAGTTCACGGAAAAACACGTCGGGGTTCTGAGTCTGACCCAGCGCTTTTTCGTAGCGGCCGTTGTTCTCCAGGAAGCTCACATAGTCGTCAAAGCTCTGCTCGAACGACCCATAGGAACGGAAAGTTGCCTTTTCGGTACCCTTTACCCCGTCACGGTATTCACTGGTCATGACGCTGGCCGACTCGCCTTCCCACACACCGTGCGTCTTGATACCGAACAGGTTGTGGCTGCTGACACCGTCTTTCTGTTTGATGATCGACTTGCCCCAGCCCGTCTCAAGCGCTGCCTGAGCAACCAGATAATGGGGATCTACACCGAGCCGTTTAGCGGCTTTCTCGGCCATCGGCAGCATCGCTGCGGCAAATTCTTCAGGGCTGTCGAAACGTGCATTCGCCGCCCGCATGGGAGTGCCGGCTTCCAGGCTGGCGGTGTGCGGAGCCACCGGCATCGCTGTTTGCGTTACCGGGCGGGCAATGCCCTGCAGAGAACGCATGGGCTGCCAGGATGCAGACGCTTCTTTAGTTGCCGGGGTCCCCGGCAGCACCACCGCACCGGCCTGGGCGCTGTAGCTTAGTGAAACGGCCAGCCGTCTACGTGCCAGCAAGGCGGACTGATCGGTGCCGGGCGTCGCGTCGGCAGCGAGAGTTGTCGGGGCCGTCGCGACAGTGTCGGCAGCGCCGATGGTCCTGGTAGACGACACGTCTTTGTTCGGCGACAGCTGCCGCAGCATCACATCCGCCAGGCCCACGCCCTGCTTTTCCGACAGATGCACGGCCATCTGGCTGTCGTACATGTCCTGGTACATCTTGGTCTGCGGTGTATTAAGCGGATTGTCCTCGCCAAAGCTGGCGTTGGCATCACGCATGCTTTTGATCATCATGTTCATGAACAGCGACTCGAACTGCTCCGCCACGCGGCGCATATTCTCGGGGCTATTGGCCTCGCTGCCTGCCTTGAGCTGGCTCATGGCATTCAGATCGGTATAGCTCATGTTGCTGCTATTCACGTTCATGGCGGCGTACCCGTTTAGATGATAACCAGCTCGGCGTTCAAGGCGCCGGCCTGCTTCAGGGCTTCAAGGATGGCCATCAGGTCGCCTGGAGCAGCACCAACCTGGTTGACGGCGCGAACAATCTCATCAAGCGATACACCTGGGTTGAACACGAACATCCGGCTGTCGCCTTCTTCGATATTGATCTGCGAACTGGGGGTGATAACTGTCTGCCCGCCAGAAAACGCCTCGGGCTGACTGACCTGAAAGTTTTCGGAGATGGTCACGGTCAGGCCGCCGTGGGTCACCGCAGCGGGCTGTACCCGAACGTCTTGCCCGATGACGATGGTTCCTGTGCGCGAATTGATGATTATCTTGGCGGTAGCATTGCCCTGGTCTACCTGCAGATTCTCTACCATCGACAGGTAATCCACCCGCTGATTGGGATCAAGCGGCGCGCGTACCCGGATCGAGCCGCCGTTCAAGGCCTGCGCGACATCCGGCCCGAAGGTATCGTTGATCCGATCAACTACCCGCTTCGCCGTGGTGAAATCCGGGCGGTTAAGGTTGAAGGTCAGATGCGTTCCGGAGGCGAATGGGCTACTTACCGCCCTTTCGACGGTGGCGCCGCTGGGGATTCTGCCAACGCTTGGTACGTTGACCGTAATACGCGAACCGTCTGCGCCCTCGGCACCGAATCCACCTACTACGAGGTTACCCTGGGCGATGGCATAGACCTGACCGTCAATACCCTTCAACGGAGTCATCAACAGGCTGCCGCCGCGCAGGCTCTTGGAATTGCCGATTGACGAAACGGTAATATCGATCGACTGGCCTGGCTGCGCAAAGGGCGGAAGCTCGGCATGTATCGCTACGGCTGCGACGTTCTTGGTCTGGATGCGCGTGCCCGGCGGTACGGTGATACCGAACTCGGTCAACATGTTATTGAAGGTCTGAGCCGTAAAGGGCGTCTGGCTGGTCTGGTCACCAGAACCGTCCAGCCCCACCACCAGACCGTAGCCGATCAGTTGGTTGGTTCTGACGCCAGCGATGCTGGCGATATCCTTGAGACGTTCGGCATGGGCCAGGGAGCTGGCCATCAGTACGCACAAACACAGCATCAGGTTACGCATGGTCGTGCTCCTAGAAGGGCCACAAAGGACTGAGGAAGAACTGGCTCAGCCAACCGGGCTGACTGGCATTGGCAAATGCACCGGTGCCGGAGTAGGCAATACGAGCATCAGCCACGCGTGTCGACGGCACGGTGTTGTCGGTGCTTATGTCATCGCTTCGGACCAGGCCGGAAATACGGATCAGCTCGTCGCCGTTGTTCAGGGTTATCCATTTCTCGCCACGCACGCGCAGGATGCCGTTGGGCAGCGCCTCCACGACCGTGACGGTGATGGATCCGGTGAGGCTGTTGGACTGGTTGGCCTCAGCCTCGCCCTCGAAGGAACGCTCCCCGCCCATGCTCACGCCCAGATCCAGGCCCTTGGCACCCACCACATTGCCGAACAGTGTCGGATTGGCAATCGAGACGGAGCTGCTCTTGTCTATCTCGTTGTCGGCACTCTTTCTGGCGGCGGTGCGCTCTTCCAGGGTGATGGTGATGATGTCACCCACCCGATTTGCCTTGCGGTCGTCGTACAGGCTGACTTCAAAACCAGGCTGATAGATAGCGCCGTTGTTCAGCTCCTGGGGCATCGGAGTACGTGGTAGTACCGGCGCATAGGCCGGGTCATCCGCCCGCGGCGGAGCCTGCACACAGGCTGTCAGGGCCGAAAAAGTCACTGTTAACACGGCGACGCGCAGAGCAATCATGGTCAATTCACTCCGATTACAGGTTCTGGCTGATGTACTGCAACATCTGATCAGCGGTGGAAATAACCTTGGAATTCATTTCGTAGGCGCGCTGGGTAGTGATCATGTTGACCAGCTCCTCCACCACGCTGACGTTGGAATTTTCCAGTGTGTTCTGCAGCACGGTACCCAGTCCGTTCTGGCCCGGATTGCCCGCCTGTGGCGCGCCGCTGGCGGCGGTTTCCATGAACAGGTTGCCACCAATGGACTGCAGGCCCGCCGGGTTAATGAAGTCCGCCGTCTGAATATTGCCGATCTGTTGGGCAGCCGGGTCACCGAAAACGGTAATGCTCACCGTGCCGTCTTCACCTACGGTAAAGGACTGTACGTTGTCAGGCAGAGCGATCCCCGGTTCCAGTGGGAAGCCATTGGAGGTGACTATCTGACCGTCCGCGTCCAGATGAAAGCTACCGTCACGGGTGTAACCAATATTGCCGTCGGGCATCAGTATCTGGAAAAAGCCCTTGCCGTTGATGGCCATATCCAGCGGTTGTTCGGTTGTCTGCAGTGACCCCATGGTGTGGATTTTCTGGGTGCCCACTACCTTCACGCCAGTACCGACCTGCAGCCCTGAAGGCAGCTGGGTATCCTGGGTGCTCTGGGCACCTGGCTGGCGTTTGACCTGATAAAGAAGGTCTTCGAATTCCGGACGATCACGCTTGAAGCCGGTCGTGGCAACGTTGGCAAGGTTGTTCGAAATTGTGGTTAGCATGGTGTCCTGAGCGGACAACCCGGTCTTGCTTACCCAAAGTGCTGAATGCATGATATTTCTCCTTGCGTGTCAGTTCGCTGACACCGCGTGATCGCCATTAACTGATTTGCAGAAGCTTGTTGGTGCTCTGGGAGTTTTCTTCGGCCGTGCGCATCATCTTGATATGCAGCTCGAATTGCCGGGCAAGCGACAGCATCGCTGTCATCTCTTCCACTGCATTGACGTTGCTTCCTTCGAGAAATCCGGTTGTTATCCTGACTGCCCCATCGGCAGGCTCCTCAAGCTGACCCTCAACCCGCATCAGGCCGTCGGGGCCCTTGCGCATCAGGTTGCCATCGGGATTGACCAGCTTGAGCCGGTCCACCTCTGCCAGCACGTTCGGCGCTTCACCCAAAGCACGAATGCTGATGGTGCCATCGGCGCCTATTTCCACTTTCTCGGCTGGCGGAATGGCAATCGGACCCGCATTGCCCAGCACTGGCATGCCACTGTTGGTACGTAACACACCAAAGGCGTCAATATTCAGACTACCGGCACGTGTATAGGCTTCTGTGCCATCGGGCGCCTGCACGGCAATCCACCCTTCACCCTGCACTGCTACGTCAAGCTCACGACCCGTCTCAATCATGCTGCCGGCAGACATGTCGGTACCCGGGCGCTCGGTCATTGCATAGGCGCGGGTCGGGTGCGTCTCGCCATACACCGGCATTGAGCGCGCCTGCTCAAAATCGCGGCGAAAACCGGTCGTGCTGACGTTCGCCAGATTGTTGGCATGGGCGCCCTGAGCCAGCATGTTCTGGCTGGCGCCAGTCATGGAGATATATAAGGATTTGTCCATGCGTTACTCCCGATTCAACTGCCGCGACAAGGAATTGCCGCTTTCAATTATCTCAAGGGGAAACAAGCATTAACCGTGCCAAACACTTGCTGTGGCGGGTTTTTTGATGTGAATCATAGGGATAGGAAAGGCCACACAACAAAGCGGCAAAGACGCGCAATGAACATTGCCGCTTTTGCCGCTTCACGTCAGGCTCCCAGCGGAGCCTGATTTAACGCAGGTTGATGATGGTCTGGGTTACGGCATCTTCGGTCTGAATGGTCTTGGCGTTCGCCTGATAGTTACGCTGGGCGATGATCAGGTTGATCAGCTGCTCGGAAAGATCAACGTTGGATTGCTCCAGCGCGCCCGACTGAATACCGCCAAGCGTACCGGTGCCCGGCGTACCTATGACCGGCTCCCCCGACGCGGATGACTGGGCCCAGGCAGTCTTGCCCAGCGGGGTCAGGCCCTGCTGGTTGGCAAAGGTAGCAATTGCCAACTGACCCTGAACCTTGGTTTGCCCATTGGTATAACGTGCCACCAGCAAGCCCGCATCGTCAATTTCAAGACCTGCCAGATCGCCGGTTGTAAAGCCGTCCTGGAAGACAGCCGTCACTGCGAAGCTGGAGGCGTATTGGGTCGATCCATTCAGATTCAAAGTGAATCCGGTGCCGCCACTGGCGGGGTCAGAACCAATTGCGCCGGTAGGCTCGCCGGCTTGGTCTTTCGGTTCCCACCCGGAAATCACCAAAGGTTGCGCCGTCAGCAACTGCCCCGTCGACGAGAAGGTCAGCGACGCAGGTCCGGGCTGCCCGTTCACGGGCGCTCCGCCCACATTGACTGGCTCACCATCAATGAGCGCATGCATATTCCAGCTAGTACCTTCTGTTTTGGTGAAATACTTTGTCAGAACATGTGGATTTCCGAGGCTATCGAAAACATTCACCGACGTCGAACTGTTGTAAGTCGACGAATCCGCCGGATTAAAATTTTGGTTCGCTTGGTCGGTAGCATATTCTTCGGCGGTAGCAAAACCGGTGTTCACGAGCGGATCGTAAGCGAGGATCGCCGCATCATAGGCACTCTGACGCGATGCCGGGGTGATGCTGGTCGAGTTCAGATTGAGTGTGGATTCTATCGAGCTCGTAGCCCTAGGGTTGGCCGACCGGGTATCTACCCGTAGATCTGTCTGCACGCCCTGATTGATCTGCCCGGTCACTGCATTCACACCAAAACCCTGCAACCGCTCCCCGAAGTTATTGACGATATTCCCGGTGTTGTCTGTACCGAAATAACCGGCACGGGTGTAACTCAAGGCGCCGTTGTTGCTGGTAACGAAGAACCCATTACCGTTGATCGCGAGGTCCAGATTGTTTTCAGTGAAGTTCACAGCACCTTGCGTGAATAGCTGGGCTACGTCACCCATGACGACACCACTACCCTGGGCATTGCTGCCGGAACCGAGAACCGAGGCGGCGTACACATCAGAGAATTCGGCGCGCGAACCTTTGAATCCGACCGTGCCGGCGTTGGCGATGTTGTTACCGGTGATATTCAGATCGGATGCTGCCGCCCGGATACCACTCAGACCAATATTGAAAGACATGGTTGTGCTCCTTACAAATTACGTCGGACGACGGTTATTTACTGATTGATAGAACGTCAGACAAGCCGACGCTACCCAGGCCAGCGAGGTTGAGCACCAGCTCTCCGCCCTTGCCCATCCCCAACGACACGCTGTCTACGTTGGCTGGCAGCAAGGTCGCGACCTGGGTATTTTCCCCACCAATGCTCGCTACTGCTTCGAACTTGTATTTGCCGGGCGGCAAGTTTTCGCCGGCGGCGTTTTTGCCGTCCCATTTAAAGTCGAGCATGCCGGCTTCCTTACTACCCATATTGATCGTGGAAACCAGGCTCCCCTGCGCGTTGTATACGTTTACGAACACATTGCTGCTGTTCCGAGTCAAGGCCATCTGTCCAGCCAAACCTTCCTGGGTGTCTACCATTGCGTTCGAGGTCGGAACGATTACGCTTCGACCCACCAGTGACGACGCCTGCAACGCCTGGGATGACTGATAGCCACTCAGCAATGCATCCATCGAGGTATTCATATTCTCGATGCCTTCAACGGTACTGAATTGGGCCAGTTGCGCAATGAACTCGCCATTTTCCTGGGGAGACATGGGGTCCTGGTTGTTCATCTGGGTGACCAGCAACTTGAGAAATTCGTTCTTTCCCAGCTCATCGCCCTTGGCAAAACGCGACTGATCGACCTGGTATTGATTCAGCAGGCCTTCACCTACCGCAAGGTTGTTACTGACGCTCATGGTTTAAGGCTCCTTTTACTGGCCCAGCGTCAGTACGCGCTGCAGCATGGTCTTGGCGGTGTTCATGATCTCAACGTTGGTCTGATAGGAGCGCGACGCCGCCATCATGTTGGCCATTTCTTCCACCACGTTTACGTTGGGGTAAAACACATTGCCGTCTTCATCAGCCATCGGATGATCGGGTTGATAACGCGCTTGCAGTTCAGCGTCGGATTCCACTATCCCGAGCACCTCGACGCCGCTTCCCGCCTCGTGCTCCTGGGCGAACAGCGAGCCGCCCAACCCCTGCTGCTGGTTGAAGATGGTCGAAAACACCGGATTACGTGCGCGATAAGTCTCATCGGTACTGCTGGAAACCGTTTCGGCGTTGGCTATGTTGCTGGCCACGGTGTTAAGCCGTAGCGACTGAGCGCTCATGCCGGAACCGGCAATATTGAAAACATCACTTAGCGACATGATCAGTCTCCCCGCAGGGCAGTCATCAGCCCTTTGAATTTGCTGTTGAGAAAGGTGAAGCTGGCCTGAAAATCGATGGCATTTTCAGCATATTTTGCCTGCTCTACCTGGGTATCGACCGAGTTGCCGTCAATTGACGGCTGCGCGGCAGTGCGATAGCGCAGCCCGGCGGCCTGATCGATAAAACCTTCAACGGCCATGTGCCGTGAATGGGTCTGACTGGCCTGGAATGGTTTCGATTCGGGAGATTGCTCGGCTTGCAACACGCTGGCAAAATCCAGGTCGCGCGCCTTGAAGTTTGGGGTCTCGGAATTGGCTATATTGTTTGCCAGCACGGCGGCGCGGTCAGCGCGAAATGCCAGCGCCTTCTCGTGCAGTCCCAGTGCGCGGTCAAAACTTAAACTCATCTTTGCCTCCTCACCTGGCAGCCCATGGCCAAGCGTCTATGCAAAAGACGTAGCAAATCTCATGCCATTTTGTAAATGACTTTTAGATCAATCAGTTAGACTTTACGAGAAACGGAAACGGCAACGATTTTCCGTATACGGCAAGGGCAAGCGTCAGAAAATTGCCGATCATTGATCTTCCGCCAGAACCGCTTGCCGTTGCCCTTCCCCGGGACTGTTGAGCACCAGCTCGATACTTCGGAGTGTGCGAGAAGCGTGATGTACGAGCTGGTGCTCGAACGTCCCAGGAAAAGCAGCCCTGCGCACGAGCTTTAGCTTTAGCGCGGAGATCTACCAGCGAGGCGTTCTGCGTGACCAAAGGCGGGCCGGACGCGAAGCATCCGGCAAAACCCACTCTGCCGTTGCCTTTCCTGGGACTGTTGAGCACCAGCTCGATACTTCGGAGTGTCCGAGAAGCGTGATGTACAAGCTAGTGCTCGAACTTCCCAGAAAAAGCAGCCCTACGCACAATCTGGTGCGGGAACCTTTCGGATGGGCCTTGATTTGCTACTGGTTTAGCTCAACGGGCCTGATAGACGATCCCTGGGCTGCATTGGACCATCTGGTAGAGCTCGGGAAGTCCGTTTAACGCTTCAGAGGCTCCCAGCATCAAATAGCCGCCCGGCTTCAAGGTCGCATGAATGCGCTTGAGAATGTCCTTTTTCACATCCGCAGAAAAGTAGATCAACACGTTCCGGCAAAAGACGATGTCAAACTTGCCAAGCCCTGCATAACTGTCCAGCAGGTTTAGCGCCCGAAATTCGACGCGGCTGCGCAGTGGTGGCTTGACCGTCCAGCGGCCTGAAACCTTCTGATCGAAATACTTCAACAGCCGATCCTGAGATAGCCCTCTGCCAACCGACAGGCTGTCGTATTCAGCACTCTTCGCGGCCGCCAATATGCCACCGGACAGATCGGTGGCAACAATCTGCGCACCCGCGCGCAATTGCCCAAGATTGCTTCGCTCAAACTCCTCTATGGCCATACTGAGCGAATATGGCTCCTGCCCCGAAGAACATGCAGCAGACCACATGCGCAACCGCTGGCCCGGGTTGCCCTTGATGAACTCGGGTATCAGGCGGTTCTTGAGCACCTCGAACGGATAGGCATCGCGAAACCACAGGGTCTCATTGGTGGTCATCGCATCCACAACCGACTCGCGCAGCCCGCTACGCGGGTGGGTCTGAATGCGTCTTACCAGTTCGCCAAGGCTTTTTATGCCTTCCTGCTCAAGCAGGCGATTGAGCCTGCTGGATACGAGATACTGCTTGTTGTCACCCAAGACTATGCCGCACGCCTTCTCGAGAAATTCCCGAAAGAGCTGAAAATCCTGATCTACAGACGTCACACAGTCCGTCCCCTGTTAAATTTTAAACCGCTATCAAACATTGCCGCTTGTGCCCCTCAAGGCGTGCAGCCTGTCAATAACTCGTCGGGCAAGCTCATCGGGTTTGAACTTGGCCAGAAACTCATCCGCTCCCACCTTCTTCACCATGGCCTGATTGAATACGCCGGACAATGACGTGTGCAGCATGATATGCAGATCCTTCATGCGAGGGTCGTTGCGTACTTCTGCTGTCAGGGTATAACCGTCCATTTCAGGCATTTCGATATCGGAGATCATCATCAGCAGATGGGTAGAAACGTTCTCCCCTTTGTCCGCCAGGGCACGCAACCACTCCAGCGCCTGCTGGCCATCGTTCAAGGCTACGATCTCCACTCCCACTTCCTGCAGGCAGCGTGCGACCTGTTTGCGGGCCACCGAGGAATCGTCAACGATCAGAACCTTTCTGGCTACCGCTTCTGACTGGGTGGCCTGATCAATGACGCCCGCTGACACGTTTTCCTGCGCGGGTACCACCTCGGCCAGGATTTTTTCAACATCCAGAATCTCGACCATCTGGTCTTCTACCCGCGTTACCGCAGTCAGGTAGTGGTCACGGCCAGTACCGCGGGGCGGCGGATGTATCTCCGACCAGTTCATGTTGACGATGCGCTCTACCGAGCGAACCAGGAAACCCTGAACCCGATAGTTGTATTCGGTAATGATGACGAAAGCAGTAGACAGGTCACTTA
This sequence comes from Halopseudomonas xinjiangensis, assembly GCA_011050525.1. Classification (GTDB taxonomy): domain Bacteria; phylum Pseudomonadota; class Gammaproteobacteria; order Pseudomonadales; family Pseudomonadaceae; genus Halopseudomonas; species Halopseudomonas xinjiangensis_A. The sequence goes on from DRFO01000034.1 coordinate 58,363, forward strand.
ACCCCGGACCGCCGGTCGCTTTGTTCAGATCGATGATTGGCAAGGTGCCTCCGCGGATATGCGCGACGCCCTTCACCACAGGATTCAACTTCGGTAGCAAGGTCAGTTTGGGACACTGGAGCACCTCCTTGACCTTGAATACGTTGATCCCGTAAAGCTGGTTGCCTGATAACCTGAACAGCAAAAGCTCAAGGCGGTTCTGCCCAACCAGTTGAGTTCGCTGGTTGACCGAATCCATTACGCCAGCCATGGGTGAGTCCTCGTATTTACGGGTGCAAACGGCATGTTTTTTGCTTCACTTTCAGAAGCGACGTTAACTTGACGTCACCCTTTCTGTCATCAAGGTTCATTGTATGCGTTTTACAACACACTGCGCGGCCCTGACGATATTTTTTTCGGCGAGCCTGTCAGCTAACCCGCTGATTGAACAACTTATCGGCGCGACGACTGCTTTTCTTGAGGAAGAAGTCGAAACTCATTTGTCGAGCAGCATGATCGATGCGCGCTACGAGGTTGCGGTGAATCGACTTGATTCACGTTTGCGGCTTCCGCTGTGTCCGCCTGATGCGCTCGAGGCCAGCCTGGAAAGCCCGTCCACGCCGGTTGGCAGGGTAACGGTTCGACTATCCTGCAACAGCGATGTGCAGTGGCGACTATTCGTGCCGGCGCAGGTCAGCCTGTTTCAACAGGTATTGGTAGCGGTGCGGCCGCTGGCACGTCACAGCGTCATCAGCCCTCAGGATGTTGCGCTTCAGGAGCGCGATACGGGCCTGCTACGCGACTCGTATCTGACCGACCCCAAGCAGGCAGTGGGGATGCGGCTGAGACGCCCGATGGGCGCCGACGCGGTATTTAGCCCAAGCCAGTTGGAGCAGGACGAAATAGTCAAGCGCGGAGACAAGGTGGTAATAAGCGCAGCCAACAGCCAGATCGCCGTAAAGATGCCCGGGGAGGCAATGGAAAGCGGAGCGTTAGGCAGTCAGATCAAAGTCAGAAACAGTCGCTCCGGACGCACGGTCAGTGCTCGGATAGTCGCACCAGGGCAGGTTGCCGTGGCGATGTAAAGCGGCGAACGGATAGGCTATACTGCGGTCTATTGAGTTCGATCTGCGATGTTATCCAGTTCGCGCAGTTTTTTCCTAAAGTTTTCTGCGCGCCGGCCGTTACAGGTGATAGCAAAGCATACAGCTCTGAGGACTTAGACAATGGTTATCGATTTCAACGCGCCCAACGCAGCTAACGGTACTGGACGAAACGCCCAGACTGGCGCCGCGTCGGCCAAGCGCGACGCAACCCTGGATGCCAGCCGGACCCCGGAACAGACACCCGAGCAAAAGCCGGCTGCTGCGGACTCATCGGTGAAACTGAGCGACCAAGCCGTGCAGCTCAAGACTATCGAAGAACGTTTGAAGGATTTGCCTGAAGTAGACAGCGAGCGTGTTGCACAGATCAAACAGGCGATTTCCAACGGTAGCTACCAGATGGATAGCGGCAGAATTGCCGACAAGCTGATGACGCTTGAGGGTTGATTCACGCTTGAACTCCTGAGGCGCCCCGGACGGTTAAAGGAGAATTACAGGTGAAAGATTTGGAGCAGTTGTTCGATCAGGCGACCCGCGACTGTGAACAATTTGCCGAGTTGCTTGATCAGGAGCAGGATGCCTTGATCAAGCAGGACATGGACGTGCTGGAGTCGTTGCTCGAAGCAAAAACTCCATTAGTCACAGCACTTAATGCTCACGATGAGACTATCAACAGCCATGCTCATCTGTCAGGCAAGCTACCCGATCAGACCATGGAATCATTTGTTGCTTCGCTGGGTCATGCCGGCACGTCCACTTCCTACAGTACTTTCCGGCAGACTCTCGTCCGCTGCCAGAGCGCCAACCTGCGCAACGCAAGACTGGTGCGGCATAGCCAGAACGCAAACAATCATCTGGTAGATCTGCTGCGCAATCAGGGCGAGTCAAGCCAGAGCGTTTATGACAGACAAGGCATTACCAGCCGGTCGAACTCTCAGCGCCCCTTGACCAAGGTATGAAATACCTATCAAATTGATAGCGCTGTGATATCAAGCAGTTTTGCCACGTCAATGCCGAGAGCTTAAGTGTCCATTTTATTCGAACAAGAAACCGGCCCGCAGCCACCCCGGGAAATCCGATCTCAGATAGAAATCAATGCGCTGCTGAAGAGCCTGCAACAGTCCCGGGACCAGTTGATAATCACCTTTTCTGGTCGCACGCAGAAATTCCAGAGCTTCATCGTCCATCTGAATACCGGTTCCGGCCAGTACTGGATAGATGAGCTGATTCCACGAGACGGCGACCGCTACGCCTCCCAGGGCGAAGCCTTTCGCGTAGATGCATGGCGCGACGGGGTGCACATGCGCTGGCATTGTCCGGCTGCCCAGAAAGTGCTGCTGGAAGATGCGCCAGCGTATTGCATACCCCTCCCACAGGATATGACCTATCACCAGAAGCGCGGCGCCTACCGCGCTAACGTCCATCGTACGCTGGAAACCGGCGTGGGTATCACCCATGACCGACGGTCGCTGGATTTTCGCGGCCATCTGCTCGACATTTCCGCCACCGGGTGCAAGGGGCGTCTGACTGGTGACCACTCTGGAGAGCTGCAGCCAGGCGAGATTTTCGAATCGAGTTATCTGGAGTTACCGGACGCGGGCAGATTCTCGGTAGCCATGGAGATTCGCCACGCGGTCTATGAGCGACAGACCGACGAAACGCACGTAGGCTTGAAATTCAAACTACCCAGCCCCACCGCCCAGCGTCAGATCGACCGTTTTGTAAACTCCTTGCAGCGTGAAGCTCGCCGCCTGGAAAAGGAAGATCTGTTTTAGCAGCGCCCCCACCGGCTCAGCCAGGCCGGTGATCATCCTGATCCTGATCTCTGTCGCTTGATGACATATGGCCGTCCAGATCGTCACGCATCTGGTCATCCACAACCTGCTCGTCAACACGCGGATCAAGCGCTGCGGCCAGAGGCGAGCTGGCCAGGTTACCGGCGGCTGGCATGAAGTGGATAGGCGCCTCCTGCACTAGGTGCTCGCCGGTAACCTGGCTAGGCCGAACCCGCACGACGAGAACCAGTGAACAGACTCCCATAAAGACATAAAGCATGCCTGGGCCCCAAAGCCGCATAAGCACCGATCCCAGTATGGGGCCAACACTTGCGCCCAAACCAAAGGTCACCAGCAGCATGGCTGACAGGAGAACTCTTTCTTGCTGCTCAACGTGATCGTTCGCCAGCGCAACGGCAATCGGATAAAGCGTGAATGCCAGCACACCGAACAGCCCCGTCAGTAAAAACAGCGCAAACCTCGGCATCACTGCCAGCGCGATCAGCAGTACCACGCCGGTCAGCACGATGGCATTGATCTGGATCATCCGACTTCGATCCAGCCGATCGGATAACCAGCCCGCCGGCCATTGGGCGGCAAGGCCTGCACCGATGGTCACCGCCATGAACACCCCCACATCAGAGGTAGCCAGCCCCACGCCACTGGCGAAGACCGGGGCCAGGCCATAGAACGAACCGAGCAATAGTCCTGAAACGGCGATAGTCGCCAGCGCCTGGGGTATCCGCTTGATAAAGAAGCGAACCCGCAGCGGTGCGGGATGCAAAGGCGCCGGGTGCAGACTTTTGGTAACCGCTACTGGAACCAGGCATAGCGAAAAGCACATGGCCACCAGCAGAATGTGGCGGATATCAAGGTCCGGCATCACGGTCAGCACCACCTGCCCCAGCGCCAGTCCGAGGAAGGTAACGACCATATAACTGGCGAATACCATACCCCTCTGATGGGATTCAGCCTGCTCGTTCAACCAGCTCTCCAGAACCATGTACTGGCACATCATCGCCATGCCTACCAGCACGCGAAGCACGAGCCAGACCTCGACACTCGAGGACAAGGCATGACCCAGCACCGAGGCTGTGACTACGCCGGCACTGGCGACAAAGGCCCGAATGTGTCCAACCTGGGCTATCATTCTGTGACCTACCGAAGCACCGGCCACCAGGCCGACGTAATAGCCTGTCATGAGCACACCGATCCAGATTTCACTGACGCCTTCGGCGGACAAACGCAAGCCGATATAGGTGCTCAGCAGACCACTGCCTATCAACATCAGCAGAGTGGCGAAATAAAGCGAGGAAAAAGCGGTTAAAGCTTTCGGCATTACAACTCCGGGAAGTTTGATAACGGATGAAAACACACCAGGCGTTGCCAGTGTTCAGCGTAGCTTACTGCAAGGGGAAATGGAGTTTTCCGGCAGTCCATATACAGACTCAGCCGTTAGCTGACTGCCGCCCGGCAAGGGCACTGACACCTTACAGCGAGCAACGACTGGGAACAATTGTTGCCCGTTGGACTTTGCTCAGCGAACCGAGTTCCTCGGACGCTTCCCTGGCGTGGCGCGGCCGATAGCAGTCGCTTTTGTTGACACATTTTTAATTTATGCCTAAATACCCGTTAGGTTCACCTATCGTTTCTGGCACTTACCGCATAAGGATTCATTCATGATCAAGACTTGGTTTATTACTGGAGCCGGGAGAGGGCTGGGCTTTCACATCGCACAGGCCGCCTTGGCCGCGGGTGACAATGTGGTGGCAACGGGCAGAAATAGCTCAAAGACCGCGCAGGCTTTCGGCGATTGTGGGAACGCCCTTCTTTGCCTGGAACTGGATGTATCAAGAGAAAACGATATCGCGCATGCGGTCGATAAAGCCGTGGAGCATTTCGGCGGCATCGACGTAATGGTAAACAACGCAGGCTTTGGACAGCTTGGTCCCTTTGAGGAAAACACCGCAACCGACGCCCAGGAACAATTTGCGATCAACGTATTCGGGCTGTTTGATATGTGCAGAGCGGTAATACCGGCAATGCGCAGCCAGGGCCGGGGCCATATTTTCAATATAGCGTCCATCGCGGGCCTTGCCGGCATGGGCGGGGCAAGCCTTTATTGTGCCTCCAAGTTTGCCGTGGTGGGATTTTCCGAAGCCCTGGCACAGGAGCTCGCCGGGTTTGGAATTCAAGTCACGGTTGTGGCACCAGGGGGCTTTCGCACCGACTTTCTCGACTCCACTTCGGCACGTTTTGGTAGTCAGTCGTTACCCGACTACGCCAATTTCTCGGAAAAGGTGCGCGCCTCGTCGGAGAAGAACAACCATAACCAGCCTGGGGACCCGGCTAAACTCGGTAAAGCGCTGGTGCAACTGGCAATGGCCCCACAGGCGCCGGTTCACTTTGTAGTTGGCTCGGATGCACTGGAACTGGCGACTGGCAAACTCGCCTCAAGAAAACAAGAACTGGAGAAATGGCGAGATCTGACAATTTCCACCGATTCATAATATTGGACCGGGCCGGCCCGACCAAGGCCGGCTCACCATAACGACCGGTAATCTGGCAAATCTCAGCGACCGATCAGTTGGAGAAATTCCTGACGGGTGTTTCCCGACTCCCGGAAGGCTCCCAGCATCACCGAGGTATACATCGTCGAGTTCTGCTTCTCGACGCCACGCATCATCATGCACATATGCTTGGCCTCGATCACCACCGCCACGCCCTCGGCATTGGTAACGGACTGCAAAGCTTCGGCAATCTGCCGGGTCAGATTCTCCTGAATCTGCAAACGGCGCGCATACATATCGACGATGCGAGCAATCTTGGACAAACCGATCACCTTTCCAGTCGGTATGTAGGCCACGTGAGCCCTGCCGATAAAGGGAAGCATGTGATGCTCACAGAGCGAGTAGAGCTCGATATCCTTGACGATCACCATCTCGTCGCCCTTGGCATCGAACAGCGCGTTATTGACGATTTCTTCCAGCGATTGCTCATAGCCCCTGCATAGGAACTGCATGGCTTTGGCTGCTCTGAGCGGCGTCCCGGCCAATCCGTCGCGCTGTGGGTCTTCACCGAGGCCGCGTAAAATAGCCTCATACTGAAGAGCAAGGTTTTCTGTACTCATATTGTATTACCTCAAGCAAATTTGAGCATGCCGCCGCCGTTCAGATCCTGGCAAGTACCGGTTATATAGGGATTGCCCATCACATAGCGCACAGCTTGATAAACCACGTCGGGGCCTGGCTCGACGCCAAGAGCCGAACGGGACAGGATATGTTTTTTGAACTCTTCGCTATCATTTTCGTTAAACATGATTAGCGCAGGGGCGATACTGTTGACCTTGATATCCGGCGCAAAACGCGCAGCGAAGGAACGCGTCATGTTTTCCAGGCCGGCTTTGGTGGCCAGGTAGGCGACGTGATCAGCGCTGCCCCCGAGCGCATCATGATCGGTAATATGGATGATGTCAGCCGGGCCCGAATCGAACCAGTCTGCGGCCGCCATATTGATCATGTAGGGGGCCTGCATATGCACCATGCACATCTGCTGAAACTGGTCGGGCGTCAGCCCGTCGTCTTCCAGCCACAACGAGGCGTTGTGAATGATGGCTCTTAAACGCAGCCTCTTCGCCGCCACTGTTGCTAAGAACTCTGCGATACCCGCGACGGTTGAAAAATCAGCCACGATCACGTCAATGCCCTGCAACGGAGTGGTTTGCCACTCCGTTCTCAGCCGACGACAAGTGATGATCACATGGAAGCCATCCTCAACCAGGCGACGAGCGCAGTGCAAACCAACACGCTGACCGCCGCCGGTGATTAGAACGGTTGGCCTGGACTCCATGGGCGCATCTATAGGCATATCAAAGCAACGCTACTGTTGTTCGTCCAGATAGTACCCCACGGCAACGATATAGTTGTCGGTCGTCTCGAACAGGGTCACTTTCGGTTCATTCTTGCGAGTTACCGGGTTGGGCCATAGATAGGGAATACGACCACTTTCGCTCTGCGCAGCGGCCTGCAGGATCTGACGACCGATTGGATGGCGGTCGGCGGAGTGCACCTTGCTAAAATCGCTGCCGACCAGACGCAAATTATAACCATGGGCAACGAACCGCTGTGTTTCGCGATCGACGACAAAGGCGTAGAGATCATCCCGAAGATACTCAGCGTCCAGGTTGTTGACTCGTTCAAAGGTCTGCTGCGGTTTTTCCTTCACTGCCTCCACGACATGATCGAGCAGCGCTTTCGCTTCTCCTTCGCTTGAACGGGGCATGTAATAGCCGACCGAGAATATCTTGTTATCAACACGTTGAAAAAAGACCCGCTTGCGCTCCTCACGACCGTCCTGCCAATTCTGCCAGCGATAGTCGGCGTGATGTATGGTGTCGCTTGGCGGCAGGGCCAGGGCTTCCTTGAAGCCTTTGTTCAGGTCGTCGTTGAGCGCCTGGCTGACGTCTCGCCCAATCAGATTGGCCGAGGGTCCACCACTGGCGAGCATCGTGCCCTCGGTATCGATGACATAGACATAGAGCTCGCCATCTATGAACTGCCCCTGACGACTGAAAGCGGCGATGGCCTTTTCGCCATTCTCCTGGTAGTAGTCGACGGCCTTGCGCAAAAGCGACTTGGCGCTCTCCGCCTCTTCGGCGTAGCGATCTTCAGGGATGCCCTGGCCAAACACATTGGCAACCAGGAACATCGTCGCAACCAGAACGACATTTCGACAGATCAGTAACATAGCCTATCTCCTACTCGTTGTTTTGGGCGGCGAGGCCTGAAGATCCAAGCCTCGTCAAAGAGTCCTGCTGATAATCTCTTTCATGATTTCCGAGGTTCCACCGTAGATCCGCGCAACGCGGGCATCAACCCATGCACGCCCGATCTTGTACTCACTCATGAAACCATAGCCACCGTGAAGCTGCAGCAACTCGTCGAGCATCTTTCCCTGCATTTCCGAGCCGAGCAATTTCGCCATTGCCGCCACATCGGCGGTCAGTTCTCCAGCCATGACCTTTTCCAGACAATCATCCACGAACACCCGCAACATGGTCGCCTGGGCTTTCACTTCAGCCAGCTTGAACCGGGTATTCTGGAAATCAAACACGGTGTTCCCAAAGACCTTGCGCTCACGGGTGTAGGTGATTGTTTCTTCGAGCAGGGTTTCAATCGACTGAGCCGCGCGTAGCGCGATAATCAATCTTTCCCAGGCAAGCTGATGGGTGAGGTACTTGAATCCCCGGTTTTCTTCGCCCAGCCGGTTACTTACCGGTACACGCACGTCGTCGAAAAACAGCTCGGCAGTGTCCTGGCCTTTCAGACCGATCTTGTCGAGCAACCGACCCTTGGAGAATCCGGCCCGGTCAGTTTCAACACACACCAGCGTAAGATCCTTGCCGGCAGGGTCCAGCTTGGTAGCCGTCACCACCAGATCCGCGTTGCCGCCGTTGGTGATAAAGGTTTTCTGACCAGACACTACATATTCATCACCGTCCTGGCGCAGGACGGTACGCATAGAGCGCAGGTCGCTGCCGATTCCCGGCTCGCTCATGGCAATCACGCCAATCATCTCGCCGCTGACCATCTTGGGCAGCCATTTGTGTTTTTGCTCTTCGGAACCATAGGCGACCAGATAGGGCGCAACAATTTCCGAATGGGTAGTGAAACCCACGGCAGTGGCATTGGCGCGTGCGAGTTCTTCGATCATCACCGCGGAGTGTCCGAAATCCCCACCCGCACCGCCGTATTCCTCAGGCACGGTTGAACACAGCAAGCCCATTTCGCCGGCTTTCAGCCATACTTCCTTGGGAACAATCCCGACTTTTTCCCATTCATGCAGATTAGGAACGATTTCCCGCTCGACAAAGCGACGGGCCTGTTCCCTGAACATGTTGTGGTCTTCACGAAATACGCTACGCATCGTGATGGTCTCCTTTGAGCAGGCTCATTATTTGTCTTTGAAATTCGGTTCGCGCTTGTCTACAAATGCACTAACCGCTTCGCGGTGATCTTCAGTGTGATGAGCCAGGGACTGATAGGCGGCCGACAGCTCAAGCAGCGAGTCCAACCGCATGTGCTGCCCTTCGCGCAGCAGGCGTTTGCACAGACGCAGGGCGTGCCCCGGGTTCCTGGCGATGCGCTCGGCCAGCGCCAACGCTTCTGACTCTAACGCCTCCGGCGTGAAGACCTGCTCAACCAGGCCCCATTCCAGCGCCTTGGCCGCATCAATGGTGTCCCCGGTGAAAGCCATCAGGCTGGCCTTGGGGATGCCAATGATCCGCGGCAGCAACCAGGCGCCACCGTCACCCGGCACAATCCCGAGCTTGACAAAACTTTCAGCGAACAGGGCTTTGTCGCTGGCGATGCGGATGTCACACATGCATGCCAGATCGAGCCCTGCGCCAATAGCGGGTCCGTTTACCGCAGCGATGATCGGAATATCCAGTTCGTAGAGCGCCAGCGGAATCTGCTGAATGCCGTTGCGGTAGGTATCGCGTAGCTCATATGGCGAGCCGGCAAAAATGCCCTCGCGATTCTGCATGTCCTTGATATTGCCGCCCGCACAAAAGGCTTTGCCGTTACCGGTCAGGACCATGACCCTAACGCTCTGGTCGCGTCGCAGATCACGGCAGAGGTCGACAAACTCCTGCATCTGGGACGGTTCGGACAGGGCGTTGCGCGTTTCAGGATTATTCATCCTGACCACCGCTACTCCGCCGCTGCGTTGTACCTGTAGAAACTCGCTCATAGGTGTGATCCTTGTGTCGGGACGATCAGCTCTTGTTGCTGCGCATGAGTAATGGCGGGCCAGAAGTTCTGGGCGCCGGCGGCGCAGACATGCGCACCGAGCAGCTTGCTCCAGAACGTCGACGACCCGTATTCACCCCGCCATGCCCACAGGCGGCGGGTCAGCAGGTGCAGCGTATATTCCTGAGTAAAGCCGATAGCGCCGTGCACTGAGTGGCCAATCCCCGCTCCGAGGCTCGCCGCCTCGGCAGTGCTTATCTTGGCAGCAGCGATACTGAAGGCAGCCAGGTGGTCGCTGGACTCGACGAAAGCGGCTTCGGCTGCGATGTTCGCTGCGGCCGTCTGCTCAGCCAGTACAGCCAGTTGTTGCTGGATCGCCTGGAACGCCGCGATGGGCCGCCCGAATTGCTTGCGATCCGCCGCATAACCGGAGGTAAGTTCCATCAATGCGGTCAGCGCGCCAGCCATCTGGGCTGAGCGCAACATGGCGCCACCGGTAAGCAGGACCGACTCGCTGAGCCCCGCGGGCAAAGGCGCCGAGGCCATAACGTTCGCCGCGGCAAATTGGAGCGTGTCGCGAGGTTCACCGGCAATATTGGTTCCCTGTACGATGTTTTCCGCTGCAGCCGGCTCCACTAGCAGGACAGTGCTTTCGGCTCCCTCCCCCACCACCGCAACCACCAGTTCGGCGTGCCGTCCCCATGGCACCTGACGCAGCTCGCCAGAAATCCTCTCACCGTTCCACTGCAAGGAGGAGTCGGTAGCGATCGTCAGCACGCCGCTGCGAGCGCTCATACCGGCCTTCTCCAACAACCAGTTGCCCAGCAACATTTCAACCAGCGGAACGGGCGCGGCAAACCGGCCTGCGGCACGGGCGATAACGAACAGTTCGGACCAGCTGGCCTCTGCGCCACCGGCAGCTTCCGGCGCCCCTGCCAGCAGGATGCCGTTGTCCTCTAGAGCGCTCCAGAGATCGGCAGACCAGGCACCCGACTCAGCCGCGCGGATGTATTCAGGCGTGGCGATGTCACCCAGCAAGCGTTCTATCGTCGATTCAAAAAGTTCTCGCATTATCTGAGCCCCAATCCACGTGCAATGATCCCACGAAGGATCTCGCGAGTGCCCCCGCGCAATGAGAAAGACGGCGCCATCTGGGTCAGGTAGGCAAGCACCTGGGCGTGATCGGACCCACCGCCCACCTGGGGTTGTTCTTCAACCAGCACCTGCAATATCTCCGGAAGGTCCTGCTCGAAAACATTGCCCAGATCCTTCACGCAGGAGGCAGCCCAGGCCGGGTTCTCGCCGTCGCTCAACTGCCGGGTTACTGCCAGCGACATATTGCGCAGCGTCAGCAACCGGGCGGAGATGCGCCCTATCTCCCGAGCCTGCAGCGCGTCGGGATCAGGGCCTATAGCCTTGATCGCGGTGTGCAGCAGCGCAATGCTGCTGAGGAAACGCTCCGGGCCGCTGCGCTCGAAGGCCAGCTCGGCAGTCACCTGCCCCCAGCCGTTGCCCTCTTCACCTACCAGTGCGTCGGCGTCCAGGCGTACGTTATCCAGAAATACTTCATTGAAATGCTCACCGCCGGCCAGATCGGCAATAGGCCGAACCGTGACGCCGGGCAGGCTCAGATCGATGATGAACTGCGACATGCCGCCATGGCGGCCGTTTTCTTCCTTGTTACCGGTGCGCAGCAACGCAATCATGTAATGCGAATGCTGGGCATTGGTGGTCCAGACTTTCTGCCCATTGACCAGCCAGCCATTGTCGACCCGCTGGGCGTTGGACTTGATGGATGCCAGATCGGAGCCGGAGTTCGGCTCGCTCATGCCGATACAGAAATAGCTTTCGCCGCGGCAGATTGGCGGCAGGTACTTTTCCTTCTGAGCTTCGGTGCCAAAGCGCAGAATCAGCGGCGCGCTCTGTCGATCAGCGATCCAGTGGGCCGATACCGGCGCACCCGCAGCAAGCAGTTCTTCAATGATCACGTAGCGTGCAAAGGGCGATGCCTCGGCCCCGCCGTACCGTTTTGGCAGCGCCATACCCAGCCAGCCTTTCTGCCCGAGCAGGCGACTGAACTCGGCATCGAACCCCATCCACGAATAGGCTCGTTTTACCGCCGGATAATCCTGCAGAGCCTGGTCGATAAACGCCCTGACGTCAGCACGCAGCGCTTCGGCTTCTGACGGTATGGTGCTGTAGTTAAACTGGGAAATACTCATCAACAAGACACCCTCAACTGCTCGAAGCAATGCAGAAAGCAGGTTTGTTGGTTGGCCCTCGCCTCACCACCGGCAGCGGCCGATGGCAAGGCAAGGCGTTAGTCCAAGCGTCAGATAGCCGTTTTGGCGTCTGCACTTGCAAACATCGCCGCGATGTCGCCCGAGGTGATGGGCTTGCCATCCTTACGCGTGACTTCGGCACCACCAAGACCCAGAGCAGGCTCGGTACTGACATGCGTCGCCTGGGCGCGCAATGCGCCGACGGTGCAGTTCTCACGACCAAAAATAGAGATCGGATCGTAGGAGAACTCACGCATGGCGTTAAGGTGCGTGACCTTGTTGATCTGCGTGTCGGTCAGGTTTTTCAGATGCGCCCAGGTCGTTTCCGGAGAATGCGGCCAGGTGCAATCGGAATGCGGATAGTCGCTTTCCCAGGTAACCATGTCTTCGTTCATGAACTTGAGATTCTGCAATCCGAAGTTGTCCTCGATAAAACAGGTAACGAAGTGCTTGAAGAAGATATCGCTCGGCATTTTTCCGCCGAAGTCCGCATTGGTCCAGGCTTTGTGATGACGATGGGTGAAGTCAGCCCGCTCGAGGAGATAAGGCACCCAGCCGATGCTGCCCTCTGACAAAGCCATGCGCAGGGTCGGAAACTTCTTCCACATGGGAGCCCATATCCAGTCGGCCGCCGCGTTGGCGATCGAAATTGGCATAGTGGTGATCCAGGCATCGATAGGCGACAGGTCCGAAGCGTGTTCTGCTTTGCCGCCCGAACCGATATGACAGCAAATCACAACGTTATTGTCGGCACAAGCCTTCCACATCGGGTCCCAGTATTCATCGTGAATAGACGGGTAGCCCAGGCGGGCTGGGTTATCCGAAAACGACAGCGCGTGCACGCCCTGGGCAGACAGACGCTTGATCTCGGCGACGGCGGCTTTCATGTCCCAGTAAGGCACCAGCATCAAGGGAATGAATCGACCCGGCATAGCATTGCACCAATCGTACAGGTGCCAGTCGTTGTATGCCTGGATCGCTGCCAGGGCGATTTCCCGGTTGCCATGAGTCTGGAAACGCTGACCGGCAAAACCAGGAAAGGTCGGGAAGCACAGCGAGCCCAGCACGCCATTGGCGTTCATGTCATCGACACGCGCTTTCACATCCCAGGTACCACGACGCATCTGGTCGTAGCCCAGCGGCTCCATCCCATATTCTTCCTTCGGGCGCCCCACTACAGAGTTGAGGCCCATGTAGCCGGTAGCTTCTTCTTCGAACACCCATACATCACGATCCCCACGCTTTTCGACGTGCGGCTCGCGACCTTTGAATTTTTCAGGCATGTGGTGTTTGAAGGCGTCCGGCGGCTCGATCGCATGGTCGTCCACACTGACGAGGATGAGGTCTTCGAGATTCATGGTGTATTCCCCTTCGCTGTTCGCGGATTGTGTTTGTTCTATGAATATTAGTTCAGACCAGAATAGATTTAAACACATTTTTGATTTGTGTCTATATTTTTTTGAATGATCGAGGAAGGTCTTGCCTGGAGGTGTCTCTCTGAATTCGCTGGAGACAAGGAAACAAGCAGACCCCGACCTGCTTTAAGCGAGGCCTGCTTGATATTGACGCGGCTAACTCAGTCCCAGAGGACGTGCAATTTATGCGGACCGCGCAGCTGCGCGCCAGTAATTTCGGGGGCCGGTTTGGAAGGATCGAGACGGATATTCGGGAACATGTCCAACACCGCGTTGAGAGCGCAATTGATTTCAGTCTTGGCGACGAACTGGCCAATGCACATGTGCGGGCCGAAACCAAAACCGAATGATGGGCGTTGCCGACGGTCGATATCAAAGGTATTGGCGTTATCAAAGAATTCCTCATCCCGGTTGGCTGAGCTGACGATGCACGACACCATCGCCCCCTTGGGAATCTTGACGCCGCGGATTTCGGTTTCCTCAGCTGTCTGGCGCACCTTGAACGTCGCGACAGGTTCAAAACGAATCGATTCGTCGATCGCCTTGTTCACCAGGCTGCGGTCGTTGCGCACGCGTTCCAGCAGCTCCGGGTTTTCCAGCAGCAGCGTCATCAAGGTGCCAAATGTCCGGGTGGTGGTCTCCCCCGCCGCAGGCAGCAGCGAACGCACGAAGGTGGTGATCTCATGATCGTCAAGCGAACGACCTTCATATTCGGCGCGGATCAGGCGGCTGATCAGATCATCGCCTTCCCCACCCTCGGCGCGACGCTCGGCAACGACTACCTTGATCGCATCATAGAGCGCAACCACCGCCTCCATAGCGGCTTTCCTGGCCGCCTGGGCCTTGGCTGGATCGACCTGCGGGCCGGCCAGAATGGCCAATGCCCAGGCAGCGTACTGCTTGATTTTTTCCGGCTGGTCGTTAGGAAAGCCAATCAGCGAATAGATAACCCGGATCGGAAAATACAGGGCAAAATCCATCAGATCGGCGCCCTTCTGCGGCGCCATCGGAGCCAGAAATTCCTCACGAATGACCTTGTCGATGCGCTCTTCCTTCCAGCGGTTGACCGTGTCCGGCATGAAGACCGGTTGCAGGAGGTTGCGCATGTTCTTGTGCTGATCACCGTCCATTGCGGTCAGGATCAATCCATCAAAGAAAGCGCCCAGCCCTTCCGCGATGAACCCACTGGTAAATTGGGTAGCGTCACGCATGACGCGCATAACGTCATCATATTTGAACAGAGTGAAACACGGCCGATCAGGGTCTACACCCGCTATCGACGGAACGCCCAGGCGCTCCATGAAGTTCCCTTCCAGCACCGGGCTGCTCTTGCGCATCTCGGCATAGGCCGCGTGCAGGTCAATATCGGTGCCCTGATAATTGCTCGCCACATCGGCGAACACCTGTTCAAGGTTGCTTTTGTTCTGTTCAGACATGACGCTATCCTCTTATTGTTCCTGGCATCGCTTTTCAGCTTATGCCTGAACGAGCAGAATTTGAACTATTTTAGGTATATTGCTCAATAACTGATTTTCAACGGGCCAACCATTCGTCGATAACTGCCAGCCCCTGGGGCTCGCTCATATCTACGTCCGGGGCAAAGCGCGCCACGACCTGACCGTCTCGGTTCAATAGAAACTTCTCGAAATTCCACAGCACCGCTGGAGCTGCGTTCGGCTCGATGCCATACCCCGCCAGCTTCGAGCGCATGGGACCTTCACCTATCGCTTCCGGGGCGGCAGCGGTCAGCGCTTTGTAAAGCGGATGTTGCTGTTCGCCATGTACGCTGATTTTCGAGAGCAAGGGGAAGGTCACGTCATATTCGGTGCTGCAGAAGCTGGCGATTTCCTCATCGGTGCCGGGCTCCTGCGCTTTGAAATCGTTGGCGGGAAAACCCAACACCACCAATCCCGCGTCCTACTTCTCCCGGTACAGTTTTTCAAGTGCTGAATACTGTGGTGTGAGCCCACAACGGGACGCCACGTTGACGATCAGTACCACCTTGCCTTCGAACTCGCCTAGCGTGGTGCTGGTGCCATCCATTTTTTTCAGGGGGATCTGTTGCAGTTCATTGTTCATAATCAGTCCTCATAGGCCTGTTGGACATAGGTCATGCGGCCGCCGGCCAGCATCAGCGCGCAATACATGTTGAGTTCGGTGATTTCAGCCAGGCTGAAAAAGCCCGTCAGGGTTTCATAGTGCTGGTCATCCAACGCCATATAATCACCGGCAAAAAGTTCGGCGTAGCGCAGGGCGGCCTGTTCGGGCGGAGAAAAGCGGTCACTGTCTGTTGCCAGGCAGGCAATATCGTCTTCGCTCACTTCATCCGATTTTCTCGCCAGCTGACAGGCTTTGCAGGTAGTAATGCTGGCGATCTTCAGGCGAACCAGCTCCTTGAGTCGCTCACCCAGCAAACTCTGGGTATGAAACTGCTCGAGCAACGAAAGCCATGCTTGCGCCATCGCTGGGCGGTGCGCCCAGACCTGGACAGGCACGCTCGAACTGAGCATCCCCGAAGCCAGGCCTCGGTCCAGGGCAGTCGCCAGGCCCTCGGGCAACGCCGAAAGCGGAACCGGTGTAATCCTTGACATACAAGACCACCCTGCACCGACCTTGGTCGGCGCTGTCAGGTTAAGGAAGCCGCTCGATCAGGGTGGCGGTGCCCATGCCACCCGCGCAGCAAATGGCTTGCAGGGCATAGCGACCATTCCGACGTTCCAGTTCGTTAAGCATAGACGTCATGATGCGCGCACCACTGGCACCCAGCGGATGCCCCAGCGCTACGGCACCGCCGTTAACGTTCAAGCGGTCCGCCGGAGCACCGGTTTCCTTGAGCCAGGCAATCGGCACCGACGCAAACGCCTCGTTGATTTCGAACAGGTCGATATCCGCAAGCTGCAGGCCCGCCTTGGCCAGAATCTTGTGGGTAGCTGAAATAGGACCTGTCAGCATCAGCGTCGGATCAGCACCCACCGTTGTGATCGATTTGATCCGCGCCCGTGCTTTCAATCCCAGCCGTGAGGCTGTTTCGGCCGACATCAGCATCAGCGCAGCGGCGCCATCGGAAATCTGCGACGAGTTTCCAGCTGTTACCCGCCCGTTTTCCGGACGAAAGCTGGTTTTCAGTGTAGCCAGCTTTTCCAGGGACGTATCGCGACGAATGGTTTCGTCGGCGGCGAACAGGCCAGTGAATCCTTCGTAACCCTTTTCGCAGTAATCGCCCACCGGCACCGGCACGATTTCCCGATCGAAATGCCCTGCATCGACGGCGGCCGCAGCACGGCGATGGCTTTCCAGGGCAAAGGCGTCCAGTTCTTCGCGGCTGATCTGCCACTTTTCAGCAACGCGCTCTGCTGCTTCACCCTGCGAGGTCAGCTCGTACTGCTCCGTGGCTTTCCAGCCGAAGGCTTCGCCGTGAAGGTCCCGATTGCTGCCCATGGGCACCCGGCTCATGTTCTCCGCACCGCCTGCCACCACGATATCCGCTGCGCCGGCAGCAATAGCGCCCATGGCCGCATGCACTGCGGCCTCGCCGGAACCACATTTGCGATCGAGCGTCAGGCCGGGCACTGAAGCCGGCCAGCCCGCACCCAGCAGAGCGGTACGCGCTATGTTGGCCGACTGCTCACCAATCTGCGTCACGCAACCGAAGATCACGTCATCGATCTGTTCGGCGGACAGACCCGTCCGCTGCAGCAGTTCATTGATGACCAGCGATCCAAGGTGGTCGGCCCGTACCCCCGCCAGGCTGCCGCGAAAGCGGCCAACCGGGGTCCGTACTGCTTCTACAATGACGATGTCATTCATAACGCGCTGGCCTTGAGCCCGGAAGCCGGAACCCGATTGCCATCTTCGTATTTATAGACGCCGTGGCCGGTCTTGCGACCGAGGCGCCCTGCACCAACCATCTTGATGATCAGCGGGCAGGGGCGGAATTTCTCGCCAAGGGTTTCATGCAGATAGCGCAGCACCGAAAGGCGAGTATCCCAACCGGTGAGATCGCCGAGTTCCAGCGGGCCCATCGGGTGATTGAAACCCATGCGTAGCGCCGTATCGATATCCTCAGCGGTAGCCGTGCCTTCCTGGAGCATGTACATCGCCTCGTTGCCCAGCAGCGCGGACATCCGGCTGGTGGTCAGTCCGGGCGATTCGTTGACGGTGATTGAGGTCTTGCCGATGGCATCGCAAAGGTCCTTGGTTCTGGCGACCGTTTCATCGCTGGTGGCCAGGCCGCGGACCAGTTCGACCAGTTTCATCTTGTGCACAGGATTGAAGAAATGCATGCCAATGAAACGCTCAGGCGCCGGAATCGAAGCAGCTATCTCGGTTACACTCAGCGCCGAGGTATTGCTGGCAATGATCGCGTTATCAGCCACTACCGCCGCAGCCTGGGTAACTACCGCCTTTTTCACCGCCAACTGCTCGGAAACGGTTTCAACCAGCACCTGGGCGCCGGTAGCGGCTTCGGTCAGATTCTCGTTGGTCGACAGTCTGGCAAACGCGGCCTGCGCTGCCTCTTCGGAAACCTTGCCCAGGCGCACGCCATCGCCCAGTATTTTCTCGATGCCACTATAGGCTCGCTTGAGTGACTCGGCGTTGGTATCAACCAGAACGGTCTCGAAGCCCGAGCTCGCGAAAGCGTGAGCGATGCCAGTGCCCATCAGGCCAGCACCGACAACCACAACCTTGTTACTTTTATCAGCACTCATTGAAAGAGCCTCTTTAAACGTTTTTTTCACTGACCACATTGCGCAGGGTGCCAATGCCTTCAACCGAGGCTTCAACAACGTCCCCCGCATTCAGGAAGCGGCCTGTCCCCAATCCGACACCTGCGGGCGACCCGGTAAACAGGATATCTCCGCAGGCAAAGCTCGACCGCGCCTGGACGAAAGCGATCAACTGCCCCACATCCCAGGTCATGTCCGCCGTGGTGCCATCCTGACGAACCTCACCATTGACCGCCAGCGTCAGGCGTAGTTTGGGTGAACCCTGGGGAAATTCGTCTTTGGTGACAATCCACGGTCCTACGCCAGTGGTGCGATCCTGACTCTTGGCGGCAAACAGATCCATACCGATGCCCTTGGGACCGCTGCGCTGAAGATCGCGCGCGCTGACATCATTGCCCACGGTATAACCGAGCACGCATGCGAGCGGGTTCTGCAGGTCGATCTGACTGCTGCCAATCACCGCGACCAACTCGACTTCGTGATCCAGCTCCTCGGTAAGCGGAGGAAAACGGATCGGGTCGTGGGCGCCGATCAAGGCGCCGTAAGCCTTGAGGAAAGCCACCGGCTGGGCAGGCGCCTCAAGGCCGAAGTCATCCTGCAGGTGCTTCAGGTAATTGGCACCCGCCACAACAACCCGATTGACCGGATCAATTGGCGGCAACAGCACAACATCGGCCATCGCCACTGGCGCGGAAGCCAGCGACAGCGCGCTGATCCCCGCACCGGCGGCGACTCGTGGAGCCCACTCCTGAAAGTCGCCCTGGATTGCGTTGACCTCATTGTGCTCCAGATCCACAACCGCCCAGAAAGGCTTACCGCCCTTGGAAGAACAGCGCGCCAGTTTCATCAGGCACCTACCTTACCGGCAGCCTTGGCGGGATCACCCACCTTGCCAACCTTCGCGGGATCCAGGTGCAGCAATTCGCAGGCATTCTTCCAGCGGATCCGGTCCATATCTTCCTGGGACAGCTTCAGGTCGGAGGTCAGATCGTGGCGTACCGCGTCGCTGCCGCCGAAGTTCGAGCCATACAGGACGCGATCAGCACCGATTACCTCAACCATCGCCTGACGCATGGGTACTTCATGCAGCTCAACGTCAAAATAGAAGTTGCGCAAATACTCCAGGAAAGGCTTCTTGTTGTGAGACACATCAAGGTTTGGGTTGGTCTGAGCCATACGACCAAGCTGGTAAGGCACGTAGCCGCCGCCATGGGTGATATAGACTTTCAGGTTCGGGAAGCGATCAAACACACCACCGTTGATCATGTACCAGAAACACTTGGTTTCATCGTAGTTCATGCCGACAATTGCGGTAGTTTCGTAGCGGTCAGTGTTGGCCTCTTTGCCCCAGGTCACTGACTGGTTGTAGCCATGCACGAACATGGGCACATCCAGGTCGCACAGCGCTTCCCAGACAGGATCCATTTCCGGCGAATCGAACTCCAGACCGCCAAAGTTGGAACCGCCAGCTACCAGACCCTTGGCGCCAAGCTCGGTCACTGCACGGCGAATCTCTTTCGCTGCCTCGACAGGCACGTTCAACGGTGCATGGGCCCAGAACATCAGGCGCTCCGGTGCGCCAGAGCAATATTTGGCCAGCGAATCGTTTACCGTGCGGGCGAAGGGAACGCCGAACTCAGCTTCGGCCCAGTACATGTAGCAGTGGCTTGGCACGGAAATGACCTGGGCATTCTGACCCGCCGCATCCATTCCGGCGAGGCGATGCTTCGGGTCGGCCCATTTGGCCATGTATTCAGCAACCTGCAACGTTTCACCACGGGCGTGGGCTTCACGCAAAGCAACTTTACGCTCTGGCGCACCCAGAGACAGGATCCATTCACCAACACGCAGTTTTATGTCGCCATCGGGCTGAGATTCAAAAGCCGGACCCCAGTGAGGATGCTGGTCATAGTATTCAGGATGTGGCGCATGTGCATGAAGATCGATAAGCATGATGTAGACCTCGGTTTTGTTCTATTTGGTAGGTAGCCAGGCACTTGTGCCCTAAGCGAGCCGCGCCTCTATGCAGCAGCATAATACAAAATGATCATATATCGCAAAACTGTTCAAGTTTTTTGTGCCATCCGCGCGGTCTTTGGTCCACATTTCACCCTCTTGGGGTGACGGCAAACAGCCCGCATAAAGATTCATCTTATTGAAAAACAAGGGATGTATAGAGCGTAGGACGTGCTGATGCCTACGGGGTGAGATTTCAGTGACAACCTATAACTGAGACAAACTTGGCAATAACGACTAAATAATAGCCACAGAAAAGGAATAAGACGCGGCGCTGTCTCGACTACCAGCCGAGAAGAATGAGGGCAGGAGAATGGACAGACAGCTTATTGAACGATGGCTGGCAAGAGAAAACAGGCAAGGGAGAGGCAGGCACCTCCCCCAGATGAAGTCAGCGCCGTGTCCGCGACGTAGAACCCATGGTAAGGGAAGCGACGAGACGTCTGACACGGGCAGGAAGCAGACGTCTACCCGAATTTTCCGGCACCAGGATTTCACTCAGAACATAACGAATGATCATTTCGCAGATCAACTCCCGGTCCAGTTTGACGCCAAGCTTTTCATCCCAGTCGTCAAAGACAATGTCCAGGGTATCCTGGAAACGCAGTATCGAATCGTGGAATATCCGCCGGAAAAAGCCAAGGGCATACTCAGGGGCCACCACCAACAGACGCTGGGCCCGGCTTTGCTCAAGGTAATTGTCAATGAAGGTAATCAGCGCATTGAGTCGTGCTTCGGGGTCTTCAACCGTACCAATGGTATTCATCAGCACTTGATGAAAATGATCGCGCTTGTGCCGTGAAAAGGTATCCAGCAAATCTTCCTGGGAGGAAAAATAGCGATAGAAGGTACCCCGAGACACGCCCGCCGATTTGCAGACATCAAGGATGGAGATCCTGTCCGCCCCTGATTGCAATACCACCTCTTCAGTAGATTGCAGGATGCTATTGATGGTTTCTTCCGATCGCTTGTTGGGTTTGACCGCCCGGGTCTTGCCCGAACCAGAAGCCAGCCGTGGCGCAGCTTTCTTTGCCTTGGAGCGCTCCTGGACCTTTTGGTAGCCCGCTTTAGGTGCCACGCTTTCCTGAACCTCGTCAATCACCGCTGTATCGTCAAGCTCCTCATTGAGCATACTGCACCCCCCCGGTCAATTTCCTGTAGGCGCCATCCTAGCAGGTTAAATAGCCACATTCAGCATTTTCTGTTCAACTCTTGCTAGAGACAACGGAAAAAATAAGATATAGAATGCCATTCTCTATCAAAAATAAAGCAGTCAGGCTCCCGTCTGGAGCCGCATTGGAAGGAGATGCGTATGAGCGGTACTGGCAATCCCGAAACCTGGTTCGTGGGAGAACAAGACACGGCTATCGCAGCTTTGGATCGCGCAGTAGCGAGCCATCCAGACCGAGTGCTGCTCGACTTCAGTGGAGAATTATACACTTTTCGTGAAGTTGACTTACTTTCTACCAAGCTGGCTCACTCACTGGCTTCGCTGGGGATAACGCGCGGCGCTACAGTCGTTACCATGCTGGACAACAACATTGATGCCGTCGTGTGCTGGCTCGCGATCAACAAGCTCCGCGCCGTAAGCGTGCCCATCAATACCGCCCTACGCGGCGAGTTCCTCCGGCACCAGATCGCGGATGCCGACACCCAGCTACTCATATGTGAAGCCGGTTACATGGACCGCGTTGCGGCCATCAGCGGTCAGCTATCGGTACTGAAGCGCGTCCTGCACCGCGGATCGCTGGAAACGCCAGTCGATTGCACTGTGCCCGTTGCCTCGCTGGATGAACACCGAGGTACGGACACCACCGCGATCGAAGACAAGCCTGCTCCTTCTGATCTCGCCTGCCTGATCTACACCTCAGGCACTACCGGGCCCTCCAAGGGCTGCATGGTCAGTTATAACTTCATGTGCAATCTGGCGCGCCTGCAATTGCGCTCAGGGCCAGCCGATGAAAATGATGTGACCATCACTCCCCTGCCCCTGTTCCATATGAATGCCCTCTGCGTGACAATTATTGCGAGCATTCTGGTGGGCGCCCGCGCTGCGATATTACCGCGCTTCTCGGTTTCCAACTTCTGGCCTGAAGTGGAGCGCAGTGGCGCAACCATCGCGTCCATTCTCGGCGGCATGGGCGGTCTGCTCGCCCAGGCCCCCGACAGCGAATCCATGAAGCGCTGCTTCGGACAGATCCATACTGCCCGGGGCAACCCTTACACCGAGGAAACCAAGGAAATCTGGCGCACCCGGTTCGGCACTCCCCTGGTGGGCGGCAATGGTTACGGCCTGACCGAAGCATGCGTGATCACTTCATTGGCCGCTGGCGAATACGCCAAACCCGGGTCATCTGGAAAACGCATCCCTGATTTTGACGTGCGCATCATGGATGACCATGATCAGGAGCTGCCGACCAACGTAGCTGGCGAGATCGTGGTCCGCCCTCTACGTCCCGACATCATGTTCCAGGGCTACTGGCGGCGGCCGGAAGCCACCCTCAAGCTGATGAACAACATGTGGTTTCACACCGGCGACATTGGCAAATTCGATGAGGACGGCTTCTTCTTTTTTGTGGACCGCAAGAAAGATTACCTGCGCCGTCGGGGCGAGAATATTTCAAGCTTCGAGATGGAATCTGCCTTTGCTGTCCACCCGGCGATCTCCGAGGTGGCGGTTCATGCAGTGCTCTCCGACAAGGGCGAAGACGACGTAAAAGTAACGGCCATTCTGCATGAGGGCGCGTCACTAACCGAAGAAGAGCTGTTTCACTGGGCAACCGATGCCGTTCCCTACTATGCGCTGCCTCGCTACATAGAGTTCCGCGACACGCTCCCCAAGAACCCACAGGGTCGGGTGCTCAAATACGAGCTAAGGGATGAAGGCAAGACAGCCAACACCTGGGATCTGGAAGACACCGATATCAGCGTCAAGAAGCGCTGAACAGGCCTCCCGCGATCAACCGCCGCATGCTTGCGGGTAGTTGATCGCGCCTGAGAATACGGTGCTGGCTGCAGCCTTGAGTATCGAGCTGGTGCTTGTATGGGGTTGCTCTTCCTGGGAGGGTCAAGCACCAGCTTGATCTGCGGAGGTAGTCTGAGAATGCGGCGTTGGCTGACATATCGAGCTGGCGCTCGACAGTCCCAGGCCTCAGCCCCTTACAGCAAAAAGCCCGCCAGCAAGCTGGCGGGCCTGTCAGCCTCGGCTGATTTTTTCGTGCGGGAGCTACCTCAGCTATTCCTTTACCGGAATATCGGCAGGCCTGGAATTATAGCCGGGCAGATGCAGTCCGCCGTCCACGTGGATGGTCTCGCCGGTGACAAAGCGAGACATCTCCGACCCAAGGAAAGCCACAACCGGACCGATATCCGCTTCAGGCTCGCCGCAGCGACCCAGCGGACGCATTGACGCTGAGCGTTCGGCGAAACCGGGATTTTCTGCTGCGAGCTTGTGAAAGGTTGCGCCCATCGCGGTGGGTGCAATGGCATTCACTCTGATATTGAAGCGACCCCACTCGGCGGCTGCGCTGCGGGTAAGCCCGAGGATTGCAGACTTGGCGGTGTTGTAATCGGCATGCAGCCAGGCACCGATCTCGGTATCGATCGAATAGAAATTGATCACCGAGCCGCCGCCGCGTTTACGCATGTGTGGCAGCGCAGCACGCATCGCCCACCAGGCTGCCCAGACAGTGGTATCGAGGGTCTGCTGCAGCATCTCGTCAGTCTTGTCTTCCATCAAAACGTTGGGCGTCGGGGCGAAGGCATTGTTGACCAGAATATCGAGCCCACCGAATTCATCCACTGCGGCCTGAACAGCGGCGGCAACATTTTCCTTGCTCGACACGTCCGTCCTGAAGAAGATGGCCTGACCGCCCTGCGCACGTATGTCGGCAGCAACGGCTTCGCCCATTGTTTCATTCAGCTCTGCCACCACCACAGCAGCGGCCTGTTTGGCAAAATAACGGGCCACGCCTTCACCAATACCGCCGCCGGCACCCGTTATCAGCGCGACTTTGTTTTCGAGTAGTCTCATAATCCGCAGCCTTCTTAATAGACACTTTTTTTGTTAATGTTCATATTGTAGGCGCTTTCCCGGCTTAAATCCATCCTGCTTGCTTAAGGCTATCCATATGCTTTTCCGACGACGAGTAGAGATTCATACCCAGAAGGACGGTGAAATTCGCGCAGCGCTGGAGGATGACTTTCATCATTTCAGGGTCAGCATCCGTCATCACCAAGGGGTCGTTACGGCCATCCACGGCTACGCAGTCCGCTTTCCTTATACGGCCTGTCCCGGCGCAGCCAAGCCCCTGGAAGCCCTGATCGGCATGCAGTTGTCAGAGGTTGCCCACAGCGTCACCAGAGCCACGGATGGAAGGCATCAATGCACACACATGCTGGACCTTGCAGGCCTGGCCATTGCCGCCGCAGCCAGGCAGGGCGAACACCGTATCTACGATGTAGAAATCCCGACACGGATCAACGGACGCACGTCCCCAGTCCTTTTCCGCGATGGCCAGCCGTGTCTGCAATGGCAGATCAAGGGCTCTCTCATAGAGCAGCCGGCGCCCTATAGCGGCGTTGATCTGAACCAGGGCATGGCGGGCTGGGCAATCAAGACTCTGGATCCAGAGGAGGCTGAAGCCGCCCTGCTGTTAAGGCGTTGCGCGACGATTTCCCGTGGGCGCGAATATGACCTGGACGTGATGGAACATGCGAGGGAGACCAGCCTGTGCTATGCCCAGCAGCCGGTTCGAGCCGCGCAAGCGTTGCGCATGAAGGGCTCGACGCTGGATTTTACTGATCGTCCCAGAGCGCTGTGCGCCAGCGATCAGGACTGGTTTGCTGGCACGGAGCCGAACCTTCCCGTTCAGCAGCTTTGAGCCGGGCAATCAGAGACGCTACCGCGCAAAACTCGACCGCCAGACAGAACAAAGCCCGCCTTTTTCAAGGCGGGCTTCATCCTCCGCATGGCCGGGTGTGACCGCACCCAACCAAACTCTTACAGGAACACGGCCAGGTTGGCGGTCCCCAAAACGGACTGATCCAGCAAGGCTTCCCGCTTGGCCAGTTTGAAAGTGCCATCCGCCTCGCGGCGAATCACGTCCCTGCGCTCACAACTGATCACATCGACGTGCGACTCGCTGAAGCGACTGCGGGTCATCAGCAGATAGCTGACCACCTCGAACTCATCACTCTTGGCCGTTTCCCGCACCAATACATTGGTTACCAGCCGGCGAGTACGCGACGGCGGATCTTCCGCCCAGGCGCTCTTGCCCGACAGGCGCAGAATCCGACCCATTACCGAGCGATAATCGTCATGAAAATGCATGACGCTACGCACGAAGCTTTTCGCGTGATCGACGCCCAGCCGAGTGTGGCGCAACGGTGCGGTATAAACCAGATCCGTCGCCAGCCGCTCGCCCCACTCGCTCAGGCGAAGCTGATCAAGCAGTGCCGCTTCTTCATATAGAAAGGTAAGGATGGCGTTGTATTCAGCCGATCCGACCGGCACAGCCTGACCCTGCGGGGCTTCGGCGCTTTTTTCTTGAACTTGCTGCATGAGAAACTCCTGTTCTTATAGTCTGGAGAATGATTTATTCAGCGCTCATCAGCTCGTTCCAGTAGAGCCACCAGTGCCACTGAGTATCGTCTTTGGTGAACCCTTCATTGACGATGCCAGGTCCGGGCCAGCCTGCAGGCTTGCCTGTTTCATACATGGCTTGATATTTCAGGGTCATGTGCTTGCCCATGGCGCCCTTGGCTGACAGCGTCATGTGCGGCCAGGTATCCGAATCGTCCTGCTCGACCATGCCGGAGGTACCGAACAGCTGAATGGTCTGCTTGAGCATCTTCTCGCGCAGCTCTTCCGGCGCGTCCTTTTCGGCGAAGATCCAGTTGCAGAACTCCAGCTTGTCCGGACCACGGGGGATGTAGGTGTGCAATGTCATCGAGCCGACAACCGAACCATCTGGCTGCGGGATGTAGACGAAACCAAACAGGATATTGGGGAACATTCCGCCAACCTGCGGAGGCATCGTAGTAAGAACCTTGAGTTGATCCTCCGACAGGTTGCGTGCCAACTGCTCGACCATATCCTTGGTCATGCCGGCTGGCGGCAGCGCATTGAGCTTTTCCTGAATGCTCAGATCGTCAGGCTCCAGACCGGTCAGGCGACGGATCTTGCGGGCAAGGTCAATACAACGCAGCGCGTGGCCGTGGGGAGAACTCACCTCGACACCGTACATTTCGGGAGTCAGATCCGGCTCATCGCTCTCTTGTGCAGCGGCGTCGCCCTTCTTGGCGTAGTTACCGACCTCACCAAGCCAGCGGTGCAATGTCAGCGTATGGAAACCGTCGGCAGCTGACTGCTCACCGGCAGTCTTCCAGTTGGCGTTGACCATGAAACGCTGCGGCGGCCCAAGCACTTCCATGCCCTTGTCGCTACGCAGGAAGAGAATATCGTAGTACCACTTGGCATCGCCGAGAAACTCGTCGAACGAAGGACCGTCGATATTCCAAGTCGCGAAGATCAACCCGCCATAGAGGACCGAGCGGGCTTTTTTCAGGCCAAGCTCGGATTCCGGAAGAAGGTTGCCATGCATGCATTCACGCTTCACCGGGGAGCCGATGAAGTCGCCGTTCGGACGGAAAGCCCAGCCGTGATAAATGCACTTGTGGATCTGCGCATTACCACAGTCGGTCAGCGCCACGCGCATGCCACGGTGGGGGCAAACGTTCAGGGATACGTGAATGTCATCATTCTTGTCGCGCGTGACGATGACGGAGTCGCCGCCTATATCGCGAACCATGAAATCGTTCGCATTGGGAATCTCGGATTCGTGACCTAGCAATACCCAGGTCTTGCCGAAGATCTTTTCCATTTCAATCTGATAGATTTCCGGGTCCGACAGCACGCGCATCTGCACTTCACGGGTGTCAGGGTAAATCAGGTCGGAAATCTTGGTGCCATCAGAAAGCACCTGGCTGGTTTTAGTAAGCATGTTCGCCTCCAGTTTTATTAGGGGTCTTGTCAGGCCGCGCTAAACATCAATTTATTGAATCCTTGGGTAAGTTCTGGCTCATTGCCAAGCAAATCACATTGAATCAGATTTGTGAACAGATTTTATTGATCTGTATCATTTTCGATCTGGATCCTGGCCAGAACACTGCTGTTCTTTAAAACGGATTGCCCTTCTCACCTACCTGGGTCCGTAACAGGCCGATTCCGTCTATTTCGAGCTCGACCACATCGCCAGGCTTCAAATAGCGCAATTGCTCCAGACCACAGCCGTTCCCCACCGTACCAGACCCCAGGAACTCCCCGCTGTGCAGCGTCTCGGACTGGGACACATGCGCTATCACATCTTCGAACTGCCAGCGCATGTCGCGAGTGTTGCCGCGGCCCCACTCCTCGCCGTTTACCCGGGCGATCATATTCAGATCATAGGGGTCTTCGAGTTCATCTGCCGTGACCAGACAGGGACCCATGATGTTGGCGGTATCAAAATCCTTGCCCTTGGCCGGGCCGAGCATGCCGCTCATCTCTTTGGCCTGGGCGTCACGCGCACTGATATCGTTGAAAATCGTGTAGCCAAAGATATGTTGTCTGGCGTTTTCACGCGTGATGTCCTTCCCGCGCTTGCCGATGTAGCAGCCAAATTCAAGCTCGAAATCCAGCGCCTTGCTATAGGCAGGCCACTCAAACTGATCGTCCACACCTACCACCGCAAAGCGGTTGCACTTGTAGTAGATCGGCTGGCAGTTGAACGTGTCGATGACACGGTCATCGGCGCTGGTATTCATGGCCTTGAGCGTCGCCTCGGGATCTGGCGTGCGCATCGCACGAAGGCGACGAGCAGCGGCAAAGCTCTGGCGCAGATGCAACTCGAAACAGGAACAATCGCGCATCTGCGGCGGCGGCTGGATCGGTGCCCGCAGCCGCACTGAAGCCCGCGCCTGCACAGCGGCAGATGGCGCCCGGGCAACCAGATTTCGGGCGAGCTCCATAGCGTCTTCCCCAGCCTCGGCAAGCGCTAGAACGCTGGCCAGCGGGGCCGCTCGACCACCATGAATTTCGGTGTAAGCCTGTTGCAGGTCGAGCACCGACTGATCCTGCTCGATCAGCGCGCCAGCCAGTTCCAGGCCTTCGCCATTTACAAAAGTGACCAACCTCATGGCAGCAATCTCCAGCTCATCAAGCCATTCATACTCGCCCACTCACTGGCAGACAGGCACCGGTAATGACCTGCCCCTCAGCCGACAGTAAAAAGGCGATAACGGCAGCTAACGCTTCAGGTGTCACCCAGGCGGTAAAATCCTGATCAGGCATGTCAGCCCGATTGGTCGGAGTATCGATGATGCTTGGCATCACCGCGTTGACCGTCACATCGCGCTGTTTAAGTTCTTCGGCGAGCGACTCGGTAAAGCGCGCTACACCCGCCTTGGAGGCAGCATAGGCAGACACACCCAGCCCGGCTTTGTTGGCAGCCAGCGCGCTGACGTTGACCACTCGCCCATTGCCCGCGCTCAGGATATGCGGCAGCGCTGCCTTGGTACTGACGATGGCGGTACGCACGTTCATCTGATACAGGCGATCCCAGGTGTCCAGGGAGCCTGATTCAAAAGTTTCCCAGGCGAAGCCGCCGGCGACATTGACCACCGCATCTATATGGCCAAAGGTATCGACCACTCGACTCATCGCTTGTTCTGCGGAGCCCGTTTCGGTCAGATTGACCTTGCCCAGGGGAAGAAAATCGGCGGTAGCAGCCAGCGAGGCAGGCACCTCATTCAGATCCAGCGCTGCTACCCGGGCACCCCGCTCAAGCAATAATCTGGTCAGCGCGCTACCGAGC
This sequence comes from Halopseudomonas xinjiangensis, assembly GCA_011050525.1. GTDB lineage: Bacteria > Pseudomonadota > Gammaproteobacteria > Pseudomonadales > Pseudomonadaceae > Halopseudomonas > Halopseudomonas xinjiangensis_A. Next base: position 87,267 of record DRFO01000034.1, read on the forward strand.
ACACCAAAGCCGCCTGTCACGATCACAGCGCGGCCTTGCAGGGAAAGAGTCATCGGAGGTCCTCCGCAAGCTAGTCTTATTAGAATGAGCCTGTGGGAGGCCCAGTAGAATTAAATTAGAACACTTTTTTAATATATGTACAAATGCTAACCTTGGATTACCCAGGTTGTTGAGACAGGATTTATCCGATGCCGAGAAAGCTGCCAGCCCTCACCGGTGACAATCGCGCCTTTTGGCAAGGCGGTGAAAACAATGAGCTGCTGATCCACCGCTGTAGCGCCTGCACTCGTTACTTTCACCCGCCCAGTCCCGTTTGCCCCACTTGCAACAGCTTTGAAGTGGGCCCGCAGGCCGTGTCGGGAAAAGGTCAGGTGGCCAGCTTCACGATCAACCACCAGCCCTGGACACCCGAACTGCAGGAGCCCTTCGTCATTGCCATCGTGGAGCTGGAGGAGCAGACCGACCTTCGCTTTGTCAGCAATATCGAAGGGATTCCGGTGACCGACGTCCATATAGGGATGCCCGTCAGAGTGCACTTTCAGCAGGAAGACGATGTGTGGCTTCCACTATTTGTTAAGGATTGAGCATGTTTGACCGTCTGTATGAAAAAGATGTCGCTATCACCGGTATCGGCCAATCCGAGGTTGGCCGCCCTTCGCAGCTGTCAGCCATGCGCCTGACCGCTGATGCCTGCCTTGAAGCCATTGCGGACGCCGGGCTGACCCGGGACGATATCGATGGCGTAGCTTGCTGGCCAGGCGATAACAACAACGGAGACAGTTTTTCCCCCGTCGGGCCCAATGCACTGAAGAACGCGCTTGGTTTGAACGTGAACTGGTTTGGCGGTGGCTATGAGGGGCCCGGCCCCCTGGCCGGAATCATCAACGGCGTAATGGCCATAGCCAGCGGCATGTGCCGCAATGTGCTGGTGTTCCGCACCATCACCGAATCCTCCACCCGGCAACACAACAAGCAAGCCTCCGCCCTGACCAATAAAACCCAGGGGCGAGACAGCAGTTTTGCCTGGCAATGGTATACCCCTTTCAATGTGCTCTCGGCCGTAAACCTGATGGCCATGTATGCACAGCGGCACTTTCATGACTACGGCACGACCTCGGAACAGCTGGCTCAAATCGCACTCACCTGTCGGCGCAATGCCCAGCTTAATCCCAAGGCTGTTTATCGAACGCCGATGAGCATGGACGATTATATGCAGTCGCGGATGATTTCCACGCCGCTACGCATGTTCGATTGCGATGTGCATTGTGATGCTTCCACGGCAATCGTCCTGTCACGGCGTGATGTTGCCAAGGACGGGCGCAACCCGCCCATCCGGATCGAAGCCATGGGTGCAGCGCTAAACCAACCCTGGTCATGGGATCAGATTTCACTGACCGAAGGTGCAGCGTTCGATGTTGGCCGCATGATGTGGGCGCGCACCGACCTGAAACCCAAAGACGTGGGTTCCGCCCAGCTCTACGACGGCTTTTCCATATTGACCATGATCTGGCTGGAAGCTCTTGGCCTCTGCCCGGTAGGGGAAAGCGGACGCTTTGTCGAAGGTGGGCAGCGTATCGCGCTGGATGGCGAGTTGCCCCTGAACACCAATGGCGGCCAGCTGTCGGGCGGGCGAACCCATGGTCTGGGCTACGTGCATGAGGCCTGTTCACAGCTGTGGGGGCGCGCCGATAAGCGTCAGGTTGCCGATCACAATGTAGCGGTTACAGCCGCCGGGGGCGGCCCACTTGGCGGCAGCCTGTTGCTGGTGCGCGACTGACAGTCAGAACAAGACGCTTCTCAACTCATCACCCAGGTTGCGAAGCGACTTACCCAGCTCTGCTATTCCCGCCTCATCACGCTGGCCACGGAACATGACGGCTGACACCGTGAAATCGATGGTATCGGATGGAGAATAAACCGGTGCTGCCACAGCCAGGATACCAATCGAGAAATTGCCGTCGTCGATAGACCAGCCTTGCTTGGCCGCGTTACTCACCTGATCGCGATATTCATCGTAGGACAGCGCGCCACTCCAGCGGATCTTGTCGAAGATCGCTCTGGATTGTGGTTGATCAAGGTCGAGTTGAGAGGCAAACAAACGTCCGCTGGCACCCATCAGGATTGGCAACCGCTGGCCCTCGCTCATATCGATACGCACGTCGGTGGGACAGGCAGCGGAGCTGACAATCACGATCCGATCGTTGCCCATGCGCCGCCACAAGGTAACCGTTACCTTCGAGCGCGCAGCGAAGCTCTCCAGCAGCGGCTTGGTCAACTGAACCTTCTGCCCCTGAGTCACGAACTGCTCAACCAGACGGGCGAGGCCCAACCCGGCGGAATAACGCTTTGACATGGGACTGAAATCGACCATATCTTCTGCGACCAGGGTTCTGAGAATGTTGAAACAGGTACTTGGGTTGATATCCAGCTTCCTGGCAATATCCACCGAGCGCTCTGGCGCAGCGGCCTGGCTGAGAAAGCGGAGAATGCGAACGGCATTGACTACCGGCTTGACGGTCACCAGGGACGACTTGGCGACGTTTTTGTCATTGATATTGACTTCAGCATCCATTTTTACAGCTCCCCTTTGGCGCAGGGATCACAGGATCCCAAACTTTCGCCCTGATAATGGCTTGCGGATCATTCTATATCAAGAATTGTATTTTTAAATCAAATTTTTTACTGCCATTCAGGATTGGCATTTGGCTGGTGGATGTAGCGTCTGGTAGTCGCATCCGACTCGATCAAATACCGCTGCAGCTCCTTCTCCATAGCCTGGTCGGCCTGGGTAACTCTATCTCGTTGTCGCAAATATCCCAACCAGGACTCTACTATAAAGCGTTCCACAAAGCGGTCCGGATCAGCCAGATCACGGTACAGCCGCCAATTGCGCGCCCCGTTTCGACGCCGGGATTTGCCCACGGCATAGGCGCACTTGATGAATTCGCGCTGGACCCCGGCTGGCGCTCGATAACTGATTTCGACGGAAACCGGACCATCGGAGTGATTGATCTCGGCCGCCACCACCAGCTTGTCCGTCTGCGACACGGTTCGGTAATCGGCCTCGCTACCCAGCACGAAAACCCCGTCGCGCGTGAACCATAGCCCCAGAACGATACTCGCAGCGGACAGCAGCAGGCTGTTGGTCGTGCCCATATAATCCGCGACCAAGCCCCACACCGCCCCACCAACCGCCATCGCTCCCATATACATGAGCAGATACACCGAGGCAACACGCGCTCTCACCCAGTCCGCCGCGCAGGTTTGCACAATGGTAGCGACTGTAGCGTTCACCGCCATCCAGGCAATCCCGGCGATGACCAAAAGCAGCCAGACCAGCCACACTATTTCGGTCAGCGACACCGCGGCCGTGACCACAGCGAAGACAATGGCGCCTGCTACTACCAATTTACGCAGCGCAAAAAGGCGGTACAAACGGGTCAGATTGACCGCTGCAATAACGGCTCCCGCTCCGAGTGCGCCCATCAACAGGCCATACCCGTCAGCTTCCATCTGGAGCTGATCCTTGGCGATCAACGGCAATAACGCCCAGAGCGCACTGGCGCAGCTGGTAAAAATGAAGACCTGCTTCAGCGAGCTGATCAACGACACCGAATGACGAATGTAGCGCAGACCACTGCGCATCCCCCCCAAGAAAGTCTCAGGGGGCAATACGTCAATGACCCGTGAAGAACGCCAGCCAAGCAGAAACAGGATCACGCCCATGAAGCAACAGGCGATCAATAGAAACATCGACGCCTGGCCGGCCACGGCGATCAGCAGGCCAGCTATGGCAGGGCCCAACGCCCGAGCGACATTTGTCGAGATGGCATTGAGCGCGACCGCCGCCGGCACAATGTCACGCGGAATCAGCGTCAGGGTCACGGCCATCCATGCCGACATGCTGAGCGCACTTCCAGTGCCCAGCAAGAACGTCAGTGACAACAGCAGCCAGGCGTTCAAACCGCCGGTGGAGGCCAGCACAAACAGGATAGTGGCGGCGGTCAGCATCACCGACTGAGTGAAGAGCAGCCAGTATTTGCGATTCACCAGATCGGCGATCACCCCACCGGGCAGACCAAACAGAAACACGGGTAGCGTCATGGCGGTCTGCACCAGCGACACCATCCAGGCAGACTCGGTCAGTCCGGCCATGATCCAGGCAGCACCTACCGTCTGCATCCAGATGGCCAGGTTGATGACGGCGCCAGCGCTCCAAAACATGCGAAACTGACGGTGCTTCAACGGATACCAGGTGGCCCCTTGATTCATGGCTGCCTCTTGTCAGGGGACGGGGGCGCAAAGCTAAGCAGCAGGATAACCCAGCCGCCCCGATTGTCGTGCGGTGGCAAGGAGGCGCTGTGGGCCCACTTCATTTCGCAGCGTACCGACGCCTTCGATGTGTGCTTCCAGTATGTCGCCAGGCTGAAGAAAACGTCCGGTCTCCAGCCCCACCCCATGGGTCGATCCGGTGAACACCAGGTCCCCCGGTCGCAGGGTTATGCGTGCATCGAGATAATTCAGCAGTTCATCGACCGCGAAGATCATTTGCCGGGTATTGTCCTGCTGGCGAACCTCGCCGTTGATGGTCATGCGCATATCCAGCTGCGGCTGACCACCGCCGCCCAGCTGATCAAGCGTGGCAATCCAGGGCCCGACCGGTGTCGTGCCATCCATGCCTTTCTGGGTGAACAGATCCAGCCGCCCCAGCGCACGGCCCGCGTCCCGCGCGCTGATGTCGTTGCCGACGGTATAACCCATCAAGCAGGACGACGCAGCAACGGCGTCGCCAAGCGGCTTGCCGATCACCGCCACCAGCTCGATCTCATAGTCCAGCTCACCTGTCATTGCTGGATAGGAAATCACCCCGAGCGGATCAACGATTGCAGAGTCCGGTTTGATATAAGCGAGAGGATGAGGAGGCGCAGCACTGCCCAGCCGAGTCAGGTGCGACAGATAATTGAGCCCGACCCCGAATATACGGGCGCCGGGCTCAACGGGCGCTACGAGGCGAAACGCATCCGGCTCGAGCGTTCTGGCAGACAGATCGAGCGCCGATATACTGCCGGTGCTGACCTGGCCGGCCCAATGGGAGAACGGGGCATTAATGCGCTGGCCGGTGTCGGTATCAGGATGCAACAGAACCCAGAACCGCGCTCCCGCCGCATCTTCTACCCGAGCCAGGCGCATTTCTAGCCCTTCTTGACGGTGAATTCCGGATCGCCAACCTCTTCCGGGGTTTTCACGCTAGGCCCCAGAATCGGGCCCACCAGCTCGTGGCCCCACACACTCATCTTCTCCGGATTCAGCTCGAACCCATCGTCATGCCATGGTTCGCTTTCAGCAATGCACTCAAAGGCGAAGCCTGACGGATTGAAGTGATAGAACGAAACATGCGGATCCTGGGAATGCTGACCCAGCGTCATCATCATCTGCAGTTCGCGCTTCTTCACGATGTCGTAGGTCTCGCCCACATCGCGCAGACTGCCGACAAACATGCCGATGTGTTGAATTCCCATACGGCCCGGAGCGTGTCCGTAGGCTATATCATGGCTGGTGGATGTATTCAGCTTGGAGCGGAAAAAGCCGGTCTTGCCCTTGCCCGCGCCCGAACCATACCAGTGAAAGCCCATGATATTGATAAGGAAATGTTCCAGTTCCGGCGGAAACTCGGGGGTCATCAGCACAACATGGCCAAGGCCTCTCTTGTCAGCCAGATAGCCGCCATGGCGACGCCCAGGCACAAAGGAGTCGGGAAGCCATTTCTGCCCGTAGAACAGCTCATGCCGAAAGCCGACCGGATCAAAGAAGCGGATCAGCTCCTTGACGCCGCGCTTCTCGCACAGCTCCGCGTCGCCGACGGTAAACTCCACGCCAGCATCGGTAAACGTCTGGCAGGCTGCCTTGAATTCCATCCGCCCTTTGGTTTCCCAACCGATGTAGGCCAGCCGGTCAACCTTGCCAGGGTGGAAAGCAAAACGGTGGCGGCGATCATCGATACGGAAATACAGCGAGTCCGGATCGCTTTCCGGATTCTTGCCTATCGCAAAACCCATTACCGACGGGCCATAGTCGCGCCAGGCCTCAAGGTCAGTGGCTTCAAAGCCCATGTAACCCAGTCCAATAATATCCATCTGCTTCTCCTCGTTCTATCAGATGCCGGTGGATGGCTTATATAGCCAGCAATCCACCATCAATGACGATATCCGATCCGGTGATGAAGGACGCCTCATCGGATGCCAGGTAAACGGCCAGCGAGACAACCTCTTCGGGCTGTCCGGGTCTGTCCATCAGCACGCCGTCGAGCAACGCGGCACGCGCTACCGGGTTCTCCATGAACGCGGCGGTACCCGGCGTGGCGACAAAACCAGGGCTGATACTGATCGCCCGAATTCCCGCAGGCGCGCCTTCCACGGCGAGTTGGCGGGTAAAGGAAACCACGGCACCTTTGGCAGCCGAATGCGCCGAGATACCGGCTACCTTGGAGCCACCCCAGGCGGCGGTGGACGACACATTCAGAATCACCCCCTTGCGTTCAGCCAGATGATTCCAGGCATATTTGGTGGTGTAGAAGATCAGATCCACTTCGTTGCGAATAGTGAAATGCCAGTCTTCGATGGACATATCCTGTACCGGCGCAAAGCGCGCGGCAGATGCGTTGTTATACAGAACGTCAATCCGGCCATGTTCTGCCACGGCAGACTCGACCCAGGCCTTGGCCTGCTCATGGTCGCCAAGATCGACCGGCGCGTACCCGTAGAGGGTGAACCCTTCCTGGGACAGCAGTTCAGCTGTCACCTTGTTTTCAGCTTCGTTGGTATCACAGCCAACCACGATCGCACCTTCGCGGGCAAACCGCAGCGCTGCAACCCTGCCTTGCCCACCGCCCGTTCCGGTGATGAGCGCAACCTTGCCTTCCAGACGTCCCATAGCGATCTACCTCGTCAATAACATTTAACTATCTGCTGGCGAGTGCGATGCTCAGGCTTCGATTTCTTCCAGCCAGATGGCCTCGGCAGGGCAGGCTTCGGCGCCTTCGCGCGCGGCCTCTTCCAATTCGGGTGTTACCTTGTCGTCCTCAAAATAGACCAGCCCATCGGCATCAAGCTTGTAAACCTCTGGACAGATCGAAGCGCATAAGCCATAACCACAGCAGCGACCGCGATCAGCAACGGCACGGAAAAAAACCTTATCTGAACTCATACTCTTATCCTCTTTGTCAGGCTCAGCTATAAGACGATAATGAACAAAAAATTCATTTTTGTAAATTTTTAGTTGATGGACCGCCATTTTTTTCCCTTTTATCAGGGAGCAGCATCGCAACACCTGAGCCCACTCAAAGAATAAATTCTTTAAAATCAGCTAGTAAACTGACACAAGACCTCCGTTATGGCAGCATTCCACATAAATACATAAAATACGTTTATGTTCAACTTACCTCACATCAAGGCAGAATCTGCACCTGGGCTGCTGCATTGATGAGGGCTTGCCCATCCACAGGACGAATATGGCCGCGTTCCACCGCCGCCTCGGTAGCCGCAGTCCACGCCGTTACGAAAGCCTGCTGCGTCGGGTACAAGGTGTCGAGCTCACCCGCGCTGAGCGGCTCGGTAGTTCCGAATAGCAGACAAAAGCCTTCTCCCCCGGTGTTACCCGTGCCACTCAATGCCGCCAGCGGCACGTCGACAAAGGGCGTGCGGATGCCACCCAGCGCATTGCCCTGCGCATCTCGCGCGTAGCCAGGGCTGTAGGGCGTGAAGTCGGTAGCCTGCAAGGTTTCTGCCGAGGCCGGTGGCGTACCGGTTTTGATCCATTCATTGAGTGCATGCACCGCGGCGCTCAGCACAAAACTCATCGGACCGGCATTGATTGGTTTGTCGCAGTTGATGAACCCGAACACCGTGCTCGGCGGATCGAGCAGTGCTTCCAGCGCAAGTACCGCGCCCTCTCCATCGCCTGTGTCAATCAATCCAATGCCGCCACCGTACACGTCAAAGTGCGCCGTTCCGGCGACTTCCCAGAGCCGGTACGTGGAGGTATCGGCCTGGCGCGTCGCCTCGTTGACATCGGTTTCCGACTGAAACATCAGGACCGGTACGCCGAGGTCCGAGCGAATTTCCGTCGAACCGGAGACGTCATCGGCCATGGCCAGCGGCGCGGCATTGGCCAGGCGGCTTTGCAGCAGGTAGCCATCATAGACAGTAACCAGCGGGTGGACGGCATTGGCATAGGAGACCAGCCGGTAGGCGGATTGCGACTCCCCTGCCGCCAGCACCCGCCGGGGTTGCAGCCCATTCAGCAGAACATCAGCATGATCCCGCACAGCCTGCCCAGCTTGCGAAAAGATATCGTAGGAATAGTTGTCTCCGGGGTGCAGCAGACTGGCATATCGCTCGGAATCCATCGTTTTGGTGCTGGCCACCCCCGCCGCCTGCGCGGACAGGCTGATCAGTGCATAGCCTTCGCGGATCAACTCGTTGTGCGTATAGGTCCAGACCGGGCTGGAATCGCTTCCGCTGGTCACGTTCATCCATTCGACGATAACAGTGCCATTGAACGCTTCGGCATCCAGTGGCTGGTAGACAACCGCCCGCGTGACATAAGCCGCGCTGTCATTCTTTTCGACGTCCCACTGCCCATCCGTACCGAGCGACTGCCCGCCCTTTGGCAGGTAAGAAACAGCAGTCCCAGAGAGGATGAATTCCTTTTCACTATAGCCGACGCTGTCCATGGTAAACTGCAGGTCTGCGGCCAGGGCCGCCTCCCCCGCACCGCCGGTAGCCGCTTCGATACGCGGCACTTCCGCGCGAAGATCGTCTTCCTTGCTGTCATCGTTGTCATCACTATTGCAGCCACCCAAAGCCAGGGTGGCTGCGAGCAGACCTGCGCCGAGTGCTTTATGCATGGTGTCTCCTACGAACTTTGTTGTAATTGTTGTTTGTATGTACACAGCCTGCCCTGACTCGGTCGGTCGCTCGATGCTCGCCGCGCCATGGCTCGTCGAGTGTTCAGCGCCCGATGGGATAGATAATGGATTTTTCTTCGGTGAATTCATTGAGCCAGTCAGGTCCGAACTCACGACCTATACCCGAGCGTTTGAAGCCGCCAATAGGCGCGTAGGGCATGGTTCCGCCACCTCCGTTGAGGTAAACGCTGCCGGCACGGATGCGCTTGGCCATCTTGTACGCAACGGCGGCATCGGCGGTCATTACGCCGCCGTTGAGCCCAAAGCGTGAATCATTGGCAATGGCGATAGCCTGTTCGTCGGTGTCGAAACCAATCACTACACCAACCGGACCGAAGACCTCTTCCTGGGCGATGGTCATGTCATTGGTAACGTCGTCGAACAGAGTAATATCGACAAAAAAGCCTTTCTCCTGGCCGGCCGGCCGGCCGCCTCCGCATACCAGCTTCGCGCCTTGCTCAAGCCCGCTGGCAATAAGACCTTCGACCTTGGCACGTTGCGACTCGCGAATGAGCGGCCCCATCATCACGCTCGGATCCGCCGGATCACCCACCTTGAACTGGCCGGCAATGGCTCGGGCACATTGCACAAACTGCTCGCGGACCGAGTTGTGCACCACAAAACGCGTCAGTAGCGCACAGCCCTGGCCGGCATTGATCATCAGTCCGGCGACGGCGCCCATGGCAGCCGCCTGAATGTCGGCATCGGCGCGCACGATCAACGCGGACTTGCCGCCCAGTTCCAGGTGCACCCGCTTCAGGGTGGCAGCTGCCTGGGTCATGATGCTGATGCCGACCGCTTCCGAGCCGGTAAACGACACCAGGTCCACCCGCGGATCGCTGCTCAGCAGGCTGCCGACCTCGACACCACCAGTGACGATATTCAAAACGCCTTGGGGCAAGCCAACTTCCTCCGCAATCTCGCCGAACAACAGGGCCGAGTACGGTGTAAAGGGTGACGGCTTGAGCACCAGAGTGTTGCCTGCCAGCAGCGCCGGAAAGACCTTGGCCAGATTCAGCAAGAAGGGAAAATTGTAGCCAGTGATACCCGACACCACGCCCACGGGTTCGCGCTCGATGCTGCCGCTGCCAAGGATCATCGGGCCGCCGGGGTTCATCGGATTGGGTACCGCCTCGACCGGGATCTGCCGGGCCTCGGTCACCAGGGAACGATCGATGGCTTTCAAGACATGCCCCAGCGGCATATCTACCTGCATGGCCTGAGTGACCATTTGCGAACAGCCGACCTCGGCTACGATAAGCGCAGCGATCTGTTCCCGCCGGCTTACCAGTGCAGCGTGCATGCGTCGCATGTAATCAGCCCGCTCGGCCATGCTCAGCCAGGGCCACGGGCCTTGATCGAACGCCTCGCGGGCGGCAGCAATTGCCGCCTCGGCAGCGGCCACGCCGCCCACCGGCGCATGGCCAATCACCTCTTCGGTGGCCGGATTGATGATCGCTTCAGCGCCTTCGCTACCCGCTTCCCAGCGGCCGTTTATGTAGAGTTTGTTCAGGTGGGTAAAAGGGATAGTCATGCTGCGTTCGCTCCTTGCTGATTCGCACCAGCGATGATTTCCGCCGCGCGCATGGCAATGGCCATGGCCGGCGCGTTGGTGTTGCCCGATACCAGCGTGGGCATGATCGATGTATCAATCACGCGCAAACCTTCAACCCCGCGCACTTTGAGCTCCGGATCCAGCACGGCGTGCTCGTCAATGCCCATGCGGCAGGTTCCGGCTACGTGATAGGCGGTCTGCCCATAGCGGCGAAAGGCTGCAAGCATTTCTTCGTCGCTTTGCACCTGCGGGCCGGGGGTCAGTTCTTCAACCAAGAAAGGCTTGAGCGGCGGTTGCGCCGCCAGCTTGCGGATCCACTTCAGCAGCGCGATTGCCGCCGTCTGGTCCGCTTCGGCGCTGAGGTAATTGGCGACAATTCTTGGCGGCACCGCCGGGTCGGCCGATTCGATGTGTATCTCGCCCTGGCTCTGCGGGTGCATGAAATACCCGCCAAGGGTTATCCCCGGCTGTTTATCAATCGCCACGGTCTTGCCGTCGCCATCCATTGAAAACAGGCTCACCCCGATCTGCGCATCAGGACGCTCCAGCTCAGGCCGGGTTTTTACGAAGCCCCCTGCTTCGTGTGCTGCGTGGGTCATGGGGCCTTTCTTGCCGACAAAGTAACTCAGCACCGAGCGGGCCAGTCCCAATCCGGCGAAGCAATGATTGAAGCTGCCCCGGGTGACCCGGAACTGCGCCGCTATATAAACGTGCTCACGCAGATTACGCCCCACATCCGGGGCGTTCTGGATGACCGGAATCCCCAGCGATTGCAGCAAGTGGGCAGGGCCGATGCCGGACAGCTGGAGTAATTTCGGCGACTCGATTGCGCCGGCACAAAGCAGCACTTCACGCTGGCAACGGATGCGTCGCTCGCCTTCCTTGCCACGCACCTGGACGGCGGTGGCGCGGCGCCCATCAAACTCGATGCGCTGTACGTGGGTGCCCGTCATCACAGTCAGATTGGGACGCGTACGCACCGGATCGAGAAACGCCTTCGCGGCGCTGAAGCGTTGCCCCTTCCAGGTGGTTTGCGGCTGATAACCGAACCCGCCCAGCGTCACCGAATCCACATGATTGGTATCCGCGACGGTCGCCGTACCGATCTGTGCGGCAGCGTCGATGATCGCATCGCACAACTCATCGCCCGAGGGGTGCACAGTCACCTTTAGTGGCCCGCCCACACCCCGCCACTCGGAGCTGCCCAGCTGATGATCTTCCATCGCGACAAACTGCCGGCCCATATCCTTCCAACCCCAACCAGCGCATCCCTGCGCCTCCCAGGCGTCGTAATCGGCGGGTGCGCCACGTACGTAAACCA
>DRFO01000035.1 GCA_011050525.1 Halopseudomonas xinjiangensis
GAATCTGCTGAAAGCCGGCAATGAGCAAGTCGTTGCACAAGCTCCAGAGCAGGTCTGGGTGGCTGACATCACCTATCTGCCGACCCAAAATGGGTTTGTCTATCTGAGCCTGATAACCGATGCGTATTCTCGTAAGATTGTGGGCCACCATGTTCACCCAAGCTTGCACACCAACTCGGTGATCCAGGCCATGGAGAAGGCCCTCAGACGACGGAAGACGGATCAACCACTGATCCACCACTCGGACCGGGGCATCCAATATTGCTCAGAGGCTTACCAGCTTCTGCACAAGAAGCATGGGGTTCGTTGCTCTATGACAGATGGATACGATTGTTACCAAAACGCTCTAGCGGAGCGTGTGAATGGGATACTGAAAACTGAGCTACTGTTGGTTCGGCCAAAGAATTTGATGGAGGCATCTCGAATGGTAGACGAGTCAGTTCGGCTCTATAACACCAAGCGGCCCCATCTCTCGTTGCAATATGAAACACCCGATGCGGTGCATCGGGTGTTTTGAAAGAATCAGGTGTAAACCTATTTCAGGACTAGACAGCGACAGCAGTACTCAGTGATACACCTCAAACAGGCCCGCAGCTCCCATTCCACCACCTACACACATGGTAACAACCACGTAACGGACACCGCGACGGCGTCCTTCCAGCAAGGCACTGCCAACCAACCGCGAACCGGTCATGCCGAACGGGTGGCCAAGCGATATGCCGCCGCCGTTGACGTTGAAGCACGCAGGGTCAATATCAAGTCGGTCTCGACAGTAAAGCGCCTGCACTGCAAAAGCTTCGTTCAATTCCCACAGCCCGATATCTGAGACAGTCAAACCATGTTTCGCCAATAGCTTAGGCACCGCCGTCACCGGCCCGATACCCATTTCTTCCGGCGCGCAGCCCGTTACCATGAATCCGCGGTACGCGCCCAAAGGTGTGAGACCTCGCTGTTCGGCCAGTCTGCTCTCCATGATCAGACAGGCAGAGGCGCCGTCCGACAACTGGCTGGCATTACCCGCAGTGACAGTACCACCTTCCATCACCGGATTTAGACTGGCCAACCCTTCCGCTGTCGTTCCGTGACGAGGGCACTCATCTTCAGCAAACAGGAAATCCCTGTATGTTACTTCTTTGGAATCCCGATTAACCTGTTTCTGAGTTACCTGAATGGGCGCGATTTCATCTTTGAAGCGTCCGCCCTGCTGAGCGCTCAAAGCTTGCAGATGAGCCATCAAGGCAAACTCGTCCTGCTGCTCTCGGGTGATCCCATATTTGCGCGCCACAAACTCGGCTGTATCAATCATCGGCATATAGGCGTTGGGTGACACCGCGATCAGGGCATCATCCTTGTCCCTTACTGCCCATTCCAGGTAGGCCGGGGTCAGGGCGCTGACATTTTCCGAGCCGCCACCGACAACGATATCCATATGGTCGGTAATCACCTGCTTGGCTGCAATGGCGATAGCCATAAGACCTGAGGCACATTGCCGGTCCACCGTCGAGCCTCCGGCGGTATCTGCGAGCCCGGCACGCAGCGCAGCGGCCCGCGCCAGGTTTCGGCCCGCAGTACCTGCGCCCATTGCGGCACCGATTATCACATCCTCTACCTCGCCTGGCTCCACACCAGCACGCTTGACTGCATGTTCAATGGCATGGGCGGTCATGGTAGGTGACTTGATGTTGTTTAGCGCTCCCCGATGGGCCTTGCCGATCGGTGTCCTCGCCGTAGAAACGATGACCGCTTCTCTCATGTCTCATATCCTCAGTTATATAGATGCCCAGCAGCCGCTCAGGCTTTTGGCACACCAGGCATTTTCAAAAGGTTTTTTGCAAGAATGTCGCGCTGTACTTCATTCGTACCGGCATAGATCGATACTGGTCGAGCCATCATCAGCATCCAATGCAGATCGACCGTCAGGCCTGCTAGATCAAAGCTGCCCACTACCCCGCCATACTCCCCGGCGATCTCTACATTGAACTCGGTAATGCGCTGCAACAGTTCAGAGATATAGACTTTGAGAATGGAAGACTCAGGACCTGGCTCACCATCGTCACTGGCAATGTGGTCACACATCTGGCCATACAGCTGCCGGTAGTCCTGGAGGTCTGCCTGCAGCTGAGCAAAGCGATCCATCACGCCACGGTCTTCAGTCAGCTCTAGCGCCCGCAACATCCGCTCAGTCAGCGCCAGCGCGCTCCAGGCCATAGCGGAGCTACCAAGCCAGATGCGCTCATGACCAAGAAGGGATTTAGCTACCGACCACCCTTCATGCAACTTGCCCACCAGATTGCCGGCCGGCACCCTGACGTCATCGAAAAACACCTCACAGAATTCTTCTTCGGCAGCAATATTGCGGATCGGTCGTATGCTTATGCCTGGGGACTTGAGATCAATCAGCAGAAAACTGATTCCCTGCTGCTTCTTCTCGAACCGGCCAGTGCGCACCAGGGCAAAGACGTGCGTTGCATCGGTAGCATGGGTGGTCCAGATCTTCTGCCCATTAACGATGAACTCGTCGCCCTGCAAATCGGCGCGGGTTTTCAGGCTGGCCAGATCCGAGCCCGAGCCAGGCTCCGAATAGCCCTGGCTCCAGACATCGGTACATTCGAGGATCCGCGGCATGTAGTACGCTTTCTGCTCATCGGTGCCCCAGGTCATCAATGTTGGACCCAGCTGGGTTTCACCGGTATCGATAATCCGACCAACCCCTGCGCGTTCCATCTCCTGCTGGTAGATGAGCTGTCTGGCAAAGGACAGGCCCATGCCACCGTATGCCTTCGGCCAGGCCGGAGCGCGCAGACCGTTGTCGTTCAACAGCTTCAGCCAGTGGGTCATGTCATCGGCGCGCAGGCGCAGGAAAGGCCGTCTGTCATTCTGACGCAGGTGGGCGGGGTAGTTGTCATTGATCCATTGGCGCAAATACAACCTGAAACCGTCGTCCGACAGGGCATCCATATTCACGGGAGCAGGTGCAACGTCGGCGATCAAGGCAGGAGGCTCGTTCGGAGCGGCGACCGTGCCACTTTCGCTCTGAAAAAACCGCCGGTGCTCTCTGGCTCCACCCAGCCAAGCCGCAGCAAAAAGGGCCGCACGCAAGTAAAGGCCTACACCGGTTTCCTCGGAAAACCCCATTGCGCCGTGCATGTGCACAGACTGCAAGGCAACTTTTACCGCCGCGTCAGCACATCGCGCCTTGGCGCTACTCGCAGCAGCCAGCGTCTGCGGGGCAGTGGTGGATTGGCTGAAGCATGCAACGGCATGCTTCCAGGCTGCATTGCCGAGGCGACATTCGATGTCAAGATCCACGCAACGGTGCTGGATGCTCTGGAATGAAGCGATTGGTCGATCAAACTGGTGGCGCTGCCCAACAAAATCGAGCGTCTTGGCCAGGCAGCCGTTGGCATATCCGCACAGCTCGGCACTCAGAACAATGCATCCTGCCAGCAGCGCCTGTCCCAGCGTTTGCCGCGCTGCCTCACCTATCAGCAGGGGAGCACTGCCGATCAGTTCAACCTGGTCAAAATAAACATGGGCCTGCGATCCTACACCAGCGCCAAAGCGCTCGATGCGCACACCAGCGCCGCTGGCATCAACCGCAACCAGCGCAATCTCGTCCCCTGTCTGCACCGATACCAGCAGGATACTGTCATCCTCGCACCCGGAGACAAAGCGTTTGACGCCACTGACGCGACCGTCCCTCAGGACTGTCTCCGGCAGACCGGGAGCGGTCTGGTTCTCCTGTTCCTGCCACGCCAATGTAACCAGCCGCTCTCCGCTGGCGAGCTGCCTGGCGATATGCGTTACGGCGTCAGTCCGGATGCTGTCATTCAGTACTATTGAAGGCATGACGCAACAGGCTACAAATGGCTCCCCCAGCAGCTTGTTGCCCATGATTTCTGCCAGTACTGCAGCCTCTTCAAGCCCGAGACCGCTGCCGCCCAGCTCTTCATTCAGCAACACCGCCGTCCAGCCCAGGTCCGCCATGCTTGACCAGACCGCACGGTCAACAAGCCGTACCGGCTCATTCCCCAATGCAAGCCGCGCTACTGGCGACAGTCCGGAAAGAAAGCTGTCCGCTGACTCTTTCAGCATGACGGCGATAGAATCATCAATCATGGCATTCATATCAAAGGTCCTATCATTCAACATATAGAAAACTAACTATATATCAGCTATTATCTAAAAACGAGCCTGATGACCAGAAAAGAAAGGTCCACCAGGCTCTTTTGCATTTGCCAACAGAAAGGAAACAACAATGAAAAAACCACGCGGTCTGGAAAGTGGCCAACGCGCCGCGCTGCTGATCAGCGAATGCCAGCGTGCAGTCATTGATCCGGCGCTGACGATGTTTCCCGGCATTGCCGAACAAGTGCAGGAGCGCGGGATAACTGCCCGGATCGCGCAACTTGCCAGCGCCATGCGCGATCAGGGACTACCTGTGATACACCTGCATGTAGCTCACCGCCCGGGCTATGTGGACCTGCCGTTGACGTCGGTAGTGGTCGCCCAGACCTCAAAGGCGGGCAGGATGATTCAGGGTTCGACTGACGTCGAGCCGGTACCGGAGCTTTCTCCCGCTCCCGGTGACATATTGCATTCGCGCAGCTTCAGCCTGGTGTCCTTTCACGGAACGGACCTGGATACGATTCTGCGCAACATGAACGTACAAACCGTTATCCTGGCGGGCGTTTCCACTAACGTCGCCATTTCAGGAACGGCGCTCTGCGCGTCCGACCTGGGTTACCAGGTGCTGGTGGCGGAAGACTGCATTGCTGGCGCAACGGAGGAGACTCACCACTTCATCTGCAAGAACCTGCTCCCGCTGTACAGTACGCTGAGCGATTCGGAAACCCTGATTCAGGCGTTGCAGTCGAGCTGATTCGGAGAAGGCAGACGCTGCCCGAATGGGGCAGCGTCGACCTCCTCAGCCCGCGACAAACAGCTCCCGCAATTTATGCTTGAGAATCTTGTTAAGCGCCTGATTACGCGGCAGTTGCTCCATGATCTCCAGCTGTTCGGGGATTTTCTGCCGCATGACTCCAGCGGCATGGAAAAAGGCGACCATTTCGTCAAAGCTCAGCGGTACCTCGCCTGGCACGGGTTCGACTACCGCACAAACACGTTCGCCGCGCTGTGCATCCGGTAAGCCAATGACTGCTACGTTGGCGACCCGGGGATGGGAATACAACAGCTCCTCAATTTCACGAGCCGAAATATTTTCCCCCTTGCGAATAATCACATCCTTGAGTCGCCCGGTAAGCGCCAACCGTCCATCCGCGCGCAGCACGCCAAGATCTCCGGTACGAAAATATCCGTTCTGATCAAAGGCTTCCTCATTCAATGCGGTATCGGTATAACCCTTGAACACTCCCTTCCCGCGTAAGCGTATTTCTCCTTCCTGACCAGGTCTTGCGACATCGCCGTCCCTTTTCACGATAATCACTTCAACATCCTGCACCGGCATACCGTCGGTGTGTGCCAGCTGTTCGTCGCTGTCCTGCGGGGTGCCGGCTGAAACCAGCGGAACCTCGGTCATGCCGTAGTTGTGCGTCAGCCCGCAGCCCAATTCGCGCCGGATGGCAAAGTACAGGTCGGGGGGCTTGGGTGCGCCGCCCCCACATAACAACTTGAGTGCAGGCAGCAATGGCGTATCCGGCTGGCGACGCTGCTCCGCCAGCAGTGCTTCATAATGAGCAGTACTGCCACCAGTGGTGGTAACCCGGTAACGCCTGAAGGTGGCACAGGCTTCGGCTGGCACAAAGCGTTCCAGCAACACCGCACTCATGCCGCTGGCAAGCAACATGCAGGTATACATGGCTCCCCCGATATGCGCATAGGGGAACGCAACGGTGCCTACATCATCGGCAGCTACCGCCATCGCGATCGCCAGATTACGCCCTCCCGTCATCAGGGTTTCGTCAGTGTGTCTGGCCCCCTTGGGATCAGACGTCGTGCCAGAGGTGTAATAAACCCAACGTACGCTGCCCCCCTCCTGCGGCGGGGGTGGTAGCGTAGATGGCTTGCCCTGGGGCAGCTCACCCTCCATTACCAGCAACATCGGCGGCTCTTTTAGCTGGGCACAGACTCGGCCGGCTTCGGCAGGGTAATCGCGCCCGGAAGTAATACCGGGCACCAATAGGAATTCTGATCGGCTGCGGCCCAACACTAACGTCAGCTCGCGTTCGCCATACAGATGGATAATCGGATTCTGCACACAGCCCAGGCGCGACAACGCCAAAGCCGTCATTACCGCAGTAACACCGGTGGGTAGCTGCCAGGTGACTACACTATCGGGAGCAATACCTGTAGCGAGAAAACCCGCGGCCAGACGTTCAGCAATATTGTGAGCCTGGGCAAAGGTCAGCTTCAGGCCGCGACCAGCGTCTATCAGCATGGTCGCCGAGGGGCTGCGCTGCACCCGATGCTCCAGCAGTTGCCAGAGGGTCGATGCCTGGAGCAGTTGTTCGTCAGGGCTTGGGTTGTCTACTGTCATCACGTTTTTAAGGCTACCAGGCAGACTTATGGGAGCCGCCATCAACGGGAATCAGGCAACCGGTGACATAGCCTGCCAGATCCGAGCACAGGTAGGCTGCCAGCGACGCTAGCTCCCGTGGCGAGCCTATTCGTCCGACCGGTACGCCTCTGGACAGGCGCGCGAGCAAATCGTCAGCCGCCAGGCCACGCGCCTGGGCCATATGGCCAACCTGGTCCAGCATATGCTGGGTGCCAATCCACCCCGTCGCCAGGGTATTCACCGTGATGCCGTCCCGGGCAAACTCATCCGCCAGGGACTTGTTCAGCGTCACCACTCCGGCTCTGGCCGTATTGGCAGCCATGAGCTTCAGCCCTGCGGCCGGCTCTTTGGCGGCTGCAGTTCCAATGGTGAGAAGCCGCCCCCAACCCTGCTCGCGCATCGCCGGCAGGGTGGCACGCGCCAGATGCACGATGCTCATGACCAGACTGTTAAAAGCATTAACGAACTCGTCCGGATCACTGTCCAGAAAATCACAAGGCTCACCGCCGTGCACATTGGTAATGACAATATCTGGCGGAGCAAAGCAGTGCCTGGTGGCTTCGACGGCCAGAGCCACGCCTGCAGCACTGGTCAGGTCGGCGGTAACTCCTTCAGCAATGCCGCCCATGCGGCGTATGGCTTCCACGGTCTGCTCAACAGCATCGGCTCCGCGCGCAGCAACCATTACCCGACATCCTTCCGCTGCCAGCACGTCACTGCATGCCCGGCCAATGCCCTTGCTGCCACCCGAGACAAAAGCAACCCTGTTTTCAATTCCCAGCTTCACCGTGATTGGCTTCCTTTGTTGCTCCGGCCGTCAGACAGAAACCTTGTCTCTTTGCCTGGCACTATTATTAACTGGCAGGTCGGCACTTTTGCCACTCCCAGACTCAACCCGGTCAGCATCTACCACAGCCGATATGTCTTCACCGGGCAAACGGTCCGCATCGGTTTTCAGCAAGAAGTGCGAGAGCGCGGGAATCAGGACCAGAGCGCCGATCATGTTCCACAGAAACATGAAGCTCAGGAGAATGCCCATATCTGCCTGGAATTTGATCGGCGACCAGATCCAGGGCAGTACGCCAGCTGCCATGGTGAGGCCCACCAGCGCGACGATCCGGCCAACGAAATCCAGCGATCCGGCATAGGATTCCGCCAGCGTCAAACCTTGGCGCTGCAAGCCCAACTGCACGCTGAGCAGATACAAAGCGTAATCGACGCCAACACCTACCCCTACCGCAATCACTGGCAACGTGGCTACCTTGATACCGATCCCCAGAACGTACATCAGTGCCTCACACAATACCGACGTAATGATCAGGGGAACCAGCGCAACGACCACCGCCCGCCAGCTACGGAAGGTGATGAGACACAGCAGCGCCACTACACCATAGAGTACGAAATGCAGAATCCAGAAGCTTTGCCGGACCACTATATTGGTACTGGCTTCGATACCCGCGCTGCCCGCTGCAAGAAGGAATTGACGATTTTCCGTACCGTACTGATCGGAGTACGCTTCTACGGCAGCAATAATTCCATCAAGCGTGTCTGCCTTGTGGTCAGTCAGGTAAGCAATGATTGGTGTTATTTCACATGACCGGTCTGCCAGTTCTGGCCGGTCGGTGGAGAACATGTTGAAAGCCTGCGTACGGTTACTGGTATTCCGGGGGATCGTAAGCCATTTGGGGTTTCCTTCAAACGCCCCGGACGACGCCAGGCGAATGCCATCGGCTGATGAGTAGGTAGTCTGCACTCCAGGCAACGAACGCAAATGCGAGCTGAGACGGTCTGCCTCGACAACCGACGCGTACTGCGTACATTCTCCGGGCGGTGTTCTGAGCATCACCACGAACTGGTCGATCGACAACCCATAGTTGGCAGTGACGAAAGAAACATCCTGGTTGTAACGGGACTCTGCACGCAGCTCTGGTGCACCCGGATTCAAATCTCCGAACTCAACATTGCGACCAACAATCAGGCCGATACATAGCAGAACGAAGGCGCCGAGCACCGTCCAGGACGCCCGGCGGCGACTAGTGAGGCTGATCAACCCCAGACGAGCCATCAGTAATGGAGTACGCGCGGCGGCACGCTCCTCTGCCGATTGCATATTGCGGCTGGCAGCTTTCTGACTCACACCGATATAGGAAAGCGCTACCGGAATAAGGAATAGCTTGGTAAAGATAAGCACAGCCACGCCGATGCTGGTAGTCAGCGCCATATCGCGGATCGAGGGAATGTCGATGATCATCAACACGGCAAAACCGACTATATTGACCAGCAGAGCGGTAAGCCCGGCGACGAACAGACGACGGAAGGTGTAACGCGCGGCTACGTACTTGTGGGTACCGCGTCCCACGTCCTGCATGATGCCGTTCATTTTCTGAGCGCCATGGGACAGACCTATGGCGAAGATCAGAAATGGCACCAGCATGGAATAGGGATCAAGCACATAGCCCATCACCTGCAACAGGCCGAGCAGCCAGACGACTCCGAGCAGCGCGATAAATACTAGCAGCACGGTACTGCGCAGGCAGCGAGTATAGGCGTACACCAGCAAGCCGGCGATGATCACCGAGAAGATAAAGTAGAGCATGACGTCATACATGCCATTGATCAGATCGCCGACCAGTTTGGCGAATCCAATGATATGCACCTTTACATTTTCGGACTCCAGCGATCTGACCTTGCTTTCCAGCTCTGCGGAAAGCGCTTGATAGTCTAGCGGTTCGCCGGTACGGGGCGAGGTGTCCAGTAACGGCACGAAAATCATCGACGATTGCATGTTGTTGGCAACATAGCTGCCGACGATTCCTGCACGATTGACGTTCTGTCGCAATTGTTGCATTGACTCGGGGGTCCCATCCCAGCGGTCCGGAACAATCGGGCCGCCGCGATAACCCTCCTCGGTGACTTCGGTCCAGCGCAAGCTGGACGTCCACAAACTACGCATCCAGGCCTGATCGACGCCGGGCATCAAATAGATAATGTCGTTGATCTTCTGCAACGTCAGCAGATAGTCCTTCTCATAGATGGAACCATCGGTATTCTCCACCACTATCCGGAGGGAGTTGCCCATGCCACGCAGGGAATCCCGATGCTGGAAATAGTTCTGTATATAGGGGTGAGACTGCGGAATCATTTTTTCGAAGCTGGCATTGACCGGCAACTTCAGTGCATTCCAGCCGAGAAAAGCGGTCAGCACTACGCAGATAAGAATCACCAGAATACGATGATTGAATACCATGCGCTCCAGCCAGTTCCCACTGTTCCTGTCGAACTGCGAAGGGTCCGATACCACTGGCATGTCGAGAGCAGTCTTGAAAGCCATAATCGCCTCTGTAGTGGTTTTCCAGCTTGTTTTTATATCAATTCAGGCTTACTGGACGAATTCCGGAAAGGCCCACAGTCATCACAGATTCGTCTTGCAGGGCGGCAACACTTGAAAAACGGCCCGGCCGGGGCGGTTGGAGTACACTCGCTTCCCCATGAAAGTCGATCAGTACCAACCGGCCATCTATGCTCGCCATTACTACACGCTCGCCAGGTAATTCGGTGGCGTCAGTCAGCGCAGCCTGAATCCCGCTGGCAAGCTTTTCCCATGAGCGGCCCTGATCATCTGAAACATACAGCGTTCCACGTAACCCTCCGGCCAGAACATGCTGTCCGGTTGCCAGAACGGTGAAAAAACTCCCGGTATAGTCTGTATGCGCCTGAACGAAAAGTTGCTGCTCTGCATCCAGCCGGAACACAATGCCTCGCTCCGAGGCGATGAACACCTGATTACCACTGCCGCTAATAGACATGAAGTGCAAAACTTCGGGGTTGTCCACCCGCTCCATCCAGGACTGCCAGGTTTTGCCGCCATCGCGGGTCGCTAGAATGGTGCCGAAGGTACCTACCACAAATCCGTCGTTGCGGTTGGCAAACCAGACGTCCATCAAGGCCTGTTCAGGCCCATCCATATAATTCAGCCGGACGACTTCCAGATAACTTTCAGCCATCTCGTCGCCATTCGCAGCCTGTTGTTCGAAATGCTTTTCCAGCAGCTCCGCAGCCAAACGACCATCAAGCTGCTTTACCCAGCTGTAACCGCCGTCTTCGCTGTGCAGTACTACCCCGTCATGTCCTACGATCCAGCCATGCTGATCATCGACAAAATGCAGTTCAAGTAGATCGGAAGATACCGGGGACTCTATCTGTTTCCAGGTGACCCCTTCATCGTCCGAAATAACAATCAGTCCTCTGGCTCCTACCGCGACCAGCTCATCCCCTGCCGTACCCACACTCACCAGGTGTGCGCGCTCAAGATCTCTGACGACCGGCGCAGGAGTATCCAGAGGGTCTCGAAAATTGTCTGCAGACACTGGCATGCTCAGCAACCCCAGCAAGGCAGTACCCAGTGAAAAAACTGTCCACCCGGATTTTATCATGACGCGTTACTCCTGCAGCGCAGTGGTGGCCTTCCCTATCCGAAAAAAAAGGGGGTTGCCCCCCTTCAAGATTCATACACCTAACGGAACACCTTAACGTTCAGTAACCACTCAGCGGAGCCCGGAGCCGGCCATCGCACTGGGAGTAAAGTGATTTGGCGGATAGCTGTCGACTCGGGCGAAACCAGTCATTCCCGGTGCACCCATCATCGAGCTGCTGGAATAGATGCCCTTGCTCATGTCATAAAGAAGGTACTGACCGTTACGATAAGCGGGTATTTCGTAGCGCTGGACTGAAGGCTGATACATCACATGGTGGACCTGATCTGCATGGTCAATGCCGTGGTAGCTCAGGATCATCCAGCTGTCTTCGTCGAGAAAGAACCGCTTGGTCTTTTGCACATGACGCTCCCCGTCCTTGAGAGTCCCCTCGACTTCCCAGATCCGCCGTAACTCCCACCGCATCAGATCGGGATTATGGTGCTTCGGTGTATTCAGTTCCTCGGGAGCTGCCGCCCAAGCCTTATATGAGTTGTACGGCATATACATTTCCTTGCGACCAATCAGCTTGAAATCATACTTATCCATCTTGCCATCAAAACCGTTGATCTCGTCAAATAGCAGAACCCCACCGCTCTGGGTACTGACCGTGTCATATTTAAACTCGGGCGCGAGTCTCACCCGGCGCTGCCCCGGCACATAGGACCAAGCCATGCCATCGCGCTCATGGGTATTCAAGAACGACCAGCGCATCTGCTTGACGCCATTTACCGATGCAGGGGCAATGGTGTTGGCGATCAGTGTCCAATACGGTTGATTGGCTGGAACCTGATCAATGCTGTTGTCCCAGTACAGGTTCTGATCCTCAATGTCCTGCACCGAAGTCAGTTGCATGCCACCGGAAGAATCGACCAGATAGGCCGCCTGGGTGCCTTGCGAGCGCACCTGATCGAACTTCACGTTCGAATTCCACATCGCCTGGAAGCCATCTTTCGGAATCGGAAAAGGTACCTGAGCATGTGCATCTACCAAACCTGGAGCGTCACCTACCAGTCTTGGATTCTTCACGCGCTCGATGGTGTTGTCATAAACCCATTGGGGAAAGCAGGCGGTACGGTGAGTGGGATAAACATCAACGCGGAAGGAATCAGGATAGCGACGAAACAAATCCTGCGTACCCACATCCAGCTTGTCCTGATGCTCGGCCATGTTCTCGGCAGTAATGCTGAACAGCGGCTGCTCGTCAGGGAAAAGGTCCGCGTAGGGAGAACCACCTCGCTCGCCTTCGATAGGCTGATAATTCGCCGGAGGGCTGCACGCTCCGCCTTCCCAGCTAGGAATAGTTCCTGCTTCGTTACCAGCTTGAATCGCGCCCAGGGGAGTCAAGCTGGTACCAAGCTGGCTGATTTCCTTCTCGGTCAACTGCGCCGTGGCGTGGCTGGCGAACAGGGTCGTGAAAGCGGCCAAGACGAATATTTTCTTGTTGTTCATCGATATATCCTCATTCGAGTAAATCACCCAGCTCAGTAGCTGACCTTGTAACTGAACGAAATCCAGCCGTGGTCATTCTGTACGGGGGAGCCTGTCGTATGGTCAGTACTTACATAGCCACTGGCGGGATTGACATCATAATCACCACGGGAATCAACCCAGCGCAACGTGAAGTTATGCTTGCCCTTGTATTTGGCGGCGACGCCGATGGTGTAACTGTAAACACCTTCGTTGGTGCCACCCAGAGTCGGGCTATTACCATGAATACCGTAAGCTACGCTGGTGGGCATCGAGACGTCCCAGGCCGGGAACAGTTGTGGCCACTCCGGCGTAAAGCCGACCTGCATACCCCAGGCATCGCGCGTTACGCAGTTATCGCTATAAGCCGTGGTACAGCCAAAGCCGCGCGCGTTGTATCGATTGGGGTTCTCGGTGATCTTGTCCAGACGGTTGTAAGTCAGTTCGGCCTGCAGGATGCCGCCGGTCCATAAGGCGGTTCTCGGCAAAATGTAGATACCATTGACCAGGGCGTGGATCGAATTACCCCGTGCGCCTTCTATTTCCGAGTACGTGGGCGCGACGTTATTAGCAGGAAGAACGGTAAAACCATTTACCGAGTTCAGCGCTGTGTCCTTGCGGTAAGACAATTCGGCGGCCACGCTCACCGTGCCCAGGGTTTGCGCCAAACTCAAACCGTAGAGTTCGGTATCCCGGGCATAGCCCAGACGGATGGCATTTGGCAGGCCCGCGAATACGCCAGGGGCAACCTGGGCAATACCGACCTGGGTAAAACTCCAGGGCAGCTTTTCGTCAAACTTGCGGTAGTAAAGACCCGCCGTCCCGTTCAACCACCACGGGCTCCAACGCAAACTCACACCCCAGTCGCCCCGTTCCTTATCTGGCCCGAAGTCGTCACCATTAGGTATACCTCCGCCCAACGGAAAAATTGCAGGTGGCGCCCCCAGGTCAGAACGCGCACCGTCGGAACCGGCAAAATAGGTGCCGCCGGGCACCAGACGAAAGGGCTTCCAGTCGAGCAGATATTGTGCGGCCAGCGACAGATCACTGGACAACTGGATTTGCGTGGAAATCTGCTTCAGTGGCAGGAACAACTCCTTCGCCTCAGCGCCCGGACTGGTCGCCGCCTTGATCGTATCCACCGGACCTTGGGAGTAGGCGATGCTGTTGCCCAACGTATAGAGAGACTCGCCCCAATAGACGTTATGCTGACCAGCACGTACCGCAACGTTGGTGTTGCCAACGGAAAAACTGGTAAAAACGAAAGCATCCAGTATCTCCCCCGACAGCCCTCCGATGTACCGGTCAGTGTAGGAGTTGTAGCGATTATTTATGTAATTGCCGCTACCCACCAACGCAGGGTTGGGCTCCGCGCCACCTTGGTACACGTCGTCGTACCAGGCTGCCGCGCTGATACGAATGGCGTGGGCTCGGTTCCATACCATGTCCAGCTCGGAGAGAAGGTCAACGCGGTTGGTAACCATGTCCCCACTCTCGAACTTGTTCTCGGTATCGTCGTAGAACGGCGAATTGAGGAAATCGGAGTTCTGATCTTCCACCCGCCAGCCGGCGTTGTAACGGAGGGTGTTGTCCCAGCGGACATCCAGGTCTGAATTGCCTGTAGGGATGGACACAGCCAGCGCATTGGTACTTAACGAGGAAACAAGCAATGCAATGGCGCTGGAAAGGTAGGTGCGCTTGAACGCCATACCCTTCAGACCTGAAACTCTTGTTTTTGTTTTCACTTGACCGCCTCTTATTATTGGATCGGTTTCTGAATTCAGTCCATGCCTCAGTTCCGAGTACTTCCATGAACTCTTGAACCAACGCCCTCACTTTTCGGGAGGTGCGCAGTAGCCAATTTGTCCCAGCTCCGCTAACAGAAGATGCCCGGCAGCAAGGCAAATATGCCCTGATCATTAAGCTAACATATAGTCAGCTATTGACAAAGTATTTTTGCTTATCCTTTGAATGACCATCAATAACCCTTTATTTTTCCGAATGTTATCCGTAAACGGATCACCTTAAAAATGATTAATAGCCCGTTTTATTTCTTCAACCCACCCTGTACAGACATTTTCAGAATCGTTCAGGGAAATACTCCCCGCCCCTAGCCTTTATCAACTAACTGATATATCGTCAGCTATAGAAAGACAGACCCAGCACCAATCAGCCCCGGCTGCTTCGACGTCGGCGAGCATATAAACGGAGCCGCGCAATGACTGAACACCAGTACAAAAGCCTTTTTACCCCTATCAGGTTGCGCAACCTGGAAATACCCAACCGTGTTGTCATGGCTCCCATGTCTACCAATCTGGGTAGCCTCGATGGTTACGTAACGCCTGAACAGGTCGCGTTTTACCGGGTCAGGGCCGAAGGCGGTACCGGGATGATCATCGTCGAGTTCTGTTGCGTGGATGGCGCCACCGGCCGATCCGAGCACCGTCAGCTAACCTTGGAAAGCCCCGCCCAAGTGGCAGGGCATCAGCGCCTGGTAAAAGCCATCATCGACGCGGGATCCGTCGCATGTCTGCAACTTCAGCACGGCGGTCAGGCATCCAAGCGTGAGCTCGTCAGGGATGGCTTGCCGGTTGCCCCAAGCGATGTCCCAACACGCTCGGACCCGACCGTCCTGAAGGCCCGGGGCATGAGCGAGACTGAGATAGAAGAACTGATCGAGAGCTTCGGGCGCGCTGCGGAACTGGGCGTGCAAGCGGGTTATCAGGCCGTCGAACTGCACGGCGCGCACGGCTATCTACTTACCTGCTTTCTCACTCCATTCTGCAATCACCGCAACGATAGCTGGGGCGGCGATGAAGAGCGGCGGCTGAATTTTCCTCGCCGGGTTATCCAGCGCGTCCGGCAGGCCATCGGGGATCGACCGCTTATTTACCGATTGTCCGCCGACGAATTCACCACCGGCGGGCTGGATATAGACGATATGGTCCGTATCGCTCCGAAATTGGTCGAAGCCGGGCTCGATGCGCTGCATGTCTCGATGGGGCTGGGCTTTACCAGTTTTGACAAGGTTATCGAGCCCATGTCTACCCCGGAAGGATGGCGGTTGCCTTACTCCCGCAGAATCCGCGAGGCAGTGACTGTTCCTGTGATCAGCGTCGGCCAGATTCGCTGGCCGGACACCGCAGAACGCGCAATCGCCGAAGGCGATGCAGACCTGATCGCGCTGGGTCGCCCCTTACTTGCCGACCCGGCCTGGGCCGCGTGGGCAAAGACCGGACAGCCAGAAAAAATTCGTCCTTGTACCTCGTGCAACTATTGCGTTGCTGTCAGCTCGGGCCCGCATGGGGTCATCGGCTGCGCCGAGAACCCACGTACCGGGCATGAACTCGACGTGTTTCCCGATGCCGGCTCGCTGCGGGGAGAGCGCGCGGTGGTCATCGGCGGCGGGCCTGGCGGAATGTCCGCCGCCCTGTTACTGCAGCAGGCCGGCTTTCGTACCGAACTGCACGAGAGCCGCGCAATGCTTGGCGGCGGCTTGATCGCCTCCGCGGCGCCTCCGTTCAAGGACAAGCTCACCTGGTATCAGGACTATCTCATTCGCCAACTGGCACAAAGCCCAGTGAAGGTTTACCTGAACAGCGTGGTCGATATCTCCAGCTTGCGCGACGACCCGCCAGCAATCGTATTGCTGGGTACCGGCGCGCAGCCGGTTGCCCTGCCGATAAAGGGTATAGACAGTCCCTGCGTGATCGACGCGTACGAGCTACTGATGGGCGATATCGATTGCCTGCCTGAACCGGACGACAGCCGCCCGACACTGGTCTACGGCGGTGGCGAGACTGGCTGTGAGACTGCGGAATTGTTGGCCGAAAAAGGCTATTCAGTGGTTCTGGTCAGCCGCTCCCCGGCGTCCAAGCTGGCCCGCTCCGCGGAAATGATCTACCGCGGCGTACTAAAACAGCGGCTGATGGAAAATCCGGCGATTCGCATTATCGAGAATACCAGCCTGATGGAGATCAGCGCCGAAGGCAGCGTGACACTCAAGGACCACCACGGCACGCGCAGCGAACTACTGATAAGCCGGGCGCTAATAGCCCAGGGCCGGCGGCCTGACCACAGCCTGACCAACCAACTGATTGAAGCCGGAATTCCGTTCAGCGTGATTGGCGATTCACGCCGAGGCGGCAGAATTGGCGATGCAGTCCGGGATGCTTATCAGGCGGTGCTTGCAGTCTGTGCCAGCGCCAGCAAACAACCCTTAATGGCCTGTTGATAACAGACCTGAACACCTGCGCGCAGGTATAGCTTGAGGAACCAATCATGGAACTTTACATGACCGCGGAAGATGAAGCTTTTCGCGACGAAGTCAGGGCATTCCTGCGGGAGAATCTCAACGAAGATGTCATACGCCGGTCGAATACCGGCATGCATCCGCCGAATGAGGATGACCGCCGCTGGTGGAACCGTATGCTGGCCGAAAAAGGCTGGGCGGCATCCCACTGGCCAGCGGAATATGGTGGCACTGGCTGGAGCCATGTCCAGCACCACATCTTCGAGCTGGAATGTCGGCTCGCCGGCGCCCCGGAACTGCGCTGGCAAGGCCTGCGGCTGATTGGACCGGTGCTGTATACCTTTGGTAGCGAGGCGCAGAAGTCGCGTTATCTGCCACCGATCCTCAAGGGTGAAGAAATGTGGGCGCAAGGGTTTTCCGAGCCAGGCGCCGGCTCCGATCTCGCCTCGCTGAAAACCTCGGCCGTGATCGACGGCGATGATTACATCATCAACGGCCAGAAGCTGTGGACCACCGAGGGCCAGTACTGCGAACAGGGCTTTTTCCTGGTTCGCACCGAGAACAGTGATCGCCCGCAGAAGGGCATATCCATGATCATCATTGATATGAAGAGCCCGGGCGTCACCGTCCGGCAGATTCCGATGATCAATGGAGAAGGTTCTACCTGCGAAGTGTTCTTGGACAATGTCCGGGTTCCCCGCGAGAACCTGATCGGCGAACCCGGCAGCGCCTGGGTCTATGCGAAGTTTCTTCTGTCCAACGAACGAACATCGAGTGCGGACATCCACAAGGCGCGCGCTGACCTCGAGCGTATCCGCAACATCGCGGCCCATGAACTCAAGGATGGCAAGCCGTTGCTGGGGGATGCCGGTTTCCGCCGCAAACTGGCGGCTCTGCGTATTGAGGTGGACGCCCTGGAATGGTCGGTGCTGCGCGTCATGCACGAGGCGCCGAGCCGCCATCCGATTAGTGCCTGTGCCTCGGTACTGAAAATTCGCGGTTCGTCACTGCAGCAGAAACTGACCGAACTGATGGTGGAAGCGCTCGGCCAGCGTAGCCTGCGCGTGTATCGCCGCGACGAAGCCTATGCCCAGCCTGACGGCAACCCGCTATGGCCAGCCTACACGCCGGGCGTAACGGCTGATCTCATGTATCTGCGGTCCTGCACCATTTACGGCGGGGCCATGGAAGTCCAAAAAAATATCATTGCCAAACTGGCATTCGGATTCTGACCATGAACTTTTCCCTGACAGATGAACAGAGAATGCTTGTCGAGAGCGCCGAGCGCTATGGCCGCGACAAGTACACTTTCGAAGAACGCCGTCACATCGGCAGCAACCCCGAGGGCTTCAGCCGCCAGCACTGGAACCAGTTTGCCGAGATGGGCTGGCTGGCGTTGGCGATACCGGAGTCCTGTGGCGGCTTGGGCGGCACCGCAACCGATATTGCCATGTTGATGGAGCCGCTGGGCTCTGCACTCATCATCGAGCCGGTGGTGGATACGGCTATCCTCGCAGCCAGCCTGATCGGTGCCAGCCCCGACCCCGCGCAACGCGAGCAATGGCTTGGTCGGATCGCCACAGGCGAGCTGATTGTCGCCCTGGCTCACCAGGAGCAGGCGTCACGCAACGAGTATGACTTTCAGGTCCGGACCAGCGCCACCAGAACCGCCGACGGCTGGAGTCTGAGCGGTCAGAAACACCGCGTATTTCATGGCGCTGCCGCCAGCGTATTGCTGGTCAGCGCGCATCTGGAGGGAACAGCGGACCTCGGACTATTCATTGTTGACAGCCACAGCGCCGGACTCTCGAGCGAGCATTACGAGCTGATCGACGGCAGCCGCGGCGCTGATATCCGCCTGAATGGCGTACAGGTGCCCGCCACCGCCCTGCTGATGAATGGTGGGCTGACCGAGCAAGCACTGGAACAGGCGTTGGATCAGGCCATCCTGGCCGGTTGCTCTGCGGCCATCGGTTCCATGGAAGCGGTTATGGCAATGACTGCCGACTACCTGAAAACCCGGGTTCAGTACGGCAAGCCCTTGGCCCAATTTCAGGCGTTGCAGCACCGCATGGCGGAGATGTTCGTGGAAACCGATCAGTCCAGAGCCATTTTGCACAGCGCCCTGGCGGCCGTCGAATCCACCGATGCCGGAGGCCGGCAGGCTGCCATCTCTGCGGCCAAATACCAGATATCCAAAGCGGCCTATTTTGTCGCCAGCCAAGGCATCCAGTTGCACGGTGGTATCGGCACGACCGAGGAGTACGCGGTTGGCCATCATTACAAGATGGCCGTCATGTTCGACCAGCGCTTCGGCGACGCCAGTTTCCATCTCGATCGCTCCAGCCTAGGCATTGACCAGCTCGACCAGCCGTTGAAAGGAGCCCTGTATGCATGACCATCTGCCGCTATCCTTTGCCGACGACCTTGAGCAGCGGGCGCAGTTCTACAAGGATGAACCGGCCTATATACAGAGCGAACGCCGCATAACCCATGGCCAGCTGCTGGCCCGAGGCCTCACCGCCAGCTCGGCGATGTACAACGCTGGCGTGCGTCATCAGGACCGGGTCGGCATACTGTCGATGAATTCCATTGAATTCGGCGAGATCATGGCGGCCACCCAATGGGCCGGGTTTATCCTCGCGCCGGTCAACTTTCGACTGGCCCCGGCAGAGATCGCCAGCATCATTCGTGACGGCTCGCCCCGGCTGTTCATTTTTGAAGCCCAGTATCTGCCGGTGATGGAAGAGCTGCGCCACGAACTGCCGTCAGTGGAAACCTTTGTCTGTATTGGTGGAGAAGCCGACTGGGCCATGAACTATGAGGCCTTTGTCGCCAACGGCGCTGACAGCGGTCCGCCGATCCGCTCCCGGGAGCAGGACATCTGCTGTCTGATCTACACCAGCGGTACCACCGGCAAACCCAAGGGCGTCATCTGGGGACACCGTGAATACCGCCAGTTGATACAGATGGATACCTGGCTGTGCGACATGCAGCAGCCGGACGTCACGCTGATTGTCATGCCCATGTTTCATTTAGGCGGCATGGTCATAAGCCTGTCGCAGCACGTGCGCGGCGGTGCGGCCTTTCTGCAGCGCCAGTTCGAACCACTGGACGTGCTCAAGGCCATCGAGAAGGAAAAGCTCAGCATTCTATTGCTCGCACCGACGATGGTGCAGATGGTGCTGGACCATCCCTATGTCGCCGAAGCGGACCTGTCGAGCGTGCGCACCATCATCTATTCCGCAGCGCCAATGTCCGTTCCGGTGCTCAAGCGGGCGATCACCATCTTTCAGGGCTGCGGTTTCGTCAATTTGTTCGGTCAGAGCGAAATATGCATGTTCTGCCTGGCAACCGAGCATCACCGGCCAGACGGGGATGAGAAGGATCGCAAACGGCTTGGATCGGTCGGCAAACCCTACCCCAATCTGCAGGCGAAAATCCTCGACGAGGACGGTAATGAATGCCCGGCCAATGTGCCCGGCGAAATTGTCGCCCGCAGCGCCGCCATGTTCCGTGGCTACTGGAACAACCACCCCACCAGCATGGAAACCCTGCGTGACGGCTGGGTGCACACCGGCGACATGGGCAAGTTCGATGAGGACGGGTTCCTCTATCTGGTAGATCGCAAGAAAGACATGATCATTACCGGCGGTGAAAACGTGTATTCACGCGAGGTTGAGGAAGCCCTGCTGCAACATCCCGCAGTATCGGAATGCGCGGTGATAGGGATTCCTGATCCGAAGTGGGGCGAAAGCGTTTGCGCGATTATCACCTTCGCTCAAGGCAAGTCAGCCACAGACGAAGAGCTGATTATCCATACCCGCTCATTTATTGCCAGCTATAAAAAACCGAAAGCAATCGTTGTCGTTGAAGCGTTGCCCAAACTAGTCACCGGCAAGGTCAACAAAATCGAACTTCGACAGCGGTATGCGGTAGCGCGCTAGCACACCCAACCGCAAAAGCCCGCCAGTGATAAAAAAATAAAAGGAGGAGCCCCATGCTTAATCTGTCCATGAAACCTACCGGTTGGTTTCAGATCGGCTGGAGCCAGGAAATACCCTCCGGCTCGGTCAAACCGCTCAAGTATTTCGGCCACGACCTGGTCGCCTTTCGTAGTGACGACGGGGAACTGGCGGTACTGGACGCCCACTGTCACCATCTGGGCGCCCACCTTGGTCATGGTGGCAAGGTAAAAGGCGATTGCGTTGCCTGTCCCTATCATGGCTGGCAATGGAATACACGAGGCGAAAACGCGCTGATTCCCTATCAGGACCAGCCGGTGCGCAAAAAGCTGCGCAAATGGGACATCGTGGAGCAGCACGGAATCATTTTCATGTGGCACGACCCAGCGGGCGGCCCTCCGCGCGAAGGATGGTTGCCTGATGTATTCGACCACCCGGAAAAACCGGCCAACCCCGGCGATTACTACCCCTGTTACCCCGACGCCGTGGTTTTTGCTCCGAACGAGCGTATTCATCCGCAGCTGATGACTGAAAACGCTGCGGACACTATGCATTTCCGCTTCGCTCACAATGCGCCGGAGGACCCGGTGCTACTGTCGTTCGATACCGACGGCCCAATCTGGGAAGCGAAAACCGGCTTTCGTTCCAAGGCTACCAAGGAAGTCGCCATGGTCCTCTATGCGCGCAATGCGGGCGTGGGTCTGAACATGTCGATCTTCGACCACCCGGTACTGGCACGGCGGCTGGTTCTGACCTGCACCCCTGTGGATGACGATACCTCGGATCTGCGAGTCAGTTATTTCTTCCAGAGGGATGCACGTTCACCCGAGGTGATGCCGGAGCATGTACGCGAGATGGCGCGGCAAACCCGAACACTGTTCGAAGAGGACGCCGTCATCTGGCGACACCAGAAGTTCGTTCAACGTCCAATCTTTGCCAAAGCCGACGTGGCGGGTTATTCCGCGCTGCGTAACTGGTGCGCTCAGTTCTATGAGGCGACAGGAGTACCCCAGGGCCCGATGAAAGTGCTCGACGCCTGAATCCATCCAATCGTCTCTATGAGGAACCTTCCATGCCATCGATCATTTTCATAGAACATCAGGGCAACGAACACCGGGTCGACGTCTCTCCTGGCATCTCGTTAATGCAGGCCGCGGTGGATAACGCCCTACCGGGCATTCTCGGAGATTGCGGGGGCAACTGTGCCTGCGCCACCTGCCACGGCTACATCGCCCCCGACTGGGTACCCCTGCTCGAGCCGGCTGACGCCGACGAGACGGTGATGCTCGGTTGCGCCGTTGAGCCACGGGAAAACAGCCGCCTGCTATGCAAAATCATTGCCAGCGAACAGCTCGAGGGGCTGGTCGTTCACCTTCCCGTAAGCCAGCTTTAGGATAGCCGTCGTGAACCTTTTCCTGACTGATGAGCAAAAAATGTTGGCAGATAGCGTCGCACGGCTATTCGCCAAGGAATCTTCCACGCTCCGAGTAAGAGCGGCGGAATCAACCGGCTTCGATCCCGGGTTGTGGGACAGCCTGGTAGCGATGGGCATCCCTCTGCTGCGCTTGCCCGAAGAGGCCGGAGGCAGTGGCGCCGGACTGCTTGAAGCGGTGCTAATAACCGAACAGGCTGGACGCCATCTGGCTTCAGTGCCCCTGGCCGAAGCCCTGCCAGTTGCCGGACTACTGGCGCAACTGGATACCACCGCGGCGGCAGACCTGCTCGAACGTATTCGCGACGGTGCGCTGGTCACCCTCGCTCCGTTGCCCCAAAGCGGCGATCAACCGGTATGCCTCCCGGCGCTGGGCGTTGCCGAAGCAGTATTGCTACTTGACGGCAAACAGCTATTTTCCGTCAATGCCCGACACGCCATCCATCAGGCGGACAATCTTGGGTCGGACTGCCTCGCCATCGTTCAGCCCGGACAACTGGAGCAGGTCACCAGCCGCGAACTTGTCGCATCCGGCGACAGCTGCTACCAGCTTTTCCAGGCCGCAATCGAAGAATGGAAATTGCTCAAGGCCGCCATGCTCTATGGTCTTGCAGAGCGCGCAATACAGATGGCGGCGGAGTATTCGCGCGAGCGGATACAGTTCGGCCGCCCTATCGGCGGCTACCAGGGCATCGCCCACCCATTGGCCGACGCGATTACCGACATGGACGGTACCAGGCTGCTAACCTGGCATGCAGTGTCCGCAATATCCAAAGGGGACAACGATGCCGCAGCGCTGGTTTCCATGGCCTGGTGGTGGGCGACCCAGGCCGCGCCCCGCGCCACGGCTACCGCGTTGCGTACTTTTGGCGGCTATGGCGTATCAGTGGAATACGATATTCAGCTGTACTACCGACGTGCCAGAGCCTGGTCACTGCTGCGCGGCGACCCCCAAACCGAACTCGACCAGATCGGCAGACGCCTATGGTCTACCGGCACCTCTTATCCGTTACCCAACGCGGGTGAAACGGATCTGGAATTTGGCTGCGGTGCCGACGCAGAGAGCTTTGCTGACGAGGCGCGCGCCTTCTTCAGCAGCCATCTTACCGAGGAACTCCAGTCCCACGCCCACCACTCAGTAGACGGTTATCACGCCGGCTTCAATCGCCAGTTGGCCGAGGCCGGCCTGCTTTACCCGCACTGGCCAGAGGCGTTTGGCGGACGCGGCAAGTCACCCTTCGACATGGCCGCGCTGCAGGAAGTATTCGAGGAGTTCAACTGGCAGCGCATTACCGCACCCATTACCAATCAGGTCGCGCAAATCACCATGCGCTTTGCCAGTGAGGCGCTCAAGGAAGAGGTACTACCGCGGTTCGGCAGCGGCGAAGCCCTTGCCTGCCTGGGCTTCAGCGAGCCCACCTGCGGCTCCGACGTGTTTGCCGCAAGAACCCGTGCCGAGGTCACCGAAACTGGCGATTGGCTAATCAATGGGCAGAAGATATTTACCACAGCGGGCAACCTGGCCGACTACATTTTCCTGCTGGTGCGTACTGATCCCGATGCGCCCAAGCATGCCGGCCTGACGCTGTTTCTGGCACCCATGAACATGCCCGGCATCGACGTACACCCGGTGCATACACTGCAGGATGAGCGGACCAACATTACCTATCTCAGCGACGTGCGGCTCAGCGATCACTACCGTATCGGCGAGGTCAATCAGGGCGTTGCCGTCATGGCCGCGACCCTGGAGCTGGAACATGGCGGCGACCAGTACCGCATCAGCTACAGCAACATGCTCCGCCATGCCCTGCAATGGGCTCGTACGACCAGACGGGGTGACCGTAGCAGGCTGGATGACGATGAGGTGCGCCGACGTCTGGCGCGTGTAGCGACCCATACCACCATCGCCCGCAGCCTCTGCTATCGCGCCATCTGGGGAGTAATGCATCAGGTGCCTGGCCGCGCTGCTTTCGGGCCGATGTCCAAGGTGTTTTCTACGGAATACTACCGTCGCGACGCCAGTGATCTCATGGAACTGTTCGCTCCGCAGTCGCTGCTGCAGAACCAGAACGATGAACTGGAGCTGATCGAGCTGGGCTATCGCCAGTCAATCGGCATGACCATCTACGGGGGCACCAGCGAAATCCAGCGTAGCCTGATAGCAGAGCAGGCGCTCGGTATGCCGAAGTCACGCAGCTGAAAAAAAGGCGGGCCAGTCTGTAGCTGGTCCGCCGTGTCATCCAACCCGAGCTTCGTAATCAGCGACCGCGGAACTCCGGGGTACGCTTGTTCATGAACGCGTTGACCGCTTCCTTGTGGTCATCGGTCAGGTAAAGCGCTGCCTGATTGTCCATCTCGTAGGCCAGGGCCTGGTCCAGCGTGTCCATACCGCGTGCCAGGGCTGAGCGTACCAGTGCGACTGATAGCGGGGCATGAGCAGTAAACTGGGCTGCCAGCTCCAACGCCCTTTCCAGTAACTGGTCGGTATTGGCTACCTGCTCGTCGACAATACCCAGCTGCAATGCCTCGTCAATTTCGGTAACCGCAGCCGAATAGAATAGGCGCCGCGCTTGGGCCAGACCGATGCGCCGCGGCAGACTCCAGAGCAGCCCCAGATCCGGCACCAGGCTCACCTTGGCGAATGAAGATACGAACTTGGCGTTCGGTGTCGCAATCAGGTAGTCAGCCGCGCAGGCTAGCGAAAATCCCGCCCCGGCAGCATAACCTTCCACCGCAGCGATGACCGGTTTGTTGCCCTTGACCATGGCACTAACCACACGATGACCCAAGACCATGCGACCACGGCCAACCGGCAGCGGTCGCTCGGCCGTCATACCGGAGACATCACCACCCGAGCAGAAATGCCCGTTGCCGCCGCGCAGAATTACGGCACGGCAACTATCGTCTTCATTCAGACGCTCCAGGCAGTCAGCCAGCACAAACAGCATATCCCTCGACAGCGCATTGCGCGTCTTCGGGTTGTTTAGCGTCAATACCGCAACGGCATCGTGCCGCTGCTCGAGAACCAGATCACTCATGTTGTGTCTCCATCAGCCAGCAAGCTCTTCAGCAAAGCTGTCAGCTCCTGGGGTTGATCAATCATCATGTGGTGGTAGGCATCGGGCATTACGACGGGGCCCTTGCCAAAGGGCAACAGGGCTACAGTCTCCCTGGCATGAGATGCACTTATCACTGCGCTGCCTTCGGCGTAAACCACGTGCACAGGGCGTCGCACCCGTGGCAACAATTCACGAGCGGGAATTTCATGATTGATACCCGCCGGTATCAGGGGATCGAACTTCCAGCACCAGCCTTCGCTTTCCTCACGTAGCGAGTGCCGGGCAATATGCTCCAGGACCGCAGGCTCGAAACGGGGCTGCTCCGGCACCAACCGATAGCGGCCCATGGCCGTTGCCAGATCGGGATAGTAACGCCGGACCGATTTGCCAGGGTCGTTCGGCGGAGTCTCCTCGGGGAAATAAATGTAGCTGTCGAGGTTGATCAGCCGTTTGAACAGTTGCGGATGATCAGCACAGGCCTTGAGCAACCGCACGCCGCCATAACTATGGCCGATCGCCGTTACCGGCCCGAGCTCCATCGCCTCGATCAGGCCGGTAATATCTGCGGCGGCATACTGAAAGGGGTAGCTCCCACGGTGATCACTGTCACCCATGCCGGACAGATCCAGAGCAATGACGCGATAATCCTCCGCCAGATAAGGCGCAATGCCGTCCCACCAATGGGCATGCCCGCGAAAACCGTGAACCAGCAACACCACAGGCTTGTCATTGGCCTCAAGGTTCCACCCGAGGTAATGCAGCTGCACGCCATGTACCGTCACATGGCGAGAAACCCCGGGGCGCTGCAGGGCCTGACTAAAGGCAACGGCGGCCCGGCTATCCAGCCCTCCCTCCGCCACTGCTATTGGCAGCTTGGTAGCCATCTTACTTGTTGAAAACCGGCTTGCGCTTTTCGCGGAAAGCGGCGATGGCTTCAAGGTGGTCGCCACTGGCAGAGGACACGTTTTCATACGCCATCCCCACGTCCATCATGCTGGCTGCCATCTGGCGCAGCGGCACGTTGATAGTGGCCTTGCTCCAGCGCAGAGACTGAACGGGCATGGCGGCCAGCTTGTCCACGTAGGCATCCACATAGGCATTCAGCTCTTCGGCCGGCAAGGCCTTGTTTATCATGCCCATGTTTTCAGCTTCTTTTGCCGAGAACTTCTCACCGGTCAACAGGTAATGCTTGGCACGGGCATAGCCCATCAGGAACGGCCAGATTAGCTGACCGCCATCACCTGTGGTCAGGCCAACGTTGTTGTGGGGGTCGCCAAAGCGCGCGTTCTCGGCGGCGAAAATCATGTCGCAGAAAACGGCAACGGTAGCACCCAGGCCGATGGCGTCACCATTGACCTTGGCAACGATGATCTTGTCGCATTCGAGCATGCCATTGACGATCCGCTTGGCTTCACGCACACAGCGATAGAATTCCTTGGGGTTGTCATGCAGCCACTGCATGTACTCGATGTCACCGCCTGCACTGAATGCCCGACCTTCACCGCTGATCACGATGATATCGCTCTCCTTGTCCTCAACCAGGTCATAGAACAGCCATGACAGTTCCGTATGGGATTCACCGGCAAAGCTGTTCAGCTTTTCCGGCTGGTTGAACGTCACATAGAGAATGCGATCGCGACGTTCGAATTTC
The DNA here is from genome assembly GCA_011050525.1 of Halopseudomonas xinjiangensis. Taxonomy (GTDB): domain Bacteria; phylum Pseudomonadota; class Gammaproteobacteria; order Pseudomonadales; family Pseudomonadaceae; genus Halopseudomonas; species Halopseudomonas xinjiangensis_A. The sequence continues at coordinate 26,819 of DRFO01000035.1, forward strand.
AAAGTCTTGTATTCAGAAAGCTTCATTTGTTGTTCTCCAAGATTTAACCGGCAGATCATTTTTCCGAAAAAAGCTGACATCCCATCAGTTTTTTGTAAAATGTATAGGAGCCGAACCGTCATGGCAAGTACTTAAGCAAACAGGCATGCGTTTGCAGCCAGAACGGTCAGTACTTTCCCTGCGGCATCCCGTTGCTGCTGATTTGGAGATTTGATATGCGGATATTTGCAGCAACCTCGCGCTACGTGCAGGGGCCCGGTGTGCTCGACGCGCTGGGTAAACATTCGATGGTGCTCGGCAACAAGGCATTTATCATTACTGATGCCGATATGGCGCGTCTGCTGGGCGACCGGGTGCTCGCCAGCTACCAGGCTGCCGACATGATGGCCATGCTGGAGGTCTTTCCAGGGGAAGTGACCCATGCGGCAATGGCCCAGCTAGCCGACAAGGCCAAGGCCGCAGGCAGCGACCTGATCGTCGGCCTGGGAGGTGGCAAAGCGCTGGACACTGCCAAGGGCGTCGCCCTGAAGCTAGAGGCAGCCTGCGTCAGTGTGCCGACTATTGCCTCCAATGACGGTCCGGCTAGCGGCGCCATCGCGGTTTACGATGAGCATCACATCATGCAGGACATCCTGCATCTGCCACGCAACCCGGAACTGGTACTGGTTGACAGCCAGGTGATAGCCAACGCACCAGTGCGCTTTCTGCGTGCAGGTATCGGTGACGCCATATCCAAAAAATTTGAAGCTGAGGCCTGCCACGCCGCTGGCGCGATGACGCTACTTGGCACCCCGGCATCGCAAATCGGGCTCATGGCCGCTGACGCCTGCTACAAGATCATCCGGCAACACGCGGTGGAAGGCCTCAGGGCGACTGAAGAGAATGAGGTCAACAACGCCCTGGAAGATCTGCTGGAAGCGGTGGTGTTGCTCAGCACGGTCAGCTTCGAGAATGGTGGCTTGTCTCTTTCTCACGCCCTGGCAAGGGGCTTCTCCTATCTGGAGCGAGCCCGGGGCACGCTGCATGGCGATCATGTTGCCTATGGCTTGGTGGTTCAGTTGATCATGGAAAAGCGCTCGACGGCGTTCATTCAGGAGCTTCTCGGGTTTTACCAACAGATCAGCCTGCCCGCTCGACTGCATGACTTCGGTCTCACCAACCCCACAGCGGATGAAGTTCGCAGCCTCGCCGAAAACTCGATGGTAAGCCCCAGCGCGGCACGCTTTGCACCGGCGGTAGATGCGGATCAGTTGGAACGGGCCATTTGCCAGGTCGAAGCGCTGACAATATAAAAAGGAAAGGGGAGCACAAGCTCCCCTTTCGCTGTTTGGCAGCGGATACCCACTAGCCATACTAATTCAGGAATATTTCTCCAGCAAAGGCACCATGCCGGGGGACGGCTTCATCTTGCCGGGGTTGTAAAACGGCGAGAATACTTTTAGTAGACGCTTGCGGCTGCCTTGGCGGATCTTGTTTAAAGCAGTCTTCTGTCGCTCCTGCGAGGCAGCGCGCTCTTCCTCGCTCATGCCTTCCCGATCAACGCTCATCAGGTAGTTGGCGACTCGCATGGTATGGGTACCGATGTGCTTCGCCGCGTAGGCGAAAACCCAGACACGGTACAGATAGGCAAAAGGTCCTTTGCCATAAAGAGTGGAATAAGCCTGAAAACAAACCTCGCGATGCTCGAACTCTTCGGCTAGATGCCACTTCCATAAATCAACTGCAGACTCATCAGCGCCTTCCAGGTACTCGTCTAGCTCTTCGAAAAATACCTGGCTTGAGGCAGAACCCATCGCCTCGAATCCTTCGCAATATGCCACATTGAAGCGCAACGATTTCGATGCGAGGAACCGCTCGTAGTCCGCCTTGTAGGGAGCTTCAATCTCCTGCATGCCGGCATAGCCGGATTCGTAGAGCCGGTTATTGAAAGCCAGATGTTGTTTGCAGTGCTGTACTTCCTGCTTGTTGAAAATCTCAATGTCTTCCCGCAAGCGAGGATTCTTGTCACCTAACGCTTCCTTGACGCGCATCATCACCTTGACGAGATAAGGTTCGATATGAGCAGGTACGGTGGAAAACGCATTGTAGAACTGGGCAAACTCCGTGACGGGAGCCCAGTGCGGCCTGATTGTCGAGAAATCAAAACCTGGACGACGAACTTTCATCGCGGTACTCCTCTTGTTATATGGCCTGACACCGCTGGGCAAAGGGGGGTGCGGAAAACTGTCGCCAGGCAAAAATGACTGTGTGTCATTTATAATCTTATGGAAAAGCGCCGTCAACGGGCAGGAAAGATCTTGATATATTCTTTTCCCGCACGATGCTGACGTGTTATTACCTTCTGGTCGGTCCGCTGCGGCGGCTTCTGCCTGATGTCAGGCAGCACGCCACTCGCGCACCGCGTCGACAAACAGCTGAGGAACCTCCAGCGCCGGGAAATGCCCGCCCTCTGCCAGCTCCTGCCACCCGGTCACATTGTAAACCAGCTCTAGCCGGCTCCGCGGTGGCGCCGGTGACAAGGCGTCCCCAGTGGTAGCGGCAAAGGTGGTTGGCGTCTCACAACGAGTGCCTGCCGGCAGAATGCCGAAACCGTCCTTTACCACACCGGGGTAGAAACGCACGGCACTGGCAAAGCTGTCGTTCATCAGATAGATCGCCAGATTGGTAATCAGCTCATCCATGCTGAAAACCTGCTCGAAAGGCCGGCTGCGCAGATCAGCCCAGTCGTGGAAGCGCTCGATGATCCAGGCCGTCTGCCCCAGCGGATTGTCCGCCGTGGCCAGAATAATCGAGTGCGGTTTGAACATCTGCACCGATGCATAACCGCTGTATACCCGTTGCGCGCCGTCGCATTTGGCCTGCCAGGCGGTCTCTGCCTCATTCTGTGGCGGAGTCATTGAGCGAAAACCCAGCATGTTCAGGTGGATGGCTTCAACATTCTGCGCATGATCGAGGCCCAGCCAAGAGGTAACGATGGCGCCCCAATCCCCCCCTTGTGCAGAGTACCGCTCGTATCCCAGCACCTCCGTCATCAGCCTGTTCCACAGGCCAGCGGTCTGGCGCTGGGTCATGACGCCCTGAGGCTTGCCGCTAAAGCCGAAACCCGGGAGGCTGGGGACGACGAGATCAAAGGCCTGATCCTTGCTGCCGCCATGTCGCGACGGAAAGGCCAGCAGGTCGATCACTTTCCAGAACTCGAAATACGATCCCGGCCAACCGTGGGTCAGCAGCAAGGGCCGCTTGCCTTCGGACTCTCCCCGTACGTGAACGTAATGAACGGGAAAACCATCGACCTCGGCAACAAACTGCGGATAGCGATTCAACGTATCCATGCAAGCTTGCCAGTCAAACTGCCTGGTCCAGTACTGCTGCAGCTCGGCCATGAAGGCAGGGTCACAGCCCATGGCCCAGCCTGTTCCTTCGGGTGCAGAGGGCAACCGACAGGCAGCGATCCTGTCCATCAGCTGCTTGATTTCGGCGGCACTCCAGTCGACTTTGAACTCTTTCATTGTTATGTCCCCATCATTGTGGCCGTTTTCATTTAGGGAGCCTCTTGAAAACGTAGCGAGCGAAGGTCAGGCAAGGCGAGATTGAGCGAAAAGGCGCAGTTTACATGCTGTAAATGAGCATTTTTCGCGAAATTTCAACGCAGCATGGCCGAGCGCAGTAGTTTTTCAGAGGTTCCTTAGCGTATATAAAAGCTGAAAACTTGTCAGGACCAGCTCCAGTCCGGATCACGCTTTTCAAGATAGGCGCTGCGTGCTTCAGCGGAATCCCGGTAGCGGGTTACGCGACTGGTGTAGTCCTGCTCGATACGGTACCCCTCACGCACTGACAGATCCTCGACCCGGACCAGCGACTCCTTGCCCAGCCGCAGCCCGATGGGGCTGTTCCTGGCGATACTGGCAGCCAGCTCATGCGCCGTCTCCAGCAGCCTGTCAGGCGCGACAACCGCCTCCACTGCGCCTAGGCGGTAAAATTCCTGGGCGGTTTCGGGTTCACCGGTAAAGAACATCTTGCGAGTCTTGAAGGGTCCCACTAAACGTTGCAGATGGCGTGCACCACCCAGCACGCCGGCTTTGATTTCCGGCACGGAGAAGGTGACGTGGTCTGCGGCGATGATCATGTCGCAGCAGGCCGCGAGAACCAGACCAGCGCCTATGGCCCGACCATTGACGGCGGCAATTACCGGCAACGGGCAATCCATGATTGCCCAGAAACAATCACGTATTACCGCACCGGGGTCCAGCAGGTCGACAGTCGTATCCTCTTCCACCAGTTCGCGGGCGTGGCGGCGTGCAGAGTCCTTCAAATCGATGCCGCCGCAGAAAATCCGCTCGCCCGCGGCAGTAAACACGATCACGCTGGCTTCAGTGGAGCGCGCCAGATTGTTGAAGGTGGCTGTCAACTCGCGAATGGCGACCGAATCCAGCGCATTGACCGGGGCACGATCGAGGGTCACCGTGGCAATACGATTGCTGATCGAGACGTGCACATGGCGCATCACGGTGTCCAATTTACTGGTACTCATTCTGGTGTCTCCAACAGGCCATGGCGGCCTTGTTTGTTGTTGAACGGGGCTGGCTTGGTTGCACAATGTGTTATAGCGTTTCTGCCGTACCCAGGATCATGCTGGCCTGACTCGACAGCGTGCCGCCATTAGCATGCGCCAGCGCCAGCCGTGCGCCAGCGACCTGACGGTCGCCCCCTTGATTTCTCAGCTGTACGCATGACTCGGCGATGGTGAACAGGCCATACATCCCTGGATGGCAGCAAGACAGCCCGCCGCCATTGGTATTCACCGGCAAGCCGCCACCGGGCCCGATATTGCCGCCAGAAACAAAGGCACCACCTTCACCTTTTTCGCAGAAACCGAGGTCTTCGAGAAACAGAATGGTGTTAATGGTGAAGGCATCATAAAGCTGCACCACGTCAATATCCTTCGGGCTCACTCCGGCCAGATCATAGGCCCGCTGACCTGACTCCCTCGCAGCCGTTACCGTCAGGTCCCCGGCCTGGTCAACCCCCGAATACCAGGTGGCCGCCGCCGCACCGAGCACGTACACCGGATCCCTGACCAGATCAGCGGCCCGGTCAGCACGGGTTAGCACAATCGCCGCAGCACCATCGGTGACCAGGCAGCAATCGCTTACGCTGAGCGGATCGGAGACCATGCGCGACCTCAGGCAGTCCTCGATGGTCAGATCGTCACGCTTGAACGCATCCGGATTGAGCTTGGCCCAATTACGGGCCGCTACCGCCACCTCCGCCAGATGTTCGCGTGTGGTGCCGTACTGATACATGTGTCGTGCTGCGGCCAGGGCATAGGAGGAAAGCGGTGTCAGCGGTCGGTAGGGCCGTTCATAGGGCGAAGGCAAACGCATCGACATCAGGCCGCCGGAAGCGGTTCTCTGATTGCTGCCATACATGATCAAGGCCGTATCGCAATAACCGGCCTCGAGCATCAGGGTTGCGGTAATGACGTGGGAGTGAAAAGCGGAGCCGCCGGTGCGGTTGTTTTCGGTAAATCGCGGCTGGATACCGAGGTACTCCGCAGCACTGAGTCCCGACAGGGCATCGTCAGGTGTACACACAAATAGCGCATCAACGTCGGCCAGCTTCAGATTGGCGTCAGCCAGCGCCAGCACCGCCGCCTGCCCGGCCAGATCCAGTGATCGCATACCGGGAGATGCACCCATGCCGTAGGTTGCCGCTCCGACTACCGCCGCTTTGCCACGTGGAAAACGTTCCATAGTCCTACTCCAGCGTTAGGTACTCGTCAGTTCGCCAGGCGCTCCGGTGAGCTACTGGACTTCGAAGCAAAAACTAACATACTATCAGCTTCATGGTAACCCACCGGGTGATCTTTATCAGCGACCGCCAAACCCCTTCGAGGCGCGGCCGCGTCATTGCCGACTGTTTAAGGAAGCCCCATGCCGACGTACCCAGACACCCTGCAAGGGAATGCAGCACCAGAATTGCCAGACTGGTTCAGCCGGGCCATGGACGAGCCAGGACAATCACGATTTTTCGACACCGACGAGAATCGTCTGCACTACCTCGGCTGGAACCTCGAGGACGAGCACAAACCCATCCTGCTGTTTATCCACGGCTTCCGCGGGCATGCCCACTGGTGGGACTTTATCGCACCATCTTTCGTCAGCCAGTTCCGGGTGGTGGCTCTGGACCTTTCAGGCATGGGCGATAGCGGGCACCGTGAGGTCTATGATGCCGTCGCTCCCGCCCGGGATATTCTGGCGCTGATCAAGCATCTTGGGAGCACCCCGGTTATTGCCGTCGGCCATAGCTACGGCGGCTCAAGACTGCTGCGCGCCTGCTCCGAAAGACCGGAGCTGTTTCAACGCCTGATCATCATCGACAGCTTCGTGCTTTTTGAAGGCGAACCCTTCCCACCCGAGCCAGCGACAATCCGTGGCAATCGCGTGTATCCCGACCTGTCGACGGGCACGCAACGGTTCCGCCTGATGCCAGATCAGCCCATCACCCATGACTACCTGCTCGAGCATGTTGCCAGACATTCGCTGCGGCCCTGCCATGGCGGCTATCGCTGGAAGTTCGATCCGACTCTTCCGGTTGGGGGTACGCGGGAGGCTGATGGCGAAAGCCTGCTGCGCAGCATTCGCTGCCGAGTCGATTACGTCAGGGCCGAGAATAGCGTGGTAGCCAGTCAGGAGAGGGCGACGCGGATTGTCGCCTATCTGGCCGATGGGCATGGGCCAATCGTTGTTCCGGAAGGCCACCACCATTTGATGTTCGACCAGCCACTGACACTCATCAGCGTGCTCAGAGCCCTGCTGGCCTGAGCCTCCGACAACCCCTTGACGAGATCCGGGAATGATTGATTACCAAGCGCTTCTGAACCTGCAGATTCCAGACACCCTGCACAGCTATACCAACAAGGACTGCCTTCTTTACGCTTTGAGCCTCGGCTATGGCGACACTCCTCTGGCAGACAGCCAGTTGCGGTTCGTATTTGAGAAGGGTCTGCGCGCCGTACCCAGCATGGGCGTGATTCTCGCGCACCCCGGCTACTGGCCGCGCACCATGGACACCGGTCTGGACTGGGTGAGAATCGTGCACGCTGAACAGGGCCTGACCCTGCACAAACCGTTGCCCGCCCAAGCCAGCGTGATTGGCAAATCGCGCATTGTGGATATCGTCGACAAGGGCGCGGATAAAGGCGCGCTGATCACCTATGAAAGACGCATCCTGGAACTCGACAGCTGCGAGCCGCTATGCACCATCACCCAGACCATGATCGCGCGCGGCGATGGCGGCTTTGGTGGCCCACAGAAAGCCAGTGCCAAGCCCCCTTCTCCGCCCGACCGCGCCCCTGATCACGTCGTCGACCTGACAACGCCCGCGGACATGGCGCTGCTCTACCGCCTTAATGGTGACTGGAATCCACTGCACGCCGATCCCGACGTCGCTCGCCAGGCGGGATTCGACAGGCCCATTCTGCATGGCCTGGCAACCTGGGGCGTGGCCGTGCGCGCGATCATGCAGGCGGTCTGTGATTATGACAATACCCGGATCGCCTCCATCTTCGGGCGCTTCACTGCACCGGCTTATCCCGGTGAAACCTTTCGCGTGAACATATGGACCCAGGGCAACGAGGTGTTTTTCAGAGTCGCTGCGCTGGAACGCGAGGTAATCGTCATCAATAACGGCAGGGTTGAACTCACAGGCTGAGCGACCCCATTCAAGGACGAAGTGAGTTGTGTCACTGGTAAAATGACTGGCTAATCAGGCAGATGGCTGCCTGATTAGCGCAGGTCACTGCCCACTGGACAGCAGAACCGCACCCGCCAGAGGTCCGCCGCCGTTGGCGGCTACCGCCAGCTTCGGGTTACCAGGTACCTGGCGGGCGCCGCCTTCTCCTCGCAATTGAACAACCGCTTCATGCACGTGGCCAAGGCCGTGCAAACGTCCCGCTGACAACTGACCGCCATGGGTAGACAGTGGTAACTCACCGTCCAGCGCAATCCGCTGCCCGCCTTCAACGAAGCTGGCCGCCTCGCCACGACCGCAGAAACCCAGCCCTTCCAGCCATAGCAGGCTAAGAAAACTGAAGCCATCATACAGCTCGGCCAGGTCGACATCCGCCGGCTTGTAGTCGGTCCTGCTCCATAACCGCTTGCCCGCCGATTCGGCAATGTAGCGTGTCATGTCCGGCATTTGATCCCAGCTATCACGGCCAGTTAGCGGTCCGCAGACGGATTCGACGTGCACCGGTCTGGATTTCAGATCGGGAACAGTATCTTTATGTGACACGATGATTACCGTCGAGCCATCCACTGGCACATCGCAGTCATACAGGCAAAGGGGCGTGGAAATCATGCGCGAATCGAGATATTGCTCCATAGTCAGCGGCTCGCGATAGATGGCATTCGGGTTGAGACCTGCATTGCGCCGCGCGTTAATGGCTACCGCCCCAAGCTGTTCGCGGGTTGCACCAAACTCGTGGAAATAGCGGCTCGCAACCATGCCTATCCAGTTGGCCGGCGCTGCCGCCTGGAAAGGCACCTGGAACTCGCCAAAACCCGATATGCGTCCTTGGTTGCCTATATTGCTGGAGCGTACTCCCAGCGCCAGGGCGGTTGACTCGACCATGGTGCGGTAGCAAATCACGTGCCGCGCCTGGCCCGACGCTACGGCCATGCAGGCGTTGATCAGGGCCCCCATCTGGGTCGCCTCGTTACCGGCGCAATACCAGTTGAGCTCGAGCGCCAGCGATTCCTTGACCTGGCTGATAGACACTGGCGAAAAAGCCGGCATGTCAGCACGGTAGCCGGGCCAACTGGCCACACCGTCTATCTCGCTACGATCCAGCCCAGCGTCGTCAAGCGCCGCCAATATCGCCTCAAGTGTGAGGTCCAGCCCGCCTCGGCCAAGGCGTCGCCCAACCTGGGACTGCCCAACTCCGGAAATAACCGCGTCCCGCTCGCCAACTACCATGCATACACCTCGTGATGTCCTGTTAACTTAGGGATCCTCTGCAAAACTACTGCGCTCGGCCATGCTGCGTTGAAATCTCGCAAAAAATGCTCATTTACGACGAGTAAACTCCGCTTTTTCGCTCAATTTCGCCTTGCCTGGCCTTCGCTCGCTACGTTTTTCAGAGATTCCTAGTCCTCACAAAAGATCGGCACTACCCGCCTGTGCATTATCCTGCCCAGAAAAGGTTGGGAAAGCAGAGCTCGGTATTGACCTGTTTGTCACAGTGCGGCAGACTTCAATAAATGTCAATCAGTCAGTTTTTAGCTTTTAAAAAGCAAACTGTACATTCATAATGAAAGCTGGATCGCTGCGTGATGGAATGGTTTTCAGCAAACAAAAACAACACCGAGGATACAACACATGAGCAAGAGTGACATCCAGTGGAGTACCGGCGAGGAGGACACGATCAATGCTGTCCTGCGCCGGGCTGTCGCCCAGCATGGCGATAAACAGTACATGGACTTCCTGGGAGCGACCTGCAGCTACCAGGACATGGATACCGCTGCCTGCCGCCTGGCCAATGGCTTGAGCCAACTCGGCATCAGTAAGGGTCAGACCGTTGTCACTCTTCTTGATAACTCGGCAGATGCCGTCTTCCTATGGCTTGCCATCAACAAGCTCGGTGCCATCAGCGTTCCGGTCAACACCGCACTCAAGGGTGATTTCCTCCGTCATCAGGTGTCCGATGCCGATGCGACCATCATCATTGCGGAAAGTGATTATGCCGAGCGGGTTACCGCCATTGCCGACAAGCTACCCAAACTTCAAACCCTGGTGTATCGCAATGAGCGCCCGGCCGTGGAGCTGCACGGAGAGCAGCGCATGCTGCCCTGGAGCGAAATTCTCAGCAGCGACTCGTCCGACCAGGACGTAGACGTGGCACCGTCAGATCTGGCGATGCTGATTTACACCGGCGGTACTACAGGCCCGTCAAAGGGCTGCATGATCAGTCATAATTATGCATGCAGCCTTGCCCGTCAGATGCTGATCATTACCAACCGCAATGAAGACACCATCACCTGGACCTCCCTGCCGCTCTTTCACTTCAACGCAGTAGCCACCACATGCCTTGCCAACATGATGGTCGGCGCCCAGGTAGCGATCTATCCACGGTTCTCGGTCTCCAATTTCTGGCCTGAAATCGAACGCACCGGTGCCAACGAAACCCAGTTACTGGCATCCATGATGCCGATGCTGGCCAGCGCACCGGACAATGACGCCATGAAGCGCTGTTATGGGCAGCTCAAGGCAGTATGGGGCGCACCTTTCCCCGAGTCAGTGCAAGAGGCCTGGAAAACGCGCTTTGGCGCTGAGCATACCGTCTGCGGCGGTTTCGGACTGAGCGAATGCTCTCTGCCCAGTATTCTGCCCTTTGGCACCTTACAGAAGCCCGGCAGTTCAGGCCTGCGCAACACCGAATTCTTTGATGTGCGTATCGTTGACGACAACGATAAGGAGTTGCCTGCCAATACGCCCGGCGAGATCATCATCCGACCGCGCAAGCCGCATGTGATGTTCGAGGGCTACTGGCGCCGCCCCGAAGATACGCTCAAGGTCATGCGCAACATGTGGTTCCACACCGGTGATATTGGTAAGTTTGACGAGGACGACTATTTCTACTTTGTCGACCGTAAAAAGGATTACCTGCGCCGTCGCGGCGAGAACATATCCAGTTTCGAAGTTGAACACGCCTTTCTACAGCATGATGCGGTGGATGAAGTAGCCGCCCATGCGGTGTTGTCCGATCTCGGCGAAGACGAGCTGAAAGTAACCATAACGCTGAAGGAAGGAATGCAGATCGGTGAAGAGGCGTTATGCCGTTGGTCAGCAGACCATATGCCCTACTACGCCGTTCCCCGTTACATCGAGTTCCGCAGCGCCCTGCCGAAAAGCCCACTCGGCCGGGTTTACAAATTCGAGCTGCGTGACGACGGCGTGACCCTGAGTACCTGGGACCGTGAAAAGGCTGGCTTCACACTAGCCAAGCGCTGAGGATCAGGGCATGTCTACCAATGGCTCGGTACTGCGTTACTTTGAAGGTAGCTCCGGCAATCGTCTGGCGGCAGATCAGGAAGGCCCGGCTGATGGCCAGCCGGTCCTGCTGCTGCACGGCGGCGGCCAGACCCGGCATTCGTGGGCCAGAGCGAGGCAGGCACTGGCCAGGGCCGGATATCTGGCCATTGCCGTGGATGCGCGCGGGCATGGGGAGTCCGATTGGATTGAGAACGGCAATTACCGTCTGGACTCCCAGGTGGGTGATCTGAAATCGATCATCGCCACGCTGGACAACAGGCCAGCCCTGGTAGGCGCCTCAATGGGCGGCGTTAACTCCCTCATTGCCTGCGGCGCACAACCTGACATCGCCTCCTTGCTGATTATGGTCGATGTAACCCCCCGCCTTGAAGCACAAGGCATAGAACGCATCAAGGATTTCATGCTGGGCAATCCCGACGGATTCGCTTCCCTTGACGAGGCAGCTGAAGCCGTCGCGACTTACAATTCCACTCACTCCCGCGCAGGCAGCAGGGACGGGCTGCGCAAGAACTTGCGCCTGGGCGAAGACGGGCGCTGGCGCTGGCATTGGGATCCGCAGTTCATGCTGGGCGACTTCCGCACGACGGTCCAGGAAATCAGTCAGCGAATGTTTGATGCGGCGGAAAACGTTGCTGTCCCCACGTTGCTGATCCGCGGTCAGCAAAGTGACGTCGTAAGCCCCGAGGGCGTGGCCGAAATGCGCAAACTAATGCCAAAGATGGAATTTACCGACGTTCAGGGAGCCGGTCATATGGTCGCTGGAGACCGCAACGATGTGTTTAATGGCGCCATGCTGGATTTCATGAAGCGTCACCTACCTGCTCTCGCCTAGCGTCTCTCTGCCAAACCGAAGTGATCAACTGGCGCAAGCAGAACCCGCTAGTAAAGCGAAGGTGAAATGCCGCCGTCCACGTGCATATTGGTGCCGTTGATAAAGTCGGACCGGGGACTTGCCAACATCGCCACCGCATAGGCGATGTCCTCAACCTCCCCCACCTTGGCGACGGTCTGACCGGCACCCTTGAGAACGTATGCCTCAGCTCTGGCGAGATCGTTGTCCCAGCCACGCTTGGTGGCGAAATTGGCCAGAAAGGTATTCAGCCCTGCGGTTCGGATCATGCCAGGGGAAATGGCATTGCTGGTGACCCCCGTTCCGCTCAGCGCCTTGGACAGGCTCAGCGACATGTTCAGCATGGCCGCTTTGGCTGCCGCATAGTCAGGCTGGGCCGACGTAGGGGTAATCGCCGCAGCGGTGCTGATATTGATCACCCGGCCCCAGCCCCGCTCCCGCATGGCCGGCACCAGAGCCTGAACCAGGCACATGGCGGCCAACACATTTGCCTGATAGGTCTCCAGCCAGGTGTCGGTGCCGGTGAAGAACCACCCCGGATCGGCAGTCTCGGGGCTACCACCAGCGTTGTTGACCAGGATATCGATGCCACCAGAAACCTCCAGTACAGTTTCCGCAACCTGGTCAACCCCAGCCCGGTTTGCAAGGTCACCGCAGACCACTGCGCAACGGCCCCCCTGCTGACGTATTTTCGCAGCCACGCCCTGGGCACGTTCGATGTTACGTCCATGTACCACCACCATCGCGCCTTCCGCTGCCAGCATACTGGCAATACCCACACCGATTCCGGCGCTACTTCCGGTGACCAGCGCGGTCTTGCCTTCCAGTCGCAATTCCATATCAAAGCTCCCGCCTGATTATGCCCTCACCGGCTGCTGGTCCAGCGAGTGCAAGGGTCTCACGTACTTGAACGTTCCCGAGGCCGTCGCCAGCAACTCGCCCGCTTCGTTGCGGATCTCGCCATCGCAAAAGGCCAGGCTTCTGGTGGAGGCCCGCACGATACCTGTGGCGCGCAGAAGATCTCCCTCCTTGCCACCCGGTTTCATGAAGTTGCATTTCAGTTCTACCGTCACACAATGGCGCCCATCCCTTGACGTACTGCAGGCCATTACGACGTCCAGCAGCATCATTATCAGGCCGCCGTGGGCACTCTGGCCTCCATTCATATGGCAGGCTTCGAGCCGCAGATCAATGCCAGCGCCCTGCTCGTCGAAGCTGGGCACCCCATAGACCTTCAGGTGATCCATCAGCGGGTCGAGACCTTCGTCCGGCTTGAGACTGGCAAGAAAGGCAGGCCGCTCTGGGCTGTTCGATTTGTTCATTACCGTTATCCTGCTACCGAGGCGTTGTCGATACTGTTGGCCGCCTGGTCGAGCACGTCCACTGCCGGTGGCACTGGCGAGAAGTTGGGGTAACGTCCCATGGTCAGCAGCAAACAGGCGCTGACGGCGAAGCTGATGGTGCAGAAGATCAGCATGGAGGCGTAGGACCCGCTGGTGTCATACATCACGGCGAAGAGTATCGGCGCCAGCGTACTGCCAATACTGATGAACCCCATATGCAACGCGAACACGCGACTGTAATCACGCATGCCGAAATAACGCGCCATCATGAATGCGGCAATGTCCATTTCTGCACCAGCGCCGACACCAATCAGCATGGCGGCCAGCATCAGCGAGGGTATATGGGTTTCGACCGAGAAAAAGATGACGCAGCCGATTGCTGGCAGGAACATCACCAGAAAAGCCACGCCCGGAGCCCATAGACGATCAATCAGATAGCCAACCAGCACGCGCCCGATAACCAACGAGATACCATACACACTGAAGGTGGCAGCGGCCTCAGCGGCGCTAAGTCCATTGTCGCGCATCATCGGCACAGCGTTGGTCAGCATGCCGATCATGGCAATGACGAAAAAAACCAACGCGAAATTGCACAGCCAGAATTTTCTCGAACGAAATACCTCAGGCAGGACCATGCCCGGAAGCGCCTTTGCCTTTGCCGCATCTGAGTCCAACGTACGCGAATGCCCGACCGGGCCGGATGAAGTCAGCCAGAATAGAGACATCGGAAATGTCAGCGCCAGGGGTAGGATAGCCAACACCCAGAAGCCGGCTCGCCAGCCCCACAACTCCATGGCCCAGGTCAGCAGTGGCGGCATTACCAGGCCTGACAAGCCTGTACCGCAGAGAATAATAGCCAGCGCCAAGCCGCGGTTTTTATCGAACCAGAGATTGACGAAATGAGTCCAGGTGACCTGCAGTGTTCCCAGTCCGGCAAAGGCCAGCATCGCATAACCCGCGTAAAGCTGGATAATCGACCCGGTATTCAGCGTCATCACCACATAACCTATCGGCAGGGTAATCAGCGACACCAGAGCGACGGGGCGCAATCCGTAACGCTTGTTCAGCCAGCCAGTGAACTGGATGGCTATGACTGAACTGGCAAACAGAAATGCAATGGATGACTGAACTTCCCCCCGGGACCAGCCAAAGGCTTCTTGCATGGGTACCACCATGGTGCCGAAGGCATACAGGGGAGCCACGCTGACCGAGGTGCCTATGCCAATCAGGGCGAGCACGAGTACCCGCCAGCCCTGCTGAAACTCTGCCAGATCAATGGCCAAGGAGATTTTGGCCTTGACAGCTATTTTGGACATAACATTACCCCGTCATTTTTATTTCTACTTAGATGTATTTTTAACCTTTCGCCAAACAAATAACAAACGTTATGTCAGCTATTTTAGCTGTGCCTGTCAATCAATCTTGTTTGCCCCCAATTGCCTGGACAGGACCAATCGAACCACGCAATATAGAAAATAAGGCTCCCCTTAGCGAAGGCAAGGCTTCAGAACACAACATACATATCGATACGGCGATCCGTTATCTGCCTTATAAATGTCATTATGTTATTTATACTGAAACCAGCAGTTGCTAATACACAGCGTCAGCGCGAGATACCGGCACCCTGACGTTCGCACGGATACCCATGATGACCAGTGAAGTGTTGTACGAGGAGATTGACGGCTGCATCGCCCTGATCACCTTGAACCGTCCAGAAAAGCGCAATGCGATCAATGTCAGCGTGTCGCGTACCCTGGCGGCCCATGTCGAGAATACCGAAAACAATCGGGCAATCCGGGTGGTCGTCCTCAATGGCGCTGGAGCCACAGCCTTTTCCGCTGGCGCTGACCTTGACGACATCGCTGCGGGTATCGGCGAACAGATTGCCGACCATGCAGCCGGCATGGGTGGTCTTATCCATGCCCAGCGCCGCAAGCCGTGGATCGCTGCCGTACGCGGTATGGCGCTGGGCGGTGGCGCCGAGCTGGCACTGGCCTGCGACATGATCATCGCCGGGCAGAACGCCAGTTTCTGCCTGCCGGAGGTCAAACGCGGCATGATTGCCGGCGCTGCCGGGGCTTATCGTCTGGCCCGACGCATTGCCCCGGCCATAGCCATGGAGCTGTTGCTGACCGGCAATCGGCTTGGCGCGGATCGGGCCGCCACGCTGGGCCTGGTCAACCGCGTCGTGGTGGATGATGAGGTGCTTGGCCAGGCCCTTGTACTGGCCCGCCAGATAGCCGATAACGCGCCGCTGGCCGTCAGTGAAACCCTGCTCATCGCTCGTCAGGCTCTCGACTTCGCCGAGCCGGAGCTGCGTGCTCAAAGCACCGCAGCCAGCCAGCGGCTGGCACAGTCGGAGGACATGCAGATCGGCATACGGGCATTTCAAGAGAAGCGCAAACCCGAGTGGAGCGGGCGCTAACGTTTTTTTCTCCACCGTATCAGCGCTTCTCGAACATGACGCCAGCCTTGATCCTGTCCCAGGTGCTGGCCGTTACCCCCTCATCACGCAAGTTGTACTTGAGAATGCGACCAACCGGGCTGCGCGGCAGCTCGCGACGAAATTCGATGAAACGTGGCACAGCATAATAGGGCACACGCTCTATCGCCCAGCGACATAGCTCTTCCTCGATAATCTGGGCGTCCGGACGAAGAACCGCCGTAACCTTGACCTCATCCTCCGACAGTTCGGAAAACACCGCATGCACCGCGACCTCTGCAATCGCCGGGTGCTCAGCGAAGGTCTTTTCCATCTCGTAACTGGAAATATTTTCACCCCCGCGGCGTAGATAATCCTTCTTCCGGTCGAGGAAAAAGAAAAAGCCGTCTTCATCGATCTTGCCAATGTCGTCCGTATGGAACCACATGTTGCGCATGACCCTCAGTGTATCTGCCGGGCGGTTCCAGTAGCCTTCGAACATCACATGCGGTTTGAGCGGACGGACTATGAGTTCACCGGGGGTGCCATATGGCAGTTCGACATCGTTGTCGTCTACCACACGTATATCGAAGGAATCACAGCGCCGACCGGCGCAGTTGGGTTTGTCCGGCTCCCCGAAGGGCAGCATGGTGACGATGGCGCATTCGGTCAGCCCAAAGCCGGCACCGCCCACCGTGTGCCTGACGCCGAAACGATCACGCCAGCGCTGCTGCAGCTCCGGCGGGAAGGGCGCGCTGTATACCTTGTTCAGTTGGCCGTAACAGCGCTCCATCGTCTCGTTGTCCGGGGCATCAGCCAACAGGGGCGCTATGGAAGCAAGCAGATTGGCTTCATTGGCCCCACTGCGTTCAATGTCCGGCCAAAAGCCGGATACGGAAAAACGCGGGTAGATAACCACCCGCGCCCCGATCATCAGATTGCACAGCACGGTGGTTACCGTGGCATTGAGGTGAAAAAGCGGCAGCGGCGTCCAGGTAATGGAGTCACGGCTGCGGCCGTGGCAGACGATGATCTGCCGGGCTTCGTTGCAAGCGTAATTGTGGCTGATCATGCAGCCCT
This sequence comes from Halopseudomonas xinjiangensis, assembly GCA_011050525.1. GTDB lineage: Bacteria > Pseudomonadota > Gammaproteobacteria > Pseudomonadales > Pseudomonadaceae > Halopseudomonas > Halopseudomonas xinjiangensis_A. Next base: position 43,569 of record DRFO01000035.1, read on the forward strand.
TGGATGGCCCCGTGGTGCCGCCAGTGTAGATGAGCATAGCCAGGTCACCGGCGGCGACAGGGACCTGCGGATCGCTGGTGTCTTCGCTGCGAACGTCCTCCAGCGGGACCAGCAGCTTGTCGCCCAGGCTATCCTCGGGTGCGGCGCCGCGATGCACGATGTGGCGAAGGTCCGGCAACTGCTCGGCGATAAGACCGATACGCTCTGCGTAGGCGGTTTCCGCGATTACCACCACGGCTTTGGCATCGGCGAGCTGGTGACGCAGGAATTCTCCCTTGAATGCGGTATTGACCGGCACGCTGATGGCACCCAACTTGTTCAGGGCAAACCAGAGCAGCACCGCATCGGCGTTGTTGTCGAGAATGGTGACGACGGTCTGCCCCTTGACCACGCCCAACCGGGCCAGACCGTTGGCCAGGCGGCATGACTCACGCTGAATGTCAGCGAAACTGTGAATCTCACCCAACACGTCGAGGAATGGCTGGTCGCCGAAATCGCGTGCTGCGCGACGTACTACGTCGTTGATGGTATCGGATTCGCCGAGGCTCCAGCCTGGCAGCGCCTGGTCATTCAGTGGAAGATTCATGCCTGCGGCTCCTGTTGAAGGGTAAAATTGCCTTGAAGGCGCTGCCAGCGCTTCTGAGCTGTGGCAAGCGTGCCTCCGTGACTGAGAATGAAAAACTGGCCGTTGCGCATCCCTTCGATCGCTTTCCGGGCGACATCGTCCGCGGAGACGGTCGCCTGAACGGCCGATTTTTGTGTGCCCTGGTAGAACTCTTGGGCGGGAGCCGAGGGTGGAGCGGCAGTACAGACAGAATGATCCATGCCAGGACGGGTCAGCCCCGTTTGCACCATGCCTGGACAGAGCACCGATACGCTGATGTTCGCCCCCAAGGCATTAAGCTCCAGCTCCAGTGACTCGGAGAGGGCTATCAACGCCGCTTTCGACGCTGCGTAAGGTGCAAGATACGGTAAGGCCACCAAGCCGCCCATCGAGGCGGTATTGATCACATGGCCATCGGGCTGCCCAAGCATCAATGGGATAAAACTGTGGATACCATGAATCACTCCCATCAGGTTCACATCGAGCACGCGCCGCCAGTTGGCCAGATCATGCTCCCAGCTCTCACGGGGTAGGTCGCCGGCAATCCCGGCGTTGTTGCACAGCACATCCACGCGACCAAAATGCTCGATACTGCGCCGGGCAAGCGCGTCGACCGAGGCCGCATCGGCCACATCCACTGCCACCCCCAATACCGCAAAACCCTTGTCGCTCAGGCTATGCGCTGCTTCTGTCAACGCCGGACTCGGCAGATCTGCCAGCACCACTCGCATTCCTTCCCGGCAAAATGCCCCGGCCATGGCGAGACCAAGGCCGCTGGCGGCCCCCGTCACTACTGCTGTTTTACCCATCAGATGCTGCATCGCGAATACTCCTGATACCGCCGTTGCGGCATGTCGGGGTCAACGGGTCGGTACGGTGCCGCCGTCGACACAGAGGGTCTGGCCGGTAATGAAGCCCGATCCGTCGCTGGCAAGAAAAACCATGAACGGTGCCAGATCCCGCTCGGCATCACCCAGTTTTCCGCCCATTGGAATCACCCGGCTCAGTAGTTCGTCATGGGTCGCCAGTTCGTCGGCGCTCATCTTTGCCCTGTGGGTGTCATACATGGGCGTCCACATCATCGGCGCTACGGCGTTGACGGTAATCCGATGTTTGGCCCACTCCTGGGCAAGGGTGCGGGTCCAGGCCAGGACCGCGCCCTTGGAAGCGGCATAATGAGCCGCGTTCGGCATGCCATTGATGCCAGCGGCCGAGCCGAAGTTGATGATCCTGCCGCCCTGTTCGCACAGATACGGGAAGGCTGCCTGGTTGGTATGCAGAGTGCCACGGACATTGACGTCGAAAATCAGGTCCCAGTCCGCCTGGCCGATGGCTTCCGCCGGCGCGGTGCGTTCAACGCCAGCGATATTGGCCAGCACATCAAGCCCGCCCAGCCAGTCACAGGCCTGGGCAAACACCGTGCGGACCTGATCCGCATCGGCGATATTGCAGGACAGATACCGTGCGTGACCGGGGTACCGGGCATTGATGGCAGCGACCACTGCCGCGCCTTCATCATCCAGCACATCCAGTGCAACCACTCGGGCACCTGCGGCTGCATAGGCACGGGCAACGACGGCGCCGATGCCACGTGCACCGCCGGTAACGATGATATTCTTGCCAGCAAGCTGCATAGCGATAACCTCTTGAATTGTTGTGGTTGAGGTTGTCAAAACCCGCCTCAGGGCATCCCGCCGTCCACCTTGATCAGCGACCCGGTGGTATAGCTGGAGTAAGGGCTGGCCAGATACAGGGCAGTGGTGATGATTTCTTCCGGCCGGCCTGGCCGGCCCAGCGCACTGACGCACTTCTCGCGCATCTCCTCGGTCCAGGCCTTGGAGATATCGGTCAGAAAGGGGCCGGCCGATATCGTATTGACCCGCACCCTGGGCCCGTACTCCTGCGCCAGGCCGACGCTCATGGCATTCAGCGCGGCCTTCGCCCCGGCGTAGGGCACTATCATGGGCGAGGGGCGAAGACCGCCGGTGCTGCTGATATTGATGATTGAGCCGCCCTCGCCCTGCGCCATGCGCTGGGCAATGATCGACGCCAGACGGAACGGGCCCTTGAAGTTGAGCCCGACGACCTTGTCGAACAGTTCCTCGGTCACCTGATGGCTCGGTACCGCCGGTGACATCCCGGCGTTGTTCACCAAAACATCGACCCGGCCAAATTCGGCGTAGGCCACTTCTGCCAGGCGCTCTACTTCTTCCCACTTGCCGGCATGACACGCAACGGCCAGGGCTCGCCGGCCCAGGGCGCGCATTTCCGCGGCTACCGCTTCGCAGGCCTCCAGCTTGCGGCTGGCGATAATCACATCGGCTCCATGGGCGGCGAACGCTCGGACCATCTGGTAACCCAATCCACGACTGCCGCCGGTAACCAGCACCACCTTGCCGGTCAGATCAAACAGCGTTTCCTGGTTAAACGCATCGCTCATCACAGTTCTCCAATAGCTGGTCATCAAGAATGTGGGCGTAGCGCGTACGGGCCGCAGCGATTTTTGGCGGCAGATGTTCACTGGGAAACAGGCCTTCAGCCGGCCGGTGATGGCGTAGCAGTTCCTTGGCCACAGTCGCCCGGTGTACCTCGGTCGGACCGTCTGCGAGGCCAAAGGTCGGCACGTTGATCCACATGTAGGCCAGCGGCGTTTCAAAGGTTGCGCCCAGCGAGCCATGCATGTGCAGCGCCCGCTGGACAATGTCGTGGTACACCTTCGCCATACCCACCTTGACCATCGCAATGTGCCCACGAGCCTGGCGCGGATCGCCATGGCTCCGATCAATGATCCAGGCGGTCTTGATCACCAGCAGACGGAACTGCTCGAGCTCTATCTGGCTATCGGCGATCATGGCTTGCACCGTGCCCAGATCTGCCAGTCTGGTTCCCTGGGTGTACCGGCTCAGAGCCCTCTCGCACATCATGTCCAGAGCCCGCTGACATTGGCCAACGATGCGCATGGCGTGGTGCACTCGCCCGCCACCGAGACGCGCCTGGGCGACGGCGAATCCGCCGCCAGGCTCACCCAACATATGATCGAGGGGTACGCGCACATCGTTGTAACGAAGATAACCCTCGGTGGCCTCGTCCATCTCCAGTCGCTCACCCATGTGCGGCACATTGCGGATGATTTCCAGCCCAGGCGAGCCCTTCGGCACGATGAACATCGACATGCGCTTCTGGATCGGTGCATCCGGGTCGGTTACCGCCAGCACCAGCAGGAATTCGGCGTAACGCGCATTGGATGAATACCACTTCTCGCCACTGATAACCCAGTGGTCGCCATCGCGCCGGGCCTGCGTGGTAAATACCCGCGGATCAGCCCCTCCCTGCGGCTCGGTCATGGAAAAACAGGAGACGATGTCACCATCGAGCAGTGGTTGCAGGTATCGGTCCTTCTGGTCCTGGGTGCCGAACATGGCGAGGATCTCGGCATTGCCGGTATCCGGCGCCGCGGTCCCGAACACGGTTGGCGCCCAGAGCGAACGACCCAGGCGCTCGTTCATCAGCGCCAGAGCCACCTGGCCATAGCCCTCGCCGCCCAGTTCGGGCCCCAGATGGCAGGCCCACAAACCCTGGCTCTTAACCTCTGCCTGCAGCGGTTTGAGAATGGCACGGGAAGCGCTGTGGCGGGTGTCGTAGACCACGCTGACGGATGGATACAGCACATCCAGCGGCTCCACTTCCTCAATCAGGAAGCGATCAATCCAGTCCAGCTTGGCCTTAAACTCGGGGTCAGTTGAAAAGTCCCACATCTTGTCATTCTCCATCAAGGTGTCAGAAATTGCCGGCTCATGCGCTGGCAATCAGCTGTCTGGCCTTGGCCATCAGCCAGATCGCGTAGTTGTGCAGGTAAAGGCCCATTTCCTTCGGCGCCTTGCCGGCGAGGGATCGTGCATAGGTGCCCTCCAGCAGACAGGCAAGCTTGTAGCAGGCAAGTACAAAGAACCACGGCATGGAGCTCATGTCCCGGCCGCTCAGCTCGCCGTACAGGGAAATCAGTTCGGCACGCGTCATGAAGCCATCCCAGGGCTGGACTATCGGCCCGCCGCTGGCTCCTCCCTCGCTCGGGTCACCCGGTTCACGCCAGGAGGTCAGTACCCAGGCAAGATCCAGTAAGGGGTCTCCGAGCGTGGAAAGCTCCCAGTCGATCAGCCCGGAGATGCGCGGGGATTCGAGGGAGAACATGACATTGGGCCATTGAAAATCACCGTGAATGATGCCGATGCGACCATCCGCCGGGACGTTGTCAGTCAGCCACCGGCCGGTTTCATCCATATACGGCAGAGGAGCTTCGGCGGCGTAACCGGGAACGTCGCGATATCCATCCAATTGCGAGCGCCAGCGCTCTACCTGCCGCGCGTGCCAGTTGACTGGTTTGCCGAAATCGTCGAGGCCGGCGGCCTGATGATCGACCGCCGCCAGCGCCGCGGCAGCCCGAACAAACTCCTCGCCCATACGGTGGCGCCAGCTTGAATCCGTTGCGCAGCGGCCCTGAAGCGACCCGGCGGGGGAAAATCCCTCGAGCGGTTCCATCAGGAAAAAATTCACGCCGATCACCGACAGGTCATCGCAGAGACCGAGCAAGGCGGGATGCGGCACGTCACTTCCAGCCAGAGCACCCAAGACGCGGGCCTCGCGCAACATGGTCTGGTTGCTGGTAGGCCGCAGGTGGCGGGGTGGGCGGCGCAGCACGAAGCGCTGATCGCCCCGCTGCAATAAGAACAGATTATTCTGCGAACCACCGGTCAACTGCTCTACGCCAGTAACCGGGCCGTTTCCAGGCAGCGAACCCGCCATCAGCCAGTCATTCAGTGCAGGCCAGTCGAGCAGCCCGTCAAAGGAGGGAAGATCCTGGGTCATTGTCTGTCTCTCTTGTTCTGTGCATAAAGTTCAGATCACGTCGTGACCGCTCAACCACATGCCGGAGAGACACCCAGGGACTCATGTCATGAATGGTCTCCCTTCGGCGAAGCCCCGGGATTATCCGGATAGCGTTCCAGATTCCGCCGTACCTGGCGCAGCACCTCCAGGGCCTGAAGCAATACCGGCGCCTCAAGACCATGGGCGACATGCTCGGTCCATTCGGCACTCTCCCGATTGACCTGCTCGTAGACGCGCCGGCCCTTTGCGGTCGCCAGCAACTGCCGGGAGCGTTTGTGGTGCGGATTGTCCGCGTACACCACGTAGCCTTCGCCAACTATCAGGTCCGCTGTCTTCTGAATGGCCTGCCGGGTGTAACCGAGACTCCGGGCAATACGCGCCACCGTAGGGGGCTCAAGGGCCAATACAACCGAAGCCAGCACAATGGCCTGCGTGGAGTTACCCAGTACCGACGGCTTACGGGAACTCATTACCCGGCCATGCAGCCGCAGTATCTCGTCCACCAGCTCGGCGATACGTGCCCCCGCCTCGCTGTGTACCGAGCGATCAAAGGTCGGCAATAAGCCAGCATCTTCAGACTGCATGCTCACAATATGACACCTACTTTCCATTATGACAACCAGTTGTCATTTATTTTTTGATAAACCCACCTGCCCTGAACGGCAGTTCGATCAGTTTAGCGTGGCCGCAAATCAAGCACACTGCACCACCACAGCAAAAACACTATACAAAACATAACTGACTAATCATTATTTATTGTCAGGACTTTCCTGACCCGCTATGAACCATCGTCACGGCAACAGCTACTGGAGGCCAGAAAATGAATGAAATGGACAGCCAAGCCCACGAAGCAATTCGCAATACGCTGGCCACCTATAACTGGTGCGGAGATAACGGTGACTACGAAGGATATCTTGCCACCTTTGCGCTCAATGGAGTGCTCGATCTCAAGAACATTGGCACCTACGACGGCCGGGAGTCCATCCGTGAAGGCGTAACTCGGGCCTTCGGAGCCAGTCCAGCGCAGCTGGAAAGGCGCCGCAAGGCTGGCGGCCGCTTCTCGCATCATGTTTCCAGTATTCGGATAGAACTAACCAGCTCCACCGAGGCACGTTGCTGGTCTTACTTCGCTGTGGCAGGCCCCAGCGGGTGGGATCACTGGGGCCGGTATACCGACCGGCTGGCGCTGATTGAAGGGCGCTGGCTATTCACCTACCGCCGGGTCAGCGTTGATGGTCGTTCGCCCGGGGCGGTCTTGTACGACCCAAACTCACAATAGAAAATAGGAGAATGACCATGCCCTTGCGTGTAATCGTTTGTTATACGGGCGGTGTCGGAAGCGAAGTGGCACGCCTGGTATTGCAGAACCCCGCCTTTGAGCTGGTTGGTGTGCTGGTGCACAGCAGCGAAAAGGAAGGCAAGGATGTCGGCGACATCATCGGTATCGGACCGGTCGGGCTGAAGGCAACCCGGGATGTGGACGCACTGCTGGCCTTGCAGGCTGATGTCGCTGCCTGGCATGGCCTGACCTGGCAGCCGGAAGTGGTGGCCAGATTCTTGCGCGCCGGTACGGGTGTCTATTCGAGTATCGGCGGATGGCATCTGCCTAGCGCACCCGAATACCACTTGCTGCAGAGTGCCGCCGAAGAAGGTGGAGCCGCGCTCATGGCCGGTGGCAATATTCCCGGTCTGATAAGCGATGTGTTACCGCTCTTCTGTACGGGTTACTCCACCAACATCCGCATGATCAAAGCCTTCCAGAGAAACTTTGTGCCCCACTACCCCTCGGCGGTTCAGCTGAGTCAGTTTGTTGGCATTGGCCAGCCGGTGCCGGACTCTACATTCGACCCCCAGGCTGAACTACCTGAAGCCGACAAACTCTGGATGTGGGGCATTGCCCAGTCCGCCCGCATCGTCGCGCAGGGGCTCGGCATACCAATGGATGACCTGCGGCTGACTAACAAGGAATATGGCCGCTCTCCGCAGGACATGGTCTTGCAGCCAAGCGGATTGAAAGTCGCCAAAGGCACCGCCGCCGGTGTGCGCTGGACCTTTACCGCCTTCTCCCAAGGCGAACCTTTCTACCAGTTGATCAATGAACAGACCACCCGGCTCGATATCGGTAGTGACTGGCGGGAAACGGAAGATACCCCGAACTGGCGCGTTGTCATTGAAGGGTCGCCGAGTATCCGATGCGAATTCAGTTTGCTCGCCGATCACAGCGGCCCGGACGATGTCGCCTCGCTGAACGCGGCCCGAGCAGTGAATTTCCTGCCCAGAATCGCCGCAGCAGCCCCCGGCTGGCATACCGTACTGGATGTGCCCGCCCCCATCGGCAGCCTGGCGACGCAGATCCCTGAAAGGAAAATACAATGAAAATTTTACGCCACAAGGCTGACCTGGATGCTGAACTGACGGCACTGAGAGCTCAGAACAAATCCATTGGCTGGGTCGGCACCAGCGGAGCCTTGCATGAGGGACACCTATCACTGCTGCGCCATGCCGGTTCTGAGAACGACGCAGTGATTATGTTCTGGACTGGCGACATGGCGTTTCCCTGGGCGGGGATTTCCAATCCATCCTATCCCCGCGACTATGAAAAAGATGCCGCCATGGCCGCAAGCGCCGGAGCGAAGCTGCTCTACATTCCAAGGGGCGAAGAGATATATCCCCAGCCTCCCATTGTCACGGTCACAACGCCGGCCTTGCATCGCCCAGGCCTGACGGCACCGCAACATCTAGACATGGTGGCGCTGTTCATGAGCAAATTTCTCAGCATGGTTGGCGGTTGCACCTGTTACATGGGCGAAAAGGACTGGCAACAGTTGGTGATGATGCGCCAGGTAGCCAGCGACCTGTCACTTCCGGTGACGCGTTTTGTCATCACTCCGACCGTGCGCGACGCAGATGGTGTTCCCCTGTCGAGCCGCAACATAAAGCTGACACCGGAAAACCGTATAGCCGCCGCAATAGTTCCCCAGGCTCTGGAAGCCGCGGCCAGAGCCATCGCCGAAGGCGAAAGGGATCCAAACAGAGTCAGAGAGATCATAGTCGAACGCATAGAAGGCCAGGCACTGCTGGTTTACGCCCATGTGGTCAGCGAAACACTCCAGGATATCAATCCGCTGCGCGGGCCAATCCGGCTGATGGCCTGCGCACGATTTGGCGAGGTGGAGATTCTCGACAACCTGGGCGTTAACATCTGACCCGCCAGCAGTCGCAGCGTGACAGGTTGTTCCTTACCCTTCAGATTCCTGCAGCCATGTAGCCACCATCGACCGGCAGCACTATGCCGGTAACAAAGGAGGCTGCAGGGCTGCACAGGAACATGATGCCGGCGGCAATTTCCTCCGGACGCCCCCAGCGCCCCATTGGCGACCTGGCCATGACACGGCCGTTGCGCTCCTTATCCTGTTGCATTGCCTTGGTCATGGGGGTATCAATCCAGCCAGGCGCTACAGCATTTACCCGGATACCCTCGGCAGCCCAGGCCAGAGCCAGGCTTTTGGTCAACTGCACTACCCCACCCTTGCTGGCGGAATAAGCTGGCGCGGTCGGACTGCCGAAAAAGCTCATGACAGAAGCCAGGTTCACGATACAGCCCTGGCTGGCTGCCAGCAGCGCCTGGGTCGCATAGCACATCCGCATGGTGCCAACGAGGTTTACTTCAAGGGTTTTCACGAACCCTTCCTCAGTGAACTCGCTTGTCCCGCGACCGACACCCGCTGCATTGACCAGCACATCCAATCTCTCAAGCCGCCCCAGGCAACTGCTCACGGCATCGGCATCCGCTACATCCAGCACAGCAAAGCGAGCCTCCTTGAGGGCCTGATCAGCGCTGCAAGCCTCGATTTCCTGTTGGGATATGCCCGTAGCCAGCACATTGCAGCCGGATTTCAATAACTCGATGACAACAGCACGCCCGATACCGCTAGTACCGCCTACAACCAGCCCGTATTTACCAATCAGATCAATATTCACATCGATTTCCTCTTCCGCACCAGGCTCGTCACGCAGCATAAATAACATACTTTCATTTATAGTTTACTTCCATTAACGCTATGGAACTAAACGGTCGATTGGAGCCTTCTCAAGTGACGGCAATCGCTTCATGTTTATGGCAGCAATGCTTGACTCCGCCATAAAGCTAACATATCGTCAGCTCTACAAACCTAACACAGCGAATTGAGGCCCTTATGAAAACCGTCGATTACCCTATCTATGATGTCGACCGTCATTTCTACGAGCCGCCGGAAGCTTTCCTGCGCCACTTACCCAAGGAATTTCGTAAAGACTTTCAATACGTGCAGGTCAACGGTCGTACCAAGCTGGCGGTCGGCGGAGTCCTGAGCGATTACATCCCCAATCCGACCTTTGACGTGGTTGCCGCCCCTGGCGCCCATGAGGACTGGTATCGCGGAAAAAACCCGGAAGGCCTGTCCCTGCGCGAGATCGGCGGCGAGCCAGTTCCCGGCGACCCAGCCTTTTTCAGCGGCGAGGCCCACCTGAAAGTCATGGACGAACAAGGTATCCACGCCGGACTCTTTCTGCCTACCCTGGCCTCGGTTATCGAAGAAAGGCTGGAGCACAAGCCAGAAGCTATCGCAGCCCTGTTTGGTGCGGTGAACCGCTGGCTGGTGGAAGACTGCGGGCTCGCGCGGGATGATCGCCTGTTCCCGGTACCCATGGTCAATCTGTTCGATGTAGACAAGGCGGTCGAGGAGCTTGATTTTCTCATCAAGTCCGGCGCCCGCGTGGTTGGCATCCGTCCTGCGCCGGTAATCGGCCTGAAAGGAGGTCGCTCTTTCGGTTTCCCTGAATTTGATCCCTTCTGGGCACGTGTCAGTGAGGCGAACATTTTTGTGGTTCTGCACGTCTCGGATTCAGGCTATGACAAGATCAACCGCTGGTGGACTGCTGGTGGCGAGGGTGAATTCCGGCCCTTTGAGAAAAACCCCTTCGCCGAAGTTCTAGACTGGATGGGAAGAGCCATTTCCGACTCCCTTACTGCTCTGATCTGTCATGGCGTGTTCGACCGCTTCCCGAATATTCGGGTCGCGTCACTCGAAAATGGTTCTGATTGGCTTGAACCTCTACTGCTCCGGCTGGCGCTGAACTTCAAAAAGATGCCGAACGCGTTCAAACAGGATCCGGTTGAGACATTCAAGAAGCACGTCTTCGTTTCTCCTTTTTACGAAGACCCGGTCGCCAGACTCATCGAGCTGATTGGGGTGGAGCGCATTCTTTTCGGCAGCGACTGGCCGCATCCAGAAGGTCTGAAAACTCCTCTGGATTTCTTCAAGGACATCAATCATCTGAACGATGCGCAGATCAAACGGATCATGCATACCAACATGAAAGGTCTCATTGAGGGTGCTCGCGACTGATTGCATCAACCTGATCAATCCTTAACAGGTACGGGAACAAGCTGCCCCTACCTGTTTTTTTTTGCCCATTCATGCCTCCATCTGACGAGGCGATGGAGAGATTTTCATGGCCGACGATTCGCTCCTTTTGATGGAAATTCGCGATTCTATTGCCTGGGTTACCTTCAACCGACCAGGCGCACTGAACGCTCTGAATGTAGAACTTGCTGGATTATTCCTTGCGGCATGCAAAACCATTTCCAAAAGCAGCACCATCCGCGCTGTAGTGCTTCAGGGCAACGGACGCGCATTCATGGCAGGAGGCGATATTGGCATGATGGCGGCTACGCCGGAGAGAGTGATTTCCGACCTGATAGAGCCTATGCATGAGGCACTGGCGCTCTTGGCAGAGATTGACGCTCCCGTGCTCGCCTCTGTAAAAGGTGCGGTTGCCGGGGCGGGAGTAAGCATGATGCTGGCCGCCGATCTGACGATAGCGAGTGAAACCACCAGAATCAACACGGCTTATTCCCGAATTGGAGCAAGCGGAGACTTGGGCATAACCTGGACGTTACCGCGCGTCGTTGGGCTTGGCAGGGCAATGGATCTTATGCTCAGACCCAGAACCCTTGATGCAACTGAGGCCCTGGCGCTCGGCATGGTCGGCTCAGTCGTCTCCGAGAAGGACCTGCAAAAGAGCACTGTCGATGTCGCGACCCAACTGGCCGCTGGCCCGGTAAAAGCGTTTGGTCATATTCGTCGTTTGCTCAGACAGGGCATGACGCAAAGCTTTAATAGACAACTGGTTATGGAAGCCGCCGCGTTCAATGAGTGCCTGGCTAGTGAAGAAATGATAACGGCATTGAACGCTTTTCTGGAGAAGAAGCCTCGCCAGGTGCATGACGCAGACGGGTGATTATTAGTAAAACCCTGGACTCAAGAGCGCCAACACGGCGAGCTCGCTTTGGGGAAAACCATTTTGAAGCCCTACTCAACGATGAGTGATTAGCGCTTCACTGACATCACATCCGTGAACCATATAGGTCTCTGAGGTTCACGATGGCGCGTCACACTGGCGGGTAGTCATGGAAAACCCCGCAGCTGTAACCGCACCAGCACTTCACGCTCTCATCTGCCCAACCGCAAGCCTGGAGACCGGCGACAGCTGTTCTCCGTCTTCAGCAGCGTAGGCAACAAGCTGCTCTTTCATGCTGCGCGCCCAGAATTTCTTCAGATGCCCCGCCACCACTGTCGCCGCTTGGTGTTCGTCGCCGTGGTGGAGGTTATTGGCACTGATCTGGTTGACCATCTTGATCAGGTTCTGCAACTGCTGGTCACTCACGACAGATTCTCCTGAGCGGGTGCGCTATCGACAGGCTGTTTCAGATAGTGCTGCTGACGCTTGTCAGACGCCTGGAACGCTTCCTGCCATTTCGAAGGCTGAGACACCTTTTCGACCTGGACAGCCGTCACCTTGTACTCCGGACAGTTGGTTGCCCAGTCGGAGTTATCCGTCGTGATCACGTTGGCGCCGCTGCCAGGATGGTGGAACGTCGTAAACACCACGCCCGGCAACATCCGATCGCTTATCTTTGCCCGCAACACGGTCTGTCCAGCGCGACTGGAAATACCTAGCCAATCGCCTTCGTGTACGCCGCGCAATTCGGCATCGCTGGGGTGGAGTTCCAGCACGTCTTCCTCATGCCAGAGCTTATTGTCGGTGCGACGGGTTTGAGCGCCGACGTTGTACTGGCTGAGTATGCGCCCGGTGGTCAGTAGCAGCGGGAAGCGCCGGTTGGTGCGCTCCTCGGTTGCCAGATATTCGGTGACGGCGAAATTGCCCTTGCCGATGGGGAAGTCAACCATGTGCATGGTGGGTGTACCGTCCGGGAAGGAATCGTTGCACGGCCACTGAATGCTGCCCATTTCTTCCAGTCTGTCGTAGCTGAGTCCGGTAAAGGTCGGCGTCAGCAAGGCGATTTCATCCATGATTTCGGAAGGATGGTTGTAATGCATGGGGTAGCCCAAGGCGTTGGCCAGGTCTACGGTTACTTCCCAGTCTTCCTTGCCGGCTACCGGCGGCATCACCTTGCGCACGCGATTGATTCGGCGCTCGGCGTTGGTAAAGGTGCCGTTCTTTTCCAGAAAGGTGGAGCCCGGCAGCAATACGTGGGCGAACTTGGCCGTTTCATTAAGGAAGATGTCCTGCACGATCAGGCAGTCCAGCGACCTCAGTGCGGCTTCGACATGATGCGTGTTGGGATCGGACTGGGCAATGTCCTCCCCCTGCACATACATCGCCTTGAATGTGCCGGCGATGGCCGCATCGAACATGTTGGGGATACGCAGGCCGGGCTCATTGTCCAGCTTGACGCCCCAGACCTTCTCGAACTTGCTGCGGATCGCGTCGTCCGCCACGTGCTGATAGCCCGGCAGTTCATGGGGGAAGGAGCCCATGTCGCACGAGCCCTGAACGTTGTTCTGACCCCGCAGAGGATTCACGCCCACGCCTTCTCGGCCGATGTTGCCGGTGGACATGGCCAGGTTGGCAATGCCCATGACCATCGTCGAGCCCTGGCTGTGTTCGGTAACGCCCAGCCCGTAATAGATCGCACCATTGCCAGCGGTGGCATATTCGCGGGCCGCGCGGCGAACATCTGCGGCGGGAACGCCAGTCACCGCTTCCATGGCTTCGGGTGAGTTGCGCTGTTCGCTGATAAATTCGCGCCAGGTGTTATAGGCCTTCACGTCACAGCGGCTGTCGATAAAGGCCTTGTCTTCCAGACCTTCGGTGACGACTACATGGGCCAGCGAGTTGATCAGCGCCACGTTGGTGCCTGGGCGCAGCGGCAGGTGCATGGTTTCGCCGGCGTGTGGCGTTTTCAGCAGGTCGATTCGCCGCGGGTCTGCCACGATCAGCTTGGCGCCCTGGCGTAGACGCTTGCGCATCATGCTGGCGAATACCGGGTGCGCGTCGGTAGGGTTGGCGCCAATCACCAGGATGGTGTCAGCCTTCATCACTGAATCGAAGGTCTGGGTACCTGCGGATTCGCCCATGGTGGTCTTCAGACCATAGCCTGTGGGGGAATGGCAGACGCGGGCGCAGGTGTCGGTATTGTTATTGCCAAATGCCGCGCGAATAAGCTTCTGTACCAGGTAGGTTTCTTCATTGGTACAGCGCGAAGACGTGATACCGCCGATGCTCTCGCGTCCGTGCTTGGCCTGGATCTCCTTCAGGCGCCGCGCAGAAAAGGCGATGGCTTCCTCCCAGGAGACCGCGCGCCAGGGCTGATCGATGGTCTCGCGAATCATCGGCTCCTTGATGCGATCCTTGTGCGTGGCATAGCCGAACGCAAAGCGTCCCTTGACGCAGGAGTGGCCCTGGTTAGCATCGCCACCTTTATAGGGCACCATGCGTATCAGTTGATCGCCCTTCATTTCGGCCTTGAAGGAACAGCCGACACCGCAATAGGCGCAGGTGGTGACCACACTGTGTTCAGGCTGACCGGCTTCGATTACGCTCTTTTCCATCAGGGTCGAAGTCGGGCAGGCCTGCACACAGGCGCCGCAGGAGACGCATTCCGACGCCATGAAACCATCGTCCTGACTGGCGGCCACCTTGGAGTCAAAGCCGCGGCCATCGATAGTCAGGGCAAAGGTACCCTGGACCTCTTCACAGGCCCGCACACAGCGCGAGCAGACGATGCACTTGCTGGGGTCGAAACTGAAATAGGGGTTGGAGTCGTCGGTTTTTGCGTGCAGGTGGTTTTCACCGTCAAAGCCATAGCGCACTTCCCGCAGACCCACCGCGCCTGCCACATCCTGCAACTCGCAGTTACCGTTGGCCGGACAGGTCAGACAATCCAGCGGGTGGTCGGAAATGTAAAGCTCCATGATGTTGCGGCGTAGCTTGCCGAGTTTGCCGTTCTGCGTCGTTACGCTCATGCCCTCGGCGGCGGGTGTGGTGCAAGAGGCCGGGTAACCCCGACGGCCTTCGATCTGCACCGCGCAGAGACGACAGGAGCCAAAGGCTTCCAGGTTGTCGGAGGCGCACAGCTTGGGAATATTGATACCTGCAAGCGCAGCAGCGCGCAGTACCGAGGTGCCTTCCGGCACACTGATCTCCACGCCGTCGATGCTCAGCGAGACCAGAGTTTCAGACAAGCGTGCGGGGGTGCCGTAGTCCCTGTCTGGATCAAGGGCAACCTTACCGGGTTCGAAATAATGCACCATATCGTGCCTCCACTCTGTCAGGCTTGCAGATCTTCGGGAAAGTGCTTCATGACGCTCTGGACCGGGAACGGCGTCATGCCGCCCATAGCACACAAAGAACCATCAACCATGGTCTCGCACAGCTCGGTGAGCAGCTCGAGATTAGCCTCGCGGTTTTCACCGGCGCGAATCCGGTCTATCACTTCGACGCCCCGTACCGCGCCGATTCGGCAGGGAGTGCATTTGCCACAGGATTCAACGGTGCAGAATTCCATGGCAAAGCGGGCCTGCTCGCCCATATCGACCGTGTCATCGAACATCACCACACCGCCGTGACCCACCACGCCACCGAAGGCTGCATAGGCTTCGTAATCTATCGGCGTATCCCATTGGCTGGCTGGCAGGTAGGCACCCAGCGGGCCGCCTACCTGCACAGCGCGAACTGGCCGACCACTGAAGGTGCCGCCGCCAAAGCTTTCCATCAGCTCGTTCAGCGTAATGCCGAAGGCGAGCTCGATCAGCCCGCCGCGCCGGACGTTACCCGCCAGCTGCAGCGCCAGCGTACCCCTGGAACGGCCCATCCCGTATTCGGCATAAGCGGCGCCGCCCTGGTCAAGAATGAACGGGATGGCCGCCAGGGAAAGAACGTTATTAACCACCGTAGGCTTGCCGAACAAACCCTGGATCGCCGGAAGCGGCGGCTTGGCGCGCACCATGCCGCGCTTGCCTTCGAGACTGTCCAGCAAGGAAGTCTCTTCGCCACAGATGTAAGCGCCAGCAGCGAGGCGCACCTCAAGATCGAAATGACGGCCACTCCTGGCTACGTTCGCACCCAGAAAACCAGCTGCATAGGCGCGCTCCAGCGCCAGCTTGAACAGGCGATGGGCCACTGGATATTCGGACCGCAGATAGACATAACCCTGACTGGCACCAACCGCCAGCCCAGCGATAGTCATACCCTCGATCAGCATATAAGGATCACATTCCATCACCAGACGGTCAGCGAAGGTCCCCGAATCGCCTTCATCAGCGTTGCAGACGATGTATTTCTGACCCTGCGGCTCATCCAGCACCGTCTGCCATTTGATGCCGGTGGGGAACGCCGCCCCGCCACGTCCACGCAGACCAGACCCTTTCACCTCATTTACAATCGCCTGTGGCGCGAGCGCGAGCGCTTTTTTCAGCCCGCGGAAGCCCCGGTGGGCCTGGTAATCATCCAGCGACAAGGGATCGGTGATACCAATGCGGGAGAAGGTCAATCGCTGCTGTTTTTGCAGATAAGGAATCGCGTCGGTGAGCCCTTGCGCCAGGGGGTGCGCCAGCGGATGCGGATGCCCGCCCTCGAGCAAGCCGGCCTCGACCAGCGAGCGGACGTCTTCTGGCTCCACCGGACCGTAGGCCATGCGTCCATCGGCAGTGTCAATTTCGACCAGCGGCTCAAGCCAGAACAACCCGCGCGAACCATTACGGACAATTTCCAACTCGGTGCCCAGACCAGCGGCCTCGCTGCTCAGAGCCGCGACGACCTGATCGGCGCCCATTGCCAGAGCAGTGGTATCGCAGGGAACGTACAGTTTCACCGCCATCATTTCAGCTCCAGTGTAGAGGTGGTCAAGCGGTCAACCAGACGGTCGAACTTGGCTGGCGTCATACGGCCATGGATATCGTCGCCCACGCGAATGGAGGGTGCACAGGCACAATTGCCCAGACAATAAACCGGCTCGAGGGTTAACTCGTTATCCCGGCTGGTCTGATGGTAGTCCACCCCCAGGCTGGCCTTGATGTGGCTTTCCAGTTGCCGCCCGCCCATCGCCTGACAGGCTTCGGCACGGCATACATGCAGCACATTGCTACCCACAGGATGCGAGCGAAAATGATGATAAAAGGTAATCACTCCATGCACTTCCGCCCGGGTCTGGCGCAACGCCTCGGCGATAATGGGTACGGCGGCGTCAGGGATATAGCCAAAGCGGTCCTGAATGGCGTGCAATATCGGCAGCATCGCCCCCGGGATGTGCTTGAGCGCGTCGACTTCCAGCTGGATCGAAGCTGGCGTCCATTCATCGAAGCAGGCTTTCCCGCTAGCACGTCCTGATTGAGTATTTTGCTGTAACATATGCATAACCATTCTTATTAAAATTCAAGTTTGATAGGCTGTAGCCCTGAAAATATCACTAAGCCTTCCCACAACAAATAAGAAACAAAATGCCTAACAAGAACCTCAGCATCTCATCAGCATGGATATTCAGAAGCGAGAGCGGTGAAATCTTCGACCCGGTAATGTTTCCCTTGCTCAAGGGCATCCATGACTCGGGAAAGCTCACCAAAGCCGCTGCCGAGGTCGGACTTTCCTATCGCCACGCCTGGAATCTCCTCAATCGCTGGGCCGATTTCTTCGGGCTGCCCCTGGTGGTGATGCGCAAGGGGCACGGCACTACCCTGTCCAAGCTTGGCGAAAAGATCATGTGGGCCGAGCATCGCGTCACCGCCCGCCTGGGCCCGCAGATCGACAGTATGGCGTCCGAGCTCAACGAGCATTTACAGCAGCTCCTTGCTGGTGCACATCCCGTTCTGCGATTGCATGCAAGCCACGGGTATGCTGTCGCCCTGTTATCCCAGTTTTCCCATCGCCTCGAAATAAACATTCAGTACTGCAGTCCGAAGGACGCCTTGCTTTCACTCAAACGAGGCGATTCGGACATTGCCAGCTTCCACCTCCCGACCTCTCCTGAGCTGGCAAGACGGTCACTTGCTTACTATCAAGAGCTGCTCCAGGGCGACGACCTGCGGGTGATTCGCTTTGTTACCCGGCAACAGGGCCTGATCATTCGCGGCGGTGGCGCTTCAACCATTACCGGTCTGAAAGACCTCACCCGCACGGATCACCGCTTCATCAATCGCAACGGTCATTCCGGTACTAGAATTCTGTTCAACATGCTGCTCGAAAAAGAAGGCATTGCCGAAAACCAGATTCCCGGCTTCGAACGCGAGGAATACACCCATTCGGCCGTTGCCGCCCATGTTGCGGCCGGCATGGCCGACGCCGGGTTTGGCGTCGAGGCCGCGGCTCGCCAGTTCGGGCTGGACTTCATTCCGCTGGCCACCGAGCGCTACCTGATGGTCTGTCGGGAGGGTCGGCTTGCCCAGCACAACACCGAACAACTGCTGACCCTGATGCGCTCCCCCGAATTCGCCGCTGAAATCAACAAGCTGCCCGGCTATTCGCCCGAGTACTGCGGCACCGTCTGCACGATCGCCGAACTGAATCCCGACTAACCGAGCGGTCGGCCGCCTTTCTGAAAGAAGGCAGCCGACGCCGTGGTGCGTTAATAAAACAGTGGCAGCGTCTTTTGCAGCGTAAACCAGATGCCCAGCGCCAGCGGCACGCCCACTGCAATCCAGGCTGCGATGGTAACTGGCCGCGTAGCTGGGTCCGGAGCCCATTCCAGCGAAACAGAGCCGCTCGCGGTCTTGTCATGACTGACGTTCTGCTCTTTCTTCAGCTGCGCTTCAGTCATGAAATGTCTGTCTGCAACCGGGCGCACCAACGCGTTGCAGATAAAGCCGAGAATCAGCAGGCCCGCCAGAATGTATAAAGTGATGTCGTAAGCGGCGGCGCGCTCGACGCCGATACTCAACTGATATTCCCGCAGGTAGTTGACCAGTACCGGACCGACAATACCTGCGGCAGCCCAGGCAGTAAGCAAACGGCCATGAATCGCGCCGACCATCTGGGTGCCGAACATGTCAGCCAGGTAAGCCGGCACAGTGGAGAACCCGCCGCCGTACATGGACAGAATAATGCCGAACGCCAGCACGAACAGCGCCAGACTGCCCCACTCCGCCAATAAAGGAACGGAGGCGTAAAGCGCGAACCCCAGTCCAAAAAACACGAAATAGGTACCTTTGCGGCCGATGTAATCCGAAATCGAGGCCCAGAAGAATCTGCCGCCGATATTGAACAGGCTCAGCAAGCCTGTGAAGCCCGCCGCAATCGCGGCAATCTGGCCCAGCTGAACAGCGTTGAGTTCATTGTAGGAAAGCGAATTTCCAAGCAACTGGCCGGCAAATACTTCCTGCAGGAGAGGCGAAGCCATGCCGATAATACCGATGCCGGCAGACACGTTAAGGCATAGTGCTGCCCAGATCAGGGCAAACTGAGGTGTTTTCCAGGCAACGCTCACGTGTACGTGGCGATGGGTGATCATCTTGTTGCCTGCCTTGGACTCAGGCTGTTTCCAGCCGGCAGGCTTCCAGCCAGTGGGCGGTATACGGTAAGTCAGCGCACCACCGACCATGAATACAAAGTAGATAAGCGCCATGACCACCAGCGTCTGCCATGCACCCACGCCATCCGGCCCGGCAAAGTAGCTCATCAAGCCTGCCGCCAGCGGAGCGCCGATCATGGCCCCACCACCGAAACCCATGATCGCCATGCCGGTCGCCATGCCCCGCTTGTCTGGAAACCATTTGATCAATGTCGATACAGGGGAGATGTAGCCGAGACCGAGACCGATACCACCGATCACACCAGCGCCTAGCCACAAGAGCCAGATCTGGTGACTGTAGATACCGAACGCCGAGATAAGCAACCCACCGCACCAGAAAACAGCGGAGACCAGGCCAGCTTTGCGCGGGCCCGCATGCTCAAGCCAGCCACCGAGCGCGGCAGCGGCGCAGCCCAGAAATACGAAAAAGAGAGTGTAGATCCAACCCATCATTGAGATAGGCCAATCGCAATCGGTAGCCGTCATCGCTGCGAAAAAGCCCATATCCGGGTTGCATGCAAGCGGCGCATCGATGCCGACTGCCTGGGAAAGCGGCAACCAGAAAACCGAAAATCCGTAGGCCATGCCAATACAGAGATGAATAGCCAAGGCAGCCGGTGGAACCAGCCAGCGGTTGAAACCTGGCTCGGCGATAATGCGTTCCTTGGATAGAAACGCCGCTTGCGGCAGGTCGCCTTCGAGCGCGATAGCATCACTCATAATGAACTCTCTTTTTTGTGTTTGTTATCTAGATAGGCATATGAGTGCATAGGTAAAACTGCAATACCCGCCTAGGTCCATCAATAAGCATTGAAATTAATGTGGCAGGGAAACACAACTAGCCAAAGGTATTATGATTTTATTTGCATAGGTTAAGGCTCCCAGCCCCCGAGCGGACCTACGGAGCAATCGAAATTCAGGAAGGTGGTTATGGGATCGGGAAGGAAGGCGGTCAACAACCATGACGCGATTAAGCGCTCGCACCTTATCTTCTGCACGCGGGGGTCAATCTCGCATTTGTCAGGGCGCGGGGCTATATAGTCGGGGAGCACTGCGATGCGGCACGTGCAGCAGGTTCAGGCCGTGCTGTCTGGCCCACTGCACACTCAGGGCAGTCGGAGCCGACAGAGAAACCAGCGTCGCGATCCCTCCACGTATCGCCTTGTGGATCAGCTCCAGGCTGCAACGGCTCGTTACAACAGCAAAACCCTCCCGGCTGATCGATTGTCGGTGCATCGCACCAATCAGCTTGTCCAGCGCATTATGCCGGCCAATGTCTTCACGACAGACCAATGTCTCACCAGCCGAGTCCATGAACAGGGCAGCATGCAGCGCTCCGCTTTGACGAGCCATTTCCTGAGCCTCATCGATCCGTTGACGCAGATCCTGCAGTTGTTCCGGGCCGGGCAGCCTGGAGGGCTGCAGGTGAGGCAAATTAGGCAATGCCTGCTCCAGCGCTTCGACTCCACAAAGCCCACAACCACTATTGCCGGTCAGGTTGCGCCGGTGCTGCTTCAATGCCCAGAAGGCGCGGCTGCTGATTTCAATGTCAGCATAAAGCTCGGCACCCGAGCCGCGCAGCTCCACCGCGTAGATGTCATCCATACTTGCGACCAATCCGCTACACAGGCTGAAACCGACGGCGAAATCCTCGAGGAAGTTTGGCGACACCATCATCACAGCCTGACTGATCCCGTTATAGCTCAGCGCCAAAGCAGACTCTTCGGCCAGCACAGCTGCTCCCACACGAGCCTCACCCGCCAGCTCGGTGAACTCATGAGCGCCTTCGGGGAAATTGTTCAGGCCAGACATTGGCACACGATGTTCAGACATGGAGCAGCTCGATAGCAAGACAGAGATAGGCTGAGCCTAAGCCTTCACAGGGCGGACGTCCAATAGGCAGAGGCGGGTAATCGTTGGCTGACGCAACCCAGACGAACCAGATCATCGAGCCGCCGCTCTTTCAGCCAATATCATCACAATACCGCCAAGCACCAGGCAGGACGCCACCAATAGCCGCAGGGTGAGATTTTCCTGCAACAGCACTGCGGCAGCGAGCGCGGCGAGAACCGGCACGCTCAATTGCACACCCGCGCCCTGTAAAGCGCTCAATCCCCGGAGCGCCTGATACCAGATAGCGTAACCAACCCCGGACGCCAGCGCGCCAGAAAGCACCGCCAGTCCAAACCCGGCTGCATCCAGGCTGGCGCTCTGGACAAATACCAGCAGTACCGCCAACGCAAGAGGCGTTGCCCTGAGAAAGTTGCCAGTAGTGGCAGCCACCGGATCAGCTACTCCTCTACCCAGCAGCGAATACGCGCCCCAAGCCACCCCCGCCAGCACCATTAACGCAGCACCGCTAACAGAGGGCGCATCTCCCCCCGGCAGCAGAAAGGCGATCAATCCGAGCATTGCCAAAAGCAAACCCAGGATCTGCCAGCGCCCAGGACGCTCGCCCCGCCAGATTCCCCACCCTACCATGCTGATCTGGACCGCACCGAACAGCAGCAGCGCGCCTACTCCGGTGTCCAGATGCAGGTAGGCGATGGAAAAAGCGGTCGCATAAATACACAGCGCAGCAGCAGACCGCCAGTTTCCACCCAGGGGCTGACCGGAGGTTCGCAGGCGCATGATTAGCCAAAGCGCCAAGGCGCCGGAGACGATACGTACCGCGGTAAACGAAGCCGGATCTATGTCGGTCTGACTCAAAGCGGCGCGACATAACAACGAGTTACCGGCAAATGCCAGCATGGCGATGACGGTAAATAACAGGGTGCGGTAGTGTGGTGTAAGGCTCATCCAGGCGCTCGGGTCAGATTTCAACTCACCCTAGCCTGCACCAGGCGGAGAAACAATTGTCCTTTGGATTAAGCATGGTCTTGATAAATTTTTTCTGAACTCTCCTTCAAAGGCTGTGTCTAGTCTATCTGAGCGCACAGTGCTTTTGATGGCGCTTTGACATGGCTCAGGATTTGTTGAACAGTGCAGAATGTTCAGCGGCATGTACCTCAAAAGCTAGGAGGGCTTATGAACAACCAGATGGAATTGACAGACATCGCTTGGTATCTCATTCAGTGCGAATCCCGGCACAACGAAAATGCCGGGGAGCACCTCGCCCGACAAGGCTTCGAGTGTTTCAACCCGACGGCTTCGGTTGGACGCTTTGATTCAAGGAAAGTGAAGCGGCAGGATCAGCCTGTGTCCCGGTTACATCTTCATCAAAATAAAAACTCAAAACAATCGGATCGCATGCATTCGCCCGAGGCGCCAACCGGGTCAGGGCATATGCGCGCACACGTTGCGTGCGCATAAGGAAAATGTGGTTGGTTTAATGTCAGGCAGTGTGGAGATCAGGGGCCGAGCGCGATCGGCAGGCTATTCGAGGCGGTCGTACGCTCGGAAGGCTCGGATTTCACAATGCACTGACTTGATGCTAAACCTAACTGATGATGCAGAGGAGGAGCAGCGCGGCCTCAGCGGCATCAGTGACTGGTTCGACACGATTATCGTGGGGAATCGACAGTATGTTCCAGCAAGGAGGAAGGTCATGAGGAAAACATTGCTAGTGTCGTCCATGGCGTTGGCTATGGTGTCAGGAATGAGCGTTGCGAACGAGCCCGCTCAGCCCGTCACCAGCTGCGAAATGTCGCTTAAAGAGTACATGCCAGCCAACACTGCTGGAGATGAAGAAGCAGTGGCGGCGGCCGTTCGCGAACGCATTGCCGTTTGCAACGATTCCGCCACGGATGTCGTTACCGAGACCGTGGGGTTGTATCCCGAACTCGCTGTTACCATCACGATAGCGGCCATCAACGCCTCACCTGAGCAGATTGCCGAGATAGTCGCGGCTGCTGTTGCAGCGGCGCCTGACCAGGCTGAAGAAATCGTCAGCATCGTCACCGAAGAGTTCCCGACCGCCGCTGGGCGTCAAGGCTCCGGCAACCCGGCCTTTACCCCTGCAAGCGTACCGCCTGGCGGTTCAGGTGGCGGGACCGGTGGTGGAACCACTGCCAGCTCAAGCTGATAAACCCTTTATATGAAGAACAAAAATCTTTCCATTTCCGAGAAGGAATATTGCGTTATGAAGCTTTCCAAGATCGTTACCGCTTCTCTTATTAGCTCTGTATCAGCCTATGGGTGGGCAATCGAACCCCAAAGCATTGATTTACGCGGCTTCCAGTTTACGCCGACCCTACAGCTATCCCATGGTTACGATGACAACTACCGCGGGCTTCCCGATAGCCAGTTCTCTTCGCAGATCACCACGCTGGAACCCAGCTTCTTGCTCGCTGCAGAAACTCGCAACAGCGCATATGAGCTTGAGTACTCAGTGGAATCCGAATATTTCCACAGTGATGACGACGCCTCCAATACCGATCATAGCCTCACACTGAAAAGTGCGTTGATTGCCACTGATCGCCATCGCTTCCGCTGGAACGTCGGTTATCACCGCATTGAAGATACGGTTAATAATTTTGATCGCGGGGATGATGAGCTGATCGATATTGAGCGAGATGATTTCAGAAACAACAAGTACAGCAGCGCGGTCGCTGGCGTGGGCTACACCTTTGGCGCGCGCACTGCCATGAACCAGTTGGACTTTGGCGCCAACTACGAGCAGCGCCGTTATCACAACAGCGATGACATCAACGAAGACCAGGAACGCGACAGCGCCGGAGTGACTGGCACGTGGTTTCATCGGCTCGGAGCCAGAACCCGCACCATTGCCGAGCTTCGTCACACCCAGCACGATTATGTCGATGATATGTTCGAGCGTGACGGCACCAACTCTGCGGCTCTGGTCGGTGCGACCTGGGAAGCTACCGCCAAGACGCGCGGCTCACTCCGGGTCGGTGCCGAGCGCAAGAACTTCGATAGCAATGAACGCACCGATTACACCAGCCCGATGTGGGAAGCCGAGATTGCCTATCTGCCCCGCACCTATTCGATCTTCAAGCTGAACGCACGTAGAGCGTTTGATGAAGGTGAAGACGCCGCAGCGACTGTCGAGAGAATGACAACGGTGCTCAGCTGGGAACATGAATGGACCTCCCGCATCAGCACCGAGCTTGAATATCTGTTCTCTGATCGCGATTACAAGGACCGTGAAGAACTCCCTCTTGGGGATCGTGAAGATGAGCTGACCGCCTACGGCATCGGAGTCAATTATGCCCTGGATCGCTGGGTCGACCTGACACTGGGCTACCGCCGGTCAGAAAACGACTCAACTTTACGGAATAACACCTACGACCGGAACGTCTATCTATTGAGTGTCAACTTGAGTCTCTAAAGTCCAGGCTGATAGCAGCCATGAGAGTCAAGGTATAACCGTTGAACCAATTGCCTGGCCCGCCCACTACGGGCCAAGCAATGCCAACGCAAGCCGCTGGCAAAAACCAAAACAAGTGGAGAGACCCATGTTGATCAGAAATATTACAAGAGTGATGTCGCTTGTGTTGCTGCTGGGTGTAGCCCTGCAAGCGAGCGCCCAGGTAACTGACAACCGTTATCGTCTCAGCTCGGGCGACGTATTACGAATCAGCGTCTTCGGCGAGCCGGAGCTGAGCTTCGAAGAGATCCGCCTGAATGATGCCGGGACCTTTTCCTATCCGTTCATGGGCGATGTGAACGCCAGTGGCAAAACGCCGGGTGAGATCGAAACCTTGATCTCGAATGCGTTGAAGGAAGGCTACCTGGTGGACCCGCGTGTGTCGGTCAGCGTTGCGAACTATCGCGAATTCTATATCAGCGGTGAGGTTAACCAGCCCGGAGGATACCCGTTCCAGCCCGGACTGACCCTTGATCGCGCCATTGCCCTGGCGGGCGGTTTGACGGAGCGAGCATCCACTCGACGAATAACCATTGTTCGCGGGTCGGACGACGGCCGCACCTCCGAAAGGGCGTCACTCAGCACCATCGTCAAGCCGGGCGACACCATCACTATCGACCAAGGATTCTTCTGAGCATGAATAGCTCCATTCGACCCGACCGCCAATGGCAGCCTATGCCGTCTGACGACGACACAGACTACATCGACCTGAAAAAGATCTGGTATGCAATATGGTCCCGTAAATGGAGCATCATCTCGCTGGTAGTCGTGGTCAGCATGTTGGCAACATTGGCAGTTATGCAGATGACGCCGGTTTATCGCGCAAGCACCACAATGATGATCGAAGGCAAGGGCAATCAGTTGGTTGCCTTTCAACAGGTCTATGACAACACCGGACAGCTTAACGAATACCTGCAAACCCAGATCGGGCTTATCAGCAGCCGGGGCGTGGCTGAAAGAGTCGTGCGCGAGCTGAATCTCGTAGAGCATCCCGAGTTTGATCCACGGCAGCAAGACCAGCCGCTGATTGATATTCGCGGCATTATTAAAAGTCTTCAGGGAATGGTCCTTGGAGAGGATCCGTCTGATGGCGCAGAGCCGATGACCGAAGCCCAGATCATGGACAACGTGACCCAGCAGTTCATGCAGCGCGTCTCCGTGAGCGTTGAGGGTAAAAGCCAGTTGGTTAGAATCTCCGTTGAGATGGCTGACCGGTTGACTGCAGCACAGGCAGCCAACTCCGTGGCAAACAGCTATATAGAAGGCCAGCTGGAAGCGCAGATGGAAATGTCCATGGCTGCAACCACCTGGATGAACAGCCGTCTTTCAGAGCTGCGCACCTCCCTGAAGGAAGCGGAAAACCGCCTGCAAGCCTACCGTGAGCAGGAAGGTCTGGTGGATGTAGATGGTGTTGGCACCGTTAGTGCCAACGAGCTGGCTCTGACCGGTGATCGGATGGTGGACGCCCGCAGTCAGCGTGCCGAGGCAGAAAGCCAGTATCGTCAGGTCCAGGCCATGAGTGAACAAGGCTGGGAACGTATGGCAAGTGTTCCCGCCGTGCTGGGTCATCCTTTGATTCAACAGTTCAAATCCGAACAGGCGCGGGCGCGGGCACGGGTTGAAGAACTGTCACGTCGCTACGGCGAGCGGTATCCAGCAATGCAGGCTGCTCAATCAGATCTGAACGCGGCCACCGCGAGCTTGAGAGCCCAGGTAGAACAGGTTGTCGCCGGCATTGAAAGAAACTATCAGTTGGCCGTAGCCAATGAACAATCCGTGCGCGCATCGTTCGACGCCAACAAGGAGCAGATCCAGGATATCTCGCGCAAGGAGTTCAGAGTTCGGGAGCTCACCCGCGAAGTAGAAAGCAACCGGGAGCTTTATGAGACGTTCATGACTCGCCTGCGTGAAACCACGTCGACACAGGATCTGAGTACCACCAACGCCCGGATAGTGGATCAGGCCATACCGCCGTCAAGGCCGAGTGCGCCGAATACCAAGCTGCTGATTATCATCGCAACCATGTTGGCCCTGATCGTTGGCGTCGCTATTGCGCTTATTGCGGACTTTCTCAACAACACCTTCAAGAGCGCTGAGGATGTGGAAAACAACCTCAATCTGCCGGTGCTTGGCATCGTGCCCCTGGTGGCGAAAAAGCAGCAGAAGAAGGTGTCTCACCTGTTTGAGAAAGGGGATGACATGCGCTTCTGTGAAGCCGTCCGTACCATTCGCACCAGCGTCATGCTTGCCGATATGAGTCGTCCGCAGAAAGTCATCGTGATTACCTCCTCGGTACCCGGCGAAGGTAAAAGCTCGGTCGCCGCCAACATGGCCTTTGCTCTTGGACAATTGCAGCGTGTATTGCTGATCGATGCGGATTTGCGGCGCCCTACCCTTGCCAGGAACTTTGACTTCCCGGTCGGCACGCCCGGCCTGGCCAACCTCATCGCGGGGACGGCGAAGGTCGAAGATTGCATTCAGACCGTGGACGCCCAGCTGGACATGCTTACCGCTGGCGCGGTTCCGCCCAACCCGCTTGAGTTGCTGGCCTCACCGCGCTTCGCCAAGTTTCTGGAGCGAGTGAAAGACCGCTACGATCACATCCTCATCGACTCACCGCCCACCCAGGCCGTCAGCGATTCGGTTCTGATGTCGACCTATGCCGACTCGGTGATCTACGTGATCAAGTCTGAAAGCACTTCTATCTCCATGGCACAAAAGGGGGTGGGCCAGTTGCTGCAGAGCGGCGCCTCCATCGTGGGTGTCGTGCTTAACCAGGTGGATGTCAAAAAAGCTGCCAAGAAAGGCGAATATAGCGGTTATTACGATCACTACGGCTACAGCGAGCAGAACGCCTGATTTCCCCGCTGCCCTCTTTCAAGTCGTGTTGCGGGTGACCTAGATGTTGATTGACTTGCATTGCCACATGCTTCCGGGCATCGATGACGGCCCGGAAGATATGCAGACGTCGCTGGAAATGGCCAGGTTTGCAGTGGAACACGGAATTACCCATGTGGTGTGTACGCCACATATCCATCCAGGACGGTACGAGAACTCTGCCGCCAGCATTCAACAGGCTTGCAGTAAGTTCGCGACGGCTTTGAAGAGCGCAGGTATCAAGCTCAAGGTCAGTTCCGCTGCCGAAGTCCGTTTCGACAGCCAGATCATGACGGGCGTCAAGGATGGCTCGATACCCTTCCTGGGGGAGTGGGAAGGCAGAAAAGCGATTTTGTTGGAGTTTCCGCACGGTGAAATTCCCTTTGGCGCCGAGCGGATGACCCGCTGGCTACTCAAGGAAGGGATCATGCCTGTATTGGCCCACCCGGAGCGAAACAAGGGGTTGATGCTAACCCCCTCCAAGCTCAAGCCTTTCATCCAGCAGGGTTGTCTGTTGCAGCTTACGGCGGGGTCAATAGCCGGCGCATTTGGCGAATCGGCCCAAAGGCTGGCACATCATCTGCTCAAACAGGGTGTTGTAAGTCTGATCGCCACCGATGCGCACAACATCAAGTATCGTCCACCGGAATTAAAACCGGGTTTAAGCATCGCCGAGAAGATTCTTGGGGAACGTGAAGCAAAACAGCTTGTCCTAGATACGCCGTGGCGTATTTCGCAAGGGCACTTTGTTTAATTGACAGTATCAGATTCAGGCTACCTGGCCGCGGACGGCCAGCAAATGACTCAAGACTTACGGCTGGAATATGGCAAGGACGTTGGAAAATGACCGTATCCGCAACATCCCATCCATATAGCAAGCGCAACACAGCTAGCCTCGGCGGCGACGGCCGGAACCTGAGGCAGCAAAAGCTGATTAGTGCTACTGCCTTTGTCTTATCACTGATCTGCATTGTCTTTGCTCTGCCCATGATGCTGGCTGGTATCGCCAGCGATCACACGGAGCGCGCCTTGCAGTCTTGGGAGCAAGCCGACTCACCGCCCAGCAAGACATATTGGGAACTGTCCAGGATGCGTGCCGAGCGTGCCGTCAGTCAGTTTCCCGTCGTAAGCGGGGAGTATTCCGATCGTTTAGGCCGAGTGCTCTCCTGGGGACCGCTGGTCGAACGCCCGGATGCCGACTCAAAACAAGAAATAGAACTGGCACTGCATGCCTTCCGGGAATCTGCGGCAGCTCGCCCGAGCTGGCCGTGGACCTGGCTGCGGATAGCCTATGCCAAACGCGGCCTGCAACAGGTCGATGAGGAATTCGCTCTAGCCTTGCAGCGAGCGAGCGAACTGGGTACAGGACGCGTTGAACTCAATCGTGGCCTGGCAAGCCTTGGGTTCATGAGCTGGGAGAGCCTGGACCGGGAACAGCGGACTCTGACCCTGGCTGCAGCTGGCCGTGCTGCGGCCCATAGCTCTGATGAAGCGGCGCGGATATTCGGCCTCGCCCATGCGTCAGGGTTAAACAATGCGCTGTGCTGGAGCCTCAGCAACGCCATCAAATCGCAACAGCAGATATGTAAGGAGGAAGGTTCACCATGATAGCCAAACGCAGCAACCCCGCCGTCAATCGCCGTGGGCTTACTTTCTGGGGTCAATGGCTGTGCGCCATTTCTCTGGTCAGCGGCTTATTGTGCTACCTGGTATTCCAACAGTTCGGAACGGTTTCCGCTCAATATCGACTGTTGATTGTTATCACTATCTTCGGGTCAGTACCCGCTTACATGCTGCTTCACGTATACCATAAGAAACACAGCTATTTTGCCGGGTTGGGTCATCTTCTGGCTGGCTGGGGGGCGTTGCTGTCAGGCCTGCTGCTCATCGCCTATGCAAGCGAAAGCATGTATCTCTTCTCTCTGGAAGTATTGGCTCGGTGGGCGCTGCTCGGCTTTGTCATTCAGGCTATCGCCTACATACCGCTGCGCTATTTCGGCAACCGGCATTCGCGCAAGCTCAGAACCGAGCGTATGTCAGTCATCATCGGCTCAGGACCCACCGCTTACAATCTAGCGGAGCGGCTGCACCAGTCAAACCGGGTACCCATGGTAGGGCTGATCACCTCCAAGCCCGGCGTCAGAACGCTGGACGGTCGATTTCCAGTGCTGGGCGATCTGTCAAAGGTTCGCGAACTGGTTGATCAGTATGGCGTGCGCCGGGTTTATATCGCGCTGAGTCTCGACGAAGTGGCGGTAATCGAAGATATCTATACCACGCTGCTCGACCTGAGCGTAGACGTGGTCTGGATCCCTGATTTCGGCAGAATGCCGCTGCTCAATCAGTCTATTTCGCAGATCGAGCATCTTCCAGCGATCTACCTGAACGAAACGCCGCTGAGCTCGCATCCGGCGGCAGTTTTCAGTAAAGAGTTGATGGATCGCGGCGTTGCGCTTCTTGCGATCATCCTGCTCAGCCCATTGCTGGCGGGTGCTGCGTTGGCAGTAAAACTGTCGTCACCAGGCCCGGTCTTCTTTCGCCAACCCCGCCATGGCTGGAACGGCGAAGTCATTCACGTGATGAAATTTCGCTCGATGCGCCTGCATGACGACGACACCGTCGTCAAACAGGCCACTCGAGATGACCCACGCGTTACCCCGGTGGGCCGAGTCTTGCGCAGCACGTCGATTGATGAACTACCCCAGCTGTTCAATGTTCTGAAGGGCGAAATGTCGCTGGTGGGTCCTCGTCCCCATGCGGTCACCCACAATGACTATTACAGCGACAAGATACTGGCCTATATGGCACGGCATCGCATCAAGCCAGGCATAACGGGGCTTGCTCAGGTAACCGGACATCGTGGCGAAACCGAAACCATCGAGAAAATGCAGCAGCGCGTGGAGCAGGATCTTGCCTATATCAACAACTGGTCACTGTGGCTGGATATAAAAATCCTGTTCAAGACGCCCTTCACCCTCTTTTCGCGGGACGTTTACTGACGGGCGAGCCATATTACGAAGACATGGCTTGCGGCACGCTGTGGCGCCGGAAGCCGCTGCAGGTTTTGTAAAATTAAGGATAGAGCATGAACATCACTGTTGTTGGAACCGGCTATGTCGGATTGGTAACGGGCGCCTGCATCGCGGAGATGGGCAATACCGTCTACTGCGTGGATGTAAATCCGCAGAAGATCGAAAACCTGAAGAACGGTGTGCTGCCGATCTACGAGCCCGGTCTGGAAGATATTGTCACTGAAAACTACGCAGCTGACCGGCTGCGTTTTACCACGTCACTGAAAGACACCATGGACGATTCCGAGCTGTTTTTCATCGCCGTGGGCACCCCTCCAGGCGAAGACGGATCGGCTGATCTGCGCTACGTTGTCGATGTGGCCCGCGAAATCGGCAGCCTGATAACGCGCCCATCAATCATCATCAACAAATCCACCGTACCGGTTGGGACCGCTGATCTCGTTCGCGCCACCATTACCGAGCAGTTGGAAAAGCGTGGTGTAGCGGTTGAGTTCGAAGTGGCGTCCAATCCTGAGTTTCTCAAGGAAGGCGCGGCAGTGGATGACTTCATGCATCCTGACCGCATCATTGTCGGCACTGACAGCGACTGGGCCCGCCAGGTCATCACCGAGCTCTACGCGCCCTTCATTCGCAACCGCCCACGGATGATGTTCATGGGTGTGCGCGACGCAGAAATGACCAAGTACGCTGCGAACGCCATGCTGGCCACCAAGATATCCTTCATGAATGAAATCGCCAGTCTCTGTGAGCGGCTGGATGTGGACGTCGAAAATGTCCGTCTGGGTATTGGTTCGGACCAACGAATTGGCTACCACTTTATTTATGCAGGTTGCGGCTACGGGGGCTCCTGTTTCCCGAAGGACGTCAAGGCCTTGATAAGGATTGCTCACCAGAGTGATTTTGAACCCAAATTGCTGCAGGCGGTGGAAGACCGCAACGAGCTTCAGAAGCAGTCCCTGTTCAACAAGATCAACACTCACTTCGCCGGTGATCTGGCGGGCAAGACCTTTGCCATATGGGGCCTGGCATTCAAACCAGGAACCGATGACATGCGCGAAGCGCCCAGCGTTGTGCTGATCAACAGCCTGGTCAATGCCGGAGCGAAGGTCCGGGCTTGTGATCCTGTGGCCATGGAAACAGCGCGACGGGAGTTTCCGGAGCACTGGTTTGCCGAGGGACGGCTGGAAATTGTCGAAGGTCAGTATGACGCCGTTATCGACGCCGATGCGCTGGTCCTGGTAACCGAATGGAAACCTTTCCGCCGACCGGACTTCAAGGCGCTTAAAAAGCTGTTGAAAACGCCTTTGATCGTCGACGGCAGAAATCAGTACGATCCTGTCCAGATCAAGCGCGCAGGCTTCGACTATTACGGTATAGGTCGTATGCCCATCCATGGCTGAGCATATCCAGACAGGGGAGGTCGATATCAAAAACGCTGGCCGGCTAGCTACCCGATTGAAGTCATTCAGCGATCTGCTGCGCGAGCAATTGCGCAGCAAATTGCTGCGCAACATCATGACCGTCGTCTCGGGCACCGCCGGTGCTCAGGCATTGACCATGCTGTTCATGCCCATCATAACGCGCCTCTACGGGCCGGAAAGTTACGGTGTGCTGGGCGTATTCATGGGATTGGTCATGATGCTCGTGCCGATAGCAGCACTGACCTACCCCATGGCCATTGTGCTGCCGAAGCGGGACGCCGATGCGAGGGCAATCGTCAAATTATCTTTAATTTTGGCGGTCGTGGTTGCGCTGGTCCTTGCAGTTATTTTGCACTTTTTTGGCGAAGCCATTGTAGGGGCCATGGGGGTCGAGGAAATAACTCCGTTCCTGATGCTGTTGCCGATAGTCATGCTGTTTGGCGCTTCACTTGAATCGGCGCAGCAGTGGTTGATCCGCAAGCAATTGTTCCACGTCACGGCAAAAGTCGCAGTGATGCACTCGTTCGCCCACAACTTAATCCGTAGCGCTGGGGGTCTCATTTATGCGACTCCCGCCATGCTGGTAATCACCACCGCATTTGGGCCCCTGCTCCACGCCACAATGCTTTTGCTGGGCATCCGCAACAGAAATGCCCGGCAACCAATCGACCAGGATCGGCGACGGGAGGAACCCACCCATTTACTGAAGCCGGCCCGCCAATACGTCGATTTTCCAAAATTCCGAGCTCCGCAAATGCTGATCAATGCGGTGTCCCAGAATCTGCCTACGCTGGTGCTGGCCGCCTATTTTGGGCCAGCAGCTGCCGGTTTCTTCGCGCTGTGCAAGCAGACGTTAAGCATGCCCACGCACCTGATAGGCAAATCAGTCGCCGACGTGTATTACCCAAGAATTACCCAGGCGATTCAGCGCAAAGAACCCATCACCCCCATGCTGGCCAAAGCCATAGCCGGTCTCGCCCTGGTAGGCCTGATACCTTTCGGCACGGTATTTCTTATCGGGCCCTGGCTGTTCTCCTTTGTTTTCGGCTCCGAGTGGGAAGTTGCAGGGGAGTTTGCGCGATGGCTTGCCCTGGCGGAATACGCCATATTCGTCAGCCGCCCCTGCACTGTGGCCTTTCCGGCATTGTCCATGCAGCGTATTTCGTTGAAATTTGAAATAGTCAGCACCACCCTACGGACCGCGGCACTGTTTGTGGGCGCCGTCCTGCTTGAAGGAGAGCTGAGCACGGTCATCGCTTTTACCACGGTGAGCATCGTGATTTATCTGAGTCTCGTCGTCATTCTGCTGACCGAGTCGCGTAGACGTTACGCCCGCGGCTATTGCTAGGATGCGCAATTCAATCGAGCACTGGCGTTTACCATTCAATACCGGCTATGAGATGTTATGACCTTGAATTTGCCTACTATTATCGTCATCGGCTATAACCGGCCAAAAAGCCTGAATCGTTTGCTCGGCTCGCTGCGCAAAGCCCATTACCCTCCAGGGAATGTACGGCTTGTCATCAGCCTGGACAACTCAGGCAACCCTGAGCCCCGGGATGTAGCCACTGATTTCGATTGGCCTTTCGGCGAAAAAAGAATCATCGCGCATGAGACGCGACTTGGCCTGCGCAACCATGTGCTGAGCTGTGGCGACCTGACGGAAGAGTATGGAGACGTGGTCGTTCTGGAGGACGACCTGTTCGTTTCGCCCTACTTTTATGAATATACCTCTCGGGCACTGAATTTCTATTCCGATGATCCAGAGATCGCCGGAATCAGTCTGTACAGCCAACAGTTCAGCCAGACCGCTAACCTGCCCTTTACGCCAGTAGACAATGGTAATTCAGACGTTTACTTCATGCAGTTGGCAGCGTCCTGGGGCCAAGCCTGGTCGCGGTCGCACTGGGTAGGTTTCAGACACTGGATCGAACAGCACGGGGCGGACATTTCGGGTGTCGACGATATACCGGCGGATATACGCAACTGGCCGGAATCATCCTGGCTCAAGCTGCACAATGCCTACATCATCTCGCTCAACAAATATTTCGTTTATCCCTACCGCTCGTTGAGCACCAACTTTGGCGACCCTGGGCAGCATTTCAATATCGCGTCTTCCCGCTTTCAGGTCGCGATCCAGCAACAAAGCATCGACTATCAGTTTGCTGCGTTGCAGAACGGCCTTGCGATATACGACGCGTTCTGCGAGTTGCTGCCATCCAGCCTCAAGAAACAGAACGAAAAGCTCAATGGATATGATTTCATCGTCAATCTGTATGGCTGCAAGGACTGCCGTAGCGGCTTGCAGCTGACGCGGACGACGCAAAAAGGCTTACTTAATTTTAGCTTGTCCATGAAACCGATGGAGCTGAGCGTCATGCATGACCTGGAGGGCGAAGGGATCGCCCTGATAGACACTGCGGACGTCAACAGTGCCAGCCTCAGGGCATCCAGGACCGAATACGACATGTACCGCTTCTTCTACAAATTTCCCTCACCAAAAGTCATTCTATTTGGCTTGAAAGAGCGGATTCAAATCATGTTTCGCGGGTCCCACTCGCGTTAACGACATCATCAGAACACTTTGCATTCACTCGGAGAAAATTCGCAATGGAACGTAAAAAAGCACTTATCACCGGCATCACAGGTCAGGACGGCTCTTACCTTGCAGAATTCCTTTTGGAAAAAGGCTATGAGGTGCATGGCATCAAACGCCGGGCGTCATCGTTCAATACCCAGCGCGTCGACCATATCTATCAAGACCCGCATGTTGAGAACAAAAATTTCGTTCTGCATTATGGCGACCTGTCGGACTCCTCAAACCTCACCCGTATCCTTCAGGAAGTACAGCCTGACGAGGTTTACAATCTGGGAGCTCAGTCGCACGTTGCCGTAAGCTTTGAAGCGCCCGAGTACACCGCCGACGTAGACGCCATGGGAACTTTGCGCATTCTCGAAGCGATCCGTCTGCTGGGTCTGGAAAAGAAGACGCGCTTCTATCAAGCGTCCACGTCCGAGCTCTACGGCCTGGTACAGGAAACACCGCAGAAAGAAACCACGCCGTTTTATCCACGCTCACCCTATGCCGTGGCCAAACTCTACGCCTACTGGATTACGGTCAACTACCGTGAAGCCTATGGCATGTATGCCTGTAACGGCATTCTTTTCAATCACGAATCCCCGCGTCGCGGTGAAACCTTCGTAACCCGCAAGATCACGCGAGGTCTGGCAAACATAGCGCAAGGACTCGAGAGCTGCCTGTACATGGGCAATATCGACTCATTGCGTGATTGGGGCCATGCCAAGGATTACGTGCGCATGCAGTGGATGATGCTGCAGCAGGACCAGGCCGAGGACTATGTCATCGCCACGGGCGTGCAGTATTCGGTGCGGGAGTTCATCAGTTGGACAGCGGCTGAGCTGGGTATTCATTTGCGTTTTGAAGGAACCGGCGTCGATGAAAAGGGAATCATTGATCGCCTGGAAGGTGATCTGGCGCCAGGCGTGAAAGTAGGTGATGTGCTGATACGCATTGATCCACGTTACTTCCGCCCTGCCGAAGTGGAAACGCTACTTGGCGATCCAAGCAAGGCAAAGAACAATCTGGGTTGGGTCCCCGAAGTAACGGTTCAGGAAATGTGTGCCGAGATGGTCCGCGAGGATCTCAAGGTTGCCCAGCGCCACGCTCTGCTCAAGGAACACGGTCATGATATTCCGGTAACCGTGGAGAATTGAGCATGGAAAACCAACAACGCATTTTCGTGGCCGGGCACCGCGGTATGGTGGGCTCGGCCATCGTGCGGCGTCTCCAGTCCCAGGGTTGCGGCAACATCGTTACCAGGGGGCGCGATGCGCTAAACCTGCTCGATCAGGCAGAGGTCGCTGCGTTCTTTACAAACGAGCGAATCGATCAGGTCTACCTGGCCGCGGCCAAGGTCGGCGGGATCCACGCCAATAACAGCTTTCCCGCCGAGTTCATCTACGAAAACCTGATGATTCAGGCCAACATCATTCAGGCGGCCCACGCCCATGATGTACAGAAGCTCCTGTTTCTGGGTTCCTCATGCATCTATCCAAAGCATGCAGAGCAGCCGATGCGCGAGGAAGCTTTGCTGACCGGCGTTCTGGAGCCCACCAACGAGCCTTACGCTGTGGCCAAAATTGCCGGGATAAAACTCTGCGAAAGCTACAACCGCCAATACGGTCGGGACTACCGCAGCGTGATGCCTACCAACCTCTACGGCCCGCATGACAATTATCATCCGGAAAACAGCCATGTGATCCCCGCTCTCTTGAGACGCTTCCATGAAGCGACCCAGCGCGGCGATGAGGAGGTTGTGGTCTGGGGCAGCGGAACACCAAAGCGCGAGTTTCTGCATGTGGATGATATGGCAGCGGCCAGTGTCCACGTAATGAATCTGGATAGCGGCACCTACCAACAGCATACCCAGCCCATGCTGTCGCACATCAATGTGGGGACAGGTCAGGACTGTACTATCCGTGAACTGGCGGAAACCGTGGCCAAGGTTACCGGCTTCCAAGGGCGGTTGACCTTTGACGCCAGCAAGCCTGACGGCGCGCCGCGCAAGCTGATGGAGGTCTCACGCCTCCAAGCCCTGGGGTGGAAAGCCAGCATCAATCTTGAAGAGGGTTTACAGGATGCCTACGGCTGGTTCGTAGAGCACATGGACGAGGCTCGAGGCTAAGGTGTTTCTTGAACCAACGACCTTCAGAACAGTGGTTGCCAGCACACCGCTGGTTTCCATTGATCTGCTGGTACGTAACCAGCAAGGCGAAGTTTTGCTCGGCCAGCGCCTCAACCGCCCGGCACGGGGATTCTGGTTCGTGCCGGGCGGGAGGATCTACAAGCAGGAGACGCTGGATTCAGCCTTCCGGAGAATTACCGAAACCGAGTTGGGCCAGGCATACACCCGCGACCAGGCAAGCCTGCTAGGGGTCTACGAACATTTTTATGAAGACAGCGTCTTCGGCGATTATCCCTCTCACCCCGACACTCACTACGTAACCATCGGCTATGAGTTCTCGCTGCCTGCTGGCTGTGCCCTTGCCCCTGACAACCAGCACGGGTCGTTTCGGTGGTGGTCGATTGAGGAAATGGTGCAATCCGCCGAGGTCCATCAGAACACCAAAGCCTACCTGCTGTAAGCAACCCGCAGGTCAGTTGATTCCACTGCGGCATTATGCGAAGGAACTGTTCCCGTTTTTTGCTGCCCAATGATTCTGCCCAAAGCCTCAATGAACTTGCCTAAAGCACGTACAGAAATAACTGAAGGGAACTCGACCATTGTTTAAGCAACTACTTGCTTACAGGAATTTGCTATTTATCCTGGTTCTGTTGAACTCGGGCGTGTTTTTCCTGACCGACGATAAAAAAGCAGGCATCCCCTATCTACGCGAGCTCTATCTCTTTGGTGTCATCGCGGCGGCAGGTGCGCTACTTCTGGTATGGCGGCGGGTATATCAATCCAAAGCCGCTCTCTGGATCATTTTTGTCGGTGTGGTCCTGCCTGTTACGTCCGCCCTACTGGCCAACCTGAATTTCGGCCAGCCGTTGATCTATGGCTTTCTGGAAGAACGCCGAAGCTTGCTCTGGTTGAGCTTTTTCATCGCTCTTTTCCTGTTGATCAAGACCAATCCGACCCAGCTTCAGGTTGAAAACTATTTCATCTATTCGGCTATTTTCGCCTCCGTGGTGGGCTTCGCCTACTATCTCAACATCATTCCTGACAACGCCAATGTCGCGTTTCAAGTTGACGAAGTGGAATGGGGTAACAATCCCCTGCGGCCAGACAGATATCGAATCGGCTCAGGTTACATCAGTATCGCGGTCTACACGCTGCTGTATCGGTTGAAGAACGACTTGTCCATGAAGCGGCTGTTGCTTGTCCTGTATTTCGCTGCCTATCTCTGGCTGGTCATTCAGACGCGGGGCACCATGGTCTTGTGGACTATTGGGGCGCTCTGGATATTCCGCAACAGGATCGACTCGCTGGTCAAGGTAGGCGGGCTTGCGGCAATAATTCTGGTGGGTTCGTTTTTTCTGGTTCCCGAGTTCTATGTGGAACAGTACGAGAAATTCAATGCTCTGCTGTTTGAGGCTACCGAAGGCCCGGGGGTACGAGACAACACTATCTCGATCATCATGAGAGAAGTCAGGGAGAACGCCTACATAGGTCTGGGCGCGCTATCGCTGCAGTGGAATGGCGGATTTTACAATCTGTATAACCCGCACTTCTATCTGTCAGACGTAGGCATTGTTGGCGTATACCATCGCTTCGGATTTCTGACCCCGTTTATCGCGCTGGCCTTCTATGGATTCTTCCTGCGGGTCATAAGGAAATGCAAGGACAAAGGCCCTTTGCTGAGCGCGTTCCAGCTGAGCTTCTGGTTTGGCATTTTCAACATGATTCTATCGAACGCGATCATGTTCGGCGGTGACACGCTGGGCATATCGATGGCCTGCTTCCTTTATTATGCAAGGGCACACGCTGCTCAGCCCGTCTTGCATCAACCACCGAACCGGATGGCCCATGGTCCACTTCAATATCGTAACTATAAACTGGAATAATCTGGAGGGTCTCAAGAAGACCTACCAGAGCGTTGTTCGTCAGTCCTATCGGAACTTCAAATGGATAGTGGTTGACGGTGCCTCCAATGACGGCGGCGCTGAATGGCTGAACATGATCAATGACCCGCAGGCAGATATTACCTCAGAGCCTGACAACGGCTTGTATCACGCCATGAACAAAGGGCTGGAGAAAGGCGCTGCCACACCTGGATTTACGCTGTTTCTCAACAGTGGCGATTGCCTGTATGACGAATCAGTGCTGGCCAAGGTCGCACGGCATATCGAGCAGGCCGAGACCCGCCCGAAATATGTGTACGGCGATTACTACCTGCAAAGCGGCAGTGGCAAGCTGACCAAGGCTTTCAGTAAAAGTATCGACCGTCTTTTTATTGGCATGCCGTCCAGCCATCAGGCCATGTATTTCGAAAACGAACATCTGCGCAGCGTGCGCTTTCGCGAAGACTACAAGCTGTCCGCCGATTACTGCATGATCATTGAATTCGTCAATGGTCTGGACGGTAGCGAGATCATGCAACTGAAAGAACCGCTGTGTATTTTTGATATTACCGGCGTGTCCGAGATGCGTCGATTCGCTGCCATCAAGGAAGACGTACAGATCAGACGCCGCTATCTCAAGCTGTCTTCGTTCAAGAATTACGTGCTGTATGGCCTGCACTATGTACACGCACACATAAAATGGATCAAGGCAGCCGTTGATAAACGAGCCGTTTAACGTGTCAAAACTAGTTGGTGCACCACGCTTCTGTGTGTCACGGAGATAATGATGAAGGCGTTCGATATAGATTTTTACGATGGCTCCAAAGAAGAGCTGATCAGGGAAATAGTGGACATCAGTGAGCGCGAGTTCAGCTATATCGTCACGCCCAATGTAAATCACGTAGTACAGTTGGAGCACGACGAAGGCTTGAAAAAGGCTTATGTGAAAGCGCTTCATCGCGTCTGCGACAGCCGGGTGCTACTGCCGTTTCTGCGAGCTCAGGGTGCCCAGGTTCAGGAAGCCATCCCGGGGAGCACGCTGACTGCAGATCTCATCGTTCTTGCAGACAAGCATAGATGGAAGGTATGCGTGATTGGTTGCGAACCGGCAAACATGACGCGCCTGCAGGACAGGTTTCCCGGCATCACCTTTTATCATTACTACCCGCCCATGGGCTTCATCAATGACCAGGGTGCGGTAGAAGCCTGCCTGGCGTTTATCGCCGCGCATCCGTCGCGCCTGGTTGTGCTTGCGCTCGGCTGTACCACACAGGAAGTGCTGGCCCTGAAAATTTTGGAAGCCGAAAATGCCACAGGGGTTGGATTGTGCGTCGGAGGATCTCTCAACTTTTTGTCGGGGAGTGTGCCCCGCGCGCCCAGGTGGGTGCAGCAGATTTCCCTTGAATGGTTGCACCGCGTCTGCACCGAACCCCGCAGGCTGACTGGTCGCTATGCAAGGGATGCCTGGCGGTTTGTGCCCATCCTCATCAGACAACTCAGACAGTCAACTTCTTTATTTGGAGTCAAGCAATGATCCCTATCATCATGTCCGGTGGCACCGGATCGAGGCTCTGGCCTCTCTCGCGCCAACTCAATCCAAAGCAGTTTTTGCCCCTGGCGGAAGCGTCCTTTTCGATGCTTCAGGCGACCATATTGCGTCTGAAAGGCCTGGATATCGAATTGCCCCGCCTCATCTGCAATGAAGAGCACCGGTTTCTGGCTGCAGAGCAGCTGCGCAAGCTGGGGATGGAAAAGGCCTCAATTCTGCTTGAGCCAGTGGGCCGAAACACGGCTCCGGCGGTTGCCCTGGCAGCGTTGCAAGCGGTTGCCGACGACGAGGACCCGGTTCTGTTGGTGCTTGCCGCTGATCATTTGATCAAGGATGAAAGCGGTTTTAGAGCGCGGGTGAAAACCGCACTGCCCTTTGCCGAAGCGGGCAAGCTGGTCAGTTTCGGGATAGTGCCCACTCACCCGGAAACCGGCTACGGATACGTGCAAAAGGGCACCCCTGAAGGCGAAGGGGGCTTCCAGGTGCAGAGTTTTGTTGAAAAGCCTGATCTTGAGACCGCCAAGGAATACCTGGCCTCGGGGGACTTCCTCTGGAACAGCGGCATGTTCATGTTCCGCGCCAGCCGGTACCTGGAGGAACTGGAGAAATTCCGACCTGATATCCTCAAAGCCTGCCGGCAAGCGATAGCCGTCAGCGAGCAGGACATGCATTTCACCCGGATCGACCGGGAGGCCTTCGAAGCCTGTCCTGAAGATTCGATTGACTATGCGGTAATGGAAAAAACGACTGATGCGGTGGTGGTGCCATTGGATGTTGGCTGGAGCGATATCGGATCCTGGGCAGCCTTGTGGGAGGTCAGCGCCAAGGACGAACACGACAATGTCTACAAGGGCGACGTGATTGGCCATGAGACCCGCCGGACTTATGTGCATGCCGAGCACAGACTGGTGGCGACCGTTGGACTTGAAGATCTGGTTATCGTCGAAACCAAGGACGCTGTACTGGTAGCTCACAAGAGCCAGACCCAGGAAGTGAAGCGCATCGTCGAGCAGTTGAAGCTGGAGCAACGCTGCGAATACCTGAATCACCGCGAAGTGTATCGCCCCTGGGGTGTCTATGACTCGATCGACAATGGACAGCGCTATCAGGTCAAGCGAATCACCGTAAAGCCTGGGGCCAAGCTGTCTGTGCAGATGCATCACCACCGGGCAGAGCACTGGATTGTTGTCAGCGGAACCGCAAGGGTAACCAACGGCGATGAGACTTACATGGTGACCGAGAACCAGTCGACCTACATACCCATCGGACAGGTCCATTCGCTGGAAAACCCAGGCATTATTCCATTGGAACTGATCGAGGTGCAGTCCGGATCCTATCTGGGCGAGGACGATATCATCCGCTTTTCTGACAACTACGGAAGGGCGACCGAGGCGTCACCTAAGAATCCGGCAACCAAGATCTGATCCACTCATGATCGCGGCTTGGAATACCATACAGCAAGGAGAAAGCTTTTTATGAATTACAGAAGCGTGGGTGATCTTTCATTTCTGACGAACAAACATGTCAGCAAAGTGCCCCGTGATGTCGAGCTTATTGTTGGCATTCCCCGCAGCGGAATGCTGGTTGCGAGCATCGTCTCGTTGAAGCTGAACCTGCCGTTGACGGATCTTTATTCCTTCCAGCGCAATGACGACCTGAAGAAAGGCAACACGCGAAGCTACAAGCACAACGAGCTGGTGAAGCCTTGGGACGCGAAGAAAATACTGTTGGTAGACGACAGCATCGCTTCGGGGAACTCGATGCGCGCCGCGGTTGATATGGTCAAGCAAGTCTTCTCTGGCGAAGTGGTGACCATGGTTGCCTTTGCCCAGAGGGAGAATATCGGCAGCGTGGATCTGCATCTGGAGACGGTCGAGCAGCCAAGACTGTTTGAGTGGAACATCATGCACCACCGGCTCCTGGCGAACGCTTGTCTGGATATCGATGGGGTACTGTGCGTCGATCCTACGCATACCGAGAATGATGACGGGCCAAATTATCTCGGCTTCCTGCAGAGTACCCGCCCCCTCTTCATACCCACTATAAAAGTCGCCCACCTGGTGACTAGCCGGCTCGAAAAGTACCGGGGAGAAACCGAGGAATGGTTGCAACGGCACGGCGTTGAATATGGCCAGCTACATATGCTGGATCTGCCCTCCGCTGCGGAAAGACGGCGCCTGAATATGCATTCCAAATTCAAGGCCCAGATCTATCACAACGACCCCCACGCCGTACTGTTTATCGAAAGCGAGGAACACCAGGCCCTGGAAATAATGAAGCTTTCCAACAAACCGGTGTTCTGCATCGAAACCAACGAGATGTATGTGCCAGGGAAAAGCCTGCCGGCCATAAAGGCACATGTAATTCGCAAGGGACTGACATTGAAATCCAAGATTTTGAGCAAATTCAAAAAACTGATAGCGCGCTTTGCACCCATTGCGGGCTAAATCTGGCTGCGCCAAGGCCCTGACTATCAGGGCTCTGACGCAGCGAAGCGTTGATCA
Source organism: Halopseudomonas xinjiangensis (assembly GCA_011050525.1). Classification (GTDB taxonomy): domain Bacteria; phylum Pseudomonadota; class Gammaproteobacteria; order Pseudomonadales; family Pseudomonadaceae; genus Halopseudomonas; species Halopseudomonas xinjiangensis_A. The sequence goes on from DRFO01000035.1 coordinate 86,201, forward strand.
GTTCGGACCGTAGCCCTCACAGTTGCCTTTCCCTACGTATTTCTGCAGGACCTCCAGTTGCCTGCCGGACTTGCCATCCTTGGGCTCGATCGAAAGCTTGTAGTTGCCCCACGACGGGCCTGCTGCCCAGTAAGTTATCGGGATGCAGTTCTCGTTCAGATAGGCAAGAAGCTCATCCATTGCCTGCAGCCATTTATCGTCATCTGCCGGAATACCAAACTCGCCGATATGGCCTCGCTTGCCATGCTCCTTCAACCAGCCAACGAAGGGTTCCACCCGCTTCACGCCAATCGCAGTATCAAAGTTTTTGCCCGGACCATCGTCGTAGCTGCCACTGGCATCACTATCGATATAGACATGGGCGGAGAAAATCATATTGTCAGCAGGGTCTTTCAGGGTGAGCAATTCATCACCATGCTTGGGCCAACGCGCAGAGCTGGACCAGGACGTGGCTTCGATAAGCAAAGGGCGTTTTTTATCGTGCTTGCGTATGCCATTGATGCCGGCCTGAGCTGCCGCTGGCCATTTGTCGTCGGTTCCATAAGGCTCGTTCATGATGTCGTAGGCGTACAAGGCGCTCTGGTCCTTCCATCGTTTGGCAATGCGCTCCATTAAATCCTGATAGGCCGTCACCGGTACTTTTTCAGTGCCAATTACATCACCCCGATATCGCGCATAGTTATGCACATCAAGAATTATTTTGATGTCGTGCTTTTCCGCTCGCTTCAACAATTCATCGACCAGAGACGCATAGGTGTCGTCAAGATCGCCGTTCAGCTCTGGCTGCAAACGTTCCCATTTCACTGGAAACCTTACCGTTCGTATGTCCCGCTTGGCCCATTGCTCGAAATACCCCTCCGGAGGAAAAAAATAATGCGTGCCGTGCTTGCCTGGCAATTTGCCGCTGGTGAACTCCGCCCCCGCAACATTGATACCGATCAGCTCGACAGCAAAGGCAGATGCTCCAAAGAAAGAAAAGCAACAGGCAAGCAGCCATTTGCCCAACAGTAGCGATGCGCGCTTTTTCATGGGTAATCCTCCTGATATGAATAACCGGGTCCATACTTGAAGACGCCGCGAGCTTTCCCGCGTACACACTCTAAACCGGAGCGACTGATCAAGTTTTGCTACCGTTTTTATAACGGCAAACATCATGGATAAACGTTAAATGCATGGAACCAATGAGCCAAAAAAAGGCCTTATGTATCTCATATTCTTTACTGTGGCGATGTCATGACTAACGGACTTTTCAAACGTCAAGACCCTCTGATCAACAAGCTGGAACTTGTGGACGATGATCGTTCCGAGCTCCTGCTGAACAAGCTGGCTTCGGTAGAAGCGCCAACGATTCTGGCCTTCCTGAATCAGCATGCCTACAATCTTGCTCAGCAGAACCCGCCGCTTCGTAAACGCTTTTCCCAGATGACTTATCTGCTGCGTGATGGCATCGGTATCAAGCTGGCGTGCAAACTGAACGGCCGCGATCCCAAAGCCAATATGAATGGATCCGATTTCATTCCTAGAATGATCACCCATCTTCTCAGCACCCACCCGGAGCGCTATCAGTTTTTCGCCTTGGGCACACGCGAACCATGGCTTTCGAAGGGGGCCAAAAAGCTGTTCCACGGTGCGCCTTTTCATGCAATTGATGGTTTTCAGCCCAATGATAGTTATATCCAGTACATTCAAAGGCATTGCCAGGCCGATAAAGTTCCCGTTGTGGTATTGGCTATGGGGATGCCGAAACAGGAAGAAGTAGCGATTCAGATACAGCAGGCGCTTTCCAGCCCAGCCTTGTTGATCTGCGGCGGAGCCATTCTGGATTTCTCGGCAGAGCGCTTCACCCGGGCGCCAGTGGCATTTCGCAAGGCAGGACTGGAATGGTTGTATCGCTTGTTGAAGGAGCCTAGGCGACTGGCTAGTCGCTATGTGGTGGGCATACCCAAATTCTTCTATTACATAACCAGGAACGGCATGAGTAAATCACAGCCCACTAATCACAACCGGGTAAGTGGACAGAAACTGTAGGTTACACAGTCTCAGCGGCAGCTCTGCTGCCCTGGCTTGAGGCGGTAGCCGGTTCCCGCCCACCCTCCAACACAGCGCTCCGCTGGCTTGATCCAACCTTGTGGTAGTTTGCCAGCATGGCAGTGGCGCACACCACAACGAAGGTCGCCGCATTGGCCGGGATTTGCAGGTTGAAGTCAGCAAAGGAGTGGATCATCAGGGCGATGATCCCGAGAGCCGCACCAAAGCCCACACCACTTCTGTAAATAGATTTTTCCTGGCGCATGGCCTTGAACGCGTAAAACAGCGAGGTCAGTACAAAAAGCGCCAGAGGCAACATTCCCAGCACACCGTATTCGATAAAAAATTGCAGAAAGTCATTATGCGCGTGGTCATAGTGCAGCGGCACATCCCGCCCTGCGAAGCGAGGAAAAACCGCTTCGAAACTGCCAGCACCCTGCCCTAGCAAAGGCTTTTCCAGCGCCAGCGGCAATGCGTCCGAATAAACGATGCCGCGATATTCATTAGCGCCTTCTACCACCACGCCGTCCACCACTACATCACTCATTCGCGTGCCGACAATCCTTTCCTTTAGCTGCTCCAGGCCAAAGTACTGGCTGATCACCAGGGTATCGATGACAAGTATGCTGGCCAGCAGCAGGCAATTCCTTAACCGGTTCTGCTTGTCGATCAGTACAAAAATCCCTCCCACCAGCATCAGGCTGGCGAAAAACGCGGTATTGCCCATCCGGGAATGGCTCATGACCAAGGCAATGACCATGATCACCAGGCCCAGACGCAGACGCATCTTCGGGCCCATCAGTGTTTCAAACAATCCGGCCCAGCGAAAGCGACCTTCCGCTCGCAGAGCCATAAGCAGACCTATACCGCAGCCCATCGTGAGCTCCAGGTAGCCCGCCAAATGATTACGGTTCACATAGGTGCCCGTGGCGCTATCTATATGGAAACGCTTGGGTTCCAGCAGCAACCACTCGACCCCCGATAACGTCATCAACGTACCGTAGAAGGCCTGGGTCACGCCGCTGACGACCAGGACGCCAAGCAGTAGGGAGAGTCTCTTGCGGGTACGGAAAAGACTGATTATCAGGAGATACAACAAACAGTAGGCGAGACCCAGAAACAGGTACTGGAAGGTACTGGCACCATCCTGAGTCAATCCGAACAGCCATTGAATAGCGACCCAGCATTGCGCGCCGACGAGCAACCCAAGGGGCAGCAAGGCCTTGCGAAACCCACGACCCAACTCTGTCGGATCAAACAACTGCAGGGTCATCCAGGCCGTCCCGAGAAGACCGATTACGAGGACCAGAAAAGCCATTGACCAGTCTCGATTGCTTCCCAGCGGTATGGGTAGCCAAACCAGCAGCAGCAAAACGCCTGCCATGATCATTCGTTCGGCCAGCTGAGAATAACGCGCCATCGAAGGGCTTCCTTGCATGGGTTGCAACATCAGAATACACCCGCCGGTTGCTGCAAATTCAGCGTTTCGTCCGGCCAGCCTGATTGTCCGGTTTTTGATCACGTGGGGCAATGCCAACTCGTCCGTCCGCCGGCCTTTATCTGTCGTCTTTACCCGCGCCGACCCGGTTACTACAATGTTGTTTCCGTTCATGCCTGGCCAACGCGCCGAGCGCTCGTCATCAGAGGAAGCTCGAATGCAGGTTGAGCTGTTAGAGATCCGTAACCATCTCGCCCGTTTCCCTCCATTTGACACGCTCGACGAAGACGTGCTCGACGGCATCGCCAGCCAGATCGAAATCAGCTACTTCAGGGCCGGCACCCAGATCCTCGAATTCGAAGAAGACATCAGCGAGCTGCACTATGTACGCAGCGGCGCTGTGGAAATCTATCGGCGCAACGGCGAGCTTTACAATCGCCTGACCGAGGGCGATATTTTTGGCCACTTCGGCCTGTTGCGCACGCGCAAGGTGCGCTTTCCAGCGAAGGCGATTGAAGACAGCCTGATCTATCTGATTCCGGATGCTGTTTTCACCCGGCTCTGCGAAAGCCACGACGATTTCGCCGATTTCGTTGAGGCTGAAGGGCTATCTCGACTCCAGACGGCCGTCGAACGGCAAACCAAATCCAACGAACTGTCGAAGATCAAGGTGCGTAAACTGATCTCGCGTTTACCGGTCACAACATTCTCGAATGCGACCATTCAGGAAGCAGCGCAAATCATGACCAGTCAGAGCGTGTCCTCGCTGCTGATAATGGATCCGAACGCGCCCTCCTACGAACCGTTTTCCGGCCCTCAACCGGGCATGACGGGCATCCTGACAGATCGGGACTTCCGCACCCGCATGGTAGCAGAAGGCCTGCCAGCGCAGACGCTGGTGAGCGAGGTGATGTCGCCAAACCCCATTACTGTTCAGGCTGACGATACGGTATTCGAGGCCATGCTGTGCATGTTGCGCAACAATATTCACCATCTACCCGTACTCCACCGGCACAGGCCGATCGGCGTCATCAATCTGTCCGACATCATCAAGTACGAATCGCAGAGCAGCCTGTATCTGGTCAACAGCATTTTCAACAAACAGAGCATCGCCGGCTTGGCCGCGCTGCTACCGGACGTACGAGCCACGTACCTGCGCATGGTCCAGGACGAGGCCAGCGCGCAGATGATAGGCGGAGCGATCTCTAGTATCGGGCGCAACTTCTCGCAGCGACTGCTCGAATTGGCCGAGCAGGAACTCGGTCCGCCGCCGGTTCCCTATTGCTTCATGGCGCTCGGCTCCATGGCCCGAGACGAGCAACTGGTGGTCACAGATCAGGACAATGCGCTCATTCTGGATGACAGCTTCGTCCCGGAGCAGCATGATGACTATTTCTTGCAACTGGCTACCCTGGTCAGCGATGGATTGGCGGCGTGCGGCTATACTTATTGCAAGGGCGGGATCATGGCGACTAACCCCAAGTGGCGTCAGCCATTGCGAGTATGGAAAAACTATTTCAGTCAGTGGATAAAGCAACCGAACCCGGAGACGCTACTCAATGCCTGCATCTTCTTCGACCTCGATAGCGTGCATGGCGAAGCCTCGCTGGTCGACAGCCTCCGCAATCTGCTTGTCGATGAAGCCAGCCGAAACGAGCCGTTTCTAGCCAGCCTGGCGCGCAACGCCTTGAATCGGACGCCGCCGCTGGGATTTTTTCGGACCTTCGTTATGGAAAAGGATGGTGAGCAGAATAATGTGATCAACCTGAAAAGACGCGGTACCGCCCCCCTGACGGATCTGATACGAGTGCACGCCTTGGCGTGTGGCTCCAAGGCGCAGAATTCATACGACCGCCTGGACGCCATTGCCGCGACTAAACTGATGCCCCCTGAAGCGCTGGTCCGGTTGCGCTACGCACTGGAATTTCTCTCCATCGTACGGATACGCCATCAGGCGGCCGATCTGGAGATGGGCCGCGAACCCGATAACAACATAGAGCCTGAGAAGGTTCCGCCAGCGGAGCGGCACAACCTGAAAGAAGCTTTTCAAGTGCTCAGCAATGCGCAGAAATTCCTGCGCTACCGCTATCCGAGCCTGCAATCGTCCCGGACACTATGACTGGTCCGCTCGCGGGCGGCGTGCTCGACTGGCAACAGCATTTTGCAAGCCTCGCTGCAAACACCAGCAACGGGTATCTGGCCGCGTATTACGCTGCGGGCATGGTTTCGAGCGATACGCCGATTTCCCAAGTACCCATGGCCGCCCTGGACATCGAAACCACCGGCCTGGATTCCCGGCACGACGCCATCGTAAGTGTGGGCATGGTGCCCTTCTCCCTTGCCCGCATCCGATGCCAGGATGCGTTTTATCAGGTCATCAATCCGCTCTCCGAGCTCAACGCCGGCTCGATTGCCTTCCACCGGATAACGCACTCGGAGGTCGATGAAGCGCCCGCGCTTGACCGTCTGATTCCCGAACTGCTACGAGCCATGGCGGGACGCGTCATCGTGGTTCATTATCGCCATATCGAACGGGAGTTTTTGAATGCGGCGTTCCGTCATTATCTAAACGATGGGTTTCAGTTTCCGGTCATTGACACGATGGAGATCGAAGCCGGCCTGCATCCTCGCCAGCGAGCAGGCTGGCGAAGATGGTTTACTCGTGAAAACACGGAATCCATTCGGCTGGGCGACAGCCGGACGCGTTATGGGCTGCCGCACTACCAATCGCACCACGCGCTTACCGATGCGCTCGCGACGGCAGAACTGTTGCAAGCCCAGATTGCGACGCACTTTTCAGCTGATATGGCTGTCGGCGACCTCTGGAAATAACAGGCTCAGCGGGGCTCGGACCGCAGACCCTTGATGATAGCTATGCAGCCCACCAGCAGCACCACTGTGAACGGCAACCCAGTCGAGACCGCCATTGCCTGCAGCGCAGTCAAACCGCCACCAAGCAACAGCGCTATCGCAATAACCCCTTCTATCACTACCCAGAACACGCGCTGTGGCACCGGCGCGTTGACCTTGCCACCCGCGGTTATCGTATCAATGACCAGTGATCCTGAATCAGAGGAGGTGATGAAGAAAACGATGACCAGAATGATTCCGATGAATGATGTTATTGCCGCCAGCGGCAATTCCCCGAGCATCACGAAAAGCTGTAATTCGAGCGCGGCATCCTGCACGCCGGTGAAGCCCTCACCCACCAATTGGCCGATGCCCGTGCCGCCAAAAGCGGTCATCCACAGCACTGATACCAGAGTGGGCACCAGCAGCACGGCTATCAGAAATTCGCGTACGGTTCGACCGCGGCTTACCCGTGCGATGAACATGCCGACAAAAGGCGACCAGCTGATCCACCAAGCCCAGTAGAAGGCCGTCCAGCCCTGGCTGAAGTTGGCATCTTCGCGTCCGATGGGATTGGACAGAGCAGGCAGGTGCGTCAGGTAGGAGCCGAGATTGCTGAAGAAGCCGGTAAGAATTGCCAACGTGGGGCCGACTACAATAATGAACGACAACAATAAGATGGCGAGCCCCATGTTCAGTTGGGATAACCGTTTGACGCCTTTTTCCAAGCCAGCCAGGACGGAAAGCAGCGCAATCGCTGTGATCCCGACGATCAGCAATACCTTGCTGGTATTGCTTGAAGTGATATTAAACAGATAATCGAGTCCACCGGCTGCCTGCTCGGCGCCCAGCCCCAGCGAGGTAGCCAAACCGAACAGGGTCGCAAAAACGGCTAGAATATCGATGACGTGGCCCGGCCAACCCCATACCCGCTCCCCCAGAATAGGGTAGAAAATAGAGCGGATGCTCATCGGCAGGCCTTTGTTATAAGAGAACAATGCCAGAGCCAGCGCCACGATCGCATAGATAGCCCAGGGATGCAGACCCCAGTGGAAAATCGTAGCCGCCATACCCAGGCTTGCTGCTGCCTGCGCATCCCCTGCCGCGCCTCCCAGCGGAGCCCAATCGGTACGAACGCCTTCACTGATCTCGGTGCCACCCAGAGCGGCCGAAAAATGTGACATCGGCTCAGACACGCCGTAAAACATCAGGCCGATGCCCATTCCCGCCGCGAACAGCATGGAAAACCAGCCAAGATAGGTGTGGTCGGCGACGGCGTCTTTGCCGCCAAGACGTACCTTGCCCAGTGGCGAGACGATGAGGAACAGACATAACAGGACGAATATGTTGGCAGCGCCGAGAAAGAACCAGGACAGGTTTGCTGTCAACCAGTCGCGAGTGGCGGCGAACAGTGGCGCTACTTCGTTCTGCAGCGCCAGAGTGAGGACAACGAACAGCATGATCGTCAGGGCAGAGATACTGAAAACCTTGCCGTGAATATCCAACGCAAACAGGAATTGGCCTTTTACGTTGTCCTGACCGATCACGTAATCCGTATCGATCAGGCTGGTCTCTCCGCTTGGCGCGGGAATGCCATCCGGCCGAGACGGGGGGTGGATAACGTCTGGCTTTGAAGAGGCATGGTTTTCCATAAAAACTGCTCCTTGATCCGGACCGCTACGTTGCGACCCGTTGTATGCCGCCTGCGAGCCGAGATTGTCGATACAGTAAGCAGGAAAAGCTGACGATGTCAGCCATTGAGACAAAAGCCTCCAGCTGATTAGTTTTATCAATCAAGGGGCAACCATAGCCACTAAACGCAGATCGATCAAGCAACGCCAAGGGGTTAGCGTTCTGGGGTCGACTTCAATATGGCCAGCACAGAGGGTATGGACATTCCGTATTGGTCCATCAACCGCTTCAGCTCATTGCTGAAATCGAGTTCTTCCTGTAAGCCAACGGTCTGTTTTATATTTTCAAGTTGAGACAGCTGCTCAGCAAGCTTACGCTCGGCTGCGCGGAATTCCGCAAGTTTGGTCATACGCGGCCTGGGTCAATGATTTTTGATGGGTGAATTCTACACCAAAGCAAAACGGGATAGACCGCGATGCGATCAGAAGCTAGCCTCAGAATAATGAAAACATTGTTCAATAGCCCACGAACCATCCGCTCTCGTCCAGCAACATATCTCACGGCCGCGTTATTACTATCACTGCTCAGCGCGTGTTCCGGCAGCGACCCCGCCTCGCCTTCCGGTACCGCTCAACCAGCTGCGCTGCGCTCGGCGGACCGATTCATGGTTTCCGCCGCCCATCCTCAAGCCGTAGAGGCAGGCCTGGCGGTGCTGCGAAGGGGCGGCCACGCGGTAGATGCGGCGGTGGCCATACAAATGGTTTTGGGCTTTATCGAAGCGCCTGAAACGGGCCTTGGCGGTGGCGGTTTCCTGTTGCTGCATGATGCTGAAAGCGGCAATACGCTGATGTACGACGGTAGAGAAACTGCGCCAGCGGCAGCCGAACCAGACCGATTCCAGCTATTCGGCATGAACTACCCACTGGCCATTGCCATACCCAGTGGTTCCGCCGTAGGGGTGCCCGGCCTGGTCGCCATGCTGGGACAGGCGCACCGCGAACAGGGGCGTCTTAGCTGGAACTCGCTGTTGCAGCCGGCCATCGCCCTGGCAGAAAACGGCTTGCCCATGCCGCCCCGACTGCAACGACAGATCGAGGCAGACTGGTCGCTTCGGCTATTCGCCGATACACGAGACTATTTCCGTCAGCAAGCCGCCCTGGACACACCCACGCTGCGCAATCCGGCGTACGCCAACACGTTGCGCCACCTCGCGCAGAATGGGCCTCAGGCGTTCTACAACGGCCCCATTGCAAACGGAATCGTACAGCGGGTCAACGCAGCGCGATGGGGCGCTGCAGACATGACCGAAGAGGACCTTGCAAATTACCAGTCGATACGCCGCGAGTCCGTCTGCGCGCCCTACCGTGAATGGACGCTATGTGGCGCGCCGCCGCCGTCCTCCGGCGGCATTACCGTACTGCAGATTCTAGGCATGCTGGAGCAGTTCCCCGTTGCGGAGATGGATCCAACTGCCGCAACGACCCAACATCTGATTGCCGAAGCCAGCCGACTGGCCTTTGCTGATCGCAATCACTACATTGGCGACCCCGCTTTCGTCGACATACCGGTTGCAGGTTTGCTAGATCCGGACTATCTGCAACAACGCTCCCAGCTGATAGACCCCACCAAGGCAATGGCGGTGGCCAGACCTGGAGAGCCCGGAGTGCGGGCAGAAATCGTCGAGCTGCATCCGGATACCGAACCGGGCGGGCACGGCACCTCACATTTCAGCGTCGTGGATGCCGAAGGCAATCTGGTTGCCCTGACCAGCTCCAACGAGGCTCCATTTGGCAGTCGCATGCTTACCCAGGGTTTTGTTCTGAATAATCAACTGACCGACTTCACCTTTGATCCGATACAGGATGGCCAATTGGATCCGAACGCCGTGCAACCCGGCAAACGTCCCCGCAGTTCAATGTCGCCATTCATTGTGCTGGATGCGCAGGGTCAGCCCCGGCTGATTATCGGTTCACGCGGCGGCAGTCGAATCATAGGTTACGTGTTGAAAAGCCTGATCGGCGTACTTGACTGGAAAATGGACATTCAAGACGCCATAGCCCTGCCAAATATGGTTGAACGGGGCCGCGGCATCGAGCTGGAGGCGGATACGCCGCTGGCCTCGCTGGAAGCAGAACTCACCGCCATGGGCCATGAAGTGAGCGTTGTTCCCATGACCAGCGGGCTGCACGCTATCGAGCGCGTTGACGGGAAATGGCGTGGTGGCGCAGACCCAAGACTGGACGGCAGGGCTCGAGGACACTGAAGCCAGTTCTGCTGTCCCATGGTAGGCTGAATCATATTTACCTAGGCGGAGAACAGCATGACCGACTCGGACACAGGCTTTATGTTGCCGCCCTGGCAGTACAATGCCGAAGGCAAAATACGCCGGGTAGGCGTGGAACTGGAAATGAACGGCCTGGACATCAACCGGCTGGCCGACGTGGCAGCGCAATTTCTGGATTGCGAGGTCGAAAAGACCAGCCGCTACGAGCGCACCCTGCGGGGCGATCCGGCTGGTGACTGGGTAGTTGAACTGGATTTCCGTTTGCTCAAGGAGCTGGGGAGGGAAACCCGGGCAAAGAACGATCTGGGCGATGAGCTCATGACCTCAGCTGAAGAGCTGCTCAAATGGGTGGCCGACAGCTTGGTTCCCCTTGAACTGGTAAGCCCGCCCTTGCCTATGGATCGGCTGGGTGACGTGAATGGCTTGATCGTGAAACTACGAGAAGCCGGCGCCAAGGGCACCGCGGATCGGATGACCAATGCCTTCGGCATGCAATTCAACCCGGAGGTGCCAAACCAGCAATCCGAAACCATCGCTGCGTATCTCAAAGCTTTCTTCTGCCTCTATGACTGGATCCATGCCCGGGCAAATATCAACATGACCCGCCGTTTGACCTCCTACATCGATCCTTTTCCTTCCTCCTACGTTCGATATATGGTCAATGCTGCCTATTGGCCCGATATGCCGACGCTGATCAATGATTACCTGAAGGCCAATCCGACCCGCAACCGGGCGCTGGATATGTTGCCGTTGTTCAAGCATCTGGATCCCCAGCGCGTCGCTGCAACAACCGGCGACAAGCTCATCAAGTCTCGCCCGACCTTCCATTACCGGCTTCCCGACTGCCGCATCGATCAGCCCGGCTGGGGGCTGGATGTTGCCTGGGCCGATTGGCTGGAAGTGGAGCGTCTGGCTGCCGATCCTCAGCGTCTGGAGGCCTGTTGCAGGGCTTATTGCGCCCATCTGGACCACACCCTCGGAAGGTTGTTGGGCAGTTGGGAAGACGAGACGCGGAAGAACTGGTTAAGCGACTCTAGATGACCAGACCTGTAATTGCCATTACCGGCCCGAGCCGTGGTGCCTTCGGGCCCCGCTTCTTGGTTGCCCTGGCGGTGCGGCTGTATGGCGGGCATCCCCTGCAGGTTCGTCCTGGCGATCCGATCAGCAGCCTGGCGTATGACGGCGTAGTGGTTACCGGCGGGCACGATATCGACCCGGTGCTGTACGCCGCCGAACCTGAGGTGCATCCCAAATACGATGCCGAGCGCGATGCTTTGGAATCGGCGGTGATCGACGATGCCCTGGCGCGGCATTTGCCGCTACTGGGCATTTGCCGCGGTGCGCAACTGCTTAACGTGCGGCGTGGAGGCAACCTATTCCAGGATTTGAAATCGCGTCGGAAGCTGACCTCCAACCGTCGAACACTGCTGCCGCTGAAAACGCTGGTTATCGAGAAGAACAGCCATCTGGGCAGCTTGCTCGGCACCCGGCGCTGCAAAATCAACAGTTTGCACAATCAGGCCATTGATGAGGTGGGCACCGATCTGGTGATCAGCGGGCGCGATCTGGATGGCATAGTCCAGGCCATTGAGGACCTCGGCCATCCTTTTTTGGTAGGCGTCCAATGGCACCCTGAATTTCTTTTGCCACTACAGCGCCAGCGACAAATCTTCAAAAGCTTGTTGGCTGCCTGCAGGAATCGTTGAACTTCTCAAGGCGGCCCATTCAAATCGAGTCCGCTAAACCGGCGCACGGGCTGCTGGATGGCGGCCTCGAACACGCCCTGGCGGGTTTCTATCAGAGTGAAATGCCGGCTTGCGCGGGTAATACCAGTATAGATCAGCTCCTTGGTCAGCACGGGACTGCGGGATTCAGGCAACACCAGCAGGGCATGGAAGAATTCCGAGCCCTGGGATTTATGCACCGTCATCGCAAAGACGGTTTCCACCTCTGTCAGGCGGCTCGGCAGAATAAAGCGCAGCTCGCCAGAGCCGTCATTGCGCGGGAAAGCCACACGCAGCACCAGCCGCTCGGGCGCCCCGCTGCGCAGGGGCCTGTCTTTCACCATTAAAGCGATGCCCACATCCCCGTTCATCAGACCCAAGCTGTAGTCATTGCGGGTTACCAGTACTGGCCGCCCTTCGTACCACCCGTGCCCCGCTGCCAGCAGCCCATGCCTATGCAGTCGCTCTTCAATACGCCTGTTGAGCGATTCGACACCCCACGGCCCCTTGCGTACAGCGCATAGCACTTGAAAACGATCGAAGGCCGCCAACACCGCTTTTGCCCAGTGCGCCCAGGCCGAGTGGTCGGCAGGCGATGCCGCCGCTGGCCGCTGACTGGCCATTAACGTTAGGTACAGTGCGTAAGCAGGCAGGCTGTCTGACGCTGCGGGCTCGACGCTGCCCAGAATCAGAGCGTCCAGGGAGGCGTCATCGGCCCCGCTCAGCATCTTGTTGCCAAGATCATCGAAACGCGGCTCCGCCAGGATTGCTCTGGCCGCCTTTTGATCGCCCCGATTTACCGCACGGGCCAGCTCGCCAATACCGCTGGCCGCACCAAAGCGGTGGGAGTGACGCAACATGACGATCTGCTGTGCAAGCGGATTATGCAGAGAATCGCCTTGCTCCAGACCAGCGCCAGCCAGCGACTGGCCGCTTATGTGTTCGAGCCATTCCCGGGTCTCCGTGGAGTACAAGCCGGCTTCGGCATCACGGCACAAATCGCCCAACACCGCTCCGGCCTCCACTGACGCCAACTGGTCCTTGTCGCCAAGCATTATCAGCCGAGCATGTACCGGAAGCGCCAGCAGCAGATTCGCCATCATTTCCAGGTCGATCATGGACGCTTCGTCGACTACCAGAACATCTAGTGGCAGCGGATTGCGCTGGTGATGACGGAAGTGGCGGGTATCCGGGAGACTGCCAAGCAAGCGGTGTACGGTGGTGACTTCCTTGGGAATCTGGTCACGTACCGCTGCATCCACCGCCAGGTCGCCGACCTGCTTGCCAATGGATTCGGTCAAGCGCGCTGCGGCCTTTCCGGTAGGCGCTGCGAGGCGGATACGCAGTGGCTGACCAGCCCGCACAGCAGGCTCCTGCAACAGCGCCAGCAGCCGGACGACGGTGGTGGTCTTGCCTGTGCCGGGCCCGCCAGTGATGATGCTGAAAGCCCCCCGGGCGGCCAGGGCGCAGGCGAGCTTTTGCCAGTCGGGATGGTGTCTGCCCTGCGTAAACAATCTGTTCAAGCCTTCCTTAAGGCCGGGCGGGATAACGGCGGGTTTGTCCAGACGACGCTGGAGGATCTGCACAATCTGTCGCTCGTATCGCCAGTAGCGCCGCAGGTACAAACGCTGCCCATGCAGGACCAGCGGGCGATCAGCCTGCTCGCCAGCCTGGTTGTCAACCAATCGACTACCACCCAGCTTTTCGACCCAGTGACTCAGTTGCAGGTTGCTCAGCAATTGCGAAGGTAACAAGGCGCCCTCAGCGGCCTCTGCACCTTCCGGGGGCATCGACAGCGCGAAGTCTGGTGCCCGCAGGGTTTCGCCAAGGTCCATGCAAACATGGCCGTGACCAAGCTGATGACTGGCAAGCGCCGCTGCCAGCAAGACCAGCGGGTTGCTATCGGTTTCGAGATCAAGCAGGAATATCGCCAAGGCGCGATCCAGCGCCCGCAACCAGCCCAGATCAACCCACTGCCCCAACAACTTGATGACTGTGGAGGCGCTGGAGAGCGCAGCAAGGGAATCCGTGCCCGCTCTTTCGTGAGGCAAATTCGCCAGTAAATCAAGCTGCTCTATGCTCAAGACGCTACCCTCCGCTGACCAGACGGCATCTCGCCAGCAAACATTCTATCCAGCGTTTCGATCAACTGCCGCGGCGGCAGGTTATGCCAGATGCCGGCACTCGCCGCCGCGCTACCTCTGATAAACCAGTAAACTGCGCCTCCGACATGCCGATCATAATCGTATTCAGGCAGACGAGCCTTGAGTTGGCGGTGAAGCGCCAGCACATAGAAAACCAGTTGCAGGTCATACCGATGCTCCAGCATGACGGCCTCCATCGCTTCCTGGGTATAAGCCTCATCGCTCTGCCCCAGCCAGTTGGACTTGTAATCGACGATGTAAAAACGCCCTTCATGCTCGCATACCAGATCCATGTATCCTTTGAACAAACCATTCATGCGCTCGGGTGCCATCCCAGGGCGTAGCCTCCCAGGGAGGATGCTTTCCTGGACCAGGGCGTCCAGTTGCTGGCTGTCCACCTGGCTGGCCGCGAACAGAAACTCCATTTCAGGCTGATACCGGTTACGCAGAAGGGTGGCCAGACGGATTCCATGCTCTGCTTGCACAGGCCAGTCCCGATTCAGCAAGGCCCTAAGCCAACTACCTAAAGGCAAGCTCCATTCGCCCCAACCACGACGCTGGCATCGGGATCTGAGCCATTGATCGTCTTCCCGGCACGCCAGGTTGGCAAAACCCTCCGTTCCGGCGAACTCCAGAAGCCCGTGCAGGAAGGTCCCCGGGTTCGGACCACGAGGAAACCGGTGGATCGTCGGCGTCTCTCCAGCCCGCAACGGTATAAACACCGCCGAACGTTCATCGTCGGCCACCTTCTGCGCGGCCGGGTTCTCCGGCGATGCATCGTCGGACCGACTGTTTTGCAGGCTGGACTGATCGGGTCGCAACGCGCTGTAGGAAGCAATCCACCAGTGTTCAGCCGCGCGGCGTACCGGAGTGCGAGCGTTTAGCTCAGGCTCGACCGGTGTCGCTGGCTGGAAAGTATCGCGGGTGCTTTCCGGGGGCGCTCCTGTATCGATAGTGCCCGGCATCTGCCATCGGGCCAGCAACGTTGCCAACTCGTGCGAAGACGTCAAGCGCTCCCCGCCGGTCAGTAACTGGCCTATCGCTGAGCGATGGAGAATCGAGTCCTTGCCATTTCCATGCTTCACGTCGGCAACGCCGAGCCAGCAGGCATGCTGAGCGCGGGTCAGCGCTACGTAGAGCAACCGCAGATCCTCTGCCAGGCGCTCGAAGTCTGCTTTGTCGATGTCGTCCTGGGTGGGCTCGAGTACTAACCGCGTTGCCTCGCCGTCATGCCAACGCAACGGCTTGTCGCCTTTGGCCGGCCGCACCGCACAGATAAACGGCAGAAATACCAATGGGTACTCCAACCCCTTGGATTTGTGAATGGTTACGACTTTTACCAGAGCTGCGTCACTTTCCAGGCGCAGCACCTGGTCCTCAGCGGTGTTTTCGCCAGACCTGGCGAGCAGCTCGTCCAGATGCCGTACCAGGGCCTGCTCGCCGTCGAGCTCTCTGGAGGCCTGTTGCAGCAGTTCGGCAAGGTGCAGCAGATTGGTCAACCGGCGCTCGCCGTCATTGTCCGCCAACAGTCGCGATGGCAGGTCGAAGTCATGCAACAGGCGGCGCAGCATCGGCAACACCCCCTGGCGCAACCATATGCGCCGGTATTCCCGAAACTGGAAGACCCGTTGCTCCCAGATACGCTCATCCTGATTCAGCTCATCCAGCACTGACCAGGACAGCCCAGCCGTGGGGCAGGCCAGCGCGGCGCGCAACAGCCGATCATTGTCGGGCTCTGCGCAGGCGCGCAACCAGCGCAACACGTCAGCCGCCTCCCGAGTGGCCAGCACGGAATCCTTGTCCGACAGGTAGACGCTGCGAACACCCCTGGCGGCCAGCTCCGCACGGATTGCCTGGGCCTCGCTGTAACCACGAACCAGCACGGCCATATCCGCCGGCTTTACCGTCCGCATTCCCTGTTCCGGATGCACGAACCCTGCCGCCTTTCGCTGCCCCAGATTCAACAGCCGAACCATTTCAGTCGCACAGCGGGCCGCCATCTCGGTCCGGTAGCTTCCGCTCGCAATGGGCTCTTCACTGGCCAGATGCCAGGCCGTCAGGGCTGCGGGCGACTCGTTTTGCACCGTCCAGATTTCCGGCCGGCCTTTTGCGCCAACCTGATAGAAGGGCAGCGGCTGTTTGGCGCCGTCGGCAAACAAAAAGGCGCCCTTGCCATCTGCGCGTTTCTCCGCCAGGCCGAACACCCGGTTGACCGCAGCCACCATCGGGACGCTGGAGCGAAAGTTGGTATCCAGATTGTCGTGCCGGCCCTGGGTCGCCGCTTTGGCTTTGAGGTAAGTGAAGATATCCGCACCGCGGAAGGCGTAAATAGCCTGTTTTGGATCGCCAATCAGAAACAGACCATAGTGCGTATCGTTGGAGGCAACGTTGTAGATGCGGTTGAATATCCGATATTGCAGCGGGTCGGTGTCCTGGAACTCGTCGATCAGCGCCACTGGAAATTGCCGACGAATCACCTCGGCCAGCCGCTCGCCATTGCTGCCATGCAGTGCATCGTCCAGGCGACTCAACATGTCGTCGAAGCCCATTTCCGCCCGCCGTCTTTTCTCCTGCTCGAAGCGCTGCAGTATCCAGCCGGCGGCATGACGCAAAGCCTGTTGATGCGGATTGGGCAGATTCTGGATGTCTGACTGGAGACTCGCCATGGCGTCGAGCGCGGGGTGTGACGGCACATCTCCCACCTTCCAGACTTCTGCCAAACCACTCGGGCCGAGTCGTTCAAAGCCCTTGCCCAGCACCAGCTCCAGTTGCCCGGGAGCAAGGGCCCACTCGCGCAGCGAGTTACACCAGGGCTGATAGAAACGTTTTTGAATTTTGCGTTTGTCTACCTGACCGGCTGCGACAGCGCCATCCAATAGCAGCTCGAGCTCATCCGACCAGGCCGCCCAGGGCTGTTTGAGCTGCGCCAGACGGTGCCCAGCGTCAGCAAGGACCGGCTCGATCAGTTCTTGCAAGGGGATATCCGACACCTCTTGTCTATCCTGAAACAACGCCCTGGCCTGAATTGCCAGCGCGTCTGGCTCGCGCCAGCACTCCCGTACCCAATCCAGGGCGCTACCCGTCAGGCTGTAGCATTGTTGCCGCCAGTAATCGCGCACCACTTCGCCAAGCAGCTCGCTGTGATCGGTCTCCAGCTGCTGGGTAAACAGACTTCCGCTATCAAAAGCGTGCTCCCGCAGCAATCTCTGGCACCAACTATGAATCGTCGAGACCGCTGCCTGATCCATCCATTGCGCGGCAATATCCAGCCTTCTTGCGCAGGCTGGCCAGTCCGCTTCAGAGTAGTCTTCGAGCAAACCCTGCAACACCGCATCCGTTTCCGGCAATTCCGCGCGGAAGGCTTGCGCCGCTTCGACCAATCGGGCACGAATTCGGTCCCGCAGTTCACGGGTGGCGGCATCGGTAAAGGTCACCACCAGTATTTCCGGTGGCAGCAGTTCACGGCCGAGCCCGGCGTCCGACCCGCCGTGCCCCAGCACCAGGCGCAGGTACAAGGCGGAGATGGTGAAGGTTTTGCCAGTTCCTGCGCTGGCTTCTATCAAGCGGCTGCCCTTTAAAGGGAAACGCAACGCGAGGGGGCGATCAGACGTGCTCATGCCGACTCCTCCGTGTCAGCCAATAACGCTATTTGCCCCTCGGCGAACGCCTCAGGAAGTGCCGCATACAATCGATCGCTAAACAGCGCAAACTCGCCACTCTGGATCAGACTGGCGAAATCCGGATACTGACGCTGCAACACCGCACTTCGCCCTAGCTCGCCGCTTGACTGCCAATGTCCTTCATAAGCCTTGCAGGCTTCTTCGAACGCTTTTTCTTCACCCTTTTCCTGTAAGGCCTTCAGCCAGGCAAAAGCTGTTTCCGGCATGCAGGGCAGCGGACGCTCGAGCCCCACGAGCCAGTCCTGCAACCATACATCGAGAAAGCCCTGCGCCTGATCAATGTCCAGCGGGCGAAAATGCAGCGTGGCGTCGCCGGCGACCACGACACTGTGCAACCGATAGCCGCTGGCTGATCCGGCGACATGGGTGCACCAGTCAGTGATCAGCTTGCGCCAGCGCGGCCCTCCCTTCCCGAGAATATTGCCAGGCATCAGTCGAACCAGCGCCAGCGCCTCCGGATCATCCCCCCGGCGCAAACCATTCAGCCAGCTGCTCAGTCGCAAACCAGCACGCTCGCCCAGCAACGCACGGGGATTGTCCAGGAGCTCTGGCCAGCTGCTACACGCCGCCTGAAAGCGACGCAGCTGGTTGCCCAGGGGAGCAACCAGCTGCGTCTGGGCCAGTTCGCCAAACCCGGCAAGCGGGAAGTAGCCCTGCCCCTGCATTCTGCAGGCCAGCTCGGCCAGGCCAGTATCGATGTCCTCCTGAGGGCCGAAATGATGCGCCAAATCCAGCATGGTCTGGCTCAACTGGTAGTTCTGCAGCCCATCCAGCGCGAAGGGTTCGTGATCCCCTGCAGCCTGCTGACGCTCATCGAGGAAAACCTTGAGCCTCCCGCTGAAAAAGTGATTGACCGGATTACGCAGGAAGCGCTGCAGCGCCTCGATGTCAATCGGCGCCTCGGGGATCAGCGCCGGCAGGCTTTCGTCTGGTTGAGTTTGTACCGGACTCGCATGCATCGGTAGCCACTCGCGCGCATAGCTGAATAATCCCGAATGTTGTTGAAAGTAGCTTTTGCTGAATGGTTGCAGCGGGTGTTCTGTGGTTATCGCTGACAACAGGCTGGCACTCCCTTGCGTTTGCCAACCGGCATGCAGATGATCGAGCAATTGACCTACCAGTACCGAGGGCGGCCGCTCGGTGTTATCGCGGATGCTGCGGCCCACCCAACTGATGTATAGCCGCTCCCGCGCCGACAATAATGCCTCGAGTAAAAGATAGCGATCATCCTCTCGGCGTGATCTGTCGCCAGGCCGGTAGTCCCGCGCCATCAGATCGAAGTCCAAAGGCGGCTGGGCTCGAGGGTAGTCCCCATCATTCATGCCCAGCAGACAGATGCGCCGGAACGGAATGGCGCGCATAGGCATCAGCGTACAGAAATTTACCGCCCCAGCCAGGAAACGCTGGCTTAGCTGGCTCTGCTCCACTGCATCCAGCCAGGCTTCGCGCGCAACGTTCAATGGTAATGGGTCTTTCAGGGCTACGCTCTCGCACAATTCCAGCCAGGCATCGAGTGCTTCCTGCAGTTGTGTTATCAGGCGCTCATCGCGCTCGGAGGCGGCGCTGAAAAAATTCTTCAGCAGTGAGCGAAAACGCGCTCCCCAGATAGACACCTCAGCCCGTTCGGAGAGCTGGTGCGTGGCGTGGTCCAGCGTGTCCAGCAGATCAATCAGCGGGCCGATCAGCGCAGCATCGAGCCCGCCGATCTCGTCATAGGGTTCGATATCATCGCAACGCTCACCCGATCCCACCGCGTAACCCAGCAACATCCGACGCAACCCAAAGCGCCAGGTATTGGCACCTAGTCCGGCAGGCAAACCCTGTTCCGCACGATGGGCCGCATCCAGCCCCCAGCGAATCCCGGCGCCGGCAATCCAGCGGCGCAGGGTTGGCAAATCAGTCTCGCTGATTCCAAAACGCTGGCGCAACGCGGGCACGTCAAGCAGATCAAGCACCTCACTGACCGGTAGCCTGCTATCGGGAAGCTTCAGCAGATGCTCCAGAGCGATCAGCAAGGGCTCGATGCCCCGCTGCCCCTGATCAGCGAGGGTGTAGGGAATAAAGCGCTCATCCTCCAGGCCATACTGGGAAAACACTGCCTGGATGTGGGGAGCGTAGGCATTCACATCGGGGACCATGACGATTACATCACGGGGTTTAAGGCTGGAATCATCGTTGAACCAGCCCAGAAGCTGGTCATGCAATATTTCGACCTCGCGCTGCGGACTGTGCGCCAGGTGAAAGCGCATCGATTGATCCCTGACCGGTTCGACAGCAGGCCATCTTTCACGGGTTTCGGCTAGCGGCCGCAGATCCAGGATGTCGTCCTGCAACTGGCCAAGCAGATATCGAGCGTCCGGCGTATCGAATAGATCGATGCGGCCACCATTTATTCCGGTGAACTGGGCTTCGTAGCTGGCCCGGTCATCATGGCTATCCAGCAGATTGATATAGTCTCGACCCTGCTTCCCCCACGCTGCGAGCAAAGGATGAGCATGTTGATGCAGGCTGTATTCGTCGAGCTGTGCTGGCGTGCCTGGACGACGCTGCTGTCGTTTGTACTGGTGCCGCAGCAAGTCTTGATCGCCGACGATATCTCCCCAATGGTGCTGGCAGGGATTGAGCACGCAAAGCAGCACCTGGCTGAACCGGCCGATGGCGGCGAGTGCTTCGAGGTATTGGGCAGGAAAGGAGGATATGCCGAAGACGACTACTCGTCGGGGCAGGCCCTCGGGGCGGAAGCTTGCGACGTTCAACGCTTCGACAAAACGCGGATGGATTCCCGCCCGGCTATCGAGCAAACGAGCCTGGCCGACATCCTCCAGCAAGGCACGCCACAGGGCTGGCTGCCAGCGGTCCGCCGTTTCCATCTCGCTTACACCACCGAGTGCGTGACGAACCTGATCCCGGCCAGCCGCCCAGTCTGCCAGCCAGTCGGCTCGATAAACCTGATACTGGTCGAACAGATCGGCAAGGCGCTCGGCCAATTGATAGCGTTTGCGGCAATCATCGTCATCAGCCAGAAAACGCGCCAAGGGTGCGAAGTTGGCATCGCCCAAAAGCGCAGGCAGCAAGCGCATCAGACGCCAGGTAAGAGGCGCCTTGTCTAGCGGCGAGGCGGTAGGCACTGCCTCAGCGCCGAGTACGCTACGGTAAGCCTGCCATAGGAAGCGGGCCGGCAGTTGCACATCCAGCGCCGCAGCAATGCCACATCCTCCAGTCTGCTCCTCGCCCACGTCTGCCGCCAATGCCTGCTTGAGCCATTGGGCGATTCCGTTACTTTGCACCAGCACCACTTCGTTCTCCAGCGGCCGCAAGGGATAGCTTCCCATCCAGCTGACAACCAGTTGCCTCAGCGATTCCAGCCGGTTGCCGTGGATGATCATCAGACCGGATACGAGTGGTTCGGCGTCCTGCATGGTTACTCCGGCAAAATTGGCGACGCGGCGGCGGTCTCACCGGTAGGCGTCAGAAGATAGGAGACAATAGTATCAGGCGTTGCTGCGCCAAGCGGCGCCGCAGTGCAAAACTGAACTTTCCGCATCCCTGAAAGTCAGTAGCAGGTAATTCCGTCCCCCGGCATGCTGCGCTACGAGTTTGACAGTTCAGGAATGTTTGCAAAAAGGATAGCCCAATGCTGCGCTACATTTTCTTATACATTTTTCTCTTGGCTGTATCTTCTTCAGTTGCTGCCGACTCGCCCGATCATCCGTTGCTCAATCGTTACCCTGGATCGAGCGTGGCGGAGTTCCAAACGATCGGTTACGAGCGTTTTTCCTTGCCAACAGGCCTGCCCGCGGATGGTGTCGGGCTGGACTTCCCGACGCTGGATCTGATTGGCGATCTTACCCGTCATACCTATCGTCTACGCGGCGTATCTACCCTCAAGATCTACGAGAACTACAAGGCTGCATTGGAGCGGGCAAACTTCAAGATAATTTTCGAATGCGCGCTGGACGAATGTGGCAGCCAACGCCAGATCAAGGCGCTGGGCGCCAGTCTGGCCATCAATAACAGCGTGTTCAACAACTGGCATGACCCTTACTATATCCTGGCAGAGGCGTCGGGCGAGGAACACCGAACGCATGTCGCGATATACATGGGCGGCAATGACAATGACGCAGCGATTCATCAGGCGGTTGTCGAAGAGGTGCCTATCAATCGGAACCTGATCAAGGTCAATACCGACTATATGAACCGCCCACCGAAGGAGATGGCTGGTCAGGTTGAAATCACTGCAGCAGAGCGAGCCGAGGACCATTCGCTGCTTTCCAGATATCCCGGCGCCCGTATCAGGGAATTCACCCACGAAGAATATCAGCAGTTCACCCTACCTACCGGTACTGTCAGCGCTTATCGCAACGCTGACGACTTTGACAATGTGCAACTGATAGGTGACCTGACCAAGCACTTTTATCTGCTTGAAAATGTCTCAACCCTCAAGGTGTACGAGAACTACAAGAATGCCCTCAAAACGGCAGATTTCGAGATTCTCTACGAGTGTTCGCTGGGAGATTGCGGCAGTTCCACCGATGTCAGGGCGCTGGGCGCGTTGATCGCAACCACCGGAAACGTCTACAACTACTACCGCGACCCCTACTATCTTGTTGCGCGGCGCGATACCTTGACCGGCCCCGCCTACATCGGATTGTTCATCGGCCGATACCGCGCCGAAACGGCAGTCCAGCAAGTGGTTGTCGAGACCCGCGACGCCCAGGTCGATCTGATTGCGATCAATACCGACCTGTTGCACCGTGAACTTGAAGAGTCAGGGCGCGCATCCATATATGGCATCTATTTCGATACCAACAAGTCGGAAGTAAAACCTGAATCCAAAGCTGCAATGGATACGGTGGCCGACCTGCTTGAGGAATATCCCGAGTTGCAGTTGTATGTGGTCGGCCATACCGATGATGTGGGCGCGGTTGAATATAACGTTTCGCTGTCTTCCGACAGGGCGGATGCGGTGGTCAAGCGCCTGGTTACAGAACATGGCATTGATCCAAAACGCCTCCACGCAGCCGGCGTCGGACCTTTCTCGCCCAGCGCGGCCAATAACAGCGAAGAGGGTAGAAAGCTCAATCGTCGGGTCGAACTGGTAACCCGTCTGCCCTGACGCTGTGCAGTCAGACCTGTGACCCGAGATAACGCCGTTCCCACGGGGTTATCTCGTTGAGGAAATGGTTCAGTTCCAGGCGTTTGCAAGCCAGATAACCCTCAATGAATTCTTCGCCCAGTAGGCTTCTTGAAAGCGTACTGCGTTCCAGCCGCTGCAGCGCGTCATGGAGCGTACCCGGCAACGTCAGCTGTTCGGCAACTTCGAACTCCCCCTGTACTGCCTCGCTCGGTTCAAGCTTGTGCTCTATTCCATGAAGACCTGCGGCCAGGCTCGCGGCTATGGCAAGGTAAGGGTTGGCATCCGCTCCGGGCAGCCTATTCTCAACACGCCGCGAAACCGGATCGCTGGCGGGAATGCGTAAGCCGGCCATACGGTTGTCATGCGACCAGCACAGGTTGTTAGGCGAGGCGTAAGTGTTGCAGAAGCGCTGGTAGGAATTGACGTGCGGAGCCATCAGTAAGGTCAGCTCAGACAGGCAGGCCTGGAGCCCCCCAATGAAATGGGTAAAGGAGTTCGTTGGCGCGTCAGTATGCGGATCAGTAAAGATGTTCCGGCCCTGCCCTTTTTCAACAATGCTCTGATGGATGTGCATCGAACAACCCGGCACCTGGGCAAGCGGCTTGGCCATACACACAGCGATCAGTCCATGTTGCAAGGCGATTTCATGCAGCATGTGCTTGAACAGAAAAGTCTGATCCGCAATCATCAGCGGATCGCCGTGTACGAAGTTGATTTCAAACTGACTGACACCCATCTCATGCATGAAGGTGTCGCGAGGAATACCCAGCTCTGCCATGCCGAGTTTCAACTGCGCAAAGAACGGACGCAAGCCATTATTGGAACTGACGCTGAAGGCGGCATTGCCCACCTCTCGCCTTCCGTCCAGTCCCACCGGGGGCTGAAACGGCTGATTGACATCTGAGTGAGGGTCGAACAGAAAAAATTCGAGCTCAGTCGCCACAATGGGTTGCCAGCCTCGTTCGGCGTAGCGATTAGTCACACGTTGCAGCAATGCCCGGGACGATAGACCTGAAGGACTGCCATCCAGTTCGACCGCTTCGCAAATCGCCAGCGCTCTCGGCGATTCCGCCCAGGGCAGTACGTGCACCTGATCCGGTACGGCACGCAAAACCAGATCGCCGTCATCACCCCCGAAATATTCGGGTGCCGGATAGCCACCCATGACACATTGCAGCAGCACGCCGCGAGCCAGCTGCAAACGCCGATCATCGAGAAACCCCTGCACTGTCATCACCTTGCCTCGCGGCACCCCGTTAAGATCCGGCGTGACACATTCAATTTCCGACACACCCGCAAGTCGCTGAGCGAGCGAAACGGCAGCCAGGGGAGATGACATGAAGCAATCCTTATCGGGGCGGTAGTAGTGTCAATACAGCATGGCGCGCGCGATAGATCAAGCATAGCGGTGGGATGATGCGTGCCCTGAACCGGCAGTCCGGTAAAACTGGAGATACGAATGATCTCGCGGCAGGCCATCCTGTCAGCAGTGGATAGCGTCGAGAGATTCCAGGCGGCAAACTATCCAATGGGGAGGTATGCGAGGCAAGGCAGTCGGTTACGTCAAAGATGCTGGTACGACCTTGGAGACGTGCTGCTGGCCTCCATGGGGCCAGTAAGCGCGCGACAAGGCCAGCTTCTAGCGGCTGACCTTGTCTGACACGAAATTAAAAACTCAAGGGCCGGTCACCCTCTTCATCCCGGATACGCGTTGGCAAGCCCATTTCATTCAGCAGGCTGATGAACGGCTTGGGTGGCAGCTCTTCGACGTTGACCATCTTTTGAGCGTCCCATTCGCCGCTGGCGATCAACAACGCAGCAGCCACTACCGGAACACCTGCTGTATAGGAAATTCCCTGACTGCCAACCTCCCGATAGGCCTCGGCGTGGTCGGCTATGTTGTAAATGAAAATCTCCTTGTCCCGACCATCCTTTTTGCCTCTGACCACATTCCCGATGCAGGTTTTGCCTTGATAGTCAGGTGCCAGCGACGACGGATCCGGCAACACTGCCTTGACCAGTTTCAGCGGAACGACTTCAAGACCTTCGGCAGTGGTAACTGGCTGCTCGGACAGCAGGCCAAGGTTATTCAGCACTGTAAACACGTTTATATAATGCTCACCAAAACCCATCCAGAAGCGGATATTGGGTACGTTCAGGTTCTGCGACAGCGAATGCAGTTCATCATGACCGGTCAGATAGCTGGTCTGCACACCGACTACCGGAAGGTCGTCAGTGCGCTTGACCTGGAACATGCTATTTTCAGTCCATTGGCTGTTCTGCCAGGACCAGACGCGGCCAGTGAATTCCCGGAAATTGATCTCCGGGTCGAAATTGGTAGCGAAGTAACGACCATGGCTGCCGGCATTGATATCGATGATGTCAATTTCCTCGACACTATCGAAGTACTCGTTTACAGCCAGTGCGGCGTAGGCATTAACGACACCAGGGTCGAAGCCAATGCCCAGCACCGCGGTAATGCCCTTTTCGGCGCACAATTCACGGCGTTTCCATTCATAGTTGGCATACCACGGCGGTGTTTCGCAGATCTTTTGCGGATCCTCATGGATCGCCGTGTCCAGGTAGGC
The DNA here is from genome assembly GCA_011050525.1 of Halopseudomonas xinjiangensis. Taxonomy (GTDB): domain Bacteria; phylum Pseudomonadota; class Gammaproteobacteria; order Pseudomonadales; family Pseudomonadaceae; genus Halopseudomonas; species Halopseudomonas xinjiangensis_A. The sequence continues at coordinate 111,706 of DRFO01000035.1, forward strand.
GGAACCGGTTTCGATGCAGGCCTGCAAAACTGACATATTGATGAAAGACGAACCAACATTGATGACCAGTTGTGATTGTGTCTTGGCAATCAACGCCTTGGTGGCCTCGATGTCGAGCGCATCCAGAGCGTGGGCTTGCAGTTCGCCAGCAACCTTGAGGCTGCCTTTTTCCCGCACGCTATCGATAAGCTGCTGACACTTGTCGACAGTGCGCGACGCGATATGAATACTCCCAAGCACATCATTATGCTGCGCGCATTTATGCGCCACCACCTGAGCGACTCCACCGGCACCAATAATCAGAACGTTTTTCTTCATGTCTCTTCCTCGAAACGCCTCCTTGGAAAAGGCTGGGTTGAGGCCTCAGGAGAGGCCGTTTACGAAGTCTTCGAAGCCAAACTCTTTGACCAGTTCAACCTGACCGTCCAGCTGGCGTACCGCAATAGACGGCATTTTTACACCATTGAACCAATTTTTCTTGACCATGGTATAACCAGCGGCATCGATGAAAGACAACCTGTCCCCTATCTGCAACGCCTGGTCAAACTGAAACTCGCCGAAAATATCACCTGCCAGGCACGATTTTCCGCAAACCATGTAGCTATGCGGGCCTTCACAGGGCTCCATCTTGGCGGGCAAGCGATAGATCAGCAGATCGAGCATATGCGCCTCAATGGAGCTATCGACCACTGCCAGATGCTTGCCATTGTACAAGGTGTCGAGCACGCTAACTTCCAGCGAGGTGCTCATGGTGATCGCAGCCTCCCCAGGCTCCAGATACACCTGTACCGCGTAGCGATCGGAGAAGGCTTTAAGGCGGGCACAGAATTGATCCAGCGGATAGTTCTCGCCAGTGAAATGGATTCCCCCGCCCAGACTGACCCAGTCCACCTGCTGCAAAAGGTCGCCGAATCGTTCTTCAATCTGCCCCAACATGCTATCGAACAGGCCAAAATCACTATTTTCGCAGTTGTTATGAATCATGAATCCGGAAATCTTATCGATCACACCCGCGATCTTTTCTGCGTCCCACTCACCCAGGCGACTGAACGGGCGCGACGGATCAGCGATCAGATAATCCGAGCTGCTAACCTGCGGATTCAGACGCAGGCCGCGTACATGGCTGGAGGATGCGTCGGCAAAACGCTGCAACTGGCTAATCGAGTTGAATATGATCTTGTCCGAGTGACTCAGCACCTCATCCATCTCGTCGTCGGCATAGGCAACGCTATAAGCGTGCGTCTCACCGCCAAATTTCAACTTACCGAGCTTGACTTCATACAGAGAGGAAGACGTCGTTCCATCCATGTATTGATTCATCAGATCGAACACCGACCAGGTAGCGAAGCACTTGAGCGCAAGCAGAGCTTTTGCGCCAGAATGGTCGCGTACATAGGCGATCTTCTCCAGATTGCATAGCAATTTGCTTTTGTCGATCAGGTAATACGGCGTTTTGATCACGTAGTCATACCCCTCTGGCCAAACGGACAACCAGGAAGACGCCCGGCGTTTCGAAAGCGCGCGATTATAGTGGAAAGGGGGCTAGGCTTCGAGAGAAAAAGCTGCACTGCAAGTAACCAGACTCCAGTCAAGTCTGGACAGGCTTCAGTTTGCACTACGAAACTACTCGGACATTTGTTGCCCGACCCGCGAATCAGATCACGGGCGAGCAGTCCTTAAAGCGGATTCTGTTAGAAATTGAAGCGAAGACCAGCTGAAATCATGTCTACGTCATATTCATCCGCGACGTCAGCATAGCGCTCAGCCTCGGCGATAACCTCAAAGGTATTTGAAATTGCGAAGGAGGCACCTACACCATACGAAGTGACCCATTCCTTCTCTGAGTCGCTACCGCTCAAACCTGAGTAGCTCAATTTCGCTTCGGACTCCAGCTGATGGTAGCCAACCTTGCCAAACAGCTTGAAACGATCCAATGGTAGCGTACCGACCAGATTTCCGCCAAAGCCTTCGGTGGCTATGCTTGCTTTGGCAAGACTACCGCCAAAGAAAAAATCGTCCGATACTTCGCCTAGATCGACGTATTGAAGCTCTACGCCGATATAGGGGTTCAGCTGAATGCCTGCGCCGATTTTGAATGCGGTATCTTCTGTATCTGACGCACTGACGTCTGCTTCCGATTGACCGACATTGCCGAAAAGATATCCGTTTGGAACTTGGTCTGCGGCTTGTGCCCCAGAGATCACCGATCCGACCAAAGCAACGGCAAGTAAAGATTTCTTCAACATCTATGTTTCTCCATATTCTAGTTATCAATCGCCCTTGACAGCCACCGGCAGTCTGATACCGCCGGAAGCCGGATCATAAAGCCAAATATCCGGCTTTGTCATAATAAGAAGCCCGACTTTGTGGCCTAATACCGATTTGCATAAAATCCACAGGAAAGCTTTCCCCTTCTTCAAATCGAATAGCGCTGGTGCAAAGAGCCATGTCCAAATAGCGCTCATCAACTGGACGTAAATTGCCAGACTGTGGCATCCAAAATGATAATTAACAGGCAGGAGCTGCCGGGCGGTTTCGAGCGGATAGTTAAGCGTGCCCCCAATTTCACGGGCGAGCCTTCGCTCAGTTTTAAGAGCGGACCCATCGAGGCCCAGATTATGACCGGATTCGTCTATTGTGCCGGCCTGCTTGCCGGCTACTCACGCCCTGAGCGGCGTAGAACGCTGCTATCATCCCAAAAATGTCGGGCACTCTCGCGCTCCGCATCCGACCGGCTAACGCCTATGTCCCGGAGCATCCTTTCATCCATCGATGAAAGCAGCCTGCGTTCATACGCCAGCCGTCGCCAACGGTTGATTCGGCTGAACCATCCGCTAACAGCAGCCTTGATGAAGCGCAGGCAGCCAGACTCTGAGTACATGTATATCTTTGATTTCCTAATCTTCATGGCACCATCCTCTTGATTGGTGACATGAGTCTGGCCTCGGCGATATCATCAATCCAACGAATGTTTTTTATGCTTAACATCTCAGAGATTGATCAATGGCGAATTATCCAACCATCGACAGCGAATTGCTCCGCACTTTCGTAGCCATCGCCGATGAAAGCGGGTTCACACGGGCGGCGACTGCTCTCAACAGGACTCAATCCGCTGTAAGCATGCAGATGAAGAGGCTGGAGGAAGACGTCCTGCAGCGACCACTCTTCTTAAAGGACGGCAGGCAGCTATGTCTCACCGCAGAAGGCCAGGTATTGCTTGGCTATGCCAGACGGATTCTAAAGCTGCAAGGAGAAGTCCTCAGCTCTCTCAGAGAGCCACACATGGTGGGCACTGTCAGTATCGGCACGCCTGACGACTATGTGATGCGTTTCATGCCCAGCATTCTGGCCAGGTTTGCGCAGACCTACCCGATGGTCCAGGTAGAGCTGCATTGCGAACCATCTTATCAACTACTGCAACGCAAGGATCTGGATCTCACAATAGTGACGCGGGAGCCAGGCAAGGAAATCGGGCAGTTGTTAAGGCAGGAGCAAGTAGTATGGGCGCAGGCAGCAGGTGTAAACCTGCATGAGCAATCTGTTTTGCCGCTGGCGATGTTCAATAGTGATTGTTTTTGCCGCGCTTGGGCATGCAATGCCTTGGACACCATGGAGAGAGATTACCGTGTCGCCTATACCAGCCCCAGCCTGTCCGCCATCATGGCTGTAGTCAGCATCGGACTGGCCATTACCGCACAACTCCAAAGTCTGGTTCACGCCGACATGCGAATCATAGGAAAAGAAGAAGGGCTGCCCGACATGCCGTCCGCAAGTATCGTATTGCTACGCAACTCTCGTAACCAGTCACCCGTGACCGAATGTCTTGCCGAATATATTGCGGAAGGATTCAGGCTGTAGCGACGGCCCAGCCACTGAATATGTACGTCATAGGCTTTGGGCCCGCCAGATATTCCGTAGCCAGCTCACCCAGGACAAACCCCCCTGCATGAAGCATAGCCGGAACGTCACGATCCAGATGACAACCTCCAGCGATTGACTTCCATACCGGAGTAAGTCGACGCTGCCAGCGCTGAACCCGTGGCTCAGGAGCTAGCCCATGTTCACAGAACAGCAATCGCCCACTCGGTTTCAATACTCTGCGCATTTCTCTTAACGCAGAAACCGGATCAGCAATACTGCAAAGCGTGAAAGTCATGACGATGGTATCGAAACGAGCCGTTTCGGCGTTGATGCCTTGCAGGTCTACAGAAATCATCTCAACGGGAATGGAAATAGCTGCCGCCCGCTTCCTCGCCAGCTTTTGCATCTGGCCTGCCGGATCGACGCCCACTATGGAAGCTACCTGCCCCGGGTCATAAAATTGCAAATTTAGTCCCGTACCGATTCCAATTTCCAGTACCTCGCCACACGCCTGCGGGACCACTTTGGCTCGTGCTTTCATGACATCGCCCATACCACAGGCGGCATCAATCAGGCGGGGAAGGACATGCTTCTCATAGAGGTTCATCTGGGTTCCTGCATCGCATGGCCAAAGTTCGGTCTACCTAGAGTCTCACTCATGAATATACTGTGGGTTTTCGACGTCAGCATAGCATTGCGAAATACTCTACGCTTTTAACTGAACGAGAACACACCGCAAAACGAGGAAGCACTGTCGGGGAATTCAATATCCCCATTTCCATTAACCACTCGCCATACCGATACAGGGCTGGAGATCCGTTATGACTAGCTTATTAACGAGGACGGTCCCGCCCCTGGGATACTGATAATCCAGCCCCAACAAGACGGTAGGTTTTCTTACTGTTTTGCGCGCACAGTAAAACGCCCCGCTCTGTATCCAGAAGGGGGCGTTTTGTAATAAGCGCTTGACGATGACCTACTCTCAC
>DRFO01000036.1 GCA_011050525.1 Halopseudomonas xinjiangensis
CCGGCTTGGCTTCTTCGACGCCATGGCTACGTTCGCTGGCCCAGAAGACCTGGCGATGGCTTTTGAATTTTGCCGTTCCATGTTCGGCCTCGTTATACACCAGCCGGTCCACGGGTGGCGGCGCTGGGAAAACCCACATTCGTCCCTCGCCCTGAAGTCTAACCTGGGCACGCACGGCCAGATCATAGGTTCGCCACGCAAAAGGTGGCTGTCTGGGCATGGATTGCGAGTCCGGTACCGAGTAAAAAGCTCCAGCGCATCAGGATAAAGGCGCTGTGCACGAGGATTGATCGCGGAAAGAGTGTAATTGCTCAACTGCATATAGTCCTTGCCGGTCAGACGGTGCTGGCCTTCGCGTAACCGACATTCCGCCTGGATGCTGGGGCTGCCTAGGGCCGCCGCCAATCCCGGCAGGTTGCTTTCAATCCGCACCCTGGTGTTGGCTTTATGCATGGCACGATAAAACCGACGGATCCAACAGGCCCCGTGGCGCCGCTGTAGCGGGCTTATTCCGGGCTGGGGTAGACACAGCAGCTGCTGGCCTTATGTTTTTTCCATGTCCACTAACCGTGTCGTTGGGCCGTCCGGCTGCAAACGCTCGGTTACCACTACCGGCCAGCGATTACGGGAGCGGCGCTTGGCTATGTTGTAGGTGAACTCTTGAATGACGCCCATAGGATAGAGAAACGCGAGTCCCAATAGCATGGCTACATCTGTCCAATCGAGGTAATTCTTTCCGCCAGCCGCACAGCGTTTTTCCAGGAGGCGCTGCCAAGTAAAGGGGAGCATTTGGCTGGGCCGATAACGGACTTCGAGCTGGCTTTTGACAAAGGCATCCGACTGGCTAGGATTGCCGTGTTCATCAAACCAGGGGCCGTTGTTCATATAGGCTCGCAGGTACTCCCAGAAGCCCTCCTGCATCTCCAGGCTTTTGCCCATCGGCAGACCCAGGCTCAGCAGCATCTGCTGCTCAGGATGCCCGTAACGATGAATCAGCACCTCTAACGCAGCATTGCGCATGCCGCCAGTGTAGGGGCCAACCATATGGAACTGATAGGCCGCGGCAGCAATACCGTCCCAGGGACTATGGTAAAGCTCGCCATCCTGCTCAAAGTAAAGCTCGCGGGTGCGCCGGTTGAAAAGGATAGGTAGCGGTAAAGGGCGGAGGGTTTCCCAGAGGAAGGGCACTATAAAGAGCGCTAGTGCAATAAAAAAGGTTTCTATGGCTGACTGAGATCGCCCATCAAGAAAAAAAGCAACCGCAAATAATCCAAATAAAAGCCCCCCAAAACCAAGTGCCCCGGTCAACAACCCCTTGTTTTTACCCTCACCATTTTCCAGCGCCAGATAGTGTTCAGTATGCTCTTCAATATCGAACAGACTCATCGGCTGCTGGCCAGTCGATTGATCAGCGTGCAGGATAGCGCTGGGATTATTGCCGCCCAGTTTGTCAGCGAGGAGTTTACGTAATGTGGTCACGCTCATATCAGTGCATCAGCTCAGGTCAATATCGATAGGCGGCAGATAGAGGCCATCGATGGGTTGGTAGATCAGCGTGCCGCTGATACGGCGCAACGTGGCGGTCTCGCTTTCATGGTAGGCCCGGCGCAGGCGAATACCACCGCCCATTTCCGGGGTGATGCGGGCGCCTTCATCCTTGTGAAAGGGGATAGGGTCCGCTTCATTCCAGCTCAGCGGCGAGCAGGTGGCACGGGCGGGGCCGAAGTCTAGCAAGCCTTTGTGCCAGGCCCATTCCTCCTGACCGCTGAAGCTGAGCATGCCCTGCCGGTATTCCTGCTGGCCGGGCAGTATCAGCAGCAGACGGATTTCCCGCACGATTGCACCGCTGCGCGGATTCAAATCCTGCCAGCGGTGCAGCTCCATCCGGACCGGCATCACCATCTGGTAAAACGCCTGCAGGCTGTGCTCAAAACTGTCTGACCAGTCGGCTGGGCGCGTGCCGAACCGGGTCTGCTTGACCCAGCTTTCCAGCGGCGTGTCTTTGGTATACCAGAGCGCGATCAACCCGCCGAGAATGGTGACAACCAATCCCAGGGTTTGGGCCAGCAAGGGGGCTGGAATGGCGGCAACGCCTCGGCCAATGGCAACTGCATCACCGGCGATCACCGCGGCGCGGGCTATGCGCAGGGCGCGAAACAATTGCAAAGAAACGCGCATGTAAGCGGCGTTAGAGGCGCTCAAGCCGACCTGAACAGCGGCACTGTCGAGATCGCCGGCTCGGTAGGAGTCCAGCGCTTCCCAGCCAAAATACAGCGTGTCGATGCCGGCGGTTACCGATTGAAGAAGCATAGTGACGGAACCAATACCGAGAGCGTTAGCTAACAGCTTCTGGGCGGTTGGATTGAGCCTGCCTGCAGCATTGGTGTGGACCTTCCATTCAACGTCCGCTAACTTTTGCACCATTGCTGAAGTAGCTGTAGATGTTGCAAATAACGCACTGAGTGCAGAAACCCTATTCTTCCCTGAATCATCGGACCACCACACACTCCCACTCTTATATAAATTCCACACCGCCACCAATGCAATCAAGGTCTTCAGCGGCGCTTCGTCCATCAGCTCCCCGATGTTCCTTGGCATGTCCAGTTGCGCGGCCTGGCGCGACAATGGTGGCAAATCTTGACCCGCTGCTGATGGCGGTCTCCCGTCGGGTATAGCATTGCCGTAGCCCGGCTGCGGGGTACCCGCACCCGCTTTCGGCTTGGGCACGAGACGCAAATGCGGTATGCCTTCTTTTAACTGCGAGGCTGCCAGGGCAGGCATCAGGGTTCCGGTCTTGCCGGCGCCTTCGCGGGCCAAGCGGGTGGGGGGCTGGTTCATCTGCTCGGTGAGCCATTGCATGCTCTGGCGAGGGGTCAGGTCCAGTACGTCCAGGCGTTGCTGGCTGCGCGTGAGCATGGCCATCATCAGCGTCATGGCGGCATTATTTGGGTGCTCAGCCAGGGTGCGCAGATGGCCGCCGAGCACGGGCGACATGGCGGCGGATAATGCTTCGCTGGCTTTGACAACAGATAGCCGTTCCAGATTATCCGCCCCGCGGTTAAGGGCGACGACCAGAGCGAGCGCTCGGCCAGCTGCCGCGATGTCGTCGGTCAACGGCTGAGCGTTCTCTGGTAAGTGTAATAGCTGCTTGATTTCTGCACCGCCCATGCGCTGAGCTACGCCAAGCACTGCCCACACCAGCCAGGGTTTGCCGGTGTCGCTGGACTCAAGATCCAGCGCCTGTTCAATTGCCTTGACGCCAAGGCTGGTGGCGGATGGGCCCAGGCAGGCGGCAGCAAAGCTGGCTTCCAGCGCATCGCGGGCGTCGGGCCGGGTGATGTCGAAATGTCCGCAGGCTGTGTCCAGACTGGCATGACCTTCCCTGCCCAGGGTGCCGAACCAGCCCGACCATAACGCGGCCAGCCGCCGTCGGTCGGAATCAACCGCTAGCGCCTCCCTTTCCTGCTCCTGCAAGGTGCGCTGGAGCCTGGGGTAGTCAGTGCTTGACGGCAACAACTTGCGCAGTTGTGGATCGCCTTCGCTGAGCGATTCCAATGTCGCGGCCATGGCCCAATCGTCGCGACGATGATGGCACAGTTTGTCGTAGGCCGTGTTACGCGCCCGAAGCAGTGCTGCCACGTCCAGCAGTACGCCCCACGGATCATCAACAATCCCATAGTGCTGCTGCTCGCAACGCAACATTCTGCGGAATGCGGGATCGTTTAATGCCCAGAATTTAGGCTCAGGAACACCGCTCCAGGTGTATTCCTGGGGCTGGCCATCACCAATCTGCCTATGTACTGCCGGTACCTGACCACTCAACGGTGCCACGCCGGGAGTGATTTCACGCATGATGTTACTGCGAATGTCTGCCTTGCTCTTCATCGAAGCAAACTGCTTGTCGCTCCAGCATATCGGGGACCAGACTAATCTGACCGGCGTGCCAGCAGGCAGCAGCAGATAGGATCCACCACTATTGCTCAGTGCACTACCGCTGCGGGCAGTCTGCAGCAGGCTCGAACCTGTAACCTGATACTCGCTCAACACCTGGAGATCGTTTTGCCATACGTATAACCAGCCGTCGCGCAGCATGCGGGGAACGTATCCCAGAGAACGATCTGCGAGCTGAGCATGATCCGGGCCGAGCTCAGGAAATTGGCCCGTGACAGGCGGCAATCCGAGACTTTGCGCGTCGATGATGGGCGCGCCGTGTGCCGGATCAATCGGACCTATTGCATAGCGCACAGGCAAGACGGCGGCGAGGAGAGGGCAGCTTGCTGGTCGAAAATTAACGGGCGCTGTAGTGGCCTGGTTCATGTTGGCACTTCCTCCAGGTTATCCGTACCTTGTGCAAGCGCTTCCAGAAGCGGCCAATCCAGCATGATCTGCTTGTTCGCAGAATCCGCTCGAGGCGCGCAATCAAGCCCCGGCTCCTCGTTTATCCACGCTAGTCTCGGCTCGCCATCGCTTAGTAGCCAAACGCTTGAAATGCCATACCAGAATCCAGCCGGCCATTCAGCGCCGACTTCCCATGCTTTTCTCAGCGGGCGCGCGTCTGCCATACGCAACCAGAGCGTGCGACCGTCCGGTGAGCGGACCTGCAGACGTTGTTGAAGGCTTGAGAATATCTGGTCAATAGGTTGTATGGTTTCGAGCCAGACGCTATTCCGTAAGCCTTCAGCTCCCTGGGTCCAAGCAAGATAAAGAGCGCTCCCTTCCGACGCATCTATCAGAATCGGCCCCAGGTGCATCAAAGACACATAGGGTATATCGAACAACAACGGGCGCGGCTGGTGACTTGGGTAATTTTTGTATAACCAGCCGAAGGCGTTATCCAGTCCCGCACCGTCGATAAGAATCGCGCCCTGCTTCATTTCCATTCCTCAGGTAGCTGCGCTGCTTCGCACACTTCGCAAACCCCTTCCGTCGCTTCGCGAAAGGCAGCGGCTTGCTTGATTTGCGCTTCTAGCGGAAAACCCGCCTCACCCATCTCCGCCGCCTGCACTTCACCCGGCAACAACGGCGCAGCGCCACTGCCCTGCCCTGCGCTACCACCTGAATTGACCTTTACCGACGGGCCCACCAGGCTGATGCCGCTCGGATCGAGTTTGACGAAGCTGCCGCCGACCTTGAAGGTGATTTCGCTGCCGGCATCCAGCACGACCTTCATGCCGCTGGAGAGGTGGATTTCCTGACCGGCTTCGATGAACTGGCCAGTGCCGATCC
>DRFO01000037.1 GCA_011050525.1 Halopseudomonas xinjiangensis
CCTCTCCAGAGCGGCGCATTCTACGCCTTCCCTCCAATCTGTCAACCCCTAAATTATCGCTAACTTATTGATTGCTAAACGCTTTATCCAAAGCGTCTCGACTCGAGAGAGGCGCATTATAGGCCCCTGAGTTTTGCCGTCAAGCTCTTTTCAGGACAATTCTGGCAAACTTTTTCTTGCCTGCCTGGCAGACGTACTCTTCACCCACGACGAACAGGAAATCACGCTCAACCACCTGCCCGTTCACTTTTACCGAACCCGCTGAAAGCAGGTCCCGTGCAGCCGCGGCGTTCTTGACCAATCCGGCACGATTCAGCACCGCCGAAACCGGCATATCAATCTTTGACTCAATTACCACTTCAGGCATGTCGTCAGGAAGCTCCCCTTCCTTCAGCCGATTGCCTGCAGAGCGGTGAGCGTTTGCTGCGGCCGCCTCTCCATGAAACCGGGCAACGAGCTCTTCCGCGAGTTTTATTTTGATATCCCGAGGATTCGCTCCCTTTTCGACATCCGCTTTGAACTGGCTTATCTCTTCCATGCTCCGAAAACTCAAAAGCTCGAAATAGCGCCACGTCAGCTCGTCAGGCATGGAAACTATCTTGTTATACATTTCACCAGGAAGATCATTAATCCCCACGTAATTGCCTAACGACTTGGACATTTTCTTGACGCCATCCAGGCCCTCCAAAAGGGGCATGGTCAGGATTACCTGAGGCTCCTGGCCGTATTGCCGTTGCAGCTCCCTCCCCATAAGCAGATTGAACTTCTGATCGGTACCACCAAGCTCAACATCTGCCTGCATGGCCACGGAGTCGTAGCCCTGCACCAGAGGATAGAGAAACTCATGAATAGCGATTGACTGACCACCCTTGTAGCGCTTGTCAAAGTCGTCACGCTCCAACATCCGCGCCACCGTGTACTTCCCAGCGAGCTGGATCATATCCGCCGAACCCAGCTTGTCCATCCAGGTAGAATTAAACATCACCTGAGTGCGCGCCGGATCTAGGATTTTGAATACCTGCTCTTTATACGTTTCGGCATTCTCAAGCACCTGATCCCGAGTAAGGGGCTGGCGAGTGACATTCTTGCCGGTCGGATCGCCAATCATTCCGGTAAAGTCTCCGATCAGGAATAGGACATGATGACCCAAGTCCTGAAACTGGCGGAGCTTGTTGATGAGAACGGTATGACCCAAGTGCAAATCAGGAGCGGTGGGATCAAAACCGGCCTTGACCCGGAGAGGAATGCCTCGCTGAAGCTTGGCGCGCAACTCACTTTCGATCAGAATCTCTTCCGCGCCACGCTTGATCAGCGCCAACTGCTCATCGACCGGCTTCATAGTTCGGGAATCCTTGGGATTAAAGGCCTGTATTCAACAGGGAAGAAACCTTACAACATTGGAGCTCAAATTCAAGCTCATGCTGCCGATAGAAAGAAAGAGGATGGCGGCACGACGGAATTCCGGCGCCATTTCGCGTTAAAAAGATGACAAACGGGGACTAGTAAAACTTGCCAAAAGAGAGTTTCGGTTATAATTTAGCAAGTTAGTTCACATTCCACAGAATCAACGATAAGAGCGCTTATGGCTTCTCACAAGACAAAAACGCCGCGATATCCAAAAAGCCACCTTGTTGCGGCCAGCGGTATTGCAGCAGCGCTGAGTATATTCCTACTCGTAATCCCAACAACCGACGTGGAGGCAAAGAAGACCTTCGCATCGCTGGAGCTGGAAACAGCTCCTCATTCCACCCTCTCTGAAGAATTGGATGTTTTGATTGGCGAAACAGTCACAATGACGGCGCCAATCGAACTGGCCAAGCCAGCCGAACCCATGCTTAAGTCCGAAGCGTCAACGGAGGTCATACAAGCGTTGACTCCCCTGGCGGCTAGCGATGAGGAAGCAAAAGAGCCGTCCCTTCCCAACCCCACCGACTGGGTAAGCATCACAGTTGCTGCGGGAAACACCCTCTCAGTGTTATTCAGCCAGGTTGGCCTTTCTGCCAACACGTTGCATTCGGCTGTATCCAGCAGCAAGGACGCACAGCGATTTACTCGCTTGAAGGTTGGACAGGTTATCGAGTTCAAGATGGATGAAAACGGTGACCTTCAGACATTACGCTCGCGTATAAATGATCTTGAGACCATCAGACTAGAGCGCGATGGAGACAGCTTCGCGTTTCAGCAAGACACCATCAAGCCTGACGTGAGCACTGGCTTCGCCCATGGCGCGATCGACAGCTCACTATTTCTGAGCGCACAGCGTGCTGGGTTGTCACACAACCTGACCATGAAGATGGCCAATATTTTTGGATATGACATCGACTTTGCCAGAGAAATTCGCAAAGGCGATACGTTCGAAGTGTTGTTCGAAGAGCTTCACGTTGGTGAAAAACGTGTGGGCTCGAATAATATTCTTGCCGCTCGTTTCGTTAACCGCGGCAAAACGTACACTGCGGTCCGGTTCACCGACAAGAAAGGCTACAGCAGCTATTATCGTGCCGACGGGACCAGTATGCGGAAAGCTTTTATCCGCACACCGGTTGAATTCGCACGTATCAGCTCGCGCTTCAATCCTGGCCGCAGACATCCAGTGCTGAACAAGATTCGCGCGCACAAAGGTGTCGACTATGCGGCAGCCACGGGCACGCCGATCAAAGCCACCGGTGATGGCCGAGTCATACATCTGGGCCGCAAGGGCGGCTATGGCAACGCGGTGGTAATCAAGCACGGGCAGAAATATCAGACCTTGTATGCACATATGAGTCGCTACGCGAACGGACTAAAGTCAGGCAGCAACGTATCCCAAGGTCAGATAATCGGTTATGTCGGAGCTACTGGATTAGCGACTGGTCCTCACTTGCACTATGAGTTTCGGATCAATGGCACCCATGTCGATCCGCTGGGAGTGAAGCTTCCCGCCTCCGATCCTGTACCACAGAACGAACGCAGTGCGTTTTTGGCCATAAGTACCAAACTGATGGCGAGCCTGGATCAGCAACGCAATACCCAACTGGCTCTGCTGGGACAGTAATGGAAGGGCTCTATGTCGGTATCATGTCAGGCACTAGTCTGGATGGTATCGACATTGCTTTGCTGTCAATTCATCCAGCCAAGCGCGCCAGACTGCTCGGTGCTGTATGCCTCCCCTTCCCAGATTCTCTGCGCAGCGATCTATTACATCTATGCCAACCCGGCCCGGACGAGATTTTTCGCGCTGGAGTAGCTGGCCAGGCTTGGGCAAGGCTTGCAGCGAATGGGGTCAACGCACTGCTCGGCAAATGCGGAGTCAAGGCTGCCGAGATCAAAGCAATTGGAAGCCATGGCCAAACAGTAAGGCACCATCCTGAAAACGGTTTCAGTCTTCAGATAGGAGCTCCTGCCCTGCTAGCGGAGCTGTGCAACATTACGGTTATCAGCGACTTTCGTAGCCGCGATTTGGCCGCCCAAGGTGAAGGTGCGCCACTGGTACCGGCTTTTCATACTTGGCTTCTGAGCACACCCGACCAAAACAGAACGCTGATCAATATTGGAGGCTTCGCCAACCTCACCCTCCTCCGCCCAAGTCAGACGGTCACCGGTTTCGATAGCGGTCCGGGCAACGTTCTGCTGGACGCCTGGATTCAGCGACATAAGGGAGCGGCTTTTGACGCTGATGGAAATTGGGCTCGGACCGGAAAAGTCGCGCCTGGACTGCTCGATCAGATGCTTTCGGATCCATATTTCGCTCGTACTGCCCCGAAAAGTACCGGCCGCGAATATTTCAATGAAAACTGGCTGGACAATCAGCTCAGGCTGCTGAATTGGTCTGGAGATCCCTGCGATATCCAAGCCACGTTGCTTGAACTGACTGCGCGTTCTATCGCATCCGCTGCTCAAAGCCAAACCAATGGCCCAACGCAGCTTTACGTTTGTGGCGGTGGAGCGAGAAACAGTTTCCTGATGGAAAGGCTACAAAAGTTGCTGAAACCGATGCCCGTCGAATCTACTGCAGCCCTGGGGGTTGATCCTGACTGGATGGAAGCCATGGCTTTCGCCTGGTTAGCGTGGCGTTGTAACACCCGCCAACCCGGCAATCTGCCCGCTGTAACCGGAGCGCTAGGAGAAAGGATTCTGGGCGCAATCTATCCGGCTTGATGCAGAGAGTTCATATCGAGAAGGACGAACCACAGCCACATGTCGTTGCAGCATTCGGATTATTGATAACGAAACGCGACCCTTCCAAGCCCTCCTGGTAATCCACCTCCGATCCTGCAAGGTATTGGAAGCTCATGGGGTCAACTATCAAGCGGACACCCTCCCGCTCGACGACGGTATCGTCTTCGGCCATTTCGTCGTCAAAAGTGAAGCCGTATTGAAAACCGGAGCATCCGCCTCCCGTAACAAAGACGCGCAGGCTCAAACGCTCGTTGCCTTCTTCATCAATAAGCGCTTTCACTTTACCAACAGCATTATCGGTAAAAAGCAAAGGCGTAGGAATATACATTTCAGCAGTCGACATTCAACCTCCAGCAGCAGGCACTACAACACAGCAGACCAGGCATTATCATTATCCCGAGTCTTTTGGTCAACTATTCTTCCGTGACCTGTGTCAGGGGCAGTGGGCTGGTCAACATCTCCCCTCCACCCAGATAGTGTAGCTGACCGCTGATCTGTGCGCCCATGACCATTTCCAAAAAACGGTAGTGCAAATCGCCATTTATGCGGGCCTTGGTGTCCAGCTCCAAATGCTCGAAAGCGTGCACATCGCCCACTACCTGCCCGTTAACCAACACGCTGGGGGCTTTGATTATGCCTTCGACATAGCCGTGCTCACTCACCCTGACAAGCCCTTCTTCGGCCTCGATGTTTCCCACAACCCGGCCGTCAATCTGAACCGCACCATTGAAAGTCAGGTCTCCGCGTATTTCAGCGTCCTGCGCGATGATCGTGGTTTTCCCGCTGAACTGACTGATGTCAGCTTTTCTATGCTTGTCTGCTCCCCACATCAGGGCTTCACTCCTGTAATAGTCCAGTCAAACACCTGCTCAACCAGCTTTTTGCCGTCATGCTCGGCTCGCAGGTGCACACTCTCCGGCTTAAAACCATCCGGCAAAGATAATTCGGCTTGCGCGCTGTTAGGCGGCACTACCTGGAAGTAACGAAAATCCAGATCCAGTCCCTGATCGTCATCTGCCCGCGTCATGCTTGAGAGAGACTTTTTGGCTTTCTTCCCGTTCTGGGTTCCCAGTACATCGATAAACAACTTGGCTTGTGTGGTCTCAGCCTCGCTACCCACTCTGCTCACCATGACTTTGTAGCGGAAAACCCCAGCGGTTTCTGTGGCCTGTAGCTCAAAGGCTTGAATTCGCAGCCCGGGAATCATCGCCGTGGGTGCCAATGCCCCCTGATAAGCAGCCAGATCCTGTTGCAATCGGAAAAGTTGCTGCTCCAGCTGGCTGATCACCGATCGTCCGTCATTTACCGACTCGCGGGCGACCAAAAGATCAACCTCCAGTTGATGGTAGCGCTCCAGCGTCGATGCCAGCTCTGCCTCCAACCCTTGCCGGCTTTCCAGCATCTGCTCGTATTCCTCTACCATCTGTTGCTGGGATCTCAAGGCAGCATCCCAGCCGAGCCAGCCGGCCGCAGGGATCGCCAGCAGCAACATGAACGTCATGCCCTGCTTGCGCAGGCGCCTGGCTTTGGTCTCGTGTGGAACGACAACAAGGCTGTGGCCGCCCCGAAGAGGGACGCGGCGCCGCCTTTCTCTCATCAAGGCATCAACGCCGGGTGAGACAAGCCTAATGTTTCCTCAAGCCCCATAGCGATATTCATATTCTGAACGGCCTGGCCTGATGCGCCCTTGACCAGGTTGTCAATTACCGAGAGAACCACCACCAAGTCGCCTCCCTGGGGTCGATGAACAGCCAGCCTGCACACGTTGGCACCGCGTACACTCCGCGTTTCAGGATGACTGCCGACAGGCATGACATCGACGAACGGCTCGTTGGCGTAACGGTCAGCAAACAGCTTCTGCAGATCAACCGAACGATCAGTAACCGTCGCATAAAGCGTGGCATGAATGCCGCGTATCATCGGCGTGAGATGGGGTACAAAGGTAAGACCTACCGGCCCGCCCGCAGCAAGACGCAAGCCTTGAGTTATTTCCGGAAGATGGCGATGGCCTTTCACCGTATAGGCTTTCATGTTTTCGGACGACTCGCCCAGCAAGGCGCCAACACTTGCGCCTCGGCCCGCGCCGCTGACGCCTGACTTACAATCGGCTATGAGCCGCGATGCATCTGCCAGCCCGGCCTCAAGAAGAGGTATGAAACCCAACTGGGTAGCGGTGGGATAACAGCCGGGCACCGCGATCAACTGCGCGCTGCGGATAGCCTCCCGGTTTACCTCAGGCAAGCCGTAAACAGCTTGCCCGAGCAATTCTGGAGCTCCGTGGGGCTGGCCATACCACTCACTCCACTCCTCAGCGTCGCGCAAGCGGAAATCCGCTGACAGATCGATGATGCGGGTACCGGTTGCCAGCAGTTCCGCCGCCATGGCATGGGCAACCCCATGTGGTGTCGCGAAAAAAACAACATCGCAGGCGCCCAGTTTCTGCGCATCGGGCACGCTGAACTGAAGCTGGTCGTAATGGCCGCGCAAATTGGGGTACATATCACTGATCCGCACCCCCTCCTCGGATCGGGAAGTAATGATCTCGACATGCGCCTCAGGATGCTGAGCTAATAACCGCAGCAATTCCACACCGGTGTAACCGGTTCCGCCTACAATGCCGACTTTGATCATAATTACGTCCTAAAACGGTTGAAGATAGATAACAGGCCCCTATCATAAAAGCGCTGGCGGAAATTACCAGCAATCCCGCCCTCTCTCACCGAAACAACTGAAAAGCAAAGGGAAACAACGTGTATCTCTGGATAAAAGCGTTTCATATCATCGCCATCGTTACCTGGTTCGCTGGACTGTTCTATCTGCCGCGGCTGTTCGTTTACCATGCCAGTGCCAGCGATACCGCAAGCAGCGAGCGCTTCATGATCATGGAACGTAAGCTTTATCGGGGCATTATGATGCCGTCCATGGTGGCGGTACTGGTGTTGGGTATCTGGCTGCTGGCGCTTTCCCCTGGGTGGATGCAGCAAGGCTGGATGCATGCAAAACTAGCGCTGGTAGTTGTGCTGATCGGCTACCATCATGTTTGCGGAGCCTTTGTGAAAAGATTTGCGAAGGGCACCAATACCCGTTCTCATGTGTTTTACCGTTGGTTTAATGAGGCGCCGGTTCTGGTTTTGGTAGCAATCGTCATACTCGTAGTGGTCAAACCATTCTAGCTGATGGACTGAAAAGCATTTTCCGATACCAAGGAGCACTAGTGGACTGCCTATTTTGCAAAATCGTCGAGGGCAAAATTCCTGCCAAGAAAGTGTATGAGGATGATCAGGTCATTGCCTTCAATGACATCAATCCGCAAGCGCCAGTGCATTTTCTGGTGATCCCGAAAAAACATATCGCGACGCTGGATGCGATGACCGAAGATGACCGGCAGCTGGTAGGTCACATGACCTACGTCGGCCAGAAGGTAGCGATTGAACTGGGCTGCGAAAACGGCTTTCGTACGGTATTCAACTGCAGGGAAATGGGCAGCCAGACCGTCTATCATATCCACCTGCATGTACTCGGGCAGCGTCAGATGGGCTGGCCCCCAGGCTAAGACGACGGCTACGCCAGCTAATGAACCTCAACCCAGGAGCCAAGACCGTGAACACCCCAAGACGTTACAGCCTGCTTGACCGGCTGCTGGTCCAGGCAGACCAGTCCCTGCGAACATTGGTGCCCGGCGCAGCGCAACCAAACCGTCCCTCACCTGCCCAGCATCTTGCCAATGTTCCGATGCATGACGATGAACGCAAGCATATCGCCGGATTAATGCGCATCAACCATACTGGAGAAGTTTGTGCCCAGGCGCTTTACCAGGGTCAGGCGTTGACCGCCAAACTACCGGATGTGCGAGCCAGCATGGAGCATGCTGCTGCAGAGGAGATAGATCATCTTGCCTGGTGCGAACAGCGGCTGGGCGAGTTGAACAGTCACCCAAGCGTCTTCAATCCCCTGTTTTACGGATTGTCGTTCGGCATGGGTGCGGTCGCTGGACTGATAAGCGACAAAGTCAGCCTGGGCTTCGTTGCAGCGACAGAGCACCTGGTAGAGCGCCACCTCGACGATCACCTGATGCAATTGCCGCAGGAAGACATTAAGTCACGAGCGATACTGGAGCAGATGCGCGAGGACGAAATCGAACACGGCGCTCAGGCCCTCGATGCGGGCGGCTTGATCTTTCCTGCTCCGATCAAGGCAGCAATGACGCTGATGTCCAGAGTAATGACTCTGGCCACCTACAAAATCTGAGCAGGCGTAGCAGGGCGTTATGCCTCAGTCAATTTCCACGATCTCATATCCATGGGTCATGTTGACGCCCGCACGCCCGAACATGATTGAAGCCGAGCAGTATTTTTCCGCCGACAACTCGACGGCACGCTTGACGTGAGCCTCCTTGAGATTCTTTCCGCTGACCACAAAATGCACATGCACCGCAGTAAACACCTTAGGCTCGGCCGGGGCACGCTCTGCCTCAAGTACGGTATGGACATCGCGTATGTCCTGCCGGGCTTTTTTCAGGATGCTGACTACATCGTAGCTGGCGCAACCGCCCAGACCTATCAATACAGTCTCCATGGGGCGCACGCCCATGTTACGACCGCCGGCCTCAGGCGGCCCGTCCATTACCAGCGTATGGCCGCTTCCCGACTCCCCCAGGAACATCGCTCCGTCGACCCATTTGATAAGCGCTTTCATGTTTCTCTCCCGCCGGTATTATCTGGACCTTGAAGGTTGCGCAGAATAGCACAGGCCAATTAGGCAGAGTGCCGCTATGGCCAATAAGGAAAAAACTGGACATAATCCGAATTGGTCTCAGCCTGAGGCTTACGAGGATGCCTCACATCCAGGGATTGGACTACAAAAAAAGGAGCACTGAAGTCAGTCCTATCAAACCAATATCGCAGGACTCATTCATAGCTCCAACTGCCAGGATATCGTCTACATGGTTGCAATTACCCTGACACCGAAAATAAAAAATCTCGAAGCTTACCTAGCCCATTGCCACCGTCGTCGCTTCACTGCGCGCAGCACGATCATCCACGCTGGGGACGCGTCGGAAACACTTTTCTATATCATCAAAGGCTCCGTAACCATTCTCATCGAGGATGAGCAGGGAAGGGAAATGATCATCGCCTACCTGAATCAGGGCGACTTCTTTGGCGAGATGGGCCTTTTCGACCAGCATCTGGCGCAGCAGGATCGAAGCGCCTGGGTCCGTGCCAAATCCGAATGCGAGGTGGCTGAAATGAGCTACTGCCAATTCCGGGAGCTCAGCCATCGAGATCCAGAATTGTTATACGCGGTCGGACGGCAGATGGCGGAACGGCTGCGCAACACCACGCGCAAGGTCGGCAATCTGGCGTTTCTTGACGTCACCGGCAGAGTGGCTGGCAGCCTGCTCGACCTGTGCAAACAGCCCGATGCGATGACTCATCCGGACGGAATGCAGATTAAAGTCACCCGTCAGGAAATCGGCCGGATCGTCGGCTGCTCCCGGGAGATGGTCGGACGCGTACTGAAAAGCCTGGAGGAGCAGGGTCTGATTGCGGTCAAGGGCAAAACGATGGTGGTCTTCGGCACTCGCTGAGGTCTGCAGCCCCGCTTTCGCTCATGTACAATCGCCCCTTCACTTCAGCTTGGCGAGGCAAACATGGGCTTGAACAATCAGTGGATGCAGCGGGATATTTCGGTGTTATGGCACCCTTGCACCCAGATGAAAGATCACGAGCATATGCCGATCATCCCGATTCAGCGGGGCGATGGCGTTTGGCTGCATGACTTCGAAGGCAACCGTTATCTCGACGCCGTCAGCTCCTGGTGGGTCAACATTTTCGGCCACGCCAATCCCTATATAAATCAGCGTATCAAGGACCAGCTCGACACCCTCGAACACGTGATCCTGGGCGGATTCAGCCATCCACCGGTTATCGAGTTGTCCGAGCGCCTGGTAAAAATGACCCCGGCCCCGCTGACCCGGTGCTTCTATGCCGACAATGGCTCGTCGTGTATCGAAGTGGCACTGAAAATGAGCTTTCACTACTGGCTCAACAGCGGCAAGCCCAAGAAGAAGCGCTTCATCTCCCTGTCCAACAGTTATCACGGCGAAACCCTGGCGGCGCTGGCGGTAGGTGACGTAGCGCTCTACAAGGAAACCTATGATCCGCTGCTGATGAGCGTCATCACGGTACCCTCCCCCGATTGCTATGAGCGCGAGCCAGGGGTGAGCTGGGAAGAGCATAGCCGGCAGATGTTCGAGCATATGGAGCGTGCCCTGGCGGACAATCATGAAGAAGTGGCGGCAGTAATCGTCGAACCACTGATTCAATGTGCAGCCGGAATGCGCATGTATCACCCGGTTTATCTAAAGCTGCTGCGCGAAGCCTGCGATCGTTACGGGGTGCATCTGATTCACGACGAAATAGCCGTCGGATTTGGCCGCACAGGTAGCATGTTCGCCTGCGAACAGGCCGATATCAGCCCGGACTTCCTCTGCCTCTCAAAAGCATTGACCGGCGGCTATTTGCCGATGTCGGTCTGCCTGACGACAGATAAAGTCTATGACGCCTTTTATGACGATTACCAAAGCATGCGAGCGTTCTTACATTCGCATAGCTACACCGGTAATCCATTAGCCTGCTCGGCGGCGCTGGCGACATTGGACCTGTTCGAACAGAACAATGTCATCGAAGCTAACAGGACACTGTCTGCGCACATGAACAAGGCCACTGCGCATTTTGCAGATCACCCGCATGTGGCCGAGGTACGCCAGACCGGGATGGTGCTCGCGATAGAAATGGTCAAAAACAAAAGCGACCGCACACCCTATCCTTGGCAGGAGCGCCGGGGAATCCGGGTCTATCAGCATGGGTTGAAGAACGAGGCGCTGCTCCGTCCGTTAGGCAGCGTGGTTTATTTCATGCCGCCCTACGTCATCACCCCCGATCAGATAGACCACCTGGCCAGCGTTGCCTGGGAGGGGATTCAGCTAGCGACGAGAGATTAGCGCGATGCGTATCTCCCGTTTTTACCTGAACACTGCCCTGAGCGAAGGCGAGCTCCGGCTCGAGCCCGATGTAGCCCACTACATCGGGCGTGTGTTGCGGCTGACCCCTGGAGCACCTGTCCAGATATTCAACGGCACCGGCCGGGAATGGCCAGGTGAAGTACTCAGCGTGGGGAAGCGAGAGGTCATGGTGCGTCTGGATGCTCCACGGTCCGGCGTCGCCGAATCGCCGCTGAAGGTTCACCTTGGCCAGGCCATGTCGCGCGGAGAACGGATGGACTGGGCGATACAAAAGGCGGTGGAACTGGGCGCCAGCGAGATTACACCTCTGCATACCGAACGCTGCGAGGTAAAACTTCAGGGTGAGCGGGCGGACAAACGCCAGGCACACTGGCAACAGATTGCAATAAGCGCCTGTGAGCAATGTGGCCGGAGCGTGGTTCCCCCAGTCAACTCTCCCGCCTCGCTCGCCGACTGGCTGGCTGCTCTGAATGCGGATTTGAAGCTGGTCCTGCATCATCGGACCGAGCAAAGCCTGGCCACCTTGTCCCGGCCCGAGAGTCTGGGCTTGCTGATTGGCCCGGAAGGCGGTTTGAGCGACGCCGAGATAAGTCAGGCCGAGCGCGCCGGATTCAAAGCCGCACGGTTTGGCCCGCGTGTATTGCGCACCGAAACAGCGCCAGTTGTCGCCCTGAGCGTGACGCAGCAATTGTGGGGCGACTTCTAACCCGCAGAACGCTTGGCGACAAGGCAAGAGAATACGCCAGCTTAGGGGCCAAACTACTCACCTCGGCATTATGTCCGGCAGTTGAGAACGGATCGCTATGGACATGTGGCACATAACACTTATTGCGGTTGGCGGTTTTGCTGCTGGCGCCATGAACGCACTGGCGGGCGGCGGCACTTTCTTCTCGTTTCCTGCGTTATTGGCTGTCGGCATCCCGCCGGTGACGGCGAATGCCACCAATGCCGTGGCCCTGTGGCCGGCGAGCCTGTCAACCGCTGTCGCTTTACGACGGGAACTACGTACTCTGCCTATGCGCACCTTCCTGGTCCCTATTGCCATCGCTGCGGCGGTTGGCGGTTTGATGGGCGGACTGTTGCTGCTGGTGACCAGCGATCAGGCGTTCTACCGCCTGATTCCCTGGCTGCTGCTATTGGCAACCCTGTTATTCACCTTCAGCAAATCAATCAATCTGGCCGTCATGCGCTTGAGCAAGGGCCAGCCAGACCATGAACGATTGAGCCCTGTGGGATTTTTCTGCCAGATACTGGTGTCCTTGTATGGCGGATTCTTCGGCGCGGGAATGGGCATCATGATGATCGCCAGCCTGGCAATATCCGGCCGAACCCAGGTACTGGAAATCAATGCGATCAAGAGTCTGCTTTCCTCGGTGATCTATAGCGTGGCGGCGGTGACCTTTATCATCGCCGGTGCCATCCATTGGCCGGCCATGTGGATCATGCTGATCGGAACCATCAGTGGCGGATACTGCGGCGGATTGTTTGCACGGGCACTGCCTGATCTATGGCTGCGCTGGCTGGTAGTTGCTATCGGCTGGGGCCTGAGTCTGTTCTACTTCTATAGCGTTTATGGCTGATTGACCGACTTCGCAGGCTTGGGTAATGTTCTGCCCAAGCGACAGCCAGCCATAACCAGCTAACAACCAGCTAACAATCGAGGTACCCGCATGGCCCGGAAAAAACCCGTGGATTTCGAGCAATCTCTCGGCGCGCTGCAGGTGCTGGTCGAGCGGCTGGAAAGTGGCGAGTTGAGCCTTGAGGATTCATTGACTGCCTTCGAACAAGGCGTCGCGCTGACCCGGGAGTGCCAGTCAGCCTTGACCCAGGCCGAACAGAAGGTTCAGCAACTGGTAGAACAAAACGGCACGCTGACAACCCAGCCTTTCGACGGCAATATTGAATGACCGACTTCAATACCTACCTGCACAACTGTCAGACTCGCATCAATCAATATCTCGACATCCATCTGGTCAACCAGCATCCCCGGCTGAACCGGTTATTTGCGGCCATGCACTACAGCGTCACCATGGGCGGAAAGCGCATAAGGCCGCTGCTGGTCTACGCCAGCTGCGAAGCACTGGGCGGACGGGCTGACAAGGCTGACCCCGCCGCCGCGGCAGTAGAGCTGATCCATGCCTATTCGCTCATACACGATGATTTACCGGCCATGGATGATGACGATCTGCGAAGGGGCCAGCCCACCTGTCACAAGGCATTTGACGAAGCCACAGCAATACTGGCGGGTGATGCGCTGCAAGCCCAGGCTTTCGAATGGCTGAGTTCGGCAGACAATCTCGCTATGCAAACGCGACTGCAGATGGTCTGCACGCTCGCCGCAGCCGCCGGACCACAAGGCATGGTCGGCGGTCAGGCGATTGACCTTGAAGCCGTGGGGGAACGGCTCGACCTGGCCACGCTCGAAGACATGCACTTGCACAAGACCGGAGCCTTGATCCGCGCCAGCGTGCAACTAGGCGCCTTGGCTAGCGAACAGGCCACAAGGCAGCAGCTCGAGGCCCTGGTCAATTACGCTGAAAGCGTAGGTCTGGCGTTTCAGGTCCAGGACGACATTCTCGATATTGAAAGTGATACAAGCGTACTCGGCAAACGGCAAGGCGCCGATATAGCTCGCGGCAAGCCGACTTACCCCGCTTTGCTAGGCCTGGCCGGCTCCCAGACGCTGGCTCTGAGCCTGCGCGACAAAGCCATTATTGCGCTCGAGGGGTTTGATCAGCGTGCGGACCGTCTGCGCCAATTAGCGAACTATATAGTAGAGCGCCGGTTTTAGCTGGCGCCGAACCCCTCGCAGCGACGTGATAGCCGGGGCGGGCACAACGGCCACAGCAGCAATGTTGGGCTATGCGTTCCAATCGGTTAAACTGCTCGCTTGTTTTCCCGCCACGCTGTGGCTCCAGAGCCTTGTTTGATGCCAAGCACTTTTCACGAAATACCACTTGAGCGCCCTAGCACGCCGTTGCTAGACAGCATCGACAATACCGCCGTGCTACGCGGAATAGACGAAGATTTCCTGCCCATGCTGGCGGACGAGCTGCGCGCGTTCCTGTTGTGGTCGGTCAGTCAGACCGGCGGACATTTTGGGGCAGGCCTTGGTGTTATCGAGCTGACAATCGCTCTGCATTACATCTATCAAACACCTGACGACCGCCTGGTATGGGATGTTGGCCATCAGGCGTATCCGCACAAGATTCTCACCGGTCGCAGGGAAATGATGCACACTTTGCGTCAGAAGGATGGCTTAGCCGCCTTCCCACGCCGCATCGAAAGCCCCTATGACACCTTTGGCGTGGGTCATTCCAGCACCTCGATCAGCGCGGCTCTGGGGATGGCCATCGCTTCACGCCTGCAGGGGCTCGAGCGCCGCACGGTTGCGGTAATCGGCGACGGCGCGCTCACTGCAGGCATGGCCTTCGAGGCGCTTAATCATGCCTCGGACGTAGAAGCCGACATGTTGGTCGTTTTGAACGACAACGACATGTCCATCTCGCGTAATGTTGGCGGGTTATCCAACTATCTGGCCAAGATTCTCTCCAGCCGCACCTACTCGCACATGCGCGAAGGCAGCAAGAAAGTCCTGTCCAAGATACCCCAGGCGTGGGAGCTGGCGCGCCGTACGGAGGAGCATGCCAAAGGCATGCTGGTACCCGGCACCTTGTTCGAAGAACTGGGCTGGAACTATATCGGCCCGATCAATGGTCACGACTTGCCGACGCTAGTCACTACCTTGCGCAACATGCGTGACCGCAAAGGGCCGCAGATTCTTCATGTAGTGACGCAAAAGGGCAAGGGCTTCTCGCCCGCCGAGGCCGATCCGATTGGCTACCACGCCATCAGCAAACTGGAACCCAAGCCGGTTGCCGCGTCCGGGCAAAGCAAGCCCAAGTTCTCCTCCGTCTTCGGCCAATGGCTGTGCGACATGGCCGAGAAAGACAAGCGACTCATCGGCATCACTCCAGCGATGAAAGAAGGCTCGGATCTGATCGCCTTCAGCGAAAAATATCCCGACCGCTACTTTGACGTAGCCATCGCCGAGCAGCATGCCGTGACCCTGGCGGCGGGGATGGCCTGTGAAGGTGCAAAGCCGGTGGTGGCAATTTATTCGACTTTCCTACAGCGTGCCTATGATCAGGTGGTGCATGACGTAGCGGTACAGAATCTGGACGTCCTGTTTGCCATTGACCGCGCCGGCCTGGTCGGCGAGGACGGTCCGACCCATGCCGGCAGCTTCGACCTGTCCTTTCTCCGCTGCCTGCCCAACATGATTATCATGGCGCCCGCGGACGAGAACGAGACCCGCCAGATGCTCACGACCGGCTTTCTGCACACCGGACCTGCCGCCGTGCGCTATCCTCGCGGCACCGGCCCCGGTGTGCCGGTCGAGGCGTCATTGAGCTCGTTGCCCATAGGCAAAGGCCAGATTACCCGCGAGGGCAAAACGGTGGCCATCCTGTGCTTCGGCACCTTGCACTCCAGCGCACTGGTGGCGGCCGAAGCACTGGACGCAACGGTAGCGAACATGCGTTTTGTGAAGCCACTCGATACCGAGTTGATCAACAGCCTGGCCGAAGGGCACGACCTGCTGGTTACCCTTGAGGAGAACACCGTCATGGGCGGTGCGGGCAGCGCGGTTAATGAATGGCTGATGGCGCAAGGCATCGCCAAGCCCGTCCTTAACCTGGGACTGCCTGACGTCTATGTCGAGCATGCGAAACCTTCCGAGATGATCCACGAGTGTGGACTGGATGCCGCTGGCATCGAAAAGTCCATCCGCCAGCGGCTGCCGATTCAACCTGCCATCAAGCAGGCTTGACCTGCGCGCCATTAACACCTAGAGTCCCACCCGCTTCCAGTCGCACTGGGTGCCTGGCAGATAAAACTGCCGGGTGAAACGGGAAGTCGGTGAAACCCCGACGCTGCCCCCGCAACGGTAAAGGATCGCAGGTCTGACCTGCCGGCAATGTCATCCGCCACTATGTCTTGTGCATGGGAAGGCGACACTGTTTGTATCCTGAGCCCGGAGACCGGCCCTGTGCGTAAAGGACCTGCCCTGCCCCCTGCGTTTCTACGCAGCGCCAGCGGCATGTTCGTAGCTGAGGTGTCGCGGAGGGCGTCACCCGGTCGGTGCATGCTGCCCTCCGCGTGAAGGCTCCATTTCGCTGGCTCTCGCCCTCCTCAAAAATCGGATTTTTGAGGATTATCAATGCAGGTTTCCCGTTTCGCACTAGCCATAGCCATAACCACCAGCTTGCCCGCCGTAGCGAATAGCACTGCTGGCCCAACAAGCCACGCCCTGCCAGACATGCTCGTCACTTCCGCCCGCCATCCCGAGCCGCGCCAGCAGGCTACTGCTGCCAATACGGTGTTCACGCGGGCGGATATCGAGCGCCTGCAACCACTGGATCTACCCGACCTGCTGGCCAGAGCGCCTGGAGTACATATTGCTCGAAATGGCGGCCCCGGCACCCTGAGCAGCCTATTCATCCGCGGCACAGCCAGCTCGCAGACCCTCATTCTCGTCGACGGCCAGCGTATCGCGGATGCATCGAGCGGCCTGGCACGACTTGAACATTTGCATCTGGACCATATTGAAAAAGTAGAAGTGATTCGCGGGGGGCGGTCGGCGTTATATGGTTCTGACGCTATCGGCGGAGTCATCCAGATTTTCACCCGCAGAACAACAACCGAAGGCCTGGCACCCCGGGTTACCCTGGGCGTGGGCAGCCATGGGAACTGGCAGCGCAGCATTGGCGTAGCAGGCGGAAATGAAAATACACGCTTCGATCTTGGCGCTTCCCTTGACGAAACCGAAGGTTTTTCACGCACCACCTTGCCGGACAGTGACGACAGCGCTTACCGCAACAAGGCGGTTAATCTCAGCATCACGCACCGTTTCAATGAAACCCTGCAAGGCGGCGTGGCATTGCTGCGCCAGAGCGGCGAGACCGAATATGATTTCAGTCTTTCTCCTGCAGCCTTTGCTTCGACTGACTTCGAGGTGTCCACCGCCAGCGTTTTCGCTCACGCGAAGCTGAACGAAATATGGAGCAGCCGATTGGAAGCGGGTCATAGCGAAGACCGCCAGACCACCGCCGATCCCTTCGGTGGGTCGGTATTCAATACCTACCGGGACCAGCTCAACTGGACCAACCATCTGACGATGGGCAACGGGCACGAGCTGACTGCCGGAGCGGATTGGTATGAAGACCATCTCAACAGCTCAGAGGACTTCACCCGCACCTCTCGCTGGAACCGTGCCGTCTTTGCGCAGCACCAATACGACAACGAACAATTCGGTACAGAGCTGGGCCTGCGTCATGACAGCAACCAGCAGTTTGGTAACCAGAACTCCTGGAATGCTGCCTTCAAATGGCACTTCGACTCGCGCAACGACATCATTTTATCTTACAGCGAGGCGTTCCGGGCTCCTACCTTCAACGACTTGTATTATCCTGACAGCTGCTTCCCCGGCTTCGGCTGTACTATCTATGCCAATCCGGACCTGAGCCCGGAAACCGCTCGCAGCTATGAGCTGCAATGGCGCTCAAACCTGACCGACACCACCCGCTTGGAAACTGCGCTCTATCGCACAGACCTGCGCGACGCCATTGTGACCAATAACGCGCTGGACGGTAATCAGGCCGGAAATCTGAATCCGTTCCGGCCGGAAAATATTGATCGGGCACGTATCTACGGATTTGAGGCTGCGGTTCATCAGCGGCTGATGAGCTGGGACGCCAGCGTGAGTTACAGCCATACCGATGCTCGCAATCGCAGCGGCGGAGCTAATGACGGCAATCGCCTGGCACGTCGGCCAGCGAATCGCTTGAACCTGGATATCGACCGCAGCTTCGACGCGTTCAGCGTGGGCGCCAGTTGGCTGGTAGTCGGCCAGACCTATGACGATCTCAACAATGAAAATCGGATACCCGGTTATGGCGTGGTAGACGTGCGCGCTAGTTGGCAGGTGCAGGACGACGTCAAATTGAATTTAAGTGTAGAGAATCTGCTGGCCCGGGATTATTACCAAGCAAGGGGAACCGCCTTTGACGCGGAGACATTCGACGAGGTTCCCTTCCGCTATCGCGAGGGAGGCAGGATAGCCCTGCTGTCCGTCACCTGGACCCCGAAAATCTAGCCGCCCTTGTTTTAACGGCTCTGCTGCACCAGTGCGCAGAGCCGCTCGAGCCCTTCCACCACCACTGGCGTGGGCTTGACCAGGCTATCGCTCTCAAGCATTTTCAGGCCATTCTGCTCTACCGCTTTCAATCGTGGGAACTGACGCCAGCGCTCCAGCCACTGACCCGCCATCTTTTGGTCATCCGCCAGTACGATTATCAGATCCGGATCGACAGCCAACACCCCTTCGCGACCTACCTGCGGCGCCAGGCCCGGCAAGCCCTGAAAAACATTGTGGGCGCCGCAGTGATTCAGCGCGTCACCGATCAACTGAGCTCCGCTTACGGTATACAGCGGGTCGTCCCACAACTGAATGAAAACCCGGGGCGAATCCTTGTCCAAGGGTCGTGCGAGCTGCTGCAAGCTGGCTAGGTAGCGGCGATTGAGTTCGGCTGCGTGTGCGTTTTTGCCCAGCACAGCCCCCAATTGATTGACCATCACAGTAATATCTTCCAGCCGCTTGGGATCGAAGCGCAGAACTGTTATTCCCCAGCTTTCCAGGCGACGCAGTAGTTCTTCTGGATTACCGGACGTCCAGGCTAGTACCACCTCAGGCTTCTGCGCGGCGATCAATTCCAGGGACAGGGTCTGGTAACCACCGATGCGGGGAACATCGTCCAGCTCAGGGGCAACATTATCTCCATCCAGCACGCCGACCAGTTGGTCGGTAGCGTCCAGCATGATGACGATGTCGGTGAGAAAGGGTGCCAGGCTGACCACCCGGCTCGATGCCATGCCAGGTAGACAGGTCAGCAGCAACAGGCCAGCAATCAGCCAGCCGCGCATCACTTCACCCAGGCGCTCGGCGGACGATACAGCAATATAACGCCCTGACTGGTCAGTACCAGCAGAACCAGGGGTACGATTTCAGCGGTCGCCACATAATGCAGCATGCCAATCCAGCCTGGCAGTTTCGCATTGAGCAACCCCAGCAGCTGCTGATGATGCAGCCGCGCCCAGGCCTGCTCGGCAGCGGGTGTATCGTCCAGCGACTCGGCTTCTATCAACGCGAATTTATAATGTCGGAAACGCCACACCGACAGGAACAGTGTGGCCAGGCCCAGAATGAACAGTGGGATAGCCCCACCGGCCCAAGCTGCCTGCCAGCCACCGAGCAACCAGACCAGTGCAATGGGGAGCAACAGCGATGCAGCACACTGCATGCGCCAGTTGCGCTGCAGAGCTTTCCAATGGGGAGTGGTATCGAACATCAATCAACCTCGGCTTGATGGAGCTTTCCAAGCATATGTCCCAGCTTGCCGGCCTTGGTGGCGAGATATTTGCTGTTGTGCGGATTCTCACCGAACTGCAGCGGCAGCCGCTCGGCGATTTCTATTCCGAAACCTTCAAGCGCCTTGACCTTGCGTGGATTGTTGGTCAAAAGCCGCAGGCTGCTTATACCCAGGTGGGCGAGCATCGGTTGGCAGATTGTGTAATCGCGCTGGTCCGCACCGAAGCCCAGTTGTACATTGGCCTCTACGGTATCCGCACCGCCATCCTGAAGATGGTAGGCGCGTATCTTGTTCATCAGCCCAATGCCACGACCTTCCTGTCGCAGGTATAGAAGCGCACCACGACCTTCTTCGGCGATAGCCTTGAGCGCAGCTTCCAGCTGAAAGCCGCAATCGCAGCGCAGACTGAAAAGCGCGTCGCCAGTCAAACATTCCGAGTGCAACCGACCCAGCACCGGGTTTCCGTCAGCGACATCCCCCATGGTGAGCACCACGTGCTCCTTGCCGGTTCCTGGCTCAAGGAAACCGTGCATGGTAAAGGTGCCCCATTGAGTGGGTAATTGGGATGACGCAACAAAGGTGACTGGCACTCCGGTCTCCTGTCTGACCACTTCGATAAGGGGTGCCTATATTAGCAGCAGAACCAGCGCACCGCGATCTTCAGACCGCACTGAATGTAACCTTATTACAATTAGCCAGACCGCTAGAATCGGCGTTCAAGGATAAGCGACGTACGCTGGTCATCCATCCGCACCCGACTGAGATAGCTCATGCCAAGCAACACTTCGGTAGGAAAACCTCCGTCCAGCACCAGACCCTCGATATTCGTCAGCTCGATATCGCCAACCTTTACCCGGTCGAGCCGCACCTTGTAGGCAGACACCTGCCCACTGGCAGTGGTCGCGCTGACTCTGGTGCCCACCACCTTGTAATCGATGCCTAGCCGGCGCGCCTGATTCGAGTTCATCGCTACGCTGGTAGCGCCGGTATCCAGCATGAACGGAACGCCTTGCCCATTGATAGAACCACTGATCCGGTAATGCCCGCCTGCACCCTTGGGAATAACAACCCGTTGCCGGGTAGGCTCGGCATTATCGACGCTGTAGTCCGGTTGCAGTCCAAAATCACGTATTTCTCCGTTGACGCGTAAAGTCGCGCCGCGGCTATCGGAGGACAGCAATTCGACACCATCGCGGCCCGGCAGCCCCACCTTGAGCATGTGCCGCTGCCCATCAATGGTTACCAGTGCAGCATCAGTGAAAAGCCCTACGACACGCACCGCCGGATCAGCCACGACCAGCGCAGAAGCAAGAATGGTGGCCAGGAATATGGCGAATTGCTTGGTTGAATTCATAGTGCGGCTTCCTTGTCGGGGCGGGGCAGGAACACGTTAAAACCCGGCAAACCCTGTGTCCAGCCCATTGGATATCAGATGAAGAGCAGCGCCCACTCGGCGGCAAGCAAGATCAGCAACGACACCACCCCTGCCAGGATGTCATCCAGCATGATACCCACACCACCATGGATATGCCTATCCACCCAGCTGATAGGCCAGGGTTTCCAGATATCGATCAGGCGAAACACCAGAAACCCTGCCACCAGCCAGGCCCAGCCAGTGGGGGCCAGCCAGAGTGCAATCCACACGCCGACAAATTCATCCCAGACAATACCGCCGTGGTCATGCACGCCCATATCCGCAGCAGTACGGTGGCACAGCCAGATACCGAACAACCCACTGATGACCAGAACGGCGGCATAGCCAATAGTCGACAGCTGTTGCCATAGCAATACAAATGGCATTCCCGCCAGAGTGCCAAAGGTGCCAGGTGCCTTGGGCATCGCGCCGCTGCCGAATCCGAACGCAAGGAAGTGGACCGGATTGCTCCAGACCGAATCCGGTGTAACTTGTAAAGATTCAGACATCCTTGGTTCCTTGAAAATGTTGATAGCCTGCACGGCGATCAAAACGCTCCGGGCCTTTCCCGGCATCAAGCCAGACTCCCTCTCCCGGCATGGCCTTGCCTATTACTGATACCGGCCAGCCTGCGGAACGCCAAACATCCAGGCGCTCATAACTTGCCGGCGGCAGGGTGAAAAGCAGCACGTAATCGTCGCCGCCAGTGAGCATCCATTCGAGGCGCTGAGCCTCTGGCCAGCGTTTCAATGCGGGGGAACAGGGTAGAGCGGCACCAACTATATGCAAGGCCACGGCGCTTTCACGAGCTAGATGACCGGCGTCTGCCAGCAGCCCATCCGATACATCCAGGCCGGCGCTGGCAACACGGGCCAGCTCCAGGCCCAATCCACATTGCGCCTGCGGTCGCCAGAAACGCTTCACCAGATACGCCCTGTCCGCTTCGTCCAATGAGGATGGAAGCGACTCTCCCAACACCACAGACAATCCGGCGGCCCCATCCCCAAGTGGCCCGCCGACACACAGCAGATCACCCGGCCTGGCACCCTGCCGGCGCATCTCCTGACCCCGGCGAATCCGACCAAGAACCGTCACGCCAATATTCAACGGGCCGCGGGTGGTATCGCCCCCAACCAGCGAAATCTCGAAATCCCGCGCTGCCGCCGTCAAGCCGGCAGCAAACCGGGCGAGCCAGCTTTCGTTCACTTCGGGCAATGTCAGGGCGAGGGTAAAAGCCAGAGGACGACCAGCCATGGCGGCGATATCGCTGACTGCGACGGCGACTGCGCGATAGGCCAGATCATCCGGAGAATATTCGTCAGGGAAGTGCGTACCCTGCACCAGCGAATCAGTTGAGATCACCAATTGCTGGCCAGGCTTGATATTCAACAACGCAGCGTCATCGCCAATACCCAGGATGACAGCCGACGGCTCGCCTGCACCTTCCAGGGCAACGCCCCGGAAAAAGCGGTCGATCAGCTCGAATTCACCCAACGGCATGGCTAGAGCCCGCTGCCGCTGACATTCAACGGCCTCGGCGAGCTGCGTTGACCTCGACACTGCGCAGGCGTGGCGCCAGCTTGTCGAGGATGCCATTCACATATTTATGGCCGTCGGTGGCGCCAAAAATCTTCGCCATCTCGATACCTTCATTAATGACTACCTTGTATGGCACGTCGATGCGCTTGAGCAGTTCATAAACGCCGATACGCAGGATAGCCAGCTCAATAGGGTCGACATCCTTGACCGGTCGATCGAGCACAGTCACCAGTTGTTCGTCCAGCTCCGTCAGATTGCGCGGCACCCCGGTCAGCAATTCGTGAAAATAGTCACCATCAACCTTGGCGAAATCATTGTCCGTGCGAAATTGCGCTTCGATGTCAGATAACGGGAGATCAGCGATCTGCCAGGAGTAAAGCGCCTGGACGGACATGCTGCGTGCCTTGCGACGCGCAGACGCCTTGGGTCGCGCAGGCGGTACGGATTGCTGGTCGGAGTCAGTCACTTATGCCCCCAACTGCTTGATCACACTGACCATCTCGATGGCCGACATTGCCGCCTCAGCACCCTTGTTACCAGCTTTGGTGCCGGAACGCTCGATGGCCTGCTCAATGCTGTCCACGGTGAGAACGCCAAATGCAACCGGCACACCAAAGTCCAGAGAGACCGACCCGACACCTTTGATGCACTCACCAGCGACGTACTCGAAATGCGGCGTACCGCCGCGAATCACCGCGCCCAAGGTGATGATCGCATCGTAGTCCTTGAGTTCGGCAACCTTCTGAACCATCAGAGGAATTTCGAAGGCACCGGGAACGCGGATAATGGTGATATCGCCTTCCTGGATGCCATGACGCTTGAGGGTATCCACGGCGCCAGCCACCAGGCTTTCCACGACAAAGCTGTTGAAGCGCCCTACAACCAGAGCGTAGCGGCCTTGAACACCAATGAAATCGCCTTCGATGGTACGGATAGCAGTCATATTCTCTCTCTCTTAAAGAACCGGCTGCGCTCGTCGGCACAGCCGCAAATCGTCGCGGTTATTCGCAGGGCAGGTATTCTACTACTTCCAGATCAAAACCGGATATGGCATTAAATTTCATCGGCGACGAAAGCAGCCGCATTTTGCGGACCCCCAAATCCCGCAGAATCTGCGAGCCCGCCCCTACTGTGTTATAGGTCGCCGGACGGCGTATCGGGCTTTCATCACCCGCTAACTGTTTGACGTGATGCAGGAGCTCTTCGCCCCCCATCTGGTTGCCCAGCAGCAGCACCACGCCGTTGCCCTGCTCGGCAAGCCGAGCCATGGCCGCGCGCAAGCTCCACCGACCTGGCTGCTTGACCATAAACAGGTCGCGTAATGGATCCATATTGTGCACACGCACCAGCGTTGGCTCCTCGGGCTCGATCTCGCCCAGCGTCAGCGCCAGGTGCACTGATCCGTCCAGGCTGTCGCGATAGGTCACCAGGTTGAAACTGCCTAGTTCCGTGTCCAATGGCTGTTCAGACAGCCGCTGCACGGTGCGCTCATTGAGCAAGCGATAGTGGATCAAGTCGGCTATGGTTCCGATCTTGAGGCCGTGCTCCTCTGCAAAGGTTTCCAGCTCTGGGCGGCGCGACATGCTGCCATCCTCGTTCATGATCTCGCAGATCACCCCTGCCTCGCCAAAGCCAGCCATGCGCGACAGATCGCAGGCCGCTTCAGTGTGGCCCGCCCGCGCCAGCACTCCGCCAGGCTGCGCCATGAGCGGAAAAATATGACCTGGACTCACTATATCCTCAGCTACCGCGCTCGGCGCCGCTGCGGCTTGCACCGTTCTGGCGCGGTCTGCTGCGGAGATTCCCGTGGTGACTCCTTCAGCCGCCTCGATGGATACGGTGAACTTGGTACCGAATCCCGACCCGTTGCGCTGCACCATCAGCGGCAGCTTCAAGCGCTCGCAACGCTCCAGGCTCATCGGCATGCAAATCAGACCGCGACCATAGCGCGCCATGAAATTGATGTGCTCCGAGCGGCATGATTCAGCCGCCATGATCAGATCGCCTTCATTTTCACGGTCTTCATCATCCATCAGGACGACCATCTTGCCGGCGCGAATGTCTTCCAGCAGTTCTTCAATAGTGTTCAGTTTCATCCGGCCCTCCCGGGCTCGTTGATCAGGGCTTGAGATAGCCGTTCTGAGCCAGGAATGACAGGCTTATGTCGGTTGATGCAACCGGTTCGGCAGCTTTATCGCCCAACAGCAAGCGCTCCAGATAGCGGGCAATAACATCGACTTCCAGATTAACCGCAGTGCCGGCCTGGTAGTGACCCATCACAGTCTCCTGCATCGTGTGTGGCACGATATTCAAATGAAATACCGCGCCGTCGACGGCGTTTACCGTGAGGCTGGTACCGTCCACGGTGATAGAGCCTTTTTCTGCGATATATCTGGCCAGACCGGCAGGCGCTTCAATCCGGAAATGCCAGGACCGGGCGTCCTGCTCCAGGGACAGCACTGTACCCACACCATCCACATGCCCGCTGACCAGATGCCCGCCCAGCCTCGAGGCCGGCGTCAGGGCTTTTTCCAGATTCACCCGACTGCCGGCCTTCAGGCCCGCCAGCGCCGAGCGACGGATGGTTTCCTGGCTGACGTCAGCCCAGAAGCCATCGCCGGGCAACTCGACGGCCGTCAAGCACACGCCGTTTACCGCAATGCTGTCACCCAGCTTTACGTCGCCAAGGTCCAGCTTGCCGGTTCTGACGTACAACCGCACGTCACCGCCCCTGGGTTGCAGTGTCTGGATTTGGCCAACCGCTTCGATGATGCCAGTAAACATAAATAACCTCTGATGCGCGCTTAGCCTTGAACCAACAGGCCCAGGCCGTATACCGCCAGGAATCCGAAGGCAAAAGCTGCCAGCAGCAATCCAAAGCTGCGCATGTATGTCATGAAGGTCAGGCCTGGCACCTTGCTCATCGCGACAATGCCAGCCGCCGAGCCGATTATAAGCAATGAACCGCCCACTCCGACAGCATAAGTCAGCCCCATCCACTCGGCGATACTCATTTCCAGATCGGATTTCAGCAAGGCGGCGGTCAGCGGCACGTTATCGATCAGCGCCGACAGCAAGCCCATAAGAAAATTGGCTACGGGCACCGGCACCAGTTCATAAAGCGCTGTAAAACCTTGCAGAACCCCGATGAATTGGAGCATGCCAACCAGCAAAAGTACGCCCAGAAAGAACAACAGCGTCTCGAACTCGATGGCGCGGATATATTCCAGGATGGGGTCGTTTTCGATGTCCTCATTGAAAAAACGGGCAATAAGAAACATTACAGCCAACCCGGTCAGGAAAGTCAGTACCGGAGGAATGCCGAACAACAGACTGCCCAGAATCGTGGCGACAATCGTCAGCAGGAAGATGATTCCAATGACCTCGTCCACTCCACGAATGGTTTTCATACCGCTCTTTTCGATCATCACCTCGCCGCTCAGTCCTACAGAGAGCAGACCGGCAAGCAGCATCACCGCCATCAGTGCCGGCAGGCTGAGCAGCAGCAGATGAGTGATTTCCACCTTGCCCGCCAGGAAGATCATCAGCGTCGTCACGTCGCCGGTAATCATCGCAACACCGCCGGAATTCACCGCGAAAACTACCAGCGTAACGAACCTGAGCGTTTTGCGAATTTCCAGCTTCAAACTGAGTACCAGCGCAACCGAAACTAGCGTGGCAGTGATGTTGTCAGCAATCGACGAGAAAACGAAACAGAAGAGCCCGGTAAGAAATAGCAGTTTTCGTTCCGTAATACGCGCAGGCAAGATCGAGTAGATAATATTCTCGATAAGCCCTTTTTTATTCAAATAAGCGACGAAGGTCATCGTCGCAAGCAGGAACAGCCAAAGGCTGGCGATGTCGGTGATGTTGTGGTTCAGCGCTGCCTGGACCTGTAGCCTGAACGCTTCGTCCGGAGCAGCCACGAATAACGCTACCCACGACAACGCTCCGAAAAACAGCACGACCTTGGCCTTATTGACGTGGATCAATTCTTCGAACACCACACCCAAAAATGCTGCGACCGCCATCAGGATCAGCAGAACCTGTATACCGCTTTGCATGATTAATACTCTCAGGAAGGGAAAACTGGTCGCGCCGTGATTCGCCAGTCACGGCCGATAGCCCGCATATCGGAGATCTCGAGGTCCATGGCGTCAGCCATTGTGTCAAAAGGCAGCTCCAGCAGCGGTCGCGCCTGACTGCCCAGCAGTCTAGGCGCCATATATACAATCAACTCATCCACCAGCCCGGCGTTATAGAAGGCACCTGCCAGCCCGGCTCCGGACTCGACCAACACTTCATTGCACCCACGCTTGCCCAACTCATGGAGCAGCGCCTGCAAATCGACGTACTCAGCGGATTCATCGGGAAGGGTCAGCAGTTCAGCGCCAGCGAAACCATAATCCTGCACCCGGCCGCGCAACATGCGGCAAGCGACCAATATCGGACCAGGCTCGTGGAACAGACGGCTTTCCAGAGGTACGCGCAACCGCCCGTCCACCAGAACGCGCAAGGGCTGACGTGAAGCAGCAGCGGCCGCCTGATCTTCTGGCAGCCCAAGCTCGGCCGCCCGAACCGTCAGGGCAGAATCATCCAGCAGCACGCTGTCCGCACCGCTGATCACCGCACCGCTGCGCGCGCGCAAGCGCTGCACATCAGCGCGCGCGTCCGGGCCAGTTATCCATTGGCTTTCACCGCTGGCCATGGCGGTGCGACCGTCCAGACTCATCGCCAGCTTGACGCGAACCCAGGGCAACCCCGTTTGCATACGTTTGATAAAGCCAGGATTCAGTGCCCGCGCCTCGTCTCCAAGCAAGCCGCAGGTAACCTCAATGCCGTCATCACACAAGCGTGCCAGCCCACGGCCAGCTACCAGCGGGTTGGGATCTTTCATCGCCGCCACGACCCGGCTGACCCCAGCTTTTGCCAGTGCATCGGCGCAGGGCGGAGTCCTGCCAAAATGGCTGCAGGGCTCAAGCGTGACATAAGCCGTTGCGCCCCGCGCCTGATCTCCCGCCATGGCCAGCGCATTGACCTCCGCATGGCCTTCGCCGGCACGTACATGCCACCCTTCCCCCACGATCACGCCGTCACGAACCAGCACGCAGCCAACCCGCGGGTTGGGCTCGGTGGTATACAGACCGCGCGCGGCCAACTCAACGGCGCGAGCCATCATTGCGCGATCAAGGGGTTGCTCAGGCATCCGACTCGTCCTGTCCGCTGCGCGATAGCCGTTCGATCTCTTCGCGAAACTGATTCAGATCCTGAAACCGTCGATAGACTGAAGCGAAGCGAATGTAGGCAACCTCATCCAGCTGCTTGAGCTCGCTCATGACCATTTCGCCTACCACCATCGCCTTGATCTCTCGCTCGCCGGTAGCCCGCAACCGATGCTTGATGTGGCTGATAGCCGCCTCGATCTGCTCGACACTTACAGGACGTTTTTCCAGCGCACGCAGAAGGCCTGCCCGCAGCTTGTCTTCATCAAAGGGTTGCCGGCGACCGTCCTGCTTGACCAGCCGCGGCATCACCAGCTCAGCGGTTTCGAAGGTAGTGAATCGTTCCTGGCAAGCCAGGCACTCGCGGCGGCGGCGAACTTGGTCGCCGTCTGTCACCAACCTTGAGTCAATGACCTTGGTGTCGTTGGCGCCACAGAACGGACAATGCATGCGAAGGTTCCCGGGGAGACAAAATCGGGCTAGATGTTACTCTCTTGTCGCCCCCGGATAAAACGTATCCTGATTATTTTTAATCCACCAACCGACTCTCTATCTTCGGTCGCCCATCTTGCCTTGGTCATTCCACGCCGTAGGGCTGTGCCAGCCGATTCAGGCGCGTAACCGCAAGCTTGTACTCCTGCTCCAGCTGCAACACGGCGTCGGCAGTGGAGGTGACTGCAGCAATACTACCCACGCCTTGGCCAGCTCCCCAGATATCGCGCCAAGCCTTGCTCTTGTTGCTGCCCCCCGAGCCGAATTTCATAGCGCTCTTGTCCCCTTGGGGCAGGTTGTCTGGGTCCATGCCGGCATTGGCAATACTCGGTTTGAGATAATTGCCATGCACGCCGGTAAACAGGTTGCTGTAAACGATATCGTCGGCGCTGGTATCGACCAGCATTTGCTTATAGCTGCTCTCCGCATTGGCCTCGTGGGTCGCAATAAAGCGTGTGCCAATGTAGGCAAGATCAGCACCCATCGCCTGCGCAGACAGGATCTGCTCGCCTTTGCTAATCGAGCCAGACAGAATGATCGGGCCGTCATAAAAGCTGCGGATTTCCGAAACCAAGGCGAAAGGGCTTAACTGGCCCGCATGACCGCCAGCGCCAGCGCAGACCAGAATCAACCCGTCGACCCCCGCCTCGATTGCCTTGCGGGCATGCTTGACGTTGATGACGTCATGAAACACCAGACCGCCATAGCTGTGAACCGGGCCCACGACATCGTTCGGCGGACGCAGACTGGTGATGACAATTGGCACTTTGTATTTGACGCACATCTGAACGTCGTGCTGCAGCCGATCATTGCTGGCATGCACAATCTGGTTTACCGCGAAGGGTGCGACCATGGCCTCGGGGTTGGCTGACTTGAAGCTTTTCAACTCGGACGTAATGCGCTGCAACCAGACTTCAAGCTCTTCGGCAGGGCGTGCGTTCAACGCCGGAAAGGAACCCACTACGCCAGACTTGCACTGCGCTATCACCAGTTCCGGGCTCGAAATAATAAACAGCGGGGAACAGATGACGGGCAACCGAAGCGTGTTCTGTAATATGGCCGGCAGGCTCATGGATCGCTCTCCTAGGGCAAAAGGTGATGACGACTATAAGAGTTGATCTGGCAATCCACAATCTCAACTCCGCGACCTGAACTGTTCTGATAATCGACGGTAAGCGGCGCGCTGCTTTCCAAAAACGGTTCTGGCGATAAGCTCCTCCCGGCTACAATAGCGCCTCACTTGAACGCCGGTGCCTGTCAATGACCCTCGCTCGACTCACTGCCTGTCTGCATGACTTGTTGCCCGATGCCAGACTGGCTCGCACCGTCCTGCCTGAGCTGCCTGAGCTAGCGCTGTGGCTTCTCGACCCCGATAATCTGGATCGCGTTTTCGCCAGTGAGGAGACTCGGCGCCTGTTGGATCAGCCGCCCTATTGGGGCTTCTGTTGGGGCAGCGGCCTGGCTCTGGCACGGTGGATCCTCGACAACCCCAGCCAGGTACGTGGTAAACGGGTACTGGACTTTGGCGCAGGCTCCGGCGTGGTTGCGCTGGCTTGCCGTGCTGCAGGCGCAACCACCAGCATTGCATGCGATCTGGATCAGCCCGCGCGCTGGGCAAGCATGATTAATGCTGAGCTCAACGAACTTGACATAGAACAGGCCGATGATTTTTTCACGGTACAGGGCAAGCTCGATCTCATCGTCGCCGCGGACGTCTTGTATGACGCCGAAAACCGGGTGTTTCTTGACCATTTCGCGAAACGTGCCGACCAGGTGCTGATTGCCGACTCGCGGGTGCGCAGCCTCGCCCACCCCGATTACCAGCGCATCGCGACGCTGGCGGGACAAACCATGCCCGATCTCGGGGAGCCGCATGAGTTTCGCCAGGTCGCTCTTTACCGCAAACACCTTGATAATTACCCCGGCACCACCATATAAAACTTTTGATAGCCATTCCTGAACGGATCCGCCATGAGCCAATCGCCTTATATCTTTGACGTGACTGCTGACGACTTTGACCGCTACGTGTTGGAAAACTCATTCCATAAGCCGGTCCTGGTCGATTTCTGGGCTGAATGGTGCGCACCGTGCAAAGCATTGATGCCCATGCTCGCCACCATTACCGAGAGCCTCGGCGGCGACCTGCTGCTGGCCAAGGTGAACTGTGACGAACAGGCGGTCCTGACCGAACGTTTCGGCATTCGCAGTCTGCCTACCATTGTGCTGTTCAAAGATGGTCAGCCGGTGGATGGCTTTGCTGGGGTGCAGCCCGAGAGCGCTATCCGCGCCATGCTCGAACCCTATCTGGGCACGGCGGGTGAGGCAGCCGAAACCGGAGGGAAGGAAATGAGCGTTGTTGAGCAGGTGTCGGCGCTAATCGAAACCGGCGCCTACGAGGACGCCATTCCGCTACTTCAGCAAGCAATTACCGCACAACCTGACGACACCCTGCTGATCCTCCTGGCTCGGGCATTGGCCGGAACCCACCAGCTTGATGAGGCTGAGAGCGTGCTTGGCGCCATACAAGACGCCGAAGCGCAGAAACAGGCGATCGCGGGGGTGCGTGCTCAGGTAACGTTTACCCGTCAGGCTCTCGATTTTCCCGAGCGGGCGGTTCTTGATGAGCGGCTAGCCACCAGTGCTGACGACAGTGAAGCCGTCTACCAGATTGCGGTCCTCGATCTTGCGCGCCAGCACCATGAGTCGGCACTAGCCGGGCTGCTTGACCTGTTCCAACGCGACCGAGGCTACGCCGACAACAGCCCGCAACGGACGCTACTCCAGGTTTTCGATTTATTGGGCGGAGACCATCCGTTGACGATCCAATACCGCCGCAAGATGTATCAGGCTCTTTACTAGGCGAGGGCCCGCGGGCCCTTCGACGCCCATACAAAAACCCTGGCGGATAGACAGCATTGCGTTATAAGATAACATTCTATCGCAATCGCTACTGCCTCGGAGAATTCCATGCGTCAACCTCGCCTGCTACTTGCCGGATTACTGACCTTGTGCGTGGCTACGGCCCATGCCCAGGAACATGGCCATGGATCGAAGGACCATCATGACCACGCAAATGAGCCTGGCGACTCACTCGCCGCTCACCAGCACGGAGTCGGTAGCCTGAATTTGATAGTGGACGGAGCCACTATAGAAATCGAACTGAACAGCCCCGCGAACAACCTGATCGGGTTCGAGCACACCCCCTCCAGTGAGGCAGACATCGCCAGGGTCAAGGACGCGATGTCCGCCCTGAAGCAAGCGAACGACTTATTCCTGTTGCCCGCAGCCGCCGACTGCACCGCAGAAGCGGTGGAGCTAGAAAGTCCGTTGTTCCAGGCAGTAGCCGATGAAGGTCATGTCGATGACTCGACACACGAGCACCAAGGCCATGTTGATGCATCAGCAGACGGCGCGACACATAGTGATATCCAGGCCCACTACCGTTTCACTTGCAGCGAACCCGCCGCCCTGGATCAGATCGAAGTGGCTGTGTTCGCGGTTTTTCCAGCAACCGAGAAACTGATACTGCAGGCCATCGGTGAGCGAGGCCAGCAGGGCGGCGAGTTGACCGCCGAGAACAACATCATCCGTTTCTGACATCGGCTGTCCGGAAGCTCGGTTCCGGTAGGCGCACAAGCCTATCGCTGATAGGCTTTCGTTTTATCTACCAGAGCCGCGAACCACCATGTCGCAAGCCCTCATCCACCTTGATGCCATTACGTACTCCTGGCCAGGTCAGCCCGTGTTGCTGGATATTCCCGCGTTTTCTCTCCAGGCCGGCGAGAAGGTATTTTTGAAGGGCCCGTCTGGGAGCGGCAAGACCACGCTGCTTGGGTTGCTGGGCGGCGTATATCTGCCTGATAGGGGAGCAATACAGCTTCTTGGCCAGAATCTGGCAAGGCTTTCATCGGTAAAGCGCGATCGGTTCCGCGCTGATCATACCGGCTACATATTCCAGATGTTCAATCTCCTGCCTTACCTCTCTGTGGTCGACAACGTGACGCTGCCCTGCCACTTTTCACGCGTGCGCCGGGAGCGTGCCCTGGCACGTCATGCCGACCTGGCCATAGCGGCGCTGGATCTGCTGAGCCGATTGGGCCTGTCGGAAGAGTCTCTGCTGAATCGATCAGTTACTGCCTTGTCCATCGGGCAACAACAACGTGTCGCGGCAGCCAGGGCCCTGATCGGCAACCCTGAACTGGTTATAGCGGACGAACCCACATCGGCGCTCGACGCCGATAGCCGAGAGGCCTTCCTGCGTCTGCTTTTTGCCGAGTGTGATCTGGCCGGCAGCAGCCTGCTGTTTGTCAGCCACGACTCCTCATTGGAACCCTTGTTTGATCGAGCCTTGTCCCTGCGCGACATCAACCGCGCAGCGGCCATGCAGGAGAGCATCTGATGTATCTGCTGCGGCTTGCCCTGAAAAGCCTGGGCAACAGGCGTTTTTCCGCGTTGCTGACGATCGTGGCGATAGGCCTGAGCGTCACGCTACTGCTGGGCGTGGAGAAAGTCCGTACAGAGGCGCGGGCCAGTTTTGCCAGCACCATCTCGGGCACTGACCTGATCGTCGGAGCGCGGTCCGGCTCGGTACAGCTACTGCTTTACTCAGTGTTCCGCATCGGCAACGCCACCAACAACGTGCGCTGGGAAAGCTTCGAGCATTTTGCCGAGCATCCTCGGGTTGACTGGGCGATACCGCTATCATTAGGCGACTCGCACCGCGGCTTCATGGTCCTGGGCACCAATCTGGATTACTTCGATCACTTCCGTTAC
The DNA here is from genome assembly GCA_011050525.1 of Halopseudomonas xinjiangensis. Classification (GTDB taxonomy): domain Bacteria; phylum Pseudomonadota; class Gammaproteobacteria; order Pseudomonadales; family Pseudomonadaceae; genus Halopseudomonas; species Halopseudomonas xinjiangensis_A. The sequence goes on from DRFO01000037.1 coordinate 33,049, forward strand.
GGCCGTAGTCAGAAACTTCAGTTGCGTACTGGCGAGCCTTTCAACGATCTCTACGACGCGGTGCTGGGCGCCGATGTGGCGCGGGAACTGGGCTATCGCCTGGATAAGGAGCTGGTGCTGGCCCACGGAACTGGCGCGGTGAGTTTCGTTGATCATGCCGACAAGCCTTTCCGGGTAAGCGGGATTCTTGAAAAGACCGGCACGCCGGTTGATCGCACCATCCACATCAGCCTGGAGGGCATGCAGGCAATCCATGTGGACTGGCAACAGGGAATGCCCGCCCGAGGCACAGCGCGAGTCGATGCGGAACAAGCGCGCAGCCTTGATCTGAGGCCAAAAGCGATAACCGCCATGTTGCTGGGACTAACCAACCGAATCAGCACCTTCGCCGTTCAGCGCGACATCAACCAGTACGCTGGCGAACCGTTGCTGGCGATCCTGCCTGGCGTGGCTCTACAGGAGCTGTGGAGCCTACTTGGTGTAGCTGAACGAGCCCTGTTCATCGTTTCCGGGTTCGTCGTACTGACGGGACTGGTAGGCATGCTGACGGCCATTCTCAGCAGCCTTAACGAACGCCGTCGGGAGATGGCCATCCTTCGCTCGGTCGGTGCAAAACCCAGGCATATATTCGGCCTGCTGCTGCTTGAAGCAGCCAGTCTGGCGCTGGCCGGCATTCTACTTGGGCTTGGCTTGATGTATGCGGGGTTATGGCTGGCGCAACCTTTAATCCTTTCCCAATATGGACTGTTTGTTCCCATCACCCCGCCGGGGCTATATGAATGGTCCCTGCTGGGCGCTATCCTGCTTGCGAGTATTCTCATGGGCAGTGTCCCGGCATGGCGCGCCTACCGCCAGTCGTTGGCAGACGGCTTGTCGATTCGAACCTGAGGTGAATCAATGCGTATAAGTGCTGTGCTGCTGAGTCTTATGCTCGGTGCCTGTGTATCGACCGTACACGCCGCCGAAGAACTGGCCTGGGGCGACCTGGTGCCGCCAGATGCGCGGGACTTCATGGGCGCCCCGGAGCCGGTACATGATCTGTCGGCCCTGGCCGATACGTTGAGCGAGCAGGAATTTGGAGATCCCGCCGTTCAGGTTGAGCCCGCTGCGCCGGTCGTGGCGGAACTGAACGGACGCGAGGTCAAATTGCCCGGCTATATAGTGCCGCTGGCCATCAGCGAACAGGGTGAAGTGAATGAATTTCTGCTGGTGCCCTACTTCGGGGCCTGCGTCCACGTGCCGCCACCGCCATCCAATCAGATTGTTCACGTACAGAGTGTGCAGGGCGTCAAGCTTGAAGATCTCTACCAGCCTTTCTGGGTAACCGGGCCGATGCAGGTCGAGCATGTGGAAAGCGATCTGGCCAACGCGGGCTACAAAATCAAGGCCTCGCAGATCGAACCCTATACCTATTGATCATCCATGCTCTCCAGAGCGTTGTTGGCGTAGGCTCGCCACTGCGCGATCTGACGCTGCTGCTGCGTACTGGCTGCGGCTTCAGCCTGCGCCAGCGTGCTCAGCAGATCAGTCCATTGCCCTTGTTCCAGCTGTATTCCGGCCAGGCGCAGCCAATGCTCAGCCTCCCCGCTTTGCGCTGCCAGCGCTGTCCAGGCGGCCTGGGCTCTGGTGTGGTCACGTGCTTGCTGCCAGAGCTGCGCCAGATACTCGTTCCGGGTGTTGCTGGCCGAAAGAAGCTGCTGCTGCAGGAGCGCTTCCAGCAGCCGCGCGGCCTGCCAGGGCGCGCCAGCCTGCAACTGCAACGCGACCATACGCTCCAGGTCGGCGGCGCTGAAGTCGATTCCCGCTTCATGCGCCAGCCGCAGGGTACCCGCTGCGGCCTTCTGCCGGCCATCCGCGCTCTGAATTCCCGCCAACTGACGCCAGTGCTCCGCGTTGCCCGGCTCGCGCTTGAGCAACACCTTCAGCCACCGTTCAGCCTGGGCGAAGCGCTCCAACTGATAGTTCATGCCTACCAGCAACTGATACCAGACCGAATCGGCGCGCGCTGTTTCGTTCACCACCTGCTCTGCCAGGGGAACTGCTTTTTCATACTGCTCCAGACGGTTATAGGACTGCACCAGAAGTCGCTTGAATGCCATGTCGAGCGGCGCCTGGGCCCGTTCCTGCTCAAGCAGACTGGCGGCTTCCTGGTAATGCCCCTCGATAGCATTCAGCTGTGCCAGGTTGAGGCGATCCTGTCTGGCCGCGTCGCGTTCCAGCTGTCCATGCGTCAACGCGCTGGTCAACCATCTGATCGCCTCGTCATTACGATCACGAGCAATGGCCAGGTAGCCTAGCCGCTGCTCGACCAGAGCGCGCTCAATGCTGCCTTCGCGCGATGTTTCCAGCGCTGCTTCCAGGCTTGTTCGGGCGCGCTGATAGTCCTCCGCCTGCTGGGCCTGGTTAGCTGAATTGAGAGCAGCGAACACACCAGGGTCGATAGGCTGTTGCGCCGACGCCGCCCCACTCACCAGGCCCAGCAGCAAAATGTTCAAATATCGACGAGTTCCGGTCAGCATCAGCGCCCGTCCTCCAACCTGAAATACAGCGTCTTGGTGGCCTGGCGGGAGACCGGCTGTCCATTCTCACGCCGGGGTGCAAAGCGCCAACGGGCCGCAGCACGTCTGGCCTCCCGCTCAAAGACACCAACCGGTTCGGCGTGGGTAACTTGCAGGTCTTCCACCCGTCCATCCGGGGTGATAGTGAAGGCGAGTGTCACTTCCCCTTCTATCCCCGAAGCCAGAGCCCGCTGGGGATAATTGGGCGGCACGTCAACCAGGGGCGTTACTTCCTCGGATATCGAGGGAGCCGAATCCATGGCCGGCGCCGCTGGCGCTTCGGCCACAACAGACGGAGCCGAAGCAGACAAACCCTCAAGCGACGGAGCCGGGCTAAGAGCTACGTCCGCCGAGATCATCGGAATATCGATGTTCAGGTCCAGGTTCGCGCTAACCTGCGGTTGCTGAGGAACCTGAGGCTGCGGGGGCGGTTCTGGGGGCTGCGGACGCTCCGGTGCTTCACGGGGCGTGCGATCCCGACTTTCACTGACGGTATCGCCAATGCTGCGAACGAAATTCACTCGCGTCAGCTCCTCGGGCGGCGGGGCGTCGCCGGCAGGCGGCATTACCAGCATCAGCATAAGCGCGAACAACGCCAGGGCAACAATCACCGCGCCACAAAAACTCAACAACAACCTCATCAGCGGTTCTCTGCTGCCGTGGCCGCCAGCGCCACATCCTGCACGCCAGCCAAGCGCACCTGATCCATTACCTGGATTACCAAGCCGCTACGTGACTCCTTGTCAGCCTGAACCACTACGCTGCTATCGGGCTGGTCTACACGCATCCGCTCGACCGCAGCGCGCACGGCGCGAATGTCCACCTGCTCTCGGTCGATCCAGATTTCGCCGTTGGGACTGACGGCGATCAGAATGTTGCCCTGTGGCTGCTCGCTGGCACTGGCCGCAGAGGGCGTCTGCACGGTAATGCCGGACTCCTTTATAAAGGAGCTGGTGACAATGAAGAAAATAAGCATGATGAAGACGATATCGAGCATCGGCGTCAGATCGATGCCGGCCTCGTCTTCACTGGTTGCGTGGTGCCTGCGCATGCGCATATGAATTGAATTCCTAATCGTGTCGCAATTTGTCGGTCAGCCGCTGGAACGCCCGACGCGACTGCTGATCGAGCCGTGCCAGGCAAAACAGACCACTGATGGCGATTACCATGCCAGCCATGGTCGGTACGGTGGCCCGAGATACGCCGGCAGCCATGGCTCGAGGGTTGCCGTTTCCGCTCATGGCCATCACGTCGAAGACCTGGATCATGCCCGTCACCGTACCCAGCAACCCCAGCAAGGGACACATCGCGATCAACACTCGAACCATTGGCAGCGTGCGGGTCAAGCGCAGCTGGGCACGGGATAGCCAGGCGCCGCGGATATGTCGAGCCACCGAGCTACGACGCTCCGAACGCGCCAGCCAGTCGGACTGCAACGTTCTGGCTTCATGGGGAAACACTTTTCCCAGAAACCATAACCGCTCCAGCATCAGCGTCCAGAGCAACACGGTTGCCAGCAGAATCGCCCAGAGGACCCAGCCCCCGCTGTCGAGAAAATTCCTGAGCAGCAGCAGGCCCTCACTCACCCCTGCGCTCCTCCCCACCACCGAGGTGCATGGCGATCAAACCGGCGCTTTGCTGCTCCAGCAACTGGATCAGCGCCTTGCTACGTGCGGCCACTACGCTGTGCAGAAATAGCAGTGGAATGGCTACCACCAACCCCAGCACGGTGGTTACAAGCGCTTGGGAAATCCCGCCTGCCATCATTTTCGGGTCGCCAGTCCCAAACAGGGTAATGGCCTGGAAAGTAGCAATCATGCCGGTAACCGTGCCTAGCAAACCCAGCAGAGGCGCGACCGCAGCGAGCAACTTGATCAGACCCTGCCAGCGCTCTAGAGCGGGCGTTTCCTTGAGAATCGCCTCATCCAGCTTGAGCTCCAGAGTGTCCAGCTCCTCCAGTTTGGGCCGACTGCCGATGACTCCCAGAACCCGACCCAGCGGATTGCTGTTGGTCAGGTTATCCAGGTCGTCCACCTGTTTGTCGACCCTGGAGCTGGTGCGCTGCAACCAGACCAAACGTGCAAGCCCCAGCAACAGGCCAATCGAGCCCAGCACCAGAATCACATAGCCCACTATTCCGCCCTGACGAACCCGCTCCATTAGCGTAGGAGTCAGCTGTAGCTGCGCGATGACCGTCCCTCGAGTTGGATCAACAGGCAGCCCCGCCAGCCCATCGCGGGGCTCCATGAAGTCATCGATCATGCCGCGCCCGTCCGGCTGACGCGCAGCCACAGCCAGGCGGTCTTCCTCTGGCTGGTAAAGCAGGTAATCACCTCCCTGCAGCGTTACGAAAGGCCCGACGCTGACCACATCAAGCTCGCGTTGCTGACCATCGTTCCCGACGACGGGGGCCTCGTAGCGGCTGACCTTGCCACTGGCGGTCATGTCTTCCTGGAGCAAGAACCAGAATTGTTCCAGGGCATCCACCGTGGGAATTCGACGGCTTTGCGCCAACTGCTCAAGGGCCTCCATACGCCCCGGAAACTGCAGATTGAGAACCGAATCCTGCCATTGGCTTTGAGTATCACCGGCGATCTGACGAACGATTCCAAACAGTTCCCCCAGATTGCCGCTGCGCTGAGTCAGCGCCAGGTCCGCCTCGGCCAAAGCCGCTTCCAATTGGTCAAACTCGGCCTGCAGCCGATCCGCCTGCGCCTTGGTCTGCGCCAGCGCCTGCTCAGCGCCCTCCAGACGGCGCTGCTGCTGATCACGCTCGGCTATAAACTGCGACTCCCGCTCCCGCATGGCGGCTTGCTCGGTACTACGCACCTCACGAATGCTGCGCAGCAGATTGTCCAGGCTTTCGGTTTGCGCCTGGGCAACGGGTGCCAACAGAACAATCATGCATCCTGCTATCAGACGTCTCATTGGCTATCTCCCCGCTCGGTGACCGCAGGGAGCGGTAGTTTCACCATGACCGGCGTCTGTTGCTGTCGGGCGATGCTCAAACCTTGCTCCAGGCTGCGGCGATACTCGTCGGACAATTCACTCCACTGACCCTGGTCAGCATTCCAATAGCCCTGTTCCTGCCCGTCGAGGGATTGATAGAACAGCATTACCCGGCCCAGACGCAGGAAATTGACTACCCGGGTGTCGTCGTCTGCTTCGAGCGTGCCGCGCCAGGCTTCGAGGGTGCGTCCGTATTCGCTCTCGATCTGATAGGCCTCCAGGACCCGCCGATATTTTTCAGCCACGCTGACATCGGCCCGCGCCATCAATGCACGCAGTTGGGCCAGGCGCTCGGCTCGCTCTTCGCTCTGGAAGGGCAAGTCCAGTCGCACAAATTGTTCAAGGGAATCGAGCATGCGCTGCAACATGGGCAGGACTTCACGTTGCGTCTCTTCGAGGCTGGCAAGCTGTGTTTGCAGACTTTCCAGCTCCTCGCGCTGGGCGCCTACCATCTCGTCAAGCTGCTGAGTGTAGGCGAGCATCTGTTCGCGCTGCACAATGGCCTGGCGGTAGCGCAGCAGTGCTTCGCGCGTCGTATCATCCAGCTGATCAATACGTTGCTGGGAGGCCTGCGCGTCGTTCACCAACGCCTCGCTTTCAGCCAACGCGCTATCACCGGCGTCTTGCGCCAGCACCCCGGCAGACGTACAAACCATTAACAGGAACAACCAAACCGCTTTCATCAATCGTCTCCACCCGGTATCGAGGTCGCTCGATCCGACCACAAAAGAGAAGCATTATCATCTGCGGGGCGAGATAGTTCAACAGCGGTCTGCGCTTGCTTTGCTGTAAGGCGATATTCTTTGGCCAAAACGATGCCGCGACAGGCGGCCTAGCTATGCTTTGGCGAAGGCTCCAAGCAGCTCGGGCAATTGGCTACGCCAAGGTCGGGGTTTGACGCCACAGGCCATCAGAATTCTGCGACAGGCCAGTGCTGCATTTTGTGGTTCGCCGCCAGTGGCGGGCTGGGGAACAAAGGGGACCGGCTGCACGACGGGATCGGCTTCCAACTGGCGGCTGGCCAACAGCTCTTGAATCAGACTTTTGGCAAAACTTATCCAGCTCGATATCTCGCTACTACCGTAGTGGTAAACCCCATACAAAGGCGCGTCGCAGTCAACCTGTTTGAGTAGCGCGAGCATAACCCGTGCAGCGTCATTGATAGGGGTGGGATTGCCTCGCCATTCTTCCGCCAACTGGACGGGGCGCTGACTGCTCAATTGCGTCAGTAGCCGACCCAGCAAGCCATCGGAGGATTCATCCAGCAACCAGCTGAATCGTAAAATCAGGTGCTGATCGCTCGCCTGCTGGAGCATCTTTTCCAGAACGGCCTGGAGCTGACCCAGCGGGTCGGCGGGCGCCATCTCATCCTTTTCCGTATAGGGAGTGCTCTTCAGACCATCAAAGACGCGGGCGCTGGAAAGCATGAAGAGCATTGCCCGACGCGTTGCGCAGGCAGCAATCAAGCGTTCGCTGAAGGCATACTGGCGGGCCAACTCGCTGGCGTCCTGCATTCCAAGCTGAAACTGCTCATGATAGAACGCCAGATTGATCACCGCATCCGGCTGGCAATTGCTTAGGACCTCATCTATGCCTGCCGGATGCCACCCGCCTGCGGGGCAACCTACTGATTCGATCTGGATGGACTCCGCTGCCGCCTGGGACACCAAAGCTCGCCCTAGCAGCGACTCTCCTCCAAGCAGCAATACCCGCATTCGCATTCAATAACCCTTGTCTTTGATCTGATGAAGCCCATTGTGCAGTGTTCCCGCCAACTCGTCACCACCGCACCAGGCCCAGCCCCATCAGGCATAGGTAATCAATTGCTGCCGGTCCGGATGATCCAGGTGCGGCACGCTGTTGAAACTGCTGAGCCGCATGGATCTGGCATTGAATATACAATGGATAAGCGCGGTGTTGCGGGTCTGCAGGTTGAGCTCAACCATGGTCTCACAGGGCGCCTGGAGCAACTGGCGAACCAGCATGGCAATCGCCCCGCCGGAGCTGACGGCAAGGACGCGCTTACCTGCACAGCGCTGCATGACGTCTTCTTTCATCTGCTGTACCCGCGCCTCGAAGCTGGCCCAGGTTTCCGGAAGCTCACCGTCCAGTTCAGCGCGGGACCACAGCAATATGCCCTGCCGCAGCCGCTTGAAAAAATCGGCAACCACTGGCTTTTCCGGCAGTTGATGTTCCGGGAACTGCGTCGTGTAGGCCCCCAGAATGGCATGAAAATCAAACTCGTTGAGTTCTCTGAAGACCTCAAAGGCCTGCGCCGGGAGGCCTAGCCCCACACAAATACCTTCGGCCGTCTCGCGATGACGAACCATGTCGCCGGTCAGGATATGATCAAATGCCATATTCCGCTCACGAAAATACTCGCCGAGCAGCCTCGCCTGCTGATGCCCCACCGGGGAAAGCTGGTCATAGTTGCTGGATCCAAAGGAAGCTTGGCCGTGGCGTACAAAGTAGATTTCAGACATCAGGAATCCGTGTTCGATGGGCAAAAGAAAACCCGGCTGACCGGGGATATCCATCCTCGGCCATACCGGGCTTCAGGACCAGCTACATTCTAGAACGGAATGTCGTCATCAAAGCTGTCGTAATCCGGCGTGGGCTGCTGCGGTGCGGATTGTTGTGGCGGCTGCTGCGCGGGCCGCTGCTGCTGGTTCGACTGCTGCGGTGCCTGCCTCTGCTGCTGCGGGCGCGGCGCCATACCTTGCTCGCCACCCTGCGGCTTGCCATCGAGCAGCTGCATTTGTCCACCGATGTCGACGACAATTTCAGTGGTGTAGCGCTTAACCCCATCTTTTTCCCATTCACGGGTTTGCAGGCGGCCTTCGATATACATCTTGGATCCCTTGCGTACGTACTCACCCACTACCTCGGCGATACGGCCAAAGAACACCACGCGGTGCCACTCGGTACGCTCCTGCTGCTGGCCGGTCTGCTTGTCCTTCCAGCTGTCGCTGGTGGCAAGGGTGACATTGGCAACGGCATTGCCGTTAGGCAGATAACGTACTTCAGGATCTCCACCAACGTTTCCGATGAGAATTACTTTGTTGACGCCTCTGGCCATTTCTTTATCTCCTGTGTGCGGCGTGTTTCAAACGGGCTGTAATACCCGGTCCAGTTCTTCACGGTCCAGCACCTGCGTGTCGACTTTGATATAAGCGGCTGCTTCCTCAGCCACAATAACCGCCTCGGCCACTCCCGGTACGGCAAGAATACGCCGGAGTAACGCCTCATCCCGCAAAAGCTCCCAGGGCAACGGCAGGCGGTAGCTAGTAACATAGGCTGGTTGGCGCATCTTAACACCAATCAGGAACCAGGAAAGCGCGAGCACCGCGCAGCACAGGAATACGCCGCCCAGGCCGACGCTCCCATAAACCGCACCACCTAGCACGCCGCCAAGCGCAGCCCCGGCAAACTGACTGGTGGAATAAACACCCATCGCAGTGCCTTTGGCCCCTGCCGGTGCGATTTTGCTGAGCAGCGAAGGCAGCGTCGCCTCAAGCAGATTGAAGCCCACGAAATAGAGCACGATGGCAGTTACCAGCCAGCCCAGCGACGACATACTGGCCCACAGCATCGGCTGCACCAACGCCAACAGCAATACTGCGCCAAGCAGAATCTGCTTTACCCGGCGCTGGCGCTCCGCGTAGATAATGCAAGGCACCATCGCCACGAAGGACAGCAACAGTGCGGTCAAATAGACCCACCAGTGCTGTTCGCTTGGCAAGCCGGCCTGCTCCTGCAGTGCCAGGGGAATCGCTACAAAACTCGCCATGAGGATGGCGTGCAACACCGCTATTCCATAATAAAGACGCAACAATTCTGGGTTGCGCAGCGTTGGGAGAAATGCCGAAAAGACCACCCCGGCCTCTCGATGAGTCAGCGCGGCTATGGGTGCCGGGACGACCCATATAACCAGAACCATGCCTATCAACGCCAGCAGCGCCGTTATGTAGAAAACGCCCTGTAACCCGGCGATTCCCGCTATCACCGGTCCTGCTACCATCGCTACACCAAAGGAGACCCCGATGCTCATGCCAATCATGGCCATGGCCTTGGTACGATGCTGATCGCGAGTAAGATCAGCAACCAGCGCCATGACCGCTGCCGCAATCGCACCTGCCCCTTGCAACACGCGTCCGCCAATAACGCCGGCAATGCTGTCTGCCTGGGCGGCCACCAGCCCGCCGATGGCGAACAGGATCAGCCCCCCGACGATCACTGGTTTGCGGCCCACTCGGTCGGACAGCATGCCAAAGGGAATTTGCAAAAACGCCTGGGTGAAACCATAGGCGCCGATTGCCACTCCTATCAGCAGAGGGGTCGCACCTTGAAGCGCCCGACCATAGGTAGCCAGGACCGGCAAGACCATGAACAGCCCGAGCATTCTGAAGGCAAACACCGCCGCCAGAGACACCGCCGCTCGGCGCTCGGCAGGCAACATCGCATCAGCCTCGTGCATGGACCCTCCGGTTGGACAAAAGCGCGGATGTTAGCACGCCTGGGCTCAGCTGTAGCACTGGCCAAATGATTTTGCACGGACACCTTTGGTTGCAAAGCCAGCCGCTGCGACCCGACATCAGAGGTCCCGGATTTTGCCGGGTTACCCGTGAGCAACGTATACTAGGCAGCTTTGCTGGCCGTAGGGTGAATGTACTGTGGATACAATCGTTATTCGTGGGGCTCGTACTCACAACCTGAAGAACATTGACCTCGATCTGCCCCGTGACAAGCTTATCGTGATCACCGGCCTGTCCGGTTCTGGAAAATCATCCCTGGCGTTTGACACCCTGTATGCCGAGGGCCAACGGCGGTACGTTGAATCACTTTCTGCCTACGCCCGCCAGTTCTTGTCGATTATGGAAAAACCCGATGTGGACCATATCGAGGGTTTGTCCCCGGCGATTTCGATAGAACAGAAATCCACATCGCATAACCCGCGGTCCACCGTAGGTACCATTACTGAGATCTATGACTACCTTCGCCTGCTCTATGCCCGGGTGGGCATTCCCCGCTGCCCCGACCATGATCTGCCGCTAGCGGCGCAGACGGTCAGCCAGATGGTCGACCAGATACTTGCCCGCCCAGAAGGGAGCAAGCTGATGCTGCTGGCGCCGGTGATGCGTGACCGCAAGGGTGAACATCTGGCGCTGATTGACGAGTTGCGCGCCCAGGGCTTCGTGCGCGCTCGTATCAATGGTCGAATTCACGATCTCGACGAAGCGCCTGCCCTGGAAAAGAACCGCAAGCACACTATTGAAGTTGTGGTAGATCGTTTCAAGGTGCGCGAGGACTTGCAGCTGCGTCTGGCCGAGTCCTTCGAAACGGCCCTGAAACTGGCGGATGGGGTGGCCATCGTCGCGCCCATGGACGGAGAAGAAGGCGAAGAGCTGACCTTCAGCGCGCGCTTCGCCTGCCCTGTCTGCGGCCATTCGATCAGTGAACTCGAGCCCCGGCTGTTCTCTTTCAACAATCCGGCAGGCGCCTGCACGACCTGCGACGGTCTGGGCGTAAAACAGTTTTTCGACAGCAAACGCCTGGTCAATGGCGAGCTGACACTTGCCGAGGGCGCGATTCGTGGCTGGGATCGGCGCAACGTTTATTATTTCCAGATGCTCAGCTCCCTCGCTGGGCACTATGGCATCAATCTAGATACCGCCTTTGCCGATCTCGGCGACAAACACCGCAAACTGGTACTGGAAGGCACCGGCAACGAAAAGGTTCCGTTTAGATACCTCAACGACCGCGGTGATATCGTCAAGCGGGAACACCCCTTCGAAGGCATTTTGCCCAATCTGGAACGTCGCTACCGCGAGACAGAGTCGCAGAGCGTACGTGAAGAACTGGCAAAGTATCTCAACACTCAGCCGTGCCCGGACTGTCGCGGCACACGTTTGCGCCGCGAAGCTCGCCATGTATTTATTGACGAACGCAATCTTCCCGGCATTACCACCCTACCCATCGGCGCGGCGGCAGAATACTTCGGCCAGCTTACGCTGACCGGCAACCGCGGTGAAATCGCCGAAAAGATCCTCAAGGAAATCCGTGCCCGCCTGATGTTTCTGGTTAATGTCGGCCTGGACTATCTGACTCTGGATCGCAGTGCAGACACTTTGTCCGGCGGCGAAGCACAACGAATCCGCCTAGCTAGCCAGATAGGCGCAGGCCTGGTCGGGGTGATGTACATTCTCGATGAACCCTCGATCGGCCTGCACCAGCGCGATAACGAGCGACTACTCGGCACCCTGGTCCACCTGCGGGACCTGGGCAACACCGTGATAGTTGTTGAGCACGACGAAGATGCCATCCGGCTAGCGGATTACGTCGTGGATATAGGTCCGGGGGCCGGCGTGCATGGCGGCGAAATCGTTGCCCATGGCACTCCCGATGAGGTCATGAACCATCCTGACTCGCTAACCGGCAAGTACCTGTCGGGGCGGGTCAAAATCCCCGTTCCGCCGAAGCGCACTCCGACTCGCAAGGACCAATGGCTGCGTCTCAAGGGCGCCTGCGGCAACAACCTGCAGAATGTCGATCTGGAAATTCCGGTTGGCCTGATGACCTGCGTCACCGGCGTTTCAGGGTCAGGAAAGTCGACGCTCATCAATAACACTCTGTTTCCCATCACGGCAACGGCTCTGAATGGCGCAACAACGCTTGAAGCTGCCCCCTACGATAGCTTCGATGGCTTGCAGCATCTGGACAAGGTCGTCGACATAGACCAAAGCCCCATTGGGCGCACCCCTCGCTCCAACCCGGCAACCTACACTGGCCTGTTTACGCCTATCCGGGATCTCTTCGCTGGCACACAGGAAGCCAGATCAAGAGGTTATAAAGCCGGGCGGTTCTCGTTTAACGTGAAGGGTGGGCGCTGTGAAGCCTGTCAGGGGGATGGCCTGATCAAGGTGGAAATGCATTTCCTGCCTGATATCTATGTCCCCTGCGATGTATGTAAAAGCAAACGCTACAATCGCGAGACACTTGAGATCCGCTACAAGGGCAAAAGCATTCATGAAGTGCTGGAAATGACCATCGAAGAGGCTCGCGAATTCTTTGATGCTGTTCCGGCGCTGGCGCGTAAGCTGCAGACCTTGATGGACGTCGGGCTGTCCTACATCCGCCTTGGTCAATCGGCCACGACCCTGTCCGGCGGTGAAGCTCAGCGGGTCAAACTGGCCCGGGAATTGTCCAAGCGGGACACAGGGAAAACTCTCTACATACTCGACGAACCTACAACGGGTCTGCATTTCGCTGATATTCAGCAGTTACTCGATGTGCTGCACAGACTGCGCGACCACGGCAACACGGTGGTAGTGATCGAGCACAATCTGGATGTAATCAAAACAGCCGACTGGTTGGTCGACCTGGGCCCTGAGGGCGGCTCAAAAGGCGGGCAGATCATTGCTGTGGGAACACCCGAGGAGGTTGCTGCGATGAAACAGTCGCACACTGGGCACTTTCTTGGGCCGCTATTAAAGCGGGACAGCTAAATCGCAGGAAGCGAAGGGTCGAGCAGACCATACGAATGAGAAAGCCGGGCAAGTGGAATGCCCCGTCCTTGTGGTAGTGATTTGCCGGACACTTTGGAGCATTAACCGGCAAAGACTCGTAATGCGTTCCCAACCGGTAGCGATGGGCGTCCGCGTAGGCGAAGATACGCCCCTGGAGCATCTTGTCGGGGGAAAACCCAACACCCGGAATTTTCAGTCATCACCTGAATACACAGGCGCCATTGCAGAAAGCAGGCAGACTATGCGGGCACAAAAAAACCGGCCCAAAAGGACCGGTTCTTTGACTACTACTAGCCTGGCTTATTCTTCAGTAGCAACTGCTACGTCAGGACGATCAACCAGTTCCACATAGGCCATAGGCGCCGAATCACCAGCACGGAAACCGCACTTCAGAATACGGACATAGCCACCGGGACGCTCGGCGTACCGCTTGCCCAGGTCATTAAACAGCTTGCCGACAGCTTCTTTGCTGCGGGTGCGGTCAAATGCCAGACGACGATTGGCTACGGTATCGTCCTTGGCCAGGGTAATCAAAGGCTCGGCAACACGGCGCAATTCCTTGGCCTTGGGCAGAGTGGTTTTGATCAGTTCATTTTCGAACAGCGACACCGCCATGTTTTGAAACATGGCCTTACGGTGTGAGCTGGTCCGATTCAGGTGACGACCACTTTTACGATGACGCATCTCTCAATTCCTCGGTGTCGAGACGATCAGGCCGAAACCTTATCGTCCTTCTTCAAGCTTGCAGGCGGCCAGTTGTCCAGACGCATACCCAGTGACAGACCACGTGAAGCTAGAACATCCTTGATCTCGGTCAGGGATTTCTTACCCAGGTTTGGGGTCTTCAGCAGTTCAACTTCGGTACGCTGGATCAGATCGCCAATATAGTAAATATTTTCAGCCTTAAGACAGTTGGCCGAACGTACAGTCAGCTCCAGATCGTCTACCGGGCGCAACAGGATCGGATCGATCTCGTCTTCCTGATGCTCAACCACTGGCTCGTGGTCGCCCTTCAGGTCAACGAAGGCTGCCAACTGCTGCTGCAAAATAGTTGCAGCGCGGCGGATTGCCTCTTCCGGATCCAGAGTGCCGTTGGTCTCCAGGTCAATGACCAGTTTGTCCAGGTTGGTACGCTGCTCAACTCGGGCGCTCTCGACTACATAAGCCACGCGGCGAACCGGGGTATAGGTAGCATCAAGCTGCAAACGGCCAATGGAGCGGCTTTCGTCATCATCAGACTGACGGGCATCGGCTGGCTCGTAGCCACGACCGCGTGCCACAGTCAGCTTCATGTTCAGCATACCATTGTCGGACAGGTTGGCGATGACGTGATCGGGATTGACGATCTCGACATCATGATCCAACTGAATATCCGCACCAGTGACCGCTCCCTGGCCTTTCTTGGAAAGGGTCAGGGTGACGTGATCCCGACCGTGCATCTTGATCGCCAACCCTTTCAGGTTCAGCAAGATCTCGATGACATCTTCCTGGACGCCCTCAATGGCGCTGTACTCATGCAAAACGCCGTCGATTTCCGCCTCTACCACGGCACAACCGGGCATGGAGGAAAGCAGGATGCGCCGCAGCGCATTGCCCAGGGTATGGCCGAAACCACGCTCAAGCGGCTCAAGAGTAATCTTGGCCCGCGTGGGCGAACTTTCTTGTACGTCAATGTGACGCGGTGTTAGAAACTCGGTAACCGAACTCTGCATGGGGGCACCTTTTGCTGTCTGTCACTTACTTGGAGTAAAGCTCGACGATCAGGTTTTCGTTGATGTCGGCGTATAGATCACTCCGTGAGGGCAGGCTTTTGAAGACACCTTCCTTCTTGGCAGCATCCACTTCCAACCACTCCGATTGACCGCGTTGAGCTGCCAGATCCAGCGAACCACCAATGCGCAACTGGTTTTTGGCTTTCTCGCGAACAGCTACAACGTCGCCTGGGGATACCAGGAAAGAAGCGATGTTTACGGTTTTGCCATTAACACTGATTGCCTTGTGGGAAACCAGCTGACGCGATTCTGCACGCGTTGAGCCAAAGCCCATACGGTACACAACGTTGTCCAGACGACGCTCGAGCAACTGCAACAGGTTCTCGCCGGTAGCGCCCTTAAGACGGGCAGCTTCCTTGTAGTAATTGGCGAACTGACGCTCAAGGATGCCGTAGATACGACGAACTTTCTGCTTTTCACGAAGCTGCGTGCCGTACTCAGAGAGACGACCGCGACGCTGACCGTGCACACCTGGAGGGCTCTCCAGCTTGCACTTGGATTCCAGAGCGCGAGCGCCACTCTTGAGGAACAGGTCAGTGCCTTCGCGACGAGACAGCTTACATTTGGGACCAATATATCTAGCCATTTCCGTCTCCTGGTTACACGCGGCGCTTCTTGGGCGGGCGACAGCCGTTATGTGGGATGGGGGTGACATCGGTGATGCCGCTGATCTTGTAGCCACAAGAGTTCAGCGCACGAACTGCCGATTCACGACCCGGGCCAGGGCCCTTCACATTAACGTCGAGATTTTTCAGACCATACTCCAGAGCTGCCTGACCAGCACGCTCGGCTGCTACCTGAGCAGCAAAGGGAGTGCTTTTACGCGAACCACGGAAACCGGAACCACCAGAGGTGGCCCAACTCAGGGCGTTGCCCTGACGATCGGTGATGGTGATGATGGTGTTATTGAAAGACGCGTGGATGTGGGCAATCCCATCGACCACCGTCTTCTTTACTTTCTTACGTACACGAGCAGCAGGCTTAGCCATATCTGTATATTCCTTCGCGATTACTTACGGATCGGCTTGCGCGGACCCTTACGGGTACGTGCGTTGGTCTTGGTACGCTGACCGCGGACCGGAAGGCCCTTACGGTGACGCAGACCACGATAGCAGCCGAGATCCATGAGACGCTTGACGTTCATGTTGATCGCACGACGCAGGTCACCTTCAGTGTTACTCTTGCCCACTTCGGTGCGCAGCAGATCAACCTGCTCCTCGCTTAGATCCTTGATTTTTGCACTGGGCGCAATGCCAGTGGCAGCACAGATTTGCTGTGCTTTTGTTTGACCGATACCAAAGATATAGGTCAAAGAGATAACAGTGTGCTTGTTATCCGGGATGTTGACGCCTGCAATACGGGCCATCCAAATTTACTCCGTCTGACAGCTACCTGACTCAACCCAAACGTAACTGAGTTGCGTGAAAAAGGGTGCAGTAGGGTAGCGCTAACAAAAATAAAAATCAACCACCCAGCCATTTAATTGGCCGGGTGGCGGTTATCCTGAGACGTAGTCTTCAATCAGCTGGAAAGGGATTAACCTTGACGCTGCTTGTGACGGGGCTCAGCACTGCAAATAACCCGAACGCTACCATTGCGACGGACCAACTTGCAGTTACGGCAAAGCTTCTTAACTGATGCTGCAACTTTCATAACCGACTCCTAAAAACCTGAGTGTTCAGCGCAGCATGCCGCTGCCGTAGCCTTTCAGGTTCGATTTCTTCATAAGAGACTCGTACTGCTGAGAAACGAGGTGCGATTGTACTTGCGACATGAAGTCCATCACAACCACTACGACGATCAACAGCGAAGTCCCACCCAGATAGAAGGGCACATTAGCCGACACAACCAAGAACTGCGGTATCAAGCACACCGCGGTTATGTACAGCGCGCCAAACATGGTCAAGCGCGTCAGTACGCCATCAATGTAACGGGCGGACTGCTCACCTGGGCGGATGCCCGGAATGAAGGCACCCGACTTCTTGAGATTCTCAGCCACATCCTTGGGATTGAACATCAACGCTGTGTAGAAGAAGCAGAAGAATATAATCCCCGCACTAAACAGAATGATGTTCAAAGGCTGACCCGGCGCAATTGCTTGCGACAGACTCTGCAACCAACCCATACCTTCACCTTGCCCAAACCAGGTACCGAGTGAAGCAGGGAAAAGCAAGATACTGCTTGCGAAGATCGCCGGGATCACGCCAGCCATATTGACCTTGAGGGGCAAATGACTGGTCTGAGCGGCAAACACCTTACGGCCTTGCTGACGCTTGGCGTAATTAACGGTTATTCGCCGCTGGCCACGCTCCATGAAAACCACGAAGGCGATCAACGCAACAGCTAGAAGCGCGATAGCGATCAAGGCGAAGATATTGATATCACCTTGCCGAGCCGCCTCAAACGACTGACCAATAGCACTGGGCAATCCAGCAACGATACCGGCGAAAATCAGCATGGAAATGCCGTTGCCAACGCCGCGCTCGGTTATTTGCTCACCCAGCCACATCATGAACATGGCGCCCGCTACAAAGGTGGTGACTGCAATGAAATAGAAGCCAAACCCCGTATTGAAAGCCACGCCTTGACTCGCCAGGCCCACCGACATACCTATTGCCTGGATAAACGCCAGGACCAAGGTAAGGTAGCGAGTGTACTGACTTATCTTGCGACGTCCGGACTCGCCCTCCTTCTTCAACTGCTCAAGGGAGGGGCTCACCGCCGTCATCAACTGCATGATGATCGATGCAGAAATGTACGGCATGATGCCCAGAGCAAAAATACTCATTCGCTCCAGGGCACCGCCCGAAAACATATTGAACA
Source organism: Halopseudomonas xinjiangensis (assembly GCA_011050525.1). Lineage (GTDB taxonomy): Bacteria > Pseudomonadota > Gammaproteobacteria > Pseudomonadales > Pseudomonadaceae > Halopseudomonas > Halopseudomonas xinjiangensis_A. The sequence goes on from DRFO01000037.1 coordinate 50,737, forward strand.
GACTAAGAATGGTCCCCTCGTTCTGCCTGAACAAGTCAGCCAGTCGATCAGGATTGATACCAGGCACCGGAATATGGGCCCCGATGCGGTATACGATGATCGCCAGGAACAGGAAGCGCAAGCGCCCCCACAGTTCCGTCAGGCCGCCTTGCTTCATCCCAGAGAGAGCGCCTTGCTTAGCCATTTAGTCCTCGATCTTGCCGCCAGCTGCTTCGATCGCTGCACGCGCACCTTTGGTGGCCATCAGCCCTTTGATGTTGACCGCTTTGGTCACATCACCAGACAGAACGACCTTGGCACGTACAAACTTGTTACCGATGATATTGGCGTCTTTCAAAGCCTGCAGATCAACGACATCAACGTCCAGCTTGTTAAGCTCACTGGTACGAATTTCGGCGGTGACCATAGCAATTTTTGAAGTAAAACCAAACTTCGGCAAGCGGCGGTGCAACGGCTGCTGACCACCCTCAAAACCCGGTGCGACTGTACCGCCCGAACGCGAGCTCAAACCCTTGTGGCCACGGCCAGCGGTTTTACCCAGACCGCTACCGATACCACGACCAACGCGCAGCTTTTCACGGCGTGCACCTGGCGCAGAACGCAGATCATTCAGTTTCATGTCTTAACCCTCTACCCGGACCATGTAGGCGACCTGATTGATCATCCCACGTACAGACGGGGTGTCTTCGACCTCGACTGTGTGATTGATACGGCGCAGACCCAAGCCTTTAACACAGGCTTTGTGGTTCGGCAGACGACCAACAACACTCTTAAACAGGGTCACTTTGATTTTTGCATTAGCCATTACAGGTTACCCCACGATATCTTCAACGGTCTTGCCGCGCTTGGCTGCTACAGACTCGGGCGACTGCATAGACTTCAGACCCTTGTATGTGGCCTGAACGACGTTGACCGGATTGGTGGAACCGTAACACTTGGCCAGTACGTTATGTACACCGGCAGCTTCCAGGACTGCACGCATCGCGCCACCGGCAATAACACCGGTACCTTCAGAAGCGGGCATCATGAATACCTTGGAGGCACCATGGGCAGCCCGAACCGGATACTGCAACGTTGAACCGTTAAGGTCCACCTGGATCATGTTACGACGCGCGGCTTCCATGGCTTTCTGGATCGCAGCAGGCACTTCACGCGCCTTGCCACGACCGAAACCCACACGACCTTTGCCGTCACCGACAACAGTCAGTGCGGTGAAAGCGAAAATACGGCCGCCCTTAACTACTTTGGCAACTCGGTTAACCTGAACCAGTTTCTCGATGTAACCTTCGTCGCGCTTTTGCTCGAAATTAGCCATAGCTCTACCCTTAGAATTCCAGCCCGCCTTCACGAGCGGCGTCGGCAAGCGCTTTCACGCGGCCATGATACTTGAAGCCGGAACGGTCGAAGGAGACCTGAGTTACACCGGCGGCCTTGGCGCGCTCAGCAACCAGAAGACCGACTTTCTTGGCGGCTTCGATATTGCCAGTGCTGCCCCTGCGCAGATCGGAGTCCAGCGTCGAAGCGCTGGCCAGAACCGTTGCGCCATCAGCCGAGATCACTTGTGCGTACATGTGCTGCGAAGAACGGTACACGCACAGACGTACGGCTTCCAGCTCGCGCTGCTTGAGACGCGAACGGCGAGCGCGACGGAGACGAATAACTTTTTTATCGCTCATTTGCTATGCCCTACTTCTTCTTGGCTTCTTTACGACGCACAACTTCATCAGAGTAGCGAACGCCCTTGCCCTTGTAGGGTTCTGGACGACGGAAATCACGAATTTCCGCGGCTACCTGACCGACCAGCTGCTTGTCGATACCTTTGATGATGATGTCAGTCTGACTTGGGGTTTCCGCAGAAACACCTTCAGGCAGCTGATAGTCGATGGGGTGGGAAAAACCCAGAGCCAGTGACAGAATCTGTCCCTTGGCCTGCGCCTTATAACCTACGCCAACGAGCTGCAGCTTACGCTCGAAACCTTGAGTGACACCTGTAACCATGTTCTGTACCAGCGCACGTGTAGTGCCGGCCATGGCCATGTTTACGCTGCCAGGACGGGCGGCAAACTTCAGCACCCCATCTTCCTGAACAACTTCAACTGTTGAGTGCAGATTCAGATCCAGGGAGCCCTTGGCGCCCTTGACTGACAGTTCCTGACCGTTCAGCTTTACTTCAACGCCCTGTGGCAATTTGACAGGGTCTTTAGCGACGCGAGACATCGTAACCCCCTATCAGAATACGGTACAAAGCACTTCGCCGCCGATGCCGGCAGCGCGAGCAGCACGATCAGTCATCACACCCTTGTTGGTGGAGACAATCGAGACACCCAATCCACCCTTGACCTTTGGAATCTGATCAACGGACTTGTACTGCCGCAGGCCTGGACGGCTGATGCGCTTAATATCTTCAATTACCGGCTTGCCCTCGAAGTACTTGAGGTCGATAGAAAGAACAGGCTTTGCGTCGCCCTGCACTTCATAACCGGCAACATAGCCTTCTTCTTTAAGTACTTTGGCGACAGCCACCTTCAGCTTTGCCGAAGGCATGCTGACACTGGACTTTTCAGCCATCTGGGCATTACGGATACGGGTCAGCATATCTGCTAACGGGTCCTGCATACTCATGGGCTTTCTGCTCCTGAAACTGAGTAATTAAGGTCTGGATTACCAGCTGGCTTTAACCAGACCGGGTACATCACCACGCATTGCTGCTTCACGCAACTTAATGCGCGAAAGACCAAATTTGCGGTATACACCGTGTGGACGGCCAGTCATACGGCAGCGGTTACGCTGACGCACAGGGCTCGCATCACGCGGCAATTTCTGCAGAGCTACCTGGGCATTCCAACGGTCTTCAACAGACGCATTGACGTTGCCAATGGTGGCTTTTAGCTCGGCACGCTTCTTGGCGTACTTGGCAACCGTGAGGGTACGCTTAAGCTCACGGTTTTTCATGCTGACTTTCGCCATTACCTGACTCCTAGTTACGGAACGGGAAGTTGAACGCACGCAGTAGCGCACGACCTTCGTCGTCAGTCCGCGCAGTGGTCGTCAAAGTAATATCCAGACCACGCAGGGCATCGATCTTGTCGTAGTCGATTTCCGGGAAAATGATCTGTTCTTTGACGCCCATGCTGTAATTACCACGGCCATCGAACGATTTTGCGTTCAAGCCACGGAAGTCACGTACGCGGGGCAGAGAAATAGCCAGCAGACGATCCAGGAATTCATACATCTGTTCCCGGCGCAAGGTTACCTTGATACCGATCGGCCAGCCATCACGAATTTTAAAACCAGCAATAGATTTGCGCGCGTAGGTCACAATGCCTTTACGGCCAGTGATCTTCTCGAGGTCCGCCATTGCGTTCTCGATGACTTTCTTGTCACCGACAGCTTCGCCAAGACCCATGTTGAGGGTAATTTTGGTCAGCCTCGGAACTTCCATCACGTTCGACAAGCCCAGTTCTTCCTGGAGCTTGGGAACGAGAGTAGTCCGATAGTGTTCTTTCAATCTTGCCATGGTAAGCACCTAGATTCTCAAGCGTCGACGGCTTTTTGCGTCGACTTGAAAATACGAACCTTCTTACCTTCTTCGACCTTGAAGCCGATACGATCAGCCTTGCTGGTCTCAGGGTTGAAGATAGCCACGTTGGAGACGTGGATTGGCGCCTCCTTCTCAACAATACCGCCCTGCGAACCAGCCATGGGATTAGGCTTGGTATGGCGTTTGATAATGTTGACGCCGGAAATCATCAGGCGAGAGTCGACCAGGACCTTGAGGACCTTGCCGCGCTTGCCTTTGTCTTTACCGGCGATGACGATTACGTCGTCGTCACGTTTGATCTTTTGCATGACCGGGCTCCTTACAGCACTTCGGGCGCGAGGGAAACGATCTTCATGAATTGCTCATTACGCAGTTCACGCGTCACTGGCCCAAAGATGCGGGTACCGATCGGCTCATTTTTGTTATTGAGCAGAACGGCTGCGTTGCCATCAAAACGGATCAGCGAACCGTCTGTACGGCGTACACCGTGACGGGTACGCACGATGACCGCATTGAGCACCTGGCCTTTCTTTACTTTGCCGCGGGGAATCGCTTCCTTCACGGTCACTTTGATGATATCGCCAATGCCAGCGTAGCGGCGGTGAGAACCGCCCAAAACCTTGATACACATAACGCGACGTGCACCACTGTTGTCAGCCACATCCAGCATGGATTGAGTCTGAATCATAACTTTCTCCGACCCTTAAAAAATCCGCTAAACAGCGCGGGACTTAAACTTGCGCCGCGCGCTCGTCAACCTGTACCAGGGTCCAGTTCTTGGTTTTAGCCAAGGGACGGGTTTCCCGGATGGTGACCAGATCGCCGATGCGGCATTCGTTGTTCTCGTCATGCGCATGTAGCTTGGTAGAGCGCCGCACGTACTTGCCGTACAGCGGATGCTTTACCTGACGCTCGATGAGCACAGTGACGGTTTTTTCCATCTTGTCACTGACCACACGGCCAGTAACGGTACGAACTGTATTGTTCTCGGCCATGATCAGTTACCACCTTTCTGATTAAGCACGGTCTTGACTCGGGCGATATCACGCTTAGCCTGCTTCAGCAGGTGGCTCTGACCGAGCTGACCGGTTGCCTTCTGCATGCGCAGATTGAACTGATCACGCAGCAGGGTAAGCAGCTGCTCATTGAGCTGCTCGCCAGATTTTTCACGAAGTTCTGTCGCTTTCATTACATCACCGTCCGCTTAACAAAGGTGGTAGCGAGAGGCAGCTTGGCAGCGGCCAAGGCGAAAGCCTCGCGCGCCAGCTCTTCGGAAACACCTTCAATCTCATACAGGACCTTGCCAGGCTTGATCTGGGCAACCCAGTACTCGACGTTACCCTTACCTTTACCCATCCGCACTTCCAAAGGCTTCTTGGAAATTGGCTTATCCGGGAAGACACGGATCCAGATTTTACCGCCACGCTTAACGTGACGAGTCAAAGCACGACGGGCAGCTTCGATCTGACGGGCAGTCAGACGACCGCGGCCTACGGCTTTAAGTGCATATTCGCCAAAGCTCACTTTACTGCCGCGATGTGCCAGGCCACGATTGTGACCGGTCATCTGCTTGCGGAACTTCGTACGCTTGGGTTGTAACATGTGCGTACCCCTTACTTAGCAGCTTTTTTCTTGGTCGCGACGGTTTTGGTTTCTTCAGGCTGACCACCAATGATCTCACCCTTGAAAATCCAAACCTTCACACCGATCACACCGTAAGTGGTGTGGGCTTCAGCCGTTGCGTAGTCGATATCGGCACGCAGGGTGTGCAATGGCACACGACCTTCACGGTACCATTCGGTACGTGCGATCTCGGCACCGCCAAGACGGCCGCCAACCTGAATCTTGATACCCTTGGCACCGATACGCATGGCGTTCTGTACTGCGCGCTTCATGGCGCGGCGGAACATCACGCGACGCTCCAGCTGCTGAGCAACGCTTTGTGCAACCAGGGCACCGTCGAGCTCCGGCTTGCGGATCTCTTCAATGTTGATATGCACAGGCACGCCCATCTGCTGAGTCAGCTCCTGGCGCAGCTTCTCGACATCTTCGCCTTTCTTGCCGATCACGATGCCTGGACGGGCAGTGTGAATGGTGATCTTGGCGGTTTGTGCCGGACGCTGAATCTCAACGCGACTGACCGAAGCGCTCTTCAATTTCTTCTGAATGTACTCACGCACCTTCAGATCAGTGAACAGGTAGTCCGCATAGGTGCGGCCATCTGCATACCACACCGAAGTGTGCTGTTTAACGATTCCGAGGCGCATGCCTATCGGATGTACTTTCTGACCCATGTGATCGACTCCTACTTGTCAGCAACCTTGACCGTGATATGGCAAGACCGCTTAACGATGCGATCAGCACGGCCTTTGGCACGCGGCATGATGCGCTTCAAAGAGCGACCTTCGTTGACAAACACGGTGGAGACCTTCAGGTCATCCACGTCCGCGCCATCATTATGTTCCGCGTTGGCAATTGCCGACTCGAGAACTTTCTTGATGATTTCAGCGGCCTTCTTGTTGCTGAATTTCAGCAGGCTCAGGGCCTCATCGACCTTCTTCCCGCGGATCTGGTCAGCGACCAAGCGCGCTTTCTGGGCAGAGAGGCGGGCGCCTTTATGACTAGCGGCTACTTCCATCTTCCTAACCCCTTAGCGCTTGGCTTTCTTGTCTGCTGCGTGACCACGATAGGTACGCGTAGCAGAGAATTCGCCTAACTTGTGACCGACCATGTCTTCGGAGATGATTACCGGTACATGTTGACGGCCGTTATGTACTGCGATGGTCAAACCAACCATCTGTGGCAGAATCATCGAACGACGCGACCAGGTTTTGACCGGCTTGCGCTCGTTCTTTTCTACTGCAACTTCGATCTTCTTTAACAGGTGAAGATCGATAAAAGGTCCTTTCTTCAGAGAACGCGGCACTGTCGTATCCCCTCTTATTTGCTGCGACGACGGACAATCATCTTGTCAGTGCGCTTGTTTGACCGAGTCTTGGCGCCCTTGGTCGGGAAGCCCCATGGCGACACCGGGTGACGACCACCAGATGTACGACCTTCACCACCACCGTGCGGGTGATCAACCGGGTTCATGGCAACACCACGAACGGTCGGACGAACTCCACGCCAGCGTTTGGCACCGGCCTTACCCAACGAACGCAGACTGTGCTCGCCATTGGACACTTCGCCCATGGTGGCACGGCACTCGCCAAGCACCTTGCGCATTTCGCCAGAGCGCAAACGCACGGTTACATAGGCACCTTCACGCGCTACCAGCTGTACGGAAGCACCGGCACTGCGTGCAACTTGCGCACCTTTGCCTGGCTTCAGTTCGATCGCATGAATAGTGCTACCAACCGGAATATTGCGCAGCGGCAGGGTGTTACCCGGCTTGATCGGCGCCTCGGCACCCGAGACCAGTTGGTCGCCAGCAGTCACGCCCTTGGGCGCAATGATGTAGCGACGCTCGCCGTCGGCGTACTTGAGCAGAGCAATATGAGCGGTACGGTTCGGATCGTATTCAATACGCTCAACAACGGCTGGAATGCCATCCTTGTTGCGACGAAAATCGACCAGACGATAGTGCTGCTTATGTCCGCCCCCACGATGACGCGTGGTAATGCGGCCATTGTTGTTACGACCACCAGATTTGCCTTGCTTCTCGACCAGGGCTGCAAACGGTGCACCCTTGTGCAGGTCAGTGTTTACGACCTTGACAACGAAGCGGCGGCCTGGGGAAGTAGGTTTACATTTTACAAGTGCCATGATGTACCCCTTTACTTATTCAGCGCTGGCAAAGTCGATGTCTTGACCGGGCTGCAGGCTTACATAGGCCTTCTTCCAGTCATTACGCTTGCCCAGGCCGCGAACGGTTCGCTTGGTCTTGCCTTTAACATTCAAGGTCGCGACAGTCTTGACCTTGACGTTGAACAGCTGTTCAACGGCTTTCTTGATTTCCAGCTTGGTCGCGGTAGTTTCTACCTTGAACACGAACTGGTTTTTGCTGTCAGCCAGCACGGTAGCCTTCTCGGATACATGCGGGCCAAGCAGTACTTTGAAAATGCGCTCTTGGTTCATCCCAGCATCTCCTCGAACTTCTTAACAGCAGGTACGGTAATCAGTACCTTGTCGTAAGCGATCAGGCTGACCGGATCCGAACCCTGCACATCACGTACATCGACATGCGGCAAGTTGCGCGCTGCGAGGTACAGATTGGAATCAAGATTGTCAGTAACGATCAACACGTTATCCAGATTCAATTCCTTGAGCTTGCCCATCAGCGCCTTGGTCTTGGGAGCTTCCATAGCGAAGTCTTCAACCACTACCAGACGGTCCAGGCGAATAAGCTCGGAAAGAATCGAACGCAAAGCACCGCGATACATTTTCCGGTTAAGCTTCTGCTCGTGATTCTGAGGACGAGCAGCAAACGTCGTCCCGCCTCCACGCCAGATCGGGCTGCGGATTGTACCAGCACGGGCACGACCAGTACCCTTCTGACGCCATGGCTTCTTGCCGCCACCGGAAACGTCGGAACGATTCTTTTGCTGCTTGGTTCCCTGACGGCCACCTGCCATATAAGCAACGACGGCTTGGTGAACCAGGGTCTCATTAAACTCTGTGGCAAAGGTCAGATCAGAAACTTCGATCGCGTTTGCACCAGCTACATTCAGATTCATGGTAACTCCCCCTTAACCCTTGGCCTTGACAGCCGGGCGGACGATAACGTCGCTACCGGGTGCGCCAGGTACCGCGCCCTTGATGAGCAGCAGGTTACGTTCGGCGTCAACGCGTACGATCTCCAGGGTCTGCACAGTCACTTGCTCAGCGCCCATGTGACCGGCCATCTTCTTACCCTTGAATACGCGACCTGGTGTTTGGCACTGGCCAATGGAACCTGGTACGCGGTGGGATACGGAGTTGCCGTGGGTAGCATCCTGCCCGCGGAAGTTCCAGCGCTTGATAGTACCGGCGAAGCCCTTACCTTTGGACTGTCCGGTGACATCAACTTTCTGGCCCGCTTCGAAAATGCTGACGGTGATTTCTGCACCAGCTTCGTACTCGGTACCATCTTCCAAACGGAACTCGGATACCTGCCGACCTGCTGCAGTATTTGCCTTGGCAAAATGCCCGGCCATCGGCTTGCTTACGCGCTTGGCGCGACGCTCGCCCACGGTGATCTGAATGGCTTTATAGCCATCCGTATCAAGGGATTTAACCTGGGTGATACGGTTCGGTTCAACTTCAACAACCGTAACCGGAATGGAAACGCCATCTTCAGTGAAAACGCGGGTCATACCGCATTTCCGGCCGACTAAACCAATAGTCATCTTTTAAACCTCATGAGTGCACGGGGCTATTACCCGCTATGGCCGCCCATTTCAGGGCGTTGCACGACTTATAGCCCCCGTCGTGTGGGGCTATCAGCCGAGGCTGATTTGAACCTCAACGCCTGCTGCCAGATCCAGTTTCATCAGCGCATCGACAGTTTTGTCGGTGGGCTGAACGATATCCAGAACCCTTTTATGGGTACGGATCTCATACTGATCACGGGCATCTTTATTGACGTGCGGTGAAACCAGCACTGTAAAACGCTCTTTGCGTGTCGGCAAAGGTATTGGACCACGCACCTGAGCCCCAGTACGTTTCGCGGTATCCACGATTTCCTGGGTTGATTGATCTATCAGGCGATGGTCAAAAGCCTTCAACCGAATACGAATCTGTTGGTTCTGCATTTGACCAGAAACTCCAAGCTTCAATTCTTCAGAGCTCACCCGAAACTGCGGGTAGGCCCATCCAAGGGAGGCGCAATTCTACTGATGCGACTACCCAGTGTCAACCAAAATACAAAAGCCCTCGTTGAACGAGGGCTTTTGCTTATGGCTTCAGATTATCAGGCGATAATCTTGGCAACCACGCCGGCACCAACGGTACGGCCGCCTTCGCGAATCGCGAAGCGCAGACCATCTTCCATGGCGATCGGAGCGATCAAAGTAACAACCAGCTTTACGTTGTCACCCGGCATTACCATCTCAACGCCTTCCG
>DRFO01000038.1 GCA_011050525.1 Halopseudomonas xinjiangensis
CTTCCTGCAACCGACGTTGCAGCGTACGGGTACTCATGCGCAGCGCGGTAGCGACCGCCAGCCGTTTCGGCTCACCCTGCGGCAACAGCCGACAGAGCACCTGCCGTGCCTGATGGGTAACTCGTGACTCTCCAAACCGTGCGAGATATTCGCCAGCAAGACGGTCATGCGCCTGGGCCAGCGTGGCGTTACCCGTGGCAAGCGTCGCTTCCATCATTTCCCGGGAAAAGCTCATCCCGAAATGATCCGCATCAAAAATCAGAGGACAGCCGAAAAGTGTTTGATACTCGGAGATATTCGACGGCTCCGCGTAAGCGAAACTCACGCTTAACGGGACCAGAGGCTGCCCAGTCATCCAGCGGCAAAAGGCGATAGCATAGGCAAGCGCCGCGTCGTGGCTTTGGGGCGGTGCCGGCAAGCTGTCCCCATGGATGGATACTTCCAGGCGATAACAGTCTGGAAGTATCCGCAAATTGATATCCGCCGCCTCGCCGATGATGCGCTGATAGCGCACTATCCTTGTAAAACCTTCCTTCAGGTTGCGACTGGACATCAGAGCATAGCCCACCACATTGAAATGACCCGGGCGAATAACCCGGGCCATGCTCAAACCCACTGCCGTATTGCCTGTTTTAGCGACCGCCAGTTGCCATAGCTGGGTCATCTGATCCTGTGCAATGCGCGCGTCCGGATCGGACAACACGGAACTATCCAGCCCCAGCGTGGAAAACAGCTCGGTGCCATCCAGGCCTTCGAACTCCAAGGCGTCAACGATAGCCTGCGCCCAGGTTGATGAAGTAGTGCGTTCAGCGTTCGGCATAGCGCTCTCAGAGTTGACGGCGAGCCGCCCAACTGTTTATGTCATAAAGCAGGATCATAGAGTAAACCTCGCCTCTGAAAAACCCGATCAAGGGCAAAGCTTTGGCTTGTTCGGCCATGGGTCGCCTGTGCAGAGGTCCACTACACTGACAAGCAGGGTAGCGACGCAGCAAACCAGAGAAGAGGCAGTCCATGCAACCTGACCAACAAGAGATATCGACCAGAACGTTCAATTCTTTCGCCGAATTCTATCCGTTCTACCTCAGCGAGCATGCCAATGATACCAGCCGCAGGCTTCATTACATTGGCAGCCTGCTGGTACTGACAATTCTGGCCAGCGCACTGCTGACCAGGACCTGGAGCTGGTTATTGATTCTACCGCTGGCGGGATACGGGTTTGCCTGGGTCGGACACTTCTTTTTCGAGAAGAACAAGCCCGCCACTTTCAAGTATCCGCTTTACAGCTTGCTTGGCGATTGGGTGATGCTCAAGGATGCTCTCACCGGGCGTATTCGTTTTTGACGTCCGCCTGATTGTAATACCTGCGACAGTTCCCTCGGGGCGATAGCCCTATCATGTGCTGATACGTGAAATGCAGAGGAGATGATGGTATGGGAGAACAAAGCGCAACGTTTCGTGCCATGCAGGACGGCACGCCAGAAGACTGGAACATCATATCCAGTCATTTCAAACCCTTCGCGGCCGCTCTGCCCAACCGCATCCTGACGCACCTCAAACTGCTAGACGGTGATTACGGCGGGTTTCCAATCGACCGCTTGCAACACTCCCTGCAAACCGCCACCCGTGCACACCGGGATGGTCAGGATGAGGAATATGTTGTCTGCGCCCTGTTGCACGATATTGGCGACACGCTGGGTTCATTCAATCATCCGGATATTGCCGCAGCGATACTCAAGCCCTTTGTGAGTGAGGAAAATCTGTGGATGGTGGAGAAGCACGGCGTTTTCCAGGGTTATTATTTTTTCCATCACCTGGGAATGGACCGGCATCTTCGCGATCAATTCAAAGGACATCCGCTGTATCAGCGCACGGCTGAGTTCTGCGCAAAATATGACGCACCTGCCTTCGACCCTGACTACCAGGCCGAGCCACTGGAATTCTTCGAGCCCATGTTGAGTCGCGTTTTCGCGCGCCCTCGCCAGTCGATTTACAAGGCGGTCCAGGAAGCGTCCTGACCATTCCCCTCAGCGGTGATGCATATTATGATCGGCCTGGGATTCTCCCGGGCCGATCAGCGAGCCACCGCATCTCTATCACCTTGATGCCCTAGCGACTGATCAGCCGCGGCCGTCTTTCTGGCCAAGGAACCGCTGATCATGACTCTCAATACTCGCCTGAAGCCCGTCAGACCTCCGCTGCAGGGATATTATTCCAGGACCATGGCTTACCTGTGCGTGGCCGTGACCTTCCTGGCGATATCGATCGAGCAAGGCTTTACCGGTCCGACCACAGCGGTGATCCTTTACTCCCTGCTCTACCCCCAGTTGGTACGGTTTGTTGCCGTAAGATTGCGCAGATTCGAAAGATTGCAGAGCCGACTGGCGTTGTTGGCGCTAGACGCGATGCACACTGGCATTTTCATCACCCTGTGCCAGTTCAGCCTGGTTCCCAGTCTGGTTTTTCTTATGCTGATCAGTTTCGCCAGCATAATCAGTGGCGGAACTGTTTACCTGGTAGCCGGATGGATGCTTGCTCTGGTAGGAATACTGATCTCGTCCGCAGTGCTCATGCCCGAACCTCAGTTCCACACCGGCCTGCTGGTAGCTTCGTGCAGCTTGATCAGTGGCGCGACCTTTACCGTAGTGGTGGCTGCCTTCGTCTACCATCAGGGACGTAGCCTGGAACAGGCACAGCGATTGATCAACGCTGAACAGGAAAAAACCAGCAAGCTGGCAAGCAATCTTGCCAAGTACCTTTCACCCCAGGTCTGGGAGTCGATATTTTCCGGCAAGCAAACCGTAACGCTCGAAACCCACCGCAAGAAGCTGACCGTGTTTTTCTCGGATATCCGCGGCTTCACCGAGCTGGCTGAAGAAATGGAAGCCGAAGCTCTTACCGACCTGCTGAATAACTATCTGAACGAAATGTCACGTATTGCCCTGCAGTACGGCGGCACCATCGACAAGTTCATCGGCGACTGCGTAATGGTATTTTTCGGTGACCCGGTCAGCCAGGGTGCCAAGCAGGACGCTGAGGCGGCGGTATCCATGGCCATAGCCATGCGCAAGCACATGAAGGTCCTGCGCCAGCAATGGCGCAGCCAGGGCATCACGCGCCCGCTGGAAATTCGCATGGGCTTGAGCACCGGCTATTGCACCGTGGGCAATTTCGGCGCCGATAACCGCATGGACTACACCATCATCGGCCGGGAAGTGAACCTGGCCAGTCGGCTGGAAAATGCGGCCGACTCCGGCGAGATATTGATACCCCACGAGACGTATTCACTGATCAAGGATCTGATTATGTGCCGTGACAAGGGCCAGATCGCGGTAAAGGGTTTTTCCAAGCCGGTGCAGATTTATCAGGTAGTGGGTCTGCGCCGGGATCTGGGGGCCGCGCCCAGTTTTGTGGAACACGAGTTGCCAGGGTTTTCCATGTATCTGGACACTACCAGCATCCGCAACTACGACAAGGAAGATGTGATCAAGGCGCTGGAGCGCGCGGCGAAAAAGCTCAAGGACAAGGTGATTATCTAGCCTGCCGCCCGTCGATCGTTAGCCATTGCGGTCTTTTCCCGAGAAGGTCACGTAAACGCAGCGGCTCGTATACAATGGGCCCCGATTCAGAATTTCTCGTTTTATCTCGAGCTTCCACTATGTTCAAACGTCTACTTTTTCTGCTTATGGTCGCTCTGGCGCCCATGGTTCACGCCGCCGAATTACGCACTGGCCTGGTGCTATCGGGCGGCGGCGCCCGTGGCATGGCCCATATCGGGGTCCTGAAGCAACTGGAGGCGTTGAATATCCCCATCCATGCGATTGCCGGTACCAGTCTGGGCGCAGTGATCGGGGGCCTGTACGCCGCAGGTTATACCGCAGCGGAGCTGGAAAAGATCGCTTTGGAGCTGGACTGGCAGAACACGTTGAGCGATACGCCGCTGCGTGAAGATATCCCTTTCCGCCGCAAACAGGATGACCGCGATTTCCTCGTCAAGCAGCGGCTGAGCTTTGATCAGGGGCGGCTGAGTTTTCCGCTGGGTATATTGCAGGGGCAGAATCTCGGACTGGTTCTGGAAACCTTGCTGGTGCATACCAACGATATAGATGATTTCGATCTGCTGCCCATCCCCTTCAGAGCCGTAGCGACCGATATTGCGACCGGCGAAGCAGTCGTTTTTGATGAAGGGCACCTACCGCTGGCCATACGCGCCAGCATCGCTCTACCGGGCATCTTCGCTCCCGTTACGGTCAACAATCGCTTGCTGGTCGATGGCGTGCTATCTAAAAACGTCCCCGTAGACGTGGCCCGGAGCATGGGTGTGGATCGGGTAATCGTGGTCGATATCGGCACCCCGCTGAAATCGACCAAAGAGCTTAAAACCATAATCGACATCATGGACCAGACCACCAGCCTGCTGACCCGTCGCAATACGGAAGAGCAACTGGCCACGCTGGGTCCGCTGGACCTGCTGATCCAGCCCGAACTGGGTGATATCGGCTTCGGCAGCTTTGCCGAGGTGGCCGATGCCATCGCCGCCGGCGAGAAAAGTCTCACCGAAACCGACCTGGTCCGATCCTTCGCCTCTGCTCCCCAGAGAGAAAAACCGGGTGGCAACCTTGCCACCCCGCATCCACAGCGCCAGCCGGTGATCCATGAAATACGCGTGGTCAATACCGGAATAGTGGCGGATGAGATCGTGCGCAACATGATTCGGCAACCCCTCGGCGAGCCACTCAACATCGATCGACTCGAAACAGACATGGGTACCATCTATGGCACGGACTACTTCAGCCGCGTCAACTACGAGATCGTTCACGGCGAGACGACCAACACCCTGCTGGTCCGTACCGCAGGGCGCAGAACCGGCACCGACTATCTGCGTTTCGGACTGAACCTGGAGGACGATTTCCAGGGGGGCAGCCAGTTCAACATCGGCGCCAGCTTCAGGGTAAATGGCGTCAACCCACTGGGCGCCGAGTGGCTGACTCGCCTGCAAGTCGGCGAAAGACAGCTGGTCTATAGCGAGTTCTACCAACCGCTCGACTTTGGCTCCCGCTATTTTGTAGCACCCTTCATTGATGCCGAGTCGCGGAATATCGAAGTCATGGTCGATAGCGAGCCCGTTGTAGATTACCGGCAGCTACGCTACGGCTCGGGCATCAACATAGGCAGGCAGATAGCCAATAGCGGTGAAATCCGTTTCGGCGTTTCCCGGTATTGGGGTGAGTCCAAGATCCGGATCGGCGACCCCGATCTGCCTTCGTTCAATTTTGAGGAGGCTTTTTATACCGTTCAGCTCGACAGGGATACGCTGGATAACGTGAACTTCCCCCGGTCTGGCGACGAAGGACGGTTGATCTGGCGCCAGTCGGAACCGGACCTGGGGGCAGACTCTCGCTATCAGCAAATCGAACTACGCCTCAACAAAGCTTTTGCCACCGGCTCCAACAGCTTCCAGCTCGGCGGCTTTCTCGGCCGGACCGACAGCAACGTCCAGGTAGCCCAAAGCAGTTTCATACTTGGCGGGCCGGGGATGTTTTCTGGATACCGGCAGAACGGGCTGGCCGGCCAGAACTACAATCTGGCGCGACTGGTCTATTACCGGCGTTTGAATCCTGGGACCTTCGTCCCGATAAACATGCCGGTCTATCTGGGGGGCAGCTTCGAGTACGGCCGGGTATACAACAAGGAAGACGACGAATTCGATACCGGTTATATCAGTGGCGGTAGCCTGTTGCTCGGCCTGGATACCTTCCTGGGGCCCCTGTTCTTTGGTGTGGGAGCCAACCAGGAGGGCGAAAAAGCGCTCTACATGAGACTCGGCCAGACCTTCTAACCGGAAATCTCCAGAATCAGCGCAGCGCGAATGCAATGCAGTACGCCCTCTTCCACGGGCTCATCCAGCTGTTTGGCCAGGGTCTTGACACCGGGAAGATTTTCTTCAGCCTCGTTAAGAAAGGCATCCTGAATCCGCTGCAGCTGCATCGGTGGCAGATCAATAGCTTGGTGCAGTTCAATCTGGCCGGTGCTGATTGCCTGGGCGAGCTGCAGATACACCTGTTTGACTGGCTGGTTCAGCTGCCGGGCTATCTGCTGCGCGTCCATACCAGCCAGGGCCAGGCTCTGCACGTCGCGACTCTGATCCAATTCCTTTGTGGCTTGCGCACCGTCCCCATCGCCCAGCATCACTTGCAGGAAGTCGGCACCGTAACGCTCCAGCTTGTGCGAACCAATGCCGCTCACCAATCCCATATCCTGCAACGAGGCCGGCCTTTGGCGGAGCATGTCAACCAGCGTGGAATCGGGAAATATCACATAGGGCGGTACTCCGTGTGACTCCGCCAACCGCTTGCGCAAAGCGCGTAACGCCTCCCACAACGGGCGATCAGCATCGGCGATAACCGGCTTGTCAGCGTACTTGCCCGGTACCGGCGCGGAGCGTGCGACATCCTTGCGCAGCGCCAGCGACTCCTCGCCCCGCAACAAGGGACGGCAAGCATCAGTCAAACGCAGACTGCCGAAACCATCCAGGTCTATTTCAGCCAGCCCCCTGGCTATCAACTGCCGGAACACCGATCGCCATTCCTGCTCGGCCAGTTGCTTGCCGATGCCGTAGGTGGACAGGTGCTGGTGTCCGGCGGTGCGAATCTTGTCATTGTCGCGCCCCAGCAGAATATCGACCAGATGGCCTACCCCGTAGCGCTGTCCGCTGCGATAAATCGTCGACAGTGCCATTCTGGCCGCTTCGCTGCCGTCCCAGGTAGAAACCGGGTCGATGCAGTTATCGCAATGCCCGCAGTGATCCTCCAGATGATCACCAAAATAGCTCAACAGGGACTTGCGGCGGCAAGTGGTGATTTCGCAGAGCGCCAGCATGGCGTCTAGCTTGTGCCGCTCGATGCGCTTGTGCCGCTCGTCCCCATCGGAGTTGGCCATGAATTGATTGAGCGTCAGCACATCCTGCAACCCGTACGCCATCCAGGCATCCGCTGGCAGGCCATCTCGCCCTGCCCGACCCGTTTCCTGGTAGTACGCCTCGATGCTCTTGGGCAGATCCATATGCGCAACAAAGCGGACGTTGGACTTGTCGATACCCATGCCGAAGGCAATGGTCGCCACCATGATCAGCCCCTCTTCATTGAGGAAACGCTTCTGGTTGGCGGCTCTGAGTTCCGCTGCGAGGCCTGCGTGATACGGAAGCGCAGGGAATCCCTGCTCACTCAGCCAGTGTGCGGTGTCTTCGACCTTCTTTCTGGACAGACAATAAACTATGCCGGCATTACCCTTGTGCTGGGCCAGAAAACTGATCAGCTGCTGACGGGGACGGTCCTTGGGGACGATGCGATAGAAGATATTCGGCCGATCGAACCCCGATACAAAACAGGCAGCCTGCTCCAGCTTGAGCCGCTGAATGATCTCCTGCCGGGTACGCTCATCTGCCGTGGCCGTAAGGGCCATACGCGGAATTCCTGGAAACAACTCAGCCAACTGCCCCAACTGCAGGTATTCCGGCCTAAAGTCATGGCCCCACTGCGAAACGCAGTGCGCCTCGTCGATGGCAAACAAGGCAATATTCAAGGTCTGCAAAAACTGCAGCGTACGGGGCTTGAGTAGGCGCTCCGGAGCCATATAGAGGAAATCCAGCTCCCCGCGACGCAGGCTGTTCGCCACGTCACGCTGCCCCTGCTCGTCCAGTGTCGAGTTCAAGGCAGCGGCCGTCAGGCCCAGTTCATTGAGCGTCGCTACCTGATCATCCATCAAGGCGATCAGTGGGGAAACAACCACAGTCAATCCCGGGCGCAGCAGCCCGGGGATCTGGTAGCACAGGGATTTGCCGCCGCCGGTGGGCATCAGCACCAGGGCATCGCCGCCCCTTGCCACCTGGTCGATAATGTCTGCCTGATGGCCGCGGAATTCACCGTAACCGAATACTTCCCGCAACCGCTCCAACGCCTGCTTGCGCATGTGTCTCCCAATGAATCCGCTTGGCAGGTCACGCCTGCCGGAAACCGCGATTATATCAGTCCCCGCCTGCATATCTGCGGCTTTGACTGCAAACCCGCAATGCTTTTGGCAAATAATGGGTAGCATGAGTACAATGCATCATTATTCATCCATGAGGTGTCACATGTCCTTCGCTGATCAACTCGCTCGCCTACAGCAGTTCCTTGATGCTGATGATCTGCACGACGAAGCGCTCGACTACCTTGCCGGGCACGGTTTTCTAACCGCCCTGTCTATCAGCCCCGTTGCGGTGTCTGAGGAAGAATGGATAGCTGAACTTTTTTCCGAAGAGCCCAACTATGTCGACGATTCCCAGAAAGCCGACATCGAGGGCACACTCCGCGAACTCAAGGCACACATCAGTCGCGAACTGTCCAGCGATGAAGATCTCGAACCGCCGTGCGACCTTACGCTGGGCGACGAACCGGATTATTCCGATCTGCGCAGCTGGTGTGTAGGTTTTCTGGAAGGAGTGTTCCTTCGCGAAGAAGCCTGGTTCGACGATGACGAGGAAATGGTCAGCGAGTTGCTATTGCCCATCATGGTCGGATCGGGACTCTTTGAAGATCAGCCCGAATTTGCCGAGATCGCCGCTGATCCGGATATGGTCGAAGACATGATGGAACATATTCCGGAAGTGCTGACCCAACTGTTCCTTCTGTTTCACGCTCCCGAAGACAAACCCAAGCCCGCCCTGCTGGCTCCCCGGCACTAAGCCGGCACTCGAACCTTGCCATGGAACGGCTCGGTTCCTCGCCAGCACAGCCGGGTCTGCCGGCTGTGACCCCATCCAGTTTTTTCATTGCTCGCTTGAATTGCCCATCATCTCGCCTGGCACAGGCGAAGTGGTAATGCAGCTAGGCCCGCGCCTCCGTCGACTGACCCTAAGCCTGGCGATGGCAGTGCCATTCAACGCCCAGGCATGGGACTTCTCTGTCATCATGGGGCGCAGCCAGTCCCTGTACGACCCCTCCAGCTCCGCTGTCAAACGCCTGACCAAGTGGAACGAGCTGATCCAGGACGAAACACACAGCGACACTGACGAAAAACTGGAGGCAGTCAACCGCTTCTTCAATCGGCACCTGCGCTTTGAAACCGACCAGCAAATCTGGGGAGAACTGGACTACTGGGCGACCCCTGTCGAATCGCTGGTAACCGGCGCTGCGGATTGCGAAGACTTCACTATTGCCAAGTACCATACCCTGCGCCACCTAGGGGTGCCCGATGAGCAGATGCGCTTGACCTACGTAAAGGCCAACGAATTGAACCAGCCCCATATGGTACTCAGCTACTATGCAACGCCGGGGAGCGAGCCCCTCGTTCTGGACAACCTGACCGACTGGATTCGTCCCGCCTCCCAGCGCCAGGACCTGTTGCCGGTTTACAGCTTCAACGCAGCAGGTCTATGGCCCGCTGGCAGTACTCGCAACACCATGAGCGGTCCCGCCAGACAACTACCACGCTGGCGTGACCTGCTGGAGAAAATGCGCGACGAAGGCTTTACTGAGCCACGGTCACTTCAGGATGAGGAATAGAATATGTCGCTGGTAAAACAGCTGATATTGGCCATTTGTCTGTTCTTGCTGGTTGCATTCAGCGGCAGCTTTGTCATTAACCTTGAAAGCTCCAGGAACCAGTTGCAGGAGCAACTTACCTCCCATGCGCAGGATGCAGCCACCGCGCTCGGCCTGTCGCTGGCTCCCCATGTAAATGATCAGGCGATGCTGCAACTGCTGGTCAGTTCGATGTTCGATAGCAGCTACTTCGCCAGCATACGCATCGTGGAGATCGACAGCGGCAACCCGTTGGTAGCGCGCAACCGGGGCTTACAGGACAAAACCGTCCCGCAATGGTTCGCCGAGCTGGCCGATATCGACACCCAGCACGGCAGCGCCATTCTGATGAATGGCTGGCAGCAGTTCGCCCGCGTCGAGGTAGTCAGTCATCCCGGCATGGCTTTGCGCAATTTGTGGAAAAGCGCCCTGGGTACCCTCGCCTGGCTGGTATTTTGCGGGCTGGTAAGCGCTGCGCTGGGCGCCGCGCTACTGCGGCGCCAGTTGCGGCCGCTCAGCTCCGTAGCCGATCAGGCTGAAGCCATCACCCGCCGACACTACCGGACCCAGGAAGAGCTGCCGCGTACGCCTGAACTTCGCCAGGTAGTGACTGCAATGAATCTCATGGTAGTCAAACTTAAGGCCATTTTCGACGGGGAGGCCGCTGAAACCGAGCGCTACCGACGTCAGGCCTACCATGACGCTCTGACCGAGCTGCCGAATCGTCTGGCATTTGAGCATGCGCTGGCCGCCGCCCTCACGCCCGGCGAGAACCCCGGCGGCTTCGTGCTGGGCGTGCGTCTGGCACACCTGAACAGTATCAATGAACAACTGGGCGCCGGGCATGCCGATGCGTTGCTGCAGGCGCTGGCAGTGCCGCTCAAGGCTAGCCAGGTGGCCCATCCCGGCTGGATGTGCTGCCGGGTCCGGGGCAGCGAGTTTCTAGTACTGGCCCCTGGCGGCAGCGAGGAGGAATTGGGGGAGCTGGTCGAGCAATTCTCGTCCCTCGCCCATAGCCTTGAAGAGTTGTCGGCGGCAGCAGGCAGCGAACCGCTCAAACTGGGGATAGCCGGCTTCGAGCCCGGAGATACTGTCGCTCAGGTATTGACCAGGATAGATCAGGCCCTCGCAGAATCGACAGTGAATGGAGATCGGATCGATGCAGGCTTTACGGCCGCTTCATCCAGTCCGGCGCAAATGCATGACAAACAGGAATGGGCTCGATTACTCGGCGCCGCCTGTCGCGCACAGTCGTTCGTATTGCATTTTCAACCGGTACTCCGCGAGGCTGACCCGACCCAGGTCGTGCACCACAAACTTCTGGTCAGGTTGCCGGACGCTGACGGCCAGATGATGGCCGCCGGGCATTTTGTCCCCTGGATAGAGCGGTTGGGACTCACTACGGAATTTGATCTGTGCATGCTCCAAATGGCATTTGCCCATTTGAAACGCTCGCCTGCCAGGCTTGCTTTGAGCATCACCGCACAAACCATCGACTCTGTAGAGTCCCGACAACTACTACTGGATGAGCTCAAGGCCAACGTAGGCCAGGCTGCGCTTCTGACGTTGGAGGCTGACGCTCGATATGTTCAGGGCAGCGAGCAGGCAGCTTCCTTTGCCAGCGAACTGGGCCGGGTGGGAACCCGGTTCGGTCTCCAGCACTTCGGCGGGGAACTCGATCTGGTCGGCGATCTGGCGCTTGTCGGCCTTGATTACCTGAAGATCGACAGCAGCTATATTCGTGACGTGGACCAGGAGCCCCAAAAGCGCCTCTATCTGGAATCGCTGGTACGCACCGCGCAGCGCATCGACCTGCCACTGATTGCCGAGCAAGTGGAAACCGCTGAGGAAATCGCTGCGCTGAAGATGTTGGGCATCGGTCTTATGCAGGGTCATGCTCTGGCTGCGCCTGGCCCATGGCCGGCGTGACAAGGTTCGGGAAAGCCAGGCTACAACGCAAAGCCCGCCATGCGCCAGCAATCGCTGGCGTCGACCAGCATGTGGATCAGCAACCCGATCCCTACCAATCTGGTGGGAGACCACAGCGACATCAGCAAATATCCGGTGATTGCGGTATAGCTATGCAGGGGATGAAAGCCTATGGAACAACGATTTGCGTCAAATAATGGATCAGCCAACAGGTGATCCAGATCTACCAGCATGGTCGCAAGCATGATCAGCCAAGCCCTGCGCCAATTGCTGCGAAAGAACATGAGCGCCACGCCTAGCGGAAGCAGTCCGTGCAACGCCATATGTATCGATGTGCTGATCATACTGTGGATATGCCCTGCCCCGCCGCCAGCCAGCGTTCAAGCAGCGGCAGAACTACCTTGGCCGACTGGTATCCATTGGTCAGCAGCGCCAGCTGGCCATTGCGCTGGGCCAGCAAGGTAGGAAAGCCGGCGATGCCCAGGTCACGAGTCCAGGAAAAGTCCGCCGCAATCGCTGCGCGGGTAATTTCCGCATCATAAGCGTCGCTGAAGGACTGCCTTTGATAGCCAGCTTGCTCCGCTAGATCGACCAGAACAGAGGTCTGCGAAACATCGACTCCCCCGGCGTAAAACTGATGCTGAATGATCTTTGTCAGCATCCAGACCTTTTCTACGTCCAGCTCGCGTCCGACTATCAGCGCGCGGCAGGCTGGCTCGGTGTCATAGACAAAACGTTCGGGTAGGGCGGCAGGGTCGGCAAAGGGCTGTCCAGAAACCTCCTTAACCGCCTCCCAGTGCTCGGCCAGTACAGATCGCGCCTTGTCGGTCAGAGGATCGCGTTCACTACGCAGGCCACCCACGACCAGGTGAATAGCCAGTTGCGGAGCAGATTCGCGGATGGCATCAATGACCGGAGCGAAGCCCCAGCACCAGGAACATAGGGGATCCATCACATAGATCAGGCGCTGGGACATATTATCTCCGCTTAAGGTTTGGCGTTCGGCGACGCCTGATCCTGACTCAATCCGATGGGATGTGGCTGGTTGCGCACCCTGGCCAGATGAACCTGTCTTTGACGTTCCTCGGCCCTGCGCCGGGTTTTTTCCGGCAGGCTGTCATAGCAACGGGGGCAACTGACGCCCTCTTCATATTGCGGCGCCGCTTTTTCTTCCGCCGAAATCGGGTGACGACAAGCGTGGCACTGATCAAACGAGCCCGGCGCCAGATCATGGCGAACGGTCACGCGGTTGTCGAACACGAAGCATTCCCCGTTCCACTTGCTTTGCTGCGCCGGAACCTCTTCGAAATATTTCAGAATCCCGCCCTTGAGATGGTAAACCTCATCAAACCCTTGCTGGAGCATAAAGCTCGAGGCTTTTTCGCAACGAATGCCGCCGGTGCAGAACATGGCGACCTTCTTGTGTTTCTGCGGATCGAAATGCTCTTTAACGTACTCGGGAAACTCGCGGAACGTCTTGGTTTCCGGGTCGATAGCGCCTTCAAAGGTGCCGATAGACACCTCATAGTCATTACGCGTATCGATTACCAACACCTCCGGATCGCTGATCAGCGCGTTCCAGTCCCTGGGCTCGACATAGGTGCCAACCTTTTCGTTGGGGCTTACGCCCGGCACGCCGATGGTGACGATCTCTTTTTTGAGTTTGACCTTGGTGCGATAGAAAGGCATGTCCGCGCAAAGCGACTCTTTATGGTCAAGGTCAGCGAGGCGTGGGTCACTGCGCAGCCATGCCAGTACCGCGTCCATACCTTGCCTGGACCCGGCAATGGTGCCGTTGATACCTTCGCGTGCGAGCAACAAGGTGCCTTTCACGTTGTTACAGGTCAGCGTATCGAGAAGCGGTTGGCGCAGATTTTCAAAATCTTCAAGGGTGACGAATTTATAAAGCGCCACAACAACAATGGAATCAGTCATGCGTGTCTCTTGATCAGTTATCGCCCACGTAAAGGGCGCACCAGCAGGGGCCGCAAGTCTAGCAAAGAAAAACCGTCAACAGAATCAGGCGCTTTATAGCTGGTCGGCCTTGCTGCCACCCAGGCAATTCGGTGAAGCTGGCGCCTGCTGACGGGCGGACCACTCGGCGGGCGTGTAGGTATGCAGCGCCAGCGCATGAATGCGCTGCATCAGGTCGCCCAGACTGCGGTATACAGACTGGTGCCGCTTGACAGCATTAAGACCATCGAACTGTTCACTTACCACCGTAGCCTTGAAATGCGATTCGGAGCCAGGTGGCACGCTGTGCATATGGCTTTCATTGACCAGCTCGAGGTGAACCGGTGACAGGCTTTGCATCGCCTGTTCGAGTGCCGCTTGCGTATTGCCCATGATGCCCTCCCAAATGGATGATGCAGGCATTCTAGCCGAAACCGCCGACTCAGCGCAGGCTGGCCTGCTGCGCTTCGATCTCCTCACCCATGTTTTCGACCAGCGCCTCGATACGCGGGGCCAGCGTATCTTCCAGCCTGGTCTGCGTTATCGCCATCGAGCGCTTGGTCAGATCCGGCAGATACGTCATCAGCTTGGTGCCCACCTCGGACCGATAAAAAGCCGACAGTTTATCCAGCTCCTCCTCTGTAAAAACAGCCACATACAGATCTATCATTTCCTCACGCATGGCCTCCCAGGAGAGTTCCTCGTCCAGTATGGACTTGGCCTCCTGCTGGTGCTTGCGCAGTATCGACTCATACTGCATGGAGCCGCCCATTTGTGAGAACTGCGCTGTCAGCATGCGGCCGACCTGCTCGTAAACCGGCGCGGTCATGCCCTCGGCTTTGGCCAGCTTGAGAAATCGCTCGGCGCTGGCGCGGTGCGATGCCTCATCGGCAAAAGCCGGTGAAGTCAGCAGGAAGCAACAGGTAACCAATAAAACGAAAGCGCGCATGAGGAGTCCACACATCAAGTGAGAGAAAGCATGCATCTATACTGACACCCATAAACGATATACACCAATCGCGGAGAGCCATATGAGCACACGCACTGAATCAGACAGCATGGGTGACATAGAAGTGCCCGCCGACCGTTATTGGGGCGCTCAGACCCAGCGCTCGCTGCATCACTTCGCTATTGGCGAGGAGCGCATGCCGCTGGCGGTGGTGCATGCGCTGGCCCTGATCAAGAAGGCCGCCGCGCGTACCAATTTGAAGCTGGGAAACCTCGACAGCAAGATTGCGCAACTCGTGGAGCAAGCGGCGGATGATGTGCTTGGCGGCGAGCTCGACGCCCATTTTCCCCTATCGGTCTGGCAGACCGGCAGCGGCACCCAGAGCAACATGAATATCAATGAAGTGCTCGCCAATCGGGCCAACGAGCTCGACGGCCAACCGCTAGGCAGCAAGGCGCCCGTTCATCCCAACGATCATGTGAATAAGTCACAGAGTTCCAACGATACCTTTCCCAGCGCGATGCATGTGGCGGCCGCCACCCAAACCCGTCACCAACTGCTACCCGCGGTTCAGGCCTTGCGCAACGCGCTGGATCAACAGGTACAGCGGCATGCGCAACTGATCAAGATCGGCCGCACCCATATGATGGATGCCACGCCGATAACCTTCGGGCAGGAGCTGTCGGCCTTTGTCGCGCAACTGGATATGGGCATGCGCGCCCTTGAGCAAGCGTTACCGGAGGTGTATGCGCTAGCCCAGGGCGGAACCGCCGTAGGTACCGGACTGAACAGTCCACCACGCTTCGCAGGCATGCTGGCCGAGGAATTGGCCGATCTCAGCGGCCTTCCGTTCACCAGCGCCGCAAACAAATTTGCCGCGCTCAGCGGACACGAGCCACTGGTACAGCTGCACGGCGCCTGCAAGCAACTGGCGATCACCTTGATGAAATTGGCCAATGACCTGCGCCTGCTGGGCAGCGGCCCAAGGGCAGGTTTCGCCGAACTACGGCTGCCGGCCAACGAGCCAGGCAGCTCCATCATGCCTGGCAAGGTAAATCCGACCCAGTGCGAAGCACTGTCGATGATCGCCTGCCAGGTCCAGGGCAACGACGTAACGCTGGGGATTGCTGCCAGTAACGGTCAGCTTCAGCTCAATGTTTTCAAGCCGGTAATCATTCATACGCTGCTGCAATCCCTGCGTTTGCTAACCGACGGCTGCACCAGTTTTCGTGAACACTGCGTGGAAGGAATGGAACCTGACGAGGGACGCATGCGCGAGCATCTGGATAACAGTCTGATGCTCGTCACCGCGCTCAATCCGGTAATCGGTTACGACAAGGCAGCGGAGATTGCCAAGAAAGCCTACCAGGAAAATATGACCTTGAAGCAGGCCGCGCTGGCTCTAGGATATCTGGATGAACAGGCGTTCGATGTCGCAGTCAAACCGGAAAACATGCTGGGCGCTCACGACTGAACCAGGCGCGCCCGGCCTTCCTTTAAAGTCAAGATCCTGCTGGCGGGGGCGTGACGGCCAGTCGGCGCAATCGGCGGTTCTTGAGGTTCTGGATCAGACTTGGTGCCAAGGCGATCAAGGCAGAGCCGGTAACCACAAGGAGTGCGCCGAGGTAGGCCACGCTGTTGAGCAGTTCCGGCTTGATCACGCTCGGCCATAACAACGAGCCCAGCGCAACCAGACTGAAGGTAAAAAGCGGGGTGGTCGCGATGGTAGCGCTCACCCGTGACGCTTCCCAGTGCACCAGAGCCTCGGCAAATGCGCCGTAGGCAACCAGCGTATTCAGGCAGCAACCCACCAGCATCCACAACTGCAGAGTGGTCAGCTCGAAAATTTGCAGCGGCTCTGCCAGGGGCAAAATCAGCAGGCCGCAGGCCAGATAAATCACCATCATCACCGTTACCGACGACCAGATCGTCAACAGCTGCTTCTGGGCGAGACCATACAGTGCCCAGGTGAATGCAGCGGCCAGGGTAATGAGGATACCCAGCGTGTAGTCACTCAACTGCGTGAACAGCTCGCCGAGGCGCTGGTTGAAAAACAGCACGAATCCCAGCGAAAGGACTACCAGCCCGATGAGCTGGCCAATGCCAAAGCGCTCCCGAAAGATCATCATGCTGCCGAGCATGAGCATGATCGGCGCAACCTGAATCATCAGCTGCATGGTTCCGGGTGTGAGCCGACTTAGTGCCATCACGTAGAGGACGTAATTGAACGCCAAACCCAGTATCGCTACCGCCAGCAACCATTTATTGGCGGTCGACAGGGCACGGATGGATGGCAGCCGACCGCGTATTGCCAGCCACACGAACAGCACAGCCCCGGCACTCAGCAACCGATACCAGGTCACCGTATACGCATCCATGCCCGCGAGCACCTCTTTGAGCATTATCGGCAGGACCGCCCACAAGATGGTGGTGACCATTGCCAACAGGAACCCGTATAACCAGCGACCGGACGAGACGTGCATGGGGAAACTCTGAGAAAAGGAAGGAGAATGGAGCCAGTCTAGATCGGCGGTCTGAAGCTGCACAGGCACAGCTGGAATGGTCTTGTTCGAGTAACTGTTATGGTCGGGCGCCCCAACAAAAGACATAAAAAAAGGCTATCCTCCTGGTGGAAGACAGCCTTAACGAGAGCTATGGAACTGCTATCGGAGGGAGCTGCACATCACGCTGGACTGGCCAGCATGCTTCAGTGCTCGTTGGTGACTATGGAAGGAGTATCCAACTACTTCCGAGGATGCACTATTCGACAAAGGTCTTAGCGGCATCGGCCGTTTGGCCACCTTGGCAAATCACCCATAGCGGGAGGAACCATGACCTTACTGGCGCAAGAACAACTTTCACAGGCTCAGGGCGACGTAGCGATGGACAAGCTGGCCGTCGATAATTTGCTGCAAGATCTGAAGGGGTGGAATTTGACCCATTCCAGTGAAATTCCACGCGTAGAAAAAACCTATCTATTTGGCGACTTTGCCGAGGCCCTGGCATTCGCTAACCAGGTTGGCGAACTCGCAGAGAAGGGCAATCATCACCCAGCGCTACTGGTTGAGTGGGGCAAGGTAACCGTTAGTTGGTGGAGCCACTCCCTCGGCGGACTGCATCGTAACGACCTGATCATGGCAGCCCGAACCGATACCCTGGCCGGCTAACATTCCGAGCGAGAGCTTGGTTGGCAAGAAACCAGGCCTTTTCGCAACTAGGTGCTTATCCGATGTAGCCAATTCATCTAACGCATCGGTCAGAGTGCATCTAGGCTTGAGAAACGGGCATAATGACCCCGAATACCATTTCAATTAAGATCGATTCTCGTTTGATCTTGAATTTTATCCGCGTTGATGCCAATACCCGGCAAACGCTGCAGGCCCCACGAAGGCTCCTGTAAACAAGAATAAAAGGTAGTGTCATGAAACGTTTACTGAAAACCAAATTGTCCAGCGTTGCCCTTATATTTATCGCGACGGGGGTCATTCTGATTCTGCCCAACCTCAGCTGAGAGTCGGACGAGCTGTCGGTTCACGGTTACAATGAGCGTCGTTGATCCCGAACGGAGCCGCCGTGTCACCCTCGAACCCTTTTGCCGACTTGATCTGGGCAGACGATGGCCAACCCTTCTCGACCGAATTCGCCGACGTTTATTTTTCGCGCGATTCTGGCCTCGAAGAATCGAGACACGTTTTTCTCCAGCATAACGCCTTGCCTGAACGCTGGGCCCAACTGGATGCACAGGCCTGTTTCTGTATTGCCGAGACCGGATTTGGCACGGGTCTCAACTTTCTCTGTGCTTGGCAACTATGGGACCAGACGGCCCCAGCCAGCGCCCGGCTGCACTTCGTAAGCACCGAAAAATACCCCCTTTGCGTCGCGGATATGCAGCGGGCAATCGCTTTGTGGCCGCAGCTCGAACCGTGGTCCTCCGAGCTGCTTGCCCAATACACCGATCTGGCAAGCGGCTGGCAGCACTTCGTTCTGGGCCAGGGCCGAGTCACCCTTACCCTGCTGATAGGTGATCTGTTGCATACGCTGCCGCAACTGGATGCGCGGGTGCATGCCTGGTTCCTGGACGGCTTCGCCCCAGCCAAGAATCCGGGCATGTGGCAGCCAGCTCTTTATCAGCAAATGGCGCGGCTATCCGCCGAAGATGCAACCGTTGCCACATTCACCAGTGTTGGCGACGTGCGCCGAGGGTTGCAGGCGGCTGGCTTCGACATGCGAAAAGTCAGCGGATACGGGCGCAAACGTCATATGCTCGCGGGTCGCATGGCGCGTACAACTGAACCCGCCTGGCAGGCACCCTGGTATGCCCGCCCTCCTGCCTCGCCCCACGCGGAGCGCCATGCGCTGGTTATCGGTGCGGGGCTCGCTGGTTGCTGCACGGCATATTCCCTGGCTCGTCGCGGCTGGCAGGTTACGGTGGTGGAAAGGCATGCAGAGGCGGCGCAGGAAGCATCCGGCAACCCGCAGGGCATTCTGTACTGCAAACTGTCGCCGCATCAGACGCCCCTGTCCCGCTTCGTGCAAACCAGCTACGCATTCAGCCTGCGACTGTTGAACCAGCTATGGCCAGAGGACGGGGACAACTGGGCAAACTGTGGAGTATTGCAACTTGGAGCTGATGCCAGAGAAAGCCGGCGGCTGGATGGCCTTGCCAGTCACGGCTATCCCCCCGCTTTTCTGCACGCCGTCACGGCGCAGGAAGCAAGCCGCATTGCTGGCGTCGAAACCATCGCCGGTGGGCTGTTCTTCCCCCAGGGAGGATGGGTGCATCCGCCCTCCCTGTGCCGAACCTTACTGCAACACCCGGGCATCAGGTTTCTGCCCTGCCATGAGGCGCTGGAACTCGAGCACGGGCAGAAAGGCTGGCAGATTCTGAACGCTGCGCAGGAGATCATCGCCCAAGCGCCTGTCGCCGTGATCTGCGGCGCAGCCGATAGTCAGCGATTCGAGATCAGCCAGCATTTGCCGCTCAAATCCATTCGTGGTCAGATTACCCATGTACCTTTCACCCAGCAAAGCGCGGCACTGAAAACGGTACTCTGCTCGGAGGGGTACATATCCCCTGCCCGCGATGGCGTGCATCACCTGGGGGCCAGCTTCCGATTCGACCGCCTCGATACCCAGCCCAGCGATGAGGAGAACCAGAGCAATCTCGCGCTGCTGGACAGCCTGAGCCCGGCCCTGGCGGAAGCGTTGCAGGTGCGGGAGTTGGCCCCTGATCAGCTCATGGCGCGTGCGGCGCTGCGCTGCACCACTCCGGACTATCTGCCGGTGATCGGGCCGATGGTACAGGCGGGCGCCTTCTGCCGCGATTACGCAATATTGGCC
>DRFO01000039.1 GCA_011050525.1 Halopseudomonas xinjiangensis
GCACCATCCACGGCGAGCGCAAGACCGAAACCAGGGCCAATGATCATTTGACGGTAGGTAACACCCAGCACCTGAAAACCGGCGCAGGCTACTTCGTCGAAGCGGGTGACGAGATCCATTACTACGCCGGCGACAAAGTAGTGATCGATGCCGCCATGGAACTGACTGCCAGGGGTGGCGGCAGCTTTCTTAAATTGGACCCGAGTGGCGTCACGCTCAGTGGGCCGGCGATCAAAATCAATATAGGTGGCACGCCGGGCAACGGATCAGGGCTGAATATCCTGCATGCCGCGCTGCCCTTTGTGGCAGCAGCCGACCAAGCAGGCAGCACTCTGGCAAGGCTCTCCCCTTCCGCCAAATTCCCCGCACCCGAGCCCGATATGCTCGCCGCTCAAGCCGCCGAGACAGATGAAATTGAAGATGAAGAAGAGGAGGAAGAAACCAATCTGCCAATAGAGCAGCTGATTACCTTGAGAATCGGTGTGTTCTTCGACGGTACAGGTAACAACAAGGAAAACAGCCAAAGCGTGGCGGGTTGTCGCGCCGAGGACGTTGGCCTGGAAGAAATAGCCGAAGCGATTCGTCAACATTGCGCAAATCATGGATTTGATAGACAGGGAAGATCGCCTGATAACAGTTACGGTAATGATGTGACTAATGTGGCGCGGTTGTATGGTCTATATCGGGATGAGTCCGACGTAAAGATCGAAATGAGCGCGCAGACAGCTTCCTTAAGGGTTTATCTGGAAGGTATCGGTACACGCAGCGGCACTGAGGATTCTCTCTATAGCCAGGGTACTGGACAGGGCAGTGCTGGCGCGCGGTCGCGCGTCGAAGAAAGTCCTGAAAAGATAGCGAAAGCTGTAAATTTCTTTTACCAGCAAAATCCGCATACTCAAATTGAACGTATCGAATTTGATATTTTCGGCTTTAGCCGAGGCGCAGCCGCCGCACGTGATTTTGCCAATGAGGTGCAAAAAGGTGCCGACAACCTGATTGCGGTGGCTCTGCCGCCAGGCTCACCCATGCTATCTCCTAATTTCGGGTGGAATCCTGATGATGTAACTCTCGGCTTCGTCGGACTTTTCGACACGGTCGCAGGCATCGTTGCTCCTGGTGCGCTGGACTTCAGCCCCCACAATCATAGAAATCCAGGCCTCAACCTGCAGCTAGCGCCTGGCGTCGCTAAAAAGGTCGTACAACTGGTTGCCCGCGATGAACGTCGCCACAACTTTTCTCTGAATAGCGCCGGCGCATCCGACATCGTAGTACCGGGGGTGCACTCCGATCTAGGCGGCGGCTATATGCCCCGAGCGAAGGAGAAGGTTTTTCTCAGTCGACCCAGAAGCAGTCTGGCAAGGCTCACCACGCCCAACGAGCACACCAACGCGTGCATCTCTACGGCGGCTGAACTGGATGGAAAACTGGGGCAACTCCAGCGATATGGCATGGGGCTTTCGGTAGAAAGCTGGTCTATCGAGCTTCCTTTCAATCGACAGCGCGACCTCTACCGTGAAAAGCATGTTTTCTGCGCCATACAGAGCGAGCGCGAGGTATCAGGTGCTCTTTCTCTGGTCTATTTCCGGGTTATGCGAGAGCTGGCCGTTAGGGAAGGCGTACCGATGAATGATATTCCCGCCACCCCACAACTGACTCTCCCGGCGGAACTGGAACCAATCTACGTCAAGGTTCTGGCTTATGCCACGGGAGAGTCTGCCCATCTGGCGCTGACAGATGGGGAAGAAGCACTGCTGTACAGGCGCTATATCCATCAATCGGCCAACTGGAATGCAGCCAACGGCTGGAACAACAGCGTTTTCTCTATCTTTTTTATCAACCGACCCACGCAGGATGGCAAGCGCATGGTGCACCAACATGATTAGAACTCGACTGATTGCGCTTCTGGCAGGCTTGATAATGAGCGGGTGTGCCACGGGATATGGCAGTCCCCTGCCCTACGACGCCTGGTTCCTGGGTTTTTTCGCCCCTAACTACATGGAGGTCTGGATTGAAACCGCTGACGTGGTGGATATAAACAAGCGCCTCTACAGACGCGCCGGAAGCGGGACCTCCGCAATACAAACGCCGCCTGAAAACCGGGGCAACCCAAAAGGCTGGCCTGAACGGCCAGGAATGGGCGCCGGTAAACATGTCATTGGCGCAGACCTTCCTGTTTTAATTTATGTGCGCTGGCAGTCTCTCGCCGAGCCACAAACTTACTACGCCTATATAGAGATTTCTCCCGAGGCTCGGGAATTGATGATCAAACCCGAACGAGTCCGTTGTCACGGAGCCGGAAAATGGGTAACCGATTATCGGCACGTACTCACCATCGGCCTGGCTCCAGGAGGCATAGCAAAAGCCTGGCTTGGCGGGCCCTGCCTCCAGCCCATTGAAATCGGTCGGGAAGAGGGTGGAATAGTGACCAGCGGCCCCTACCTTGGCGAAATGAACGGCGTCTATGCAGCAAAACTTCGTCCCGAATCCCAAGCTTACGTCGAAAAATTCGGGATTCCGTATGGCTCCTGGTAATCGAAAAAATCATGCATTCCCATCAGAAGAAAGAGGTGTCTTCTTGAATAGAAACTACTTGTGCCCGGCTCTGATAGTCCTGGCTCTCAGTCTGGCCGGATGTGCCAATACAAAATTCACCGATGACGACTACCGTCCGCTTGGTAATCCGCAGGCCGATAACCGCGCCAGCTAAACGCAAGGAGCAAGTAACCATGGAACTGGTATTCGATGTGGTCGGTACGCAGCAATTCGCATCAGGTTTACCGACCACCAAAACCTTCAAGCAGGCCGGTGGAATCATTGGCCGCGCGGAGGATTGCGACTGGGTAATTCCGGACCGCAAACGTGTGGTATCCGGGCGCCATGCCCAGGTCAGCTATCGTGATGGATCCTTTTTTCTGACCGATACCAGCAGCAACGGCATTCAGCTGAAAGACAACGATGCCAAGCTGCCCAAGGGTCAGGCGCACCGTATCGAACATGGCAGTGTATTTTGCCTTGGTGAGTTCGAAATCCGCGCGCGCCTTATCCAGGATCCGGCGATCTACGCCAGTGACCTCGGCCGGCCCGAGTCGTCAGGCAGCGTCATTCCTGACGACGCTTTTCTTGAGCTGGATCCCATCAGCGCACTGGACCAGCAGGAACTGGCTTCCGCGGAGGGAGATGATCTCGGCCTGCTGGGCAGTTACCCAAAGGAATCGGCGAGCCCCCAACAGGACTATGCTCGTCTGGACATGGAAAGCCTGCTGGTCCCCGAGCTGGTCGCAGCCCCGGTGGCAGCTCCCGCTCCGCCTCCTCCCGCCGAACCGCAAAGAATGACGGCGCATTTCTGGGAGCGTTTCAGCGAGGCTCTGGGCGTCGAGCTGAATGATCTCGACGAAGGCCAGCGCGAAACACTCGCCTTGAACGCAGCCAAGCTGCTCAGACAGAGCATTGGCGGTTTGCAGCAGAGCCTGCGCACCCGCAGCGACCTCAAGAGCGAAATGCGCCTGGCCCTGACGACCGTGCAGGGCACCGACAACAACCCGCTCAAGCACACCAGCGGCAGCAGCGAAGCCCTGACCGGCATGTTGCGGGATGCTCAACCGGGTCAACTCCCTGCGTCCCAGGCGATAAGCCGTGCTTTTCGCGACCTGCAGGCGCATCAGGTAGCCCTGATCGCCGCCAGCCGCGCCGCCGTCAAAGGCATGCTCGACCAGCTTTCACCAGATCAGTTGACCCTGCGCTTCGAAAGCGAAAACAAAACACTGCTCAGGACTTCCGGAACCCATTGGCGTGCCTATACACGCCTGCATCAATCCATGCTGCATGACGATGAATGGAGCAAGCGCCTGTTTGCCCGGGATTTCGCCATGGCCTATGAAACACAGGTCCGCCTGATCGCCACCCTCAATTCAGATATCCAAGGATAATTCCTATGTCACGCATGGCAGTAATGGTTCTTTTGACCAGTTTTGCATTCCTCAATGGCTGCGCAGCCCTGTCGCCCTATTCAAGCCTGACCAAGGTGGATCTGTCGTTAGAAGGTAGCCCCACGCTCAATCCCGACCTGAATGACAGGCCCTCTCCAGTCGTCATCCACCTGATAGAACTCAAACATCCGGTGGCTTTCAAAAACGCCGATTTCTTCTCGCTGTATCAGCGGCCCAAGGAAACCCTGTCACCGGATTTCGTGATGCTGGAGGAACTCGAACTGCGCCCTGGCGAATCCCTTGATCTGAAGCTCTCGGTTCAGAATGACACACGTTATGTCGGCGTCCTTGCCGCCTACCGCGACCTGTCGGAGGCCGAATGGCGATACGTCATACCGCTGAAGAACAGGAAACGGCATGACGTCAGGCTCTATCTGGACGCCGACGGCATCCGCAAGCAAAACGCTGACAGCCGGAACAGGGATTAAGTCATGACGACTCAGAAAGTCGTTTGGCAGGAAGGCATGCTGCTGCGTCCGCAGCACTTTCAGCAAAGCGATCGCTATTATGACAATCAGCTCAAGGCAAGAACCCAGCGTCTGGATATCTACCCTTGGGGATTCTTTAATCTGGAAATCGACCGCCAGTTTCTGAACATGGGCAAATTGGTGGTCAGTCATGCCAGCGGTGTGTTACCGGACGGCAGTCTGTTCGACCTCGGCGCCGAGCGCGATCCGCTGGCCCTGGACATACCAGCCAACACGTCCTCTACCGCTGTGTATCTGGCTCTGCCTCTGGTGACTGGCAACCATGTCGAAACCCGGCGCCTGGAACAGAAGGACGTCCTGGCGCGGTTTATTGCCTTTGATGCCGAGGTAGCCGATTCCAATGCGGGTGACAGTAGCAGCAGTCAGGTCAGTTGCGGTCTGCCGGACTTTCGCTTGCTGCTCGGTGAACAGGAGAGCGATCACGCCTACGTCAAACTCAAGCTCTGCGAGGTGCTGGACACCACGCCCGACGGGGTGATCAGCCTGGACCCAGAGTTTATCCCCACCTATGTGCATTTCCAGGCCAGCAGCTTTTTGCAGTCCTGCATCAAGGAAACCATCAGCATGCTCGCCCACCGGGGCGACATTCTTGCCGAACGCGTGCGCGCGACTGGCAAGGTCGGCAGTGCAGAGGTCGGGGACTTCATGATGTTGCAGTTGATCAACCGGTATGAGCCGGTGCTGCGCCATTACATGGGCGTCGAGCAGATTCATCCGGAACAGATCTACCGCGAACTGCTGGGTCTGCTGGGGGAACTGTCCACTTTCGCCAGTGAGACCAAGCGTCCTCGCCTGGATAGCCGCTATCAACACAACGACCAGGGCTTGAGTTTCCGCAAACTACTGGACGCCATCCGCCAGGTCTTGTCGATGGTGCTGGAGCAGCACGCCGTCGAGTTGCCCCTGCAGCAGCGTCAATATGGCATCCAGGTGTCGCCGTTGCACGACCACAAGCTGCTCGGCTCAGCATCCTTCGTATTGGCCGCGCAGGCTCAATGTGATTCAGAGGAACTGCGCAAGCGGCTGCCAGCGCATCTCAAGATCGGACCGGTAGAACGGATCCGACAACTGGTGAACCTGCATCTGCCGGGTATCAAGGTCAAGCCGCTACCGGTAGCCCCGCGTCAGATTCCCTTCCATGCGGGTAAAACCTACTTCGCTCTGGAGCTGAGCTCCGAAGAACTCGCACAACTCGAACACTCCGGTGGTTTCGCCTTCCATGTATCAGGCGAGTTTTCCGGATTGGAACTGAAATTCTGGGCCATAAGGAACCAATGATGATCAAGGACATGGACTACCGCCAGGACGATCAGACCGTCATCCTCAATCGCAACGGCAACCTGCCGGCGCAGACGCCGCTGACTGATTTCGACGCCCCGCCCAAATATGAAAAGCTCGAGCAGAGAATGATTTACGCCGCACGCCTGCGGCCTGCCGAAAGCTACAACCTCAGCCTGAATCCTTTGGTCGCCGTCGCCTCGGGACTGTTATCCGAGGTAGTACGCCTGAAACACAGTTATGAACCTGAGGATCTTCACAGTCTCAAGGACCGGCTGGCGGCGGAAATCAAGCTGTTCGAACACCACGCACTGCAGGGTGGCTCAGAAAGCAGTGAGGTCATGGCGGCACGCTACGTAATCTGTACCGCACTGGATGAGGCGGTAGTCACCACGCCGTGGGGTAACGAAAGTGAATGGTCGCAAATGAGCCTGCTCAGCAGCTTTCACAACGAAACCTTCGGCGGCGAGAAGTTCTTCCAGTTGCTTGAGCGCCTCTCACGCAATCCGGTCAAGCACCTGGCCATGCTCGAATTGATGTACCTGTGCCTGTCGCTGGGTTTTGAAGGCAAATACCGCGTGATGCCCCGCGGAATGATGGAACTGGAGGTGATCCGGGACAGCCTCTACCGGCAGATTCGGCAGATGCGCGGAGATATTCCGCGGGACATTTCGCCCCACTGGGAGGGGCTCAAGGGTGGTCGCCGTGACCTGGTGCGTATTGTGCCGTGGTGGCTGGTGGTCGCCTTCACCGCGATATGCCTGTGCACATTGTTTGGCGGCTTCTCCTGGGTGCTCAACGACCAACGCACCGCCGTACTGAATGCCTTTCAGCCGCTGATTATTGACCCAACGGCAGCGCCGTACTCAGGGAAGAGATGATATGAGATCCAAACTGTACCAACTTGCCAGCTTCACCCAGCTGTCACGCCTGTCCGGCCTGATGCGCAGAGGCTGGATGTGGAGCCTGTGTCTCGTGCTGGCCATTGCCGCTCTGGTGTGGATTGCCGGGCCACTGCTCGCCATCAACGACAACAAATTCTGGGAGCCCGCCAGCAGTCGGCTGGTCACCATCAGCCTGTTGTTTCTGATCTGGGGCCTGGCGATGGTTTTCGTCAGCTGGAAATCGACCGAGCGCAAGAAAGCCGAAGAAGACGATGAGGCCGCACAGGACCGCATCCGTCGTGAAGGCATGATTGTTGAAGAACAGATCGAGTTGCACGGCCGATTCAAGGCCGCTTTGTCCACTTTGCGCAAATCAAGTCTTTACAAAGGTCGCAGCGAACGCTGGCGCAACGAGCTGCCCTGGTATCTGCTGATCGGGCCACAGGCAAGCGGCAAGACCAGCCTGCTGGATTTCTCGGGGCTGGAGTTCCCGCTGAACAAGGCCGATCAACAACGCCTGACCCGGGATGTCGCTGGCACTCGCTATGCAGACTGGTACTTTGCCGAGCATGGAGTGCTGATCGACACAGCCGGACGTTATCTCGTGCAACCCGATGCCGACGTCGACAGCATGGGCTGGCAGACCCTGCTGGGGCTGTTACGGCGGCGGCGTCCGCGCCCGCTTAATGGCGTACTGGTAAACGTTCCGGTAGACCAGCTACAGGGCGGGACCGAACAGGCGCTCGAGACGCTGGCACGGCAAACCCGTCAGCGTCTGCACGATATCAACCAGGTTTTGGGGGTGGATGTACCTGTCTATCTGGTGCTGAGCAAAGCGGACAAGATTCTGGGTTTCGACGAATTTTTCGATCAGTTATCGCGCGAAGAAAGCGATCAGGTATTTGGCAGCAGTTTCCGAAAAGACCAGAACGGCACCGACGCGCAGGTGGTCCGCCAGGAATTCGAAGAGCTGCTACGCCAGTTGAATAGTCAGGTCATCATGCGCATGCATCAGGAGCGCGACAATCAGCGTCGCGGCCGGATACTCGACTTCCCGCATCAGCTTGGACAGCTAGGCGAACACCTCTGCCTGTTTATCGAACTGGCGTTTTCCGGCAATCGTTACCAGCGTGCCAGCCAGCTACGGGGGTTTTATCTGACCAGCGCCCCGGAGCTGCAGCACGGGCTGGATTCACTGACCGCCAGCATCGGCCGGAATCTCGGCT
This sequence comes from Halopseudomonas xinjiangensis, assembly GCA_011050525.1. Classification (GTDB taxonomy): domain Bacteria; phylum Pseudomonadota; class Gammaproteobacteria; order Pseudomonadales; family Pseudomonadaceae; genus Halopseudomonas; species Halopseudomonas xinjiangensis_A. The sequence goes on from DRFO01000039.1 coordinate 7,863, forward strand.
CGACCAAAAACGATCTGCCAACCTTCCGCAACGGCCGGGCGCGCTTCATAAACAATCTGCTGAGCCGGGTCGTTTTCCCTGAGGCAGACCTGGCTGGTCTGGACCAGCGAGAGGTCAAACGCATCGGCTGGGGCCAGCGTGCGCTGTATGCGGCAGCGGTCGTTTGCCTCGGTTTCTTTGGCCTGAGCTGGGCCGCGAGCTTCTCCAGCAATCATGACCGCCTCGAACAGGTTCGCGAACTTGCCCAACTGCATACCAGTGACGTTCAAACCATTGCGGTTGAGGATGATGCACTGGCGACCCTCAACGCGCTGGATCGCAGCTACGCCGCAATTCAGGTTTTTCCGCCCCGGGATCAGGCTGGCTGGCTGCAGCGCGGCGGGTTGTATCAAGGTGGCAAGGTCGCCCCGACCGTGATCCGTACCTACCGCAACGATCTGGAAACACTCCTTCTGCCGCGCGTTGCCGAGCAGCTCGAGGAGCAGATTCGGGGCAGCCTGGGGGACCGTCAGGGCCTGCTGTCCAGTTTGCGCGCCTACCTTATGCTGAATCTGCAGGATCGTCGGGATCCGGCTTATCTGAAAGACTGGCTGGCAGCCGACTGGTCCTTGCGCTATGCCGGCGATAGCGAGGCCCAGGCCGCGTTGAATGCGCATTTCGCCCGATTGCTGAATACTTCTTTTACCCATCAGCTCGATGATCGATTGGTAGCCGATGCTCGCCAGCAACTACGCAGTGAGTCACTGGCCAGCGTGGTCTACCGTATGCTCCGTGAACAGGCCCGTAATTTGCCCGTGTACCGACTGGAGCAGCACCTCGGGCCGGAAGCATCATTGCTGACCAGTAGCAGTAATATCATCCCGGGTTTCTACACCAAAAGCGGCTACGAGCAGATGTTCGTCGCCGAAGGCGGCGGACTGGTCAATACCCTGCTGAGTGACAACTGGGTGCTGGGAGGCAGCGACACGCTGAGCAGCAACGATCTGAACCGCTTGATGGTCGAAATGGAAGAATTGTATTTTCAGGACTATTCGAACCATTGGGCTGACGCCCTCTCGCGCCTGCACCTGGAGCCCTTGGGCACCATCCTGCAAGGTTCCCTGCAACTGAGCCGATTGACCGCATCCAGCTCACCAATGCTGCAGTTGCTTACTGAAGTCAGAAAGAACACCCGCTTCAGCGAAGCGAGTCAACCCCCCGCCACGCTTGAGGCGAAGGTCAATCAGCTGCAATCCGAGAATGCCCGCAAGTCCCTTGAGCGGCGCTTTGAAGCACTGCATCGCTTGCTGGACGAGAACGGCGGCCCTTCACCCGAAATGGTAACGAGTCTCCAGGCGCTCGACGCTTTGCAGGTCCAGCTGACCACCCTCGCCCAGGCCAGCGCTCCGGAGCAGGCAGCATTCGACATGGCACGCGCACGCATGGATGGACAGCGTGACGCTATCAACCAGCTTCGAGCCAGCGCCAAGCTGATGCCCGAGCCGGTCGGTAAATGGCTGGAAGTCATAGCGCAGGACAGCTGGATGATGATCCTGCATGACGCCCATGCCTTCCTGAATCAGCGGTATCGCAGCGAGCTTTATGCCGCTTACAAAGACTCGTTGCACCAGCGCTACCCATTCAATATTGAAAGCGAGAGCGACGTCGCGCTGGCTGATTTCCGTGAATTTTTCAAATCGCAGGGTATCGCCGACAGCTTCTACAATACCTATCTCAAATCCTTCCTCAGCGATGCCAGCGGACAATACCGCTTGCGTTATATCGACGGACGCGGTTTACCCATGTCGCGGGAATTTCTCAAGCAAATCAGCGCGGTGCAAACGATCCGCCGCAGCTTCTTCGCCGAGAATCCGAACGAGCCCTACATAGCGTTCAAACTCGAGCCGCATTCCCTTGATCCCAGTCTGGGCAGGGCCAATTTCCAGTTCGGCAAACAGCAGATGGAATATCGTCACGGCCCGATCACGCAGACAGCATTTCACTGGCCCAGCGGCGGGGACGAGGGACGAATCAGTCTGCAGCTGGAAGATCTGGGCGGGCGGCGCGTGGGTATCGAGCAGAAAAGCGGAACCTGGTCTCTGTTCCGCCTGCTTGACCTGTTGGAGGTGGATCACCACAGCGATCGCGATGTACTGATGTTAAAAGCCAACCTCAGCGGCCTGCGGACCAGTTACCTGCTGCACAGCCAGCGTTCGCCAAACCCCTTCGAGACCAGCGTGCTGCGCTCGTTCAAGCTGCCCACGAGGTTGTGATGACGGAGACTGAAAGCCTCTGGCGCTGCGCCGCTCGTACTGATACCGGCAAAGTGCGGGCGCGTAATGAAGATGCCTTCCTGGCACTGCCGGAAAAAGGTCTCTGGGCAGTCGCCGACGGCATGGGAGGACATCAGAACGGGGCATTGGCTAGCCGGTTGATCGTGGAGCATCTTGCCGAACTGCCCCATGAGAGCGATATCGACCTGCGCCTCAAGCAGATTCGCCAATGCCTGCATGTGCTCAACCGACGGCTGAGCCAGGAGCTGACCGTCACCGCCGAGCAGCCGGATCCGGTGATCGGCAGCACGGTAGTTGCCCTGCTGATCGAAGGTGAACGCGCCGTCTGCGTCTGGGCTGGCGATAGCCGTTGTTATCTCTGGCGTGGCGGCACCCTGTTTCAGTTGTCACGGGATCACTCACTGTTGCAACAGCTGATTCAGGAGCAACAGTGCAGCCCCAAGCAGGCCGCAAGCCATCCTTCCGCGCATGCGCTGACCCGCGCGGTCGGTGCCAGCGAAAAACTTGTGCTCGAAGTAGTCGAGTTCACTGTCTACCCAGGCGATACCCTATTGCTATGCAGTGACGGCCTTTACCAGGGCATGTCGGCAGACCATCTGGGCAGCGCTCTGGGCCAGCCCTCCGCGCGGCTTGCCGTGCAAAAACTTTTTGACCAGGCACTGAACGGGCCAGCGCGGGACAACCTCAGTGCCGTAGTGATTCGCCGATGAATGAAATGGAAGCCTCTATGCTTAACCCGACACCGGATGTCTCGGACCTCACTCGTTTTATAGGCACAATCCGGGAAGCCGAAACGCCCCCTGCTCAGATGCCCGCGGCTGTATTGCCGCTGCCCGAGGTGCTCTGCAAGCGCTACAAGATCGAACGACTACTCGGCGTCGGCGGGATGGGCGCGGTATACCGGGCGCGTGACCTGTTACGCGAGCAGTATGGCGACCCAGATCCCTATGTCGCATTGAAAACGCTTAACGAGGAATTCGCTGAATACCCCGACGCCAACGCCCTGCTCTACAGCGAATTCGCACTGACCAGCCGCCTGCGCCATGGCAATGTCATTCGGCTCTATGCCTTCGATGTCGACCCTTTCTGCCAACGCGCCTTTATCACGCTGGAGCTGCTCAAGGGACCGACACTTGATCAACTGCTGGACGAAAGGCCGGCCGGGCTGCCCTGGACAGAGCTCCAGTCAATTGCCCTGCCCCTCCTCGACGCACTGACCTGTTCGCATCGTCACGGGGTGCTGCACGGCGACATAAAACCCAGCAATGTAATGCTTGCCGCCGACGGTTTGCGCCTGTTCGATTATGGTCTGGGCCAACCAAGCAAGGGGCTCTTGACCGGATTGCCGCGCCTGAGCCGCTCCCGCATCTCCGCGTGGACGCCACGTTATGCCGCGCTGGAATTGCTCAATGGCGAACCGCTCACCGCATCCGCGGACGTCTACGCGGCGGCGTGCGTACTCTATGAGCTCAGTAGCGGCCATCACCCCTTTAGCCGGTTGACGGCCAGACAAGCCAAGGCCATGGAGCAAGACAAGACACTCACGCGACCGCCCAATCTGCCGCCCCACTGCTGGGAAGGGCTGCGCCTTGCCCTGGCCTTTGACAAGGAACGACGCGGCATCGACGCCGCCGGCCTGATGGACGCTTTCCGAGATCCCGTCCCAAGCCTGTGGCAACGTCTATTGCGTCGATAGGCTGATCTCGACGGGACGGTGCTACACCGTCCCGTCTTTTACCGATTTCATACCGATTTTCACGCTTCTTCACAGATCAACTTGGCGCGTGTGACAACGCTAGCCGCGTCGCCCTCGATCCGCATTACCGCAGTCTTACCGGCTTCGATGGGTGCCATAGGCCCATCCTGCATGGTTTCGGCAGGGCCTCCTTCCAACCGGCACGCCACCTTTTTGTCGCTGTTGTTGATTACCTGCAACACCTGTGTTCCACCGCCCCCTGCGCCTGCAGCGCCAGCTCCGCCAGCGGTACCTGTGCCGATCATCTGGATTTCGATATCCAGACCATTAAGCTCTTCAGTCAATTTCACTTCTTCGGCGAAAGCCGCCATCGGCAGTATCGCTGTAATACCGACTATCATGGCTAATCGTTTCATAGGAATTTCCTCTCGTTTCAGGTCGGAATTCACGTGCACCAGAATGTAGAAAGAATGCGGAGGCAAGAGTTCCTGTAATAGTGCACCGGCCCTGTAACGGCTCGCTAGGTCAAGGCGCTCTGAAGGCAATCGAACCTGGTCTTTCAGATGAGCCGTTATCAGCCTCCTCGATAACGCAACCGAACCGGCTAGCCCCCGCTAGAATGGTTCTCAGGCTCAAACAATAATAAGGATGACTGATGAAACCTGCGTTCCCCCTTCTTCTAATGGCCACCCTGATCTCCACCGCTGCACTCGCCGCACAACCCGAAGCCCTGGTTGCGCCGTCCGCCTTCAAAGGAGTCCACGGGCTGGCGATGGACCAGCAAGATCGACTGCTGGCGGGCAGCGTTGTGGGCGGCAGCATTTACCACGTGGACATTGCCAATGGCGACGTCAGCACTTTTATCGGCCCAGACCAGGGCCAGGCTGATGACATCGCCATCGGGCCCAAGGGTGAAATGGCCTGGACCGGGTTTTACCTGGGCAAGCTGATGTACCGTGAACACGACGAGGCACCGATCCGCGTTCTGGCTGAAAACCTGCCTGGCATCAACTCGACCGCATTCAATCAGAAGACTGGGCAGTTATATGCAAGCCAGGTTTTCCTCGGTGATGCCCTGTGGGAAATGGATGTTAGCGGTAAAAGGCAGCCACGCCTGATCGCAAAAGACATGGGCGGTTTCAACGGCTTTGAGGTCGGCGCTGACGGCTGGCTTTATGGTCCGCTCTGGTTCAAGGGCAAGGTTGTGCGCATCAATCCGGCCGACGGAGAGATTCAGACGGTGGCAGAAGGCTTCGGAACACCTGCCGCAGCCAACTTCGATTCCAAGGGCACTTTGTATGTGGTCGACACCAAGGCCGGCACCCTGGTACGGGTCGATACCGCCAGTGGCGAGACCACTGACGTAGCACAGCTCGATACCTCCCTGGACAACCTGGCGATTGATGGCCAGGACCGGATTTTCATATCCAACATGGCCGATAACTCAATTGAGCAGGTGGATCCGCAAACCGGGGATGCACGGATCATCACCAAGGGCGAACTGGCGGTGCCGGCAGGTCTGACCATCTCAGAGGACGGCAAGACGATCTACATTGCTGACATTTTTGCTTTCCGCTCGGTGAATACCGCCACCGGGGAGGTAACGGATATTCGCCGCGCGCATGGTTCCGATGTGGAATATCCAGCGGCGGTGGGGCTTGGCAAGGACCGTTTGTTGCTGACCAGCTTTTCCACCAATACGCTTCAGATAATCGACCGGACCAATCTTGCAACCCTGGCGATGATTCATGAACTCAAGGCTCCATCTGATGCCATCGAACTGGAAGATGGGAGCGTCGTGGTCAGCGAGATGGCCTCCGGCTCCCTGATACGCCTGACAGGTGACGAACTGGAAACCAGAACCGAATTGGCTAATGGCCTGCATGGGCCGGTACAGATGCTGCTTGGCCAAGACGGCATGATCTATCTGACCGAGGCGGCCGGCTTTCTGACGCGCGTTGATCCGGCATCGGGTGACGTGACTCGCATTGCGAAGGATCTGGCGATGCCCGAGGGGCTTGCGCAGACGAAAGAAGGCCACTGGATCATTGCTGAGACCGCTGCCCAACGTCTGACAGAGATCAACATAGAAACAGGGGAACGCAAAGTCATTGCAGAGAATTTGCCGATCGGATTAGCCGCCAGCCCGGGAATGCCACCCAGCGGCATCCCCACAGGGGTGGCTGTGGATGCTGAAGGCACGGTCTATTTCGGATCAGATATAGATAACGGCCTGTACCGTATCCGCCGATAAGCAAGATCAGCCCACGCGCTTCTACGCTGGTCGTAGAAGCGCTGCGGTGAACACTACTTTGCGATCAACTCGCGCAGCACGTAATGCAGAATGCCACCGGCCTTGAAGTAATCCACCTCGTTGCTGGTATCGATCCGGCACAGAACCTCGAACTCGAACTCCTCCCCGCTGGAACGCTTGCCAGTAACCAACAAGGTCTGACCGGGCTTGATATCGTCGTTGATGCCTTCGATGTTCAGCACCTCATGGCCGTCCAGCGCCAGCGAAGCCACATTCTGGCTATTACTGAACTGCAGCGGCAGAATACCCATGCCCACCAGATTGGACCGGTGAATACGCTCGAAGCTTTCGGCGATAACCGCTTTGACGCCGAGCAGATTGGTGCCTTTAGCCGCCCAGTCACGGCTTGAACCTGTGCCGTATTCCTGACCCGCCAGCACCACCAGCGGGGTTCCTTCGCTCTGATAACGCATCGCCGCGTCATAGATAGACATCCGCCCACCAGAAGGAATGTGGATGGTCTCTCCGCCCTCGTCGCCTCCCAGCATCCGGTTACGAATTCTGATATTGGCAAAGGTACCGCGCATCATCACCTCATGGTTGCCCCGACGCGATCCGTAGGAATTGAAATCCTCAGGCGCGACGCCCAGGCTCTGCAAGTATTCACCTGCTGGTGAACTTGCCTTGATGTTACCGGCGGGTGAGATGTGGTCGGTGGTGATCGAGTCCCCGAACACCGCAAGCACCCTGGCCTGCTCTATCGGCTTCAGGCTAACCAGCGGCTGGTCGATGGTTTCGAAATACGGCGGGTTCTGTACGTAGGAGGAATGGCTGTTCCAGTCATAGGTCGCGCCTTCACCGACCTTGATGGACTGCCAGTGCTCATCACCGCTGAATACGTCGGCGTAGCGCTCACGGAACATGGCGTCGTCTACCTGGGCGACTGCCTCGGCAATTTCGGCATTGCTCGGCCATACGTCGCGCAGAAAAACCGGGTTGTTGTCCTTATCCATTCCCAGCGGGTCTTCGAGCAGATTCAGACGGGTACTGCCCGCCAATGCATAGGCGACCACAAGCGGCGGAGAAGCCAGCCAGTTGGCTTTGACATGCTGATGCACCCTGCCCTCGAAATTCCGGTTACCGGACAATACCGCCGAGACGACCAGGTCGTGGTCGATAATCGCGGCCGCCACTTCCTCGGGCAACGGCCCCGAATTGCCGATGCAAGTCGTGCAACCGTAACCGACCAGATTGAAGCCCAACTGGTTCAGATACTGCGTCAGGCCGGCTTTTTCCAGGTAATCGGTAACCACCTTTGAACCGGGAGCCAGCGAGGATTTCACCCACGGCTTGCGTTGAATGCCGCGCTCGATGGCCTTCTTCGCCACCAGACCAGCCGCCATCATCACGTTGGGGTTCGACGTGTTGGTGCAGGAGGTAATCGCAGCAATCACAACCGCACCGTGCGCCAGTGCAGGCTCTTCCTCCGGCAGCGTCGCATTCACCTGGCTTTCATCTGCGCCAACAGCAGTTCCACCGCCGCCCTCGCCCTCCAGACGTGATTCTGCCGGAGGCTGGGGCTGATCGCGCCGCGTTTTCAGCCCGTCAATGGGAGGAATGCTAGTGTTCGCGGCATTGTCCTGAGCCGGGGCGGCAGACTTGACCTGCAAGGCCATCAGATCATCGAAGGCTTTGCTGACATCTCCGAGCGCCACCCTGTCCTGTGGCCGACGCGGCCCCGCAAGGCTGGCCACCACCTCGCCCAGATCCAGGTGCAGGGATTCGGTAAACTCAGGCTCATGGCCTGATTCGCGCCACATCCCCTGCGCCTTGCAATAGGCCTCGACCCGCTCGACCACTTCGGTGGGGCGACCAGTCAACCGCAGGTAACCAATGGTGACTTCATCAATCGGGAAGAAGCCACAGGTAGCGCCGTACTCGGGGGCCATATTGGCGATCGTAGCGCGGTCGGCCAGCGACAGATCGGCCAAGCCATCACCATAGAATTCGACAAATTTGCCTACTACGCCCTTTTTGCGCAGCATCTGCGTCACGGTCAGCACCAGATCGGTGGCGGTGAGACCTTCGCGTAGCTTGCCGGTCATCTTGAAACCGATCACCTCCGGCACCAGCATCGAAACTGGCTGGCCAAGCATGGCCGCTTCGGCCTCGATACCACCAACACCCCAACCCAGCACGCCCAAGCCGTTGACCATGGTGGTATGCGAGTCCGTACCGACCAGCGTATCGGGATAGGCCCATTCCTTGCCGTCCACCTCAGACGCCCAAACGCTCTGAGAGAGGTACTCCAGATTCACCTGGTGACAGATCCCCGTACCTGGCGGCACCACGCGGAAATTATTGAAGGCCTTCTGGCCCCAGCGCAGAAACTCGTAGCGCTCGCCATTGCGCTTCATTTCCATTTCGACGTTGGCTTCGAACGCGCTCGGACTGGCAGAAAAATCGACCATCACCGAGTGGTCGATAACCAGATCCACTGGCGAAAGCGGATTGATCCGCTGCGGATCACCGCCAGCCCTGGCTACCGCATCGCGCATCGCAGCCAGATCAACCACGGCGGGTACGCCGGTGAAATCCTGCATCAGAACCCGTGCAGGGCGATACTGAATTTCTCGATCCGATGAGCGGCTCTGCAACCAATCGGCCATGGCCTGGATATCGTTCTGGGTGACGGTCACACCGTCCTCGTGGCGCAACAGATTTTCCAGCAGCACTTTTAGTGAAATCGGAAGCCGGTCGATGTTTCCGAGCCGCTCGGCGGCCTTGGGCAGGGAGTGATAGTGGTATGTCTTGGTTCCTACCTGCAGGGTACTCAGCGTACCCAGACTGTTAGCTTCGGACATCGATCTAATCTCCTTTTATGTCTGCTGTACGGATGAACAACAGACTGGTGGCTTGGACATGTTCTGCGCATCAGAGAGGCGCATCGCGCGGCCGATATACCCATCATAGACAAAATACCGCCTGACGGTTCCCTCCATGTCTTCAAGCCCTCCGGGGAAACCCAGGTTCATCAAAAAGAATCTGCCACCCAGCATGGGCATTCCGGGATAGTCAGTGCTCCCTATCGACCAGGAATCGTCAGTTAACTAGCAATGCAATTGCCCACAATTCCGCCGACTGTCCCGCTGGCGCCCGTTGTTCAAGGGCTCGGCTAGTCTGGGATAGCAGGTATCAGCCTCCCAGCAGCGCCAGCGCGACGGGCCATTAGTATGAACAATGCCCAGCAGGCGCAGGGATTAAAAATGGAGAAAAGCATAAACGGCTCTGTTGATACGAGGATATATTGCCAATTGTTAACGAGCCCTTCGCACCGGCCGTGAACCTGGATTCTCGCTTTCGCGAGAATGACGGGGTTTTCGGTTGTCGAGGGGAGTAGCGAACGCACGATCTATGACGATTCCTGATGGGCCCGCCTATAACAAATCAGTCTGTCCGCGGGCCTAGTCTGGATTCTCGCTTTCGCTAGAATGACGGGGTTTTTCGGTTGTCGAGGGGAGTAGCGAACGCACGATCTATGACGATTGTTAGTTGGCCTGTCTACAACAAATCTGTCTGTCCGCGGGCCTAGTCTGGATTCTCGCCTTCGCGAGAATGACGGGGGTTTTTGGTTGTTGAGGGAGAGTAGCGAACGCATGATCGATGATGATTCCTGATGGGCCGCCTACAGCAAATCAGTCTGTCCGAGGGCCTAGTCTGGATTCTCGCTTTCGCGAGAATGACGGGGGTTTTTGGTTATCAAGGTGGGGTGCCGGACCTGTCGACACCCTACCGCATTCCACCTCGGCTTTCCCGTCACTCGGCACTTGACCAGACTTCCGTCATCCCCGCGAAGGCGGGGATCCAGAGTTTGGTCAGAATAATCGGCGCACCCAACCTGGGCCCGCCTATCCGATTTTCATGCGCCAGTGATAGAATGCGGCTTTGCCAATATCAAGGAAATGCCCATGTGCGGTATCGTCGGCGCCATCGCCCAGCGCAACATCACCCCTATCCTGCTTGAAGGCCTGCGCCGCCTTGAATATCGAGGTTACGATTCAGCAGGGGTAGCGGTCATTGCCGCGGGCAAGGGCATTCAGCGAGTCCGCGCTGCGGGCAAGGTCATCGAGCTCGAAAACTCCCTGGACGCGCTTCCGGCAAACGGCCACCTTGGCATCGCACACACCCGCTGGGCCACCCACGGCAAGCCGGCCGAGCACAATGCCCACCCCCATGTTTCCCACGGCCTGGCCGTCGTGCATAACGGCATCATCGAGAACCATGCGCCGCTGCGTAAAAGGCTCAAGGATTTGGGCTATGTGTTCACGTCCGAGACCGATACCGAGGTCGTCGCGCATCTTCTGGCCCATCACTACGCCGAGAACAACGAGCTCCTAGCCGCGCTCCGCGCTACGCTTGCCGAAATCCACGGGGCTTATGCCCTGGCGGTCATTCACGAAGATCAACCCGAAACGCTGTATTGCTCACGCATGGGTAGTCCGCTGGTAGTGGGTGAAGGCAGCGAAGAACGCTATATCGCTTCCGACCCGCTTGCCCTGTTGCAGGTCACCGACTGCTTCCGGTATCTCGAAGAAGGCGACTATGCGCGTCTGACCATGAACACGTGCGAGATCTGGGACCGCAACCACCAGGTCGTCGATCGCCCGATCAAACGCTACGAGCATTCGGCCCACAGCCTGGACAAGGGCGAGTACCGGCACTTCATGCTCAAGGAAATTTTTGAACAGCCACTGGCCATCAGCGAGACGCTGGCGAGCACACTGGGCAATGACCACGTGCTCACAGCGCTACTGGGGCCCGATGCCGAAACCCGGCTGGCAGACGTGGCCAATATTCACATCGTAGCCTGCGGGACCAGCTATCACGCCGGCCTGGTTGCGCGCTACTGGATAGAGGCCCAGGCAGGCATCCCCTGCCAGGTAGAGGTGGCTAGCGAGTATCGCTATCGTACCGTCGTAGTGCCAGCCAACACGCTACTGATCACCATATCCCAATCGGGTGAAACCGCCGACACGCTCGCCGCGCTGCGCTATTCAAAGAACCAGGGTTACCTGTCCAGCCTCGCGATCTGCAACGTCGCTGGCAGCTCACTGGTACGGGAAGCTGACTGGCGGTTGCTCACCCACGCTGGCCCAGAGATCGGCGTCGCATCGACCAAGGCCTTCACCACACAACTGGTCGCCCTGCTGTGGCTCACGACCGCTCTGGTACAGGTGCGTAACGGGATTACCGAACAGGTAACCAACAATGTCCGCGCGCTCCGCTCGCTGCCGGATGTCATTGCCCAGGCGCTTACCCTGGAGCCGCGAATAACTCTGCTAGCCGAACGCTTCGCAAACAAACATCACGCTTTGTTTCTGGGCCGCGGCACGCATTATCCGATTGCGATGGAAGGCGCCCTCAAGCTGAAGGAAATCTCCTATATCCATGCAGAAGCCTACGCCGCTGGCGAACTTAAGCATGGCCCGCTGGCGCTGGTAGACGAAGACATGCCGGTGGTAAGCGTCGCCCCCAGCGACAGCCTGCTGGAAAAACTCAAATCAAACCTGGAAGAAGTACGCGCCCGCGGCGGCCAGCTCATCACCTTCGCCTGCGAGACCATCGAGCAGACTGATGATGCCAATCATGAAACGATTGGCCTGCCCTGGGTCGAGGAATGTATTTCACCGATTCTTTACACCATCCCATTGCAACTGCTCAGCTACCACGTAGCGCTGGTCAAAGGGACGGACGTGGACAAGCCGCGGAATCTGGCGAAGTCGGTTACGGTGGAATAGGCACGAGCCAGCGAGACACCAGGTGGCAGCACCCCTCGCTCCGTCATTCTCGCGTAAGCGGGAATCCATGGGTCTGGCAGAGGCATGAGGCGCTGCGCAAAAAGCTGGATCCCCGCCTTCGCGGGGATGACGTTTGGAGCGAGGGTTGCGTATGGAGAGGGGGCTGCGTTTGAGGGAGTTGTTTTTGAGGGAGTTGTGTTTGGAGTAGGTGCGCTTGGATGGGATGCCTATGGAAACGCGGCTGTTCGAGGTGACCTCCCGCCACGCTCCTCGCTCCGTCATTCCCGCGAAGACGGGAATCCATGGGGTCTGCAAGACATGAGGTGCGCGGCGCGAAGAGCTGGATCCCCGCCTTCGCGGGGATGACGTTTGGAGCGAGGGCTTGCGTATGGAGAGGGGGCTGCGTTTGAGGGGGCTGTGTTTGGGGTAGGTGCGCTTGAATGGATGCCTTTGGAAATGCGGCTGTTCGAGGTGACCTCCCGCCACGCTCCTCGCTCCGTCGTTCCCGCGAAGACGGGAATCCATGGGGTCTGCAAGACATGAGGTTGCGCTGCGCAAAAATCTGGATCCCCGCCTTCGCGGGGATGACGTTTGGAGCGAGGGTTGCGTATGGAGAGCGGGCTGCGTTTGAGGGAGTTGCGTTTGGGGTAGATGCGCTTGGGGTAGGTTGCGTTTGAAGGGGCTGCGTTTGGGGTAGGTGCGCTTGGATGGATGCCTTTGGAAGCGCGGCTGTTCGAGGTGACCTCCCGCCACGCTCCCCGCTCCGTCATTCCCGCGAAGGCGGGAATCCATGGTTTGCAAGGCGTGGCGTCCGGCTTTCTAGCGGCTGTTAGACAACCGCTGATGGTGCTCATAGAGCAGGTCGACTATGCCGTTACTAGGATGATAACCCTGCACGGTGTCCAACAAGGTCTGACGAATGGTGTCATAGTCATCATTGCGAATGGCTTGTCGTATCGTATCCAGCACTGAAGACAGCGTTTCCCAGCGTACAAATGTCTCGTTCGCCCGGCAAATTTTCGAATGTACCGTGGGCTCGGGGTTATCCCCTATGAGCAGTTCCTCATAAAGCTTCTCACCCGGCCGCAGACCAGAAAAGGTAATCGCTATGTCGCCGTTGGGGGTCTGCTCATCGCGCACGGTCAGTCCCGACAGCTGAACCATCTTGCTGGCCAGATCGACAATGTTCACCGGGTCGCCCATATCCAGTACAAAAACGTCACCCCCCTGCCCCATCGCGCCGGCTTGAATCACCAATTGGGCAGCTTCAGGTATGGTCATGAAATAACGGGTGATCTCCGGATGTGTCACGGTAATCGGGCCACCCACCCGAATCTGATTGCGAAACAGCGGGATGACCGAGCCGGATGAGCCAAGCACATTCCCAAACCGAACCATGGTGAAACGAGTCCGATTGAGGTGCAGAGCAGCGGAAGGATCGTTCCATAAGCGCGGCGCCTGTTCATTACTCAGCGCCTGGAGAACCAGCTCCGCCATACGCTTGGTAGAACCCATGACGTTTGTCGGACGCACGGCCTTGTCAGTGGAAATCAGGACAAAATTTTCCACCTGACATTTGATGGCTGCCTGAGCCACATTAAGAGTGCCGAACACGTTATTCATGATTCCTTCGGCGACATTGTATTCGACGATAGGGACATGCTTGTAGGCTGCGGCATGATAGATAGTGCTGATATTCCACGCACTGATGACGTGCACCAAGCGGGTCGAATTTCGAATCGAGCCCAGGATTGGCACCAGGTTGATGGTCAAGCCATTGGTATTAATCCAATTTTCCAGCTCGGAATGAATTTCATAGAGCGCAAATTCGCTGTGTTCGAACAGCACCAGAGTCGTCGGGTTTAGGGAAACAATCTGCCGACACAGTTCACTACCAATTGATCCGCCTGCACCAGTGACCATTACCGCCTGCCCGCTTATGCAACGCTCGAAAAGGGTCCGGTCTGGTGGTACCGCGTCACGGCCGAGCAGATCTGCAATATCGACTTCCTGCAAATCTTCTACCTTTACCTTACCGCTGGCTATGTCCATGATGCCGGGCATGGTACGAACATGAAGCGCATAGGTCTGCAAGCGGGCCAGAACCTTTTGCCGATCGGCACGGCTGGCCGACGGGATAGCGAGAAAGAGCTCCTTCACCCCCGTTGTCCTGATCATCCGATTCATCTTTTCTGACGAATACACCTGAAGGCCGGCGACCAGGCGACCCTGCAAGGCAGGGTTGTCATCAACGAATGCTACCGCTTTATATATCCGACCAACACGGATCGAGGCCAACAGCTGCGTCCCCGCCTCCCCCGCGCCATAAATGGCTACAGGCGTCGGGCCATCCGTCTGGGCTCGTTGCAAGTAAAGCGGTATACCCGCAACCAACCTCTCACCAGCGAAATACTCCCTTGCCACCAGGCGAAGGCCGCCAATAAGCCCGAGGCTCAGGCACCAATACATAAATAGTATTGAACGGGAACGAAACACATCTATGCCGGACAATCGCATGGCCAACATCAACAAAACCAGCGCAACGAAGCTGGCAGTGATCGCCCTGAAAATACAGCGCAGAGCATCGTTGCCGAAATAACGCATAACCGCCCGGTACATGCCCATGCGTACAAAGAAGGGAATAGCGACAAGGGGTGCCAGCACAAACAACCACCATTCGCTCTGGCGAGGAACCATCCAACCCTCAGGGCCGAGCCGCAAATAGAACGCCATCCATAACGCAGCCCAGATCAACACCACGTCGACGGTGATCTGTATGGATCGTTTTTGAGCGTAGCTGAGACTGATCAGCTTTTCTTTAATCACAGGCGACCCCAGCCGCATCGCTCCGCCTGACCTGGCAACAAGAGGAAACGCCCGAGGGAGAATGGGGCCGCTTGGGATGAAAACACGTTCGAGCTCATGAAAGGAGGTCCGCTACAACAAAGTTGTGACGATTGTAGCAGACCAACCGGGCCGAAGGCTTGGCTCAGAGCGCCTTGATAGCGTCCAGGAGCTTTTGAGTTTCACGCTCCATCAACCCAACGTCAGCGCGACTCTCCACATTCAGGCGAATCACCGGCTCGGTATTCGAAGCGCGCAGGTTGAAACGCCAGTCAGCGAAACAGATACTGACGCCATCGGTGTAGTCGACATCCAAGGCACCTTCGCTGTATTGCGCCTCAATGGTCTTCAATACCTGGGGTGCGTCATTTACCGTGAGATTAATCTCACCGGATGACGGGTAGGCTGCTATGCGCTCGTCTACCATCGTCGACATAGCCTTGCCCTTGCGACATAGCAACTCGGCCACCAGCAACCAGGGAATCATGCCGCTGTCGCAATAGGCGAAATTGCGAAAATAATGGTGGGCGCTCATTTCTCCACCATAAGCTGCATCTTCTTTACGCATCCGCTCCTTGATGAATGCGTGGCCAGCTTTGGTCTGCACCGCCCGACCGCCGTTTTGCTCAATCTGCTCAACCGTATTCCAGACCAAGCGCGGATCATGAATGATTGCTGCGCCGGGCTCTTTCTTGAGAAACGCCTCTGCTAGCAGCCCAACGATGTAATAGCCCTCGATAAAACGGCCCTGCTCGTCAAACAGAAAACATCTGTCAAAATCGCCGTCCCAGGCAATACCCATATCAGCGCCGTGTTCGAGTACTGCATCGCGGGTGGTAGCGCGATTTTCCGTCAATATCGGATTAGGGATGCCGTTTGGAAAGGTGCCATCGGGTTCATGACAGATCTTAATAAACTCGACCGGCATCTGCCTGGCCTTGAACGCTTGCTCAATCGCATCAATTGCCGGGCCCGCTGCACCGTTACCGGCGTTGACTACGAGCTTCAGCGGCGTAAAGGCTGACGGCTCAATATATTCCATCAAGTGTTCGACAAATGCGGCGCGGGTATCGACCAGCTCGTAGCTGCCACGCTGGCTGTCGGGCACCGAGGGATCCCGACCGTTCTCCAGTTGGTAGCTGCTCGCTTCCGCCATCTCGCGAATTTCTGCCAGACCGGTATCGGCAGAAATCGGCCGAGAACCTTCCCGGACCAGTTTGAAACCGTTGTAGTCGATGGGGTTGTGGGAGGCTGTTACCTCAATGCCGCCGTCCACGCCCAGATGAAAGGTCGCGAAATAGACTTCTTCAGTTCCGGCCAACCCAAGATCCAGCACATCGACGCCTTCGTCCTGCAGGCCATTTGCCAAAGCAGCCTTCAGCGCCGGCGAGGTTTCACGCACATCGCCCCCTAGAACGATTCTCTTGGGCTTGAGCCACTTGGCAAAAGCGCGGGCAATGCGGTAGGCGACGTCTTCGTTCAGCTCCGTACCAAGCTGTCCGCGAATGTCGTAAGCCTTGAAGCAGGTAAGCTTTGTCATGTTATCCCCCTATGATTTCCATTCTGCCTCGATACGCCGTAATAGCCCGGCGCTGGATGAATCTGTGTCTTCCAGGCTGGCATCTTCACCGCGAATCTTCGCCAGCGTGCTCATGGCAATTTTCTTGCCCATCTCCACTCCCCACTGATCAAATGGATTAACATCCCAAATGACTGACTGCACGAACACCTTATGCTCATAAAGCGCAATCAACGCGCCCAGGCTATAGGGGTTCAGTTCATCCAGCAGCAGAGTTGAACTTGGCTGATTGCCGCGGTAACGCATGTGTGTGGGCAGTTCATCGGCATCCTTCAGCGCCGCATCGCCCAGCGCCAACAAGCGAGACTGCGCGAGACAGTTGGCAAGCGACAATTGATGTTGCGCTGCCAGCTCCTCGGCTGCTTCATGATGCCGTGCCTCATCGTACCGGCGGACCGGTACGATGAAATCGCAGGTAACGGCTTCGGTGCCCTGGTGTAGCAGTTGATAAAAAGCATGCTGCGCGTTGGGACCCACGTCGCCCCAGATGATCGGGCAGGTTGAACGAGTCACCGGCTGGCCGTCGCGCTTGACGCTCTTGCCATTGGATTCCATTTCAAGCTGCTCGAAATACAGGGGCAACTGCTTGAGCCGCCCGTCGTACGGCAGGATGGACAGGGCGTTGATGTCCAGCACGTTGGTATTCCACACGCCGATCATGCCCATCAATACCGGCAGGTTGTCACGCCAAGGCGCCGACTTGAAATGCTCGTCCATATCATGGGCGCCCGCGAGTAGCCTGCGAAAGCCTTTCACTCCGATTTTCAGAGCAATGGGCAAGCCAATGGCTGACCATAGGGAGTAACGCCCCCCGACCCAACCCCAGAACCCCAGTTGGTTTTCTTCCGCGATGCCCCACTCCGTCATCTTGTGCGGTGAAGCGGACACACCGATGAAATGGCAATGAAGAATGCTTGCACTGGCCCGCCGACCGAAAGAACGTTGCAGCCACTGCAGCGCGGTCGACGCGTTTGTTAGCGTATCGATAGTGGTAAACGACTTGGAAGAAATTACGAACATTGTCGACTGAGGCTTTTTGTCCCGCAGTAGTTGGGACAGCTGGCTTCCGTCAATAGTCGAGGCAAAGTGAACGTTCAGACCCTGGGGCGTCTTTCGAGTGAAATCGTTTAACGCCTCCGTCACCATCAACGGTCCGAGATCCGAACCACCTACGCCGATATTGATAACGTCGGTAATAACCTCACCCGTCGCTCCGCGCCATTGCCCAGCACGGATCTTATCCACGATAAGCTCCATGTGCTGCAGTTGCTCGTGCACCTGGGAGGTGATGTCATCGTCACCTACCTGACATTTGGCATCCACTGGCAGACGCAACGCCCAATGCATCGCTGCGCGCCCTTCGCTGTCGTTCACTTCCTCACCAGAGAACAATCTCTGAATCCAGCCTTGCAGATCATGGGCGTCGGCCAGATCAATCAGGTGCTTGAGTGTCTGGTCGGTCAAACGCTGCTTGGAGAAATCATATAAAAGCGGACCGAACTGGCGGTGCATCTTGTTGAAGCGCTCTGGATCTTCAGCAAAATAATCGGCCAGGTGTTGTTTGCTGACTACCGAACCATGCGTAATCAGCTCGTCCCACTGTGTTTCTTTTGCGTCGGTCATGAGAATCACTCAGCGTCGTCCAATCCCAAAATAGTCGAACCCGTTCTGCTTCATGAACGTTGGATCCCATATATTGCGCCCGTCAAGAATAAGCGGCTGTTTCATGCTGCCCTTCATGTGCGGAAGATCCGGGCTCATGTAAGCGCTCCATTCAGTCACCAGCATCAGCGCATCCGCATCCACCAGGGCGGCGTACTGATCTTTGTGCAGCACCAGATCGTCGCGCGGGCCAGCCCACTCAGCCAGTGCAGGCAATGCACGGGGGTCATGGACATGAACCTCAACATCCTGGGCCCAAAGCGCCTCGATCAGTTTCAACGCCGGCGCATTATCGATGCGTGCTGATTCAGGCTTGAACGCCACGCCCCAGATAGCTACCTTGCGGCCACGCAGGTCGGTGCCGTAATAGCGCCACAGTTTACGGAAAAGAGATTCTTTCTGACGTTCGTTGATACGCAGCACCTGATCAAGCAACTGCGCCTGAATACCGCTGTGCTGGAGAGTAGAAGCAAGGCTCATCACATCCTGGGAAAAGCTCAAACCGCCGAAGCCACAACCTGGATACAGGTAAGACTCGCCGATCCGTTTGTCTTTGCCCATGCCCTGGCGTACCCGTTCGATATCCACATCGAGCATGTCCGCAAGGTTGGCCATATCGTTCATGAAACTCAGGCGAGTTGCCAACATGCCGGTGACTGCCAGTTTAGTAAACTCAGCTTCGCGCGGGCCCATGATCATGATGTTATCGCGACGGCGATTAAAGGGCCGCAAGGCCTCGGCGACCATCCGCTTGCCCCAGTCCGAGTCACAACCCAATATCCATTGCTCGGCGTGAATGAACCCACTTACAGCAGCACCTTCGATGAGTAGATCCGGCAAGCTGGCAGCTACCCGCTGGGTAGATTCGCCACCGGGCAAATCCTTCAACGCCTGCTGCAGCGCTTCTGTACTGCCGACCGGAAAGGTCGACTGATTGACCAGCAGCCAACTACGTTCGCCATCGACGGGTAACCCTTTGATTATCTGAAACGCCTGATCCATATCGGTAGGCGACAGAGCCAGCCAGATCATGGTGCTTTTTTCGTCTGGTGGAACGTCTACCCGCGCCAATTTGAAACGCCCGGCAGTGGTTTGCTCGGCGAGCATTTCCGGCAGCCCTGGTTCGCGGTAAGGACACCCGCCCCGAGCCAAGGTGGTTGCAGCAGGGCCTTGCGGCACATGCAGGCTTACATTATGCCCGGTGGCGGCCAGGCCGGCAGCACTAACCAACGCGCACAACGTGTCTCCATACACATCGATATACATTCCGCTTAATCCTTTACTGGTACTGCTTCAACAATTCCCGGAAATCTGCTCCGAGTTTAGGATGCTTCAACCCGTAGGCCAGCGTCGCTTCGAGATAGCCGAGCTTGTTGCCGCAGTCGTAGGAACGGCCCCGTATGTGGAAAGCATCAACGCCCTCTTCGGTCATAAGCGTCGCAATAGCATCGGTTAGCTGTATCTCACCGCCAGCACCTGGCTTGGTTTTGTCCAGCAAGTCAAATATGCGAGCCGGCAGAATGTAACGGCCCACGATCGACAGGTTAGATGGGGCTTCGTCACGCGGTGGCTTTTCGACCACACGGTGCATAGGCGCGCCTTCTCCGGCTTGAAGTTCCACGCCGTTAACGTCAACCACGCCATAAGCGCTCACCTGTTCATAGGGCACAGGCTCAACCATGATCTGCGCATGGCCACTTTCCAGGAAATGCTCGGCCATCACACCCAGATCTGTAAGCGTGCCCGACTGCTCGACCAGTACATCAGGCAGCATCACAGCAAAGGGCGCGTCGCCGATGATGGCACGGGCACAATTGATTGCATGTCCCAGGCCAAGGGCGGAGCCCTGACGTACGACAGACACTTTCAAACCGGGGGGCACAGTCTCCCTCAGCACCTCAAGCAGCTCGTGCTTGCCCCGGCGCTCAAGCTCGGCTTCGAGTTCGTAATTCTTGTCAAAATGATCTTCAATAGCCCGTTTACTGGAATGGGTGACCAGAACGATCTCATTGATACCGGCTGCCAAAGCTTCTTCAACCACATACTGGATCACCGGTTTATCAACGACCGTGACCATTTCTTTGGGGATAGCTTTACTAGCGGGAAGAAAACGCGTGCCAAGACCTGCGACGGGAAGAACGGCTTTAGTAACCTTCACATGAACTCCATGTATTCGATAAGCTTTGAACAGATATCCATGCCACAGAAATGAACCTGCAGCGCGCAGGCCAGAGCCATGAAAAGGACGCCAACCTGCCAGTTGTGTGGAACGTTATTTGGCAGGTAAGTTCCGTTTCGGCTGTGCAAAGCGACAAACATACCGGTGCGAAAATCGGACCTCACCAGAAGCCAACCATCGCACTATCCCAACAATCCGCGCTTCCGCAATGGCCGCCGCCCGGGCACCCGGACATCCGCGCTTCCCGTCATCCCCGCGAAAGCGGGGATCCAGAAAACTTAGCCATCGCACGATTCCCTCGACCGCGGGACCGCCAGCCGCCAGCCCCAAACACCATTAGTACCTTGCTCACTCAGTCACTTCCAATGCCCCGGCTTTGAAACGCAATGCCAACAGCGCAAGCGGCAGGTAAGCAATAAGCAACCCGAGTAGTCCATCGACATACCCGAAGGCAACCACACAGGCCCAAGGCAACAGCCAAAGCATATTAATTGCCAATACAGCCAGGGTCACCGGCAAATGCGCACCGAACTTACGGGAGGCGTATTGATAAGCGTGGCTGCGATGAGCTTCATACACCTTGTCGCCACGCAACAATCGTCGAATCAACGTAAAGGTCGCGTCCACAATGAACACTCCCAGCAATATCAACCAGCCCCAAAACAGCTGCGGTGCTGCCCAAGCCGCTTGTAATGCCAGCCCACCCAGCACGATCCCCAAGAAACCGCTGCCTGCATCTCCCATGAAAATTTTCGCGGGCGGGAAGTTCCAGCATAAAAAACCTGCTACAACAGCTGCCAATACCAAAGACGTAACCGCAAGCCCGCCTTGGCCCACCAGGGCATACAGCAATGCGCCACCCAAGCAGACGGTGATCGCTTCAACACTGGCAATCCCATCGATGCCGTCCATAAAGTTATAAAGATTCAGCAACCAGACCAGCAGAACCGCCAACAGACCATACCCGACCCAGCCTAGATCAAAGCCGGTACCGAATAGAACGAGCGTAGGGAGGCCAGGCAACCAGAACAGAAGCCATGCTGCGCCGACAAAATGCGCCAGCAAACGCCAACGCGCCGCAATGTGCCCGTGGTCATCCAGAAAGCCCACCACCGCAACCAACGCCCCAGCACCGACAAGACCCAAAGCCGAAGACCACCCCACCCATCCCACATTAGCCAACAGCGGGACCGCCACAAGAAACGCCAACACTATCGCCACTCCGCCGCCACGCGGAGTCGAAACTGAATGCGAGCTACGCGCATTTGGTATATCCAGCAGGTTTTTAGACAATGCGTAGCGCCTAAGAGCCCATGTCAGCAGTGCTGATGACCCTGCGATAACTAGCAAAAACAAGGTAGCGATCATTGAAAACGTCCTTAAACAACCCTAGGTCAGCCAAAACGAATGTTTTTGAAGTCTTTTCCAGCCTGAACAAGAGACTCTTGAACCGTAATAGGCGGTGACCAACCGAGCAGGCGATGCGCTTTACTCGAATCCACCTCCAATGATCCGCAGACCTGGGAATACATATTTTTTTTTCCTAAAACCGCAGCAATATTGGCGAGGATGGATGTGGGAAACGGGAAAAGCCTGGGAGTTTTCCCCATTCCCTTGGCCAGAAGGCAAACTATTTCCTCAGTTGAAACAGCAACCCCATCGGACGCTAACAATATTTGTCCCGACGCATCAGGGTGTTCCAGGCAGACTCTTATGAAGTCAACCAGATTCACCAAAGAAACCATGCTTCTCCGGTTATTGATTTTGGCGAAAGGTAGCGGAATTCCGCACGCAACAAGTCTCATCAAGCGTTGGAAGTTACCTGGAGCATGGCCGGCATACACCAAGGGCGGACGGATGATCACGAGTTCCATCGCACTGCCATGGACTAGCTCGATCAAAGCTTGTTCAGCCTCGAATTTGGACATGGCATAGTCAGCTTGAGGCTCAGGCTGTGAATCCTCGGTAAACGGCCCGCCGGCAGTGCTGGCGCCGTTGACTCCGATAGAACTGATGAATATGAATCGGTTTACCCCTGATTTGATAGCTTGCCGCGCCAAGGCCAACGAGCCGTCCACGTTAACGCGCCTGAACACAGCCAATGGATCAGCAGCGCTTTCTTTGATGACATGAGCCCGCGCGGCAAGATGTACGATTTTATGAACTCCCATCAGGGCGCAGGTCCAATCCGTTTCTCCATCAATATTTCCGCAAGCAGAATGCTCCGCGCCGGAAGGCAACCGCTCCCCATGTCTCGACGCAGCGACGGTTTCGAAGCCTCTTTTCAAGAACTCCGTACAGACTGCCCCGCCAATAAACCCTGACGCTCCGGTTACAAGCACCTTCATTGATGACCTCTGGAACTGGTGAAAAAAGAATCGAGCATCAGTTACTTGCCTTCAGACCAAGCAGCGACTCGTATTCAGCGATCAAGAGCTCCCCCATATACTCACTGTCAAAGTGTCGAACTACTCGTTTTCGAGCGCTTTCTCCCATCCGGCGACGCTGAGCTGGATTTATCACCAGCGATGCCAGAGCATTAGCGAGACTGGCCGGATCTTCCAGGGTAGTCAAAAGACCGGTATCGCCAGCTACCACCGCGTCGGAAAGGCCATAAATGTTGGAGGCCACCGTAGGCAAGCCCATAGCTCCAGCCTCAATTACAACTGTCCCAAATCCCTCTCGGTGACTCGGCAGGCAAAAGATATCCGATATCGCCATGAATTTTTCAGGCTCTGCGGAGAAGCCAACGATGACCAAACGGTTCTGGTCGAGTCGTTCGCTCATTTCATCTAACAGCAGGCGTCCATCTGCCTCAAAGGGACCAACGAGTAAGAGATGAACATCCGCGCCCTGTTCAATTAACGTTTCGAATGCATTGAGCAGCTCGCGGATTCCCTTGTCACGGGTGATCCTGCCCACAAACAACAACACAACGCTATCCGGCCGGATGCCAAGAGAGGTCCTGAACTGCATTTTGCCATCGGCCGTATACTTCTCAGGGTCGAATCTCCTGAGATCAATCCCCGCCAGAGAACCTTCGCCCAGCACACGAATGCGCGAACGACGAACAATGCGGTTTTCAATCAAGAACTCTCGCTGGCTGCGGCTATCGGTGTAGCAACACGTATTAAGGAAACCTATGATTCGATCGCAATAAATCAGGATTTTTCTTTTCGGACCCGACATAGTCACCCAAGGTTGTCCTGTGAAAGTATGGACGCGCGTTCGGACCCCCGCGATTCTGCCTGCGATAGCCGTTAACAAGCCTGCTTTTGGGGTTACGGAATGGACAATGTCGAATTTTTCACGCTTGAAAAGTCTAATCAGATTGAGCAGCGCCTTCATGTCTTTCACGACATTGATTTCACGACAAAAATCTACGTGGATGAATCTTGCTGAATCTGCCGCCCCGTCATCATTAACAAGTTCATCGTCCTTGTTTGATATGACCGTAAGGTCGGCGCCAGCAGCTACTATCTGCTCCAGTTGGGTCCGAAGCTGGGTAACTATAAAAAAACGAACTGTCGAGAGACGGGCTATTCGGATATTCTTCATGCGTTGGCCTTCAGATGACGACAGTAACGACGAAGTCCTGCGACAATCCCTACATTCGCCGAATAACCCAGGAGATGCTCAGCCTTTGTTGTTGAGTAAGTCGAACTGAGTGTAAGTGCCGAGATACGTGCGTTAGTAAGCGGAAAACCGGGGATGAAGGTCCCAAACCGGCTTATAGCTTGAACCAGAGAACCTGGCGCTTGGAGCGTACCCCGCCCCCCGAGCTCTTCCCTCGCAATCTGAACAAAATCACGTTGCGATACGCAATCAGATATTATGAAGTCTTGATTGCGGGCGTTCGGATTAGTTATCGCAAGCATCACCATCTGAACAACATCTTCCACATAAACGTAGTTCATGGTGTAGGCATTCGGATTACCAATGTAAAAAAAAATGCCCTTACGTATCATACCCAACAACTGTGCTAACGATCGGTTAGGCATCCCTTCACCAAAAACGTTTGAAGGACGTAGAACGGTAAACGGTATTCCTTTTTCCAAACACCGTTCACGAACTAGGATTTCGCCTTCAGCCTTGGTTTCTTCATAAGATCCGACCGGTTTGAACTCATCGCCCTCGTCAATGATTCCCTCTACCCGCGGGCCGTAAACACCGACGCTACTGATCTGAACCCAATGAACTCCACAACGCGCTGATAGTGTGTCCAACGCTTTTTCCACGGCGACAACATGCAGAGGCCGCATAAAATCCTCGGCTCGTATTTCGCCAGCACAATTCACGATGACATCGTAGCCGTTCAACGCAGGGTAACTACCTTCAATAAGATCTCCGGCAACATATCGTAGTTGTAATTGAGTATTAGACTCCCGCGTTCGACTAAGGATATCTACTTGATAACCAACCGAGTACAGCTTATCTGCGATCGCCTTTCCAATAAAACCCGTCCCACCAAAAATCATTACTCTCATTATTGTCCTCTCTGATAATGGTTGCTCTGATGCTCGACTCATATATTCATGAGTGACGGAGGAGTAAGGTGGTTTTGCCGACTAGACAAGGCGCGCGAACAATTTTAATAAAGCCAGACCTATTTTTCACTGCCCACCCCCGCAGACGTTCTTGTGTTAAAGGAAGATACGCGCTGGTTCGCGGCCATATGAAAGTAAATAGTTAAAATTAAAAACATAAAAAAATAATAAGTTCTTACTTGCCAATAAAACAAAGATATAGTCAAGAAAAACACCAAAAGCGAAACTATAAAAGCTTTTAGTCTAATGGACTTTGTATAACACAAGCACTGGCAAGCGGGTATTACGAGAGCCAGTATAAATACTATAAGAGAAAATAAACCAGTATCCATTACAGTTGAAAGATAAAGTAAATGCGGGTCAGAAGTTTCGCTAGCAAAGCCCATGCCATGGCCGAAAAAAAAATTTGCAGGACGATCCAAGACCACCTCCATAGTATTTTTTAATCTTGAAAACCGGTCAGCGTTTGAGGCCTGATCCAGCGCTCTTTCGGCCAGGGTGTCCCACATTCCACCTAAGTCATAAAAATATGGTGCAATGGCAAACGCCACCCCCCCCAAAATGACAACTGAAAGCATCCAATTTATAGAAACCTTGATACTTTTGTCGCTGCACAGGTTATAAGTTAGATTGACAAGCTGAAAAGATATAACAGCAACAACAAACGCTAAAAATCCACTGCGAGAGAGCGTTAGCATCCCAGCAAACACCAGCAAAGCGACAAAAACCTTACCAGTAGAATTAATGCTTCGGCAATAAATAGCAGCTAGCGCACCCAAATAAAGAAAATAGGACAGCACATTCGGATCTGAAGAGCTCTCGTAACCCGTAGGGAAGTAAGAAAATTTTCCTTCAAAAAATACAGGTATAGTCGCCCGCCCCCATCCTCCCATGCCCAAAGTAGAGACAGACAAAACCACAACAACTGAGGAAATAAATGCTGATAAAAATATCATTTTATAAAAAAAATCTAGCCGGCTTCTAAAAAAAAGAGCACCTCCATACGCAATAGTTGCATATATTGCGTGTGGCAAAATATTCTTCGCAGCGGCGACTTGATCAATAGCAAAGAAAATCGAAACTATAAATGAACAAAACATTAAGATAATGAGCGATGCAGCCAACAGCTCTTGAGAACCGAATCGTCCCGTCCACCATATCGCCAAAATAGCACCTAGAAATGCAAAAAAGGTTGCTAAATGATCAGTACTAATTCCGAGGACAATCTGCTTATGTCCACCCAAAAAACTCCAGAGAAAAAATGGAAAGAACAACAAAGCAATAACCTTCCAGATGACAAACGAGGCGCCATAATCGAGTTTCATATTTATCAATTCTTGAGCTTGACCCTAACTAGCCTAAAAGTGAATCGTATCAGAGACCATACACAAAGCCCACTAGAAGCTAACAGCCCTAAGTATTTTCTTTTATACAAATTTCGGTAAACATCCAACTCTCCTTTCTCCATTTTCCACAGCGCTGCGCTGAGTCCTGTCTCTCCGTACTCAGCCTTGTGCAAATAAGCGAGAGGGAGTGGAGACCGTGAACAGCGTAGGCCCGAACAACATATTTCAGTCCATAGACCGTAATCTTCGCAATATCTTTTGCCATCAGTAAATCGATGCTTAATGTCTCTACGGAGCATAACTGACGGGGTCGAAAATCTATTAGACCTCATCAGCTGCGTTTTACTTACATCCGTAAATGTGTGTCCATAATCATCCACTGAGTACGACGAATATATCTCGTTTAACACCATCCGAGTCCACGCGTGGCCGCTAAGAGCGACAAGAGGGTTATTCTCCATGAACGTATACTGAATTTCGATTTTACGTTTGTGCCAACTGTCGTCCGCGTCAAGAAAAGCGACATACGGCTCAACTGCGGCTTCCCAACCTGCGTTTCTTGCTGCGCCTGGGCCGGCATTCTCGGCCAGCGAAATGATCTTTATCCAGCCATCGGGAAAAGACGCGCGTAAATGCTCCAAAACATCTTTTGTATCATCCCCGCTGCAGTCATCAACGAGCAGAACTTCGCTAGGTATCAACGTCTGCGCGGCAATAGAGTTTAAGGCGCGACCTATTGTTTTGCCGCAGCGATAACAAGGCACTACGACGCTAACAGGTGCGGACTTACGCATCTTTCAAGACTCTCGCTTTCAATTCATCCGCAGCCTTCTCTACCGAATCTCGCCAAAGCGGAAGTTTTTTGTCCAAAGCACCGACAATTTCATTTTTATTTTCAATGAGATAACTAAGTTTAGCCATTAGAGCGTCTGCGCTTAGCTCAGGCGTGGGGAGAACCACTGGCATGTCACCGAGAAGATCCTTGTTGATGCCTATCGCTTTAACGCTATAAGCGATCGAAACCGTAGGCACAGCACTTGATAACGCGGCGATTGTTGCATGGGTGCGTGCGCCTATGAAATAACGCACCTTACTGATCGCGTGCTTGAGCTGTGAAGCATTGGATTCACGGGGTAAAGCGGTGACCGACGAGCCAAGGTCGTTCAGGCTGGCAAGCATACCGTTCATGTAGGTAGCATCGTCATTGACATCATCACCCCTAAGTGGCATGACATGTGGGACTAGCAGCACCCCATATCCTTTTGAAACGGCCATGCGGATGAAGGTTTCGGCTTCAGCTCTTAGATTTTGCTTATCGGAACGGTAACGTTCAATTAAGGGACTGATATTGAAACCAATAACGTCACCGTTCTGCGCCATAGGCCAATAATCAGCAACATCGAAAGCCTGCTTTTCTAAAGTAAAAGCAGGGTCAGCCATCAAGACTACATTAGTCAAACCCATCTTGCCGGTGAGATACTCGAAGCTTATGCTTTCCCTCACTGCAATCAACGTCATCTGCGCCAAGTGGCGCCGGATCGCTGGCAGAAATTTCGGGTCGCTATCAAAAGGGCCAACTGACGCACCCCATATGATTACGGGCTTATCCATTTTCATCGCCAATTGATCAATTCCCATCAGTAGTGATGGAAGGCGATAGTCTAATGAATAATTGTCACCGCCTACTGAAATTACCGCATCAACGCCTTCGATCTGAGCGCGAAGCGCAGCAGGAAAAGAAAAGGGCCAGCCCGCCGTTTTAATCGCTTTCAACGGGATACGCTGTATATGTGCCCAGGGCCTAGTCCAGGCAGGAAAATACGATTCAACAAACCTTACGCCGTACTCGCCAGCTTCCGGCCACTGCATCTTGTCAAGTGCAATGTCGTCTGAGGGGACAAGGAACTCAACATGACCAAAATTGCGAGCAAGTATTGCTACTGTACTACGTACGATTGCTTCACACCCGCGATTGGCAAAGGACCTTTGGCCTGTCATATAAAAGCGCATCACAAGATCTTCCTCTTTAAGTAGTGTGCATATTGATAAGCAACTTTAAGGCAACCCTTAATGAGCCTTTTATTCAAATAATAGTAATACAACTCGACAGGCAACATTTTGACCAAAAAATAACTAAAGCTTCCACGCTGCTTGGCTTCGCCGAATCTTATGTGGGACTGGGCTGCTATCCTCTCTCGGAGTCTATATATTTTTTCTCTTTGTACAGGCACTACGAATTCATTTGCCTGCACTCGCTTCCGTGGGGCCCATACCCCTTCCTGCTTTGCTACGCCGATTCTAACAGCCAAGCCCTCCCGTCGGTGTCGATAATTTCCTGCTTGCGACTCGTAGACTTTATCTACTGATACCTCTTTCAAAGCCACCACTCTGTTAGTGACGCCTTGCGCTATGACGTCATTGATCAATCGATCTCGGACGATCATGATATTCGTTCCTGCAGAATCACCTACTGTCTCAGGCAACCATGCATCTCCACAGGACAGATCAGCCGTTTCACCGGCTATGTCATCGCACCAATCGCAGGCTTTAGGTTTGAAATACCCTAGCCCCCAATCAAGCCCATAAAGCTGGCTAGTGGCAACTGGCGGCAATGCGTTTCTTTCGCCAAAGCGGTCACTGCATATGACTTGACTGCTATATCGATTGGCGGGGAGATTTGCGTTCTTAACACGAAAATCAACTGAGTGTATTTGACGTGGCTCAATCCCTTGCTGAAGCGCAATCATTTCAGCAAACGCCTTTGTCTTCATGTGTCCGCAGAAAATGGCGATGCAAAATTTTATACTTTTATTAACACTCTCATTATGCTTTGCTAAAAGCCTGATCGACTTTACAAAACATGGAACACCAACAAAAGCATAACGCTTACCATTCCCCAAAATACTTTTAAGCGCATCGTCGTAATGAGTAGGATAGTATCTGGACTTAGCCCTACTGGTTATTTGCTCGACTGATTCAGATATCTGATATTCAAATATTGAATCCATACCTTCCGCAACGTGTATTACCCCGTCAATGTGTCCGTTGCGCAGTAGCTCTGCCAGAACCCAAGTTACCATCCCACCTGAACTTGCCTTGGCACGATACTCACCTTCAATAACGTGACCAACGTAATTACCCAGATGATAGCCGACGCGCTTATCGTACTTACTGAACCCGGAGTACAAATCCGTGCCAATATCGTCTTCCGAACTAGTAGTAGAAAAAGGACACACCTCAGCAGAAGCGGTCCTAGCATCTAGTTTTGCCTGCGGAATACCGATTGGGCTGTCAATGAGCTGATTATTTGTATCATCGACAGCACACGCGCCGCATCCTATGCAGTAACCGCCATCGACCACTTTTTGCAGTGAGCTTTCGCTCCCATTAAAGGCAGTCATATGAATTTCTCTTCTATGAAAACATTTCGTTTTACGGATCTGGTGTACAGCAACAACAATAGCACTTCAGTGACGACCGTTGAAACTGCCGCACCCACTACACCAAAAACCGGTATCAGGGCTATATTCATTAGAATATTTACTAATGCTGTGAACCCCATCAATTGAACCTTGCGTTTCATATTATCTTTGGTTACCAAGACTGACCCGACGCTAGTCGCCATAAATCGCACGGGTGCAGCTGCCGCCAAAATAATAAGAGGCGTTAGAGCTCCGCTATAGCTCTCGTTGAAGAGCAGCGGTAATCCCACGGGTGCCAAAATCCAAATACATATCATGGACATACAGCCCAAGGCGAACATGACTAAGTTGCCTTGCCGGTATACGTTTCTAAACCTTACTCTATCGTGACTAGCCCAGCGATGTATTTTTGGCAGAAGAAACTTTTGGTAAAGCACAGCTGGCAATAAATACACAGCCGACATTATCAAAAATGCAGCATTGTAGATCCCTGCTGCTTCGTTCCCATCCATGTACTTTAGAATGAGAATATCGCTTTGGAAGTAAATCAAATACAAAACACCGGACAAACCGAAAGGCCAACTATGCTTGGTTACTTCAGCGACTGCCAGTCCAGAGTTATAATACGAGCTTTTCAGCCCATACCCCCTTAACTTTAGTTGACCATTGGACATTCTCCAGATCGATAACCCACCCACAAGAACTATTCCAAGAGCAATGATCGCGTAGGAGATTGACACTACGGTCAACGTCGTCAATTCATCGATAAGATATACAATCGCTAGAACGGCACCTAGACGGAGAAGATGGGGGGTGAATTGCCATATAGCCAATTCACCGTAACGCTCCTCCAACTGGAACTTGGCGCTCGCCAATTCCAAAGAGACCTGACCGAAAACAATTATAGATAACAACAACAAAACATGGGTAAAGGCTTCGTCATGGGGGCCTACGAAAGCCCATATTATGATCAGAGCAAACGTTGATGATGTGGTTATCAAGACAAGGCGTAAGGATGGTGCCAACCATCGCTCTGCTTGCCATCCCTCTTCACCATACACTTTGAGCCAAAACGCTCCTATTCCGAAACTTGCTAGGGGTGTTACCAACATGACCGTCCCCAAGGCTGCAGCAAAAACACCGAAAGTCGCTGGGTCAAACTGGCGCGCCAGGACCACTTGGCCCAGGAAAGCACATCCTGCACCCAAGACTGCTCCGACCCATAGATAAGAGACTAATTTAAACGACCGGAGCATTCTCAAAATGCCCTCTTCGGCCTACTAACATCACATTCCGCACCTCGGTTCATGAATATCACTGCGTTCAAATCGCGCTTGATACTTTGCGTTTTCTGATAGCTATACGGACCAAAGCGATCACGCTTCCCAACATTCCCCCAAGCACGATGCCCGCCCCGACTATTATCTTCTTCCTCGGCTCAATCGGTCCGTCGGGTATCTCAGCAGCGCTATCAAGCGTAAACAATGCCGCTCCCTTCGGTGCTGGATTAACCAAACTCAATAGGTTGATTTGCTGCTGTAAATTACGAAGTTCACCAATATAGGGGTCTTCGTTTTCACGCGCCTGAAGGAGCTCAAGTTCGGCTTGGATAGCTTTAGACCCCCGCATGTAAGCTAGATTTCCATCAATCATCTGGGACAGTTCATCCTCTGCGGCTGTCCGCCCCGCTGTTACTTGAGGCGCGTCCACTCCCACGGCCTCAGCGACATTCAGCGCATCTTTAAGCCGTGCTATACGGTCTTCGCGCTGCGTAGTGGCAAACTCACGGAGCACCTCGATTCTGCGCTCAAGTACTGTCTTTTTATTTTTTATCTCCAATACGGTATTAGCCGTGAGGTCACCGAATGCTTCGTCGGCAGCCATTTGGAGAAAAATGTTGTTCCATTCAGCTGCGATCTCAGGGTCACTCGCCTGGACGAGGATCTCCGTTATATGGGGGTTATTTCTCTCGTCTGGACGTCGAACCACTATATCTTCGCGCATACGCCTTGTGAGCTCATCCCTGGTGGCCGCTGAGCCTTGTTCGATGAGAAATGGCCTGTAATGCTGCACGAAAAAGTTTCGCCGGGTGGTCTCTGCTGTAAGGTTTCGGATGAAAATTGCATACACTCCACTGGGATCCAATTCGGAGAGTCCAGCTTGTGCGCGCCCGAGGTTCAACGGCGCCACATCCGCAGCCCGGGGAGGAATGGTTCGTGCGCTGGTTTCATAAACTGGAGAGAGCATTAAGGAATAGACGAGTGCGCAGAGAGTAACTACGGCTGTCACACCTATAATCACCCATTTTTCCTGCCATAGCCCTCTGGCAAGCTCAATCAGGTCGATTTCACCCATATGTTCGCGTGGCTCGTGCCTTCTGCTTTCTTCGTACACAGTAACCTCATTATCAAAGTCAAAACACGCTACCGCCCCAAGATTTACTGTCTATTTCTTGAGAACAGATTATTAAATTGTGTAAGCCGTCCAGTTCAATCATCCAAGCACGGTGCGGCCAAGGGATTGAGGATCATAAACGGTCTCTACCCCAAGTGTCAGTTATTAGTCTGGCGATCTGATTATTCGCAGCGGGACGTTCAGCTGCTGCTGACGCTGCAGAATCTGCAATAGAACTATCGCGCGCTCGGCGCCATCGGCTTTACTGAAGATTGCATCCAAATCCTTGAAGGGTCCTTCGGCAAGCCGGACGATACTGCCCGGTTTAAACAGGGATCGTTCGTCATGCTGCTCGAGGCGACGTTTTATGTCCTTGATCAGGCCCGGCTCTACCGCAACGGGCGTATTGGCGAAGGTCACCAAGCGTAAAACGCCACGCGTGGAACGGATGGTATGCCAGCTATCGGTGAGGCGACAAAGATAAGCAAACAGATAACCAGGGAACAGGGATTCTTCGACGTGTGTCCTTTTACCCTGGCGGATCGCCTGGACAGTACGCACCGGGCGGTAACAGGGAATATGCTGATTGCGCAGATTCGCTTCTGCACGCGCATCCTGCCTGGATTTGCACTGAACGACATACCAATGAGGAGACCCGTTCATTTCGGCTGACATCCAGTTCCGCTTTCGAGGTGCGCATGCTAAACCTCTGATAGAGGCGGTTCAACCTTAATGCCGGGATTTTTGACAAGTGGGGGGTGACCCACTGCGATCTGTTGTTCGGCATATTGCCGTTGCCATGGTCACTGAAACGGCGGCTTTGCTTAGCCGCAGACCTCACCCCGTCGGAATTACCACCCGGAGCGGTTTATCCAGCTGCCGTGCCCGCTTCTGCAGCTCACGAGCAAGGGTTTGCTTCGCCCCCTCTTCCCCGTGCACCAATCTCACCTCCTCCGGCCAATGCCGCATTCGCGTCACAAAATTAACCAGCCCTTTCTGATCGGCATGCGCAGAGTAACCTCCGAGCGTATGCACGCGCGCTTTGATATCGAAGCGCTCACCGTCCAGATCAACATAGCCGCCGCGCGGTCCGAACTCCTGGATCGCGCGGCCTGGTGTGCCTTGCGCCTGGTATCCGACAAAGACGACGTTGTGCCGTGGGTCGCCCAGCATGGCCTTCAGATAGTTGATGATCCGGCCGGCGTTGCACATTCCGCTACCGGTGATCACCACGGCGGGTTGTCGCGTGTGCGCCAGTCGGTTGACCATGCTCAGGTGCTGACTGTGCGTCTCAACCGTCAACAGTTGCTCAAACCCCAGCGGTTTTCGTCCACTACTGACCCGCTTCAAGGCCTCGACATCCCACCAAGGCTTGAGCTGACGATAGAGCGCGGTGAATCGAGTCGCCAATGGTGCATCAAGGATGATCGGCAGTTCAGACCAATCGACGCCTATGCGCGATCGGACCCGAGTAAGAATATCTTCAATTTCGTAGAGCAGTTCTTGCGTTCGACCAATGCTGAACGCGGGTATCAATACCGTACCGCCATCTGCCAGCGCCTCTTCGAGTACTGCTTGAAAACGGTCCCGCCTGTTGCGCCGGTCTTCATGATTACGATCACCGTAGGTGCTTTCCAGCACCACTACGTCAGCCCGCCATGCCGGTTCAGGCGGAGGCAGCAAAGGCGCATGGGGTGCGCCCAGGTCGCCTGAAAAGAGTATGCGTCGGCGCAAGCCGGTCTCCACATACTCCACATCAAATTCCACATAGGCCGAACCCAGAATATGCCCGGCGCGCTGAAAGCGAACCTTGCATATCAAGTCGTCACGGTGCAGCAGGGTGATCCAGGTTTTGTAAGGATGCCCGCGCAGCATTGGCTGCACTTTCTCAATGAAGCGCTCGGCCAACTGAGCATCGCGCTTGATGCCCACCATAAATGCATCTTCAAGCACCGTCGGCATCAGCAGCGCGGAAGGCTCTGTGCAATGCACAGGCCCGGTGAACCCGGCCGCGATCAGCCAGGGCAAACGACCGATATGATCGATATGCACGTGCGTAGCGATCAGCGCTCGCACGCTAGTCAGGCTGAACTCGATAGCCAGGTGGTTTGCACCCGCTCCGTTGCCCGACGTTTCAGCGCCCTGAAACATACCGCAATCAATCAGCACGCTGTCCTGCGGGCCCAGCCAGAGCTGGTGGCATGAGCCAGTAACGCCTCTCACCGCGCCATGGTGTTGTATATAGGGATAGGTTGTAGTCATGCCAGCACTCCTTTGCTTGTAACCCGCCTCGCAGCCTAACGATTTTGCGCCTGAGTTACAGTGAAGCTGCGCACAAACGCAGCTTTCAACGCTTCCGCACGTCCGGACCCACCTTGACCCCGCCCCCCTAACTCCATAAAGTTGCTTCCTTACAGAGCTGCTAAAGGATGGCGTCGCAACTAAATGTTCAAATCGATATTGATTGTGTGCGTCGGTAATATTTGTCGCAGTCCGACGGCTGAAGCCATCCTGAAGAACAAGCTTGAGGGCATGAATATTGACATCAGCTCCGCAGGATTGGGAGCGCTGGTTGGCAAACCGGTTGACCCTACCGCGGTAAAGGTGATGGCCGAAGCGGGCCTGTCTCTGCCGGAACACAAGGCGCGGCAGATCACGCCAGAGATGATCCGCGAAGCCGACTTGATCCTGGCGATGGAGAACAGGCACCTGCAGTCGATCCACTCGCTGGCACCGGAAGCCCGGGGCAAGACCTTTCTCTTTGGTCGCTGGTTGAATGGATGCGAAGCGCCTGATCCATATCGTCAGTCTCAGCCCGCCTTCGTGCACGTCTACAGCATCCTGGATAAGTCCGCCAACGCCTGGTTGCCCTACCTTAAGAAATAATCATCACCCCAATCCAACGATCATTATTGGGGTAACGGCACGAGCCGCACCTGGAGCAATTATGTGGGTTAGTGTCATGCGTCGCTGGGTGAAATATCGCCGGGCATTCCAAATTCTGTTCTTTGTGGTGGTTGCCGCCGGAATGTTTCTGGGCATGCGCCCTACTCCGCCACCCGCTGCTTATAGCTGGATGATGAGCTTTTATCATCTGGGCGGGCTGTTTGGTTGTACCGTGCTCAGCTATCTGGCGTTCCCGCGGTGGAAGTGGTGGTGTCGCGGGGTGGCCATGTTCGGCGTGGGCGTGATGGTGGAACTGGTGCAGTCATTCCATCCCAACCGCGTGACTGATATGGAAGACATACTCGCCAACAGCGCTGGTGTGGCGCTGGGTCTGATTCTCATAGCGGCTTGGAAGAGTTGGAGCAGTTACCGGCGCCACGGCCTACCTGTGCGCTCCTGGTAGGATCCAGAAGCGCCGCTGAATCAGCTACGCCGTTTAGGCGGCGCCAACCCGTCCGAGCTCGCCACCACCGCGCCCTTGGGCACGCTAGGCTTTTTACGTGCGGCCAGCTTCTTCGCCCTGGCTTTTTTGGCCTTTGGATCCTTCTTGTCGTTCTTATTTTTACTACCCACCGCCTTGCCCGACGCCTTCACCTTCTTCGGACCTTTATAGCTGCCCTCAAGATCCTTGATGACGCGCCGCTCGAACTGCCGACGCAGATAACGCTCGATGCTGGTCATCAAATTCCATTCATGCGGCGCAACCAACGAGATTGCCACGCCTTCGGCTCCTGCGCGTCCGGTCCGACCAACGCGGTGCAGATAGTCATCGCCACTGCGCGGCATATCGAAATTGATCACCAGGTCCAGCTCGCTGATATCCAGCCCACGCGCCGCCACATCTGTCGCCACCAGCACGCCGGATGCGCCCTGCTTGAAGCGCTCGATTGCCAGCTTGCGGTCCTTCTGGTCCTTCTCGCCATGCAGCACATAGACCCGCAGCGCCTCGTTGGCACGCAGCACGCCATTCAACCTGTCGGCCATTACCCGAGTATTGGTAAACACAATCGCCTTACCGGGGCTCTCGTTCGTCAGCAGCCACTTGAGTTGCGCTTCCTTATGCGCATTGTCATCCGAGGCAATCACCTGTTGCTTGATAGCCGGGGTGTCATCTCGCACGCTGTCCAGCTCCAGCCACCTCGGATCACGTAGTGCGTTCTCGGCCACGCGCTGCAAGCCGGCGCTGCCCTTGGTGGCAGAGAACAACAGCGTCTGTCGCGCCTCGGGACAAGCCGAGGCAATCTTGATCACATCTTCGCTGAAGCCCATGTCCAGCATACGGTCGGCTTCATCGATCACCAGCGTCTGAATCAGCGACAAATCCAGATTAACCCCTGCCCCCAGATGCTCGAGCGCACGGCCCGGCGTTGCCACGATGATGTCCGGATTCTTGCGCAGCTTTGCTGCTTGCACTTTAAAGTCTTCCCCGCCAATAACCAGCTCAGCCTTGAGAAAAGTAAAGCGCGCCAAATTCTGGATATCGCTCTGGATCTGCCTGGCCAGCTCCCGCGTTGGCGATAGGATCAAGGCACGCGGCGCCTGCGGCTGGGTTTCTTCCTGCAGCAGGCGATTGAGAATAGGCAACACGAACGCAGCGGTCTTGCCGCTACCCGTTTGGGCGATCACATACAGATCGTCGCCAGCCATGGCAGGAGGAATGGCTGCTTTCTGAACTTCGGTAGGCTTTTGATATTCCAGGGCTTCAAGACCCTTGAGCAGACGCTCGTGCAGATTGAATTCGGTAAACAAGGGTCTTTGCCTCTGGGCTGAACTTGATAAGACTGCGATAGCTGCGCAGTGTAACAAACCTCCGGCCTTTCTTAACGGAAACCTCAACGGTATGATCCGAGACAGAACGCCTGTTATAAGCGTCAAGGTGCGCATCTCGATTGAATTAAAGGCTCAACTATGCACAACTGCATTCTGGTAACCGGCGGCGCCGGCTACATAGGCACCCACACCTGCACCAAGCTGCTTGAAGCAGGTTATGCGGTGATTGTGCTGGATAACTTCAGCAATAGCTCACCTGTTGCGCTACGTCGGGTAGAAGAACTAACCGGCCGGCCCGTCACGCTGGTTGAAGGCGATATTAACGATCCAGTGCTGTTGGACAAAGTATTCGCTGCGCATGCTATTGACGCTGTGATTCACTTTGCTGGGTTAAAGGCGGTGGGTGAATCCGTAACGCAGCCCCTGCGCTACTACCAGAACAACGTAGCGGGTACGCTGGTGCTGTGCGAGGCGATGCAACGTGCGGGTGTGAAGAATATCGTATTCAGCTCATCCGCTACCGTTTATGGTGATCCTGCAAGCGTGCCGATCCGTGAGGATTTCCCGACCAGCGCAACCAACCCCTATGGCCGCTCGAAGCTGATGGTCGAGGAACTGCTAGGTGACCTGTATTCATCGGATCACAGCTGGAACATCGCATTGCTGCGCTATTTCAACCCGGTGGGCGCTCACCCCAGCGGGCGGATCGGTGAAGATCCTGCTGATATCCCTAATAACCTGATGCCTTATATCGCTCAAGTAGCTGTGGGTCGTCGTGACAAGCTCAGCGTCTATGGCGATGACTACCCTACCCACGATGGCACCGGTGTACGCGACTATATACATGTGATGGATCTGGCTGACGGGCACGTCAAGGCCCTGGAATGGCTGGGTCGTCAGCAGGGAATCAAAGCGTTCAATTTGGGGACCGGTATTGGCTACTCGGTGTTGGATATGCTTAATGCCTTTGAAAAAGCCTGCGGCACGGCCCTGCCATACGCTGTTGTGCCCCGCCGCCCTGGCGATGTTGCATGCTGCTATGCAGACCCGGCCATCGCCGCCCAGGAACTGGATTGGAAGGCTACGCTAGGGATTGAGGCGATGTGTGCGGACAGCTGGCGTTGGCAGTCTCAGAACCCACGTGGATTCCGAGAATAGTTGATGGCGACTAGAGAGTTAAAAATACGGAGTACGTGGCGCATAAAACACCAGCTGGGAATGCGGCCAACACAAACGCCGTAGAGTAATCAGACATCAATTGGGAGAATATTTTGCTGATGGCAAAGGAGCACCCAGCCACTGCCAGAAGCGGAACCCACCACGAAAAAGCGAAAAATCCCCAGAAAAATAGCGCAACGACAATGACCGGGGCAATGAACGCCCCGATGAAGTTATAAGCAAATTCGGCGATGGTATCTCTCGGAGGACGTCTGGTTACGCAATTGGATTTAACGTAAGCCTCGCTTGAGAGAACCAGAAAAGACACTGCCGCAAAATAGGTAATCATTACCATCCCTGTATTTGATCCGATTAAGCTTGAAACTCCCTCAAAAGCTAGCAGAAAGACGTCCTCCCGCATAGCGCTTTGATATCGCTTTATCCACACCGCCCTGCCCCGTCATCCCCGCAAAGGCGGGAATCTATTGGTTCAGGAGCGAGCCTGACCAGGGCAAAAAAGCTGGATCCCCGCCTTCGCGGGGATGACGTTGAGAGTGCGTTATCTTTGGAGTATGCCTGAGCAACACTCCACGACACCATTTCCCGTCATTCCGTCATTCCGTCATTCCCGCGAAAACGGGAGCCTATGGGGCCTTGGAACGACACTCCACGACCCCACTTCCGTCATTCCCGCGAAGGCGGGAGCCTATGGGGCCTTGGAACGATACTCCACGACCCCACTTCCGTCATTCCCGCGAAAACGGGAGCTTATGGGGCCTTGGAACGATACTCCACGACCCCACTTCCGTCATTCCCGCGAAAACGGGAGCTTATGGGGCCTTGGAACGACACTCCACGACCCACTTCCGTCATTCCCGCGAAGGCGGGAATCTATTGGTTCAGGAGCGAGCCTGACCACGGTATAAAACTGGATCCCCGCCTTCGCGGGGATGACGTTTGGGAGAGGCATTGCCTTCCCCCGGTCAGAGCGACATCGCCTTCTTTCAACTGGTCAGATTTGCCGGCTTTGCCGGAAACAAAAAAAGGGACATCCGAAGATGTCCCTTAAAACCCAAACGACTAGAGCAACACTAAATCTTAGCGAATACCCGACGACCGAAGAGCGGCTGGGGTGAACTGGTTATAGCTCGGTTCGAAATCGAACTGGGGTGCAGACTCTTCTTCTGAATACATACCCAGTGCGATGTAACGACCGGCCAGCAGGTCATACAAGGTTTCGATTGTATAGCCAGGAATCTTGTTGCGATAGTTGAAGGCGATATGACCTTCACCTACGCGCCACAAGGTACCGCGGCCATCGTAATGATCGCTCAGGTTGATCATCCAGGAATCCTCGTCCATGAAGAAATTACGCTGTGCGTAAATATGGCGCTGACCCTGTTTGACGTTACCCTGCACTTCCCACACCCGGTGCAACTCGAAACGAGTGTGCTCGGGGTTGATGTGGCCAGCTTTCAGTACATCTTCGTACATCATGTCTGGCTGAGCCATCTTGTAGCTGTTGTACGGTACGTAGACTTCCTTCTTGCCAACCAGCTTCCAGTCATAACGGTCAGGTGCGCCGTTGTACATGGCGAAGTTGTCAGAAGTACGCATACCGTCGGAGGCAGTACCTGGACCGTCATAGGCTACCTGCGGAGCACGACGCACACGACGCTGACCGGCGTTGTAAACCCACGCCATGCGTGGCTCTTTCAACTGATCCAGGGTGTCGTGTACCAGCAGTACGTTACCGGCCAAACGAGATGGCGCATTCACGCGCTGCTTGAAGAACAGCAGCGTGTTAGGAATGGTTGACTCGTCAACATCATCCATCAACTGCGGATAACCTACTTCCTCTTCGAGCTTGATGAGGGTGTAGGAACCGTTGGTCTGAGGCATCGCCTGCATGTACCAGCGCTTGGCGTTTATACGGTAGCGCGTCAAGTGGTTCCAGACCACTTCCCCACCCGTCTTGGGAATCGGGAAGGCAAATGTGCCGTGCGAGAAGTTGTCGATACCGTCGCCGCCGTTAACCAGCTTAGCCTCGCCAGCAGTGCGCTTGACTTGCTCGTAAACGGACTCAGGGTAGCCAACGGTCCGCTTGGTCGGATAGACCGGCATTTGGAACGTCTCAGGATAACGCTCGAACATGGCGACCTGACCAGGGGTCAGATTTTCCCGGTGTTCCTGATAGTTCTGAGCCGTAATCACGAACTCAGGCTGATCAGCAGTCATGGGGTTTTCGCTGAAGTTTCTTTCCAGCTCCGCACCCGCATCAACCGGAAGGCCACCAGTCCACTCGGGAATAGTGCCTGCCGCGTTACCGGCTTTCTCGGCGCCAATTGGCGTCAAGGTATTACCTAGCTGATCAATCTCAGCCTGCGTCAGTGTCTGAGCCATTACGCTCGAAGCGAGAAGACTCAACGCCAGACCACCGGCACCTAACAGAGTTTTTTGCATACGCATCATTATTTTTTTCTCCAGTTTGCCGGGTTTAGAACGTTACGCTGACGCTAGCAGAAGCGAAGTCACGATCAACTGCGGTGTTGTACTTGCCGTCGAAGAAGTTCGTGTAGCTAATATTGGCGCTGTAGCGGTTGGCATAGTCGGCGTTCAGACCAACGCTGACAGACTTGGCATCCTCGGTGAAGTTAGGACCATAACCTTCAACGTCATGAGTCCAGGCTAAGCTTGGTGACAGGTTGATGCCGGCGAATACGTTGCTGTAATCAAGGGAAGCACGAACGCGGTAGCCCCAGGAGTTGCTCGTATAGAAACCGTCGGTCTCGCACCAGCTGTCGCTAAAATCAGAGCCGACAGTAGTTTGTGAGGAACAGGTACCATTCTCGAATGGGCTCTGACCAAACAGTGAATCACGACCATACTTGGTTTCGCCTGGGTCATCACTAATGCCGCTGATGTGGTTGTAGCCTACTTCACCAACAATCGCCATGCGGCTTGCGCCCATGATGCGGTCGATAAAGTGGATGGCCGTCATCTGAGCCTGGTAAAACTCTTTACGCTCATAACCAGGAATGTACGAACCAGGAGCCAGACCGGCGATGCCGCGATGCGTGTTATCTTGACCGGCAAGACCGTTAACCAGAGCGGTACGGCTCATGTCACCAGTATTGATCTGCATCGGCATGTTAGGTCTGTAACTGACTTCACCGCCAAGCGAAACGCCGGCAATGTTGGTCTGGACGCTAACGCCGTACAAGCGGATGTCTTCGGGATATTCGAAGAAATAACCAGCAGGACCTGTATCACCTTCGTAGCCTGTAACATTTCCTGCCGCCCCACCAGTGAGGAGACCATTACCCGAAATGTTCGAATAAATAGGAGTACGGCTATGGTAGTTCATCGCGTAAACGCCAAACTCAGAATCATTCAGAGCAGGCACGAAATAGCGGAAAGCCACCCCGAATTGACCACTGTCGCTAGCTTCCTCGTCTTTCTGGGCGCGAACAATATAACGTCCCTCAACAGATTCGCCCTGAGGAACGTCAGGACCGGCAACGATCAGACGATCATTACAGCCTTCAGCAAGTGTATCGGAACCGAAGAAAGTACCGCAGTTATCAAGAACGGTAGGTGCCCATTTCAGCTGGTAAAACGCTTCCATGCTGAGGTTTTGGGTCAGGCCCTGGGAGAGATACAGCATCTCAACCGGCAGCAGACCTTCCTTGAGCTCGGCACCAGGGCGGCGCAGGGCGGCAACGTCAATTGGATTGATTGAGTTGATTGAGTTTTGAATAAAGGTACTTTCACCCCAGCTAACGACCTGGCGACCCAAGCGAACGTTGCCGGGATTATTGCCGATCGAATAGTTGTGGTAAACGAAGGCGTCTAACAGAGCAACACCGGAACCCTGGATAAGCGGGTCGCGGCTGGAATCATCGATATCATAGAAACGCTGGCTGCCGTCTTTGGTTTCAAAGTCGTACCAGTATTTGCCACGGAAAAACGCACCGGA
The DNA here is from genome assembly GCA_011050525.1 of Halopseudomonas xinjiangensis. GTDB lineage: Bacteria > Pseudomonadota > Gammaproteobacteria > Pseudomonadales > Pseudomonadaceae > Halopseudomonas > Halopseudomonas xinjiangensis_A. The sequence continues at coordinate 49,710 of DRFO01000039.1, forward strand.
GTTGTTGTAGCTCAGCTCCAGGTCATGAACGCCGCGAAAGATCTTGGAAAAGACATCGCCCTTGTCGTAGTTCAGACGACCGTCGTCGGAGGTACGAGCAAGAGCCTGACCGCCTTGGTCTTCGCCGTCACGAAAGGTGTCAACGTGAATGAAACGCTCATCTGCATCGGTGGTTGAGGCGCTGATGCCAAGCGAAAGCTGGGAATCGAACTGGCCGCGGAGGTCACCAAAGTTGAAGGTTACTGCGTTAGCTGAACCGGAAAAGCTGGCCAGACCGATCGCCAGGGGCAATGCGGCAAGAGACCAAGCATGCATTTTTTTTGTCATTGTGCTGCTCCGTTAGGTTGAATCATGGACGCAGGGCTTGGGGTGGGCCTTTGCGTCGGGGTTAAGTCTGTCACGGCTTTGGAAAATGATTTGTCTGATTAGGACGGATTTATTGCCCCAGGTGGACATTCATTCGCTGAATGCCAGCAATCTACTGGCGCAATAATCTGTTGCATTGTTTTGCATAATCAACCCTGATGAATTATGTTTGCTGTAAAGCAAGGCACATTGCTACTCCAAGAACAAAAATAAAACCCAGAGGACATGGCATGAACCAGATCCTTCATCCTTTGCCCTGTCAGCGGCTTCAGGAACGCGCTTTCTGGGCACAGGGAATTGCCCAGGCGCTGGAAAAAATCGGAAAATCAGTGAAAGACCTGCCAGCCGATCTTCGCCACCATTGTGTTTCCACCGATCTTAGCCTTGCCCAGATCAGCCAGACTGAAATGAACCGTCTGTGGGATGCCGCTTCCAAGCTCGCGTCTGACGACTGCTTTGGACTGGCCATGGGGCATTCCTATTGCTCGAATACACTCAAGGTACTTGGACTCGCAGCCGTTTCCAGCGAGACAGTTGGGGCCGCGCTGCAACGTGTGTTGCGCTATATGCCGGTATTCAGCACTCAGGTGCAGCTGTATTCGGTGGAAGATGAACAATACGTGACAGTCTATTTCGAGCCCCGTGGCACGCCTCATCCTTTTCAGATGGAAGCGGTGGTGGCCCAGTGCAGCAAGATTTGGGAAGCGCTCGAAAATGGACAGACACCGTTGGTGCTTGAAACGCGCCTGATCGGAGAGCACGAAAAAACGCGCGAGACCTGCGAATCCATACTGCCAGGCCGCGTCAGGCTCGGGGTAAAGCGCATCGCCGTGCGAATGAACCGTCAGTTGATGAAAAATCCCCTGCCCAGCGCCGATGCCTTCCTGAGAAAGCGCCTGGATGCATCGCTGGAGGACATGCTCGGAGACCTGCCCAATGTTGAATTCGCCGAGCAGGTAAAACAACGCATACGCGCGCTGGTATCCGAGCGGGAAGTATCGGAAGAACTCGTTGCGACCCCCTTCAACATGAGCCCCAGGCATTTACGGCGCAAACTCAGCGAAACGCACACTACCTATGAGAAGTTGCTGGACGAGGTGCGGATGGAACTGGCCATGCGGCTGATTCAGGAAGGCCGCCTGAATCTGGGACGGATTGCATTTGAACTGGGGTTTCTCGACCCCAGCAGCTTTACCCGCGCGTTTCGCCGCTGGACCGGCATGAGCCCGACCGCGTTCAAAGACAAAGCCAGCGGCAAATCCTCCCCGGCGCTTGCCGTAGCGACCTGAAGGCCAGCTTCTACACCGGACGTCTCAGAGAACGTCAGGCCTGGGGTTTTGTCGGGAATTCTCCTGGGAGGGTCGAGCACCAGCTTGATCGGCGGATTCGACGGAACACTTTGGCTGCCTGATAACTTTTCATCGAGCTGGTGCTCGACGGTCCCAGGGGCCAGGGCCAGGCTTTTGAGTTTCCTGGGAGGGTCGAGCACCAGCTCGATCGGCGGATTCGATCGGAACACTTTGGCTCTCTGATAACTTTTCATCGAGCTGGTGCTCGACGGTCCCAGGGGCCAGGGCCAGGCTTCTGAGTTTCCTGGGAGGGTCGAGCACCAGCTCGATCAGCGGATTCGACGGAACACTTTGGCTGCCTGATAACTTTTCATCGAGCTGGTGCTCGACGGTCCCAGGGGCCAGGGCCAGGCTTCTGAGCTTCCTGGGAGGGTCGAGCACCAGCTCGATCAGCAGATTCGATCGGAACACTTTGGCTCTCTAATAATTCTTTCATCGAGCTGGTGCTCGACGGTCCCAGGGGAATTCCACGCATAAAAAAAGGGGAGATCGAGGCTCCCCTTCCTTATATAGCTGTACGCGCTTCGTTTAACGAACGCCGGAAGCCCGCAGGGCCGCCGGAGTGAACTCGTTATACGATGGGCTGGTACCGAACTGAGGAGCGGAATCCTCTTCGTTGTACATACCCAGGGCGATGTAACGACCCGCCAGCAAGTCATACAGGGTCTCGGCAGCATAACCCGGCAACTGCTCGTGATAAGCGTGAACGATGTGGCCTTCACCTACGCGCCACAGCGTGCCACGGGCATCGTAATGGTCAGCCAGGTTGATCAGCCAGGAATCCTCGTCCATAAAGAAGTTACGCTGCGCGTAAATATGGCGCTGACCCTGTTTGACGTTACCCTGCACTTCCCACACCCGGTGCAACTCGAAACGAGTGTGCTCGGGGTTGATGTGGCCCGCCTGCAGAATATCTTCGTACTTGAGGTCAGGATCGATCAACTTATAACTATTATAAGGAACGTAAATTTCCTTCTTGCCGATCAGTTTCCAGTCGTAACGGTCAGGTGCGCCGTTATACATGGAGAAGTTGTCGGACGTACGCATGCCGTCGGAGGCAGTACCTGGGCCGTCATAGGCGACCTGAGGAGCACGACGCACACGACGCTGACCGGCATTATAAACCCACGCCATGCGTGGCTCTTTCAGCTGATCCAGGGTGTCGTGCACCAGCAGTACGTTACCTGCCAGACGTGAAGGAGCGTTTACGCGCTGCTTGAAATACAGCAGCGTATTGGCCGCTTCTTCCAGATCCACGTCGGGCATGTACTGCGGATAGGCAGCCTCTTCCTCGAACTCGATCAACGTGTAGGAACCATTGGTCTGCGGCATAGCCTGGACGTAGGAACGCTTGATGTTCCTGCGATAGCGCGTGTTGTGGTTCCACACCACCTCGCCACCGACCTTGGGAACAGGAAACGCGAACGAGCCATGGGAGAAATTCTCGATGCCGTCGCCACCGTTTACCAAGGTCGCCTGGCCAGCTGTGCGCTTGACCTGGTCGTAGACTTCTTGCGGGAAGGCTACGGTGCGCTTGGTCGGGTAGACCGGCATGTTGAAGGTCTCGGGATAACGCTCGAACAGCGCAATCTGACCGGGAGTAAGATGCTCTTTGTGCTCCTGATAGTTCTGCGCAGTGATGACAAACTCGGGCTGCTGCACGTCCATCGGGTTTTCCCGGAAGCCGCGCTCCAGCTCGGCACCCGCCTCGGGGCTCAAACCACCAGTCCACTCGGGAATGGTACCTGCCGCGTTACCCGCCTTTTCTGCACCGATCGGGGTCAGCTCGTTACCCAGCTTGTTGATTTCTTCCTGCGTCAGATTCTGGGCCAGGACGCTGGTTGCCAGTAGACTGAGTGCCAGACCACCAGCACCTATAAGAGTTGTTGCTATACGCATATTATTATCTCTCTCTGATTAGGCTTAAAAGCTTACGCCGACGCTGACAGCAGCAAAGTCGCGGTCAACAGCGGTGTTGTATTTGCCGTCGAAAAAGTCGGTGTAGCTGATAGACGCCTGGTACTTGTTGGCGTAATCGGCATTCAAACCAACGCTGATCGACTTGGCATCTTCGGTGAAGTTAGGGCCGTAACCTTCTACGTCATGCGACCAGGCAACGTTAGGCGTGAGGTTGATACCTGCGATGACGTTGGCGTAATCCAGCGAGGCACGGACACGGTAGCCATAGGACCAGTCGGTGTAGTAACCGTCGTTTTCACACCAGCTGGCGCCTCTGCCTGTAACCTGGGACTCGCAGCTCAATTCTTGTTCCTCGGCCACTTCTGCGCCATAGGGACTCTGACCAAACAGCGAATCGCGGCCGAACTTGGTTGTGCCGTCACCGGTACCCAAACCACTTATATAGTTAACGCCTGCTTCACCCGCGATCGCCAGACGGCTCGCACCGAAAACGCGGTCGATAAAGTGAATAGCAGTAACTTGGGCCTGCCAAAACTCCTTGCGCTCATAGCCACGGATTTCGGTGCCCGGTTCTACCAGTGCGTAATCTCGATGAGTGTTGTCTTGACCAAGGTTGAGAGCAGTACGGCTCATATCACCAGTGTTTATCTGCATCGGCATATTAGGACGATAGCTGATCTCACCCCCAACAGATGTGCCGCCCAAACTGGTTTGGAAGCTGACGCCGTACAGGCGAATATCCTCTGGGTATTCGAAGAAATAGCCCGCTGGTCCTGTGCTTCCTTCATAGCCAGTAATAACCCCGTCGGCGGCTTGCGCGGCCAAGCCTGGGATTTGACTTTCCAGGAACGCCGCTGTTGCGGCCGGAGTTGTGGGATTGTCTATCAACGCTTGATAAGCGGCGATGGTGCCGCCTGGAAGCAAAACGTTGCCCGCAACGTTAGAGTAGAACGGCGTACGGCTGTGGTAGTTCATTGCATAAAAACCAAACTCGGAATCGTTCAGCTCTGGCACGAACCAGCGGAAGGCCACACCAAACTGTCCGTCATCATCAGCTTCTACGTCTTTACGTTGGCGAACGATGTACTGACCCGTTGGAGCAGCGCCCTGCGGAAAGTCCTGCCCAGTCACCACGAGACGATCAGTACACCCTTTAGCCAGCGTGTCAGAACCAAAGAAAGTACCGCAGTTATCCAGAACAGTCGGAGCCCACTTGAGCTGGTAGAAGGCTTCCATGCTCAGGTTTTCAGTCAGGCCCTGGGAGAGATACAGCATCTCAACCGGAAGCAGAGCTTCTTTGACCTCGGCACCCGGACGGCGGAAAGCCGCTACGTCAATCGGGTTGATGGAATTGATGGAGTTGCCGATGAAGGTGCTTTCGCCCCAGCTGACAACCTGGCGACCCAGACGCACGTTGCCTGGGTTATTGCCAATGGCATAGTTGTGATAAACGAAAGCATCCAGCAGTGCTACACCAGAGCCTTTCTGCAGCGGGTTGCGGCTTGAATCGTCGATATCATAGAACCGCTGGCTACCGTCTTTGGTTTCAAAGTCGTACCAGTATTTGCCACGGAAGAACGCGCCGGAATCACCGTAGCGCAGTTCAAGATCGTGGGAACCTTTGAAAATCTTGGAGAAAATATCGCCGCTCTCGTAGTTCAGGCGGCCGTCGTCCGACGTGCGTGCTGCCGCTTCGCCACCGCTCAATGTATGGATAAAGCGACTGTCCGCATCGGTAGTAGACACGCTCGCACCGATGGACAGTTCGGAATCGAACTGAGCGTCAACAGGTCCGATATTGAAACTGGCGGCACTCGCCAATCCAGTGATGCTGGCCAGGCCGATTGCCAGGGGCAAGGTCGCGAGCGACCAAGCATGCATTTTTTTTGTCATTGTGCTGCTCCGTTTGGGATGACATGAACCTGTGTATCCAGAGACACGTTCAGGACGCACGCAGTCTGTCATGAGCACAAGTCAAAAGACTTGCCCCAGTAGGCCAACTTATTTGACTTAAACGGCCATTCACGTGATGAATTCATCCTATAAGGCGGCTCCATCTGCCGAGCATCAGCCGCAGCGGCCAGTGGCTATGGTCGATAATAGGAGCTCTCTATATAGAACATATCAGACGTTTAGCCTATTACTTCGAAGCGATTTGCCGGTTACTATTGGCACTAAAGATGTGCCGGCAGGAGACCGACAAGGCCATGAGGTATGAGAGCGCTTAGCGTTTCACATCGCGGAATACTATTTCGTAATTGACCGCCAATCAGGTCAACGATATGCTGCCGCAACGAGACAAAAACAAATTACGTCCTTCCTTTTCAGGATCTGTGAAATGCTCGACACCCGCAAGGACGCGTCCTTTGCAAGAATTCGTGAACGTTCATTCTGGGTGCCACTCATCGGTCAGGCATTGCAGCACTACGGCGTATCTTTGCAGCACTCCGGGCTGGCGCAAACGCTTATCAAGGATGCTGAGGGAACTAGCGGATTTCTGGAACAAGCGTCATGCTCCCTGATCTGGACCGAGGCAGCACGCCTCTCAGATGACACCTTTCTGGGATTGCGCTTGAATCGTCTGTTCTGTCCTACTCCCTTTAATGCACTTGCCCTGACTGCACAGGCCAGCCCCACGGTTGGTGCTGCATTGAATCATCTAACGCGGTTTTTTCCGGTGGTCAGCTCCCAGGTCAAGCTTGAGATTCGAGCCCACGAATCCCATGTGGAGCTGCACCTGCATCCACAGGGCGAGGTGCATTTTCAGCACATGGAAGCAGTGATGGGTTACCTGACCCGACTGTTCAAGCATCTGGAGCAGGGAATAGAGGAATTGGTGACCGCTGTGCGGCTCAACCGGCCCGCTACTGAATTGAATGATTGCGCACGGCTGCTGGGATGCCAGACCGTAATAAGCGGTGATGCCTACTCCCTGACCCTCCGGGGCGAGTTGCTGGAAACTCCCCAGATAACCGCCGATCCTTTTCTGTTACCCCGCCTGGTGGACACGATGCAGGATTTGTTGGCCAGCCTGCCCAGCAATTTCCTTGTAGATCAGGTGAAACACCGCATACAGCTACTGCTGGGCTCGGGGGACATTTCCGAGGAGCGCATAGCCGGACCGCTGAACATCAGTCCGCGGCACCTGCGCCGCAAGTTGAACCAGGAAGGCACATCCTACGAGCAACTGGTTGATGAAGTGCGCAAGGAAGCCGCCATCCGCATGATTGGTGAAGGCAGCTTATCCCTGACCAGCATCGCCTATGAACTGGGTTTTCTTGATCCGAGCAGCTTTACCCGCGCCTTTCGCCGCTGGACCGATATGAGCCCGACGGCGTTCCGCCGCCAGGTCATACTTCAGAACTGATACTACTGCTTGATGAACAGCAGGGTCATGCGATCGCTTTCACCAATAGCCAGATTATGCGCACGATTTTCACCGGCGTTACGCAATGTCGGCGGCAACGACCATACGCCTTCAGGGTGATCAGTCGAATCCTGCGGATTCTGATTGATTGGGCTGCGTGACAGCAGCTCAAAACCAGCGCCCTGGGCCAGTTCCACGACCAAGTCTTCACTAACGTAACCGGTCTTGACCATATTCTCCAGGCTCAGGCCCGGTCTTGCGCGGTGCTCGACCAAGCCGAGCATTCCGCCGGGCTTGAGCACCTCATAGAGCTTCGAGAAGACCACCTCGGTTTCCTCCCGGCCCGCAGCCAGCCAGTTATGCACGTTGCGAAAGGTCAGCACCCGATCCGCAGTACCCGGCTCGGCGATAGGCTGGCCCGGTTCGTAATTGAGTACGGCCATCTCGACCTTGTCAAAGTCGCCGCGCCCTTCGTCCATCTTGGTTTCAAATTCAGCCCGGGATTTTCTGAGATATTCGTTGGGGCTGTCCGGATCAAAGTGAGCAGCGATCAGACGTCCGTCTTCCCTGACCAGGGAAGCGAGAATTTCGGTGTACCACCCAGCTCCCGGCCAGACCTCAACAACAGTGTGATCCGCTTTGACCGCAAAAAACTCGAGCGTACCTTCCGGGTTACGGTGGGCATCACGCATCACATTGGTGATCGACCGCTTGGCGTTGCCCACTGCCTCGCTAATTTTCTGACGTTCGTCCATGCTCAATAAAGGCGGCGACGCCTCTATGGTCGTAGGCTGCTGAGCCTGCACCAGCCCTACCACCGTCAGCGCCACGGCAGCTACAATTACCTTCAGCATTTATGCACTCCAGATCGTCAATTTTTTTTACCCTAACAGTTGGACACATTTGAGTCACATTTTGTGCCGGTTTAGTTCATTCATGCCTGTAACATCGAGCTAAGGAAGACCTCTACTTTATATACACGATCCGGGAGGACTCAGTTTTGCGCGACACTTTACCGCTACTCAACCAGCTCGACTTCCCTGCCATCCATCGCGGCGAGCTCGAGGTATTGCAGGTCAATCTCACGTACCTGTGCAATCAACGTTGCCTGCACTGCCATGTCAACGCAGGGCCGACCCGTACCGAGGCCATGTCTGATGAGATGATCCAGGTGCTGTATGCGGTGATCGATGCCCACTCGGTGGGGACTCTGGATCTGACCGGTGGCGCGCCGGAAATGCACCCACGCTTCCGTGAAATCGTGACGCACGCCCGGAGTGAAGGGCTGGATGTGATAGACCGCTGTAATCTGACCATCCTTTCCGAGCCAGGTTACGAAGGCACCGCTGAGTTTCTGGCCGACCAGCAGGTCACAGTCTCTGCCTCCCTGCCCTGCTATTCGCGCGACAACGTCGACAAACAGCGTGGTGACGGCGTGTTCGAGCGCAGTATTACTGGCCTGCAAGAACTCAATCAGCTGGGTTACGGTCAGCCCGGCAGCGGCCTGGTGTTGAATCTCGTCTACAATCCCCAGGGAGCCAGCCTCCCACCACCGCAGGCCGCATTGGAGAACGATTACAAGGAGCACTTGTTTGAAGATTTCGGCATTGTGTTCAACCAGTTGCATACCATCACCAATCAGCCTATCGCGCGCTTTGGCAGTACGCTGGTAAGCAAGGGGCAGTTCAATGGCTATATGCAGCTGTTGCGCGACAATTTCAGCGAAGCGAACCTGCCCGGACTGATGTGCCGTTCGCAGGTGAGCGTCGATTGGCAGGGCTATCTGTACGACTGCGATTTCAACCAGATGCTGGACTTGCCCATGCCGCTAGTCGCGCGCGAGCGTAGCCACTTGAGGGATTTACTGGGCAGCGCTTTGGCGGGCCGCCGGATAGCCACCCGCGACCACTGCTTCGCCTGCACTGCCGGACAGGGTTCCAGTTGTGGCGGTGCGCTGGAACATTAAAAGGTCATTTAACAAGGAAGCAACATGGCACTGTCGGGATTGGTTGGCGTGTTTTTCTGGGGATTCCTGTTGGCGTATGGCGCGCTGATGTTCTGGCTTTCCCCGCGCAGTGTGACCCTGGGCGGCTTCTTCAACGGCGAAGACAGCCTGGGACGCAAGGCCTCCCCTTTCCTCCTCACCACTAGCATTTTCATCAGCTGGATATTTGCCAAATCGGTTACCAATGCGGCCAATCTCGGTGCCGAGTTCGGCCTGATCGGCGGGCTGGCCTACGCAACCTACTGGCTTTCCATACCCTTGTGTGGCTTTGTCATCTATCGGTTGCGCCGCCGGTTCGGCGCCACCAGTCTGGTCAGCTTTCTGACATCCAATTACGGACGGGCCGCCGCGCTGGCCTTTTCCGCCGCGATTCTGATACGCCTGTTCAATGAAGTCTGGAGCAATACCGCTGTGGTCGGCGGATATTACGGCGATACCGGCAGCCTTCAGTTCATCGGTTCGGCGCTGCTGTTTACCGCCGTTACGCTGGCCTACAGCCTGCGCGGCGGCCTGCGCAGTTCCATCCTGACCGATGCGGCCCAGGCCGCCATTTTCGTCGTTGCGCTGATCTGGGTACTTGGGTTGGTGCTGCCCCAACACTCGGCCGCCGAGCTTACGAGCACCAGTAGCTGGGCCATGAACGCCGGTGTAGACCTGCTGTTGGTTGCCTGCCTGCAATTGGTCAGCTATCCCTTTCATGATCCGGTGCTGACCGACCGCGGCTTCATCAGCGAGGAACGCAGCATGCTGCGCGCCTTCATCCTGGCAGGGGTGCTCGGCTTTATTGCCATTCTAGCGTTCAGCCTGATCGGGGTGCATGCCGATCTGGTAGGCATTGGCGCGTCGGGCAACGTGCCCGCCGCATTGGCCAAGACGCTGGGGATCGGCGCCCTGCTGGTGATGACCGTAGTGATGATTTCCGCTGCTGGCTCGACCCTGGATTCTACTTTTTCCAGCCTGGCACGCCTGGCCGGCAAGGAGCTGCCAGCCCTTGCCGGACGCGACCTGGGCAGCAAAGCCATCGGTATAGGCATGGCGACCATGGTGCTCTTCGCCCTGTTCGGCAATCTGCCGATGCTGGCAGGCACTGACATCCTCAAGGCCACCACGATCAGCGGCACCATGGTGATTGGCATGGCGCCGGTTTTCATTCTGCATGGGCTGGTCCGGCCCACCGCGTTGGGTTTTCATCTGAGCTTCTGGACCGGTCTGCTACTGGGCATTGCATTGATCTTCGACTGGATTCCAGCTGCCTGGGCCATCGGTGATGGCAAATATGCGCTGCTGCTCGGGACCAATCTTTACGGGCTGCTGTTATGCACAGCGGGCTACCTGGCGCCCGGCTTGCTCAGGAGCAGCCGCGAATGAGGGCCGGCCGCGATTGTCCGCTGGACTACCGGTTGCCTGAAGACAGCTTTCTCGGCGAGCCGTTATTCGACTGCGAGGCGCTCTACGTGGTGGGTGGCCTGTATGGCAACCGCCAGGCCCTGGGGGCGCTGGAAAAGCGTTTGGCGGCCGAGCCAGGTGCCAAGGCTGTATTCAACGGCGATGCCCATTGGTTCGATCGTAGCCCTGAAGTGTTTGCCGATATCGAAAAGCGTCTATCAGCACACCTGGTGTTGCGCGGCAATGTGGAAACCGAGCTGGGCCGTGCCGACGCGAGTGCAGGTTGCGGCTGCGGCTATCCTGATGAGGTTGACGAACAGACCGTTGAGTGGTCAAACAGTATTCATGCTCAGTTGCTGAAAACAGTCCACGGGCTGGAGGGGATGGCGGCCAGTCTGGCGGCTCGCCCTCCCACCGCGTTGGTCAGTGTAGGCGGCAAGCACATCGCGATTACCCATGGCGACGAGCAGTCGCTGGCCGGTTGGGGTTGTGCACGAACGGCCCTGGCCCAAGCATCCCGGCAGCAGGCGCTGGCGCAGTGGTGCGCCACACGCGACATTGCCGTGCTGGCAACCAGTCACACCTGCGCGCCGGCAGCGCTGGCGCTGGATCGCTGCGCCGTCATCAACAATGGCGCAGCGGGCATGCCCAACTTCGACAACGGCCGTTATGGATTAGTCAGTCGCATCGCGCTGAAACCGCATCCCGCCGCGTTGTATCGGGCCAAGCTGGCGGGGTTGATCATCGAAGCGCTCCCCCTGGGCTATGATCATCAGGCGTTCGTGCAGGAGTTCGACCGGCAGTGGCCCGCCGATTCCCCCGCTGCCTTGTCCTACCGCCCTCGCCTGCTTGATGGCACGCTCCACTCGCCCCATTCCGCTCTGCTGGCCGGTTTCAGCCTGAGCCAAACCTTGTGTGCCCTGGAGGGCATTGATTAATGAAATCCGCAAAGCTGGCAGTTGTGCTGGTCATCGCAGCACTGGTGGTCGCATTTTTTGTTTTCGATCTGAACCAGTACCTCAATCTTGAGGCGCTTAAAGCGCAGCAGACCGCACTTGAGGCCCAGGTGAGTGCGCAACCGCTATTTGCCGCAGCGGTGTTTTTCGCGGCTTACGTGGTCGCCACCGCGTTGTCATTGCCGGGCGCTGCGTTACTGACGCTGATAGGCGGCGCCCTGTTCGGGCTGGGCTGGGGCCTGCTGCTGGTGTCCTTTGCCTCAACGCTCGGCGCTACCCTCGCCATGTTGATCAGTCGCTTTTTGCTACGTGACTGGGTCATGCGCCGATTCGGACGGCGCTTCAAGGCCATCAACAGGGGTGTCGAACGGGAAGGTGCCTTTTACCTCTTCGCCCTGCGCCTGGTGCCGATTTTTCCGTTCTTCCTGATTAATCTGGCAATGGGTTTGACGCGCCTGCCGGCGCGTACTTTCTGGTGGGTAAGCCAGCTTGGCATGTTGCCCGGCACGCTGGTCTACGTGAACGCGGGGCGTGAACTCGGGCAGCTCGACTCGCTCGGAGGCATCCTCTCCCCCGGCTTGATAGGCGCTTTCGTGCTGCTGGGCGTGTTTCCGCTGATCGCCCGCAAGTTGCTCGATCTGATCAAGGCCCGCCGGGTGTATCAAGGCTGGCAAAAACCAAAGCAGTTCGAGCGCAACCTGGTGGTGATTGGCGCCGGTAGCGGCGGACTTGTGAGTGCTTATATCGCTGCAGCGGTTAAGGCCGATGTTACTTTGATCGAAAAACATGCAATGGGCGGGGATTGCCTGAATACCGGCTGCGTGCCGTCCAAGGCGCTGATCCGTTCGGCCAGGCTGGCGGCGGACATGCACAGAGCCCACCATCTTGGCTATACCAGTGCCAGCGCTACGGTCGATTTCGCCCTGGTCATGGAGCGGATACAGCGGGTGATCCGGGACATCGAACCACACGACTCGATCGAGCGTTACAACAGCCTGGGTGTTCAGGTCATCAAGGGCGAGGCGCGAATCAGCTCGCCCTGGACGGTTGAGGTCAACGGCACCACGCTGACTACCCGTAACATCATTATTGCAGCAGGCGGCAGCCCGAAAATGCCGCCTATTCCGGGGCTGGACGAGATGAACGCCTTCACCTCGGAGACCATCTGGAGCCTGCGTCAGCAACCGAGGCGACTGCTGGTGCTGGGCGGCGGACCGATTGGCTGCGAACTGGCCCAGGCTTTCCAGCGACTGGGCTGCAAGGTAACGGTCGTGCAACGCGGCGAACGCCTGCTGCCCCATGAAGACCCGGACGCCAGCGCGCTGGTGGCTACCGCGCTCGAGCGCGACGGCGTTCAGTTGTTGCTCAAGCATGACGCCGAGCGGTTCGAGACGGTTGATGGCCAGCAGCAGTTGATCGCTCGACGCACTATCGATGATGAGACCACCACGGTTCCCTTCGACGCGGTGATGGTCGCGGTGGGTCGGGCAGCCAATACCAAAGGCTATGGCGTGGAAGAGTTGGGCCTGGTCCTGCGAGAAAGCGGCACCCTCGAGACCGATGAATTTCTTGCCACCCGCTTTCCGAACATCTATGCCGTGGGCGATGTAACCGGCCCGTTCCAGCTAACCCACGCAGCGGCTCATCAGGCATGGTACGCGGCGGTGAACGCTTTGTTCGGCACCTTCAAGCGCTTCAAGGCCGACTACCGCGTGATGCCGCACTGCACCTTTACCGACCCCGAAGTAGCCCGCGTCGGTTTGTCGGAAAGCGAAGCCAAAGCCGCTGACACCCCGTTTGAGGTCACCCGCTACGCATTGGAAGACCTGGACCGGGCGATTGCCGAAGAAGCTGCAGAAGGTTATGTGAAGGTGCTTACGGAACCTAACCGCGATCGGATACTCGGAGTGACTATCGTCGGCCAGCATGCTGGCGAGCTCATTGCAGAATATGTGCTAGCAATGAAACATAATCTAGGATTGAACAAGATTCTTGGTACGGTGCATACTTACCCGACCATGGCAGAAGCGAACAAATATGCAGCCGGGGAATGGAAAAAAGCTCACGCGCCACAAGGATTGTTGAAGTGGGTAGCCAAATATCACCATTGGAAACGGGGTTGAAGCTTTCGGTAGTCATTCCGACTCTGAATGAAGCCGCTGTACTCGGCGAAACCCTTGCTGCTTTGCAAGCATGCCGCGACCGGATCGAGATAATCGTGGTGGATGGCGGAAGCCTTGATGACACCCTGCTGGTCGCCAGGGGGCTGGCTGACCGGATCATTACCAATGAACCGGGGCGGGCCAGACAGATGAACGCTGGCGCATCACTGGCAACCGGCAAGACGCTGCTCTTTCTGCATGCGGACACCCTGTTGCCAAAGGATTTCCACCAGTTGATCGGCAACGCGCTAAGCCAGACCGGTAGCCTGTGGGGGCGGTTCGATATCCAGTTCAGCCCTTCCACGCCTACGCTCAACCTCATAGCCTGGATGATCAACAAACGCTCGCGTCTGACGCGCATCTGCACCGGCGATCAGGCCATATTCGTGCGCAGCTCGATCTTCCGTGACTTTGGACGGTTTACCGAGATCCCGTTGATGGAAGATATCGAACTGACCAGCCGGTTGCGCTACCTCACTCCCCCCGCCTGTATCGAAACCAGGGCTGTAACATCCAGCCGGCGCTGGATCGAAAAGGGCACGTTGCGCACCGTGATGCTGATGTGGCGGTTGCGATTGCTCTACTGGCTTGGCGTTCCCGCTGAGCGCCTGGCCAACCTGTATTACCCCAATCGCCGATGACGACCGCCGTCAATAACGCCTTGCCGCTTCTTATATTTGCCAAGGCTCCAGAACCAGGCACAGTCAAGACTCGGCTGATCCCGACCCTGGGTGAACAGGGAGCTTGTGAGCTCTATACACGCCTGCTCAACCATACGTTGGAACAGACCCGTGGGTGGGTCGGGCGACGTTATCTGTACTGCGCTCCGGATGCGAGCCATCCACAGTTTGCCGATCTAGCCCACAAACATTGCCTGAGCTTGCGGGTGCAGTCCGACGGCGATCTTGGTCAACGCATGGCTGCTGCGCTCGCCGAGTTTCCCCAGGGCGCCCTGTTGATCGGCACCGATTGCCCGGTACTGGATTGCACCCACCTGCATGCCGCTGCGCAGGCGCTGCAAAACCACGACACCGCAGTAATACCCAGTGAGGACGGCGGGTACGTTCTGATCGGGCAGCGTCAACCCAATCCAGCCCCGTTTGCTGGGATGACCTGGAGCCATGCGCGGGTTCTAACCGATACGCAACAACGACTGCATGCCGCCGGGTTGACTCTCTGGTTGGGGCCGACACTATGGGATCTGGATGAGCCTGCGGACCTGGACCGCCTGCCCAGCGACCTTGCGGCCCCCTATTCGTACCAATAGTAGGCTACGTCTTTTATCAGATTTGTTTATGAACCCCCATTCCAGGCGCGGGACATAGTTCACGTTGCGCCCGCGTGACTATATGGTCAGCTGCAATGAAGCCGCTCGTTGCGGCTCCCGGCCCACAAAACTCAAAGGAATTCCCATGTTCGAACTCAGCCCCCGCGTGAAGGACCTTAAACAGCAACTTGAAGCGTTCATGGATGAGCACATCTATCCGAACGAAGGCCTGTTCTATGAGCAGGTCAAGCAGAACAAGTGGGGCGCGCCGCCCATTCAGGAAGAGCTGAAGGCCAAGGCAAAAAGCCAGGGATTGTGGAATCTGTTTCTACCCCACAGCGAGCGCGGCGCTGGCCTGAGCAACGAAGAATACGGCCACCTGTGTGAAATCATGGGCCGTTCTTCCATGGCGCCGGAAGTCTTTAACTGCAACGCGCCAGACACCGGCAATATGGAAGTGATCGAGCGCTACGGTAATGAAGAACACAAGGAGCGCTGGTTGAAGCCATTGCTGGCCGGCGAAATCCGCTCGTGCTTCTCCATGACCGAACCCGACGTTGCCTCGTCCGACGCGACCAATATCGAATGCGAAATCCGCCGCGACGGTGACGAATACGTTATCAACGGCACCAAGTGGTGGTCTTCCGGAGCCATGGCAGAAAGCTGCAAAATCGCCATTGTGATGGGTAAAACCGATCCGAATGCACCCAAGCATCTGCAGCAGAGCATGATCCTGGTCCCGCTCGACAGCCCCGGCGTGACCATCGTGCGTGATTTGCACGTATTCGGTTACGACCATGCACCCCACGGCCATGCCGAAATCCGTTATGAAAACGTGCGTGTGCCGGTTTCTAACCTGCTATTGGGTGAAGGTCGCGGATTCGAGATATCCCAGGGTCGTCTCGGGCCAGGCCGCATCCACCACTGCATGCGCGCCATCGGTGTAGCCGAGCGTGCGCTGGAAGCCATGTGCCGCCGCGCGGCCGAACGTGTCGCCTTCGGCAAGCCGCTGTACAAGCACGGCAGCACCGCAGAAGCCATCGCCAAGTCCCGCTGCGAAATCGATCAGGCTCGCCTGCTGACGCTGATGGCCGCGCGCAGCATGGACCAGTTCGGTAACAAGGTAGCCCGTCAGCAGATCGCCATGATCAAGGCTGTCGCCCCGACCATGCTGTGCAACGTGCTGGATCGCGCCATTCAGGTACATGGCGCCAAAGGGGTATGCCAGGACACCTTCCTCGCCTCCGCCTACGCCAAGGCCCGCACCCTACGCCTGGCCGACGGCCCGGATGAAGTGCATCTGGGCACCATTGCCAAAATTGAAATGGGTCGGTATTTGTAAAGGTGGTCGAGAGCATTGCATCGGAAGCGACTCCGCCTGGATTCCCGCTTTCGCGGGAATGACGAGGTGAGGGAGAACGGTGTGTGACGCGGCTCTGCTTGGATTCCCGCTTTCGCGGGAATGACGAGGTGAGGGAGAACGGTGTGCGAGGCGGCTCCGCATGGATTCCCGCTTTCGCGGGAATGACGAGGTAAGAGCAAATGGCGGGGAAACATGTAATTGCCGTTTCGCAACAAACTCAGCCCCCTCTCCGTCATCCCCGCGCAGGCGGGGATCCATTCTGGGGGGCGCAATTGGCGTCTTTGGACTTACCTGGGCCCCCGCAAAGGCGGCGATCCAGGTGCTGGAAAAAAAGACGACGTGTGGATTGGCTTTGCCTGGATTCTGACGAGGTGAGGGAGAACGGTGTGCGAGGCGGCTCCGCTTGGATTCCCGCTTTCGCGGGAATGACGAGGTGAGAGCAAATGGCGGGGAAACATGTAATTGCCGTTTCGCAACAAACCCAGCCCCCTCTCCGTCATCCCCGCGCAGGCGGGGATCCAAGCGCCAGAAGAAAGAGACGACGTGTGGACTGGCTCCGCTTGGATTCCCGCTTTCGCGGGAATGACAAGGTGGAGGTGAGAGCCAAAAGGCGGGGAAGAGTGTAATGGCCGTTGCCCGACAAACTCAGCCCTACTCCGTCATCCCCGCAAAGGCGGGGATCCCAAGCTGCGCGCCGCTCGTCAACGTCCCCTGGAGTCGTCATCCCCGCGCAGGCGGGGATCCAGAGGGTCTAAACAATAAGCTGCATAATATTGACAATCACAACGGACAAGATAAGCAATGAGTACATTATTTGATCTTACCGGCAAGGTCGCGGTCATCACTGGTTCTACCAAGGGGATTGGCCGCGCTATTGCCGAGGAATACGCCAAAGCCGGTGCCAAGGTGGTGATTTCCAGTCGCAAGGCGGACGCCTGTGAGCAGGTCGCCAATGAACTCCGTGAGAAAGGCTTTGAGGCCCTGCCCGTGGCCTGCCACGTAGGTGACAAGGCGCAACTGCAGAACCTGGTCGACACCACCATTGGCACCTGGGGCAAGATCGATATTCTAGTGTGCAATGCCGCCACCAACCCGGTGTATGGCCCGACCTCCAAGGTCAGCGACGAGGCCTTTGACAAGATCATGGGCACCAACGTCAAGGGCACTTTCTGGCTGTGCAACATGGTCATTCCGCAGATGGTCGAACTGGGTGGTGGCTCCATCGTGCTGCTGTCGAGCATTGCGGGGTTGCGGGCCAGCGCTAACATCGGCGTTTACGGCATGTCCAAGGCGGCCGAAGCTGGCCTGGCGCGTAACCTGTCGCTGGAATGGGGGCCGAAGAACATCCGCGTCAACTCCATCGCGCCGGGTCTGGTCCGTACCGATTTTGCCCAGGCTCTGCTGGAAGATCCGGACCGCCTCAAGCGCGTCGAAGAAAAACTGCCCTTGCGGCGGGTCGGCGAGCCCATCGACATCGCGGGCGTGGCGCTGTTTCTGGCCTCTTCCGCCAGTGCATATGTTACCGGCCAGACCATTGTCGCGGACGGTGGCGATACCATCACCTGATGGCCGCTGATTCACCATTCTGCTAACTCGCGCCAGGTTTCTGCCTGGCGTGTTACGTTAACGCCTCCACTGTATACAGGACCTTCTACATGAGCGAAGCAACCCTGATCGACGTATTACCCGCGCACCGGATTGACGAAAGGAAGCTCGCTTCCTATTTGCAGCAGTATCTTCCCGGCGCGGAAAACGGTCTCAAGCTTCAGCAGTTCCAGGG
The DNA here is from genome assembly GCA_011050525.1 of Halopseudomonas xinjiangensis. Taxonomy (GTDB): domain Bacteria; phylum Pseudomonadota; class Gammaproteobacteria; order Pseudomonadales; family Pseudomonadaceae; genus Halopseudomonas; species Halopseudomonas xinjiangensis_A. The sequence goes on from DRFO01000039.1 coordinate 67,631, forward strand.
AGGCCAGTCCAACCCGACCTACCTGATGGAAATTGCCGAAAAGCGTTACGTGTTGCGCAAGAAACCGCCGGGCAAGCTGCTCCCTTCAGCGCACATGGTCGAGCGTGAGTATCAGGTGATCAACGCGCTAGGCGCCACTGACGTTCCGGTGCCCACCGCGCGCTTGTTGTGTGAAGATCCTGACGTCATCGGTACTGCGTTCTACGTGATGGATTATGTTGAAGGCCGCGTTCATACGCAGCCGTTGCTGTCCGCGGTGGACCACGAGCAGCGCTCGCCCATCTATCATTCGATGATCGAGACCATGGCCAGGCTGCACAATGTCGACTGGAAGGCTGTCGGCCTGGAAAGTTACGGCAAACCCGATGGCTATGTACCCCGGCAGATCAAACGCTGGAGCGGTCAGTTTGAAGCCAGCCGTACCGATGACATGCCAGCCATGGACGCGCTAATGGCCTGGCTGCCCGAGAACTGCCCCAGCGATGATCACACCACCATTGCCCACGGCGATTTCCGCGTCGGCAACCTGATTTTGCATCCGACCGAACCCAAGGTAGTGTCCATTCTGGATTGGGAATTGGCTACCCTCGGCCACCCGCTGTCCGATCTGGCGTACTGCTGCCTGCCCTACCATCTGCCCTCAGGTGTCAGCGGCGTGAAAGGCATGCAGGGCGGCGATCTCAAGTCACTGGGTCTACCGGAGGAGCAACAGGTGCTCGACTGGTATTGCCAGTACACCGGCCGCAGTGAAGTGCCAGACTGGAACTTCTTTCTGGCGTTTTCGCTGTTCCGTCTGGCGGCCATTTTGCAGGGCGTCTATCACCGGGCATTACAGGGTAATGCGAGCAATGCCGATGCGCTGGATGTCGGCAAACGTGCGGGCTTGTTGGCGCAGCGTGGCTGGGAGATTGCGCAGCAGAAGTAAGCCGGCCTTCAATATCTCGAACGTCCGTAACTCACCGGGGCACATCTTTTGACGTGCTCCGACAACAGGTTGAACTTCATGACCAAACCGATCAAGCGTGTACTACTGACCAACGACGATGGCTGGCGCGAGCCGGGCCTGAAGGTTATGGAGGAGATCGCCGCCGAGATTGCCGAGGAAGTCTGGATCGTTTCGCCCGATCTGGATCAGAGCGGCGTGTCAATGTCGATCACCCTGCATTCGCCTTTGCGCGTGCACCATATGGGCGAGCGGCGTCTGAGCGTCAGCGGCACCCCAAGCGACTGCGTGTTGCTGGCGGTCGGCGAGCTGATGCCGGAGGCGCCTGATCTGGTTCTGTCCGGGGTCAATGCCGGCGCCAACATCAGCGACTCGGTGGCCTATTCCGGCACCATCGGCGGCGCGCTGACCGCCACGCTGATGGGCATCCCGTCGATTGCACTGTCTCTGGCGTACCACAAGGGCAGCGATATCCATTGGGACACTGCCCGGCAGTTCGGACCTGGCGTGGTACGTCAGCTACTCGAAAAGGGCTGGCCCACCGATTGCGCGATGAATGTCAACTTTCCCGCCTGCCTTCCCGACCAGGTGACTGGCGTGGCGACCTGCCGGGCGCGAGCCGGCAGCATTGGCGGGATTAATATCGAATGTCGCCGCGATACCCGGGATGTGCCTTATTTTTGGCTCGGCTTTCAGCGCCAGACCGAACGTATTACCGGGCTGGACACCGATGTCGGAGCGTTGCGCGCGAACCGCATCAGCATCTCGCCGCTGCGCTTTGAGCGAGAGATCGCCAGTTGGCAGATCGACACCGAGGCGATGTCCGACAAACTGGGTATCAAGCCACGCGGCGATAACGCGCTGGATACCGAAGGCAACGAGCCGAGTATTGATCATTAGCCCCAGCTGGAAGCCTGAGGTTTCAAGCAATTGAGACCGGAGCCGTTACACTTCGACAAATTCACCCGGCGCGCATCCTGACGTTTTGCGCTGGTTAAATATCTTAATTCTGCCGCTTGCCACGCTTGTGGCTTGCCGCTAGAGGAGGACCTCATGCAACGATTCGAGAACCGGGTAGTACTGATCACTGGTGCCGGTAGCGGCATCGGCCGCGCGACGGCCAAGCGAATGGCGGTCGAGGGCGCGCGCCTGATGCTGGTCGACCGCAACGAGGAAGGACTCAAACAAACAGCCGAGGAAATAGCCGCAGGCGCAGAGGTACTGACACGCATTGTGGACGTGTCTGACGAGGCGGCTGTCGAGCAGTGCGTCAGCGAGACCATCGCCCACTTCGGCCAGCTGGATGTGCTGTGCAACAACGCAGGGATCGCTGGGGGCGATTACAACACCGTCCAGGAACAAAGCCTGGAAACCTGGCAGAAGATTGTCAGCGTGAATCTGTATGGCGTGATGCTGTTCACCAAGTACGCCTCACGCCAGATGGAAAAGCAAGGCAAGGGAGCGATCGTCAATACCGCTTCGGTCGCGGGTATTCGTTCGGGCGCCGGCGGCAATGCCTACAGCGCCTCGAAGGCAGCGGTGATCAACTTTACAATGACCAGCGCCTGTGATCTGGGCGGCCATAATGTTCGTGTCAACGCCGTTTGTCCCGGACTGGTAGAGACTGGCATGACCCAACCCGTGTTCGATTACGCCCGCGCCAACAACAAGGAAGCCAAACTGGGTGCCCGCTGCGAATTGCGCCGTTACGGTCGCCCGGAAGAGATCGCCTCGGCCATCGCTTTTCTTGCCAGCGATGATGCCAGCTATATGACCGGGCAGGCGCTCGCGGTAGATGGTGGCAATACCGCCTCGCTGAACCTGCCCGGCATGAAAGTGTAACGGGCTGCAGCCGGAAGCCTGAAGGTCGACTATTATTTACTGGTCACCATCAGGAGCCGGGCAATGACCAGCCAATCTTCACCCATCGACTACGCCATAGGGCGGTACAGCTTCGGCCGTCCGAATTATCGCGTGGGTGATGAACATACCACTTATCGTCCTCGCAAGCGCCGGCTGCTCGACCTGGAACCGCAGCTCCCGAACGGCCAGTAACCATGGCCGGCACGCTCGATCTGTTCGACGATTTGCCCCAGGAGCCAGAGCGCCTTGCTGAGGGGGCCTGGCTGTTGCGCGGTTTCGCCCTGTGCGACGCGGCTATGCTGATCGACGAAATCCATCGGATCGCCAATTCTTCCCCCTTCCGCCACCAGGTCACGCCAGGTGGGCATAGCATGTCGGCGGCGATGACCAACTGCGGTGGGCTTGGCTGGGTAACCGATCTGCAGGGGTATCGTTATAGTGTGGCGGATCCGTTGACAGAGCATTCCTGGCCAGAGATGCCGGAGACTTTCCTGCAGTTGGCCCAGCGCGCCGCGCAGGCCGCCGAGTATCACGGGTTCCTGCCCCAGAGTTGCCTTATAAACCGCTATGAAACCGGCGCACGCATGTCTCTGCACCAGGATAGGGATGAACAGGATTTGCGCGCGCCTATTGTCTCGGTATCCCTTGGGGCGCCAATTAGCTTCATGTTCGGCGGGCCCAAGCGCGCCGACAAACCCGACCGCTGGAAGCTGGAGCATGGGGATGTGGTGGTATGGGGTGGAGCGAGCCGCTTGTTCTATCACGGCGTCGCGCCGCTGGGCAAAAAGGCGGATCACCCGCTTACTGGCGCGGCGCGGTATAACCTGACGTTCAGAAAGGTGTATTGAACAGTTCCTGGAAGGGGCCGAGTTGATCTTACGAGGTTGGGGCAAACTGCCGGGGCTGCTGCGAAACTGGGTATCGAGCTGGTGCTCAACAGTCCCGGGAAGACCCAAGTCTGCGCGCAACAGCCGATAATCCTCCGAAAGGATGGGTTTTACCTGGGACGGTCAAGCACCAGCTTGATCAGCTGGCGTCGGGCCTGGAATGCCGAGGCTGCTGCGAAACTAGGTATCGAGCTGGTGCTCAACAGTCCCAGGAAAACCCGTGCCGGCGCACAACAGCCGATGACCCTCCGCAAGGATGGGGCTTACCTGGGACGGTCAAGCACCAGCTTGATCAGCGGCGTCCACTTAAAAACACTCTTCTGGCATGTCCAGCGTGGTGCGGTCGGCGTTGCGCAGCACCTCGGCGAGAGCCAGCGGCTTGGGCAGCTCGTAGCGCAGGAAGTATTCGCAGGTATTGAGCTTACCCTGATAAAACGCCTGAGGACGCTCGCCGCCTTGCTTCAACCCCCGTAATGCCGCCTGGGCCTGACGCAGCCACATCCAGCCCACCACAACGTGGCCGAAGCATTCCATATACAGGTAGGCATTGGCCAGCGCGCGCTCTGGATCCTCCTTGCGCATTGACTGCAGCGCGTCGGTCACACCAGTCAGCGTCTCCAATGCGGCGCCCAGCAACCCACAGGATGTCTTAAGCTCCGCCTCGCCCGCACAATCAGCCAATGTCTGGCGGATACGCTTGAGCAGGCCTTGGTAATACTGGCCGTCCTTCATGCTGACCTTGCGGCCAAGCAGATCCTGCCCCTGAATACCGTGGGCGCCTTCATGAATCGGATTCAGACGGTTATCGCGGTAGAACTGCTCGACCGGATACTCGCGGGTATACCCATAGCCACCGTGAACCTGAATCGCCAGGCTGTTAGCCTCCAGGCAGAACTGCGACGGCCAGGACTTGACTATGGGTGTCAGCAGGTCCAGCAGTCCGGCTGCGTCATCACGCTCCTGTGCACTTTGCGCGTGTTTTTTCTCGTCAACCAGAGTCGAGGCAAACAGGCACAGCGACAGTCCGCCCTCGACGAAGGCCTTTTGCGTCAAGAGCATGCGGCGAACATCGGCGTGCTCGATCAGCGGAATCATCGGGCTTTCGGGATTGCGCTCCTTCAGCGGCCGGCCCTGACGACGCTCACGGGCGTATTCCAGCGCATGTAGATAGCCGGTATAACCCAGCATCACTGAACCCAGACCAACGCCAATACGCGCTTCGTTCATCATATGGAACATCTGCGCCAGCCCCTGGTGAGCTTCGCCCACCAGATAGCCCACGGCCCCGCCTTTTTCCCCAAAGTTGAGCATGGTCGAGGTGGTCCCGCGATAACCCATCTTGTGAATCAGGCCTGCCAGCTGCACGTCGTTGCGCTCGCCCAGCGAGCCATCTTCATTGACCAGAAACTTGGGCACGATGAACAGCGAAATGCCTTTTACGCCGGGCGGCGCGTCGGGCAGCTTGGCCAGTACCAAATGCACGATGTTTTCGCTCAGTTCGTGATCACCAGCGGAGATGAAAATCTTGTTGCCTGAGATCCGATAGCTGCCATCGCCGGCCGGAACCGCGCGGCTCTTGATATCAGCCAGAGATGAACCGGCATGCGGCTCGGTCAGACACATGGTGCCGAAGAATCGCCCGGCCATCATCGGTTCGGCGAAGCGCTGTTTATACTCGTCGCTGCCATGCGCCATGATCAGGTTGCAGGCGGCAATGGTCAGTCCGGCATAGGCCTGGGTGCTGACATTGGCGCCCTTGATCAGACCAATACAGGTCTGCGCTACAGCTGCAGGCAGTTGCATGCCGCCGCGCTCGTAATCCTGGGACGCAGCCATCAAACCGGTCTCGCGCAGCACCGCCAGGGCCTCGCTGACCTCCTTGCGAATGACAACCTTGCCGTTTTCGAAGCGTGGCTCGTCGGCATCGCAAAGATGGTTGTGCGGTGCGAAGGTTTCAGCGCCGACTTTCAAGGCCAGCTCGATGGCGGCATCGAAGGTATCACGGCTGTGATCGGCGTAACGGGGGAATTGAGTGAAACGTTCGATATCCAGCATTTCATAAAGCAGAAAAGCCAGATCGTCGGTGTTGATGATCTTCTGTGACATGGGGGGATTGCTCCTGCGGTGTCGCAGGTGGACCCGCATAAAAGTGAAAATTATTTACGTCATTCCTGGGCGACAAGGGCTCGGGATGATCAGAAGGTGCCACCGTGTAAAAGCTTATCTACGTCATTCCTGCGCAGGCGGGAATCCAGCATTTTGAATCAATCCCAGCAAACCATGGATCCCCGCCTTCGCGGGGATGACAAGGGTGGTGCTTGCCCCACAGTCTGCCTGCATCCCGCCTTCGCGGGGATGACGGAGCACGAGACCGGGAACGACCAATACGGGGCCGGCATACACACACTTACGTCATTCTTGCGCAGGCGGGAATCCAGCATTTTGAATCAATCCCAGCAACCCATGGATCCCCGCCTTCGCGGGGATGACAAGGGTGGTGCTTGCCCCACAGTCTGCCTGCATCCCGCCTTCGCGAAGACGACGGATTACGAGACCGGGAATGACCAATACGGGGCCGGCATACACACACTTACGTCATTCCCGCGAAAGCGGGAATCCAGCATTTTGAATCAATCCCGCAGCCCATGGATCCCCGCCTTCGCGGGGATGACGGAGCACGAGACCGGGAATGACCAATACGGGGCCGGCATACACACACTTACGTCATTCCCGCGCAGGCGGGAATCCAGCATTTTGAATCAATCCCGCAGCCCGTGGCTCCCCGCCTTCGCGGGGATGACAAATGAGGGCCGGGGATGACACATGAGGGCCTGGGATGCCAACAGGGCCTGGGACGAAAAATTCGCTCCGGATGCCGAACGGGGCAGGCATGATGAATCAAGCCTGAACCGAACGGGACAGGCCCTTAGAGAACCTCGAACAGACCCGCAGCACCTTGACCGCCACCGATACACATGGTGACTACCACGAACTTGGCGCCGCGACGCTTGCCTTCGATCAGCGCATGTCCGGTCAGACGCGAGCCGGTCACACCGTAGGGGTGGCCGATGGCGATGGAGCCGCCGTTGACGTTGAGGTTTTCCATCGGGATGCCCAGCTTGTCGCGGCAGTAAACCACTTGTGAAGCAAAGGCTTCGTTGAGTTCCCACAGACCGATATCGTCCATGGTAAGACCGTTGCGCTGGAGCAGACGCGGAATGGCGAAAACCGGGCCGATGCCCATTTCGTCAGGCTCGCAGCCAGCAACGGCGAAACCGCGGAAGATACCCATCGGCTCGATGTTCTGCTGCTCGGCGGCGGTGCTGTTCATGACCACGCAGACCGAGGCGCCGTCTGACAACTGGCTGGCGTTGCCGGCTGTAACGAAGTGCTCAGGTCCGCGCACTGGCTGCAGACCTGCAAGGCCTTCCAAGGTAGTGCTCGGACGGTTGCATTCGTCTTTCTTCAGGTTCACTTCCTGCTCGCTGACTTCGCCGGTTTCCTTGTCTTTGACCAGCATTTTGACCAGGTAAGGCACGATCTCGTCGTCGAACTTGCCACTTTCCTGGCCGGCCGCAGTGCGCTGCTGACTGATCAGGGCGTACTCATCCTGCGCTGCACGGCTGACGTTGTAACGCGCACCGACGATATCCGCAGTCTCAATCATGGACATGTACAGCTCGGGCTTGTTCTGCTTGATCCACTCATTGGTGCCATGGAACATATTGAGCTTTTCGTTCTGGCACAGGGAGATGGACTCGACACCACCGGCCACGATGGCAGGGATCTTTTCGCTGACAACACGCTGCGCAGCGATAGCGATGGACTGAAGACCCGAGCTGCAGAAACGGTTGATCGACATACCGGCGGTAGTGATCGGCAGACCACCGCGGATGGCGGCCAGGCGGGCCATGTTCTTGCCCTGCGCGCCTTCATGGAAGGTAGCGCCAAGGATCACGTCTTCAACGATGGACGGGTCGATGCCAGCACGCTTGACGGCGTGTTCGATGACATAGCCGGCCATGTCGACACTGTGGGTGTTGTTCAGGGCGCCGCGATAGGACTTGCCCAGTGCGGTGCGGGCTGTGGATACGATTACTGCGTCACTCATGATTAAGCTCCTCTTGAAAATAAGGTGCGCCCGGCTAGCCGGGCGGCAATCAGCGATTTAAAGCGTCAGCTTCGTGCTTGTCACCCCATCGCTGCAGGGTTTCGCGTGCTTCACGGTAAGGCTTCAAGCCCATCCAGAGCAGCACAACCGCACCAAGGGTAATGATACTGGACACGATGAAGATCGAATAACGTACGGCCATGTCGTCCATGAATACAAAATCCGTCACCATGGCTACTGCGGTCGGACCAATGCCCAGGCCAATCAGGGTGATGGTGAACAGGTAAATGGCAGATGCCTGGCCGCGCATCGAGTTCGGCATCACTTCCTGAATGGCCGCTGGCGCAACACCGAAAGGCATGGCCACGGTGAATACGTTGAAGAACATCAGGAACCATATCAGGTTCAAGTCGCTCAGCAGGAACACTACGTTGAATGGCAGTGTCACTATTGCCGACAACAGTCCGACGCGCATGTTGGAATCAGTGTAGCCGCGTCTGGCCAGATAATCAGCCAGGCGGCCACCAAATACGATGCCCAGCGAGCCGGCGACCATGACGATGGAGCCGTAATAAACCCCTACTTCGCCGGGAGTCAAACCATGGTTACGAATGAAGAAGGTGGGGATCCATGCCGACGCGCCATAGGACGCGAATGACAGGCAAGCGAACCCGAAGTTATGACACAGAACGGTCTTGCGGATGCTCAGCAGATAAACGCCTACATCCTTCAACGGCACCGCAACGCCTGCGCCGATACCCTTGCGGGTAGGCTCCTTGATAGCGAACAGGACAAAACAGAAACCCACCCCTACAGCACCCAGAATAAGAAAGATCATCTGCCAGGGGCGGACCAGGCCCAGGATCGGCACTACTACCTCACCCTGCGCCGAGGCGAAGGTGACGACCATGCCGCCCAGCAGAAAAGCCAGTCCGGCGCCCAGATAGATGCCCATCGCATAGACGCTGATTGCGGTGGCCCGCTTGTCGGCAGGAAAACTGTCCGCGAGCAGTGAATAAGCTGCAGGTGACAGGGCCGCTTCGCCAGCGCCCACACCGATCCGGCAAAGAATAAAGTGCCAATACTGCTGCGCCAGACCGCAGGCAGCGGTCATCAGACTCCAGACAAACACGCCCCCGGCAATCAGACCGCGGCGGCTTTTGCTATCCGCAATGCGGCCAAGTGGGATACCGGCGATGGTATAAAAAACCGCAAACGACAGCCCCATCAGAAGACTCATCTGGGTATCGCTGATCATCAAATCACGGCGGATAGGTTCAACCAGCAGGTTGAGAATTTGCCGATCGATGAAGGACAGAACATAAGCTACCAGCAGGATTGACACGGTGAACCAGGCACGACCGCTGGATGGGTAAAGACTGTTATTGTGGGGCACGTTACTCTCCGGAACGACTGGAAAACGACCAGAGCCAGAGATTAGCAGGTTCGCACAGCGGAAGTCGATTTCGAAAACAGCACATCATTGGTTCCAATGCGCGCTTATCAATGGGGGCTATCCAACCAACATTCGCCAGAGTAAAGGTTCCGTGACACGCATTTCCTCGTTTGACGACACCATGCCGTGCCCTCTGCTTCTGATCGGTGCGGGGCACAGTCATCTGGTGGCGCTACGCAACTGGATTTACAACGGCTATCGGGTTCCGGTCGGGAGTGTATTGGTCAGCCCTGATGCCAGTGCCTGGTATTCAGGCATGATGCCTGGCCTGATAGCGGAGCGATTCACCCCAGCCGAATGCGCCGTTGAGCTTGAGCCTTTGTGCCGGGCTGCTGGCCTGCGCTTGGTGACCGACGAGGCGGTCGGCCTGCGGGCTAGTGAGCGCTATCTGACGCTCGGAAGTGGTCAGGCACTGCACTATGACTTGTTGTCCCTTAATGTAGGTTCTGTGCCCCCCGGACCCCGGATCACCGACCATAGCGTCAAGGTCGTACCAGCCAAGCCATTTGCCGGTTTTATCGAGCAGTGGCAGCACTGGCAGCAACATGCCCCTCCCCGCGAGCTGACGATATTGGGTGCCGGCCCGGCCGCCTTTGAGCTGGCCTTGGCCTTCCGGAACAGCCTGCCGGACAGCGCCATTACTCTGATCACCGGCTCGACTCTGCTGCACGGCCAACCCCAGGGCCTGATCAAACGTGCGAGGGGTCTGTTGCAGCAGCGGGACATTTCACTCATTGAGGGCATGAGGGTCAGTGCTATAAAGGAAAAGGTCTTGTTATGTGGCGAAGAGCCCGTCCAGGCAGCCGACGCACTGGTACTTGCCACCGGAGCCAGTGCGCCGGCCTGGCTCGCCCAATCCGGACTGAGCTGCGACCAGCAGGGTTTCGTTACCATCGGCAACACGCTGCAAAGCGAGAACTTTCCCAACGTACTGGCCAGCGGTGACTGCTCAAGTCTGGCGGGGGCCCAACGCTCTGGCGTTTACGCCGTGCGGCAAGGCAGCATACTCGCCGCCAATATTCCGGCCCTCATCCAGGGCGCGGCGCTGCAACCCTATCGACCCCAGAGCAATGCGCTGGCCCTGTTATCGACCGCGGACGGCCGGGCGTTGATGAGCTATGGGCCTTTGAGTGCGGGAGGAAAACTAATAGGTAAATGGAAAGACCATCTGGACGTCGGGTTCATGCAGCGACACCGGCTGACTTCGTAACCCAAACCCTTGGTATCCTGCGACCAAAGGCGCATTGTTAGGGTGATTGAGTGATGGCTTACTGGGAAATACGTAGCTAAATTGGTTAGTCAGGTATCAATGGAGGCATCCCATGGAACGGATTGGCGCAAAGCACCTGGCCGGCTATATGGTCCAGGCGGGAGTAGTCACCTGGCTGACCATAGACTATGGACTGGCAGTCCTGCCCTTCGCGATTCTGCTATCAATTGTGCCCTGGGTGCTGAAACGGCAGGACCCGGCTGCTTTACCGGGCGTTGCTGCCGAACAGACTTCCGTGCAGCAACTCACCACCCGTTTATCCCAGTCAACCAGTCGCAACGCCATTGCTGCGGCCGAAGTGTCTTTTTCTGTCGATCAACTGGCCCATCGACTGACATCCCAGCTGACGGCCATCACCCAGGTAGCGCAGAACGCCGAGCATATCAGCCAGCAGGTAGAAAATACCTCTCGCTATGCCGACAAGGCAGACCAGGCGGCAGAGGCGGCGCTGTGCGGCAGCCAGGCCGGCAAGCAGGCGCTGGATCAGGCGGTTGAGGTGATGCACCGCCTGGCGATCCAGGCCGATGAGAGCCTGGTTATGCTCGGCCAACTCAACGACCGAGCCAGTCGAATCGTCAAGGTGACACAGGTTATCGAGAACATTGCCAGCCAGACCAATCTCCTGGCGCTCAATGCCGCCATCGAAGCAGCTCGCGCGGGCACCATGGGTCGCGGCTTTGCGGTGGTGGCAGACGAAGTACGCGGCCTGGCGGCGCGCACTGCGCTATCCACATCGGAAGTGTCCGACATCATCAATGAAATGAACAAGGAGGCGCAGCGGGTCACGGGCAGCATAAAAGAACTGGTAAAACAGGTTCAGTGCAGCGTTGCGCTTATCGACCAGGCTAGCGGCAGGCTGCTGGAAATAAATATCCAGGGAACACAAGTCAAACAGGAAACCAGCCAGATTTCCGACAGCATCACCGCAAACCGCGATCAGTTGAGCAGCCTCTCCACCGCCGTGGAACAGGTCCGCGCCGATCTGTCCAGCAGCGACCAGCAAACACTGTTTCTTACCAACGAAGCCGATAATCTGGTCCAGATTGCTGAACAGGTAAGCGAAATGCTCGCCGAGGTCGCACTGGACCCCTACCACCAGCAGTTCTTCGATGCTGCGCGGACAGCAGCAGCCGCTATCACAGCGCAGTTCGAAAACGACGTTGCGCAGGGCAACATCAGCATTCAGGACCTGTTTGATCGCAATCTTGAACCGATAGCCAATACGGCGCCCCGGCAGTACAACAGTCGCTTCGACACCTATACCGACGGCTTCCTGCCTGCAATCCAGGAGCCTTTGTTGAAAGCCCATTCTTCGCTGATTTATGCCATCGCAACGACACCCGAAGGCTACGTGCCCACACACAACAATGCGTTCTGCCGCAAGCCCAAGGGTGAGCTGGAGCATGACACTCGTTACTGTCGCACCAAGCGGCTCTTCAATGACCGCACCGGCGCCCGCTGCGGGAGTCATGAGCAGACCCTCTTGTTGCAGACCTACAAGCGGGACACCGGGGAGATCATGCATGACCTGTCGGTACCCATCTTTGTGCAGGGTCGTCACTGGGGCGGAATCAGGCTGGGCTACAAGCCACGCTCCTGACATCGCCGGGCCATCTTATTGACATGAGTTTGATGGCTAACTAATTGAACTACATAATAATTATATCTACCGCTCGTCGTGTTTATGAACTTTCCGTTCAACTTTTAGCCATTACCCCTCTCCTACAGATATGGGCATCGTGCTCATAAATCGAGAACCACAAGTGAGGATAATGATATGGCTAATTCAGGAAACTCAAACCCAGGAAATTTTTCAAACGACCGTGAAAAAGCGTCTGAAGCCGGCAAGAAAGGCGGTGAAAACTCAGGCGGCAATTTCGCAAATGATCGCGAAAAGGCATCTGAAGCCGGCAAGAAAGGCGGCCAGAACAGCCACGGCGGCGGTCGGAATAGCTAAGATTCGATACTAGCTAATGGCAAGCTGAGGTGTGGGAGGCAATGCCTTCTACTCCTCAGCTTTTTACGCTTTCTCGATACCTGGAGAATTTCATGGTTGCATCCCACGACTTATATCAAGACCTGTCGCTCAGCAGAGAAGAGGTGCAGCAGCGGCGAAGCCAGGATTCCCAGCTTGACCAACTGCTGGACCAGTACGCTGATATCGATAATCAGGTGCTGGCTGCTGAGTCAATCTCGGCCGGTAATGCGGAAGACGACGACACGCGCAATCTCAAAGAGCAGCGTCTGCAGGTCAAAGATCGGATAGTTCAACAGCTGCAAGGTTCCTGATCGTAGCGGCCATGGAGTCCGAGTCGGTCTCCCGCCGCAACTGATCGAACAGACCTTGTGCTTCAGGGTAACTGCGTGTCAGTAACGCAAGCCATTGCTTGAATCGCCCGGGTGCATGCCGGGGCGCTACACGTTCCCTGGTTTGACTGTAAAAGTCCTCAAACCAGGGGATCAAGGCTTGCCAACTGATCGGTACGTGGCTTTCTCCCTTCAGATCCCCAGCAATCTGCCGCGCCAGGTCAGGGCGTACCACCAGCCCGCGACCGATCATTACCGTATCGCATCCACTTATCCGTCTTATGTCCCGATAGTCCTCCACCGTCCATACCTCGCCGTTGGCGATGACCGGCACATCGACCGCCTGGCGAATCCTGGATAGCCACTCCCAATGGGCCGGAGGCTTGTAGCCATCCATCTTGGTGCGTGCATGGACAACAATTTCAGCCGCTCCAGAATCCGCCAACGCCTGCGCACATTCCAGCGTCAGACTGGTATCGCTGTAGCCCAGACGCATCTTGGCAGTCACGGGCACCCTCGCCGGGGTCGCAGCGCGCACTTCTGAGACAATGCGGGCAAGTATTTCGGGGTCACGCAACAACCCGGCCCCGCCACCGTGTCGATTGACGGTCTTGGCAGGGCAACCGAAATTCAAATCCACTGCCGGAGCGCCCATTTCTGCGAGCAGCGCGGCGTTTACGCCCAGCCAATGCGGATCGGAGCCCAATAACTGTGGATGAACCGCGACGCCAGCGGGGGTTTTCCAGCCATTCACTGCCTCGGGGACGATACGTAGAATAGTGCTCTGGTTCAGCGGCCCTTCAGTTACTCGAATAAACTCACTGACGCACCAGTCAATGCCGCCAATTCGGGTCAGGATGTCGCGCATGGGCGGGTCCACCAACCCCTCCATAGGGGCCAGCACAATGCGTGGGATCAAGGTTGGATGCCCTGCTCTTCCAGCAGTTTCAACAATCCCTGTTCGTCGAGTACCTTTACACCCAGTTGCTCGGCTTTGGCCAGTTTGCTGCCAGCGCCAGGCCCAGCCACCACGCAGTGGGTCTTGGCAGAAACGCTACCCGCTACCTTGGCGCCCAAACCTTCGAGATAGTCTTTGGCCACATCGCGGGAAAAGGTTTCCAGACTCCCGGTAAGCACCCAGGTCTGCCCTGCCAGCGGGAGATTGTCTAGCTGCGCCCGCGGGCTGTTCCAGTGCATGCCGAAATCGCGCAGTTGCGCTTCAATTGCCAGCACCCGTTCACGCGCAGCTGCGGACTGGAAATAGTCGCGCAGGCTTTTGACTGCCTTGTCGGTGAAGCGCTCGACCTGCTTGAGATCCAGCCAGTCGGCCTCAATGATCGCCTCCAGACTGTCGAAGCGTGACGCCAGCCGTTCCGCTCCCGTCCTGGCTACGAAGGGTATTTCCAGGCGGGCGAGAAAATCAGCAAGACTCACATAGGCAGCAAATTCGGGAGAGATGTCGCCTTCGTCCTGCAATTCGACCCCTCGACCCAGCAATTGACTGATAACCGTACGATTGTGATCGTCGATAAAAAATGAATGAATTTCGTGGGCGACTTCGGCCCCGATATCGGGCAGGTAGACCAGCACTTCGGGTAGCGCTCGGGTGATCCGGTCCAGGCTGCCAAGGGCTCTGGCAAGCAGCTTGGCGGTTTCCTCTCCGACGTCAGGAATGCCCAGGGAATAAATGAAACGGGCCAGCGCGGGTTTTTTGCTGTCCTGAATCGCCATCAGCAGATTCTTGCTGGATACCTCGGCGAACCCCTCGAGCTGAACGACCTGCTCATAGGTAAGGGTGAACAAGTCTGCAGGCGAGCTGACCAGGCCGATATCGACCAGTTGCTCAATGATTTTCTCGCCAAGCCCGTCGATATCCATCGCCCGGCGCGAGACAAAATGGGTGATGGCTTGCTTGAGTTGCGCCTGACACGCGAGCCGACCAACGCACCGGTACACTGAGCCTTCGGTATAGGATTCCCGGCCCCTGCTGCGTTTGACCAGTTGCGTACGCTCGACAAGCGAGCCGCACACCGGGCAGCTTTCCGGAATATGCACCAGGCGGGCATCGTCAGGTCTGCGCTCGGTCACCACCTGCATGATCTGCGGGATTACGTCACCAGCACGCCGGATAATGACCGTGTCGCCGATCATTACTCCGAGACGCGCCACTTCGTCCATGTTGTGCAGGGTAGCGTTGGACACCGTAACGCCAGCGACCTGCACCGGTCTCAGCCTCGCCACCGGCGTGATGGCGCCAGTGCGGCCAACCTGGAACTCTACATCCAGCAGCTCGGTCAGCTCTTCGCTGGCGGGAAATTTATGGGCGATGGCCCAGCGCGGCTCGCGTGCGCGAAAGCCCAGCTCTCGCTGGTAGCCCAGATCATTGACCTTGAACACCACCCCGTCAATCTCGAAGCTCAAGCTGGCGCGGCGCTCACCGATGTCCCGGTAATATTCCAGGCAGCCTTCCAGCCCCTGAACCAGCTTCAACTCGCGGCTGATGGCCAGCCCCCATTGCTTGAGGGCTTGCAGAACGCCAGTCTGGGTACGGGGTAGCTCACCTTCGAACCGGCCAATGCCATAACAGCAGAATTCCAGCGGACGGCTCGCGGTGATACTGGAGTCAAGTTGCCGCAATGACCCTGCCGCAGCGTTTCGCGGATTGGCGAAGGTTTTCGAGCCGGCTTCACGGGCCCGTTCGTTGAGCGCCTCGAATCCGGCCTTGCTCATGTAAACCTCACCGCGCACCTCGAGCACCCGGGGCCAGCCCTCGCCGCGCAGCTTCAGTGGAATATTGCGGATGGTGCGTACGTTGGTGGTGATGTCTTCGCCCTTGCTGCCGTCGCCCCGCGTCGCGCCCCGGGTCAGGTAGCCATCCTCATACAACAGGCTCACGGCCAGACCATCCAGCTTCGGCTCACAGCAATATTCGACCGGAGCCTCCTCAGCGAAGAGATCGCCAGCCGGCAGATCAAGCCCCCGCCGCACGCTGCGGTCGAAGTCGAACATGTCGCTTTCCTTGAACGCGTTACCCAGGCTCAACATCGGAACGTCGTGCTGCACGGTACCAAAGGCGGAAGACGGCGACCCGCCGACGCGCTGGGTCGGCGAGTCCGGAATGATCAGGTCGGGGTTGTCGGCTTCGAGGGTTCGTAGTTCGTTGAATAGCCGATCGTACTCGGCATCCGGTATAGCTGGCTCATCGAGCACGTAATACCGGTGGTTATGATCATGAATCTGCTCACGCAGGCTTTGCACGCGAGCAGCCGGGCTGGATGTCTGGGTCATGTCTGTCTGTGGGCGCTGAAATCAGCGCCTGAGGTTGTAGTGCTTGCGCTCGAATTCGGCGATGCGCTGGCGGTAATGCTCGATGGTTTGCGCGGTCAGCACACTGCGCTGCTCATCCTTGAGATCACCCCCGAGCTCATGCGCCAGCTTTCTGGCAGCGGCGATCATCAGATCCAGAGCCTGTTTGGGATGGCGAGGGCCAGGCAGTCCCATGAAAAAACTGACCGCACGTACGTGACTGCTGTCCATTTCGTCCAGATCGAAGACGCCCGGCTTCAATGCATTGGCCATCGAAAACAGCACATCGCCATTGCCGCTCATGCTTTCGTGGCGATGAAAGATATTCATCTCTCCAAAGCGCAAGCCACTTTCCAATATGTTCTGCACCAGGGCCGAGCCCTGAAAGCCCAACTCATCCCGGGCCACTACGTTGATGATGAACACCTCTTCCACTGGCGCCGCTTCACGAGGAGCTGCTGGCTCTTCCTTGAAACCAGGTTCGGTGCGGCCCGAGGGCTCAGAGGCGACCAGAGGTGCGGATTCGCCAGACTCCTTGGGCGAACCGGACTGCTTGGGCATTGCACGCTCCCGTGGCTCCAGGGGCTTTGGCGGCGGTTTTCTTGGTTTCGGTGCTCGCGTTTCACCCAGCGGTTCGGCCCCGCTGCCCAGATCAAGCCCTACCTGTTCTGGCTCTCGCCGCGCCGCTTCGCCGCGGGAAGCTGGCGGCGTCTCGAACTCATCGCCAAAGGACGGTTCGGAACGATCGGGACGACCGATAACCCTCGGCGGCCCGAGGAGATCGTCCTTGGGTTCACCATCGACCTGATCCTTGAGATTGCGTTCCAGTTTGAAACGAATTTTCGAGCGGCCGCCCATGCGCCGCCAACCGTCAAACAGAATACCGGCGATCACCAGAAGGCCGATGATAATAAGCCACTCACGCAAACCGAAATCCATGAATATGCTGTTCCTGTTATGCCAATTCTGTCGTGTGCTTCAACCCTCTGGGCCAAAGCGGAAATATAACCGTGGACACTAGCATGACCACGCGAAGTTTTACACTGCCGCCAGCGCAGCCGCCTCTTCGACATTCACTGTGACCAGCCTTGAACAGCCTGGTTCATGCATTGTGACGCCTAACAGCTGATCGGCCATTTCCATGGCAATTTTGTTGTGCGTAATGTAAATGAACTGCACTCGTGCAGACATCTCCTTGACGATGCGCGCATAGCGGCCAACGTTGGCATCGTCCAATGGCGCGTCGACCTCGTCGAGCATGCAAAAGGGGGCCGGGTTGAGCTGAAAAATGGAGAATACCAGGGCGATGGCGGTAAGGGCCTTTTCGCCTCCCGAGAGCAAGTGGATGGTGCTGTTCTTCTTGCCCGGCGGGCGCGCCATGATGGTAACGCCGGTTTCCAGCAAATCGTCGCCGGTCAGTTCAAGATAGGCGTGCCCACCCCCGAATACTTTGGGAAACAGGGTCTGCAGGCCGTGATTGATCTTGTCGAAGGTTTCCTTGAATCGGCTGCGGGTTTCCTTGTCGATCTTGCGGATGACCTGTTCCAGCGTATCCAGTGCTTCCGCAAGATCAGCGTTCTGGGCATCCAGATAGCGCTTGCGCTCCGACTGCTGCTGGTACTCGTCAATGGCTGCCAGGTTAATCGCCCCTAGTCGCTGAATGCGTGCGTCCATCTGTGCCAGCAGTTGCTCCCAATCGGCTTCGCTCGCGTCTTCCGGCAGGGTCGCCAACACGCCGGCAAGATCGTAACCCGCTTCCAGCAGCTGCTCCTGTAGTCCCTGCCGCCGGGTTTGCAAGTCACGGGCGAGCAGGCGCTGCTCATCGAGTTGGCTGCGCAGAAGCTGCGCCTGCTGCTCGGCCTGACTGCGCCGACGGTCCTGGTCACGCATCTGTTGATCGACAGTTTCCAGCGCCTGCCGGGCGGCGCCCAGTTCCCGCTCGACGTCGATCCGTTGTTCAAGCAGCCCCTCCAGCTCCATGCGCTGATCATCTTCGGGAGCCTGATTTTCCTCCAGCGTCATACGTAGCTGTTCCCGGCGCTCGGCCAGACGCTCGACCTGTATTTCGAGCCGCTCCAGCCCCTGCGCAGTAGAGTCCTGCTGAGCACGCAGAGACTGGGTGCGTAGCGCCAGCTGATGGGCCTTGTCCTTTTGCTGACGGGCCGATTGACGCGCATGGTCGAGTGCTTCGCGGACCTGATCGCGCCGGCGCAGCAAATCTTCTCGCCGGCCCGAGTCGTCCGCCATACGGTCCAGCGCGCCCTGCAATGTCAGGCGCGCCTCGCCGATCTGCTCCAGCTCGTCGGCGCGCTGGGCGTTAATATCGTCGAGATCCTCAGTGATGCGCTGGCGACGGGCAGTGACCTGTTCCAGGCGAACCTGACGTGCCGACCACTGAGCCTTGAGGTCGCCTTGTTCCCGACCCAGGCGCGCCAATCCCTGTTGCAAGGCGTCGCGCTGCTGTTCCAGCAGCCGAACCGCTTCGCGCAGCTGCGCTGTCCGCTCATCACCCTCGGCAAGCAGCGCCTCCTGCTGTTCGAGATCCGCCTGTAAGGTGTCCATTTCCTGCTGACGAGCCAGCACGCCCGACTCGCTGGCTTCGCCGCGTTTGAGGCGGAGCCAGTTGGGCCCGAGCCAGTGGCCTTCGAGGGTGATGACCGATTCGTGGCTAGCCAACGTAGCGCGCAGGGCAAGAGCCTGTTCAAGGGACGCTGCGGTGCGGATCGCGCCGAGCCAGGGGCTCAGGTCGATAGGCGAGCCGACCTTTTCGAGCAAGGCACCCTCAATCGCAACATGGGTATCTACCGGACGGGCATGATCCAGCAGGCGCAGGCTGCCCTGCTCGAAACGCGCGACGTTCTCCGTCACCAGATCGAGGTCTTCGAGGCTGATCGCGTGCAAGTCCTCCGCCAGCACGGTTTCCACGGCAAGTTCCCAGCCTGGTTCCACCTGCAGCTGCGACGCCAGTTGCGGCAGATCCTCCAGACCATGCTGCTGCAACCAGTCACGCACACCGGTCCCGTGGTCCAATGCCGCCTGTTGCAAGGCTTCCAGCGAGGCCATGCGCCCGTTTTGCCGCTGGATCTCGCCCCGACGGATATTCAGCTCCTGGGTTAGCGCAGTCAGCGTTTCCCGCTCCTGCTGCAGCCGGTCGGCCAGGTCCGCCAATTGCTGCTGGTCGGTTTCACTGCGCAGGTCCAGCTCGGCGATCTGCTCGCCAAGCTCGGCCAGCTCATTGTCCAGCGGTCCCGCCGTCAGGGTGTTGCGCTCTTCCTCAAGACGCTGAATGCGTTCGCTGAAACGTTCAACGGCCTGCTCAAGGTGACGAATGCGTGACTGCTCGACTTCCGCCTGCTGCCGGGGCGCAGCGGCCTGCTGGTTGAACTGATCCCAGGCCGACTGCCAACCTTGCATGGCGTCCTCGGCGGTCTGCAGGTGCTCGGCGGTGTCCTCATCCGCAGCCCCTGCCATTTCCAGCTCCGGTTCAATCTCGGCCAGCTCGTTCTGCAGATCGGCAAGCAACGCCTGATCCTGACCGAGGTGACTCTGGGCCTCCTGCCAGGCCTGCTCGGTCTGTTCGATATCGTCGTGCAACTGGCGCTGGCGATCACGGTTGAAGTCGAGGATCTGCTCGATCCGGCTAATGTCGGCACCAACGCTGTAATAGCGGGCCTGAACCTGATTGAAGGTTTCAGTCAGGTCGGCATGCTGGTCGCGGTGCTTTTCCACCTCGCTATCGGCGTTGCGCTGCTCGGCAATCAGTGCTTCCAGCGCTATCTCCAGCTCCCTTACCCGATGCTCGCGCTCCCCCGTCTGGCCGTCCAGCGTCTGCCAGCGCAGCGCTTGCAACTGCGCCTTGAGGTGCCGTTCTTCGGCTTTGTATTCCTTGTATTTTTCGGCCGACTGGGCCTGGCGGTGCAGGTGCGCCAGCTGCCGTTCCAACTCCTCCCGCAGGTCGGTAAGACGGGCCAGGTTGTCATGGGTACGACGAATTCGATTTTCCGTTTCCCGACGACGCTCCTTGTACTTGGAGATGCCAGCGGCTTCTTCTATGAACAGCCGCAGTTCATCGGGCTTGGCCTCGATCAACTTGGAAATCATGCCCTGTTCGATGATTGAGTAACTACGCGGCCCGAGTCCGGTGCCGAGAAAAATGTCGGTAATATCGCGGCGACGGCACTTGGTGCCGTTCAGATAGTACTGATTCTGTGCTTCGCGGGTGACCTTGCGGCGGATGGAAATTTCGTTATAACCGGCGTACTCGCCCTTCAGCGTGCCGGCGCTGTTGTCAAATATCAGTTCGATGGACGCCTGGCCGACGGGCTTGCGACTGTTGGATCCATTGAAGATGACATCAGTCATCGACTCGCCCCGCAGGTTCTTGGCCGAGCTTTCGCCCATGACCCAGCGCACGGCGTCGATGATGTTGGACTTGCCACAGCCGTTCGGGCCCACCACCGCACCCATGTTGGTCGGAAAATAAACGGTGGTGGGGTCGACGAACGACTTGAAGCCCGCCAGCTTGATGCATTTGAGTCGCATTGAGTAGCCTGTCCTTGCGCTGCCACTGTGTACGGCAGCGTTGACGGCTACCTGGCAATAAACCTGCATTTTTACCCGCTAAGCTGCGTAAAGAGAAGCCCCGCCTCCGAAAACTCTGCGTTTTGCCGGCAAAGGCCCAGCGGCCATATGGTTTTCAGATAGTGAAAGCGGCACAATTTCGTCTCTTTTTTCTGTCGCGGAGCAAACGGATGGCGCTGGAACCGGATTTCGACGGCTTATATGGCAAGCTGATGAACGAAGAGGACGTTCGAGTTTGCAAGGACATTCCGGACAGCGCGTGCAGCGATGTTCCCAGGAATTTTTTCCTGCAGGTAACGGCTACCACCCTTACCAGTCTGGGCGATACGCTCATCAACCCCAAGACAACGCTGGCCTGGCTGCTGGGCGCGGTCGGAGCACCCATCTTTCTGGTGGCCTGGTTGGTCCCTATTCGCGAGTCCGGTTCGATGCTGCCGCAGTTATTTATCGCTGCGCAGATTCGCCACTACGCGCGTCGACGGGGCGTCTGGATTCTGGGCAGTCTGCTCCAGGCCGCCGCTCTGGCAGCCATGGGTCTGGCCGCGTGGCTCACCGACGGGGCGCTCGCCGGTGGCCTTATCATCGCCTGCCTGGTGATCTTCAGTCTGGCGCGAGGCTTGAGCTCGGTCGCTAGTAAGGATGTGATCGGCAAGACAGTACCCAAAACCCGACGCGGCCGGCTGAACGGCCTGGCGGCGAGCCTCTCAGGCTGGCTCGCCCTGGCATTTGGCATCTACTGTCTGATGCTGCCGCCGCGCGACGACGACATGCGCTTTTACGTCGGCCTATTGATCGCCGCAGCACTGCTGTGGATCGTCGCCGCCTGGGTTTATCGTCTGATCGAAGAGGCACCAGGGGCGACCGAAGGCGGCAGAAATGCCTACCGGGAGGCGTTATCGAGTATCAACCTGTTACGTGACGACGCACCCTTTCGCCGCTTTGTGATCACCCGCGCATTGCTGCTCTGCTCCGCGCTGTCCGCCCCTTACTATGTCTTGCTGGCTCAGGACCTACAAAGCGGTTTGGGCATGCTGGGCGCTTTTCTGGTCGCCAATGGGCTGGCAAACAGCCTCAGCGCAACAGTCTGGGGCCGCATGGCGGATCAGTCGAGCAAACGGGTCATGATACGCGCGGCATTCATCGCCAGCCTTCTGGGGCCTGTGGTGATCGCCATCCATTTCTGGGCGGGACTGCCCGAGAACCTCCACGCCTGGTTGTTCCCCGTTGCGTTCTTCGTGCTGGGTGTAGCTCATAGTGGCGTTCGTGTCGGACGGAAAACCTATGTGCTGGACATGGCAGATGGCAACAGACGCACCGACTATGTAGCCGTTGGCAACAGCGTTATAGGCGCGATCCTGCTGACAACTGGCCTTCTAGGGGTACTGGGCATCTGGATCGGTGCAGCCGGAATGTTGCTGCTTCTTTCACTGATAGGGCTGTGCGGCGCCTTTCTGGCCTATAGTCTCCCTGACGTCTGACAAATCATTTACCTTGGATACCCGGAATGTCTGAATCGTACGCCGACCATCAAAAGCAGGGCCTGCCAACCAGCCGCCGGATCGGACTGATCCTCGGCCCGCTGTTTCTGCTGATAACGTTACTGCTGCCCGCCCCGGCAGGCATGAGCATTGAAGCCTGGTATGCCAGCGGGCTGATGCTGTTGATGGCCACCTGGTGGTCCACCGAAGCCATCGCCATTCCGGCCACCGCGCTATTGCCCATCTGCCTGATACCGGCCCTTGGCCTTGGCAGCGTAGGCGACGCCACCACGCCCTATGCCAACCCGATCATCTTCCTGTTCATGGGTGGCTTTGTGCTGGGCCTGGCCATGCAACGCTGGAACCTGCACAAGCGTATCGCCCTGATGACGCTGCTCGCGGTGGGTAGCAAGCCGCGGCGCCAGATAGCCGGATTCATGATCGCGACCGGCTTTCTGAGCATGTGGGTAAGCAATACCGCCACTACTGTCATGATGCTGCCCATAGGCTTGTCGGTCATCAGCATGTTTGATAACGATAACCCGGAGGCCGTGCGGCGCTTTGCCACCGCTCTGCTGTTAGCCATAGCCTATGCCGCCAGCGTCGGCGGCATCGCCACCCTCATCGGCACGCCACCCAATGCGCTGCTGGCAGCCTATCTGGCAGAAACGCAGGACATTACCGTGGGATTCGCCCAGTGGATGCTGATCGGCGTGCCAGTGGCATTTACCATGCTGGCCGCTGTCTGGTGGTGGTTAACCCGCCAGGACTTTGGCCTGCGCGAGCAGGCCGAAGACAGCTCTGCCCTACTCCGCCAGCAACTGGCCGATCTTGGCCCCATGAGTCGCGGCGAGAAGCTGGTGGCAGTGGTGTTTGTACTGACCGCGATGGCCTGGATATTTCAGCCACTGCTTTCGGCCGACCTGCTGCCCTGGCTGAACGATACGGTGATCGCCATTGCCGCAGCGATCGTGTTGTTCCTGATTCCGGTCAGTCTGCGTGACCGCCAGTTCGTCATGGACTGGGACACCGCCCAGGGCATGCCCTGGGGCGTCCTGTTGCTGTTCGGTGGTGGCCTGGCGCTCGCTGGCGTCATCAGTAGTTCGGGTCTCGCCGCCTGGATTGCCGAAAGTCTGTCGATCATGGGTATGCTGCCGGCCCTGGCAATGGTGGCCGTAGTGGTAACAGTGATTATTTTCCTCACAGAAGTAACCAGCAATACCGCGACGGCCGCGGCATTTCTACCCCTGCTCGGCGCACTGGCAATGGCCCAGGACGTATCGCCTATTCTGTTTACCGTACCGGCTGCGATTGCCGCCAGTTGCGCTTTCATGATGCCAGTGGCGACGCCGCCAAATGCCATCGTATTCGGCAGTGGGCACATGCGTATCGGCGACATGATCAAGGCCGGTTTTGCGTTGAACCTGATCGGCATTGTGGTGGTAACGCTGATCGGGTACGTCTTGATGGGCTGGGTATTCGGGATCTGATCAAGCAGCAGTGTTGATCCGGGCGCATAGGTAACCCATGTGCCCGGTTAATACCACCCCCAACGTCATTCCCACGAAGGCGGGAATCCATCTTTCTCGAATACCCAACCGAGCGCGCAAGACTGAGCACGGCGTAAAATCTGGATCCCCGCCTTCGCGGGGATGACGTTTAGAGAGTGGTGTTCGGCTAGGCGCCGTCTGGAGTCGGCGTTTGGGTAGAGTAGCTGCGATGCAGGGTGAGCGACATACGGAACGGCATCTCGCCAGACTACCCCCAACGTCATTCCCGCGAAGGCGGGAATCCATCTTTCTCGAATAC
>DRFO01000040.1 GCA_011050525.1 Halopseudomonas xinjiangensis
GCTGCCCATTCGGATGGGTAGTCCTTCAGGTTCTCCAGAACCATGCGTACGGCGCGTTCACGGACTTCGGGGGAATAGCTATTGGATTTCTTCATGCCTCATTCTCTCAAGAGTTGAGGCCTCCACGAAACCCGGTGTGATTCACCGTCACGCCGGGTTTTGGCCAGTAATAGTCAACGAATCCTGCCTTGGTGGCCGAGACCACCGTATTCATTTCCCGGAACAAGCGTTTGCCGTTTGGGTCGGCTACCTCGGCGATACTATTGCCGACCAGCTTTTTGCTGAACGGATGCATGATCATCTTCAGGTCCAGTGAATGCACCCAAAAATAGTCATTATCTCCATACCGGAGCCCCTCAAGTACTTGAGCTGCGGCCGCCTGGGCCTGTTCCTGAGTCATCTCACCCTGCTGTTGCAACCCATGATAGTGCGCGAGCACGCCCTGACCGGATTCCACAATATGCTGGGTTTTGAGCGCTCGGGCGTCGAGCAGACTGCTGCGGTAGTCCACCGCGAAGCTGCCGACGAGGCCGGCAACAATGAGCAGGACCAGCGTTGTAACAACAGCGAGGCGTTGTGAGATGGTAAACCGACGGAGAAACTGCATTTTCAACCTCGCTGGGATGCGGGCCAGGCTGCGACCAGAGAGATTAGCAGTAGCAGCCCGGAGATTTTGTAAAATTGGCGCGTAAGCGTTATAGCGACTATCGGCCGCTAGCCGGGTTGAATGAGTGATGTAGTGACTTAACCAGGCAAGATACCGATCAACGGTAAAGCTGCTGTGGCCGGTAGCGAGCTATCAGCTTGGCTCAGAATAAACTGAGCGCTTTGCTGCTACATTTGATACGGACGATTGTGAGGAGAATCAAAGATGGCAATGAATACCCGCTACACAGACAAAGAGCCGCCACGGACTGAAGTCGATGCGCTGGAGGGCCCAACGGTGGTCGAGTTCGGCACCTCCTGGTGTGGTCACTGCCGCGCAGCACAGCCTCACATCGCCTCGGCGTTTGATGATCACCCGACCCTGCGGCACCTCAAGATCGAAGACGGTCCTGGTCGCCGCCTGGGCCGGTCCTTCCGGGTGAAGCTTTGGCCCACATTGATATTCATGAACAACGGCGAAGAAATCGAACGCCTGGTGCGACCGACGGACGTGAGCCCAATCCGCCAGGCCATGGCCATGATCGATCACTAGCCCGTCTGCCCCGCTAAAGCCTGCGCCCGCCAGCGAATATTCGGAACTTTCGCCGCTTCGATTCGTCCTTATTAAAGCTCGTGTCTGCGAGCAGACGGCGTGTGAGTACCCGCATTCCACGCTGAAAAACAACAAAAAGAGGATGCGAACATGACTCGCAAACCCTATCTCAACGTCGCCCGTGGCGCAGCCTTGAGCGTTGCCATCGCCAGCGCTGCATTGGTCGGCTTTACTGTGACGCCGGCTCAGGCAGCCGGCAACAGCGAGAAAGAAATAGCCGGAGCCATCAGCGGTGGCGGCGCGGCACTGTCGCAGCTCAAGTACGACCTGACTATCACCTCTTTTGACGGCACACCCATCGCGGTAACGGTATATCAGCCCAAGCTCGAAAAGGGGCAGCCAGCGCCGTTGCTGATGTACAGCCACGGCTGGGGCGGCAGTCGCTCCACTGACCTCAGCGAAACCGACTCGCTCACCGAGACTGCTCGCAAGGCCTGGGAGTCAGGCTATTTCGTGATCACCTTTGACCAGCGCGGTTTCGGTGAAAGCGGCGGTCAGGCCAATGTGCAAGACCCGGAGATCGAAGGTCGCGACATCCAGACTCTCCTCGATTGGGCGGAAGGAACCCTCGCACCGCATCTGGCCTATCTGAAAGGCGACCCGCTGGTAGGCGGCCTTGGGGTGAGTTACGGCGGCGGGTTTCAGCTGATCGGCGCTAGTGTTGATCAGCGTTTTGACGCGCTGGTGCCTGTGATTACCTGGCATGACCTGTCCTATAGCCTGAGTCCTGAACGAGTCCCCAAAACGCTGTGGCTCTCGCTGTTATCGGGCGTCGCGATCGGCGATCAGGCCCCCTGGGTGACACAGGCCTACATCGAATCCCTGACCGGAACCGCGAGTGAGGCGAGCTCACAGCGTTTGGCCGGCCATGGTCTTGGGGCGTATTGCCAGCCCCGGGCCGATGGTCTTGGCGCACCCGCGGTAGACGCCCTTTTCATCCAGGGGGTCAACGACACGCTGTTCAACACCAACGAAGCCGTGAGGAACTTCGATTGCCTGCGCAATGCCGGGAACGACGCTTACCTGCTGGTCACCAAAGGCGGGCATGTACTGCCAGCGTTTCAGGACGGCTCCGACGGAGGGCTGACCAATCTGGGAGGTCTTTATAATGACGTTCAATGTGGCAACACCCGCTACCGCATAGCCGACCTGTCCTACACATTTCTCGATGCCAAACTGCGCAAGCTGGAGCGCAGCGTCCCGATTCCGCGCTTATGCCTGACCCAAGGGAGCACTCAGGGCCTGGTTAGCGAGGAGATGCCCCGGGGTGGCATGGAGCTGCACGTCGACAGCGGCAACTTGCTGGTGGGCCCACCGTCAATCGATGTGGTGCTAAACCTTCTGCGCAAGCTCGACCCCGCCTCACTGGCCGAGGTGCTAAGCCGGCTCTCGGCCGACACTGCCAAATTGCTGACTACCGCGCTGATCGGCCTGGTGACCATCGAACCAGAACGGGTAACCGCGCTACTGACGGAGCTAGTCGAAACTCAACCGCCAGCGCTGTTGGCCGAGCTCGGCACCGCCCCGCGCTTTGTGCCCTTGTACCGAGCGAGCAGCGATCAAACCCTGGCCGGCCTGCCACTGGCAGATCTGACCATTGAAGGGGAAGCCGCGCTCGATCCGCGCGTCTTCGTCGGCCTAGGGGTCAAGCGGCCCGGGCGGTTCAGCCCGGAGCTGCTGCACGAGCAGATCTTGCCCCTGCGTGGCACTGGCTCGCACCAAACGGAACTGATAGGTGCCAGCACCCAATTGCGCTATGGCGATGAAGTCGGCCTGATGCTCTACGGCTTCCACCCCCAGTACGCCCTCGGGTTTTCGCGCATACCAAGCGCAGTAAATCTCAAAGGCACGGTTCAGCTGCCATTACAGTAATGTCATGACGGTCCGCCGGCGCAGTGCCGGTGGGCTCATAGAAAGGGAGGCCAGATGAGCGTCAGCATCGCCGAGTCGATGGGTTGGGGTAGGATCGATTGCGGATAATCAGATGCAATACAGGAGCACGCCGGTAGCAAGGCTGAAATCAGAAACGCACGGTCGCGCTTCATATCAGCCTTGCATAACCTCGATCAATCGAAGCGGTATTTCTTTTCAATCTTGTTCTTTTCCGTCACGTAGGCAACGTTGTCAATTTCGCCGACGGTCAGTTTGTCACCGCCGAGCGAAGGACCCATCGGGCCGCTCGACCTGTTCATTACAGCTCATCAGGCGAAAACTGCCGGCAAAGAGGCTCATCGAATAGCCGAAGCCATTCTGACCCCGTTATGATTAAGGCCAACGCCTGACAAGCGAATTCGGACACCTACAGGGACAGGCTATTGAAAAAGCATGAGACGAGTAAAAAGCCGGGCAATGAAGACTGGTTTGCCACAGGATTGAAAGAGCGGCTGCCAGCAGATGTCAGGGAGTCCCTAACTGAAGAGCAGCTACAGGCGCTCAAGATTGCGTTTGGCGCGCGCCGCTGGGGGCGCCATCCGGTGGACTTGCGCGGCACCTTGAATGTCTGGCGCTCACGCTATTATTTCGTCTTCCTGATGGGACGCAACGACAGACAGCTGTCCCGCCGTGAGCGCAGGCTGTCACGCGTGGCCAATGCCCTGACTATCGCCGCGTTCCTGCTGTTTTCGTTGCTGCTGGGTTTGGGAACGCTGTACGTTTTCAAGTCCGCACTTGGTATCAACCTGTTGCCCAATTCATCGCTGGGGCTGTGGGATTGGCTCAAGGCCCCTTGAAGCAATATTGAGGCGGCATTAACTGCCGGCCGCCCTCGCTGGCAGCGTGCAGCTTTTTGACATCCCCCTCAGACGGCCCTCAAGCATTTGCATGGAACCGCAACGTCAAGAGGCTGGGGCCACGCCTATGCCTACCCGACCACCCTCGCCTGCCTCAGTTCCGTGTCGGTCAAGTTCGCACACTGCTAGCTATCGAATAAAACGGGGCGAACAAACCTTAACTGGATAACTTTTTGCGGCCCGCCTTATATATTAGAAAAGTTAAAAGTCATTTAACTGACGCTTTCTAACATCAAAATATTAAAACGACGATTAATTGACAATGCAAGTTACCGAAGTTATATAATGGCTTAATAATATTATTTAGATATCATTGCATATATAACAAACTTCCGCTCGTCGCAAAGTATCGACAAGGACAGCAAATACTTTATCCAGTTCCTTTCTTTTCTCTTTTTTTTTTATATTATCCGCCTGCGTTCACTGATTTCCTACCAACCGAATTTTCCAAGCGCTTTGACAGGAGTTCGTTAGTACCTGTCCCGCTGCAACTACATAGAAAAAAGGAACCACCCATGATTCTGGAATCTCGTAATCCGGCCAAGCGCTGGCTCTCCGCCATTGCCTGTATTGTAGTGATTAGCGCTGTGCAGGGTTGCGGTGGAGGCGGCGGCGGTGGGAGCAGTGACGGCAGCCCGCAGCCCGCACAGCCCACTCCCGAACAGCAGCCATTACAGCTGATTACCGAGACCCCCAGTAGTAATCCTGCGCCCACTG
The DNA here is from genome assembly GCA_011050525.1 of Halopseudomonas xinjiangensis. Classification (GTDB taxonomy): domain Bacteria; phylum Pseudomonadota; class Gammaproteobacteria; order Pseudomonadales; family Pseudomonadaceae; genus Halopseudomonas; species Halopseudomonas xinjiangensis_A. The sequence continues at coordinate 4,765 of DRFO01000040.1, forward strand.
GCTCTGTAACTAGCCCAACTAAAGCTCAGCCCGTTGAAGAAACAACTATTGTAAGTCCGGCAATCAAGCCTGATCCTAACTTGGGCACGGGCATGCTCAATCTTATTGGACTAAACGTGGCTGGCGCAGAGTTCACTAGCGGGACTTTGCCCGGCGTACACGGAACTCATTATTTCTTTCCGAAAGCAGGCTATTTCGACAAATGGAGCGCCAAGGGAATTCGAACCGTGCGTTTCCCTATTAAGTGGGAAAGACTTCAGCCTGCACTAAATGGCGAGTTTGATCCAACTTATGCCGGCCTGATAGACACAATGTTTACCCAGGCAGCACAAGCAGGCATCGACATTATTCTGGATGTTCATAACTACGGTCGTTATCGCAAAAATATCATTGGTAGTGCCGAGGTTCCCTACTCAGCCTATAAAAACCTTCTTGAGCGTATCGCCAAGCGCTGGCAGGGACGCAGCTCTCTTTATGCCTATGACATCATGAACGAGCCCTACGGCTCCGCAGACGCTACCTGGCCGACTGCCGCCCAGGCGGGTATCGATGGCGTGCGCAGGTATGATCGCCAACGGCCTATCTATATCGAAGGTCAGTCCTGGGCGAGCGCAGCGCGCTGGCCACAATACGGTGACAGGCTGTTGAGCTTGAACGACCCTATCGACAATCTGGTGTTCTCGGCACACCTTTACCTGGATTCCGACGCCAGCGGTTCGTATGTCGACTCGCCAGACGCTACAGTGGACCCCATGGTTGGCGTGAAACGCGCTCAGCCATTCGTTAACTGGCTCAAGAAAAACTACAAGCGTGGCCAGATCGGCGAGTCTGGCATACCAAACGACCCACGGTACCTTAAAGCCATGGACAATCTGTTGGGCTACCTTCAGGAAAATTGCATCCCGATGACCTACTGGGCTGCTGGCACCGCCTGGGGAAACTACAAATTGTCCGTAGAGCCGAATAAAGACGGTACCGACAAAGCTCAGTGGACGCTGTTGCAAAAGTACCTTGGCAAAGGGAACTGCTCAACCTACGGACCAAACTGAGCTACACCCATTCCAGCCCCTGGATCCCCGCCTTCGCGGGGATGACGGTCTACTGCGAGCTCTCTATTTCTTGGTACTTCTGCGGGAACATAACCTAACGCATCAGGGCGATCTGCTGTTGCAGCTGCAGGTAGGCAGGCGTTTCCATGAAAGCACTCGCCGCTTTTCGGGATCCGTAGACGCTAAGGTGGCCGGCTTCATCCAGGCTGAAAGGGATGTTCTCACTGGTTACATCCGAGGGCCTGCCGTTAACATGAAACATGTCCTGCCGCCTGAGAAGAACGCCATTGACATGCCGCGCCGCAGCTTCGGCCAGGCTGTCATTAGCGACTTGTGCCGAGACGTCCTGCCGTTTTGTGATGCGGGCAATGTCGAAATTGACCTCTAACATCAAGCTACGGGTATACATAACCGTTGGGCTGATGTCGAAATGAGTAGGAGCAGCCATCAGAATCACCAGATTAGTCTGCAAAGCCAACTGCTCGACAAGCTGATGCACACCCTGCATCTGGCCCAGCTCATAGACCGGCCCCCATCGTCCGGCAAGGACCACAAAGTCATAGCGCGCCGCGTTTTGCAAAGTGTATTCCCGGTTGATCAGGCACTGCTGATAGCTCCGACTGCTGAGGTTGCCGGTGAATTGATTATCAGCACTGGGGTGACACCAGTCTGTGGCGATCAGATTGATTCTTATTGAAGAATGCTTACCCAGCTCATCCCAGAACGGCCCGTAATGGGCAGCAAACGAGTCACCAACGATCAGGCCGACGGCCTCTCCCTGCTCATCTCCGAGCCAGCATTCCAAACCCTGGCTTCCGACTTCGAGGTGTTTGAACGCTTCCAAGCTGTGGTAGCACCAGCCAATATCCCTGGTAGGCATGACCAGATCTCTCGTGGCCGCGCGAACTTCTTCGCTTAATCGTGCTGGAAAGCCATGCGTGACCACCGGCGCTGCGGCTAGCGCCACTAGCAAGGTCATGGCGCCGCCCATCCCCGAGTATAGCTTCAGGCGCCCGCCAAGATTCCTCAGGCGCCCGGCCCTACGCTCGACGTAACGATAGGAAAGCCAGCCCAAGCCGATAGACGCCAAGATGGTAGCTATTACCCAGATTGATTCGTTTTCCAGAGCGAAATAATGGAGCCAGACAGCGAGGGGCCAATGCCAGAGATAGATGGAATATGACCACCTGCCCAAGGCCTGCGATATCCGGTTACCGGTCAGCAGCGATTCCTGGCGGGACGAGGCTATGACCAACACCGTTCCAAAAACCGGTACGGCGCTAAGCCAGCCGGGCCATACAATATGCTCAGTGAACGTCACGCTGGCGACCACTATAAGAGCGATGCCGCTCAGCTCCAGTGCTCTGCTTTGACGAACCGGCGTCCGAAATGGAAACAGATAGACGAGCGCACCGGCCAGCAATTCCCACATGCGTGTGGGTAGCAGGAAGAAAGCAGAAGTCGGCCAGCGGCTTGATGCATATCCCGACAGCAGATAGGAGCCAAGCGCTACGATCAGCAGGAACCAGCGCAGCCGACCTTGCCCAAATAGCCGCACCAACACCACGATCAGCAAGGGATAAATAAGGTAAAACTGCCATTCAACCGATAACGACCAGGTATGTAGCATCCATTTGTCGACAGAAGCTGGGTCAAAATATCCCGCTTCCTTCCAATACATAAGGTTCGAGACAAACCCAAGGCTGCCGAGCGTGTGCTTTCCGAGCCGTTCGTAACCGCTCGGCAAAAGCAAAAACCAGCCGACTATCAGAAGGGCTGCGCAAAACACTGCCAGAGCTGGGACTATCCGCCAAAACCGATCCAGGTAGAATCCCGAAACGGTGAACCCCGTGTCCAGCCGGCTGCAAATTATCCCCGTCATCAGAAACCCGGAAACGACGAAAAACACATCCACGCCGACAAAACCGCCTTGCATGCCGGTTACGCCGAAGTGAAATAGAACAACGGCCATCACCGCAATAGCTCTTAGTCCATTGATATCAAATCGAAAGCCCATGACCCGGCCCCTCTTCAATGGACTTATCAGGCTAGCTTCGTCTAAAGCGCGACCTGCTTTTTGGATGCCATTTGTGAATGATGAATCGCACGCCCCCCGTTCCTTCTGGGTGCACAGCAAGTGCCTTGTATAGCGAGTGACAGGGGGCAAACAGGGTTGTTCAACTATATTCGGGCGGTCAGACGGAAGGCTCTAAAACGAGCACTTGGCCAGTATAGGTGGGAGAGCTTGGGTCGGTAATGTTGAATCGGCTGCTATTAAACAGCTATAAACTTGTTTAACGGCGCCGGACAACATGTCCTCTGCCAACTCCGTGTTACCTCTTTGGCTCAACCCTTCTGACGTCTCTGGCTTTCTTGAAGTACGGGGTGTGACTCCAAATGCGTGCTTGAGCGCCAATCACCCAATACGCCAGCACGAAGCGCAAGCTACGGAACTGTATGAGACTTTGTCAGGCCAAGCGTCGCAACCTATCTACCCAGCTGAACTAAGAACTCGGAGCGTTGCTCAGCCGCTGACCAGTTTCTGCATCCGCTCGTACCCATTCCGAGTCATCAACAACAGATTTACCGTACTGCCATAAATCTGCCCAGAGGCCTTCAGCGATTCGATCAGGGCCTGGTGCTGGTCCGCTGGCAGATAGTAGTAATCGGCACCCTCCTGTAGCTGAGCCTCGCAGGCCTTGAATATCCGGAAACTGGATCCCTTGATGAAGCCGCTCAGTTCGTCGATCTGGCGTAGGCTGAGGGTGTCTGTGTCCGCGTAGCGAATGGGAACAATCTCTGACATTGACGGGGTCCGGTTGCGGTGTGGCCTGCGCGCATTGTAACCGTTAGGTAGTGAAGCGGCGACCGAACCACGACTTGAACGGTTGTCTGATCTGAGGGTCTTTTATAACAATGACCTCACTAACGGAGACCTTCCATGAATCGACTATTCAACAAAGCGGCCCAGAACGTACATGGATGGGAGCGCGCTGTCTCGGTAGGCGGGGGCTTGATGCTGTTAGGCAAAGGCCTGCGGCGCGGCGGTGTGGGTGGTATGGTACAAATTGTGATGGGTGGTATGGCGGTTTTCCGCGGAATTAGCGGCCACTCCGAGGCCAAGCGGATGCTGGCTGAAACCAATGAAAAGGCGGCATCAATGGATCAGCGATACAGCCATATGCCGCTCGACTCAGAGGTACACAGCCCGGATTTTGAAAGCCCCAGCGTCAGCATGCCTGACACTACGCCCATGGGCCACGAATCCCACCCGGACTCGCGCCGCGGCGCTACTAGCTGAGCGGATAATGCTAGTTGGTTTTCCATCAGGTATTTTTAAGAAACTGGACAGGCCGCTCCGGGCGCGCAAGTTGCTCGGAGGCTTTCCCCACCGTATCATCCCCGCTCCACTTGTAGTCAGGTCCTTCGAATGACAGCCAGCCTACCGCAAAATCATGACGAGCAGATTAAACATGCGCTCGATACCCCCCTGTCTCGCCGCCTGAAACAGGATTCAAGCCGCGCGACACCGGCTGATGCGCTTGCCTTCGCCCTGGCCCGGTTTGAGGCCGGTGAGCGTGTTGATATCAAATCCCTGTGCACCAAACTCAACGTTGATCGCACGACTCTCTTTCGCTGGGTAGGGAACCGGGATCAGCTTCTGACCGAAGTCATGTGGACACTATCCAAGCGGCTGCTGGCCGACATCGGTACCCGCAACTACTCGGAGAAAGGCGGCGCGCGTATTGCCATGATCGTGGGGGACTATGCTGAAGCTCTCAGCTCCAGCGAGTTCTTCCGGAAGTTTGTGCAGCGCGAAGGCGAGATAGCCCTGCGTATTCTGACGAAAAAAAGCATTATCCAGCAGCGACTGATCAACCGGCTGGAACAGCTACTGCAGGCGGAAATGCAGCAGGGGAATCTGAATCCACCGATGTCCTGCCATGATCTTGCTTACGTGATTGTGCGTATCGTTGAGGCGTTCATCTACACTGATTTCATAACGGGTGAACCCGCCGAACCGAAGAAGGCCCGGCTGGCTATCAGTGCCTTGCTGCGCGATTGAATCAGCCCGGCGACTGTCACCTTCCATGACAGCCGCCGTCTGGCTATAGCGCTCTATTGAATAAAATTAAGTTGTTCGGGCAGCTCTTTTATCGGCGTTTCGAAGTATTTGTTCTCAATCTCCGGGACGGTCCTCACTGCTCCGTCAGAGGTGAAAAACTTGGCTATCTGGCGCTGCGCGGCAATGGCAAACATGATAGGAGGCCGACCCTGTTGGAAATCGATAAGAAACATATGGCCGCTCGGACTTACAGCTTCCATTTTCGCGGCCTCATCGGTTCGATAGTAGGTAGTCCTGTCTTTCAGATCACCCGCCCGTATCAGAGTACTCGACGTAGGGTTAGGGACTAGAGAGTCACCCTTGGCGATCTGGAATATCACGGGTTTTGCTCTGTTACCCGCCAGTGGGCGCTTGCGAAGGTATGGCGCAAAGGCAACTGGGCTACCGCTCTGCATCGACCATACCGACCGATCTATATATTTCTGGATTTCCATTGCTTTATCCGCACGGACGATCTTTGGCTGCTCGTTGCGCAACGGCATGTCTTCTACAAACTTTCCATGGTCATTAGTGAGCTTGGGGTTGCGTTGATTCAAAGCACGTTCCAGCTCAAAACGGAATCCGCCTAGCCGTCCGGCTTCTACAATCGGCCCACCAGGAACGACGAGTGCACCGGCACGTACCTTCGGCTCGACAGCGGTGAGCATGGTGCCGTATATACCGCCCAGCGAATGACCTGCGTAGTAGATCCGGTCTGGGTCGAGATCCCGTATGCCGTCGCCGGTTGCATCAACACCCATTTCTATCTGCCGCACCAGTTGCATGAGGTCCGCTACCTGCTGTCGCAGGCCGTCGCGGTAGGAAAGCAGCGCGTAATCGTCGATAGCGCTTAGGCCTTCGTTGCCGTCGATGTTTCCGTCCTTGTTCTGGTCGATCCCGCGCCCCCCGGCCGGCACGCTGATCTCGGCAGCCTGATTCGCCATGCTCAGCTCAAGAGTTCCTTCACTGCCACCGCCGTGTCCTACCACGTTAATCATTACGGTGGCGATGCCGTTACTCGCCATCACGGCAGGAATATTCCAGCTTAGATCAAACATGTTCATCAGTAGCCCGTGGCCGAACAGGGCAACCGGCCAGCCGCCGGCAGGCATGGGTCCCTTGGGCAGAAAAATCTGCACTATCCGGTCTTCTCTGCTTTGCACTCTGGGCTGGCCACTCTTGGTTGGAGTGGTTGGAATAATACCCATCTCAGTTAGGTAATTCGGTGAGGAAAACCGGCCATAGGCGACTTTATCTACCACGTTGTCAAAAAAACGCAGATTGGCAAGTGCACTGGTTAAAGGACTTAAATCAAACGGACTTGCATGAGTCATTGCCCTGTTCTGGCGTTTGAAAACGGCGCTATCGATGTCTCTGACTGTAAACAGCGCCCGGGTGTTGACGGTACCCTTCTGGGCGATGTTGAAATCAATCGGTGCAGGCGCCGTAGCCTTGATCTGGTTTCTGATTTTCACCAGGTCACCCGCGGCAGTCTGGGTTGTAAACAGGGCCAGCCCGCGCATCCGCTCGCCTGGCAGGTAATCAACCCCGATCCACATCTGGATTCGGAGATGCTCCCTGTACTTGGCGGAGCTGGGGTGGGAATCGGAATTCAGCTGATCATACCAGCCGCGCTCCAGAGGGTCTCCATCAGCGTCTCGTACCCCGTCTGTCACGACCACCAGATACTGGGTGCGCTCCTTAAGAAGCTCGTTCGGCTCAAAGGCCGCTGTGTTGGTTACGGGATCCCAGACCATCCGGTTGATACTAATACGCTCACCTCGGCCGTGGCCAGTACCCACTTCCCCACCGTTGATGAGATATACCGTGTAACCATTCAGCGTGGCGGGATCGATGGGGCCAGTGAACGGCACCGTGATTCGCGCCTGCAGATTAAAGCCGTCCAACTGGTTCAGGATCCTGACCTCGTGACAGTCAGAGGTATTTGTCCAGGGGCAGCCGTCTGGGGTGGGCAGGTTGATGCGCAGGCCAGTTGCCTGCCGGGAATCAGCCACGGTGAAGTAATCTGCAGGAAAGACAGCACTCGACGGTTGCGAAAGATCGAACTTCACGCTGACGCCGGCGGCCTGAACGTTGGCCGCCATTAGAGAGGCCAGGGTTAAACCTACTAACCACCTTATGGGATTGCACTGCATGGGAATATCCTCGGATCGTTCTATGTGTTTTCTTGTTTTTGTTTGTCAGTCTTCCTGGTGCTGGTAAACCCGCACCCAGTCGATTTCGTAGGCTGGCGGGCTCGCCTGATCTTTCTCCACACTGGAAATGGCCGCACGCCAGATGGTGCCGTCCGGGTCGCAGTTGTCTAGAGGATGCCTCTGAATGGGCGCATAAAGGCAAGCATCCAGGTCTCGGCTGTAACCCAAACGATCATCCGGATGGCCGATCCATCGGCCACCAACGGCCAGATTGATGGCGATATCCCATAACGGCTCGCCTGGGCGGCGCTTGACCCACTCGGGGTCGATGTTGGTGTGTTGGTAATACAGCTCATCGTTCAGGTAGAACTTGAAAAGCACGTCCTTGCCGGCAGGGAGAATTTCCACCGCCCAGGTATGCCAACCTGGAGTCGTGGTTGGGGCCTCGAACGCCTTGCCTGCCCCTTTATTGCTTACCCATCGCTCCGACCCGTCCGGGCGGTGCGTCGTATACGGGTGGGGCTTCCCTTCATCCAGCAAATCTTCATGCGCTTTCTTGAGAAACAGATCCAGGTGAAGCTTGCCATGGGTCTTTCCTGGAGTCGTTGAATGGAAATACTCCATCACATCGACCTCGGCTACACCTGCTCCATCCCGGTGACGCAGCCAAAACGCGGGCCACAGGCCTTGGCCATGCGGGACCCGAGCTCGCATCTCGAAGCGCCCGAAGCGTGGGAAGTAACGGCGCTCTCGGGTGTCGAGAAAGCCGCTGGTGAAATCCATTACTTTGCCGTGGTTGTCTCCGCCTTGTATCGTCGCCCGCTCGCGTCTGGCAGTGATGACCACCTTGTCGCGCTCGATCTTGACGTTGTCAGACATGCTCGCCTGAAGTTCAAGGTTCGCGCTGCCGTAGTCCGAATGGTTCAGGGTACGCCACTGTTCGGCAAATTCGGGATGGGAAAAATCATCGAAAAAGACCAGCTTCATACCGGGGAGTTCTGGGGGTGTCGTTGGCGTCCCAGAGTCCGGGTTTACTGCGAAGACAGGGGAAGCCCCGAATGCGCTGACTACAAGCACGGCCAGCAAGGAGCGTGGGGATCGCTTCATATTGTTATTCCCATTTCTGAGATTGGTTTCGAACAAACCTGGAGCCCCAGGATTGGTCCGGTTATGGATTTTCCAAGCAAGACATCAGGGCGAAGCCACTCATTGCTATCCGAGCACAATATGTTCATAGGTTACGCAATGTCAACATCTACTGTTTTGTTGCAAACGCTTAAAGAGAGAACTGGTTCTTAATTTGAACAAATAAAAGTTCTGCCCTCGAAAACGCGTGGTTGCCTGACCACCAGGCAACCTATTAAGATGGCCTATCGCCTATTTACCGGTGGGCCGATTCTGATAAAACAAATACAACAAACGACTTAAGCGCCTGACCATATTTGTATTCTTGGGCGTGAGATATCCGCGCAACGTTAGCCAGTTTGGCTGCGCCGGGTGTCCGAGGGGTCATACCAAAAGGTGTATATATGGCGCTCAGATTCAAAGAGACCCCTACCAACGCCGCTCGACAGACCCTGCGTATTCGCACGTTACGCATGTCCGCTACATCCTATGTCGGGGTATTCGGTCTGGTCGGATTCTGCTGGTATCAGGACGCGTTTCCGCTACGGGTGGTTTTCGAATACGGGCTTATGGTACTGGCACTGCTAGCCGCTTTTTATGTCCTTTTTCGCAGCAATCTCAACCTCCGCTTTCCCGATCCCAGCCTGACGCTGCTGCAATGCTGCGTGGCCTTCCTCCCGACGTTATGGGTGATCTATTGGGCGGATGATTTTTCGGCGCGAGCGGCATTACTGGTGATCTCGACCCTGCCAGCTCTTTATGGCGTGCTGGCACTCGATACGCGGCGGCTGCTGTTTCTCGCCGCCTTTTATGCCACTACCTATGCGTTGCTGATGACCACCCTGTGGTTGCAGAAACCGCAACAGATCAATCCTTCTGCCGAGGCTACCGTGCTTTTGGCGTTCACTATGGTGATGCTCCAGTCCGCCACGGTAGGCGGATTTATCAGCGGGCTTCGTCAGGCGCTGCGCCAGCGTAATACCAAACTGCAGACCACCATGGGCGAGTTGAACGCTGCGCTGACAGAGCTCAATGTGCTGGCCAGCCGCGATGCCCTGACAGGCGCCTTCAACCGACGCCACTTGTATGCCGTTCTCACCGAAGAAGTGGTTCGCTGCGAACGTGGACGCAAGCAGGCGCCGCTCAGCCTGTGCATGCTGGATATCGACCATTTCAAACAGGTCAATGACGTCCACGGGCACCAGGCCGGCGACGCGATTTTATGCAAGGTAGCCGCTACGACCGAACAGAGCCTGCGCTGCATCGACAGTTGTGCCCGCTATGGCGGTGAGGAGTTTTTGCTGGTACTCCCGCAAACCCCCCTGGAAGGTGCTCATACAGTGGCAGAACGACTTCGCGTTGAAATCGCAGCACTGAAGTTTCCAGAGGTAGCCGCCGATTTGAAAGTGACTATTTCTGTAGGCGTCGCCCAATACGTGGAAGGGGAATTGATCGACGCCACCATAGCACGCGCTGATGCGGCGCTATACGCTGCAAAGCACGCGGGTCGCAACAGGGTGGCGATGGCCTAGGCCCAAGGTTCTGGGGGTCGGCTCAGTCTTTCCCCTTGCTGCCCTGCCCCTGCTCTCCACTCTTGAGGACAATCGCAATACTGCAGATGCATGCCGCCGCCACTGCAACACTCAGCATGATGTCCAGCTCCAATCCCAGGGCACTCACCATTGTCGCTCTCCTGATTTCAGGCGTAATGTCAGATAGCTATGACGACAAAATGCCCGGATTGGTTCCCAACTGATCAGCCGGTGTGGCTACGCTGTCAGGTTACAACCCGATAACAAGGCACATAGGTGGCGCCCCCCGGCAGCTTCATGCGGTGCTGTTCGACAAAGGCTTGCAGCAATTTGTCCAAGGGTTCCATTACGGCTGCCTCACCGCGAATTTCGTAGGGGCCGTATTGCTCGATGCGGCGGATGCCCTTGTCTTTCACGTTGCCGGCAACGATGCCGGAAAAGGCGCGCCGCAGGTTAGCCGCCAGCTCGTGCGGTGGCAGATCGCGGGTCAATTGGAGGCTCGCCATGTTTTCGTGGGTGGGGTCGAATGGCCGCTGGAAACTTTCTTCTATTTTGAGAAGCCAATTGAAATGGAAGGCGTCCTGACGCTCCCGGCGGAACTGTTTGACTGTCTGGAGCCCCTCGGTCATCTGTCTTGCAACGTCTGCGGGATTGTCGATGATGACCTGATAATGGCGCTGCGCCTCCTCCCCCAGGGTAGCGCCGACGAAAGCGTGCAACTGTTGCAGGTAAGGCGCCGCACTCCTTGGGCCGGTCAGGATCACCGGGAACGGCAGCTCGCGGTTGTCTGGATGCAAAAGAATACCGAGCAGATAAAGAAACTCTTCGGCTGTCCCGACGCCGCCAGGAAAAATAATGATGCCGTGACCGACGCGCACGAACGATTCCAGACGTTTCTCGATATCCGGAAGAATCACCAGCTCGTTGACAATCGGATTGGGCGCCTCGGCCGCAATGATGCCCGGCTCGGTGAGTCCCAGGTAGCGGCCATGAACGATGCGCTGCTTGGCGTGGGCGATGGTGGCGCCCTTCATCGGCCCTTTCATTACGCCGGGTCCGCAACCGGTGCAGATGTCCAGGCTGCGCAGGCCCAGTTCGTGGCCGACTTTCTTGGTGTATTTGTATTCTTCGGTATTGATCGAATGCCCACCCCAGCACACTACCATTTTTGGCTCTGCGCCGGGCCGCAGCGTGCGGGCGTTGCGCAGCAGGTGAAAGACATAATCGGTGATGCCTTGCGAACTGCTCAGGTCAATGCGCGGGCTGCCCAGTTCGCTTTCGGTATAGACGATGTCACGCAGGGCGCTGAATAGCATCTCGCGGGTGCTGGCGATCATCTCGCCATCAACGAAGGCATCCGCCGGTGCGTTGAGCAGCTCCAGGCGCACGCCTCGATCCTGCTGGTGGATGCGTACCTCAAAGTCTTCGTAGGCCTCAAGGATGGTCTTGGCATTGTCAATCTGCGCGCCGGTATTGAGAATCGCCAGGGCGCACTGGCGGAACAGCTTATAGGTACTGCCCGACCCGGCCTCGCTCAGTTGCTGCACTTCACGCTGGGACAGCGTCTCCAGACTGCCCCTTGGGGTTACTGAAACATTCATTACATGTCTGCGCATTCTAGGTTCCGACCAGTGAATAATGCTCCCATCTTACCTCAGCGGCGCAGCGACTGGCGCGAGGATAGCTCTCACACCCAGCCATCGTTGCGCTTGCGGCTACGAGTCATGGACGGCAGGATCAGACCCACAAGCAGGCCCGCGCCAGCAATGCCACCGCCATAGACCATGTAGCGCATCAGCACTTCCTGGTTTTCATCGCCCAGGCGCGCCTGGGCGGTGCGCAATTCAGACTGAGCCTCCACCAGCTCGGCGTGCAATGCCTGGCGGTTCGCTTCCAGCTCTTCAACCAACGCTTTACGTGAATTCAGCGTTTCCTGCATGCCTTGCACACGGCTCTCCCAACTTTGGTCGATGGTTTCCAGTTGTTCGCTCAACTCCGCGACCTGCTGCTCCAGTTGCGGCAAGCGCTCGGCCTGACCGGGCACCTGCTGCAGATCACTACTGGGAACCCAGACGGTATCGCCTGATTCGCTGCGCACGCGACTGTAATCACCCTGGGTGCTGACCAGCTCAACCCGCTCGCCGGAGGTCAGGGTGCCGACAATGCGATAGCCATCAGTCGGGCCGCTGCGCACATAGGTATTCAGACTGTCACTGACCCAGCGCGCGGTGCTGTCAGATTCCTGACTGTCAGACTCCTGTGCGTATACGGGGCCAAATGCCGTAAGCAGACTGCCGAGCAGCCAAGCGCCGAGGACTTGAGGCCGCACGCTGACGCAGCAGGAACGGGACAGAGGCGCAGAAAGATGATGAGATATGGGCATAATTATTTTTCGCAAAAAGGCAGATTAGGGTCCCGATTACCGGGCCGGTTAGCGAGGGGCACAGTTTGATAAAACTTTATCAGCAACTGTGCGGCGGACGAAAGGTGATTGGCGCTACGGGAACAGGCTGCTGGCCTGGCCAGATACACCGTCCCCGCGGTCCGCCAGCTGAGTGACACTTCGATTTGCGTCAAGTTCAATCGAAGGAGCCTCCGAATGCAGTTTACGAACGGTCCGCTACTGGCGGTCGGGCATCGGACGCTGGATTTGCGTCATCCCGAGTGTTGTCGATTTTGCGCACAACGCGACAGGGATTGCCGGCTGCGAACACATCGTCGGGTATGTCTTTTGTTACTACGCTGCCCGCGCCGATGACCGACCGTGCACCAATGCTCACGCCAGGACAGATGATCGCACCGCCGCCGATCCATACATCGTCGCCTATGTCTATGCGCTTGCCGAGCTCGCGCCCTGCACTGCGATCGGCTGCACGAATCGGGTGGGTTGCCGTGTAGATCTGCACCGCCGGGCCAAACATAGTGCGCGCTCCAATCCGTACCGGAGCGACATCAAGCACGACACAGTTGAAGTTGAAAAAGACCTTGTCACCCAGCGTAATGTTGTTTCCGTAGTCGCAGAAGAATGGCGGCTCGATCCAGACATTTTCCCCCGTAGCCCGCATGAGTTCCCTGAGGAGACGGGCCCGCGCCTCTGGCTGGTCAGTCGGCGTATCGTTCAGTTTTCTGGTGAGAAGCCGAGCGCGGTAGCGCTCATCGACGAGCTGTGGGTCCAGTGGATCGTAGAGCGCGCCGCTAAGCATTTTCTCTTTTTCGGTGGTCATCAAGCCTCCTGAAATCAAATTCATGTCTCTTCGACATTCAACGGGCCGGATCGCTCCCGCCCAATTGATCTCCGATAGTCTCAAACAACGCCTTTAAGCACGCCAATTCAAATGATAGATTTTGCCTCCACTATACGAACTGAGGACGACCAGAATGCGCCCCATTGGAAGCCTTTGCGCAACGTTGTGCCTGGTTGCCTGTAGCACCCTGGCCATTGCGGCTACCGAACAGCCAGGTACTGACCAGACCGTGCAAAGGGCTGCCGAACATGTGATGCAGCTGCACAATATTCCCGGCTTGGCCATTGCGCTTACCGTCAACGGCAAGCAGCGCTTCTACAATTTCGGCGTAAGCTCCAGAGAAACACAACAGCTCGTCACAAGCGATACGCTTTTTGAAATCGGTTCGATCAGCAAAACCTTCACGGCAACCCTGGCGACCTATGCTCAAGCCAGCGGCGCGCTGTCACTCGCCGACCGCCCGAGCAAGTATCTGCCGTCACTTCAGGGCAGCCATTTCGACAAGATAACGCTGGTCAATCTGGGGACGCACACAGCGGGCGGTCTGCCCTTGCAGGTGCCCGAGGAGATACAGAGCCCCGGCCAACTGATGGCCTACTTCAAGGCTTGGCAACCCGACTACGCACCTGGTAGCAACCGAACCTATTCCAACCCTGGCACCGGGATGCTCGGCATGATCGCCGCGAAAAGCCTCAACCTGCCGATTGAAAAGGCACTGGAACAGCGGCTGTTTTCCGAACTCGGCATGCCCAACAGTTACGTCAAGGTGCCGGAGGGCAAGATGCCTCTCTATGCCCAGGGCTACACCAAGGAAGACGTTCCAGCGAGGCTGAACCCAGGCGTCCTGGCAGCCGAAGCCTACGGCGTGAAGTCCAGCGCCAGGGATATGCTGCGCTTCGTTGAGGCAAACCTGGGTTTTGCGGAGCTGGATGCGACGCTGCAACAAGCCCTCGTTGATACACGGTTCGGCTACTTCGAGGTCGGCGCAATGACGCAGGCGTTGATATGGGAGCAATACCGCTATCCGGTGACGCTGAATACCCTGCTGACAGGCAACGCCCCTAACATGGCCTATGAAACCAATCCCGTGGTGAAGCTGACTCCTCCGCTACCGCCGGAGGATGCGTTTTGGGTTAACAAAACGGGCTCAACCAACGGCTTTGGCGCCTATGCCGCCTTCGTACCCGCAAAGCAGACAGGCATCGTGTTGCTAGCAAACAAGAACTATCCCATCACGTCCCGTGTCAGCCTGGCGCATCAAATTCTGAGCGAGCTGGACTGACCGCAGAACTGAGCTCCCTGGATGCAGCGGATTAGGGGCAACCCTCGTTAAACGATACGCCTGTTGACTTGTCACAACTCATAGATCCACTGCACAGGAGGTTTTTTCATGGCCCATAAATTCAAGGTCAATGATCATGTGAGCTGGAATTCAGAGGCGGGTCACGTCAGCGGCAAAATCATCAAAGTGCACACGTCGGACACCACCTATAAAGGGCACCCCCGTCGCGCCAGCCTCGACGAGCCGCAGTATGAAATCGAAAGCGACAAGACCGATCACGTCGCGATGCATAAAGAAGATGCGCTGAAGAAGATCAGCTGACATGGCCAAGGTCGATACCATCTGGACCATTGGCCACTCGACGCGCTCCATCGAGGAGTTCGTTGCGCTGCTCAAGCACTACCAGTTGCAAGCCGTTGCGGATGTGCGTCGCTTCCCCGGCTCCCGGCGCCTGCCCCATTTCGGTGAGGAAGCCTTGCGCCAGAGCCTCGCTGAAGCAGGTATCGCTTATTTATGGATTGCCGAGCTTGGCGGACGGCGGCGCGCCTCTGCGACCTCTATCAATACCGCCTGGCGCAATGCATCGTTTCGGGGCTACGCTGATCACCTGGACGACGCTGAATTCGATACGGGGTTGCAGCATCTGCTGGCGCTGGCCAGCGAGCGGCGCACGACCATGATGTGCGCAGAGGTGCTCTGGTGGCGCTGCCATCGGTCGCTCGTTGCGGACGTACTGATGGTTCGCGGTATCAACGTGCAACATATCCAGGACGAGAACCACGTCACCGAACATCCTTTCACCGCGCCTGCCCGCCTTGTGAATGGCCACCTGAGTTATGAACCTGGAAAAGGCGAGCCGCTCAACGAAAAGGAAAGAAGCAAAGGGGAGCAAACCCACTTTGACTTCTGAGGCCACACCGCTGAACAGGCAGTCCATATGAATAACTGGCACACGCTGAACCTGGGCGATCCGATGCTCGCCGACATTCGCCTTGAAGAGGTTCGTCAAGCGGCTATGGATCTGTATGCGCTGCAGCCAGGGCCCGACATGGGCGTGTTTTTTCGGCATGAAAGCGAAGGGCGACTGCACTGCGAGGTGAAGCTCTATTTTTCTCCGACCTACGGAAATCTAGCCGGCACGCTGGGTGCAACACCCAGTGCGCCGCCTTCACCCTCCGGCCTGGGTCTGCTTGCTGGAGACGAAGCGGCGCTTTCGCTGTAAATCGCTCTGCGCGGCCGCCGGGGTAGTGCTTTAATGACATCACATACGCCGCTGTAGATACCCTCGCTGGCACCGAGGAAATCCCAAGCTTGATTATTCAAGAGGTCGATCATGTACCCGATATGGATAGCTACCTGCCTGGCAGTGACGCTGCTCGCGGGCCAGACCGTCGCGGCTGATACCGAGCAGCAGGCAGAAGCGGCCATAAGCAAGGCGGAAGTTCTGGAAGAAACGGCAGCGTCCGAGGGCAGCACCCAGCAGGAGCCCCCAGCGGAGCCCATAACCAAGGCCGAAGCGCAGGCGGTCGACCCGGCAGGCGAAGCACCGCTGGACGACGCCATCACCTGTCTCGCGCGCAGCATTTATTGGGAGGCGAAAGGGCAGGCCTCCGCGGACATGGAAGCCGTCGCCAGCGTAGTGATGAACCGGCTAGCCCACGAGGGCTTCCCCAGCACCGTATGTGAGGTGGTCAAACACGGCTCCGAGCAGGGTTCCTGTCAATTTTCCTGGTGGTGCGATGGCCGATCGGATGATGTTCAGGAGGATGCCCCCTACGCTATCGCCAAGGAAATAGCCCGCAAGGCACTCAACGGACAGCTAACTGATCGAACTGATGGTGCCCTGTATTTTCACGACAGGAACGTGTCTCCCAGCTGGTCCACAGAATTTGCTAAAACCGCCGAGCTGGGCGAGTTTCTTTTCTACAAGCCCCACAAGGGGGCCGCGCAATAGCAACTGGGACGGCAAGATTACCTTGCCGCCTCCACTGAGACACCTGAGGCGGCGTGCTGCCTGTAACGGAATCCAATCACTATACCGGCCGACAGATACATGATCAGCGAATACAGCGCCGCAGGAATTGCCAGTTGGCTGTCGTGCAGGAAAGTGGTCGCAACCAGTATCGCCAGCGTGCTGTTCTGAATACCGGTTTCCAGCGTAATGGAGGTCGCCTGGCGGGCGTTCAGACCAAAGGCCAAAGCAGCCCCCAGGCCAAGCCCCATCATCGTCAGGTTGAGCAGGAGGATCGCCAGGCCGCCACTGGCCAGCTCGGGTAACAAAGCACTGCCCTGCTGCGCGATGATAAAAACCACCAGCAGCACAAAGAAAACCGCGCCGAAGAAATTGATTTTGGGTTCCAGCCATTTTGCCAGGCGCAAACTGCGGCTGCGCAAAAACATACCGATTATCACGGGCAGCAAGGTCATGGCGAAAAGCGCCGCCATCATGTTTCCTACTGGTGCCGCAACGGTTTGCTGCTGGTCAGCAAACACATGAAATGCCAGCCCGGTAATCAGGGGAATAGTGAAAATTGCCAACAGGCTGCTCATCGCGGTCAGGCTGATGGACAGCGCAAGATCTCCGCGGGCCAGATAGGTCAGCAGATTGGAGGTGGTGCCTCCTGGGCAGGCCGCCAGCAGCACCAATCCTATCGCCAGGCTTGGGGTGGGCATCAACCAGGCCGCCAGTCCAAAGCCTACCACCGGCAACACCAGCATCTGGCCTGTTATGCCGATCATCGCCGCCCTGGGGTAGGCAGCCACGCCAGTGAAGTCTTTCAAGGTAAGAGACAGCCCCATCCCCAACATGATTATGAACAGACTCAGGGGAAGAATGATCTGGGAAACGATGTCGTTGGTCATAAGGCTCCGATAGGATGTTCGTCGCAAACCCAAGACGGTAGCGCAGCCCAACCTATGCGTATAATGTTTATTTTTCAGGCTTGGCAATGAATGAAGTTCATATGAAAGGCGATCTGAATCTGTTCAGAGTGCTGCTGGTGGTGGCCGAAACAGGCAGCACGACCGAGGCCTCGGAGCGGCTTAATCTCTCCCAGTCTGCGGTATCACACTCGCTAAAGCGGCTACGGACCATGCTAGGCGACCCGTTGTTCGTCAAGCATGGTCGACACCTGGTAATGACTGCCCACGCGCGCAGCATCCTGCCACAAGTGAAAGCGGCGCTTGCTAGCTTGTCCAGCACCGCGTTGCGGGCCGAATTCTTCGACCCGACCCGCTCCAATATGATTTTTCAATGTGGTTTCAGGGATGCAATGGAGTTTCTGGTCATTCCCGAGCTGATGGGCCGGCTACGCGACGAAGGCTGGCAGGTCACGTTCAAAAGCCAGCGAGTGGTAGCCGAAGACATTGAACATCGCATATTGACAGGCGCACTGGACATCGCGGTGGATATCGAACATCCCGTCAGCGGCCAGTTGGCCAGCCGGGAAATATCCAGGGAAAAGCTCTGCGTCATGGTTGGCCCAAAGCACCCCTGTTTCGCCGGTGGAAGCCTGTCGTTGCAGCAGTTCGTCGATAGCGAGCACGTACTGGTCACGCTTACTTCGCGCGAGCGCGCCTTTGTCGACCAGCATCTGGTGGGCATCGGCAACCAGCGCCGTATTGCTCTGCATTGCGAGCATTACCACGCCGCTGCCCAGGCGGTGGCGCAGACTGATCTGATCCTGACCATGCCCTATTCCTACGCGTACAGTCTTGCCCGGCTCAACGGCAATCGCCTGCTTCCAGTGCCTTTTTACTGCAGCCCGGTACCCGTCAGAATCTACTGGCGCAACTCTCTCAGCGAGGAACCGTACATGCGCTGGCTGATAGGCCAGGTTGAGTCGTTGATTGGCGCTATCAGAACCAAGGGCTTGAGCAGCGCCGACAGGAAATGATCAGCAAGCCGGGGTGGCTTGCTGATCAGCTTGATTCTAGGACCGGCGCGGTTCGACCAGCGGAAAATCGGTGGTGAACTCGTCCAGCAGGCCGAGCAGCTCGAACAGTTTCTGCGGATTGCCCTGTACTTGAATGCCACCGGCTTTCACCGCCTCAGGAAAGGTCGTCTCGCGCAGGAGAATGTCATTAAGCGTGGCGCGGGTAAGGGTCAGCGTCGCGTCTGCACTCTCCGCCTGGCGGTCGGGCAGCCAGGTAAGTGTGGCGTTCTGCAGGTTGGTGCGGATTTTTTCCTGGGTGTCGGTAAAGTGCCAGTTCAGAACAATATGCTTGCCCTCCGCCTTGGGCCCGTTCAAACGCACACCGAGCAAATCGAAGACCATGCCGGTTTCGAGCGCCTGCAACAGATCACTACTGGCGCCGCGTGAGCCATCGGACGTTTCTCCGCCGCTACGCAGGTCTTGCGCGGCGGACAGATACACGTCACGCCACGGCCCTGATTCGGCTTGATAACCCAGCTGTTCCATCGCATCCGCCCCCAGCTCACGGGCTGCCTGGTTATCGGGCTCGGCGAATACGGCCTGGCTCATCACCGAGGCTACCCAGCGATAATCACCCTGCGCAAAATCTTCTTGAGCGCGGGCCACCACCTGTTCGACACCGCCCATGTATTCGATTGTCTTGCGCGCTGCCTCTACCGGAACCGGCGGGTTGAGGTTGGCGGGGTTGGCGTCATACCAGCCGAGATACTTCTGATAGATCGCGCGGGAGTTGTGGCGCAGCGTTCCATAATAGTCACGGGCGGCCCATTCACTGGCGAGGGAGTCCGGCAGCTGGATCGCCTCGGCTATCTCACCTGGACGATAACCGTGGTTCATCAGCCGCACGCTCTGGTCGTGGATGTATTTGTACAGATCGCGCTGCACGGCCAGAAAATGTTGCGCAGAGTCCGTACCCCACACCGGCCAGTGGTGCTGGGCGATGAGGACGTCGGTCCGCGGGCCATACGCTTCCAGCACTTCGTCGATATAGCGGGACCACAAGCTGGCATCCCGTACTTCGGCGCCGCGCAGCGTGTAGATATTGTGCAGTTGTTGCGAAGTGACCTCCGCCGTATTGAAGACCCGTTGCGCGGGGAAATACATCATCATCTCCGCCGGCGCCTCGCTGCCCGGCGCGAGATGGAAATCGATTTCGACCCCGTCGATCACCTGTACGCCATTGCGCTCGATGCTGTCGGTAGGCGGAATAAGCGTAAGCGGTCCGCGCGACAGGCCCTTGCCCAGCCCCGTATCCACATGCCCCTGCGGGCTGATAGGCAGCGCCGTACCGTACATATAACTGGCGCGGCGGGTCATGGCGTTACCGGCGATCACGTTTTCACTTACCGCGTGTTCAAGGAAACCCTCCGGGGCGTAGATGCGTACCCGGCCCTGGTCGACGTCCTGCTGATCGACCACTCCCTTGACCCCGGCGAAATGATCGGCATGCGAGTGGGTGTAGATCACCGCCACCACCGGCTTGTCAGGGCGATGTGCCCGATATAGCTCGAGCCCAGCCCTGGCGGTTGCTGGCGTCAGCAGGGGGTCGATCACGATCAAGCCGCTGTCGCCCTCGACAATGGTCATGTTCGAAAGGTCCATCCCGCGAATCTGATAAATGCCCTCGGTAACCTCGAACAACCCGTGGATGGAGTTCAAGCGCGCCTGGCGCCAAAGGCTGGGGTTGACAGTATCGGGCGCCTTTTCGTCTTCAAGAAACGCATAGGGCTGCGCCGACCAGGCGCGCTGGCCCGATTCGTCCAACACGTGGGCATTAGGCAACGCGGCGACAAAGCCCCGCTGTGCGTCTTCGAAGGATTGCTTGTCGCTGAAATCGAGTTGCTCGAGCACAGCGGCATTGGCCGCGGCGGTGGTCGACGTGGCAGGTTTCGGTTCGGCCAACGCAGCTAGCGGCAGGGTCAGGCTGAGCAGCGCTATTCCGAGAGTGGTAGGTCTTGGCATGGGGGCTCCGACATTGTTATTGGTACCGGAACTGTGCCAAGCGTATAGTCATTAATCCAATGCAATATATACCAACTTTCGATGCGGAATATGCATGTACGACTTGCGCCAGCTCCGTCACTTCACAGCCCTGATCAACCACGGTAACTTCGCCCGTGCCGCCCTCGCCCTGCATCTGAGTCAGCCGGCATTGAGCCGCAGCATCCAAGCGCTGGAAGCCAACCTCGGCTGCGTGCTGGTAAACAGGCACTCGCGCAGCATCAGTCTTACTGCCCAGGGACATATGGTGTTCCAGCATGCCAAGCGCTTGCTTTCAGCCAGCAAGGCATTGGAGCAGGCGGTCAAGCAGATCGACAATCTAGAGGCAGGCCAGCTGCGTATCGGTGCCGGCCCGTTCCCTGCTGCGGGATTGGTGCCCCACGCGTTGGCTCGGCTGGTAAATGCCTACCCAAAACTGGAGGTCGAAATCATCGTCGGCGACTGGGAAAGTCTGCGCCAGCAGATGCTGGACGAGGAGATCGAAATGTTCGTTGCCGACGTGCGCGAGCTGATGACCGATCCGCTGCTGCAGGTCACTACCCTGCCCGTGCAACCGGCAGTCGCCATTTGCAGGCCGGGCCATCCGCTGCTGGAATGTGATGATCTGAATTTCGACAGCATTGCGGCCTATCCTCTGGCCGGAACCCATCTGCCCGAGCCGGTGGCGCGTAGCATTATGCGTGACACTGGTCGAGACAATGCGCTCAGCATCCAGTGCGACAATTTCACCTTGCTCATCACCCTGGTCGTTCACAGCGACGCCATCTGCATGGTGCCCCGGGACGTGGTTGCCGAGGCGCTGAGCCAGGGTCAGCTGTGCGAGCTGCCGAGCCTGTCAGGCAAAATACGTCACCACTCCGCCTACGGGCTGGTCAGCCGGCTGGGCCACAGGCTGTCACCTGCCGCTGAGGCCCTGCATAATCTCATCTGCACCTGAGTGAGCAGCAAGCGGTTTCCAGCGCTGGGGTCTGTCAGCCTTTTCCCGCCTGGTCATGGCTTCGCCCTACATGCGACGTGGTGGGGCTTTCTTCCAGGCTGCTCCGGTCACCCAGCTGCCCCAGAATCTGACATTGGGCTGCCTCGCGGCTTTCCAGACAGCGGTGGCGCAGGTCGATCAACTGCGAGTGAAGGGCCTGCAAGGCCGCGATCCGAGTGCTTACATGTTCGATATGGTCATCCACCAGCTCGTTCACGCCAGCGCAATTTTCCACGGGATGGTCCCGAAAGTTCAACAGCTGCCTTATCTCATCCAGCGTCATATCGAGTGTCCGGCAGTTGCGAATAAAGGTCAGCCGGTCGAGGTGTGCCGAGGTATAGAGTCGATAATTACCCTCACTTCGCCCCGGCGCGCTCAGCAAACCCTCACGTTCGTAGTAGCGCACCGTTTCAACTTTGCACCCGGTTTTGGTCGCCAGTTCACCGATTTTCATTGCGAGTATCCAGTAGGGGTTGACCCTATAGTGGCTACAGGGTGTTAACTGCGCAAGAGCCTAACGGAGATCGAAGATGACCAGCGCCGCCATATTGTCTACCACCCACACCACACGCGTCGTGATTGCCCAGATGTGTTGCCCTACCGAAGAGCGCTTGATTACCGACAAGCTATCAAAGGTACCTGGCATTTCATCGCTCCAGTTCAACCTTTTGCAACGCTCACTGACCATCCATCACGAGCCGCAGGCGCTGGAGCATGCCCTCAAGGCCATCGAAGAACTCGGCTTCAGTTCGGAGATCCCGCTTGAAGGACGAGGCGAAAAAGCCGAGACAGCCAGCCCGCCCAGGTGGAAGCTTGTTTTGTCAGGGTCCAGCGCGGTAGCCGCGGAAGTATTTCACTTCACCCAGTCAGCGCCCGAATGGATCATCGCATCACTCTCGCTCTTTGCCATCTTGCTTTGCGGTCTGGCCACTTACCGTAAAGGCTGGATCGCGCTGAAGAATGGCAACCTGAACATCAATGCTCTGATGAGCACCGCCGTGACGGGTGCGATACTGATCGGCGAATGGCCCGAAGCGGCGATGGTGATGGTTCTGTTCACCGTTGCGGAGCTGATCGAGGCCCGTTCCCTGGACCGCGCCCGTAACGCCATCAGCGGATTGATGGCGTTGGCACCAGACCAGGCGACGGTGCAACAATCAGATGGCGGCTGGTCGGTTATGAACACCGCAGACGTCGAACCTGGGCGTCTCGTGCGGGCAAAGCCAGGCGAGCGCATTGGCCTTGACGGCGTGATCGTCAGAGGCAGCTCCACCATCAATCAGGCACCGATAACCGGTGAAAGCCTGCCAGTCGAAAAGGCGCTGGGAGATACGGTCTTTGCCGGCACCATCAACCAGGCCGGTGAACTGGACTATCAGGTAACCACCAAAGCGAACCAGACAACCCTGGCGCGTATCATCAGGGCGGTAGAAGAGGCGCAGGGTGCACGGGCGCCCACGCAGCGCTTTGTCGACCAGTTTTCCCGCGTTTATACGCCCGCCGTGTTCGTGCTCGCCCTGGCCGTAGCGGCGGTCCCGCCATTACTGATGCAGGGCGACTGGTTCGAATGGATTTATCGGGCATTGGTGCTGCTGGTAGTGGCGTGCCCCTGTGCACTGGTTATTTCAACGCCGGTGACTATCGTCAGCGGATTGGCTGCGGCCGCGCGTCGGGGCATTCTCATCAAGGGCGGGGTCCATCTTGAGAGCGGGCGCAAGATAACCCACCTCGCGCTGGACAAAACCGGCACCCTCACCCACGGCAAGCCTGTCGAGACAGATTTTGTTGCGCTGGCGAGGCTTGCCCCCGCGAACTGCCAGCGCCTGGCGACCAGCCTGGCAATCCGCTCGGACCATCCGGTCTCGCAAGCCATCGCGCAGGCGGCAACCCGGAGCGCAATACCGATATCGGACGTGACCGAATTCGAAGCACTGGCGGGCCGGGGCGTTCAAGGGATCATCGAAGGACATCGTTATCATCTGGGCAACCGTCGGCTGCTGAAAGACCTCGGACTTTGCTCCGCCGAGCTTGAGGTCAACCTCGATCAGTTCGAGCGCCAGGGCAAGAGCGTGGTGGTGCTTTGCGATGAAACCCAGGCCCTGGCGCTATACGCCGTAGCGGACACCCTGAGAGACAGCAGCCGAGCTGCTATCAGCGAACTGCACCGGCTGGGCGTCAAAACCTTGATGCTGACCGGAGACAATCAGCACACTGCAGCCGCCTTTGCCGCCCAGGTCGGTATTGATGACGCCAAGGGAGGCCTGCTGCCAGGCGGAAAACTCAAGGCCATCGAAGCCCTGATTGCAGGCAAGGGTATCGTCGCCATGGTTGGCGACGGCATTAATGATGCGCCCGCGCTGGCCAGGGCAGATATCGGATTTGCCATGGCCGCCGCCGGCACGGATACAGCCATCGAGACGGCGGATGTGGCGATAATGGACGATGACCTGCGCAAGATTCCCACGTTCATCCACCTCTCCCGACGAACCGCCGCCATCCTCAAACAGAACATCGGACTGGCGCTGGGCATCAAGGTGATCTTTGTCGCGGCCACGCTAACCGGGCATGCCACTCTATGGATGGCAGTCTTTGCCGACGTCGGGGTCAGCCTGCTGGTCATACTCAACGGGTTGCGTTTGCTGCGCGACAGGTATCAGCGGCCGGCTTAGCGCTCCCTGTCCAGACTCTGCACGGCGAGGTCCAGTGCCTTGTACATGTTCAGTCTTGCGGAGCGACCGATGTCCGGATGGTTGAGATCATGTCCCCGCTCCGAAGGCAGGATGGGGGCGGTCAGATCATCCGCTTCCACTGGCTCGAAGTCGTATTCCTCGCCGATGGTCATCGCGCTGCGCCGCAACAGCATGCGTAGTTGCTCGGGCTGAAGCCGCGGGTCGATCGACAGCATGGCGGCAAGCAGGCCAGCCACCAACGGGGTTGCGTACGAGGTACCACAATGCACTTCACCGCGCGCCGCCTCGTCGCGCGTCGAACCCCTCACGCATGCCGAAGCCATGATATCCACCCGCATGTCGATGTTCGAGGCGCTGCGCTTGACCACGTATTCCGGACTGCCTATTTCTACCGCCTTTGTGCTGCGCTCATGCCCGCCGATCACGAACAGTTGATCAGTGACGAAGGAGGAAGGTAAACGGAACTCGTCACGGCCCGAAAACGAGGCCGCATTGCCGGCGGAATTCACGACGATCACCTCAGGATGCTCACGGCGCAACCAGAGAAAGAACTCTTCCAGCAGTTCTTCGTATCCGCTCATGGCAAGCCCCGAGCGCACCAGCGAATCGACCTCGTCGCCATCTATGCCGATGGCGCCCACCCGGTGGATTCCCCAACTCCAGTTGAGCACCCGCACACCGTCCTCGACCAGGTTCACCGATGCGGCGATATTGGCAGTTATACCGGCGTCAGAATTGCGCTCGACTATGATCTCGAAGCCTGGCCCTACCTTGTCCAGCCCGCGCAGAAAGCCGCTGTTGCCGCCAGCGTCCCAGGCTGCAGCGAGCACACCGGTCACCGTGGTGCCATGGCCATCGGGTTCGGAAGCATCGCGGGCATAGACACAGGTACGTGGCCAGCCGCTGCGACAATCGCCGAGGTAGTCGGCAAAATCAGGCGTATCAAAATCCACATCGCGCTCTATGACGCCGATACGCACCGGATGGGTTTCAAGCGGGTTGTCCTTGACCGGCAGCCGACGTTGATAGAAGTTCACCGCGTCAAGAAAGCGGTTGGACGCCCATTCTTCGTCATCAACCGCTGGCTCCTCACCGGCCTGCCCTTCCTGGCTTTCTTCCGGACCGGATTCCTCGATGACCACAGCGTCAACACTAACCTCGCTGCCCAGGCGCAACACCATGGCATCTCGCTGATCAAGGTTACGGGCTGGCAAGCGCAGCTGGTACGTATTCAACGGTGGTATCGCTCCGACTATGTCGGCACCGTATTTTTTCGCCAGACGGCGCGATTCCTTCGCTCCGTCATGGCTTTCCTCGATGATCAGGCTGACCAGATCCACGTAGGTGGTCAATCCGTCCATATTCTTGGCGACCTCATCCTTTGTCGCCGCAACAACATGGCTGCCCTTGAGGCTTAACCAGACTGGGTTGCTTGCCTGTCCGGCCTGCTCCAACCAGAGCGGGCCGCTGTCATGATCGGCGGTGGCGACAAGCAGCCGTAACTGGTCGCCGTCACGCCGGATACTCGCTGCAAAGAGGGGCTTGCCATTGAGCCGGGTTTGCAGGGCACCCTCACCCACACCCTGAACACGCAGACAAAATTCCTGATTTGCTGAATCAAAGCGGTCGCCACAGCGCTGCAAATGCTCGATACGGAGCGGCTCGGCAGAAACAACGGCAGTACTGGCTGACAGGCATAACAAGACTCGAATCAAACACCACAGAACTCGGGTTCCAGCACGCATTATTGGCTTCCAGGAAAGGGCAGAGAGACGCAGCTATCGGCGGGGTAAAGCGCCCAACGTCTTGCACTGAGTCAATATTCTGGCTTTTGTTCCAATACCCGGTGGCCTTTCTGATATTCAAGGCTCTACCAACGCCGCGCTTTCAGGCTGCCCGCAGGATCAAGCTGGTGCTTGACCGTCCCAGGGAAGGGCCAAACTAAATCCAGACTATGGCGAAGACGCTGGACCGCCAGCCGCTAGACCGCCAGCCGCTGGTTTACCGGGTGGCCAGCCACGCACGTCGCTGGTGTTGCGACAGGGGGTGGTGTTTCATAAAGAAACGAGGAATATTAATTTAAATAACTACCCATTCGCCCCAGAGTTCTTTATGCCAATCGCCAGCTTGCTCGACGACTTGTACCAGACCCAGTCCCGCAGGGTGCTGGCCACACTCATCCGCCTGCTTGGTGACTTCGACCTGGCCGAGGAATCCATGCAGGAAGCCTTCGCGGCGGCCCTGCAGCAGTGGCCGGAACAAGGCGTGCCGGATAATCCCCGCGCCTGGCTGGTGAGTGCCGGGCGCCATAAGGGCATTGACCAGATCCGCCGCCGCCAGACCGCCACTCAGCATGTGCAGCGTCAGATTGATAGCGAGGCCTTTTTCGCCCATGACCTGGATGAAAACAGCATTGCCGACGATCAGCTTAGGCTGATCTTCACCTGTTGCCATCCAAGCCTGGCAACCGAAACCCGATTGGCGATGACCCTGCGCGAGATGTGCGGCCTGACCACCGAACAGGTTGCTCGAGGACTATTGCAGCAACCTGCCACCATCGCCCAACGGATAGTGCGGGCCAAGCGCAAGATCCGGGATGCCGGCATCCCTTACGAGGTGCCTGAACGCAAGGCGTTACCTTCGCGCTTGCAAAGCGTTCTGCAGGTGATCTATCTGGTATTCAACGAAGGTTATTCAAGCAGCAGCGGCGAGAGTGTGGTGAATGTGAACCTCGCTGCCGAAGCCATTCGCCTGGGCAGATTGATGAGCACGTTGCTGCCAGACCCTGAGGTTTCTGGGTTGCTTGCGTTGATGCTGCTTCAGGATTCGCGCCGCTGCGCTCGGCAATCCGCCACTGGCGAGCTGATCACGCTGGAGGAGCAGGATCGCAGCTTGTGGGACAAGGCGCAGATTGCCGAAGGCCTGGGATGGCTGAATGCGGCAATGCAACAGCCGCCCGCGGGCGTTTACTGCCTCCAGGCGGCCATCGCCGCCGTGCATGCGCAGGCTGCCAGCGCCGCCTCCACTGATTGGTCGCAGATTGCCGGACTGTATGATCAGCTATACCGTCTCAATCCTTCGCCGGTTATTGCCCTCAACCGGGCCGTCGCCATTGCCATGCGCGACGGCGCAGAGGTCGGCCTCACTTTGCTGGACCAACTGTCCAGCCACCAGGCCTTGCAGCAATACTATCTGCTGCATGCCGCCAGAGCCGATCTGTACCGGCGCTCAGGGCAGATGGCTGACGCCAGACGCGCCTACCAGCAAGCCCTTGAGCTGACGCAGCAGGAGCCGGAACGCCAGTTTTTGCAACGGCGTTTGGACTCACTCTGACAAAAATAGCGCCAGCCTGTGTCGATCTGGCTCTCTCCGTCACGACTATTCAATAGCAACCCAACCAACCTCAATCAGCGCAAGGACAGACAGCATGAAATATGTAGCACTGGTCTACTATCAGCAAAGCCTGATAAACGCGATGACCGAACAGGAATGGCACGATCTGAATCAGCAATGCATCAACTGTGTGGAGAACCTTACCCAACAGGGCCACTATCTCGCTGGGCAGGCGTTGCAGCCGGTGGAAAGCGCTACGACAGTGCGGGTGCGCGATGGCGAGACCATTATTTCCGACGGCCCCTTCGCTGAAACCAAGGAGCAGCTGGCGGGTTTCTATCTGCTCGAGGCACGGGATCTTAACGAGGCGTTGCAGCTGGCCAGCCATATTCCTCCGGCCCGTCTTGGCAGCATCGAGGTGCGTCCCGTCCGGGAACTGCCGCCCAAGGACGTTTGACTGGTGCGCTGCAACCCCGGCCTTTACCTTAGTAAAGCCGGGGCTGGTGTTTCAGGAATCAGAGCTCGACGACCGCCTCGAACCCGCCGAAGATCATGCGTTTGCCATCAAAAGGCATAGGATTCACATCGGGTTGCAGGCGAGGGTCGGCCATCACTTTCGCCATTCCGGCATCCCGCACAGCGCGGGATGGCCAGGTGATCCACGAGAAAATCACCGTCTCATCTTCCTTGCACTTGACCGCCATGGGGAAAGACGTCACCTCTCCCTCCGGCACATCATCGCCCCAGCATTCAACAAAACTCAGGGCTCCATATTCCTTGAATATCAGGCCGGCTTCAGAAGCGTGTTTTCGGTACGCCTCCTTGTTTGCAGTGGGCACTGGCGCAACAAAACCATCGACGTAGGGCATTTTAATATCCTCTCTTGGCATACGGTTGAAGATCACGGCGACACTCACGCCGCGTCTATCTGTTAGTCGCGCCAGCAGCACAACTATCGACATGCTTTCGTACAAATATGCCAAGCCGCTTCCAAAGCCAGGAAAAATAGGCTTTCAGCCTGGAATTAGTTCGCCACTACAAGGTCATTATTAGTATCGCTGGCACCCCTTTTTTGATCGGAGCGCCAACGGCGCATACCGTCAATCCGACCGGAACGGGGGTGAAGTCATGGCTCAGGAACGCACCAAACTACCCAGCTTTGATGAATTGAAAGTAATGGCTGCCGAACGGCCAGATGAACTCGAAGACCTCAGGGAACGGATGACCGAAGAGATCCTCAAGGATGTTCCCGAGCACAGAAGGCGTCGCCTGCTGGGGCTGGCTTTCCGCATACAGATGGAGCGTCAACGGGCGAAGAACCCTATGCATGCCTGCATTAGAATCTCACAGATGATGATGGACTCGGTCGTGGAGCTGCGCGACAGCATGCGGCTTTCTGACCTCACAGTTGCTCGCAAGGCGCAGGATGTGGCAAATGTCATCCAGTTCAAGAAACCGGGTCCGACTATCAAGAGCCCTTCGCTTCGCTAGATTGCATTGTGTCTCCATTAAGAGCATCGCCCGGCACTCCGTCCGGGTTTCTGGCTGCCTGACCAGACCATTGAGCGCCAGGCTGCTAGAATCAGCGCACTGTTCCCATTGACCATTCGTTCACCAGCGGTGCGTCACTATCAGGAAGCCCCATGGCTCATATTGATCTGCTGATCAGCGATTGCGACGGCGTCATTGTCGACAGCGAAATCATTTCTCACCGCGTTCTGTTCGAAGCGCTCAGCGCCTATGTGCCCAAAGAAAAACTGGACGTTGCCCTGGACGGCACCTTTGGACTAACCGTGCTGAGCATTATCGAACTCATCGAGCGACGTTTCGACCTGAAGATCCCCGAGACCTTCGACGCCGACCTGCGCCGCAGCGCCGAGGAGGTGGTTGCCATGGAAGTCGAGCCGATTCCAGGCGTGCGCGACGCATTGCTGGCGATAGACTTGCCTTTGGCGGTAGCGTCCAATAGCCGCCGAGGCAATGTGGAGGCCTCGCTGCGTCGAGCCGGACTGATCGAGCGGGTGGCGGGCAATATCTTCAGCTCGGATATGGTTGCCGCGCCAAAACCTGCCCCCGACGTTTATTTGCTGGCCGCCGAACGCATGGGCGTGTTGCCTGGCCATTGCCTGGTGGTGGAAGACAGCCCCACCGGCGTGCTGGCCGCCCGCACCGCGGGGATGCAGGTAATAGGCTTTACCGGCGCAAGCCACATTCCGCCGGGGCACGATCTGGCGTTACGCGAGTTGGGTGTCAGGGCGATAATCAGCGACATGCGGCAGTTGCCTGCCCTCGTCGCACGGTTTATGGAAGGCAGGGGGACGGCATAATGAAGCTCACACCCGATGATCTTTCACAGATCAGCGCGCTGACTCTGGATCATTATCATGGCTGCGCTGACGAATTTCGTGAAGGTACCCGCAATCACGATGTCAGCCAGAATATCGCTGCGCTGCTGCGCCACATGGAGGGCCAGCCGCCTTTTCAGATTCTGGATATGGGTTGCGGCCCCGGCCGTGATCTGCGCACATTCACTGCCATGGGGCACTCTGCGGTCGGCCTGGACGGGTGCACAAGCTTCGTGAACATGGCTCGCGCCGACAGCGGCTGCGAGGTCTGGCTACAGGATTTTCTCAACCTCGAACTGCCGGCTGCGCGATTCGATGGCGTGTTTGCCAATGCGGTGCTGTTTCATATTCCGAGTCAGGAGCTGCCCAGGGTGTTACGCCAACTGCACGCCACGCTGAAACCGGGCGGCGTACT
Source organism: Halopseudomonas xinjiangensis (assembly GCA_011050525.1). Classification (GTDB taxonomy): domain Bacteria; phylum Pseudomonadota; class Gammaproteobacteria; order Pseudomonadales; family Pseudomonadaceae; genus Halopseudomonas; species Halopseudomonas xinjiangensis_A. Next base: position 34,954 of record DRFO01000040.1, read on the forward strand.
GTTCAGCTCCAACCCGCGCGGTGAGAACCAGGAGGGCTGGAATGGCGATCGTTACGGTGCCTACTACGACCTGGAGAACTGGCGCACGCTGCTAGGTGCCGCTAATTTCGTCGAGCTGGAGCATTACTTCAGACCTGCCGGCCTGCCCCGCGATCAACAACCCTGGCTAGCCAGCGTCTGGCGACGAGGCTAGCCGTAACCCTAGCCACGCCGGGCGCGCGTGACGCTTATGACGGTATCAAGGCCTATGAACAACAGTAGACTGATACCTAGTACTGGCAAACTATAGCCCAGGAGCAGCGCGGCCAGGGCGACGCCGGTGCGCCACGCAGGCGTCATTTGAAACCATGCTTGCAACGGACTTTGCGGTCCTGCAAAGGCAGTTTTCGCCCTTCGGCTCCACCACATGATATAGCCGGTCGAAACCATGATCAGCACGCCCACAGAGGTTGCGATGAGCAACAGCTGATTGGCCAGCCCAAATAGCGAGCCCATGTGCGCATCAATGCCCCAGCGGGTCAGCTTGGCGGCCAGGGGAAAATGCTCGAATTCGATCTCATCGACTATGACCAGCGTCTCGGGATCAATCGCGACGGCGTCCACTTGGGTTGGCCAACTGCGGTCGATTTCGGTGACTGTCCAGGCACGCTCAAGCGCCTGCCCCGGTTTTATCTCAATTTTTCCCGCATCGATTCCCGCCGATCGGGCAGCAGCCAGTACAGCGTCGATATTGTGGACACCGTCCGTGCCGCCGGCTAGCGGCTCAACGGTATTCCCATGATGGTCATGCTCACTAACCTCCATCATTTTTCCGGACAGAGCCGTCGATAAGCCAGGGGTAGACATACCCAGGGCCGCCCGCGCAACGCCGATATTCCCACCCGCCCATTTTGACCAGGTCAAACCGGTGGCCGAGAAGAACAACAGGCCGACGAACAGCCACAACCCCAACATTGAGTGCCACCGGCGCAGAGGCCGCCCGGCAGAAGACCTATTTATAGTGCGGCGCTGGAGCCTCCGGGCGTTCCACAGGATAAGTCCGCCCACGGCTGCTACCCATAGCCATGAAGCTGCCAGCTCGCTATAAAGCCGACCCCAGTCGCCCATGAACAGCCGTCGGTGCAGATCGCCGATCCAGTTGCGCACTGGCAGCACTCCCGTGGTGCCGTAGACCACCAGATCACCGCGGATGTCAGCCGTGACGGGGTCGATAAAAATGGCTCTGTGCTCAGACGAATCGAGTCCGGGCAGACTGTACATCACCCGCGTCGTCATGCCCTCGCCCGCTGCCGGGCGAATGGCTGCCAGCGATACGCCGTCACCAACGTAGGCGCGCGCCACGTCGATCTGCCGCGCCAGCGTCTGCGTCGGGCCACGGCTTTCGGTATACAGATGCTGCGCGTAAAGCCGATCCTCTATTTGCGGGGTTAGCGCGTACAACAAACCGCTAAGGGCGGCCACAAGGAAAAACGGACCCACAAACAGACCCACCTGAAAATGCAGGCGGGCTATCAGCGCCACTAGCAGACTGCCAGACTCAGCCGACCGAGCTGCTACGCTGGTGTCGGAAGAGACCGTTCTGAACATATCGGGCATAAACCTGAACTCTGAAGGCGGCAGCGCTGACAGGGCGCGTCCAAGCAAATCGATTCAGGATTATAGTGCTGCAGCAAATTTCTGCCAGACCGCTGGTGATGCTAAAGTGCACGCAGCCGCCACTGTGCGCTCATCCATTTTTTTGCAGGAGTAGTCCCATGCCTAAAGCCACTGCCCGTCATATCCTGGTTCCGACCGAAGCCAAGTGCAACGAACTGAAAGCTGCCATCGAAGGTGGTGCTGATTTTGCTCAGGTAGCCAAGGACAATTCGACATGTCCTTCCAGCCGCGACGGCGGAAACCTCGGGTCATTCGGCCCTGGTCAGATGGTCAAGGAATTCGATACCGTGGTGTTCAGCGCGCCAGTCAACGAAGTGCAGGGCCCGGTAAAAACCCAGTTCGGCTATCATCTGCTGGAAGTGACCAGCCGTCAGGACTGACACCTGTCGAGGATGCCGCGTGCTTTGCGCGGCATTCAGGTATACTCCGCGCCTTTATTTCACCTACTCCTCGGATCAACCATGAGCACCACTGAACTGCCCTCGCAACAGCCCGACCTATCTGTCGCTGAGGTTGATGAAACTGTCGCCCTTACTACCGCCGAAAAGCCCGGTATTCGCGGTTTCGCTTCGTTGTTCTCCGCGGCAGCGGCTGCGGCAGGCAAGCAGAACGCTCAGCCCTGGCAACAGAAGGGCAATAATTCGCGGCATGAAAAGAAGATCGGCATGGCATTCAACGGCTCGCGCAAATCAATGGGCAAGCGCTGAACCTGCTGCCTTGCTCAGGCCAGGCTCGGCCGCCAGCGACCATAGAGCCAACCGCCGCATACGTTGATCAATAATCCCAGCATAACCAGCAATGCGCCGACCACCTGCCATCCGCCGAGGCACTCGCCCAGCAACAGCGCGGCGGAGGTGAGCCCGACTACCGGCACGAGCAGCGAAAAAGGCGCTACCTGACTGGCCGGGTAGCGTGAAAGCAGCCGACTCCAGAGACTGTATCCCAGAATGGTCGCCCCGAATGCCAGATAGACCAACACCAGGATGGTATCGAGGTTGATCGCGCGCAAGGCAGATTCGATCTGAACGGGCCCCTCCAGCCACCAGGAAAGTGCCAGAAAGGGCAATGGCGGCACCAGACTACCCCACACAACCAGCCCCACCAGATCAACCTTGCCGATCCTGCGGGTGACAATGTTGCCCATCGCCCACATCGCAGCGGCGCAAATGGTCATGGCAAAACCCACCAGGGTCAGGCTTCGATCAACTTGCATACCAATCAACGCCAGACCGCCCGCCGCCACTACCAGACCTATTAAATTGGCCAGACGCAGCCGCTCGCCCAGGAACAGGGCGGCAAAAAAGAAGGTAAAAAACGCCTGGGATTGTAATACCAGCGAAGCCAGGCCCGCCGGCATGCCGACCGACATGCCGTAGAACAGGAAGGCAAACTGGCCAAGCGAGATGGTCAGCCCATAGGCTAGCAACCAGCGGAGCGGAACATTTGGTCGTTTGATGAACAGGATCGCAGGGAACGCAGCAAGCATGAAGCGCAACGCACCCAGCAGCATTGGCGGCATATCCTCCAGCCCTGCCTTGATCACGACAAAGTTCATTCCCCAGACGATGATGACGACCAGGGCCAGCAGCAGATCCTTCGGGCTCATCGTCCTGCCTCATGAATAGTTGAGGCTCTATTAGAACCGTCCGGGGTGTTACTGTGGCCATACAGTCGGTCGACAATCAGCCGTTACAGTGCCAGCGCGCTGATTAATCTCCTGCCGAAGGTCTTGCAAATACCTGCGTCCAGTAAATCGAGGTCTCTGGCTCGTTCACATAGGCTGCGCCCATGTCTGTGAACTCGGGGTTCATGATATTGGCGCAATGTCCGGCACTGTGCAGCCAACCGGCTACGACCTGTTCCGCGGACCCCTGACCTACCGCTACGTTCTCGCCAACATAGCGGTAGTCGTAGCCCTGGTTGTCTACTCGGGTGTCGACCTGCACCCCTTCGGCATCCGCATGGCTGAGCACTCCGGCTTCAGCCATGTAGTTACTGTGCTCTAGCGCAGCTCTGCCGAGCCGTGGATCCCAGGTAAGAGGTGAAGCGGCTTCGAACGACTGATCTCCACAGGTTCTAGGGCTGCGACGCGCCTTGTTCACGTGCCGGAGAACAGCCTGGCCGGCATCCATCCAATCCCGGAGACTCTCAGATACCAACGGCCTGGCCACAATTACCTGCCATCCGTCGTCCATCCGGGACACCCCAATTTCGGCATATTGGGGATCCAGCAGCACTTCACAGTAGCGCTGTTTGATGGCTGTCATTGCATCAGCCGCATCGGACGGTCCCGACAGGGATATCGCCTGCGCTGCGCCGGCTTGATACCCGGCTTGCTGCATGGCCTGTTGCCATGGAGCACCCGGTTCGAGCTTGACCGACGCCAGACTTTCGCTGGGCGCCAGCGGACCGGCCTCGAACTGCTTACCCTTGCAGGTGGGCGACGAGGCGCGGTATTCGTTGATCAGCTTCACCAGCTCGCTGCTGGGCTCTGCGCTGACGCCGGCAGCGCCAAACATCCCCACCCCGAACAGCATAAATGCAGCGATGCCTGCCGGGCGGTCAAAAATTCGGATTGTTGTCATTACGATGTCTCCGCGGTGGGCGACCCGAAAATGAAAAAGCCAGCATAAATCGCTGGCTTGTTCGTTTTGACGGCTAGCCCCGGGTTTGAACTCAGGCCCTGTCTACACCTTTCTTGACCGTATCCTTCGCTTCGCCTTTCACGCCCTGTGCCTCGCCCTTGGTCTCCTGAACTTTGCCTTCACCTTTCATGTTGTCGTTATCGGTGGCTTCGCCGACACCTTGCTTGCCCTTGCCTATGGCTTCGTTGGCCTTGCCTTTGATCTTGTCTGAAGTACTTCCCATGGTGTTACCTCCTGGGTTTATGCGCTTTTTTTAGCTACATAGATGTGGACGGCTGTCGGGCAGGCAAGTTCCGGCACGGGTAATACACTTTGTGTCCGTCCCGTCGCCGTCATCGGCTTACCTGATGTTTTCATGCAGGCGCACATTCAGCTCATCGACGATAGGTTCCCAGTCGGCGTCTGCCATGATTTCTTCCTTCAAAAAGGCGGCCTGACCCGTGCTCCAGAACGGTGCTTCCGACACTTTTACATCGTCAGGTAGCGGCCGGTGGGCAGCAATGAAATCGTTGATGCTGCCTTCGTCGGAATCAAGACCAAGCTGTTCAAACAGCGTAGGCATATCTTTGTTGAGCAAATCCATGGTGGTTCCCCTAATTAATCAGCTAATACAACGGTTGCTGATCAATAGAGGCTCTACCTTGCGGGCAGTTCCCTATCAGCCGCGTTTGCCTTGACCTGAGCTAAACGGATTTTGCATGATGCCGCCTGGTCAAGATTCATTCTGTTGCAGGCCCATGTCCGATTTCATCCGCTGCGAATTGCTTTCCAATGATGCCCATCCCCTGGCTACGCGCTTTTACCGCAACCACAACAGTGGCATGAAGGTGCGCTCGCGCCATCAGACATGGGTGATTCGTGACCCCGAGATAATCGCGAGCCTGTGCCTCCAGCCTATGGATAGAGGGTATTGGCTGACTAGTCTTCTGGTGTCGCCCGGCCACCGCAACCAGGGCAAGGCAACCACGCTGCTGAGCCATGTAAGAACGAGCGTCAGCGGCCCGATCTGGTTGTTTTGCAATCCGACGCTCCAGGCTTTCTACGAGCGCTCCGGCTTTAACCGATGCAGCGACCTTCCCGAGGCGCTGGCTGACCGACTGGCACGTTATCAGCGCAGCAAGCAGCTCATGGCAATGCGCGCCGGCAGCCCTGGGTCTGGTTTCTAAGCCATACTGGCAAAACTGCACCATCCACTCGCCGCCTCAAGGCCCTCGTTGCACCGTTTAAGCGCAGCGGCGCTTGCCGGCTAGCTGAATCACACCGGGTTTTATGGAGGCCATTTCATTTAAGTCAGGCCGCCATGACCTGACCGGTGTGTTGCTGGTAGAAGTTTGCCTCAGCTTCTGCCGGCGGTATATACCCGATCGAACCCAGTAGGCGCTGGTGGTTGAACCA
>DRFO01000041.1 GCA_011050525.1 Halopseudomonas xinjiangensis
CGGCCGCGTATTGAGCTCGCTCATGCAGGGCTTTCACGGCGGCCACCAAGTCAGCCGGGAGTCCGTTCAGATCCGCTGCGGCTTCGCTGCCTGTTTTCCAACGTTTCAGCATTGGCCCGAGAGTGCTGCGACTGCCGGTACCGAGTTCCGATCGCACCCGGTCGACAGTGGGCTCGTCACCGCGTTGGCGGACGCGTTGCGCAGCGTTGGCGACATCCTGGTAAGTAATTCCGGCGCGGGCCATGACATGCCTCATTTTTATCATATAACGTGATATGTAATATTACATTATTTATTCGATAATTAACAAAATTTATTTAAGATTCCTAACGCACGTTAAAGCGCGTTAACGTGCGTTAGTGTGTGGTCTGTTCTATCCTGCTCCTGTAACGCCGGTACATCAGCGGCTCTTGAAAGCACGCCTCGAATTGGAGCGGTCATGGATCCAAAACCCACCGTCAAGTCCACATTACGTAACGCGGAAAAGACCGTATTAGCCGATACGGCTAATCGGTACATCCACATGGCCACCACCGACAACACGCGGCGGACCTACCGTGCGGCCATTCGCAGCTTTGAGCGCTGGGGTGGACGTCTCCCGACACAGCCGGCGACCCTTGCGGCCTATCTGTCCGATCAGGCAGACGCGCTTAATCCTCGCACGCTGGATGTTTACCTGACGGCCCTGGGGCGCTGGCACCAGACTCAGGGATTGCGTGATCCCGCTCGAGACCCCGGCGTGCGCAAAACGTTGGAAGGGATTCGTCGCGCCCATGGTCGGCCGAAACGGCAAGCCCGGGCGCTGCGCCTCGAACACATTGCGGCCTTCCTGGAAACACTCCAGCAACAGCCTGACTCGCTCAAGAAGCATCGTGACTGGGCCCTGCTGCAGGTCGGTTTTTTTGGGGCGTTTCGCCGCAGTGAATTGGTAGCGATTGAGGTGAAGCACTTGTCGTGGGAGCCGGAAGGGCTGGTGGTGACCCTGCCGCGCTCTAAAACAGACCCTCACGGTGAAGGCCTGAAGCGGGCCCTGCCTCGGGGCAACGAGCTGGTCTGCCCGGTCAGCGCCCTCGAAACCTGGCTAGAGCATGCCGGCATTCACGAAGGCCCCGTCTTCCGCGCCGTCAACCGCTGGGATCGGTTGCAATCCCAGGCCCTTTCAGGCGGGTCGGTGAACCGAATCCTGAAAGCGCTTGGGGAAACCTGCGGCCTGGACTTCGTGCCGACCCTGAGCAGTCACAGCTTCCGGCGCGGTCTATCCACCGCCGCCGCGCGGGAAAAGGTCGACTTTGCGCAGATCAAGCGCCAGGGTGGCTGGAAGCATGACGGGACGGTGCGGGGCTACATCGAGGAAGGACAGCAATTTACGGACAACGCCGCAAACACCTTACTGACCAAAGTCGCCAGGTTGATCCGGGACACCGACTAATGGTGAGTGTGGTCGCGGCTGGCTACGCTGCCCGGAAGCACTCAGAATACGATGAACAGGTATCTGTAGTGGCTCACAAAGCTAATCTGTTGGGCCCGCAATTATCCTGAGCAGTGGGACCACATTGGGTGAGAAAGGGCGCCCGGTTGGGCCCAGATTAGCTACGAACCGACCAACCCCTGACCGTCATACTCGACGGTTCCGCAAGGCAGCTGTTCCCGCACCTGCACCACCTGGTCCGTCGTCCAGTTGAGCGACGCTGCAAGCCGCTTAAGAGTGACAGGACGACCCTGGACCAGCTCACGCAATAGCGCCACATGAAGCGTGGCCTCCGCTTCTCCGGTCAGGCCCAGCCGATTCACGATTTCTCGCATATCATTCACGGGGCCTTGCCTTATCCCGCGCAGCAGGATAGTTGTTTGACATCCTTGGTAAACGTTTGAGCGCACAGCTTCAAACCTTCTACCATCGTCAGGTACGGGAACAGCTCATCGGCAATCTCGTTGACGGTCATGCGGGCGCGTAGCGCCATCACCGCGGTCTGGATCAGTTCGCCGGCCTCACCCGCCACGGATTGCACACCCAGTAACCGCCCGCTTTCACGTTCCGCGACCATTTTAATGAAGCCTCCGGTATCAAAGTTGACCAGGGCCCGTGGCACATTGTCGAGGGTCAGGGTACGGCTGTCGGTGACGTAGCCACTTGCATCGGCGTCGGCCTCGGATAAACCGACGGTTGCAATCTGTGGCTCGGTAAAGACCACCTCCGGCATGGCGCTGAGATCCAGGCGGGCATCGCCGCCGGTCATATTGATCGCGGCCCGGCTACCACCCGCTGCCGCCACATAAACAAACTGGGGCTGATTGGTACAGTCGCCGGAAGCGTAAATGCCCGGCACCCGGGTCTCGAGTTGCTCATTGACGATAACGGACCCGCGATCAGTCTCGACGCCGATAGACTCCAGGTTCAGCCTGTCTGTGTTCGGTGTGCGTCCCACGGCCACCAGCAGCTGATCGGCCCGCAGTTCCCCGGCGTTCGTGTCGAGCACGAATTCCTCGTTGGTATAACTGATCTGGCTCGCCTGGGTGTCATTCAGAACCTTGACACCCTCGGCTTTGAACGCGGTTTGAATGGCCTCGTCAACAGCCGGGTCCTGCCGGGATAACAGTCGACTGCGCGCCAGGATGGTCACCTCGCTGCCCAGTCGGGCAAACGCCTGTGCCAGCTCCACTGCCACGACGGATGCCCCAATGACAATTAGTCGATCCGGAATGGTGTCACTGGCCAGTGCCGTAGCGGACGTCCAGTACGGCGTATCGGACAGGCCCGGAACCGGGGGGATGGTAGGCCGCGCACCGGTACCAATGAACGCTCTGTCAAAGCGTACCTCGCGTTCCGTACCATCAGGTGTAGTAACCTGCACTGTATTGGCATCGATAAAACGGGCCTCACCCCGCAGGACAGTAATCGCCGAATTGTCGTCGAGAATGCCCTCATACTTGTCGCGACGAAGCTCATCGACCCGGGCCTGTTGCTGGGCCAGCAACCGGGGCCGGTCAATGGTCGGCTCGACTGCCGCAATGCCCTCGTCGAACGGACTGCGGCGGCGCAGATGGGCCACGTGAGCGGCGCGGATCATGATCTTCGAGGGCACGCAGCCGACATTGACGCAAGTGCCACCGATGGTACCACGCTCGATCAGCGTCACTCGGGCTCCGCGTTCCGCCGACTTCAAAGCGGCGGCCATGGCACTGCCACCACTGCCAATCACGGCAATGTGCAGATCGTTATCACTCATAAACACTACTCCTGTTTCGCCCCGGACTGTATCAGTGTGGACGGGTAGCCCGCGTTGGTCGTGGCTTGAGTTATTGCGTCGACAGAGGTTTTGTCATCGTAGAAAGTAACCGTCGCATCACGTTCCTCATAGCGGACCTGGACAGAACTCACCCCATCAACTCTCTTGAGAGCGGCTTTGACGGTAATCGGGCAAGCCGAACAGGTCATTCCGGGAACAGACAGGGTCACCGTCTTTTGCTCCGCCAAGGCAGGCATGCTGAACAGCGTAAACAGTACGGCAGTGATCAGGGACTTTCTCATGGTGTATGGCCTCTCAGTAAAATAACGGTAAGACGAAAGGGAATGCCAACGCGATCAGTACGAGCAACGCGACGATCCAGAAAGTGATCTTGTAAGCGGTGCGCACTTGCGGTACTGCGCAGACCTCGCCCGGCTCGCAATCCTGTGCAGGCCGGTATATCCGACGCCAGGCAAAGACCATCGCCACCAGAGCAGCACCAATAAACCACGGCCGGTAAGGCTCCAGAGCGGCAAGATTGCCGATCCAGGCACCGGAAACACCAAGGGCGATCAGGACCAGGGGGCCAAGACAGCAGGCCGATGCGAGCAATGCTGCGACCCCGCCTGCAATTAATGACCCGCGACCGGATTTGGACTCTGATTTCAACTCTGACATTGCGACGGTTCCTTTCATGACTTTGCTGGCTATCTTCAAAATACTTCCGTAGTCGGCTACGGAGTCAAGCCCCACACTCCTATAAAATGTTCAGCACTCTTGACCCCGTACCGTGGTACGGGCACTAATCTTATTATTCGGATCTACTGGGTGGGAGTTCTGCCATGACAGACATGACCATTGGCAAAGTGGCTGACGTGGTGGGTGTTGGTGTCGAGACGATTCGTTTTTACGAACGCCGCAAGCTCATTGAACAGCCGCCACGTCCCAGGGAAGGTGGCTATCGGATTTACTCGGACGCCACGGTAAGGCGACTGCATTTTATTCGTCGAGCGCAAGAGCTGGGCTTCTCACTGCGTGAGATCGCTGAGCTGCTCGCGTTGCGTGATGCCGAAAGCAACCAGGCAGACGCAAGTGATGTACGCCAGCGGGCGATGGCAAAGCTGCACGACGTAGACCAGAAAATTGAACAGTTACGGCGAATCCGCCAGGGGCTGGCGGCACTTGTGGACTGTTGTCCCGGACAGGGGCCGTTGCAGTGTTGTTCCATATTTGACGCCCTGGAGCAGAATGCGGGGCCTACAGGCGAGCCGATCATAAGTGAGGAGACAGACATGCAGACAATCAGGCTTTCAATCGGCGGCATGCACTGCGGTGGGTGCGAGGAAATTGTTCGTCATGTTCTCGAACAGCAAACCGGCGTCAAGGGGTGTTCCGTCTCCCATGAAAGCGGTGAAGCCCGGGTGGCAGTTGACGAATCAAGGATTTCGGACGAACAACTTGCGGAGGCTGTGCGTGGTGCGGGGTACTCCGCAAACATCATGAACACGACAGAATAACCCCTTGGAATTCTCGGCGGCCTTGCCCTTGGCCGCGAGCCTCGGGTTACTGGCCTTCGTTGAGCCTTGGTCCGCGGGTAGGGGGCCGGGCCGAAAGTTTCGGGAATAAATCCCGGCCCGGTGACGCCTTTGGCTTCACAGATCGTTTTCGACCGGTGCTTTGCTGGCAAGAGGTCTTGCCAGCACATGAGTCCGGCCGAACTTCTTTTAGCCTTTGGAGTTTGTAATATGCGTCCACCGATCCCCCATGCCATCACATCATTCGTCGCCGCAACCCTGCTCAGTGTCAGTGTGCCCGTGAGCGCGGCGGAAAACACCCGCTTTGAGCGCGGCAGCGAGGTGTACAACCAGCAGTGCGCTGCCTGCCATCAGGCTCAGGGTCAAGGCATACCGGGGTCGTTTCCCCCGCAAAAAAACCACACCGCTCAAATGTACAATGCCACTGACGGTATCGGTGGCCGCCGCTATCTGGGGCATGTGCTGCAGTTCGGCCTGACCGGCCCCATCAAAGTCGACGGCACAAGCTACAACGGCAACATGCCGGCCTGGGGCGGTGCGCTCACTAACCAGCAAATGGCGGATGTGCTGAATTACGTGCTGACGGCGTTCGGCAATGAAAAGCGGGTTGCTGGTGAGTTTCAGCCCTACACCCCTGAAGAAATCGAAGCGATTGCGGGTAAGGACCTGTCCGGCAAGGATGTTTACCAGCTGCGGCAGACCCTGCTGGGCCAATCGCCTGAGCAGTCGCGGACCAAAGCCACTCCCGTGCGGTCGGCGCCCGAACTAAGCCTGGAAAAGTCCATTCGCGACCCTCTGTATGTGGCGGTCCAGAACAGCGGCATCGTGAAAGTCCTACCCTCAAAGCAGGCCTGGCCCGGCGTCGCGGGCGCTCACTACAATGCCCTGAGTCCTGATGGTTCCCGGCTGATGGTGTCCGGCTTCAAAACCGGCAATGTCTACGTTTTGAATACCGCCAGCGGTGAGGTGATGGCCAGCGTACCGATCGGTGAGGTGGCCCAGGGCGTAAAAATCTCACCGGATGGCCGTTACGGCCTCGCCGTGGCGCCGACCCAAGGCGACGTTGCGGTGATCGATATGAATACCCTTGAACTGGTCAGGAAAATTCCAGTGGGCAAGGTACCCCACAACCTCGTTTACAGCGCCGACGGCACACTCGCCTACGTCACGCTGCAGGGCGAAGGCGCGCTGGCGGTAGTGGATATGCGGGCCCTGGAAAAACAGCGTCAGATCCCCACTCCGGGTCTCAAGACGCCTCACAACATTGACATCAGCGCCAACGGTCAACGGCTATGGCTGCGCGACTTTACCGGCAACGTGGGGGTACTGGACCTGGCTAGCGAAACCATGCTGAAAACTTTTAAAGTGGGTAGTGGCCATGGCGGCATCGACGTGGTGCCTGGCGAGCAATACGTCGCAACCGGTGCGATTTCTGCGTCCGTGGTCACTATAATCGACTCCGAGAGCCTTAAAATTGTCAAAAATGTCGACGTGGGCGTTGGCCCCCACGGCGTTCGGGCAAGCCGCGATGGCCAGTTCATTTACGCGTCGGTCACGGCGGATAACCACATTGCCGTTATTGATACCCAGTCCCTCGAGGTGGTCCGCCGGGAGCCGGTTGGAGGCCAGTTCCCCTTCTGGCTCGCGGTACCGGGCAATCCATAAAAAAGTCGGGAATAAAAGGCGACCCGGTGACGTCCTCCAGTGAAGTGACCATAAATAGGTAGCGGGCAGCCCCATGCGCAGCACCGGAAGCAGGCAGCAATTCGACACACTGGTACGGCCCTGGCGCTACCGCCTGTACGGTGTTGCGCAACGCCAGGCCCCCTCACAGGAAATGGCGGAGGACTGGACCCAGGAGACCTTGCTCCGGGCCTGGCGGGACTTTGACCAACTGGACGATCACGTGGCGGCCTACGCCTGGCTGCTAAGGATTCTCAACCGGGTGGTTGCCGATGACTATCGGCGGGATGGGCGCCGGCAGCAACTGGCTCCGGTGCTGACCACCGGTGACGCGGTGTTGAATGAGTATCCCTGCAGTGCCCCGGGCCCCTTCGATCAGCTCCTGAAAAACCAGAGCGATGCGCAGGTCATGGCTGCGGTTCACGCCCTGCCGGACAGCTTTCAGCAGGTCATTCTGTTGCGGGACTTTGAGGAGCTGAGCTATCAGGATATCGCACAAATTCTGGACCTGGCACCGGGGACGGTCATGAGTCGCCTGTCACGCGCGCGGCGCCTGCTCGCTAAGCGACTGATCAAGGCAAGCCCGAGGTCCCTGGCTGCCAGCCACACAAAATACACATCGGTGAATTCCCATGAGTGATCTCAAAAACACAGACGCCCACGAATGGTCCGACCTGCACGCCGAAATCCAGGATTGGCTGGCGGGCTATGCCGATGGTGAGTTGGATGAGCATCACACCGCCCTGGTCGAGGCCCATCTTGCTGGATGCGAGACCTGCCAACACGATGTTGAACGTCAGCGAATTCTTTCCGAACGACTGCAGATGATACCCACTCCGGGACTGTCCGCCGATTTTGACGGGCGGCTCGATATCGCCCTTGCGAACGCCCCCGCCGGTGGCAAGCGCCCATCCGGTCGTCGCCGCATGACGAATCTGAAACGCTGGCTGAGCAGCCTTCGCCCGTCGGTTGTGATTGGCAGCGGCGGTTGGGCCGTTGCCCTGGTACTGGCAGCGGTACTGCTGATGCCCAGCCTGACGCCGGATAATATCAACAGGATTCCCATGGTCAGTGACGTGCTGAGCGATTATCAGCGTGTCGCCCTTGAGGAACTGCCTCGCCAGGCCGGCGGCTCGGAAGTGTCTCCGCCATTGCCGTGGGCAAACAGCCGGGTGCTGGCAACCTGGATGACCCGAGTGGGGGGCGAGCCTGCCCAGGCGTACGCCATGCGCCAGGGTAACAGCCTAGTCATCCAGTATCGTATCTCGGAGCGCGTATTCTTCCGGGATCCGGATGTGCGACAGGCGGTGGCCCGAGCCGGCGACTTTCGTACCCGGGCCGATCAGTTGGAGGTGCTCGGGCTACCCATGGAGGACTCGGGATTGCTGGTGGTTGCGCCAGCCGGGAATATGCCGGCGGTAAGCGAAGCCACGACGGGGGCCTCCTGACACGCTGTCAACGGTGATTATTTGACCATGACCTACTACACTGAATCAAAATCAGGTTTGTCACGAATTCATGGCACCGATGACCACCGTCGGCAAGTGTTCTGAACAAACATCAACGAGGGAAAACCATGTCTGTTTTCGATGCGTCTTCAACGTCCCGCCGTGCACCCGAAAGTTCTTTACCGATAAGTCGCCGGCGCCTGCTGCTGGGCTCTGCCGGCGCCATGGCCTCCGTCAGTCTGCTGGGGCTGAGCCCCCTTGCCAGGTCGGAGGAACCCAAAACGCTGCCCGATTACGTGCGCTGGAAAAACGCCAATGACGTGATCGTGCACAGCGCCAACACCATCGAAACCGAGCGCGGCGCCATTGGCAGTGGTGTGGTGACGAACAGTGACAAACTGTATGTCCGTAACAACCTGCCAGCCCCCAATGCTGATGTTGTGGCGGACCGGAACGCTTGGAAAATCACGTTGGAAGGCGTCAATTCGCCCCAGACCCTGACCCTGGGTGAGCTGAAAAAAATGGGTGTTGAGACGGTAACCACCGTTCTGCAATGCTCGGGCAACGGGCGAGCCTACTTTGAGCACGGCCCGGGCGGAACCCAATGGGGCACCGGCGCGGCAGGCTGCCTGGTGTGGACCGGCGTACCGCTGCGTGACGTTGTGGCCCGGCTCGGCGGAGTAAAGCCGGACATGAACTACATCACCAGCACCGGCGGCGAAACCTTGCCTGCAGGGTTGGACCCGAAAACCATTATGGTGGAGCGCTCCGTTCCGGTGAGGGCACTGGATCAGGCGCTGCTGGCCTGGCAAATGAATGATGAGCCCGTGCCGCTGGCTCATGGCGGCCCACTGCGCATGGTCATTCCGGGTTATTTCGGGGTCAATAACGTGAAATACGTGGAGCGAGTCGCGTTTACCGAGGGGCAGTCGGACGCCAAGATCCAGGCCTCAGGCTATCGCATTCGTCCCATTGGCGAAAAAGGCGCGCCCGGTCAGCCGTCGATGTGGGAGATGCCGGTCAAATCCTGGGTCACCGCCCCGCTGACAACGGCCAGCAAGGGCAGGAATCTGATTTACGGCGTCGCATTCGGCGGCATCAATGCCGTTAACCAGGTGGAGGTGTCGGCCGACGGTGGCGAGACCTGGAAGAGTGCCCGTTTCCTGGGTCCGGACATGGGGCGCTACGCCTGGCGACCGTTTGTGGTGGCGATGGATCTGAGCGCCGGCGACCATCGAATCGTTAGCCGCGCGACGGACACCGAGGGCAACACCCAGCCGCCCACACGCACCGAGAATGAGCGCGGTTACGGCAACGCCAGTTGGAAAGACCATGGCGTGACCGTCACCGTTTCCTGAGTGTATTAACCCTGTGGTGGTCCGTTGGTCGGGCCGCCTGTTCCCTTGATTGAATCAGGATTTTCCATGTCATTACGCACACTGTTGTTGACGATCTTTGCCCTCGCCACTGGCCCTGTATTGGCGGATGAGCAGCTCGAACTGGGTAAGAAAGTGTTCCTGGAGCAGGCACAACCATCCTGCACGGTTTGCCATACGCTGAACGATGCCGGTTCCGCCGGTGAGATCGGCCCCAATCTTGACCAGCTCAAGCCCTCGGCGGAGCAGGTCAGCAACGCGGTGAAGAGTGGCGTTGGCATCATGCCGGCCTTCGGTGACTCACTGTCAGAGCAGCAGATCAGTGCCGTGGCGAAGTACATTGAATCGGTCACCCGAAAATAGTCCTCACGCATGCCGGATGACTCACCGCTATGGGTCAGGGTTCATTCTGTGCCACTCAGCTGAGAACCCTTGACCCTGTATCGGGGTACGGGTGTTAATCTGCGGCTTAATTCACGGACGACAGAGTAGTTCCTTGGAATTTTCAGTTGCTTTGCCTCTGGCCGTCGGCCTCGGGCTACTGGCCTTTATTGAGCCCTGTTCCGTGGGCAGTCACTTATTGTTCATCCGTTACCTCAAGGGGTTATCACAGCGGATGAAGATTGCTCACACACTGCTTTTTGCCCTGACGCGGGCCTCTTTGATGGCCGTGCTTGGCGTGATTGCCGTCTTCGTTGGAACCGCCTTCACCGGGCTGCAGCAAGGCCTGTGGGCTGTGCTCGGGAGTCTTTATGTGGTGGTTGGGCTGCTGTACCTGGGCGGTGGTACATCCTGGTTTATTGCGCTGGTGAACCGTTTTTTGCCACGCATCACCCGCATCCCTGGCGGTCCCGCGTTAGGCGTGGTGTTTGGCTTGAACGTGCCGGCCTGCGCGGCCCCCTTGCTTGCGGTGCTGCTCGGCGACGCCGCTGCCCGGGGTGCAACGGATGGCGCTGTTATCTTCGGCGCTTCGACCCTGATGGTGTTTGGACTGGCGTTTTCCGCCCCACTGCTATTCATTGTTTTTACCGCCCGCGGCCGTCGCTGGCTTGAACACCTCACGCGGCTTGTGGGACGCATGCTACGATGGACCGGTGCCATAATGGTCGTACTGGGCCTCTGGACCTTTTGGCTGGCGCTGGCTTAGGCCTTAAGACCAAGTACATCCTCCCTGTTTTGACAGCTTTCCCTGTTTAACCTGTTTGATATTCCTCGATCACTTGACTCCGTATCTTGGTACGGGGCCTACCCTTGAAACATGACCTCATTTCATCAAGGGGATGCATCATGAATACGGCAGTGACAACCGCTGACGACGATACCCGGCCCTGGAGTCTGGAATCAACGGCGGACCCCGACATTCAACGGGTCAAGGCTCATATCGGTGGACTGCACTGCTCGCTGTGCACGGGCACGATTGAAAGCGCGCTGGGCAAGAAATCCGGCGTGCGTCGGGTTGCGGTGAGTCTGACTCACGAGCAGGCGCTGGTGGAGTTCGACTCTCGGGAGAACACCGCCGAGGCTCTGATGGGTACCTTGCAGCAGATCGGCTACACCCTGAGCGACCCGCGCAAGGTGGAACCGTTCGAACGCCAGGAGCAGGCGCTGGCGATTGAGCGCAATCGGTTTGTCGTCGCCCTGGCCATGAGCCTGGCAGCGGTCGGACTGATCGTTGATTTTACCTCGGCCTGGACCTTCGGGCTTTCCGCGCTGGTTTACGTCAGCCTGGTTCTGTTCGGCTTTGCGGTGTTACGCGGCCAGGGTAGGTCAGCCGCGCTCACGGGCACGGCCCTGTTGGCGGCTGGCGGATTGGCCTTCCTTGCGCTACGCACCGCCGGCGTTTTGGGCGGCTATGAGCCGTTGGCCGTCGGTGCGCTGGCACTGGGTATGGTGTTTGGCGTGGCACGGCAAATGTTGAACATGGCCTTTCAGGCGTTACGCCGTGGCATCCTCAACCAGCACGTACTGGTGGAAATCGGTGCCTTCGCAGGGCTGACCGGGGGCGCCATCGGCCTGATCGCATCGCCCGAAGGTTATCCCACGGCGGCGTTTTTCGCCGTCTCCGTCATGGTACTGACCTATCATCTGTTCTCCGAATGGCTGTCGCTGATCGTCAAGACCCGAAGCTCGCAATCGGTCAAGCGGTTGCTGGACCTGCAGCCGGAGACGGCGCGCGTCGTCACCGAGGACGGTGAGCGTGACATGCTCGCAGACCAGGTTGAGATTGGTATGCGGGTACGTATTAGGCCTGGAGAACGCGTTCCCCTGGACGGCGAGGTGGTTGAAGGCGGTTCGGCCGTGGACGAGTCCCTGATCACGGGCGAGCCGCTACCGGTGGAGAAAACCACTGGCGATACCGTCGTGGGCGGCGCCATCAACGGCTCCGGCACCCTTCTTCTGCAGGTAACGGCCATCGGCAGCGAAAGCTTTCTCCAGCAAGTGATCAGCAGCATTGAGGATGCGCGTGCACTCAAGCCGGGATTGCTACACCTGGTGGATCGCGTACTGCGGATCTATACGCCGGCCGTGCTGATCATATCGGCCCTCGCCTTTGGCTTCTGGTCGGTCGGTCCCGTACTGATTGGCGGCGAGCCGGCCCTCGAACGAGCCGTTTTTGCCGCCCTGACCGTGCTGGTCATGGGTTACCCTTGCGCCGTGGGCATCTCAGCACCCCTATCCATCGTACGTGGCGCAGGAGAAGCCGCGGACAAGGGCGTACTGATGCGCACCGGCGAGGCTTTTCAGGCCCTGCGTAAAGTGAACAAGGTGGTGTTCGACAAGACCGGCACTCTCACCGAGGGTCGCCCCGCCGTACGCTCTCTGTACAGCGTGGATGGCGACGACAATGCGCTGCTAGCGCTGGCTGCAGCCGTGGAAGCGGCCTCGGAGCACCCATTGGGGCGGGCCGTGGTTGAAGCCGCACTCGAAAGGAATGTGGATTTCCCCGAGATCGCCGATTTTCAGGCCCAGTCCGGCCGTGGTGTCACCGCGCACGTGGATGGCACGCAGGTGCTGGTGGGCAGCCCGCGGTTCGCCGAAGCGTCCGGCGTGGAGATGACATCCGTTGCCGATGCCGTGGAAGCGGACGAGGCGCAGGGCCATACGGTAATCGTGGTGGCCCGCGACGGCACTTTGTTGGGCACCATCGCACTCGGTGACGCTCTGCGACCCGATGCCGCCGACACCATAGCCAGCTTGCAGTCGATGGGCATCCGCACCGCCCTGTTGACGGGCGATAACGAACGCACCGCCCGCCACATCGCGCAACAGGCCGGTATCGATGAAGTGCATGCCGGCGTGCTGCCCGAACAGAAGGCAGACCAACTGCGAACGATGCAGCAAAGCCAGCGAGTTGCCATGGTCGGCGACGGCATCAACGACGCCCCCGCCCTGATGCAGGCGGACGTGGGTATTGCCATGGGTGGCGGCACGGACATCGCCATTGACGCCGCCGACATTATCATCCTAAACAGCCGGGTGGACGCCGTGGTGACGGCAATACACATCAGCCGCTGGGGTTATCGCAAAATGCTCCAGAACGTCAGCCTGGCATTTCTGTTCAACGGTATCGGCATTCCGCTGGCCAGCACGGGGCTGATTTACCCGGTCTGGGCGATGGTGGCTATGGCAGCCAGCGTGACAGCCATTTTCATTAATTCACTGTGGCAACGCCCGGCCCTGTTTTTCGACACGGTCGCGAGTGTGAATAATTGACCAACTCGTTTGTAAGCTGCCCCCTGAAAAGAGGATTCGTCATGTTTAAAAAAGGGTTCCTGATGTTAGCGGCGTTGGCATTCAGCGTTGCCGCGCTGGCCGCCGACAAACACTACGTATTGGGCGTGGACGGCCTGGCCTGTCCCTTCTGTGCCTATGGCATTGAGAAACGTCTGAATAAAGTGGATGGCGTCACCGGCGTGGAGGTGGACGTCGGAAAAAGTACGGTGCGTGTCACCCTTCAGGAAGGCAGGACTTTCTCTGAGGAGCGGGCACGTCAGGCTGTCGAGGAGGCCGGCTTCACGCTGCGCTCCTACTCAGAGGCCGAAGGTGAAACGGGAGGCAGCGATGCGAAATAACAACCAGTCAATCGGCTTGCCCCTGCTGGTCGGTGCCCTGGTACTGACCGGTGTGCCTTCGGCACAAGCCGCATCCAACACCTTTAACACGGCTCTGCCCGTGCCCCAGGGTGAAACCATCTGGCGGGAGCAACTGGTCTCGCGGGAGCGTTCCGACGGTGGCCCCTTGGATCGTGAGGTCTCGGTCCAGGCTCCGGGCAGCGTACTCGGTTATGGCATTACCTCGAAGCTCGCGGTGTTCGGCGTTGTCCCTTACTTTTTCAACAAGGAACTGGACGTCACCACGCCCATGGGCCGGATTGAGCGCGATACCGGCGGCATCGGCGACGTCTCGCTGTTCGGGCGTTACAGGAGTTTGAAGTCCAACGGAACGAAAACGTACGGTAAGGACGCTCTCATAGCGGTGTAGGAATGGCCGCCGAGACTGTCAATGTATTCGGTGAGTATTACTCTGGGTGACAATGGCCAGCGATCTTGTTCGAGATGACTACCTCCGATAAGATAACGCATATCAGGAGATGGCATGCCTCCTTAAACCGCCACTGCACGTTCGCAGTGGCTGATGATGCCTACGCAGGGTCCCGGTTCGGGCGCGTAGGTTATTGCCGTTTCGCCTGTCCGGGTATTGTTTCATGTAATGCTTCAGGACAGGATCTTTACTGATGTACTCTATTCTCGCAATCTGCGCTGGTGCCTCGGGCGGGGCCTTATCCCGCTGGCTACTCGGCCTGCAACTCAACGCCCTGTTTCCCACCATCCCTCCCGGCACGCTGGCCGCAAATCTGTTAGGCGGTCTCTTTATCGGCGTGGCTTTGAGCTTTTTCAGTGCACAGGGCTCGGTGGCACCGGAGTGGCGACTGTTCATTATCACCGGGTTTCTTGGTGGGTTTACTACCTTTTCGACGTTTTCCGCTGAAATTATTACCTTGCTACAACAGGGCCGGTTTGCCTGGGCAGCCGGCGCAGTATCCGTTCACGTACTGGGGTCATTGCTCATGACGATTCTGGGTATGTTTACGGTCGGTTGGATTCGTAGTCTGTAATGGTCTCTGTCGGACGGCGGTTCCTTATTCAAGCAGAAAAGTTCATAGACATTTCCTTTTTTAGGAGAACTAGGATGAAAGGTTATCAACTGACGTTCTTTACCCAGCAAAACCGCCATCACCGTGGCAAGCACGTTTGTGATTGGCTGATCGACTCTGCCCGGGAGCTGGGTGTGCGCGGCGGGACCGTGCTCGCCGCAACTGAGGGTTTTGGTCATAACGGCAAAATGCACTCCAGCCATTTTTTTGAGCTTGCCGATCAGCCAGAAGAAATCACGATGGTAGTGACTGAGGACGAGGCAGAGCGGCTGCTCAAACGTTTGCTCGCGGACCAGTTGCACATCTTCTATGTGAAGATTCCGGTCGAATTCGGCACCCTTGGAGAGTCGGACTGAATGACTAACGACATCAACGAGGCCGGCGCAGCTGAAAAAGCCACCAGGCCGAAAGGCTGGCTGAATCGAACTGTCGTCGGTGCCGGGATCACCAGCGCACTGGGCGACTTCTGCTAGGTCGCGATGTCCTACCCGGTCGGCGCTATGGCGGATCGCCTCGGCCATCTCCCCATGCTGGTCGGCGGGTATGTGCTGGGAACGCTCACGGCCGTTTTGACAGCACTGGCCTTCTGGCTTTCGGTAGACAGCGTGCCGCTGCTCGTCGTCATCTTCTTCGTCGCTGGCTTGTACGTCACTGTCGAGGAAGCGTTGGAGTCCACGGTGGCAGCCGAAATGGTGCAGGCCGACACCCTGATGATCAGCTATGGTGCGCTGGGGACGGTCAACGGGACGGCCAAGTTCGTCTCCAGCGCCACGATCGGTTTGGTGTGGACCGCAGTCTCGCCGACTCTCGGCTTTGGCTTGGCGGCCCTGCTGATGGCGGCCGGGACATTGGCTATGCTCCGCGTCCGTAATGCGTAGCGTATAGAAACACTTACTATGACAATAAAACTGGTTTCGAACGCCAAGCAATGGGCACGAACCATCAAGCGTGACGTACACGCGGTCTGGCTTTCCGCTCGTGATCCCCGCACCCCGTGGTTCGCAAAGGCGCTTGCGATGGTTGTCGCGGCCTATGCTGTCTCGCCCATCGACTTGATCCCCGACTTCATTCCCGTGCTCGGCTACGTGGATGACATCATCATCGTGCCGCTCGGAATCATGCTGGTCGTGAGGCTTATCCCGCCAGAGGTAATAAGCGAGCACCGAGAAACCGCCGCCAAAGCCACCGAGCGTCCGGTAAGCCGCATGGCAGCGGGGGTATTTATCACCCTATGGATCGTCTGTGCAGCCCTTCTAAGCGCCATCTACTTGTGATTAATTATAAACACCGGGAGGGCGAGTTGTACTTGGCGGATGACGCTGGCCACTGCCCAATTCTGGGGGCCGCGCACGCTCTCCAAGAATTTACCCCGGAGAACACCATCCAGGCCAGCACATACAATGGTGACCGCATAATTGTTGCTCACCTTCGTCCTCCGTTACCCAGCATTGAAGTGTGAGCCATGATAAATTATCCGAGTGTCATACATGACGCTATTGCGCATCTCATTTGAGATACGGTCAAGCTGTGGCCATTAGAAAATGGGTATCCGGATTAATTGGTTGACGATCCCTGTAGGCCCACCGATATCTTAATTTTCCCAGAAGGTTGATAGATCGACACCGAAGTTCTTCTCGGGCTCGGGTAGACCCATGCCGTAGGTCATGGTGGCCTTGCCCAGGAAGGGGGATTCCTTGGTCTGCGGCACCTTCTTCTTGTGCTTGGTGGTGTAGAGCATCCGGGCCCGCATCACCTCGAATGAGTAGCCCCGGCCATCGCGGTTCTTGTCCTTGGCCAGCCGGTTGATCGACTCCGTGAAGGCATTGGTGACTGGGATGTCGTCAATCCAGGCAGCCAGCGCCTGCTCAGCATCTCGCCGGCTGGCACAGTCCCAGATGTGGTAGAACCGCTCCTTGTGCTCGTAGGCTGCCAGGAGCTGGGGGAAGGCCCCCATTCAGGTTTCCATGATGAGACGTTCGCGGTCGGAGACGTCGTGAGCCCGCTTCAGCAAGATCTTCCGGTCACCCTTGAGGGTTCGGCGTTGGTTGGCCTTCAGCTCCTTCCTGAGCCCCTTGCGGACCTTCTCCAGGGCTTCGTTGGCCATACGCACAACATGGAACTTATCGACCACGATGCGGGCCTGTGGCAGCGCCGCCTGGACGGCACGGCGATATGGCTTCCACATGTCCATGCTGACGATCTCGATCTTGTCGCGCTCGGTCATGCTCATGAGCCGCTTCGTCACTGCCTCCTGCTGACGACCGGGCAGCAGGTCTAACAAGGTACGCTCCTCCAGGTTGGTCAGGATGCAGAGGTAGCGGCGGTTCAGGTACAGCTCGTCGATACCTAGGTAGCGGGGTGTCTCGAAGCGGTGCGCACTTGCGGTACCTCGCAGACTTCGCCAGGTTGCCGATCCAGGCACCGGAACCCCCCAGGGCGATCAGGGCCAAGGTGCCCAGACAACAGGCCGACGCGAGCAGGCTGCAACCCCGCCTGCGATTAACGACTCGCGACCGGATTGTGACTCGGAATTCAACTCTGATATTGCAATTACACCTTCTACGGCCTTGTTCGATAGGTTAAGCTTGAAGCCGTAGTCAACTACGGAGTCAAGGCAAATGCCGGATGAAATGAACTCATTGACCATCGGGGGGCTGGCTAAGGCGGCGAACGTCTCAGTTGAGACCATCCGCTACTACCAGCGACGTGGGTTAATACCTGAGCCCCAGCGTCCTCTCGGGGGTATTCGACGCTACGGTCCCAGCGATATCGGCAGGTTGAGCTTTGTGAAAACATCGCAGCAGTTAGGCTTCAATCTCGATGAGGTCAGCGACCTGCTCCGACTCGAAGACGGCACCCACTGCCAGGAAGCCAGCACTCTCGCGGAGCGCAAGTTGCACGACGTACGTGGGAAGATCGAAAAGCTACAGCAAATTGAGGTTTTACTGAGCGCCATGGTTGATCGGTGCTGCGCCCAAGAGGGCAATATCTCGTGCCCCTTAATTGCGTCATTACATGAAGGGGTTGGGCGAAAATTTTGTACCTACCCTAGCCAGAGTGGGCCCCCTGCCAAACCTCAGTGACAAAGGGCAACCCCGCAGGCCCTCAGAATGTCCAGTGTGACCAGCAGAGTACGGCGGGGAAGTTTTTGGGCAACAGCCCCAAACTGAGGTGCTATTAGGGCGTAGGCAGTCATCTTCAGGACCAGCGCAATGCCGAGCACCTGGCCCGCACTGCCGCCCGTCAGTCATGGGCCAGCGGCGCCAGCGCCACCGTCGTTAGCCCGGTCCCTGCCAGAGCGATTAGCTGGGCACTAGAAAGGCGTTGGTAGGTGTGAATGCTCAGTGGGGGGGGGGGGGAAGATGCTCAATGGCCATAGCTCGAATCAGTCTGCGGTGTGGTGTAACGATTCAATAAATCGGGGAACCGGCGATCTATGACCGAATAATCCCGTAACGTAAAGCGAGCGTGGCGTTCACAAAATAACGGGCGGTTCCTTTGGTCTTGACGAATTGCTGCCTACTATAAGCAATGCCCCCCTCAAGAGCGAAAGTACTGTGGGCTAATGCCTTTCACTGGAACCCCATAGCGAAGGACTGCGTATGAGTAGCCTCCATGAAACCGCCTATCCGCGATTGAAGGCGGTGGTCTCGGATCAAGAACTGGCAGAAATTTATACACCCTCTACCCAGGAACGATCCTTTGCCCGAAAGCACGGTCGAACTCCGGCTGCTCGTGGCGCCCTACTCATTCTCCTGAAAACAGTGCAGCGTCTGGGCTACTTTGTCCATCTCAAAGCCGTTCCCCAATCCATTACAACGCACATTCTGGCGTGCGACGACCTTTCACATCTCGCATTGAGCCAGCTCAGGGTCTACGACCGCAATGGCGGCGCCCGTCAGCGGATGCTGGAGACGGTTCGTCAACAGGTGGGCATCAAGGCGTTCACCGTTGAAGGCAAGGCAATTGTACGGGAACTAGCGCGTGAAGCGGCCACCACCAAGCAGGACCTGGCGGACATCATCAATGTGGTGATTGAAGAGCTGGTGCGCCAGCGTTTTGAGTTACCGGGTTTTTCAACGTTGCAACGGACCGCGCGTCAGGCTCGCAGCACGGTCAACACCGGTTACTTTCGGACGCTCAATGTGGGTTTGACAGCGCATCAAAAAAACGAATTTGACCAGTTGCTGCAAGTGCCGGATGATTCCCCTCATACCAGTTGGCATAAGTTGAAACAGGAACCCAAAAAGCCGACCAATACGGAAGTGAAGAAGTATCTTCAGCACCTGGAATGGCTTCAGGGTTGGTGTCAACAATTGCCCGCTGTTGATCACATTCCCGCCGCCAAATATCACCACTTCATACTGGAAGCACGAGCGCTGGGCGCGGCCAACATCAAGGCCATGCAAAGCACCAAACGCTACGCTTTGATGGTTCTGCTGGTCCATGCCCAATTGCGTCGCGCGATGGACGATGCGGTCGACATCTTTGTTCGCAAGATGCGCAACATCAAAACCAAGGCAGAAGCCAACCTGAACCAGTATCACCTGGATCACATGAAACGCATGGACAGGCTGGTGGCTCAACTGCGTGACGTACTGACCGCCGTCCAGGAAGCGCCAACGGACTCCGAGCGAGGTGCCCGAGTGGCGGCTGCCATCCAGAGCGATCCTGATGAATTACTGGCAGAGTGTGAGGAACACATGGCCTATGCTGGCAATAACTTCATCCCGTTCATGCTGCAACCCTACCGCCCGTTACGCCCCCTGTTATTCAATTGCCTTGAACTACTGGATCTGGCGGCAACCAGCCACGATCAATCTTTGATTGAGGCGATTGCGACTCTGAAAAAGCACCGGCACAGCCGTAAGGAATGCCTTGTCCTCAGTAGTCAACCCGTCGACGTGTCCTGGCTACCGGAGCGTTGGCGCCGTTTGGTATTGGGGACCGGGCCAAGCCAGCTGCCCCCCGGGATGGTCTACCGGAAGTATTTCGAGCTGGGCGTACTGACACAGGTGAAGCGTGAACTGATTTCCGGCGATCTCGCGGTCGCGAATAGCGACCAGTACAGTGACTACCGCGATCAGCTGGTGGATTGGAGTGTCTATGATGCCCAGATAGCGGACTACAGTGCGATGATTGATATCGAATCCGACCCAGCCGCTTTTGTGGTACAAGCCCACTCCCGGTTGAGCGAAACGGCCGACCGCATTGACCGTGGCTTCCCGGAGAATGAATACGCCGTCTTCCATGGTGAAGATCTGGTGATCCGGAAGCACCGCCGTAGAGCGCCTCCGGATGGGTTAGCTGAGATTGATAAGCAGTTATCCCAAAATATGCCCGAAAAGAACATTCTCGACATCCTGGTGGAAGCCGAAAAATGGCTGGGCCTCCACAAACGCTTTGGGCCACTTTCCGGATTTGAGGGCAAGCTGGACGACCCCCGTACCCGCTTTGTTTCGACCTTATTTTGCTATGGCTGCAATCTCGGGCCAACTCAGACCGCGCGATCCATCACGACGCTTAATCGCCGGCAGGTGTCCTGGCTCAACCTGCGGCACGTCACCGAAGAGCGCCTGGAGCAGGCGATTGTACAGGTTATCAATGCCTACAACCGCTACCGGCTGCCGCGACACTGGGGAACTGGCCAGCGGGCCGCCGCCGATGGCACAAAATGGAACCTGTACGAACAGAATCTGCTATCGGAATACCACATACGGTACGGTGGCTATGGCGGGGTGGGCTACTACCACGTCTCGGACAAATACATCGCGCTGTTCAGCCACTTCATTCCTTGCGGCGTTTATGAGGCCATTTACATCCTTGATGGACTGATCAAAAACGACTCCGATATCCAGCCTGACACCTTGCATGGCGATACTCAGGCGCAAAGTGCGCCCGTCTTCGGGTTGGCTTACCTGCTGGGTATCAACCTGATGCCCCGCATCCGGAATCTGAAGCAGCTGGTGTTCTACAAGTCTGACAAACGCCAACGGTATGAGCACATCAATGCTTTGTTCAGCGAGACTATCAACTGGAAACTGATTGAAACCCATGTGCCGGACATGCTCCGGGTGGCGCTATCGATTAAGGCTGGAAAAATCGCACCGTCTACGGTACTGCGACGTTTAGGTACCGCAAGCCTCAAGAACAAACTCTACTTTGCTTTCCGGGAACTGGGGAGGGTCGTTCGGACAACCTTTCTTCTGGACTACATTGGCAGCGTGGAGTTGCGGCGAACCATTCATGCGGAGACGAACAAAACGGAAGAGTTCAACCAGTTCGTGAAATGGCTGTTCTTCGGCGGCGAGGGGGTGATCGCCGAGAATATCCGTCACGAGCAACGGAAGGTGATCAAATATAACCACTTGGTGGCCAACCTGGTCATTCTTCACAATGTGGAGTCGATGACGTTAACCCTTAAAGATCTCAAAGAGCGCGGTCATCATATTGATCACGATATTCTCAAAGGGCTGGCCCCATACCGCACGGACCATATCAACCGATTTGGCGATTATACGCTTGATTTTGATCGGCAGGTTTCACCCATGAGCTACAACGCCAAAATAATTTAAATACAATAGGTTAAGGCAAATTTTGGAGGATTGCGTCAGAATCGTTGCCGACCCTCTAGCTGCTGCAGCTGCAGACCTGACGCGGCGCCGCCGTGGGCGCGCAGGGACGATTGCGCGTTGAGCGCCGAGCGGGCGCCGTCGGTGAAGAACATCCCGTCAGCCTGGATTTTTACGCAGACATCGTTACGGCTGGTATTGTCCGTGCGCGTGGCGACGATATCGTAGGCATTACCGTCGGTCGTCCAGGCGCGAACCACTGCGGTGCGCCCTTCCGGCTCCCGACTATTGGGCTTGATCATGATCTGGTTGGCCGCGCCCTCGGCATCCCACAAATCAGAGCTACGGACCGGATCGGTGACGTTGTCGGCTGGCAGCTCGACGCGCGTACCGAGGTTCAGCGCACTGTTGATAGTGATGATCGCATCCGGTTTCCAGTGAATGACCCGACACGTTCCTGCCTGAATGGCCGAGGCCATTAGCGTCAGCGCGACGGCACCCAGTGCCAGCGAAGTCCTGTTCATTTCGAAGCCTCATCTTCAGTAAGTTGATAACTCGACGGATCCTCGATCACCTCGTAATCGACGATTTCCAGGCCTACCGGGTTGATCCGTAGCCATGCCCTGGTCTTTTCCGCCAACGTTCTTTTAGGCAGCAGCCGCCACTGGGCGCGCATGATTAGGCGCTTCACGCCGTCCGGCTTGACCAGCCCGGTGGCGGTTTTGGGGGTTTGGGTGAAATACAGGTTGGAGCGGATCATCTCGCCGCTCTGGTTGTTGAACACGGCAGGGATCTTGTCGTAGTGATCCGAGAAGCCCCAGGTCACTTCGATGCGATCGGCATTTTTCGCCGATGCGATGATGTCGATGGCTTTCTGAGGCGCGTTGTAGCCACCTTCATGCGCGCCAATGAAGTCGTTGTAAAGCGGCCCAGACATGAACACCGCCGCTTCGGCATAGTCGCGTTTGATAGTTTCTGCCTGCTGACCAAAGCGAGCCTTAATAAACCGTTCCAAGCCGGCATCGATGGTCGAGCGGAAGTACAACTGTTCATCTTCCGGCCTGAACTCACTGACGTCTGACGTGCCATCCGGGTAGAGCTTGATGTACACCAGCTCCTTGTTGTTATTGGCTTTGTCGAAGGCGTACCACATGAATCCGGTCATCATCATGAGCGCAACGATCAGACCCAATGCCACGACAAACCAGCGGTTTCGGTCAGCGCGCAAGACGGCCTTCTGCATGGGCAGGTTGGTATCGCGCTGCACCTGTTTGATTTCGGTTTCGTCCAGAATCACTGTCATTTTTAGCGTCCTTTCAAAATACGGCGAGACGCCAGCTTCGTAACCGAACCCAGCCCACCACTGAGGTTGCCTACCCCCGAGGCGATCATGCTGGCGAAAACAAATGAAGACAGGACAAAGAGCACTGCGATAACCAGAATCGCGGCGCAGTCCGAGAGCATGTAGAGGTTCTCCTTGGCGATGTTCACGACTACCGTGGGGTCCCCATAATCGCCCGCGAACCGAACGCCGAGGCTTTCCAGCACGGCTTTGATGGAGATCGCTGCGACGACCATCGTGGCTTTGAGCATGATGAGCAGGACAACGAAACCACACAGGAACTTGAACCAGCCATCAAATAACGCCCGGGTGGCCGGAAGCAGCAGGAAGGGAATGAAAATCATGCCAATTACCTTGGCAAGGGCGTAGCCGAACTCCGCCCACATCGACGCCAACCAGAACACAATCTCCAGAAGAAAGCAGACGACGGACCAGGCTATGAGGTACTGGATCAACTTGAACGAATCCCAAAAGCTCAGTTCGGCCAGCACGACGGCGCCGAGCGCCTTGATCAGCCACTGCGCCAGGAAAAAGTTATCGGAATTGCCGACCAAATATTCCTGATAACCATTGGAGAGTCCTACCCCGACACCCCATATGGCTGATGTAAAAGCGTCGTAGGTACCCATCAGGCCAAGTGTGATAAAAAAGTAGATAACCGCTTCAAGATGGGAGGCCGCATCAAATCCATCAAAAATGAATTTCACGACTTCGATGAAAATCAATAGTACCGACAGGGCGAGGAACATCATCCACGACCAGGTGTAAATTGGGTTCCCCGTGTCGTTCATGATGCCGATAACAAAATCAGTCAGCGCACCATCGAAGATATCCCGCATAGTGTCGGACAACGCCGCCTCGGCCGGCGACATGAAAGCAATGGGAGACAGCACGACCAGCAGAAAGGCGATGCTGAAGCCGAGCTTTCGATGCCCAGCCCCACCGTTTTTTGGCCTGGGGGAAAGCACGTATGGCGCGCTGATGCCCGACTGGCCTAGCTTGAAGCTGACCAGACACGCGGTTGCTGCCACTATCAAGAGCAAGGCCAGAATCACTCCTCGCCCCCCTTACCCAGCGGACAGCGGCGGATTACATTACTGGTTTTAAAGCCTTTGCATTCGATGAACCAGGGATCACCCATCGACTTGCCTGTGCCGAAGATATGAGTTTGGATCCACCAGCCTTCTTCGGAGATAGCGTGCCTTGAGACTCTCCCTTCATTACGCGCTTTAGCACTGAAATAACCTGCTCGATCTGCGGTTTCCCACTCACTTTTCAATTCGATTAGTTTGGTTTCCGCCTGAGCCCTGGACATACTAGAGTAGTATTTTTTCGCGTAAGCAGCGCCCCGCATCGGGTTTTCAGCGTTGATCTTATTGATCGCCTTGTCGCGACAGTCTTCAAGCTCTCCCAACGTCTTGTACTTCTTGCCCCGACATTCTTCGATTGCCGCACTGACCCGCTCAGACCTTGCGAGGTTGCCTGTCTCTGAGCTTCCGAACGCCGCAGAAGACATGGCCAGCGTTAGAATCAATAGCATGTGCATGTTCTGTCCCCCCTCAGAAATTGACCAGTGGAGATTCATCGACGAGAGTCAACTGGCTCTGCCTGGCCCGAACCTCGTTCAAAGTGGCCTGTCGTCCGACGTTCTGTTCAGCGAAGATTTGAGCGTCTAACTGGTTTGCGTACTGCAGCTGGGCGTTGTTGATGGCGTTCTGCTGGTAGATCGCGTCCAGAAGCAACTCATTTTGCTCGACCATTACCTGAAGGGTTCGCAGATGATCTTCCGGACCCAGCGACATTCTTGAATCGGAGACTTTGCCTGCGCGTATCATCTGTTCTCCCATCTCCACACTCACGTCCTCGACAAAGAGCTGTTGCGCTGTCGCCAGCTGCTCTCTCGCGTATCCCTGACGCGTAGCCTGGGTCGCGTAATCAAGAGAGGCCGGATCAAACGACACAGCACCGAGGGCATCTTCTATGTCTTCGAGCCGACCGGAGCGGGTATACACTTCTTCCAACTTGCGGTTCGCTGCTGTCCAGCGCGGGGTGTTATAGCCAGGCCGGGCAGTGGGATGGCTGTCGATGACGTGCTTGTACCGGGCATAGATCTGCTCCCATTCACGCTGGCTGACTTTGTCCCGGAGCCCTTCCATCTGGTAGAGCATATGGTCGTATTCGGTCATGACCTGCTCATACAGCTGGATGGCTTCCATCAGTTGGCTCTCATTGAGGATGGTCTGGGCCATCAACTCTTCGTAATGCAGCAACTGATTGGTGTAGTCGGTCACCGCCTGGGAGATCGATGCGATGTCGACTACCGGAAAGCCGGAGCCATAAGCCAGCTGGCCCACTCCGATTGAAACGGCCGCCACGAGATTACGAATTGAGGTGCTCGCCTTCATTCTTCTGTCTCCGCTGTAAAAATGCGCTTGACCATGTTGGTCACCGCTTCATCAATGTCGGGGTAGGTCTCCAGCATTTGTTTGACGATGACGGCTTCGTTCGGCCTGCTTGTGGCGATCACGTATTCCTCGTTCGCGACGTTCAGGTTGACGGTCTTGGATATGCCCACTTCACGCTGGATGATGTAAGCCTGCTTGCGGGGGATGAGGGAGGCGATCGCATCGCATTCGCCTTCCTTGAGTTGAAATGCCTTCTGATACATCGCGCGGTCCATCTGCTGGTCTGGCATGAAGATCCAGGTCGAGGCTGAGGAGCGCAGCGTCGCCCATTCCTTTATGTTCATGTAGTGCTCGGGGCTCTGGGTCCAGAAGCCCATGCCGCCATAGTGTTTGAACCACGTCCGCGCTTTGGCCACGGCCGTCTCGACCGAGCCCGGGATCCCGAAGATGTATTGAGCTTCGTCGATCTCAAGAAATTTGGGGACGCCTCGGTATTGGCGGTTTTCAAAAACCTTGATGACCCGGTAAAAGATTTCGTTCATTACCAGCTGGGCGAGCTGCGGCAGGTCTTTAACTCCGGACAGGTTATAGACGGCCAGGCGCTGATCTAGGGCGCCGATGCCATCTTCAACGTTATCGAACAAGTTGCCGTACATACCGCCTTTCACCCACCGGGCCAGCTTGAGCCGAAGCTCCTGACCGCAGTGATCCGACAGACTGCTGAGATTGCGCATGTTGGCTGGCAGCAACAATACGGACTTGATAGCCCGATCCAGCTCAATCTGCTCATACGGGGCGAGGGTGCGCAGCGCTTCACTGTCGTTGAGCGAGAGCATGATGCGGATCTGCGACAGCATGTGATGCATGAAGCTAGCATCGTCGGGCCCGTCGGCCGCTACAAACGGGTTGGCGCCGCGGTCGTTCTGGGGGTCTTCAATGCGAAAGATCCCACCCTGCTCCTTGAAAAACAGGGCCAGCGGTTCAGTACCGGGATCCACGTCAATGGCGTGATACAACGCGCCCTGCCCGTTCTGGCCGTATTTAAGAAAATGCCCGGCCATGACGTTCTTCATGAACGTTTTGCCACTTCGCGTAGGCCCCACTCCCAACACTAGGCACTTGTCGCCAATAAACGGCGTGTAGTGAAAAGGCGTGCCATCGTCGCTTTCGAGGATGTACACCGCTTCCTCTTTCTCCGCGCCCCACTCTTTAATGCCCTCGCTGGACTTGAACACCAGTGAGCAGGCCCCGGCTTGCGAGGAGGTAAATTCGGTGCTGCGAAAACATCGATTCGGGTAGCCTGGCAACAGCATGGGAAACAGGTCAACCAGTCCGGCTGTTTCCCATACCGGATGGAACCCGTTTTGAGTCAGGGCCGTGTTCATCTGCCGACAGGCTTGCCGCAGCTTGCCCGGGTTGCGATCGAAGACCACCACATGCGCGTGAAAATGACAGAAACGATCCGGCGTCCGCTCGGCTTCCTGCAGCTCGGCGACCTTGTCCTTCAGCGCCTTGTTTTCGTTGATCTTGCGCTCGATTTCGCTAGAGACATCCTCGCCCTTGAGCAGTTGCGAAAGCTTCATTTGGCTGCGATGCAGCTCGCTTTCCTTGCCAGCGATCATCAAGGCGCGACTGACCGCCGAAAGCGGTCGGTACCGGGTCATGACCAGATAATTGCCTTTCTGCAAGATCGGCTTGGTATCACCTCGCCCCCACATCCCTTCCGGTACCGCCTCGCCACCGTAACCCACCATGGAGGCGATACGGGCATAAACAGGCTCCGGGCCCTCAATCTTCAAGCAGTCCAGACCATCGATGTTCACCGCATGAATATCACCATCTGCAAGCAGGCGATCCCATTCCTCTACAGGCACCGTCTCGCCCAGCGACGCATCCAGATAGTCTGGATTGAGATTGACCAAGGCACGGCTCAGCGCCCACAGGGCGTTCGGAGTCAGGCGACTGTTGGACGGCGAGACCACCTGCAGCTTGGCGTCGAGGTCTTCCAGCGCACCATCGAGCACATCGACCTGGCGGCGTAGTTCGTCTCGCTCCGCAAGCCAGGCGCCCCAATGGGTGAAACGAGCCTTGAGCTGCTCGCGCGATTTCTTTTCGAACGGCGCGGATAACATCATCTTGAAGGTGGCGGGCGTGAAGAACTTGTTGATGTTCTCGTCCGAGGGGATATCGAGCAGCCAGAACAGTCGCCCGGTGCTCAGGTTTCGGCTTTCGTTGAGAAAGGCTTCGCGGCGTTTCGATAACATCATGCTACGCGGGTTATCGCGGGGCTTCAGGCGCACCTTGGCGCCCTCGTGATGCCAGTAGTACTGCGTTACCACCGCATCCTGATTGAGCGTCTGCAGAATGTTGCGCAGCAGCGCAGAAGCACTTTCAAAATCGCTGTCGCTAAGCCCTTTAGGGTCGACCCCCGAGAGCTCGAGGCCGCCCAACAGGCTGCCCGCGTGCGATAGAACGAACTCTTTCCATATCCCGGCCGGATACAGCGCTTCGTTCAAGGGTGCTCCCGCCTGCTTCGCCGTTAACATCAGAAGCTCTGGAACCAAGTGATCAGCAGAGCAATGTTCATCAGGATAATGACGCCCACGCAAACCCGAAGCGCCCAAGCGATCGCGGCGCCACCCTGCTTCGGTGCCGCCACCCACAAGGCAACAGCAGCAACTGCCGAAATGAAGGCTATGAACAACACACCCGGGCCGCCGGCGAAATCGACCACTTCCTGCATGAAACCGCCGATCGCAGCCAACGGACCGGCTGCCGGGGAGCCAAGATCGACATCATTGGCCTGAGCCATGACACTCGGTGCCAGCAAAAAACTTGAGACGTACCAAAATAGACGTTTCATGGGTGCGATTCCTGTGTGGAAAAGATCGATTGGATGTGGAGATCCCCACCGGCACGGTGGGTCAGCATCAATACTCGGCGGCGAGTACTGCGACTTGCGGTGAGCCTGGCGGCGGTAAACAAGCTGCGCAGCCAGACCATGTAGGCTTCCGGGTCGTCCCGGTGCACCAGATACACCGGAAGGAGGATCAACAGTGACAGCACCAGGCTTGCAGCAATGCCTAACAACAGAGGCAGGTACTTGCAGAAAACGAAGGCCGTGAAGAACGTGAGCAGAACCGTCGCGACAAAAACCCGTGCCGGTATCCCCATGACCATGTCACGGTCCACGAATACCGCTTTATTTTTCAGGTTGGGGTTCTTATGCTCGACCATTTGACGATTCCAAGAGGCCATAATTTAGTTATGCGCATATCTATACGCACATATATACACATAATAAAATTGAAAGCAACGCTTTCCTGGGCCGAGGTTTCCGCATGAGCAGAACCGCGCCGACAAACATCACGCTTCCTGTGGTTGTCCTGGAGAACACAGACAAAAGCTTTGTAAGCCCTATCGATTCCGAAAAGTTTTTCGGACGACCATCTCGTTCGATGATCATCAGGGCCTTGCTTGAGATTGCACTAGAGGGCGGCGATCGCTTCGATCCTACCAAGACCCACGATTATGAGAGCTTGAAGAACGAGCTGCGCCGGATCATACAAACAGTGCAGTGACTTGGTGTGGCATCGACCAATGATGCCTAGCGATAGAGCTAAAGGTAGCGCCTACCGCTTCGTTCGCAAAGCAGAGAATGTCAAAATGTTGCCGAAATGACTGACAGATCACAGAACCGCCAGCTTATCGTTAGAATATGGTCGAGAAGGGCCGTCAGAATATCGCTATGTGATCGTGCTCATAACGCAGGCGCCGACCAGGATTACCAACCGCCGTGCCGGTGATGGCTGTATCGACCTAGCTTTAAATGGGGTCTAGGTCACCGTTTCCTGCCGGTCATTAACCATGGTTAAGCTTCGTTACCGCCTAGTTTTAAGGTTTAGCAGCTAGTCGAGTTACTCAAATTTGAGTTGACTGGCCCTGTAAGGTTTACTAAGGTAACCACATCGGAGCGACAAACCAGATGAGATAGAGCGCTCCCCAGCCGGAAACGGTGCTCGCGCAAGGCGGGCCAAGGCGTAAGCCAAGTGGTGTCTGGATCTGCAGTTCGAAAAAGGCGCATAGAGCGCCTTTTTTCGTTTTAAACAGACAACGCCTGGTTCGAATACCTGCGATCATTTCAAATCTTTAATACCTTCAACAGGTACCGGTTTCCTACCCGCTGACAATCATCCCTAGCGCTTAGTAGCTACGGGCTCGCCAAGATAGACTTTGCCGCACAGCAAGACAAAACCCATTGTACCTAAGAAGCTCGGTGGCTCTTCGTTTGGGTCTTCGTGGTAGGCGCTTTCTACAACCAAGTTTAAGTCTTGCCAGGATTTTTGATGCTTAGCCGAGCGCGAAAGCTCGAAAAATACATGATAAGGACCTGCAGGGTGGAGAATTGTTATCGAGTAGGCCCAATTACGGCGAGACGTTGTCTGTAATACTTTTATGCTCGGCTGATTAAGACCTCCAATCAGTTCGGGGAGCTGAATCGACAACCGATACCGAACCGGACAAAAAATTCTTGGCCTGGGCGTGTCGATGTCAAGCAATGGGTATCCATCGGGATGCTCGGAGCCGTGATAAAACCGACGCGTGAAACAGTGGGTAGAGTAAGTGACATGCACGCGCAGCTTTTTTCTTGCTTTGTTGCTGTCGACCAAGAAAGTAAACGGCTCTAGGTGCGTAAGTGACAGGGTGTCGCCGCCGACACGCAGAGACTGAAAATAAGGCTTAGACATTCAGATTGCGCTACTAACGTCCCGGTCAAAATACTCGTTGCATACAAGCCGTCTCATCTAGCAGAAGAGCAGCTCCATAACCCTGAGCTGCATCCAAATATCACTTTTAGACACAGCCTGAGCGGAGTTTACGCGCTTGCGTCCGCCCCGAGAATTTTAACTTATGCGCAGATGACCTCACGCGCCGATCAGCTGGGCCGGATCCCAGCGGTTTTGATCTTCATAGCGGTAAGGTGCGCGGTCAATTTCCGGTCTTTTCCGCAGGCTTTATCGACAGGCATGACGTTCAGCAACTCGTCGCGCCGATCCGGATCACAGGACGGCTTCACCAGGTACTGACAAGCATGTTGATACAGCCGCGCCGATCTTAAGAGCCATGGTTATCATCGTGTTTGGCGACTTCGCTGCGGACCATCTCGTAAAGCTGCTGAGGGTCAAGGCGAGGGAGAAGCTCCTGGTTCACGAAGAAAGTAGGCGTCCCCCTCAACTTGAGCGCTTGGATGTCGACCGCGTCCTGGTTCAGAGCCGCAGTAACGTCCGGTGCATTCATCATCACACGAGCCTTCTCTAAATCAAGGCCAGCCGCTTCGGCCGCTTCCCATGCAGCTTGTATTTTTGGGTCATCATGCCATTGGGGTTGTGCAGCCAGGACCGCTTCCAAGACCGGAACATAGAGCCCTTGCTTCCGCGCAGCTTCAAGGATCCTTGAAGCCTCCTCAGAGCCTTTGTGGAACAGTGCATATCGGATGGCAAGGCGAACATCATCCGGATATTCAGCCATTATTCGTTTGACGACAGGATAGAAGGCGCGACAGGATTCACAGGACGGATCAAAGAATTCCACGATAGTCACCGGTGCGTCGGCCGGGCCAATGATTGGCGAATGAGGGCGCACTAAAGAAGGTGTCTCCGAGGCGGTCGAAGGGGCTTGTTCCTCCACCGAAAAGCGATTGTATAAAAATACTGCTGCGATTAAGCCAACCAGGATGAAAATGCCGATGGCAACGGTGCGCCTGCTCATGGGTTAAATCTCCAGGGAGTGGGAACGAGGTATGGGGATGATGAAATTTAATAACATTCTGTGCTTATCACCCGCTAGCCGCCTGCGGCGAGCTGGCGTAGATCCGCAACTACCGCATCCATCGGATCGCTAGCGCGGATTAAGAGCCGTACCTCGCCCTTACGATCGAATGCGAACACGGCACCCGAATGCGATACGTCATAATCACCGGACTCGTCCTTTTTACCGTAGACGTAGGTGGTCCGATACCGGTTTGTCAGCGCGTCGAGTGCCGCTTTATCACCGGTAAGCCCGATTACTTGAGGCCCGAAGGCGTCGGTGTAGCGGTTGAGCGACTGCGGGTCATCGCGTGCTGGATCAACCGATACGAACAATATCTGCACATCTTTCCGCTCGTCTTCATCAAGCCGCTGGGCAGCACCCGCGAGTTGGGCGAGCGTGGTCGGACAAACATCAGGACAGTTCGTAAAACCGAAAAAGAGGAGCGTTGGCTGGCCAAGGTAATCCTCGGCACTTACTTCGCGTCCGTTTTCATCGATGAGTTTGAACTTGAGTTCCGGCATGACGCCCGAGATATCAGTGGTCTGCCAAGTCTGCTCGCCACAGCCGGGCAAGAACAAGACACTAAGCATGAGCAATAGCCACTTCCCCATCGTTTATCTCCTACTGAGCCGTCGGCGACACGGCCTGGAACATCACCGGTAAACGCTGACCATCCTTGAAAACGAGCGTCACGGTCACCTCATCCCCCAAGGCGAGCGGGCTCTGACGCTCCATCAGCATGAGGTGGTAGCCACCCGGCGCGAACTCGACAGCATCACCTGGCGCGAGCTCAAGATGCGGGACCGGCTCCATGCTTGCCATTCCCTTGTCTTGGGTACTTTGGTGCACGGTCACGCGCTCAAAAGCTGGGCTTTCCGCGCCCACCAGGACCACGGATTCGCCACTGGTGTTGCTTAGACTGAAGTATCCGGCGGCCGGCAGGTCACCGGGGAGAAGCCGCAGCCGGGCGTCCGTCACCTCAAGATCAGCCGCCCATATCATGGCGGAAAAGGCGAGCAGTAACAGTCCGCTGATCAGTTGTCGATAAGAGTGCCTCATAACTTTCTCCTGTTAGTCATAGTTACAGTCCGTCATCCTTAGATCTACGTTCAGATGCTGCCAGAACCCGCGCCAAATCCTCAGGTAAGGGCATGGGCGCGAATGCGCTGACGCTGGCCCGCCCGGTGTTGCCTACAGGCACCCAGATGCGCGAGAAGAGCAGCGCGGCAAGTGCGCGAAAGATTTGGCCTCGAACCTCGCCCGCATTCCCTTGCTGCCAGCCGAGCTTGAGCATGCGCAGGTGCGTGGCCGCATGCGCCAGTGTACAGCGCTGGCTCAGGATATGAGCCAGCTCAAGGTGCACGAAGGCCTGTTGAAGATTGCCTTGTCCCACGGCGTCACGCGCTGCGGCAATCTCGGATCGATAAAACGACTTCAGCGTCTTGTCCATCGCTCACCGTCGTTCTCTGTCTTCACATCTGTCGACCTCGTCCCACAGCAACTGTCTGCGGACGCTACGGCGCGGCTCTCGCAACAGCCGTCCGGATGTGCCACGGCATCAGATTCACAGCAGCTACTCGATGGCGCTAAGACACTAGCTTCACAGCCAGCATCTAACTGTTCATCGCGACCGCGCCACTGTGGCCAGGCATTCCGTCCGACCTGCACGGAAGAGTGCAAGTACAGTAGCGCGAGGCCCACCCCAACGATCAGGTCCGGCCACAGTGACTGGGTCAGCATGACCAGCCCGGCCGCGCCTAGTACGCTCAGGTTGGCTATAACATCGTTTCGCGAGCACAACCAAGTCGAGCTCATATTGATGTCGTCGCTGCGGTGACTGTAAAGCAGCGCCAGGCAGCTCAGGTTGGCGGCGAGCGCAATAAGCCCGATCAGACCCATCCACCCCGCCTCTGGCACCACGCCCAAGAAGCTCTTACGGATGGCCTCACCGATAATCAAGAGGCTGAATAGTAAAAGGAAGCCGCTTTTGAAAAGCGCGGCCCCCGCCCGGGCGCGAACGCCCCGGTGCAGCACGAAAAGCGAGATGGTATAAACCAGAGCATCGCCGAACATGTCCAGCGAATCGCCGAGCAGCGCGGTCGAGTTCACGATCCAGCCCGCCGTAAACTCGACGACGAACATAACGGCGTTTATGGCAAGCGCGATATAGAGCACGCGGCCCTGCTTCTCACGCAGTTGGGCAAGCTCACTGCCCTTGCTGTCGCAGCAATCATCCATTGTCAAACCCTCTTCCAGGAAACCCTTTGAGGTTAGACTGCAGGTTATAGTGACTATAAGGTCAAGCGGTATGACAACGGAACAGCGTAGTTCGACACACTACACGGTCGGTCAGTTGGCGAAAGCTACCGACACCAAGGCCGTAACCATACGGTACTACGAGGGCTTGGGGCTGTTGCCCTCGGCCGCTCGCACCACCGCCGGCTACCGCCTCTACACAGACAAGGAGCATGACCGACTACTCTTCATCCGACGTAGCCGTGCACTCGGTTTCAGCCTCGATGATATTCGCGGGCTTCTCGGTCTTGCTGACCGGCGCGAAGCTTCCTGTGCCGCATTTGATGCCAAGGTTAAAGAGCAGCTCGAACAGGTGCGGACGCGCATTCGTGACCTGCATGCGATGGAGCATGAACTTGAACGCTTAAGCGCGTGCTGCGAAGGGGGTGTCATCAATGATTGCAGAATCGTTGAATCTTTATCCGGGCGTGGCTAAGGGCGCCACTCCATTGTTTATCATGCCCTGAGCGCATGTACCGAGCACCGTTGGAAACCGACAGCCAGACCCGAATAGCTTGACCCGTCCAGGCGACCAAGGTACTTGCAGCGATAACGTCTATGCTGATCAGCACAACATCCATATATACACAAAATATCAGTGAAGATGAGTTCGTGAAGATACGCACCGAGCGTGACGCCACACTGAAAATGCCCCGGCTGCTCCTACCCTCGGGCAGGTCAACATGAATGCTAGCCGGATACCCTTCACCAAGGTCTAATGACCAGGCCGATCTCAAACCTATCAATCGTTTCTGAACAACTCGACAGGAGATCTTATGAACGTTAAGAAGCTCGACGAACGCCTGAGCGTTACTGCACAGCCCAGCATTGAAGACATCAATGTTCTAGCTGAGCAAGGCTTTCGCACAATTGTTTCTAACCGGCCACGCGGTGAAAGTGAGGATCAGCCGGACATGCAAGCGCTCAAGGATAAAGCAGAGGCTCTCGGTATGGTCTGGCATGAAATACCGGTTAAGCCCGGCGAATATTCCCAGGCAGATATTGAGTCGTTTGCCGAGACCTTGCAGTCATCTCCTGCACCAATACTTGGCTTCTGCCGGACCGGCAAGCGTGTTGCCCACCTTTGGGCCTATTCGCAAGCGCCGCATCGCCCCGTGTCGGAGCTCATGGACGCGGCCAGCGCTGCAGGCTATGACCTGACGCCTTTGCGCGGCAGCCTTGAGCAGCAGGCTAGTAAGCAATAACACCGGCCCTCTGGGACCAGACCTTGCTGTTTATCCTGGGCGAACCCTCTGTTCTGGAAGGTATTACAGCTACCCACCCGTCGCGCTCTGGATGGGCGACTGATGGGGGCGACGCCCTACTGCTCGGTATCCGCTGGGGATTGTTTGCGTATTGTCCG
The DNA here is from genome assembly GCA_011050525.1 of Halopseudomonas xinjiangensis. Lineage (GTDB taxonomy): Bacteria > Pseudomonadota > Gammaproteobacteria > Pseudomonadales > Pseudomonadaceae > Halopseudomonas > Halopseudomonas xinjiangensis_A. Next base: position 34,213 of record DRFO01000041.1, read on the forward strand.
CAGACTTTGCCTCCCATTTCCGGGTCAATCACCCCCTGGCTGCTATGCTCGTGGCAATGGCAGCTCGCAAGACGCTTTTCTGCCACCCATTGACTGGCATACGCGACGTGGCTGAAACAAACGACTCGAAAGGCTGGGCATGATCGGAACCCGACTTTAGCCAGAGCGACCAAGCTTAACTACTGTACAGGAGCGACGACTATGATGGACGGAATGATGAATGGCGGAGCAATGATGTGGGGTATGGGGCTGATAGGGCTTCTGGTCATTGTCCTCCTTGGCTTTGGAATCGCTGCATTGGTGAAATATCTGTTCAAAAAATGAAGGCCAAGCTCTTATTAGGCTGCTGATTAAGGTAATGACCGCATTGACGCGGTCATGCTGAAGGCAACTCTACTAGAGTGGACAGGTAAGATGAGGGCGTGACAGCGGTATACTTCGTCCTCAGGCCTCACCCTTCCTTTGCAGTGAGGCTAGTCACTTGAGCCGGGTGCCGAATCAATCTCGGAGGATGGCGCATAATACCGCTGTAATCGGTTAATTTAATGCTTCGACAGCGGCCCCATGACCTGATTCAACGATTCCGGACGTGGGGCTCCTTGCTGTTGTTGCAGACGCCCTGCTTCATCCAGGTAATAAATTGCCGGCGTTGCCGAGGCGCCCATTTTCCCCATCAACGTGAGATTCGCTTCAAGCTGTTTATTCACCTTAGGCGAAATGCGCTGGATCGGCTTGAGCGTGCTTGCCTTGCCCGCCGCCTCGTGTTTATTGAGAGCCGTCTCGGGATCCTCAGCAGCTAGCAATGCCGCGGATTTACCCGCACTGTCCGGGCGCAGCATGCCGACCATGACGTGGCGAAGCTGGACATCGCCGGCGTCGATCCAAGGCCGCGCCTGTTTCCAGAACATGTTGCAAAATGGGCAGTTCGGGTCGGAAAACATATAGACGATCCGCGGCGCATCGGCTGCGCCATCGGCAATCCAGGTGCTGCTTTCAAGCTGTTGCCACATTTCCTTGCCCAGGGGTTCGTACACAAGCTTCTCAAGTGGAGCCTTCGTCAGGTCTTCGCCGCTGGCATTCAGCAGACTGCCGATCAACACGTGATCACCGCCCGGTATGAGGTACAGCGCGATGCCCTGCCCGTTATAGCGTGCGGCGTACCCCTTCAGTCCGCCTGGTGCGTCGAAGCTGCCGACCACTTCGGCGCCGCGCGCTTCAACGGCCTGAATCGCAGGGGGCAAAGCCTCCGCCAGCGCTAATGGTGCCCGTAGCAAGGCGAGGACAGAAAAAAACAAGGTAAGCGATCGTACGTGATTCATGGCTGGGTATTCACCTCTAGTTGTTCCAAGGAGCGCGCCAGGCTGGCGCGAGACAGTTCACCGAGATGGCTGCCGACCTGGCGCCCCTCGGCGTCGTAAAAAATCGTTGTCGGCAATGCCGAAGAGCCAATGTGCTGGCCAAGCCGACCACCGGTGTCGAGCAGGACGTTTTCCATGCTGAGGCCTTCGGCATCAAGAAAGTTCGCGACTACCCGCTCACCCTCGCCCTGGTTGACGAACAGGAAGGTCACATCGGGTTCGTTGCGCTGCGCTTCAGCCAGTACCGGCATTTCCCGCCGGCATGGTGGACACCAGGTGGCCCACAGGTTGACCACCAGGGGCTTGCCGACGAAATCTTGCAGGGCAACCGACTGACCCTGGCTGTCCCGCAGGCCCATCTCGGGGAGTCGCGTGCCCTGCTCGAAGGCATGCAATGCAAATGTTCCGAAACCCCAGCTCAGCACACCTACTGCCACCGCAGCGCCAAGCGGTTTGCGCAACCCGACTTCGCGCCAGGCAAGCCAGGCGCCAAGCAGGACGGCGGCCAGCACGCCCGGCCAGGCGATAAAGCCGCCGTCACGAATGTCTATCACGCGCCAAGGCTCATCACGGAAATGCTCGACATACACCAGCACAAACGACAGCCGCGCGACCACCAAAGCCACCAGCAGCAGCCTGAACAACTGCTGTTCCGGATTCCGCTCGCTGCGCCGTCCGATCCACCAGCCGGTGAGCATCGCCAGAAACAGGCTCACCAGCAGCAACACATGCGGAACGGCCAGTGCCAATGGCCCCACATTGATTGTCAGCATCAGCCTCGCTCCATCGTTTCGTTCCATCTGGTAAGGAATTGGCTGGCATCGACCTCGCCGGTAATGCGCTGCGAACGGCGCTCGACGCCGTCCGGGCCGATCAGCAATAGCGTCGGTGGTCCCATGACCTGGTAGCGATTCAGCAATTCACGACTGGCAGGATTGGTTAGCGTCACGTCGGGGCGAAGGATACGCACGCCCTTGAGCGAAGCTTGCACCTGCGCGTCGCCAAACACCTCCTTTTCCATGACTTTGCAGGACACGCACCAGTCCGCGTAATAGTCGACCAGCACCCATTGCCCTGCGGCTTTGGCGGCAGCGAGTTCACGATCAAGCACAGCGGGCTCGCTGAAGCCGACAAAACCATCCGCTGCGTCTGCCTCTTTCACGGAAGCAACGCCGCCGGTGTACACCTCGAGCGGCCGCGTCAGGTCCTGCGCGCCGCCTGCCGCCCCCAACACCAGCGCTACGCCCCAAATGCCCGCTAACACGGCGACGGACCGGTTTAGCGCCTGGTGCCGCACGAGTTGACGCGACAGTTGCAACAACCCGCTGGCAACCACCACTAGAAGCGCGCCCCACAATCCGACCCACAGCGGATCAGCCAACAGCGGGCGGAGTACATAGAGAGCCGCGGTCAGAAACAGAAAACCGAACGCGACTTTGACGCGGTCCATCCATGGCCCCGGTTTCGGCAGGAAGCGATTGCCGAGCGTGACCAGCAACACCAGCGGAGTACCGATCCCCAGACCCAGCGCGAACAGCACGAGGCCTCCATTCACGGCGTTGCCGCTTTGCGCTATATACAGCAGCGCCGCGGCCAGCGGTGCGGTCATGCAAGGCCCGACCAGCAATCCAGACAACACGCCCAGGGCACTGGCTCCAGCCAGGCTGCCACCTTGGCGCTTGCGTCCGGCCTGCTCCAGTCGGTCACGCAGACCGGCCGGCAATTGCAGCGCGAAAAAACCGAACATTGGCAAGGACAGCAGGACAAACAGGCCGGCAAAACTGGCGATCAACCAGGGCTGCATAAGCCATCCCTGTAGATTCGCCCCGAGTAGCGCGGCCACGACGCCAAGCGCCGCGTAGACCAGCGCCATGCTGATCACATAGGAGGCGGCAAGCGCCATGCCGCGGCGAGGACTGGCCTGGCTACCGACAACGATACCGGCCAGGATTGGCAGCATCGGCAGCGAGCAAGGCGCAAAGGCGAGCAGCAAACCGAGTCCAAAAAAGATCAGCAAACTCCAGCCAAGCGTTTGCTGCTCCAGCCCGCTCGCCAATGCCTGATCATCGGCCTGGACAGGGACAGACGGGCCCGGACCGGCGCCATCCATATCGACCATGCGCGTTTGCGGCGGGTAGCACAGGCCTGCGTCGGCGCAGCCTTGCCAGCCCAGTTCAAGGGTCGCAACATCCGCATCAGAAATCACGACTTCCAGGCTGTCGCGATAGACCCGCGAGTCACCAAAGTACTCGTCGTGATAAGGTTCGCCAGGTGGTAAAGTCGGCTCGCTACCAGCCTGCAAGCCTCCGAACAGCAAGCGCTCCTGATAGAGGTAATAACCCGGTGCAATATCCCAGCGCAGCACTGCGCCGCCGGAGGGCTTCCGCTCAACATGCAGCGCAAATGCCTGATCGACTGGCAAAAACTTCTGCTGCATCTGGCCAAGCGTGAACGGCGAGGCATTCGCCAGTTGCACAACCCAGAGGCAACAGGTCAGAAAGAGAAGAATCGCTCGCATGCTCAACGCCCTGTAACCAAATTCAGAGGCAAGCATGGCAGTACGGGATTAAGACGCCATTAACGAATCGTGGATAGCAGAGCCACCGGAATCAATGAGGCATGCCGAAACCGAACAAGACGATCCCGGCCGCCGGATCGGAAAAGTCGGCGTGCCATCCCATAACGCTCCGTTAATCCAGGCAGGTGATACTGGCAAAACGCATTTCAAGCGATCTCAACCATGCATGTATTGCTGACAGAAGACAACACGCTCATCGCGAGCGGCATAGCGGCTGGGCTCGAGGCTCAGGGGTTCAGCGTGGCCCATGCCGCTACGGCAGCACAGGCCAACTCGCTGCTGCGCACCGCCCGCTTCGACCTGATGATTCTCGACCTGGGGTTACCCGATGAAGATGGCCTGCGCTTTCTTCACCGTCTGCGTCAGCGCGGACTGAAACTACCGGTGCTGATCCTGACCGCCCGCGATGCGGTGGCCGAGCGCGTCTCGGGCCTCCAGGCGGGCGCCGACGACTATCTGGTCAAACCATTCGATCTGCGAGAGCTCGCCGCCCGCCTGCATGCCCTGCTGCGACGGGCCGCCGGGCGAACGACGCACGTTATCGAGCACGGTCCGCTGACCTACGACCCTGCCGCCCGTGCTGCCTGCATGGCGGGCGAACCCATCGACCTTTCCCGCCGCGAGCAGGCGCTGCTGCAAGCGCTTTTGCAGAACCCCAGTCGCGTGCTTTCGGCCGAGCAGCTCAAAGACGCGGTGTACGGGCTGAGCGACGACGTCGAGAGCAACGCGCTCAACGTCCATATTCACCACCTTCGCCGCAAGCTAGGCAACGGCATTGTCGGAACCGTCAGAGGTCTCGGCTATCGCTTGGGACCGGCCGGGCATGCATCCGGCCCAACGCGGGATGACGACTCATGAGCTTGCGCCTTCGCCTGACGCTCACCCTCGGTTCGGCCTTCGTGCTGCTCTGGACGGTGGCGGCGACCTGGATGCTGTTCGATGTCCGCAACCAGCTGATGCTATCGCTCGACCAGCGCTTGGCAGCATCGGCCCAGATGGTCGCCGGACTATTGGTGCAGCTGCCACAACCTCAGCTGCGCTCAGACGGCATCACCCTCCTGAGCGCAGAGCAGCTCGGCATTGAGAACGGCCTGGCCTGCCAGGTCAGCTCGTTGCGCGGCGAAGTCCTGGCGCGCAGCCATGCGGCGCCGGACAACGTTCTTCTGGACGCCCAGCGCACCGGCTTTCATGACCAACTAATCGGCGATACCGCCTGGCGAAGCTTTACGCTGATCCAGAACGGGATGCGCATCACCACAGCCGATCGACTCGATGAACGCGCCACGCTCAAGCGCTCGGTGCTCCTGGCTGCTGCGCTGCCAGTTTTCGTCGCACTGCTGGGCAGCCTAATCGTGCTCTGGATCGGTATCGGAAACGGCCTTTTGCCACTCAGACAAATCCGTATGGCCCTGGCGCAACGCAGCGCCGACTCGGTCGAACCTTTGCACATCGAACGACTGCCAAGGGAGCTGAAGCCGTTGGTCGAAACACAAAACCAGTTGTTCGCCCGGATCGCGCAGACGCTCGAGCGTGAACGGCGCCTGACCGATGATGCAGCCCATGAGCTACGCAGCCCGCTGACCGCAATCAAGACCCATCTGCAAGTTGCGGCCATGACCGAGGGCGACGTTGCCAAAAATGCCTTGGCCCAAGCGGAGATCGGCACCGATCGCCTGCATCGCACGCTGGAGCAGTTGCTCATGCTCGCGCGGGTGGAAGGCCGCGTTTCGTTCGATGACGGCCTTCGTTGCACAGCAATCAAGGTCGCACAACTTGCGATTGCCGACGCCTGCCAGCAGGCCGGACCGTGCATTGAACTACACGCGGCCGCGAATGTGTCCCGCCGCACGTTGGCAATGCCGCCCGCCCTAGCCATCGCCGCACTGCGCAACCTCTTGGACAACGCTCGCCGCCATACGCGAGACGGCACGGCCGTTCGTCTGGCTCTAGAACAGCTGGGCGAAAACAAGGTCCGCTTCACAGTGCATGATCAGGGGGCAGGCATTCCGATCGAGCTGGTCGAGCGCTTCACCGAACGATTCTGGCGAAGCAGCGAAGGCGAAGGCAGTGGGCTAGGCCTGTCCATCGTCAAGGCGATCGCAGACCGCTGTGGCTGCGAGCTCAGGTTCATGTCCCATGATGACGGCATGCAAGTGGAGTTCGTCGCCGGCTTTCAGCCGGCTGGCCAACCTGAAGATGTGGGTCAATGACCGATAGCCTGAACGACCAGAAGCACACATCGTCCAAATAGATATTGGGCAACCCCGCCCCGCCTGATAACGGAGTTAACAATGCTTGTTTTTGAGCCTGTGTATACAGATGGTCTGGCGCAGCTTTCCTATCTAGTCGGCGACAGCAAAGCGGCAGTGGCTGCGGTAATTGACCCCCGTCGCGATGTCGATGTCTACGTGCGAATGGCGGAAGAGCGAGGCCTGCGAATCGCCTACGTTATCGAAACACACATCCACGCGGATTTCGTATCGGGTGCCCAGGCGCTGGCGAGCCGCACCGGAGCGCAGATCATCGGAGGCCGTTCCGATGCCTACCACTTCGATCTTCGCCAGGTCAGCGATGGCGAAACATTGAAGCTGGGTCAGGCACGGATGCAGATCATGCATTCGCCTGGGCATACGCCCGAACACATTTCGCTGCTACTGTTCGATGCGCAGCAGGGCGACCAGCCATTCGCGCTGTTCACAGGCGACACGCTGTTCAACCTCGACGTTGGGCGCCCCGATTTGCTTGGAGCCGGCAGCGAGCGGAAGCTGGCCGGCGAGCTGTTTCATACCCTCTTCGACCGCTATCTGCCACTGGGCGACCGGATAGAAGTGTATCCCTGCCACGGCGCCGGCTCGGCCTGTGGCAAATCGATTGGTGACCGGCGTCATTCCACCCTTGGCAACGAGCGGCTCTTCAATCCCGCTCTGCGGGAACAGCGTAGCGAAGAGGCGTTCATCGATTGGCTGCTGGCCGACATGCCGGAGCCGCCGCGTCATTACGCGCGCCTGAAGAAACTGAACGTGCGACCCGCCGCGCAGATGGAAGGCCCCTCGCTGCCACCACCCCTGTCGCCCCAGGATTTCGAAACGCTCGCCGGGGGCGGCAACGGCATGCAGGTCGTGGACATCCGCTCGATACTGGCCTTTGGCGGCGGGCATGTGCCGGGTGCCCTCAACATTGCGTTGCGTAACGAGTTCGTCAACTGGGCGGGAAGGATGCTCAATGACTCTCGCCCGATCCTGCTGGTGGGCGAGTCGGCAGACGATGTCCATCAAGCCGTCACCCAACTCTACCGCATCGGGCTGGATGACATCCGAGGCTACCTGCGCAACGGCATGACGGACTGGCAGAACGCGGCACTGCCGTTGAACAGGCTGCAGGAGTGGACCGTCCACGAGCTGAACGCCCGACGCGAAGAGACCGAGGTACAGGTGCTCGATGTGCGCAGTCCGAATGAGGTTACCAACGGTTGGGTCCCCGGCGCGAAGCATATATTCGTTGCCCATCTTGCCGATCAGCTTGACGAGCTGGACCCGAATAAGACCATTGCTATCTACTGCGGATCCGGCTATCGCGCCTCCATCGCCGCCAGCATCTTGAAGAAAGCCGGCTTCTCCGACGTGGCGAACATTCCAGGGTCCTGGGCGGCGTGGAACGCTGCAGGTCTGCCTGTTGAAACTAGCTGAACCGAGCGGTGGGTCAGGCTTTCCCGTGGCCCACACAACAAGACGTATAACGCCAATGTGGTTGCCCTGTTACAGCACTACTCGTAGCAGCAAGGCGGTCGCCGCAATGGCTGCGACCAGGCCGAAGGCCCTTTGCAGAACCTGCCCGTTCAGATGTACCGAGACGAAACGCCCGGCGACCATGCCGATGACGGCACCTGCCGAAAATGGAAGGGCGACCGCCCACAGAATGCTGCCCGCCAGCGCTGCGGACGACACACCGCTAAGCGAGACGAGCCCGATGACCGCCAATGAGGTTGCCGCGATCGAGCGCATAGGGAGATCGCTGAAACGGCTCAGCGCCGGAACCAGAACGAAACCACCGCCTACCCCCAGCAGCCCTGACAAAAAACCCGCCAAGGCGCCAGATGCAGCCACCGTCGCCGCACAACGAGACGTCCAACGAAAGCGACCGGTCTGAGGATTCAGGCGACAGGGAACAGCCTCCGTGGTTGGCTCATTGTTGTCCGGACGTTTCAAGGAATTGAATGCAACCCAGAACAGCACCACGGCAAACATTACTGCAAGCACGTTGTGGTCTACCCGCCCGGCAGTCCAGACCCCAACAGGGGCAAGCAGCACGCCGCAGCACGCCATCAAAGCCGCTGCCTTGTAACGGACGACGCCATCCCTGAGCCCAATGATCGCGCCGACCCAGGCGGCCAGGCCGACGGCCATCAAGCCGATTGGAGCGGCCTGTGGCAAGTCGAGCCCAACCATGAATATCAGCAGGGGAACCGTGAGAATACCGCCGCCTGCGCCCGTCAACGCTAGAACAATACCGACGAGCATCCCGAGTCCGATCTCAATCGTCATAGCCAGCCTTCAGTCTCTGTTCTATGCCCTCGCGCCCTGAACCTTTAACGCGCCTGATCACCGTGACGTCGCCGGCAGGCGCGTTCGGAGCTCGTACAGACCCATTCCTACAAGCATCGCAACGACGAAAATGACCGGCTCCGCCTTACCACTTGCGAGCGAAGCCACCGCGGGTCCCGGACAGTAACCTGCCAAACCCCAGCCTGCACCGAACGCCAAACTGCCCAGGACGAGACGGCGGTCGATTTGGCTGGCGGTGGGCAATCGCATGGTATCGCCCAGGATCGACCGGGATCGTTTGGAAGCGAAATGGAATCCGACACTCGCCACCAGAATGGCGCCCACCATGACCAACGCGAGCGAAGGATCCCACGCACCTGCCAGGTCAAGGAATGCAATGACCTTCGACGGGTCAGTCATGCCCGATAAGATCAAGCCGAGCCCGAACACCAGACCCGCTACAAATGCACTCAACAGCTTCATGCCAATACCTCAGCCGAACAGGTGGCGTACGATGAAAACAGTCAGGAAGCCGCTGGCCATGAACAGGATCGTAGCAACCAACGAACGCGGCGAGCGACGAGACAATCCGCACACCCCGTGCCCGCTGGTGCACCCGGAGCCATACCGGGTGCCGACGCCGACCAACAAGCCGGCGACAATAAGCGTTGCTGTGCCCGCATTGATGTCGACGGCAGGCAACGCGAAAGAGGTTTGGAACAGCAGCGGCGCGACGACCAAGCCCGCTACGAATGAAACACGCCAAAGCACGTCGCCGCTCACGGGACGTAGCAAACCGCCAATCACACCGCTGATGCCGGCGATACGCCCATTCATAAGGATGAATAGAGTGGCAGCGAGACCAATCAGCGCTCCCCCAGCCAGCGAAGACCAGGGTGTGAAATGTGTCCAATCGATCATCATACGAATGTCTCTTCGGCTTCAGGATGCTGGCAGTAGAGCCTGTACAGCACCTGCATGACCTCCATCGCCTGATAGCTAGCGATGCTGTAGTGGACCTGCTTGCCTTCCCGGCGAGTGGTGACCAGGCCGCTGTTGCGCAACACAGTGAGCTGCTGAGACAAAGTCGGTTGCACGATACCTGTCGTGGTTGCGAGGTCGCCTACGCAATATTCTCCTTGCGTTAGCTGACACAACAGTAGCAGGCGATCCGGGTTGGCTAGGACCTTCAACAGGCCGCAGGCTTCCGCCGCGCTGCTATGTAACGTTTCAATATTGATGCCTTCTATCGAGGCCATGCCACACCGCTGGAAAATGGATAGATTTGACAATACATTATACTAGTATATATTTCGATATATTGATATATGGTTTTAAACAGCTATCCTCGTCCTTGCGCTTAGAGGAGCTCGACGCGCAACCCAGCTTCGTTTTGTGCAGGGGCTGTTTTATCTTCCTTTCACAGCGCCCAGGCACAGCTAACCAAGGCATACCTCTGGAGTCGGTCATGACATCTAGCCATCAGAACATCGCAACGGGCGACCAAGCAGATCGAGTTCGTAGCTCAACGTCCCCCAGCCTCAATCACACGATTGATCGCCAAACGGATGAAAATATTCAGCAGTTCAGCCGCCTTGATCGTCGCGCAATCTCCCAACGAATCGATGCTCTGGACCTCGAGTGGGACGTCGAGCGCGTGCTCGAAGTCAACGCATCAACGCTCGCGCTGTCCGGGCTCGTGCTCGGGCTTACGGTGAGTAAAAGGTGGTTCCTGTTACCTGGGGTCGTGCTCCCCTTCTTACTGCAACACGGCTTGCAGGGCTGGTGCCCGCCGCTTTCGATTCTGCGCCGCCTGGGTGTTCGTACACGTAGCGAGATCGACCGAGAGAAGTTTGCGTTGCTTGAGGCTCTGGAACACCCACCGCTAAATACTCACCACTAAACGAGGTCATCATGATATTCCGCCAGTTATTCGAGCCCGTGTCTTCTACCTATACATACTTGCTTGGCTGCGAAGACACCCGGCAGGCGGTGCTCATTGATCCCGTCATTTCCATGATGGATCGCGACCTGACTGTACTGGCCGAACTGGATCTGAAGCTTGCCTATACGCTGGACACCCATATACATGCCGATCACATCACCGCGGCGCTGGAGCTAAAGAAAAAAACGGGGTGCCTAACCGCGGCCCCAGCCATGGATCAGTTGCCCTGCACGGATGTAGGCGTTCAAGACGGCACACGCCTCGTGGTCGGCACTCTCAACTTCATGCCGCTGCACACACCTGGACATACAGACGGGCACTTCGCCTATCTGCTTGAGAACCGCCTGTTCAGCGGTGACGCCCTGCTCATTGACGGGTGCGGCAGAACGGATTTTCAAAATGGCAGTGCCGATGATCTTTTTCGCAGCGTGAGAAGCAAGTTGTTCGCTTTGCCGGACGACACGCTAGTCTACCCGGGGCACGACTACCATGACCGCCGGGTATCGACTATCGCGCAGGAAAAACAGCGCAACCCTCGGCTAGGCGAAGCGATATCTCTAGAGCAGTTCAAGGAAATCATGGCTGGGTTGAACCTATCGTATCCAAAGTTCATTGATCATGCTGTCCCTGGTAATCGCCAGTGCGGTGTGTGCCCGCCTAACCTGACGGCAAACTTCCGCCATTACTGCGAACAGGTGGAACACAGTCCGCAGGGTTGAACGAAGGTCAGTTTTCAGTCTATAGCTTGTCGCTACCTGCGGCAGGCCACTGATCAGCAGCAAAATCCTACGGTTGGCCAACGCAATAACCGCATAGGCTCGCCTCTGTGGCAACGTAGGGAGGATTTTCCATGGTGTCTTCCATAAGAACGCGATTACTGCAGAAGCGTCCCATGTCCCTAAAGGAGTCTGCGATCGGCGAACGAAGCCATGTCGTCTGCATAGGCCCAAGTCCACCCACGCCTTTCTAAAAACAATTAACGCGCCAAAGCTCCTCCCACCGCGTCGTGAAACTAGGACTCTTCATCTCGCGCCGCATCCCCCAGCCCGGGGCGATCGGGACGCTGGCTGGCCGAAGTGTTCCCCTGCCCCACCGGTGATTAATCTGATCGAGCACACTCATGACGCGTTCGGCTGCCTCAGGCTGCACCTCAGCAAATAAATCATCTGTAAATTCGCCACGCTGCCTCAGATCCAAAAGCAGCACCTCGGCCTTGCTGTAGGAATACCCGTCGCGAAAGACATGCTCGAGCCCGGCCACAGCGTAGCGAGTGACCAGACGGGTATCGTCGGTTGGATAAGGCAGCTCACAGATTACGCCTTTGGCGTACTTTGCTTCGTCGGGGTTGAACATGCCGGTGCGGATGCTAACCCGGACGCGTTTGCAAAGTGAGCCTTGCGCTCTGAGTTTCTCGCACGCTCTGGCCACATACGTGGCCACCGATTCTCGGATGGGCTCGATGGTCTTCAAACGGGTGCCGAACATCCGGCTGCAGCAGATCTCCTGTCGGGGCGGCGCCGCTTCTTCCAGCTCGAGACACGGTGTACCGCGGAGCTCGCGCGCGGTTTTCTCGACCACTACGCTGTATTGCTTGCGCAGTGTCCAGGCATCGGCCTGGGCTAGGTCCCATGCTGTCCTGACGTTCATAGCCATGAGGTGCGCGGTCATCCTTCGGCCGATCCCCCAGACTTCATCGACCGGCATGACCTTCAGCAGTTTGTCGCGCCGATCCGGATCGCAGATATCAACAACGCCACCGGTTTGCCGCTGCCATTTCTTCGCAGCGGCGTTGGCCAACTTTGCTACATACTCCAGTGCAGATGCTCCACCTACAATAACCATCTAAATGCTATGGTTGAACATGTGTTAGTTGCATAAATCAACCTACTATGGGAAATGACTTGCCATGCAGGCTTATAAGATCCTTAGAACGGACGGGATTTATCCATTCCACGTGGTTGACCAGGACGGCTTACCGCACCTAGAGCTCACTCTCTATGCCTGCATTGCTCCTAAATATCATTCATCACGCACGGCTCGGGCATATGTCAAAGAGGTGGTTGCCTTTGCATCCTGGACGGCCAGTCATCCCGTCGTAATCCGACAGAACTGGCAGTTGTTAGGCGCCCCGGAACAAGTGCGAGCTCTCCTAGCTTTCTTTTTCACATCAGAAATGAAGTGCGTGGTGGCATTAGGCAAAGACAGGCTTGGGTTTGAGACACGCCGGATTGAGCCGACCTGGGAGACCGGTAGACGCCTGGAACGGTTGCTAGCTGCGCTCAGATCCTTTTACGGCGCCCTTCGCTTGTGTGGCCGCTACCATTACGAAAACCCCATGGACGCTGACGGAGCCCGCCAAAGGATTGAGGAAGAGCGGCGGCGCTTAGTCACCGCGCATATCCAAACACATGGTCGGGGACCCATGCCCCCTGAAAGTGGAGTGGATTTAGTACGTGAGGTTCGGTTCTCCGCAGCGTACTTTCGATTGCGCGGAGACAAATGGCTACCGGAAGTTCTCGATGATCCATCGTTGATGAACGCCGTCGTGACAGCCGGAGACCAGTGGGGCTGGTCAATGCGAGAGATGGGCTTGGTTCGGGTACTCTTTGACACCGGTTGTCGGTTACACGAAGCCTGCCACCTCACTATGGCGGACTGGTTCCATAGCCGTTTCATGAAGGAATTGGTTTCGATTAACAAGGGCAGTCACGGACGTCGTACCAAACGGTTGTTTATCACAGACCGCACGGTCAAGGTCCTTCAGCGATACGTGGATGAGCAGCGAGTGCTGTTCGATCCCTATCAGCGCAACTTGGCCGCTTTCGCTAAGCTGCCCACAGAGCTCCTTCGTGACATTCCATTGTTCCTGACCAAGCGAGGCACACCATTGGACCCGGATCACTTTCGGCGAGATTACTGGACCCCCGCATTGAGTTCATCCGGCCTACAGCTGCGATGCCACCAGGTACGCCACTGGTTCGTGACTATGGCCCTCAATGATGTCCACAAACGCTCACGTTCTGAAGAAGAGCTTCAGAACTCGCGCGGCGCCATACGTGAACTCATGGCGTGGAAAACTGACATGTTACCGACCTATGACCAGGCCATCCGGCGGCATAACCTGCCAGAGCTTGCTCACCACATTCATGTCCGGATGGAGCAAGAACACAGCACTGCCCTAGCTCGCAAAAAGAGACAGTCCGCCAGAAAGGGGAACGCGCTGAAAACAGTCAGTCAGCAGATGCTGGAGGAGATGCTAGGGCTATGATTAGCACCGCAGAGTCAAGTCCGGTTGATCTATCACGGGGACAACGCTCCATAAATGCCGAGCTTGAGCGAAGGCGCCAGATTGGATTGCCGTTCTTCAACCGTGACGTTGTGGCGGTGACAGGCTATGACCGAAAGACCATCAATGGCTTTACCAGCCGCTTTGTCGGCGAGCTTGTGGAGGAGCTTCTGAATGCGCCGGTAGACGATCACGAGGCCTACGTACGGTGGGCACGCGATTTCCAGACCTTCCATCGTTTCATTCGGGTCAACAAGAAAAGCGAGCAGGTCAATCGTCGCTTTATGCGTCTTGTTATCGAGCAATTTAATCGAGAAGGCGAGGAAATCACCATTACCAAGGTGAGGTCCATCACGGGTAAAGATAGACGCATCGTGAAAGAGGAGATAATCCGCTGGGAGCACGAAACTGGCCATCAGGTAGAACGTCGGTGTATGTGGAAGCTGCCTGCCACCTCGAATATCGAAGGCGCTGAGGTCATTGGCGAAAACCACGCTCTCATCAGGAGGAATAACGTAATCAGGGCAGAACTGGGTCGTCAACGCCAGCTTGGGATCCCGTTCAAGCTGGCCGATCTTGAGAAGAATCTCGGTTATCGCATAGCGATAATCTCGCTATGCTCTCGGCACTACGTGGCGGAGCTTGCAGATGAACTCCTCAGCACCCAGGTTGAAACCCGAGAAGGTTATGAAGGTTGGCGCAGAGATTACAATACTTTCCAGTATTCCCTGGCCAATACTCGCCGATCCAGGGAAGTCCTGACCCGCCTGACGCGGCTGACCATAGAGCACCTGCACCGCGAGGGGGAGACGGTGGCCTACAGCGATGTGTTGCGAGTAGCCGGGCACAACAGCTCCCGGACAAAGCAGGAAATCCAGCGTTGGGAAGCGGAAACGGGGCATCGAGCCCGCCCTCTGCGCGTGTGGAAGGAAATCACCCTAGCAATGGTCGTTGCTAGGGTGTCATCCGCGCTGCATAAGCTACCGCTGACGTTCCTAGAGTCGCCGGAGATGGGCCGCTCATTCAATCAAACCCAACTGCGAATGATCTATAACATCTCGCAGCCGAAACTCCGTGACGTCGCCTTTTTTGTGATGACTTTCGCCGATGGCAATCGGCGAAATGACATCGTGTTCTTTGCCAGCATGGCAAGATATCTTGAGCAATTACAGCTTCTCGACATCGACGCGCTGGAGACTGAGCAATTTTATCAGAAGTACCACGATGGACTCGTACTCCCGGTTCGTCCTCCTCGAAAGGACGCACCTTACGGGGATCGGAGACGGTATAGCCGATGTCGCGCAGGGTCTGTAACAATGCCTCGGGGCGCGCAACGCTGGGGTCGTACTCGACCAGCGCCTGCTCGTGAGTCAGGCTCACCGACACCTTGTCGACCCCGCGCTCGCGGCCCAGGGCCTTTTCTATTGTACCGGTACACAGAGAGCAGTGCAGGCCGCCGATCCGGGCACGAATGCGCGCCCGGTCAGGCCGGCTGGCCGGTTCTTCGCTCCACAGCGGCGCGCCGGTTTCGGACGGTGTGACTGAGGCCATAACGCTCTCTCCTTAAACAGTAGAAAAGTAACTCTACAGCTTGGAGTACAGTCCAAGGTCAAGCATTTAGTCAGGTTGGGAGAATGGGGCCGCAGGCGCAGCCCCATAAGACCAAGTACTTACGCGGCCATCTCGCGACACATCTGTGCACATTGACGACAAGACTCGGCGCATTTGCGCATTAGCTCGCCGTCCATTTTCTCGCACTCGGCCGCACACGCCTCGCAGAGCTCGGCGCAGGTTCTGCAGGCACTGTTCGATTGCGGCAGGCCGCTACTCATAAGCTTCACACAAAGCGCGCATGCGTCGGCGCAGGCATAACAGAGCTTGATACACTGCGCATTCTCTTTGCTGCCTTGATCGGCACATTCAGCGCCGCACTCAAGGCAGAGTTGGAAGCATTCGAGGATGGTCTTGCTGGCTTGATTCCAGTTTTCAGCTGTCATAATCATGACCCCTTTCATAGTTTGGTCGTGGGAAATCGGTCAACCGACTGCTCAGCCCCGCAGAATCACCAGTGGATTTTGTCGGGCTTCCTGGCAACCACCTATTACCATGAAGGTTTGATCTGCTCCAATGTCAAGACATTTCGCGAACGTTTTCTCGAAACTTGTCAATCTTGACCTTGGACCTACTCCAACCCTTATTTTTACGAAGAGATAGAAGCCTCAGGAGGCCAAAGATGCTTGAGAGCATAAATTACACCGTTACCGGCGAGGAAAAGATGCACTGCGCGGGCTGCGAGAGTCGGGTCAAGAACGCGCTTCAACGCCTCGAGGGAATGCACCATGTGGTCGCAAGCGCCGAAGGGCAGACTATTCGTGTGAGCATCGACAGCAGCAAGCTCAGCCCTGAACAGGTTGAGGCCCGTCTTGCGCAGATAGGCTATGAAGTGTCGCGCGCCTGACAAATTCCGCCGTCTAAACATCTCAGAGCACTTATGAAGCGCTTTTTTAAAGTAATCACTGCCGTACTGGTACTGGTCTGGAACAGCTTCGCGGCAGCCGAAACCTATGTACTGTCCATAGAAGGCTTCGGTTGCAAACTCTGCGCCTATAACGTGCAATCCCGGCTCAAGCAACTCTCAGCGGTTAAAGAGGTGCGCGCAAGCTTCGAAGACAGCGAGGCGGTTGTGCAGACCCGGGACGGGACAGTTCTGACCGAGCAAAAGGCTCGTAACATCGTCGAGGGCGCGGGGTTTAAGCTTAAAAACTATCGACAAGTTCTATCCGAACAGTAATGCCATAAGACCGCTGAGAATGGCGGTGTTTCCGGCACGCAAGCTGTAAATGATGGGGCTGTGCACTTGCCTCCAGTAATTTCCTTAAAAGTGCCACAGGTCATCTGGTAATTCAGCCCAGAGCGCCCGGTAAATACGCCCATGCAAAAGGACTGTACTTATGCCTCGACATCTCCCTCTGTCTTTATTACTACTCCGCCTCGGCATTTTTATCGTGTTCCTGGTCTGGACACTGGACAAGCTGGTCAACCCAGAACATTCAGCCCAAGTTTTTGCTGGAGCTTATCGGATGCCCGGGCTGGATGAGGCGATCTTTTATGTGATTGGCGGCGCGCAGTTGATACTGATAACCGCATTTGTCATCGGGGCATTTAAAACCTGGACCTACGGCGCGGTCATGGTCTTCCACACCGTGTCGACATTGGCTGTTTTCGGCAAATATCTTCAGCCGTTCGACAGCTTACTGTACTTCGCCGCCTGGCCAATGCTGGCTGCTTGCATTGCCCTGTTTCTGCTGCGCGACTATGACACGCTGACCCTCACTAAATCTTGATACGGCAGCTGGGGCTCTGGCTAGAACTTCTAGCTGGGGCGGAATAAACAGCTGAGTGTGATTTCTAGCGTCGGTTGTAGCTTCACCCTTCACCACCAAACCTCAGTGAAGCCAACTCCTGCACGCCAGCACAGAAGGGCCCAGCAGGCGAAAGGCACGTCGCCTTCACCCGTCGTCCAGCGGTTTACTTCTTTTCGCGACACGCCCAAGAAATCGCTAGCCAACCGCGGATCCAGCTTTGCCTTGGTTAGCACCGCCCGGACTGCCTCACGATCCGGGGCCTGCCAGCCTCCGTCATAAGGCAACAGACTCACGGTGGGGACATATGCCTGTTTCGGTGTATAGGGGGGGGGGATTTCCATGTTGTCCTCCAGACAAGAGAAAGCGATGGGCTGCCAAAGCAGCCCACGCCCTTAAAGAAGTCCGCGCTCGGCGAACGAAGTGACATCGTCTGCGCAAACCACCAGGTGATCGAGCATACGAACGTCGATGAGGGACAGTGCATCCTTGATTACCCTCGTCAGCCGAACATCAGCATCAGACGGCTCGGAGCACCCGCTTGGATGATTGTGTGCAACCACCAGCGCGGCAGCGTTGTATTTCAATGACTCTTGCACGATGACGCGGGTGTGAACACTAGCGCTTGATATAGAGCCTTGAAACAGGCGCTTAAAGGTTATGACCCGGTGCTGGTTATCGAGAAAAACGACGCTAAACCACTCGTTGATCTCGTTGCCCAGTTCCAGGCGCAGATATTGTCGGACTGCGTTAGGTGAGGTAAGAGCGTTGCCTGCGTGACGCATATGACGCTCAAGAATCGCCAGTGCCTGATCGACAATGGTCTGCTCTTCTGCAGTGAGATGCAGCATCAGAATTCTCCGATTAGTACGCTGAGCAATTCGCCAGCACTGTTAGTTTTATCTACCGACCCAAGACACGCAACCTTGGCGGGGTTGAATGTCCGTCATTTGTGAACCACTCGTACATTTTGCTCCCAGACATCAACCCACCCGCAAGTGGCAACTCGCGCCTGCATCGAAGGAAAAGATCGGAACGATCGCCTCGTCCTCGACGCGAGAGATATCGATAATCTTCCGCCCGAATTTGTAGCTACGCGAGCAATGAATAAGCAACTGGACGGCGCCGAGCACCTGATGTCCTGCCAGTTCGTAGCTAACCAACCCAGCCGCAGCCAGCATGTACTGGATCCGTTTTACCGCATCAGCAGGCCCATTCGCATGAATGCTGCTCGCGCCTCCCGTATGTCCGGTATTGCTTAGCTGCAGAAACGCATCGGCGGCGGCCGCATCGCGAATCTCACCCACCCATCCCCTGTCCGGCCGCTCACGGAGCATTAGCTTGATAAGACTGGCGAGGGTGATCGGCGTCACGCCCTCCTTGGGCCGGCGCCGGGGCGCTTCGTGCTCCACCGCGCCCGGGAGGGTCTGCTTCAAGTAGAGCTCCAGCGTGTCTTCTGCGCTGATGACTCGCTCGGACGGATCGATGAAAGCCGCACAGGCGCGCAGCACCGTGGTCTTGCCGGAGCCGGTATTGCCGGAGACCAGCATGGTGTCTCCGGCCCTCACTCGCTCGCCAATGAACTCAACCATTTCTTCACTTAATGCGCCGAATCGAACCAGATCATCGAAAGCGTAGGATTGCTGCGGCGCGCACCGCAACGCGATGGTGGAACCAGAAGGCGTAACCGCAGGCAGCGTGCAGCACAAGCGTGAGCCATCCGGAAAGCGAGCATCAAGAATCGGATTGTCGTCATCGACCAGCTGGTTTAGTCGATTGCCGACCTGCAGAATGAGCTCCTGCAGGGCCCGTTCCGACTCAAACCTAGCATCAACCGGCTGCAACCGACCGCCCTTCTCTATCAGGATGTGATCGAAGCGATTGACCAGGATCTCTGTCACGTCCGGGTCTTGATAAAAATCGGCGAGCGGCGTGAAATAATGCAGCAGGAGATCCCAGCCGTTCTTTTCTGCAGCCGGTATCTCTCCGACCATCGTTTGAATCATGCTCATAAGGCGTACAACCCTTCGACGCTAAAAGTGAACAACTCGCGACGGTGGACTGGCGCAGCGTCGAAGGTACGCATGGTATCGAGCATCAGTTTCGCCCCGACGCCCGGCCGGTACACAGGCCATACCGGCTGCTCAAACTTGCTCTGGTACAGCCGAGCGAGCTGCTCGTTCGGAAAGACGTAGGCCACTTGAGAGTAATGCTCGGCGCGGATGTTTTTCAGGTGGGAGAGATAGATGTTATACACCCGAGCTGTCGACTTGTGATTGAGCTCAACCTCCAATGCTACCCGACGTCCATCCTTGAACGTCAGGATGGCATCGGGCAACCGGACGGCCCGAAGATGTTTCAATGTTTTCTCAGGCCGTAGTGATTCGATATCGCTCCATCGAGCGATAATTGCGACCTGGATCGACAGCGAATGAATCAGCGACACCCAGGAAGGCAAACGCCGGCGGCGTTTGAGGTCAAGCTCGGGAACTAACATACGCGCGTACTCAAAGCCTGCATCGGCCAGGCTGAGGATCCGGCGGCGGATGCCCGGCGCCGTGTCGCTCACGACGAAGCCCGACGTTTCGAGCTTTTTGAAGAAAGC
Source organism: Halopseudomonas xinjiangensis (assembly GCA_011050525.1). Lineage (GTDB taxonomy): Bacteria > Pseudomonadota > Gammaproteobacteria > Pseudomonadales > Pseudomonadaceae > Halopseudomonas > Halopseudomonas xinjiangensis_A. The sequence continues at coordinate 53,888 of DRFO01000041.1, forward strand.
ATTCTGGCCATCTGCAGCGACGCCGAGCATGCCGGCGATCGTCTCGCGGTCCGAATAATCGAACCAGGCCAGCCAGCGAACTACCGCTTCGAGTTTATCGCGGCTGCGATCGATCGCCGAGCCCCGAGACCATTCCGATATCAGCATCCCAGCGCCCTTCTCCACCGCCCCGGGAAAGCGGTCAGGCGAGCTATAGGCGTCTGCCAAGACGCCGCCCACCTCGCCACGAGATGGGCCGGGTCAAGCGACCGTAGGGAGCGGCCAACACCCAAAAGGTGTTGGCTCATCAAGCCTATCGAGGAGCGTTTACGCTCCTCGATAGGCGGGTAAAAAGCGAGAGAACAGATCCCTTCCGCGCCCACGCGGGAGGGAAGGAAAAATGGCCCCCAGGCCAGGTTTTTCCGTTCTGCCCTGACGTAGCCCGTCCAGGGCGAAGTCAGGGTGCGCAGCATTCGGCAGGCGGACGCCGCGCGCCCGTCCGGTGAAACCGGACCACCCTGGTTCCAGCGTAGAGCAGCTGAGGAAGGGAGGAACGACCGCACCGAAGCGTTGCGACACGCGAGGAAGCGGGGTGGTCCGGCTTTATCGGACGGGCGCGCGGGTGAATTTTGGTGACTAGCCCGTCCAGGGCGCCGGAAGCAAAAGAGGGTGGAGACTCGCATGCGAGTCGAAACCCTTACAAGCCAGGCGGGGCGCTCCCCCGACGGGCTATGAGCGGCCAGCGAGGCGCTCATACCACGCTCTCGGGTGGCGGGTTTCAGCCGCAAAAAGAGCGTTTTTCGTATCGCCTTATCTATGGATCTCATGTGTTTCTCGCTATTGGCTTGCGAATAGGAAGCGCAATAGCAAAATGCGCATATCTATGAGCATTAAAGACGACTCATTTCGCTTGATCAAAAAGGTAATGTCGAATTTGCGACGCCGGTCACGCCCCTGTGATCAATCGTCTGCAAGCAGTTTCCTATTAGGAAACTCGACCGACAGCAGACTAAAGTTTCCTGATAGAAAACTGCTCAGAGCAGCTTTTCCATAGAAGCAAGATCGCGGCCCCGGCGAAGCTTTAGTCGAAAATGAACGCTTCATCTGCATTGATGCATGCGATCACTTTCATCTGGACATAAAAAACCCTGCCGAGGCAGGGTTTCTAACGGCTCAGTGCTAGTCTGCCGCTGCTATTCGCTCGGCGTACTTTTCTTGGTCAGCAACGCGGGCGACTTTTTCTATCTCAGCCCTAACAACTTTTCCGCTTCGGGTCTTGGTAATCAGGTGCAAAGCAACGACTCGTTTACCCCACTCCGCCTCCTGTAAGAGATCAAGAATGTGATCGGTAATCATCGCTCCATCTCTCGGTAGCAAGGCGATTATCTCCTGCCCACGCGTGACATCAAATAGCTTGAATCTGTATTCTAAATCATTCGAATGGTCAACGTTAAGAATCCTATAAACACCTGACACACGATCCTCGACCGACTTATTTCTAGGCGAGTTACTAAGCTCGTTAACCACCCTGCCGGGAACATTAACACCCTGCATTTCAATGCTATCGGCGTCCTTGGTGCTGGCAATGAAGTCATCGTAAGCCGAAGCCATATGCTGGGATGCGGTGTAAAGCTGCGGCATTTGCTCGACGACCTTTTCAAACATCTGCCCCATTGCCAACATGCGCTGATCGTCAGCTCGCTGCATCGTTTCCAACGTATCGAGACGCTCTTGCCTCTCTGCCTCACGCTCTAGTAAGGCGATCTCAGCCAAACGGATCTCTTTCTTTTGATCGAGATAGTTATTTACGGAATACCCACCGACGACCATCAACCCGATCGACAAAATAGTAATCATCTTCGTACGAGGATCCATGTCCTTAATCCCCTCCACTAGCGCATCACTCATCTTTTCAACGTGGTCTTCCAGCTTTGCCAAAAAACCAGAACTACCCTCTCCGACCTCGACCAATATTTTTAACTGGTCTCGCTCGTGATCCCGCAGTCTACGTGACGAGTCGGCGTAGCGGATCAAGGCGTAAGATTTGTTCAGGTTCTTTTGGAAACTAAGGAACGATGACATCAGCTCGGGGGTGATGGTCGAATGATAGCGCTCGCCCTTGACATGTAATTCGAACTTTGGCCAGTTGACGAAACTGACCTCAGGCACCTGCGCATCCTCGCTGTTCAACAGACGCTCGAGCAGGCTTAAGGCGTCATCATCCGTCCTGATTTCCATTTCAACTCCGATATCATCCATTTTCAGCCGAGCAATCTAGCACCCCTGAGAGCCGATTGCACGACCGGAACCATCGACGTAAACCTCAATGGCCTCCCGCGACAGTAAGCAACCGAAGGCTAATTGGGCTCGGAACACCGGTTCCGGACTCGGTTGCCTACGGTGGGGCCCGCCAGCGGAGGCTTCGCCCCACTGCTGACAAGCTCAGCTTCCTTAGCAATGCTGCACAGCATGTTCGGCGCCTGCTGCGGGTCGTTAGTGGCTCGGCCATTGCCGGATTCTGGCTTCCGCTAGCTGAGCTTGCAGTAATGAGCTCACCGATTAACAGCCGCCGCTGCTTGTCCATGTGCAAGTTTCAAGATTTTTCCCATAAATCTCATCCCAGCGCTCGCCTTGCCGCGTCGATACCAAGAGATTGTGAGAAGCGCGTCACGTGCGTTGCCCTAAGCAGTTGCGCCAAAGTTTCCTATTAGGAAACTGGCCGAGAGCAGCCTACCCATGAAGCGGGCAAGCATGCGGAAAGCACCGCATCAGACTCACAGGATCCCGATTTTTTCCTAATAGGAAACTTTTTTTCTTCACAACCGGTTTCCAATATAGAAACGGAGTGCCATGGATCTTTTACGTTTCGTTCTGGATAACACCAACCCGCTTCTAGCCGCCCTCGCCGCTTTGACGCTTGGCGTCCTCCTGGTCCTGAGTACCTCCGGCGCGGTACGGGAAACCGATGAGACGACGGCTTTCGAGCTATTTCTAATCTGGGCCAGGCGCGCACTGATTATTCTGCTCTTCACCGGGCTACCCCTGTTTGCGGCATTTCTTTTCGTACTGGCGTTGGTTGCTTCGGACAATGACCTGAGCTTCGCCCACCAGTACATGGATCTGTGGATGCAGGAGGTAGCTGACGCTATTGCCGACTTGTGGTGGTCACTTGTGGTGGTACTACTATTTCCCCTGACAGTCCGAGTTTTCGCGTTGCGTTTCCTGCGCCCTTTCATCTCGTCATGGGTGCGCAAGTTCCGGGTTCGCCAATCCGGTGACGCGGTATCGGATGTGCGCGTGGAGATGGAAAAGCTCAAGGCTAAAGACTTTGACCCTCACCGATACTACAAAAACGAAGCCATGTTTCTCGGGCTCGATGAATGCGGTAAGCCGGTCTACATGGATGATGTGACGTTTAGAAAAAACCATTTAAAGATTATTGGCCCGTCACAAACGGGCAAAGGCGTTGGTCTTGGCGTCCTCCTCGACCAAGCGATCGCCAAAGGGTGGGGCGTCTGGTTCATCGACCTCAAGCCAGACGATTTCATTTACGACATCATGCGCGAGAGCTGCGAGCGCAATAAACGTAGCCCCCCTACTCTGCTGGACTTCAATGGAATCGGCCCCGGCTCCTATGCACCTTTCGTATCCGGAACGGCGCGGGAGCGTCGTGAACGGGTGGTCAAGGCGTACAGTTTGGCCGATTCAGGACAGCAAGCAGATTTCTATAAGCGTAACGAACGCGAAGTGCTCGATTTTCTCATGCCGCTATGGGACGGAACCCTGCCGCATTTGAGCGCTCTGCTGCGCGGCAAGCATCCAGCCATCAACGACCATCAACGCCAATGGATTTTGAGCAACTCCGGAAGCCTTCGCTCCAACACCAGCGAATTCAGTCAGCTTGAAGCCCTATGTGCCGAAAGATCGAACAGTCTAGACGTAAAAAGTGAGCTGGACGCGGGTCGAGTGGTCTATGTGCGATCCCATTTGAAAGATACAGTCGTACGCAAGGGAACGGTCGCGCTGCTGGATGAATTGATTCAGATTGCGCTTCGCGCGCCCATCCAGCAGCCCATCTTCATCGGTATCGATGAATGCAGATTCGTGGTCTCCGACACGCTGGCTGATGCGCTGGCCACTGTGCTATCAAAGAACATCAATTTGGGGCTGTGCTACCAATCGGTGAATGATCTGTTGAATCTTCCGGACAAAAGCCTCAACGCACAATCGATCAAGACCGGTATTGAGACCAACACCCAGATAACCATCAGTTATCGCGCTAACGATTTTGATACCGCCGAATGGGTGTCAGGATTGACCGGCACAACCGCAAAAACGGTAACCAAACTGGAGAAGGTGGAAATCAACCAGGGCGGTGCAGAAGAATGGGCAGGTGAACGCTCGGTTGGCCAAGTTGAAGAGCAGCTCATCACACCTAATCAGCTTCTGTCGCTGCCGCCACGAATTGGAGCCATCATTCGTCCTAACGTATTATCATCGTTGCTCTATACCTGCTGGGTACCGGTCACTGAATTCAAGGGCATGCCAGCGCGCCCGGAGACGACCCATCGAGCGGAACCACTCGATTCGCGCGAAGCTGCCCAACCACAGCCACTGGCCAAAAAAATCAAAAAAACGGATAGCACGGATAAAATCAAACCCGTTAAGCTCAGCGCAGACGAGGAGGCGGCCATTAGCGTCGCCCTGGCTGGCATACTAGATAGCAACGCATTCAATAGCGGCAAACTACGGACAGATAAGGGGAGCCAAGATGACTCGCCTGCTCTGGATCTTTCTCAACTCGACGATATAGAGGGTCTCTGATGATCTACGCGATCGTTCACATCAAGGGTGGCGTGTCCAAAACCACTAACGCAGTGCACCTGGCGACCGAATCTGCCAAACGTGGTCCAACCCTGCTGATTGATGGAGACCCTCAGGCCAGCGCGGCGTCTTGGGCAGCGTGGAGAAGGGAGGCGGGCCACCATCCGAGCCCGACCACCACGGTTTTGCGCGGCAAAGCCATCTTTGATGAAGGCAAAGTGCTGAGCAAGGGCTTCCTGAATACCATCATTGATGCCGGCGGTCGGGATTCTGCAGGGCTTCGCTCCGCCTTGTTGTTGGCGGATCTGGCGATTGTGCCGGTCGGCGCGAGCAGCTTCGATGCAGCCACCATGACGGACCTGCAGGAAATCATTGAGATGGCCAAGGATTTCAATACCAATCTAAAGGTAAAAATTCTGATGTCGCGCATCGATCCACGCACACGGAACACGGAAACCGCTGAAATGATTAGTTTTTTGAAGGAAGAAGGACTCGAGATCCTCGAAGCGGTCGTGTGCGAGCGGGTCGGCTTTCGCAGAGCTATCAAAGAAGGCGCTACGGTAGAGGAACTGGGCAAAGACAAGAGTGCGATCGCCGAAATGCGCGCGCTCTATGAGGAGGTGCTGTAATGCGGGGTAAGCCAGATCTTAACCAGTTTTTGAGTGGCGGCGCTGCAGCCGCGGCAGAAGAATTTGAGCCCCGGAGCGCTGCGCAGATTGTCGCGCTTAGCCTGGACCAGCTTCGACCCAATGATCAGCAGGATCGGGATGATCTGGAAGGGGAGGACGCTCGCGAGCATATCCGCTCTCTAGCCGAGTCGATGAAGCTCAAGTTACCCAACGGCGAGCTGTATGGCGTCCGTCGCCCGATAGAGGTCCGCTCGGCCGACGCAGACGGCTTGCATGAAATAATCGCCGGTGAAAACCGCTGGCGAGCCGCGAAGCTGGCGGGCCTGGAGACCGTGCCGTGCATTATCAAGGACGGCGATGCGTTCGAAAATCGTCTGGACCACGTCACTGACAACGCCCTTCGCCGCAACCTGAGTCTGTGGGAGCAAGCTAATTCCATTCGCCGAGACCAAGATGAGTACGGTCTTAACACGCAACAGGTCATTATTGCTCACGGTTTGCGCAACAAGTCCCAACTGAGCAAGCTCATGGCAGTATTTAAGTTGAGCGAGGAAGCCCAAGCCTTCGTCCGGAAGGGGTATGTGCAGGATCCAAATCTGGTCTACGAACTGCGAAAGCTTCCTGAGGAGCAACTCGCGAAGCTCGGCAAGCGCGTGATTGATAAAGGTGAGGCGTTCCCCACAGCGCTCAAAGCGCTGCTTCCCAAAGAAGGCAGAATCAAAACAGTGGCAGGGGAGGGCGCCCAGCAGCGAGCCGAGCGCGTGATATTAACCTTGAGTCCCCAGGCCGCCCGCGCATTGGCTTCGCTATTGAACCTTCCTACGGACGACGATCTGGCGAGCCTGGCCAAGCAGCTGCAGGCCTCTATCAACGCTTGGGCAGAAGTGGAAGCCTGAGATGGCCCTGGTGCGCCTAGCTAAACCCAGTGATTATGTCGCTGTTCGTGTGCTGAGACGCACCATGTACCGCTGCCGTGCCATGAAAGACTATGCCCAGGGAGTCCCGCCAACTCGCCGGAGGAGGGGACTGCGCAGCTCAACTAATGACAAATAGCCATTACTCTAAACGCCCCGCTCGAGACCCAGTGAGAAAGCCTCGAGGACATTCGTTGCCTGGTGTTTGAAGTCAGAAGGGGAGGGCGGTCACCTTGTAGCGTGTGAACTCGTTCACGCTTATACCAACAAAGCCCACCGAATAACGTTTCCACGCGAGCCGGAGCGATACAATGAGAAGCAACTGGCGAAGCTATACGAGTTAGCTTTTCTGAACGACCTGGTTAAGGAGCTGCCTGCCCAAGTAGTCTTGAAGCTGCGAAACCTCTACTCAGGTATGCCGCATGACCAAGATGGAACCCTTCGAATATGACGTTAAGATAACGGTTCATGATCTGTATTTGATCATTCTGTGGGACACAAACTATTTCGACAGTCGTCCCGAGAGCAAAAGGATTTGTGGGAAGCGGGTAGCCGATGGCCTGTTCTCGGTGGAGGCTTTCGCCAGCAACCCTAAACCCGAGTACCGAATCGCACAAGCATTGGGCGAAAAGCTCAGACCCCAGCTGAGCGAGGCCATCAAACAAACCGAGTATCACCTCAAGGCCAGTCTGGATGCTGTTTATGCGGATCTACAGGACCCCTTGGTTACTGCGATCGACACAGCATCCCCACCTACCAATGCCTACATGCTGTTTGTGGAAAAAGGGAAGGGTGCCCCGCTAGTCAACAGCTTTATCAGGCTGTTCATACTCATGGATCATATTACGACCGGACTCAAGAGCCTGCACTTCAAGGGCTGTTTGACCAAAGCGGAATACAAAAAAAGAGAAGATGCTGACGCCAAGCCGCTTCGTAAGCTCATGAATGATTTGAACGTAATCATCAAGAAGTACCACCAGCAGCGTAAGACACTATCTGCAAAACCGTAATTTTTCCTGCAGACGACTAAGCTACTTTTGTGATCGCTTCGGTAATCCACGGTATCGCTTTTGGATCCAGCTCTTGGCTGGGGTAGGATCGATTCGTCAGCGTTTAGAGCACATGGCTGACTGAAATGCTCTCCTACTAACCGTTACAAGGACACATCTTATGTCGTCTGCTGATCCTGAATTCCAACCGCTTAAACCGGTTTTCGACTTTGCCTTTGGAATCGAAGCGTGCGTGGCCATCACTGAAGAACCTGATGCGCTTGTGTTTTTGCTCCGAATCGGTGTCCATCCTTTTGGCGACACCAAAATCCATCCGCTGAAGGCAAAAGACGGTTCTACCAAGACCGAAAAAGTTCAGGCTTTTTCAGAAAAGCAGTTCCTGTACGTATGCCGCACCATTGGCCTCGTTACCAGGATCTTTCGATACTATGCTCCGACTGGCTTGCTTCTCGTTGAAGCCTGCAGGATCGCTGAAGAGCATTACCAAACGTCTACGCTAGAGCTTCAGTAGCTTGGACACGAAACGAGATAGCTTCGGCTATCTCGTTTTTTTATGCTCAGCCCAAGCGACGTCGTTTTCTGCCTATAGCTTTAACATCAACGTGTAATCTGACCAAAGCGACCTGACGAAGCCTGATCGCAGGTAAAACTCGCTCCTGAAGTCGTCCAGCGTATGAACCAACAAAGCGCCTCTACTCGTAATCTCAGAGGTTTTGATTACATGAAGCCGCATCTTGCGGAAGATCCGAACCGCCCCCCTTGGCCTTGTAACATCACTGCCCCCTCGGTACCGTTAGCCTGAGGTTCGCCCAGGTTATGGAGACCCTCGATTCAGGCATTAGCGCTTCCAGAGGGCATCTTCGCAAGCCTCCTGGGGCACTCTTGGTCTGATTCTAGCTGTGGCCTAAGTATTCCCGCTTGCGACATTACAACATTGTAATTTTCATGGGTGATAAGAGGCGGAAAAGAGTTGTCGAAGAATATGCTCAATTTGTGGGCTTACTCGAAGGGCGTTTCGATCCGGGGGGGGGGGCTAAACATGCCCATCCGATCTTCACACTCACACAACTGGAGGAAGCATGGACTCACCAACCCATCATTCGCATCATTCAGAGGTTGATAACCAAGATGCGGGGCTGCGGGACCCGGTCTGCGGCATGATGGTGAAGCCAGACAGCCCGTACCAGGCAGAACATCAAGGCGAGCACTATCATTTCTGCAGTCAAAAATGCCAAGCGCGCTTCAATGCAGAGCCGATGAAGTACCTGGTTCCTGAACCCTCCGCCTCGCATTCTGTTAAAAAAGGCGACACCAACTCCGAATACATCTGCCCAATGCACCCGGAGGTGCGTCAGATGGGGCCTGGCAGCTGTCCGATTTGCGGAATGGCATTGGAGCCGGTTCTACCTGACCTGGAGGAAGAAGGAAATCCGGAGCTAGAGGATTTTAGTCGGCGCTTTTGGTGGACACTTCCCTTCACTGTCGTCGTAACGGGACTCGCCATGTTCGGCCACGGACTGGGTCTCTTTCACGGGCAATCGCAGAACTGGATCGAGCTCGCTCTCGCGTCGCCCGTCGTACTATGGGGTGGCTTGCCTTTCTTCGTGCGCGGTTTTGCTTCGGTACGCCAGCGAAGCCCGAACATGTGGACGCTGATTAGCTTAGGGACCGGCGCAGCGTATGGCTACAGTCTGGTCGCTACCGTGCTACCAGAGCTCTTTCCAGCATCGTTCAGCGTCGGTGGCCGGATCGGCGTGTATTACGAGGCGGCTGCGGTCATCATCTCATTGACTCTCCTAGGTCAGATGATGGAGCTGCGCGCGCGATCAAAGACCTCTTCGGCAATTAAGTCCCTACTTGGACTGTCCCCAAAAACTGCGAGGCGAATCAACGAGGATGGCAGCGAAGAGGATGTTCCGCTGGAGCAGGTCCAGGAAGGAGATCGACTACGGGTTCGCCCGGGCGAAAAAGTGCCCGTGGATGGCTTGGTAGCGGAAGGCGAGAGCGCTGTTGATGAGTCAATGCTGACAGGGGAACCAGTACCTGTAACCAAAAGACCTGGCGATACCGCCATTGGCGCAACGCTGAATACACACGGATCTTTGGTCATCAAGGCGACCCGCGTGGGCTCGGAGACAATGCTCGCCCAGATCGTGCAGATGGTGGCCAACGCTCAGCGCTCGAAAGCTCCCATGCAGCGCATGGCTGACCTGGTGGCCGGCTATTTCGTCCTCGTGGTGGCGGGGATCGCTGCCACAACGTTCTTCGTCTGGGGCTTATTCGGTCCGGAACCGGGCTGGGTATATGGCTTGATCAACGCCGTGGCGGTGCTGATTATTGCCTGCCCTTGCGCACTCGGGTTGGCCACGCCCATGTCAGTTATGGTAGCCACCGGCAAAGCTGCCAACAGCGGTGTGTTGTTTCGCGATGCAGCAGCAATCGAGAATTTCAAGAAGGTTACCACCCTGATTGTCGATAAGACCGGGACATTGACCGAAGGCCGGCCGGTTTTCGAGCACGCTGAGGGCTTCGAATCGTTCAGCGCAGACGAAGTACTCCGGCTAGCCGCCAGCCTTGATCAGGGCAGCGAGCATCCGCTGGCTCACGCGATTGTTGATCACGCCAGGTCCAAAGGCGTCCCGCTAACCAAACCGGACACTTTCGAATCAGGTTCGGGGATTGGGGTCCGCGGTCAAGTCGAGGGCCACCAGCTTCAATTGGGCAACACCGCATTGATGGAGGAGGCGGGTGTCGACGTCAGCCCCCTAAAGGCTACGGCGGAGGCGCTACGCCAGCATGGTAGTAGTGTGATGTTTCTCGCGGTCGATAACAGGATGGCCGGTATATTAGCTGTTTCCGACCCGATCAAACCGACCTCCAGGGAAGCGGTGTCTCGCCTTCATGATGAAGGCATCAGAGTCATCATGGCGACCGGGGACGGCCTAACCACTGCCCAAGCCGTAGCCCAGGACCTGAATATCGACGAAGTCTATGGCGAGGTAAAGCCGCAGGATAAGGAGCAGCTTGCATCACGCTTACAAAGCGAAGGGCAGTTTGTAGCGATGGCCGGAGACGGTATCAACGACGCGCCTGCTCTCGCTAGAGCGGATGTGGGCATAGCCATGGGCACCGGTACGGACGTAGCGATGAATAGCGCGCAAGTAACCCTGGTGAAAGGGGATCTAATGGGAATACTACGAGCGCGCGCCTTGTCGGTTGCAACCGTGCGAAACATGCGCCAAAACCTGGTGCTGGCCTTTTTGTACAACGGGCTCAGTATCCCTATCGCAGCGGGTGTGCTCTATCCCTTCACAGGTTGGCTACTGTCGCCCATGATTGCAGCGCTAGCGATGAGCTTGAGCTCGGCCTCGGTCGTTTTCAATGCGCTGCGCTTGCAGCGCGCCCAGATCGATTAAGCGGGGCGCATATTTTCGAAGCTGACATAAAAGTAATCTTCGGCTCACTTTTGTGTCAGCAAGCTTTGATACCTTAGGGCGCATCGACTTGATGGAGGATAGGAAAGAGAGGGAGAAGAGATCTGTTGCGCCTCAGCTCGCTTTCTAATAGTCTAAACCTATGATTACGTGCCGGAACTTGTTTATCGTTTTTCTCATGATTCTTGCGCTCCCTATCACCGGGACGGCGCAAATCATGACGCCCGGCATGCATAAGGCTATGAGCCAGTCGAGCCTTGCTTCCAGCACAGTCGCGTCCGAAATGGCCAGCTCTGAACATGACTGTTGTGCACAAGAGGGCGCCAACTCGGTTTGCGAGACCGGTCAAGAATGCAAAACCAATAGCCTGTTCCAGCTCGCACTCGGCAAGGTCGCTGCGCCGGCGCTCAGCCCTCGCCCCTCTGTCTCTCTCCTTGGCCAGGTCCCGACTCGGGCACCTGACATTGTCTGGCATCCCCCCCGCAGCTGATTTCGCTCGTGTTCCCTAGTTTCGCCTGACCTGTTGGGTTAGGTGGTCAAGGCATGCCGCTGGCGTGCGCTAGAACATCAACGGAATCGAAAACATGAATTACCAAATCCTCAGGGTGCGTTCATTCGCAGCTGTTCTGGCGGCTGGCTTGCTTGCTGTCCCTGGTATGTCGGCAGCACTCACCCTTGAAGAAGCAATCCGTCTGGCCGAGCGGGAAGCCCCGTCACTGGCTGCGCGCACCGCGAACCTACAAGCCGCTCAAAGTTCGGTCACGCCGGCCGGTGAACTGCCGGACCCCAAGCTCAGGCTTGGGGTTCAGAATCTGCCCATCGAGGGTGACTCCCGTCTGCGACTAGGCGCTGAGCGAATGACCATGCAAAAGATCGGCGTTATGCAGGAGGTTCCTAATCGGGCCAAGCGGCGAGCACGCGTAGAAGCTGCCGAAGCCTCCGTGAGACTAGCCCGCGTTCAACAAACTGTTGAGCGTCTCAAGGTTCGTCAACTGACAGCCGAGGCCTGGATTGCCACGTTAGCGGCTGAACAGAAGCTGACCATTTTCGACCAGCTCTATACCGAAAACCGGGTTTTAACTCAGGCGGTTAAGGCCAAGATTGCGGGCGCGCGCGGGCTGTCGAGCGATAGCGTATTACCAAAGCAAGAAGCAGCGCTTCTGGCTGAACAGGAAGATGCCCTAGCTCGCAACGAAACGGTTGCCCGTGCAGAGCTTCAGCGGTGGATAGGCGAGGCTGCAACTGAACCGCTGGAAGGGAGTTGGCCAGTATGGCGCGATGATTTCGATCACTACCGGCACAATCTTCACCGGCATCCGGATCTGTTGGCTTTCGACCCAATGAGCGCCCGCGCCGAGGCGAAGGTTAATGAGGCTATCTCGGATAAAACGCCGGACTGGGGATGGGGCGTGGATTATCAGCGCAGGGGAGGCGGGTTTGGCGATATGGTCAGCGTCAGTGTCAGCTTCGATTTGCCGGTCTTCGCAGGGTCCAGACAGGATCCAAAGATCGCCGCTGAGCGCGCCCGTCTGGCCGAGCTAGAGGCTGAGCGGCAAGCCATGCTGCTCATGCATAACCAAGAGCTGGCTGCGGACCTTGCTGAGCTGCAACGGCTTGAGCGAGCGCTCGCTCGAGTCGACGAAACATTGCTCCCGCTCGCCGAAGAAAAAGTCCGCCTAGCCATGGCCGACTACCGGTCCGGCAACGGTGAACTCACTTTTGTTATCGCGGCACGACAGGAGCTGGTGGAGATACGCCTGCGCCGAGTCGATCTCGCCCGTGACCGCTCGCTAACTAACGCCCGCCTACATTTCGCCTTTGGAGACACCCAGCCATGACATTTCGGATCAAGCGACTGGCTCTGCTGATTAGCCTACCCGTGCTTCTAACCGTTACTGGAATGACCGGACTAGCTGTACTAATAAGTACTGCCCAGGCTCAGCCAGCAGAGCAAAACGAGGGAGAAGTATTGTATTGGTACGATCCCATGTATCCGCAGCAGCGCTTTGACGCGCCGGGCCCTTCGCCATTCATGGACATGGACTTGGTGCCGCGTTATGCCGATGAAGGGGGGGACGGCGCGTCAATGGTCATCGACCCTTCGGTCATGCAGAACTTAGGAATGCGGATCACCTCAGTCACACGTGAATCTATCAGTCAGACCGTCGAGGCGGTTGGCACCCTCACTTTCGATGAGCGTGACGTCGCTATTGTGCAGGCACGCAGTGGTGGCTTCGTCGAGAAGGTCTATGATCGAGCGCCGGAAGACGTGATAACGAAAAATGCGCCATTGGCCGATCTCTTCGTACCGGAGTGGTCAGCTGCGCAGGAGGAGTACCTTGCGTTGCGAGGTATCAACGAGCCGCAGCTGCTCGCAGCTGCCCGCCATCGCCTTCGTCTCGCTGGCGTTCCGTCTGATGTTATCGCGGAGCTTGAACGCAGTGGCAAGGCCAAGTCGACCTGGACGATAACCAGTCCCATCGGGGGCGTACTTCGCTCGCTCGACGTCCGTGAAGGAATGACGCTGGCAACCGGCGCATCCCTTGCCCGCATCAATGGACTGGAAAATGTCTGGCTAGAAGTCGCCGTTCCTGAAGCACAGGTGGCCAACCTGAAAGTTGGTCAAACCATCGAAGCCAGGCTACCCGCCTACCCGGGCGACAGCCTGGAGGGTTCTATCGAGGCAATATTGCCCCAGGCCAATCTGGATAGCCGAACGGTACGGGTTCGTATCGAACTACCCAATCCTGATCAGCGCCTACATCCCGGCATGACCGCAGACGTCACGCTGATCCGCGATACAGATGAGGCGCTGGTTGTGCCCACCGAAGCACTGATTCGAACCGGTCGGCGCACGCTTGTCATGCTCGCTGAGGGTGAGGGCAAGTTCCGCCCGGTAGAGGTCCAAGCCGGCCGTGAGACCGAAGGCAAGACAGAGGTGTTGGCGGGTTTGGAGGAAGGCCAGCAAGTGGTGGCATCGGGGCAATTCTTGCTTGACTCAGAAGCTAGCCTGCGGGGGTTGACTGCCCAGCAGGATCAATCGACGCAAACCACAGGAACAGCCTTGCACGAGGCCGAGGGCACCATCGTGAGCCTGGAAGACGACATGGTCGGCTTGTCCCACGGTCCGTTCAAAACATTGAACATGCCCGGCATGACGATGGCGTTTCCTGTCACAGACAAGTCCCTACTGGAAGGGCTCACCGAAGGTGATCGAGTCCGTGTTGGCGTTAGCGAAAGCGACGAAGGCCTAGTCATCGAGCAGATCGAACAACTCGGAGGCCAGCCATGATCGCCAACATCATTCGATGGTCAGTCGCAAACCGGTTTCTGGTATTGCTGGCCACGCTGTTTTCGGTTGCCTGGGGGGTATGGTCGATACAAAACACAGCCGTCGATGCTTTGCCTGATCTGTCTGACGTTCAGGTCATCATCCGCACGCCCTACGCCGGCCAAGCCCCACAGATTGTTGAAAATCAAGTCACCTACCCGCTGGCTACGACCATGCTTTCAGTACCCGGGGCAAAGACCGTACGAGGCTATTCGTTCTTTGGTGACAGCTACGTTTATGTCCTTTTTGAGGACGACACGGACCTGTACTGGGCGCGCTCTCGCGTCCTTGAGTATCTCAGCCAGGTGCAAAGCCGCTTGCCAGAAGGAGTCGCTCCAGCTCTCGGCCCGGATGCCACCGGGGTAGGCTGGATCTACCAGTACGCCCTGGTCGATCGCACCGGCCAACACGATCTTGCCCAACTGCGTTCGCTGCAAGACTGGTTTCTGCGCTACGAGCTCAAGACGCTCCCCAACGTGGCCGAGGTAGCGCCGATCGGTGGGATGGTCAAGCAGTACCAGATCGTGCTGGATCCGGTGCGTATGGCTAGTCGGCAGGTCACACAGCAGGAGATCACGCAGGCTGTGGACGAGGCCAACCAAGAGACCGGCGGGAGCGTACTGGAGCTCGGAGAAAGCGAGTTTATGGTTCGCGCTTCGGGCTATCTCGCTTCGTTAGAGGATTTCCGCGCTATTCCCCTGCGCCTGGACGCCAACGGTGTGCCGGTAACACTTGGTGACGTCGCGCATATCCAGCTTGGCCCGGAGATGCGCCGTGGGATCGCGGAACTGGACGGCGAAGGTGAAGTGGTGGGCGGCGTAGTGATTCTGCGCAGCGGGAAAAATGCCCGCGAGACCATCACCGCCGTGCAGGCCAAGCTCAAGGAGCTCCAGAAGAGCCTGCCGGACGGGGTCGAGGTGGTCACCACCTACGATCGCAGCACACTGATTGATAGCGCCGTAGAAAATCTCAGTCATAAGCTACTTGAAGAGTTCTTTGTCGTCGCGTTGGTGTGCGTCTTGTTCCTCTGGCACTTGCGTTCATCGCTGGTAGCAATCGTCTCTTTGCCGGTCGGAATTCTGATCGCTTTCATCATCATGCAGCGTCAGGGTGTCAACGCTAACATCATGTCTTTGGGCGGCATTGCGATCGCAATTGGTGCCATGGTCGATGCCGCCATTGTGATGATCGAAAACGCCCATAAACACATCGAAACGTGGCATAAGAAAAACCTCAACAAGAAGCTTGAGGGCGCCGAACACTGGAAAGTTATTACTGATGCGGCGATAGAAGTCGGTCCGGCGCTGTTCTTCAGCTTGCTTATTATTACGTTGTCATTCATTCCGGTGTTCACCCTGGAAGCTCAGGAAGGGCGGCTGTTCGGCCCGCTGGCATTCACTAAAACCTATGCCATGGCTGCAGCCGCAGGGCTGTCGGTTACCCTGGTCCCGGTGCTGATGGGGTATTGGATCCGCGGAAAAATCCCCGATGAGCATCGCAATCCGATTAACCGAGGGCTTATCTGGGTATATCAGCCCGCGCTCGAAGCCGTGCTCCGTTGGCCGAAGGTCACCATAATGGTCGCGTTTATCGTCTTTTTGACGGCTCTCTGGCCGATCTCTCGTCTGGGCGGAGAATTTCTGCCGCCGTTGGATGAAGGCGACTTGTTGTACATGCCGACTGCACTACCGGGTCTATCGGTTCAGAAAGCGTCAGAGCTTCTGCAACAGACTGACCGCATGATCAAGACCGTTCCCGAAGTGAAGCGGGTCTTCGGTAAGGCGGGTCGTGCCGATACCGCAACCGATCCCGCGCCCTTGACCATGTTCGAGACGACTATCCAGTTCAAGCCGAAAGACCAGTGGCGTCCAGGGATGACGCCGGAAAAATTGGTGGAAGAGCTGGATCAGGCCGTGCAAGTGCCGGGGTTAGCCAACCTCTGGATCCCGCCCATTCGAAACCGCATTGATATGCTGGCGACGGGAATTAAGAGTCCGATCGGGATCAAGGTGTACGGCTCGGATCTGGTGCAGATTGACAAGACGACGCAAGCCGTTGAGCGCCTTGCCAAGACGGTCCCGGGCGTAAGCTCGGCTGTGGCTGAGCGACTCACCGGCGGGCGTTATATCGACGTCGATATTGATCGGACCGCGGCGGCGCGTTATGGGCTGAATATCGCTGAGGTGCAGGCTATTGTGGCCGGTGCGGTCGGCGGCGCCAACATTGGCGAAACCGTCGAGGGGCTGGCCCGTTATCCCATCAGCCTGCGCTACCCGCGTGAGTGGCGTGATTCGTTGAGCGATTTGCGTAACTTGCCGATCTACACCCCGGAGGGGAGTCAGATCACTTTGGGCACAGTGGCAGAAGTCAAGGTGACGGATGGCCCACCGATGCTCAAGAGCGAAAACGCTCGACTCACTGGATGGGTATACATTGACGTGCGGGACCGGGACATGGCTGCCGTGGTGGGTGATCTACGTACCAAGATCGACGGTGAGGTGCCGCTGGAATCAGGCATGAGCATCAGTTATTCCGGGCAGTTCGAGTTCATGGAGCGCGCCAACGCAAAACTGAAACTGGTCGTGCCGGCTACCCTGCTGATCATTTTTGTGCTGCTTTATCTGATTTTCAACAGGTTCAGCGAAGCCTTACTGATCATGGCAACACTCCCGTTCGCCTTGACCGGCGGCGTCTGGTTCTTGTACCTGCTTGATTACAACCTGTCGGTAGCAACTGGCGTGGGGTTCATTGCGTTGGCGGGGGTATCAGCCGAGTTTGGCGTCATCATGCTCCTGTACCTGACCAATGCCTGGACCGAGCGTCAGGAGGCGGGGCGTACCGATAAACCAGCCCTACTGGAAGCGATCCGTGAGGGCGCTGTACAACGCGTACGCCCCAAGGCGATGACCGTGGCGGTCATCATCGCAGGTTTGCTGCCAATCCTGCTCGGCAGCGGCACCGGTAGTGAAATCATGAGCCGTATAGCCGCGCCGATGGTTGGCGGCATGATCACCGCACCACTTCTGTCCCTGTTCGTACTTCCGGCGGCTTATCTCTTGATGAGACGCCGGTCCATTCAGCAAGCCAAACCACAATCTGGAGATCCACAATGAAAACGAAACTAGCGTTCATTCTTAGCTTGGCACTGGCTCCGGCAGTCTTCGCCGACGAAATGAAGGGCATGGAAATGAAGCAGAGCATGCCCATGGGTAACATGAAAATGGAGCAAAGCGGTTCTACCGCGAAGACAGCGAAGGCAACGGGTACTGTTCGCAATATCGATGAGGAAAGAGGAACCGTCACCATCGCCCACGGCCCCGTACCGGAACTTGACTGGCCACCCATGACAATGGGATTTAAAGCTACGCCTGAACAGCTTGAGCAGCTCGGTGAAGGTGATGAAGTTGAGTTCGAATTCGCATCCCAGGGAATGGACTCATCCATCACTTCGATCAAGCAACGTTAAGCCGTGTCCATGGCTACCGACCATCTGGTGCGGTAGCCATGCTTTGGTCTTAGCTACGTTTCCAACCCAAAAAGCTGCGCAAATGCTTAGTATTATCACCAAGGTTGGTAATGCTTCATCAAAGCTCCTGAGAACCAGGAACAGGTCGGCGACAGCTACTACCTGACGCCCGATTTTCGGTCCAGATAAAGAGTGCGGCGCCAAGAATAATCCACACATCTGCCAAGTTGAACGACGGCCAATGCCACTGAAGGTAGTGGAAATCGATAAAGTCTTCTACGTAGCCGAAACGTAAGCGATCCATGACATTGCCCAATGCCCCGCCGAGGACGGCACTGAGCGCAAGCCTATAATTAACTACGGGCGGTGAACGCCAAAGCCAATACACGAGAACCGCGGAGACAACCAAGGCCAGCCCAATGAAAAATGGTTGCTGCCAACCATTGGCATCTGCGAGAAAACTGAACGCCGCTCCAGTGTTGTGACGATGAACCCAACTGAAATAGGGCGTGACTGGCACAATTTTTCCATACCCAATAGAGATGCTGGCAGCGTATTTACTCGCCTGATCCAATAGAAGCAACAACAACGAGAGCCACAGCCAGTGCATCGCCGCTACGGACCGTATACCTTGCTCTGCGCGCCGGGACCGACAATCAGACATTTGTTTCCTCTCCTATCTAGAATTTGTTGAGCGTCTTCGTCTTGTGCTAACCCAACGCTGGTTCATTCGGTTGAGCAGGAGCAAGCCCAGCCCTATTGTGATCAGACCAAGTACTGGCCAGTCTCTCCAGCGCACATAAGGGGTCGCGCCAGTTCGCGGCGTCACCTCGACATTGATGGCGGACACGCTAAATTGAGGCGCACGCTTGAGTATTTCACCCTCGAAACTGACGGCCGCAGTTATGCCGGTGTTCGTCGCGCGCAAGAGGTCTCGTTCGGTTTCGATCGCGCGCATACGTACCATTTGGAAGTGTTGGAAAGGGCCAATCGAGCCGCCGAACCAAGCATCGTTGCTGATGTTGACCAACAATTGCGCTTCAGGAAGAAAGTCAGCGACTTCATCGCCAAAAACGGCCTCGTAGCAAATAATCGTCCCGACGGGTATTCCAGCGGCTTGTAAGACATGCGCCGTGGTGCCAGGTGTAAAATCCGACATGGGAGCTCCAAGAACGTCGAAGGCAGAACCCAAGAAATTCCGAAAAGGAACATACTCACCAAAGGGCACCAGGTGGCGTTTGTAGTAAAAGGCTGGAGGCTCGGAGAGGCTTACTACAGCGTTGTACGCAGGACCCTCTGTCTTGCGTATAAGGGCTCCAATCATCAACGACGTGCCTGACCGGTCGGCTAGTGTCTCTAGCCTCGAAAGATATTCCTGTGCCTGGTCATACCACATCGGAACCGCTGCTTCTGGCCATATAATGATGTCGACCCCGAGGTGCTCCATGGTTAGCGCCTGATAGCGCTCAAGCGTGGCTTCTCGATAGTTTGGATCCCATTTCTTGTCTTGTGCAATGTTTCCTTGCAAGAGAACGACACTGACCGGGCCGGCGACAGGCTCCGTCCACGTGCGATCCAGCAGTTGTGAGCTGGCTAGGGCGACGCTTAACACAGCAGCGGCTACCACAGCACGGCGAAGCCCTGGGCCTAAAGCAACCCAAGCAAGCCCGCCGGCGAGCAAGGCCACGAAAAAACTGACGCCGAGTACCCCAAAGACCGGAGCTATGTTGGCCAGTGTCGTGTCGGTTTGGCTGTATCCGACAAAAAGCCAAGGAAATCCGGTTAACAACCAGGTCCGCATCCATTCGCTTAGTACCCATGCCGCTGGCAGCCCTAGCCAGAGCGCCCCTGCATCCATCTCGGGGCGCAGGCTACGAACGAGACACGTGACGCACCATGGGAAGAGCGCAAGAAGCAAGACAAAGGCCGACGTGGCTAACACCGCCACGAACGGGCCATTGCCGTACTGACTGATACTGACAAATACCCAGGAAACACCTACGCCAAAATAGCCGAGACCAAAGAGGTAAGCCGACCATTGGGCTTGGCGCTTTGAAGGCTGCGCGCTTAAGAAAAAAAATGCTGCCAAAGCGATCACGGCAAGCCACCCCCACCCCACAGGGGCAAAGGCAAGCGGCATGACGCTTCCTGCAAGCAAAGCCAACATCCCTTTCAGAAGCCGTTTACTGCACGAGTCACTAGCGTCTGCTAAGTCAAGACCGACTGTGAGGTTCATGTCTTCTTACTCATTCGAACAAGCGACATCAATCTATGTGGTCGGCTGGCCAGGGGACAAAAAGAATCGAAACGTACCAAGACATGCTCCAAGCAGGACTCGCGGGCCTAAGACTTCATGAATTCCGGCCTCTTCACTGGCACCGAGCTATGCATCGACCGTGCAGCTCACCACAGCGAGACAGTCCGGGGGGAGTAACTCATGCCTTGAGTGCCAAAATGCGCCGCGCACCATTGAGCACGATCAGACCCACGACGGTGCCGATAATCAAATCTGGGTAGCTAGACCCCGTCCACGCGACCAGTCCCCCGGCGGCGATGACTCCTATATTGATCACCACATCGTTGGCCGAAAATATCCAGCTGGCTTTCATATGTGCGCCACCTTCGCGGTGCTTAGATATCAATAGCAGACAACCAACATTGGCTATCAACGCAACAAAGGCAACGGCCATCATCATCAGCGATTCGGGTTCACTACCGAATATAAAGCGCCGCCCTACCTCTATGAGTACACCTAGAGCCAAAATCAACTGAAGCACGCCTGCCATATGCGCGGCTCGCACCTGCATCTTGACGCCGTGCCCCACAGCAAAAAGGGCGAGGGCATAGACCAAGGCATCGGCAAACATATCCAGGGAGTCGGCGATTAGTCCAGTAGACTGAGCTATGAGACCGGCACTCATTTCGACCACGAACATAAATGCATTGATGCCGAGCAGCACACGCAGGGTGCTCGACTCCTGAGCGTTAGAGGCCGCTGAGTTTTCGGAGGCCTTGATCGCCTCAGGGTCGGCTGCTTGAGTTTTCTGAAGAGAGGCGCCTAACCCTAAGGTCGCTAGTTTTGAGGTGATAGGCTCGGCAGCACCTTCATGAATGATCTCCAATTGACGATTGGATAAATCGAAAGACAGCTTTCTAATCTCATCAAAGCCGTTCAGAGCCAACCGAATTATTCGCTCTTCTGACGGACAATCCATCTTCGGCACTGCATAAACGCTGACCCATTTTCCTGATGCTGCGGAGGCAGTCGAGCTATCGGAGTCAGTGTCGGGCTTTGCGTCACAACCACATGGGCCACCACAAGTTTTGTTCATATACGGCTCCAGTTGATCCACATAAACTAATGCCATTGAAAACTATATAGTAGCTATAAGGTCAAGAGCGGATAGCTCGTCGAGGAGTGAGCCTGATGCACATCGGTCAGCTATCAAAGATAGCTTGTATAGACAGACAAACGATCCGATTTTACGAAGAGCAAGGCCTGATAGCCCCGCCAGTTCGGCAGGAGAACGGCTACCGTATCTACACCGAACAGCATGTTGATCGGCTCGCCTTCATCCGTCGGTGCCGGTTTCTAAATTTATCGCTGACAGAAATTCGCGAACTGCAGAGCTATCAAGACAATCCTCACCAGCCTTGTACTGCCGTTAACATTATGCTGGAAGAGCATATCTCTCAGATACGAGCACAAATAAACGCTCTGCAAATGCTCGAGAGACAACTCGTTTCACTGAGGTCGAGCTGTAACGAAGGCCGAGAGATCAATACCTGTGGGATTCTGGCGAGCATCAGCAATGAGTGCAAAAAGGCTAGTTCAAGCCGTAAGGGTTGAACAGAGAGACGCTCGGCTGACTCTATCCGCAAACAGAGACACTCAGCAATCCAACAAGAGATTGCGTCACGATGGCCGGGAGGAGAGGGATGGCCCCGGGCAGCCTATCGACGAACAGCCCCGTTGAGCTGATGAACGTCATTGTGACCGGCTGGATGGATACCCCTTAGACTCTGAGAGCTTGACTCTGCCCCAATGCGAATAGCTTCTAGCTGGGCGCTACCTGTATCGGTTGTAGTCTTTTTTGAAGAGGCTTGATCTTCGAGTTGCTTTAGAGACTATCCTTAGAGAGGCATTATTCACTATCAAACATGAGGAGCTTGAATCACACCGGGTTTTATGGAGGCCATTTCATTTAAGTCAGGCCGCCATGACCTGACCGGTGTGTTGCTGGTAGAAGTTTGCCTCAGCTTCTGCCGGCGGTATATACCCGATCGAACCCAGTAGGCGCTGGTGGTTGAACCA
>DRFO01000042.1 GCA_011050525.1 Halopseudomonas xinjiangensis
GCCTGCATCAACCTCGAAGTCCCTGGCCGTCCAGGTGACGCTCTGACCCACACCATTGGTAAACCAGCCCCCACCATCCCAAACTTCCTGCCCCTCGAAATAAATCATCTCGTCGGTTAAGGTGTTTTGCCCCTGTAACCGCAGAATAAGCCATGTCACCTCGACGTGGCGACCGGTGCGAGGGTTGAGTTCGGGATAGCGCTCCAGACGTAAACTGATCGGGAATAGCAACGCATAGAGCTGCGTCATTTCCTCGTGATAGTTGTGCGACCACGCAGCCGGGTTTACCCCAAAGCGGGTGTTGGCGACCCAGCGCTCCAGAGGCGTATCTTGCGTGTACTGGCGCATAACGACACCGCCGACGATCAGACTGGTCAGACTCAGCAATACAAACCCGGCGGCGTTGCCGGTTACTGCGGTACCGGTTCTCAGCGCTGCCAGTTGTCCCGCCAGAACCGCCGCCCGCGCGGCACGATAGGTTCGGAAGGCCTTTGCCTGAAGAACCAGTTGTCCTGCAGAGGCCGCTGCAACCCCTGTATCAAGCGCAGCCGTATCCAGGTCACCATGCCGGTAAGCGTCCATGGACTGGCCCCCAAATACGATTATATTAAGCACGGATACAACAGCGCTGGCACCTTGAACGGCCATACCCGCTGTTAGCACATTGACTAGCTTTGCTTGTGAAACCGCATGGGCAGCACCATATGAGCGAACTAGTCGTCTCCAATCCATTCCCCATAATTTCTCTGCTATAGCGGCTATTGCTGCACCAGTCCCCGCCAAGCTACCAAAAGAACCAACCCAAGCCATCGCGGTCCTATCACCGGCTAACTCCCTCGTCATCAAAACAAGATTAATCCCGGCTAATATCGCAATCGCACTTTTGACTGGCGCGTCCTGTAACGCTCGGCGGCTCAGATCAAGCATTTCGGTGCGGGTGACATTCGCAGCCACAGCCCCTACGTTGGGAATAGTGCCCACAGCGGCGGCGACGGGGTTTATGGCTGGTGAATGACTACCAGGTCCCACTGCTGGGACTGGGGAGGAAGAAGATCCGCTCACCAGTCTGAATACCGGAATGGCCGCGACTGCCGCGGTTGCCGGAGCCGCAGGTTGTGAGGCCTGAATTGCACTGGAAGTCCGCGTGCCGATCTGCTCGCTAAGCCACTCGCCCACCTCCCGACGCGTCGCCGCGCTTATTTCCATACGTTGCTGGCTACGACCCAAGGCTGCAATAAAATAGGTTTTGCCAAGCTGATCGAGTTCATCAGGCCAGTTGCGAGTTTTCAGGGCGACAGCCGGTGCTATGGATGCCAGCAAGGGCTCCTGAGCCGAAGCGGGACTGAAACTTGCGAGTCTGGCTGCCCCCCGATTGATGCTAGCGCTGAGCAGCAGTGCTTGGGCAACGCGCGCTGCATTACTGGCGGTTTCTGGTAACGTTTCCGAGGCGGCGTCAGCCACCCCGATTATGTTGGCCAACTGGGCGGCATCAAGCCGACGCGTGACACCCAGCAGAGCCCAAAGCATCCAGGGCTTTTGCGGTGTTGGTGCAGCTAGCGCCTGCTGCACTGCCATCGCTCCTTGCTGCGTCGCCGCAGGCCCCAGACAGGCCAATGCGAGATGCTGCTCCAGCGCGTCCCGATGTGCAGGGTCAATAATATCGAAGTGCCCGCAGGCCGTACCCAGCGTAGCGAAACCCTCTCGATGGAGCGTACTGAACCATTCAACCCAGCAGCCGCTCAGGTCTGCCATGTCGTTGGCAAAACGGTCCTCCACCGTGTCCATTTCGTGCCAGACTTGGTTCAAGCGCCTGACATCAGCGATGCTGGTCATCTTGCTTGCCAATTGTGCATCGCCTTTCGCCAGGCTTCTCAGTACTCCGGCCATGGCCCAGTCGTCCGCGCGCTCAGCCATAAAGCTTTCATGCGTGGTTTTACGCTCTCTCATCAAGGCCGCCAGATCCATGGCGACACCCCAAGGATCGTCGACAACGGCCCATGCCTGTTGCTCGCAATGATTCATTGCAAAAATGGTTCTAACCCACTCGGGTCTGCTACCGGTATCCGGCTCGCAACTCCATTTGTAGCCATCTGGACTGTGGTATTCCCCTATCACCAATGTGTCCAAATCCTTTCGAATCAAATGACTGCTGGGACCCACCCCTGGGGTAAATGGGCGCATGACCCGTTGTCTGACACCTGAGTTCTGGCTGGCTGCGTCATACTGCGGCTTCGTCCACTGTACTGGCGCCCATGTGAGCTTTGCTGACTCACCTGCCGGCATGATCAGGTAAGGCAGACTGCGCGTATCGATAACGCTACCGGCTCGATCTGTTTCGCCGAAGTGAAAGCTGCGGACGCGGTATTCAACGAGGCGCTGTTGTTCTTCCAGCCACAGATACAGCCAGCCATCGCGCAATAGCCTGCGGTTATATTGCAAGGTTTTCGTGGGCGGAGAATCAGGCTTTAACATCGGAAAGTCGCCCCGCAACGGCGGCAAACCTGGTATTCCAGCCTCAATCCCCTGATCAGGCCCAATGGCATAACGTAGCGGCAGAACAGCTACTAGCAGTGGGCAGTGAGCGCCTTGCACCGGATAGGGGTAACTCTCCATGGGGTTTGTCTGAGCAGTCATGCTTCAAGCTCCTTGTCCATCAGGGCGAGAGCTCGCAACATTCCACTGTCGAGACTGAAATAAGGCTGAATTTTTTCGCTTTTGTTGATCATGATCGGTGCGGCTTCGCCTTGCCCTTCCCAGGCTTTGGTCAAAGAGTGATCTGCTTTGAGCCACACCGCATCTATGCCTTGCCAAAACAATTCCGGCCAGCGCACATTATGACTATAAGCATTTAACAGGGGCCGACTGTCCCCCAGACGCAACCAATGACGAGCACCAGCAGGCCCGAGCACTTGCAGACGAGCGCGCATGAAGTTAGTCATCATGTGTGGATCCATTGAGGTCTCAAGCCAGACAGCGTGACCGATGGGGCTATTGGACGCCTGCCAAAGTTGATCAACTTCGCTATCAGGATCTGCCTGAATCAGTATCGGACCTTTTTCTGCCAATCCGTGGTAATCGGTATGCATCAATAGCGCTATGGGCTGGTGCATCGGCAGCTCGCTATACAGCCAGCGAAACGCGCTATTAAGCCAGTTTCCATCCAGTACGAGATAGCCGCGGTTGCGCATCATTTCTCTCCCGCAGGCTTGGCCGCTTCACAGACTTCGCAAATTCCTTGACCTTTCTCTGCAACCTTGCGCATAACCAGGGCCTGCTTGATCAGCACTTCGGGTGGCTGCCCCGCCTCACCCACCTCCGCCGCCTGCACTTCACCCGGCAACAACGGTGCAGCGCCACTACCCTGCCCTGCACTCCCTCCAGAATTGACCCTCACCGACGGGCCTACCAGGCTGATGCCGCTCGGATCGAGTTTGACGAAGCTGCCGCCGACCTTGAAGGTGATTTCGCTGCCGGCATCCAGCACGACCTTCATGCCGCTGGAGAGGTGGATTTCCTGACCGGCTTCGATGAACTGGCCAGTGCCGATCC
>DRFO01000043.1 GCA_011050525.1 Halopseudomonas xinjiangensis
ACAGCGAGTTTCTGAAAGAAGAACACCGCACCATCCACGGCGAGCGCAAGACCGAAACCAGGGCCAATGATCATTTGACGGTAGGTAACACCCAGCACCTGAAAACCGGCGCAGGCTACTTCGTCGAAGCGGGTGACGAGATCCACTACTACGCCGGCGACAAAGTAGTGATCGATGCCGGCATGGAATTGACTGCCAGGGGTGGCGGCAGCTTTCTTAAACTGGATCCGAGTGGCGTCACGCTGAGCGGGCCGGCGATCAGGATAAAGTCGGGCGGCGCTGCCGGTCGAGGATCGGGAATACAAGTCGAACTGCCTGCCGTTCCCAACAAGGCAGGCAAGGCCCAGACAGGGGAGACGACCCGAACTGCTCAAAGCAATAGCCAAGCGGGCATGTCCAAGGAAAGAACTTTCAGCACCCTCGGCACCGCACAAATTCAACAGGCGCGCCTCGCTCGCCAACTAGGCGCCAGCCGCTGCCCTATCTGCGAGGTGTGTCTTGAGGGCACATGCGAGACGGGGGTTCCAGCATGACGGATATTGCTTGGCGCTGGCTCGACGAACAACGGACCCTTGGGCGCGAGTTTCTGCTCGTCATTGACCGCCTGGCAGAACCAGATCCAATCCCCATGTTGTTTCAGGCTGACGTGATGCGGGACTACGTCAACCTGTATCAGGGTACGGCTGTAAACGACCTTGCGGATATCGGTCCGTGGCTGGTGCGGTTGACCGATGCAGGCACCATATTGCCCCAACTGCTGAAAGAGCCTGAACAGCATTGGGGCTGGATTGCCAGCGCAAAAGCTATTGATCTAGCGGCAGTTACCGCACACTGGCGCGCGCGCATGCTGATACGGGATAACGGCACGCAAGCACTTTATCGGTTTCAGGACAGCCGGGTGATTGCACATCATTTGCGCACCCTGCAGCCTGAAGAACTGCCGCTACTGCTCGGTCCGCTGGACAGTGTTCTGTGCTGGGATAAAGAACATTGGCAACGTACCGACAATCCCCATCCCGCTCGTTGCCCTTCGCCCTTTGACACGCCCTGGCTGGACATACCCGAACCGGAACCCGTAGCCGATGCGATTCGTATGCATAACCAGCAGTTGTGGCTGTGGGACAACCATCCGTCAGCAACGGCACGTCTACTGGAAACAGAAGATTTGCCAGACTGGCTTCAACAACAGTTTGCGACGGCAAAGCTCCTAGGCTGGCACACCACAGAGCAGATTCAGTTTCTTCTCCAGTACCAACTCGATCCACGCGCGCGTGAACATCCGGCCTGGCTAGCCCGAAGCGGCGAAACAGCGGACGAGCACTTCAGACGCTGCCACCACGAAATCACGTCTGCAACGCAGCGCCATTCATGAGCAACCTTGCCATGCCCTACCAGTCGGCCAAGTGAACCATTATGAAATCTGACTCATTACTCTTGTTACCGCGGCTGCCTGTCCTGACCGCCGCCTGCCTGTTACTGAGCGCTTGCGGCACCCTGGGTAGCCTAGCTGGCGAGTCGTTTATTTTTGAAGGCGAGTTACCGGCGGATTTTTCCCTTAAAGCCCAGGCCCACTACAGCGTAGTCAACGACTGCGACGGTCGCAGCCGGGTAAAGACCTTTGAGACCGAATACCAAAGCCAGCCACACCAATACCGCTTCAAGATCCCGGTTCACTACCGGGATGGCTTTTGCGAGATGGAGCTAGGGCGCGTCGGGCTTCATACCTTTGGGCGTTATGGAGAACAGGACTGGCAACAGACCTACGATAACGGCGAACTCAGAATCGTGGATGAACTGCCGGAAAGCGCGCCGGGATTCCAGGCGGATGGCAGTTTGACCAGGCAGGCTGAGTGCGCGTGGTGGTTTCAGATAAGCCACGCCCGCGCCCGTAAAGGGCAGATCAGCAAGCTGCTCAACTGCACAGGGGATGGAGCCTATCTGGCGATTGGGGAAGTGCCGGACAAAACTGTACGCCTGAACTTTCGGGTTAACCCCGAGGAAAAACCAGCGATAGATGAAACATGGATTGAATTTTCCGAGGGCTGGAAGCCGTGTGCGGAGGAAGATACTTCCAAGGGAAAATGGATTTGGTGCCGTAACCCTCCTCAATTTAGAACTTTCGAGATGAACGGACAGGAATGCACCGTTTACCCTAACTGCACGGAGTAATCAGGGATGAATGACAAGATCAATACAAATGGAATTGAAACTCTAAGCTGCCCGTTGCGTAACCAATGGATCAGTTTTCGCCTGGTTGATGAGCACGGCCTTGGGCGCCCCTTCGCAGGCCTACGCTATAAACTGCAGGATAGCCAGGGCCAAAGCCACGAAGGCATCCTGGATGAATACGGGTTTGGGCAGGTAGACAATTACTACTGCGGCCTTGCTGTGATCGATTTATCTGACGCACACAACGGTGATGACCCTTGGTATAAATGGTTACCCACCAGAGAACATTTCAAGCTTCCTTTAACCGCCCTACAAGTCGCCGCCGAACAATCTCCCACCGGCCCGCGCAACGCCAACGGCAATACCTGGCTAGCCGAAGAGCGAGCACAAAAGGAAGGCGCAAAATTTTATCGGGTGGAAGTCAGTGATTTTGTTGCGGCAAACAAGCATCTGCCTGACCGGGATGACGCGTGGCAACCACGCCCGCCTGTCAATCTCAAACGCAGTGCCGGTTTGGCTGCGCAGCAGCAAGGCATCGCACTTCAGCCCAATACGCACCATGTGATTGAAATAAAAGCGTTGCGAGCGCTGAGCCCCATGCTTTCGACAGACAAGACATTCTGTGCGTTGAATGCCTACCACTTGGCTGTCATGAGCACTTTCTCCTATGCATCATTCAGCAAGAAAAGGAAGCCGCGCGAGCCCTACTTCTCCGCACCTCCGCCTTATCAAGAGCCGGGTAGTATAGGTAATGTTCTGCGCGAACAGTTACCGAGAATGGAACAGCCAACGCTGTTCAACACTGCAGGCCCATACCATTTGATTTGCGAAGAAGTCCCCTATTCCAAACGGCTGGAAATGATGCCTTATGATCCGGAACGTTATTCTGCCGAGGCGGCAGAAGGCTGGAAGAATCCAGAAGACGTCCATTTCTTCCACGACGAAACCACCGAAACCCAGGCATTTATCACCCACAACGACCAGGTTGTAGTGATCTCAGTACGTGGCACCGAGGGCATGAACGATATCTTGCGGGATATGGATGCCCGCCAAGTGCTTTATCAGGAAGGCGTTGGTCAGGCGCACCGAGGTTTTTATAAGGCATTCCAGGCAGCCACCGTTTTCGTCAACCGATATCTCGATGCCTTCTATACGGGAGAACAGACGCTGATCGTCTGCGGCCACAGCCTCGGCGGTGCAATTGCGCTTTTGCTGGCTGAATGGCTACGTCGCAACTGGTCTGCCGACACCCAGCTCTATACTTTCGGCGCACCCCGCGCTGCCGACCGGGCTTTCGTTCAAGGCGCTCAGGCATTGACCCATCACCGCCTGGTCAATCATAACGATCCGATTCCGGGAATGCCTTTTACCTGGATGGACGCGGAATGGAAACTTGTTCTGCCCGGTACCGTTGCGTTGCTGAGTGCGCCGCCTATCGGGTCCACGCTGATACTGGGCGGTCTGCTCAATCTCAAGGGCGACCCTTACGAGCATCACGGCGAACAATGGCATTTCATGCCGCGTACGCCGGATTCCGGCACCGAGGCGGCAGTACTCTGGCAACCCGGTTGTGACGCCATCGACGAACAAGCCTGCGCACTGTATGCCGGCGCCATTGACCTGCGAAGGGATATGCCCGAACGCGACTCGCTTATCAAGCATGCGCTTTCGATGGGCGACCATTCCAGTGACGGTGGCTATTCCCGTGCCACGCTAACTACGCTGTTGCGCTGGCATGCCGCTGTCACCGAGCGCGACGGCGCCTTATTCACCACGCAGGAACTGCGTGACATTGACCGTCAGGTAGAAAACGCCAGACAGGCCATGGCTGCGTGGCAGCCGGGCAATTTTGCCGAATTTCAACGCGAGATACGCTTGCGTCACGACGTGCGCTTCTATGGCAAAACCGATATGGAATTAAGGCGACTATACGACGAGGGCATTCATCTTGCGCGGCAACTTAGCCAGAAACAGACTCAGGACTTGCAAAGAGCCCGTCAACGGCTGCTCAGTCAGTCGTTACGCCCTCTGACAGAGCAAAGCCTGTTCGGTGAACTGCACGAGCATCCCGAGCTGGAAAGCCTCGTTGACGAATGGAGCGGGTTGAAGGAAAACGCGGCGGCCGCACGATTGGCCTTAGTTACAAGAGCCAGTGGCAAACACTATGCATGAGCTCATCTAAGCCCCGACCAGGCCCGCCACGCTTAAACAGTCTCTGGCCAGGGCATCACGCCGAGCTGCCCTGAAAGATGCCTATACCGCAGCGAGGGGCCGGTAGCACAAGGCGGCAGTACATCCCCTTCCCGCGCCTATCCTGCGGTAGTTAAATCGGACGGCTGCCGTATTTGCCTTCGGGTTTCTTGGGCGGATCGCCGACCACGTTGGCATCTATTTCCTGCACCTTGCCGCCGCGGGCCATGAACTCTTCCATCTGGCGCGCCAGCATTTCACGTTCGCGTGCCTTGGCTTCCAGCGACAAGCCTTCCAGCGACTCTTCCTCAGCGGCCTTCTTGCGCGGCTTTACCGCTGGCTCGTCGTCATCCTCAGCTTCGGGTAAATCGTCAACCTCTTCTTCGTCCGCATCAACCAGCTCTTCGTCTTCAATATCTTCGTCGCTCATCGCCCTTTTCCCAAGCCGAAAAAACAGGCTATTTATAGCGCAACAGCAGGATTTGGCTAGAGGGAAAACAACTTTTTTTGTTATTTAACCGGCTTGTGCCCGTTAATTCCTACATTTCCCGGGAGCTGCTGATCTGATCAGCCAAACGAAGGGTCTCATGTTCTTCCAATTCGAAGATGTTCTGGGACAGCTCTCTGGCTTCAGGAATCGCTCCCTTGCCGCTCATTGAACGCCAGACCTCTATCACCTGATTGTGTACATCGAAAATCTCTTTCGAGATGTC
Organism: Halopseudomonas xinjiangensis; assembly: GCA_011050525.1. Taxonomy (GTDB): domain Bacteria; phylum Pseudomonadota; class Gammaproteobacteria; order Pseudomonadales; family Pseudomonadaceae; genus Halopseudomonas; species Halopseudomonas xinjiangensis_A. The sequence goes on from DRFO01000043.1 coordinate 5,073, forward strand.
GTCAAAACCCATGGTGCCAAAGGGCAGGTTCCGCTCCTTTGCATCCGGAGGCAGCGTCTCGGTGAGGTGTTCATACAACCAGGTCTTCAGGGCTTTCTCATCGGCCTGGTCCTTGAATCCCTTTACTTCCCTGGCCATGGTCCGCTCGTGGTCTACCAGATACTCCATGAGCCACTTTGCCCGTGGGTCCTGTTGCTCCTGCAGGCCATCCTCAAGGCAATCGGCGAGGTGCGCGTGAAACTGCGCGGTCCAGTCAATCAGATATTGAAATGTCTGAGCTTGCATGTTTTCTCCTTGCTTAAAAGGGGATTCGCTTGTGATTGTGACCCCAGACAGCCCTGCAAGTTTGGTCCTGCGTTCACCCAACAGAAACAAACAGGGCGCCCGAAGGCGCCCTGTTTGTTAAGCGGAGATGGCCAAACAGATTACTTCTTGCTGTTGGTAAACTCCGGGTAGGCTTCCATACCGCATTCCGAAATATCCACGCCTTCGTACTCTTCTTCCTCGCTTACGCGGATCCCCATTACTGCCTTGAGGATAGCCCAAACCACAATGCTGGCGGCGAATACCCAGATGAATATCACGCCGATGCCGAGTAGTTGCGCACCGATGGTGGCATCGGGGTTTGTCAGACAGACTGCGAGCAATCCCCAGATTCCTACCACACCATGGACGGAGATGGCGCCGACTGGATCGTCGATCTTGAGCTTGTCCAACGCCAGGATCGAGAACACTACTATTACGCCACCCGCCGCACCGATCAGGGTGGACTGAAATCCGCCAGGTGTCAGCGGCTCGGCCGTGATGGCGACCAGACCCGCCAGGGCGCCGTTCAGTGCCATCGTCAGGTCAGCCTTGCCGAACAGGATGCGGGCCACAACCAGGGCCGCCAGCAGGCCGCCAGCCGCAGCAGCATTGGTGTTGACGAAGATCTGCGCAACCGCATTGGCGTCAGCAATATTGGACAGAACCAACTGCGAGCCTCCGTTGAAGCCAAACCAGCCAAGCCACAGGATGAACGTACCCAGAGTAGCCAAGGGCAGGTTCGAGCCGGGGATAGCATTGATCTGTCCATTGGCGCTGTATTTGCCCTTACGCGCACCAAGCAGCAACACACCGGCCAGCGCGGCTGTTGCACCGGTCAGGTGCACAACGCCGGAACCTGCGAAATCCAGGAAGCCGGCCTCGTTGAGAAACCCGCCGCCCCATTTCCAGAAACCCTGAATCGGGTAGATGAACCCCGTCATGACCACAGCAAAGAACAGGAAGGCAAACAGCTTCATCCGCTCAGCCACGGCGCCGGATACGATCGACATCGCGGTCGCGACGAAAACAACCTGAAAGAAGAAATCTGAACGGCTGGAATAGTAGGGGGCATCATCACCGCCAGCCAGCACATCTTCAACCGAGTTCTCTCCGCCGATCAGCAGTCCCAGGCTCGGAAGAATGCCGCCTTCCGGGCTGGAATACATGATGTGATAGCCGACCAGCAGATACATGGTGCAGGCAATCGCGTAAAGCGCCACGTTCTTGGTAAGGATTTCCGTGGTGTTCTTGGCTCGGACGAGGCCGGATTCGAGCATGGCAAAACCCGCTGCCATCCACATTACCAGCGCGCCGCAGATCAAGAAGTAAAAGGTATCAAGTGCGTACCTGATTTGTACGATATCTTCCATAATAAGCCCCCCAAATAGGCTTGGTTACTGCATTCGGTGAACGAACTGATTAGATCGCGTCGGTATCGGTTTCGCCGGTACGGATGCGGATAGCCTGCTCCAGATTGACCACGAAAATCTTGCCGTCACCGATCTTGCCGGTATTGGCCGCCTTGGTAATGGCTTCAATGACGCGGTCCAGCATGTCGTCACCGATGGCTACGTCGATCTTCACCTTGGGCAAAAAATCAACCACGTATTCCGCGCCACGATAAAGTTCGGTATGGCCTTTCTGCCGTCCAAAACCCTTTACCTCTGTTACGGTGATGCCCTGAACGCCGATCTCTGATAGCGCTTCGCGGACATCGTCCAGCTTGAATGGCTTGATAACAGCCGTTACTAATTTCATATCGGTACTCCCGTGTGATGGACTGCCCTGGGGGACAGGACCAGTCTATGCCGACTTACAGGCTTTTAGAAACGGACAATGCACAGACCTTGTTGCAGTCAGTTTGTAAGTTCTTTGCAGAAACCCTGCCAATTTTGATTTCAACTGTTAAATCAGAAGGTTAACGAGACTTCAGCGGCTGATAGCTGAGGCACCGTGCCGCCTGCGCACCCTAATGGTGCGTAACGCCCGTGTGCAGTGCGCTATTTGCGAACATCCGCGCAGTCTGAACAGCTGGCTGCCTGGACGATGCCTTTGTCGCATGTGGTAGACTCAGGCTCGCCGACCAGCCATGCAGGCTGGTCTCCACGCTTAAGCGAACCGGTGATATCCAATGCTGCATAAAGTCTTGTTCGACGCGGTCAGCGGTCAGGCTGCGCGCCTGTTATCGAGCGAAAAGGGAATCCCCGCTCCTGAACTTGAAAAGCGCTTGAAAGCGCTTCTGCAGAGCGCGCTCGCCAAGCTCGATGTGGTCAGCCGTGAGGAGTTCGAGACACAGCAGGTGGTGTTGTTGCGCACCCGCGAGCGGCTTGAGGCGCTAGAGCAGCGGGTGACCGAACTGGAGCAGCGCAAACAACCACCGTCTGCCTGAATAACTCAGGTGGACTGATCAAGGAGTGATCATGTCCCTGGCTATCGTTCACAGCCGCGCCAAGCTCGGTGTACAAGCCCCTTCGGTGACAGTAGAGGTACACCTGGCCAACGGCATGCCCAGCCTGACGCTGGTCGGCCTGCCGGAAACCGCGGTGAGGGAAAGCAAGGACCGGGTACGCAGTGCCCTGCAGAACGCCCGCCTCGATTTTCCCAGTCTCAAGCGCATTACCATCAATCTGGCTCCCGCTGATCTACCCAAGGAAGGTGGACGTTTTGATCTGGCCATCGCACTCGGATTACTCGCAGCCAGCGGACAGATTCCTGCCGACAGTCTGGAGCACTGTGAATGCCTGGGAGAATTGGCGCTATCCGGGGAATTGCGCCCAGTTCAGGGCGTGCTGCCCGCCGCCCTGGCATGCAGACAACAGCAGCGAACATTGTTGCTGCCGCGCGAGAATGCCGCCGAGGCCGCGCTGGTGCGCGGCGTGCAGATCGTCGCAGCGGATCATCTGCTGGAATTGTGCGAGCATCTGCGCGGCGAGCGGGTTCTTGAGCCGGTCGTCAGCAGCCCGGTGTTCGCCGAACGGGACACCAGCTCAGACATGTCCGAGGTGCAAGGCCAGGCACAAGCCAAGCGTGCGCTGATCGTAGCCGCCAGCGGCGCGCACAATTTGCTGCTGTTTGGCCCTCCGGGCACAGGCAAGACATTGCTGGCAAGCCGACTGCCCGGCATCCTGCCGGCCCTCACCGAGGACGAGGCCCTCGAAGTAGCCGCCATTCAGTCGGTGTGTGGCAGAGGGCCGCTGCAATCCTGGCCGGTACGCCCGTTCCGTGCGCCCCACCATGGTGCCTCCGCCGCAGCTTTGGTCGGGGGAGGCAGCCAGCCACGTCCTGGTGAAATCAGCCAGGCGCACCAGGGGGTATTGTTTCTGGACGAGCTGCCCGAGTTTGACCGAAAGGTGCTGGAAATGCTGCGTGAGCCCATGGAATCGGGCGTGATACACATAGCCCGCGCACGGGAACAATTGAGCTTTCCGGCTCGCTTTCAGCTTATCGCCGCAATGAATCCTTGTCCCTGCGGCTATCAGGGTGATCCATCAGGGCGATGCCGCTGCAGCGCCGAGCAGGTTGAGCGTTACCGAAGCAAACTGTCTGGCCCCCTGCTCGACCGTATCGACCTGCACGTGGCGATGCATAACGAGGCCTTTAGCCTGGCCGAACAGGCGCCAGCCAGGCCCACCAGCGTCGAAGCAGCGGCGATGGTAGCCGCTGCCCGAGCACGACAACAGAACCGTCAGGGCAGACTGAATGCGCACCTTGATCTGGCCGGGTTGCGGGATCATTGTCCGATCGAGGCGCCGGACGCCCGCTGGATGGAAACAGCTATCGAGCGGCTGGGGTTGTCGCACCGCGCCAGCCACAGGGCGTTGAAAGTAGCTCGCACGCTGGCGGATCTCGAGGGCGTAGAGCGGATCGGACGACCCCATCTGGCGGAAGCGCTGCAGTATCGGCAGCTGGATCGAAAGATCGGCTAGCGGCGAGGCGCTGGTCAGGCCAGCCAGGCCAGGAAAGATCAGGCCTCGGTGGCCAGCGCCTCTTCCCGGCCCATGCTGTAGGCATCCATGAAATAGCAGAGCTCTTCAAAGGCGAGCGCGGGGCTAATGAAATACCCTTGCACCTGATCGCAGCCCATCGTCCGCAGAATTTCCAGTTGCTGGCGGCGCTCGACGCCCTCGGCCACAACTTCCAGACCCAGGCTGTGCCCCATGTCGACCATTGCTCCCACCAACTGACGATCCCCGTCGCGCTCGCCTATGCCTTTAACAAAGCTGCGGTCCAGCTTGAGCAGATTGATCGGCAGACTATGCAGGTGTACGAATGATGAAAATCCGGTGCCGAAGTCATCCAGCGAAAACCGCACCCCCAATCCTTTCATACCCTCCATGGTCTTGAGAACCTGGGCCGGGTCCTGCATGACAGCTGTTTCGGTAAGCTCGAATTCGAGCATACGAGGATCAATGGCGGTCTTTTCCAGCAAGCGCTTTACCGTTGCCAATAGCTGGCTGTCCTGGAACTGGCGGAAGGACATGTTCACCGCAACGTGCACACTGGTAAAGCGGCGGCGCTGCAGCAGGGTCAGATCATGGCAAGCACGGGCGATCACCCAGTAGCCCATCGGCACGATCAACCCGGTTTCTTCGGCCAACGGAATGAACTCATTGGGACCAAGAAGGCCGCGCTCAGGGTGCCGCCAGCGAATCAGCCCCTCAAGCCCGACGATACTGCCGGTACGCAGGTCCACCCGGGGCTGGTAATGCAGCTCAAATTCATTGCGTCGCAGGGCCTGGCGTAGCGAGCCCTCGAATTCGATCAGGCTGTTGGCCTGCAGATTGATCCGGTCATCATAGAAATGAAAGTGGCAGCCCCGATGCCCCTTGGCTTGCTGCATCGCCATGTTCGCATGCAGGATCAGACTATCAACGGTTTGGCCGCCTTCCGGGTAAGTGGCGATTCCAACACTGCAACCCAGCAGCAGACTCTCGTCATTGACGAAGAACGGTTCGGCAAGCTCGTTGGTGACTTTCTGGGCAACCTGCAAAAGGTTGCTAGGGCTGGTGTAGTCCTCGACTACCACGCCGAACTCGTCACTACCCATGCGTCCGACTGTATCAGTGTTACGCACGACTCTTCGCAGCCGATTGACCACTTCACAGATAATCGCATCACCCGCCCCATGACCCAGGGTGTCATTCACATGACGGAAGTTGTCCAGGTCGATAAACAACACTGCCAGGGGCTTGTTATTGCGCAATGCTCTGCGCATGCCCTGCTTGAGCCGGTCCTGCAGCATCTGTCGATTACAGATGCCGGTCAGCAGGTCGTAACTAGCCGCATGATCCAGCGCAGTACGCAAACCATGTCTTTCGATAGCGTACGTGAGGCAACGAATCAGTTCACTGGCGCTGGCCTGATTCCAGATACTGTCGGAGATATTTTCAAGGGGAGTTGCGAAATCCGGCGTGTTGGCAAGATGGACTATCGGAACAGCACATTTTTTTGCCGACCCCACATAAGCATCGTTAACGATGATCGCGCTGATGTCGCCTGCGGCCAGCAGATCGTAGACCTGCTCCCATCCGTCCACCCGGACTAGTTCGAAAACACTGCTCCTGACAGCTGACAGCCGACGGCAAAGCTGTAGGTAGGCACCGTGGTCGCCATCCAGCAACACAATTCGCTGCATCAGTCGGTCAGCAGACAAATGATCCTCCATGGATCTTATAAATTAGGCAGATAGGGCAGTTTTATAAAGTAAATTGTATATAAAAAAAAGATCTATCTAGACTAACTGCCCGGCATACCGCTGTCGAGCCCCGGATGTGCTGCTAGAATACGCGCCCAACGCAGGAGAATCCGCTGGTGGCCACGCTAAATCCCCGTCAACAGGAAGCCGTCCGATACATAAGCGGCCCCATGCTGGTGCTCGCCGGTGCCGGCAGCGGCAAAACCAGTGTAATCACCCGCAAGATCGCCTACCTGGTCAAGGAATGCGGCATCAAGGCCCAGAATATCGTTGCCGTCACGTTTACCAACAAGGCGGCGCGCGAGATGAAAGAGCGCGTCGGCCAGCTGATACGCGGCAATGACGCCCGGGGCCTTACGGTCTCGACCTTTCACAATCTTGGCTTGAACATTATCCGCAAGGAGCACAAGCGGCTGGGGTACAAGCCGGGATTCTCGATCTTCGATCAACAGGATGCCCAGGCGCTGATCACTGATCTGATGCATCGGGATTACGGCGCCGATGATGGCATCGAAGGCATACAGTCGCAAATATCTTCCTGGAAGAACGATCTGATCAGCCCTGAGGAAGCGCTGGCCAAGGCCAAATCGCCGCAGGAGCAGACTGCCGCGAGCGTCTACGCGCATTACAACCGCACGCTCAAGGCCTACAACGCGGTGGATTTCGACGACCTGATCCTGATTCCCGTGATGCTGTTTCGGGAGCATCCCGATGTGCTCGAAAAATGGCAGTTTCGTATTCGCTACATGCTGGTGGACGAATACCAGGACACCAATGCTACCCAGTATCTGCTGGTAAAAATGCTGGTCGGTCGGGAAGCGCGCTTTACCGTGGTCGGCGACGATGATCAGTCGATTTATGCCTGGCGCGGGGCCCGTCCGGAAAATCTGGTGCAGCTGAAAGAAGACTTTCCTGGCCTCAACGTGGTCATGCTTGAGCAGAACTATCGCTCCACCAGCCGCATCCTGCGCGCTGCAAATACACTGATCGCCAACAATCCCCACGTATTCGAGAAACAGCTCTGGAGTGAGCTGGGCTACGGGGAGCCCATCCGGGTGATCCGCTGCCGCAACGAAGAAGCCGAAGCCGAGCGCGTCGCCACCGATATTCAGACGCAGCATCTCAAGCACAAACGCGCCTGGAAAGAATTCGCCATTCTCTATCGGGGCAATCATCAATCGCGTCTGATCGAGCTGAAGCTGCAACACCACCAGATACCCTATCACCTGTCCGGCGGAACCAGTTTCTTCGCCCGCCAGGAGGTAAAGGACCTGATGGCGTACTTCCGCCTGCTGGTGAACGTGGACGATGACAACGCCCTGCTGCGAGTGATCAACGTGCCACGCCGGGAAATCGGCCCAGCGACGCTGGAGAAACTTGGCACCTATGCCACCCTGCGCGAAATCAGTCTCTTCAAGGCGTGCGATGAGATAGGTCTGGGTGAACATCTCGATCCGCGTTACTGCGAGCGCCTGCAACGCTTCAGCCGCTGGCTGGACGGCGTGCGTCAACAATGCAGCCAAGGCGATCCGATTGCCGCGCTACGCAGCATGGTCATGGATCTGGACTACGAGAACTGGATTCGCCAGAACTGCTCCAGCGACGAGATCGCCGCCAAGCGCATGGGCAATGTCTGGTTTTTGCTGGATGCATTGAAGAACACCATGGAACGTGACGAGACCGGCAAGACCAATATCGAAGACGCCATCGCCAAGCTGGTATTGCGGGATATGCTTGAGCGACACGAAGAGGAAGAAGATACCGACCGCGTACAGCTGATGACCCTGCATGCGTCAAAGGGGCTCGAGTATCCGCACGTCTACATCATGGGGATGGAAGAGGAAATCCTCCCGCACCGCTCCAGTATCGAGGCAGACAGCGTTGAGGAAGAGCGCCGCCTGGCCTACGTGGGCATCACCCGCGCCCGGCAGAATCTGACCTTCACCTTCGCCGCCCGACGCCGTCAGTTCGGCGAAATCAGCGACTGTTTGCCCAGCCGTTTCCTGGATGAACTACCGAGCGAAGATCTCGAATGGGAAGGCACCGACGACGCTCCGGTAGAGCAAAAACAGGCCCGGGGCAATACCGCCCTGTCAGACATCCGCAGCCTTCTGGGCCGCTGATTGCAGCGCATGAAAAAGCCACCCGCAGGTGGCTTTTCTGTTCCAGCGATAACGACTTACAAACCAGACATGTGCTGAATAGCCGCCTCGATTTCTTCATCGGAACAATCGCTGCAAGTACCTTTGGGTGGCATGGCACCAACGCCTGTAATGGCAGAGACAACTAGATCATCAAGGCTGCCAGCGGCGGCCAAACGTGCTTCCCAGGCGGCCGTATCACCGGTTTTTGGCGCTTCCAGAATGCCAGAGCCATGACAGGCTGTGCAGAACTGGCCATACACTGCTTCTCCAGAGCGCGCCTCACCACCGCCAGCTGCTGCTACGGCAGGCGTCTGCGAAGCGCACTCTTCACCTGCTACACAGACTTCACCGTAGGGCTGGATACGCTTAGCGATAGCATCGTCGCCAGACTGGGCAAAAGCGCTGCCCGCTACGAGCGCAAGCATGGCCGCAGAGACAGCCAGGATTTTTTTCAAATTCGTCACCTTATGAATCCTCATCATCACTATAGGTATCAGCCCAAGTACAATGCCCGGACAATGTGCGCGAGTATAGCGGGAAACGGTCGGGCGACAAAATAGCCATCATTGCCAATACCTGTAACCAGGCAACATAAAGCGGGCGCGCTCGAAGGACATTGCTTTGGGGCATGGACGCCAGCGATTTCAATGCGTATTATTGCGGCCCTGCGATGCACCCGTAGCTCAGCTGGATAGAGTACTGCCCTCCGAAGGCAATACTCACCCACTTGCGCCACGATGCGGCTAGATGTCAAAGTCGCAGCGTTTTGTCTAAAAGCACCCGTAGCTCAGCTGGATAGAGTACCGCCCTCCGAAGGCGGTGGTCACAGGTTCGAATCCTGTCGGGTGCGCCATCTTATTTAAAATCAGTAGCTTGCACGATCTCAGAATCGACAAAATCAAGCCTTGATCACTGCCCCACTCAGCCAGCACTCAGTTATCCGCCGCGCGAATGCTGGAAAGCATGACATCTAGCTCAAATCGCGAGCGAACCCTTAAAAATCGTCTGTGCCCAGGTAGTGCCCAAATCGCGCCCATCTTGATTTGGTGCTTGATAAGAGCACCTCTGATTTGAGTACTGCCTCGAACCGGGCACAAAGCCTCTCTATCGAAGAGCAACCGACGGCACCGGCTCATTCCATTCTTGCTAGGGACAGCTGAGCAACTGAATTTTAGTGACCTCAACTCCTGCACTCACCCACAGCTAGTCGCCAGGCCTGGCAGCTATCTGCTAGCAGTTATCGCTATTCCTTTGTGGCACTTACTCCAATGCTCACGCTCCCCAATTGGCAGCAGCCGGGAAATTGGTAACAGTGCCTACTCTCATCGCGTAAGAATTTTATTTTATTCCATTGACACTGGAATATATGCCATTTAATCTGTGTTTATTCCATCAGGAGTATCACAAATGGCATCGCGACTCGAAGACCTCTTCTGCCACTACACAAACCCAGAAAAAAAGGTGGCCCATGCCGACCTGTCCAGGGAAGTCAATACAGCCTATGCAGGCCATCTGGAAGCTCAAGCTGTTCGCTATCGCTGCAGCGTAGACGACCTTGATAAGGCCTTTGGCGGGGCCGAGCATTTCATCACGATCGCTGAGGGCTGTTATGGCTACGCAGTCGAGGGCCAGCTACAGACATCAAATACTGGCCTTAACCATGACAAATGGTTGGACTTTGCTTCATTCATCAACCAGGCCCGTTGGGACGCTGAATTCTATGGAGTGAACTCTTTGGCTTTGAATCTTGAGCACGTGTTCAAGTTGGGAGCCATTCGCGCTCGTCTGGACTGCGACACTATTGGTGAGGCCGCCTACGACGCACTGCCAGAAGTAATTCGAGACACGGCTGTTGGGTACCTCAGCTTGCACGAAGTAGCTTTTCTAGCCTGTATGACTGAAAAGGCTGTGCGCAACGCCACACAGCCGATTGCTGCAGATCGCCTCGCAACACGCAAGGAGGGCAAGCGCACAGTAGTCGACTCCCCAGAAGCGCTGCGTTGGCTGAAAGGTCGTCGCAACTTCGTTCAGACCGAATTAGTTTGAGGTGCAGCCATGATCATGTCTCACCATGCTGAGCAGCGCAGCCAAGAGCGACACATCAGCCCTATGCAGCTGGAATGGTTACTTAGTTACGGACAAGAGAGCCATAAACGGGGTGTGCGGCTATTTCACTTCGACCGGACCTCATACTTCCAGCTGATCAGAGAAGTAGATCCTGAAAATCTTGCGCTGGCATTGCGCAGCCGGAACATCTACGCCGTTATCACCGAAAGCAGAGTAATCACGGTGGGATACCGAGACGAACGACTAAAGCCAAGAAAATCACACAAACGAATCCGTCGCCGTTCGCCAGATAGGCAAGGCATTCACTGCATTCAACGTCGCTCTCGCTAAAGTAAGGAACGAACCATGAGTCTTTTTGAAAAATTCAGCCCAATCCTCGTCGACTCAGCGCTCAACTTGAGTGAGGCCTCGCTACCTAAAGAATTGTTGCTCACAACCCAGGGCAGCTTGGAAACCTTCTATGCTCCATTTGACTACGTGAACCCGAAGGCCCGCATCACCATTTGCGGCATCACGCCGGGCCGCAGTCAAGCCGTTACAGCCCTGAACGAAGCCCGCCGACAACTCAGCGCCGGCGCTTCGCTCGAAGAAGCAAAACTCAAGGCTAAGGAGACAGCAAGCTTCGCTGGTTCGATGCGCAAGAATCTGATTGCCATGCTCGATCACATTGGTCTTCCCCAGTTAATGGGGATCGACAGCTGTGCACGCTTGTTCGATACGCATACACATCTGGTGCACTACACATCAGCTCTGCGCTATCCGGTTTTTTTTAATGGCTCGAACTACAGCGGCAGCCCCTCAATGCTCAGCCAATCGACGTTATTGCACCAAATCGAAAATCATCTTGCCGAAGAAGTTCGAACATTAGGTGATAGCTGTGTCTACGTGCCGCTCGGGCCAAAAGTGGCTGAGGCATTTGGGCATCTGCAGCGCAAGGGGCTAGTAAAACCCGAACAGATTCTGGCCGGGCTCCCTCATCCATTTGGCGCGAATGCTGAGCGGATCAGTTATTTCCTGGAGAAAAAGCCTCGCGAGCAACTCTCCTCCAAGACCAATGCCGACTTACTCGACGCAGCATGCTCTCGCCTGCGCGCAAAGATTTCCAATCTGACACCGAAAGAGGTGGCCTGATGCAACTGCTCATAACGTGGCCTATGGCGCTGCTGTTATTGATCAAATGTCGGCTGCTGCAACTCTTTCTCAAAATGGCTCAAGAACAAACCGGCGATGGTATAGCCATAGCATGCAGCAGCTGCTCTCAAGCTGAGAATCGCTGTGAAAAACCTCAAAAATGTCGAGTACAGCGGCTAAAGGACAGAGAAAGATTACTGAGCGAGTCTATAGCCCGTACTGAAGAACGCGTCGCACGCCTAGCCCGCGCATAATGCGATCGGCGCCTCAGAGCGAACTCATCACCATCTAGGGAAAAGATAAAATGGAAACTCTCTTCAAGGGCCCCTACTTCGACTATGTAATGTCCCAAGAACCGCTCTGCGGAGCGAATTATTTTACACATGGATCTTTCTCAATGCTTTTCCAGCGGGACGGCAAGCTGTACCGGCTTACCACCGACGGACAAGGTCACAACTTTCTCTCTGAGCAGTCGACCAACGGGAATCCAATGGTGGTACGTGTGATTCAGAATTTTGGACCGGTGGCTCCCAGCGATGATGATTATCTATCGTTCAATGATGAGTACTATTGGCTAGCCGAAGTCGAATGGCTTCAGCCCGTAGACGCCGCGAGCGTGGAAGCTCAATCCTTGGAACAGCTATTGAGCGATCTGACAGACGACGACCATGTGGAGCCGCACCAACGCGAAACGTTTTTAGAGAGATGCAAAGCCGCGGCGAGCGTCCATACAAAGTATCGGGATCTTCTGAACACTCTTATAGAAGCCGCCAATTACTTACCAAAAGATGACGGCACCGCGTCTCATCATCGAGCGAACGCAGCCAAGCGAGTCTTTCTCCCAGCCTGCGCTCAACACCTCTGTCCGTTGGCTGATACCAACCCGGCCGCGCCACGCCCTCGGGAAAATAGGTTTGCCCAGCGGCTTAAAAAGCTAGAAATGGTGTCCACTTAAATCAGGTGGACACCATCGCCTTTGGCGTCGGGGCCAGGAAGGTGTGTTGGCGGGACGGATACACAGAATCGGCCAAAAGCGGTCATCAGGGCTGGCTTGAATCGGGGCCGAAGGATTACGCTCTCAGCCCCATAATTGCTGGTCAGACAGTTACCACGATCTTGCCGATCTGCTGATTGGCTTCAAGGAAACGATGGGCATCCTGGATGTCGCTAAGTGCGAATGTCTTTGCGATGATCGGGCGCAACGCACCGGACTTCAACCCTTGCAGAATAAAAGCCTTCGCTCTCTCCAGGGCTTCAGGGTCGGCCACAATCTCTGCGTAGAGATAACCCTTCAAAGTCAGGCTTTTGCCCAGCACGGTAAACAGTGGGAATGGTGTCGGTTCAGAGCTGAGTGCGCCGTACACCAGCAAAATTCCGCCCCGCGCCATGCTCTGCGTGAGAGGTTCAAAGGACGGCCCGCCTACAGGATCGAATACAACGCGAGCACCTTGACCGGCAGTTATCGTCATAACACGCTCGACGATATCCTCTTCATCGCTGACGATGACATGCGCAGCGCCTGCATCAAGCAGGGCCTGCTTCTTCGCGTGAGTTCGAGTGATCGCAATCGATGTGGCGCCGACCATACGAGCCATTTGGAAGGCGGCCAAGCCAACACTGCTTGACGCGGCGGTAACGATGACAAAATCGCCCTGCCGTAGCTTCGCCTGTTCAATCAATGCCCCCCAGGCGGTGACGTACTGCATCCAAGACGCCGCAGCCTCTTCAAAGGACAAGTTCTCAGGGCTCTTTACCACCAGGTGGGCCGGTACATTGGCCAACTCGCCGTAGGTGCCCCAGCGAGCAATATCCAGAGGTGGGATCAGAGCGACCGAGTCACCAACCGTGATCTCGGTTACGTCGCTCCCGACTGCCGTTACGATGCCTGCGGCCTCGTAGCCTAAGCGGCTGGGGAACTCCGCTTCTTGCAGGTATGCGTGATTGCGAAACATCACTTCGGCTCGGTTCAAGCCAATAGCTTTAACACTAATCTGCACCTCGTTTGCTGCTGGTGCCGATACTTCCAGATCTTCCAGCTTCAGAACGCTGGCGTCACCGTATTCATGAATTCTGACAATGCGTGCCATCATAAATACCTCGTTTATCAATGGGCCTCGACGTACATCCGGAAGGTATCCGGGCACTCGAAAGGTGACAAAAATTTAGTCATTGGTTGGCGCTAGATAAAGGCCTATGATGGCGTATTACTAGAAACAGAATGTTTATAATGGATCGCCTGACCCAGATGGCCACGTTCGCCAAAGCAGTTGAGCTGGGCTCATTCAGCGCCGCTGCGGACGACCTGAATCTGTCCCCTCAATTGGTAGGGAAACAGGTGAAAATGCTCGAGCAACATCTGGGGGTTTCCCTGCTGCACCGGACTACGCGCAGGCAAAGCCTCACCGACTTCGGCAGGGCGTTCTACCCGCGAGCAAAACTGATCCTTGCAGACATGCAGTCTGCCGAGAACCTGGCTGCCCTCACTCGGGGCACACCAAGCGGCCGTCTTCGCATCAACGCACCGGTCACGTTCGGAGTTCGCACGCTTTCGCCACGCCTGCTGGAATACATGGTTCGGTATCCTCAGGTGTCTGTTGACCTAACGTTATCGAACGAGCTGGTCGATATCGTTGATGATGGTTACGACGTGGTATTTCGCATCGGCGAGCTGGTGAGCAGTGGGTTGAAGGCAGTGCCACTGGAGCCCTATCAGATGGTTTTATGCGCTGCGCCGTCCTATCTTGCACGTCGCCCTCCCATCATCAATCCGTGGGATCTACAGCAGCAGGAGTGTCTGGGGTTTACCTATTCTGATGGCCGCTCACACTGGAGCTTCGACAGCCCGGAGGGGCGTATAGATGTTCCTATTAGAAGCAAATTAACGATCAATCAAGGTGATCCACTGCTGGCAGCGGCTGTAGCTGGCCTAGGTGTGGTTCTACAGCCGATAGAGTTGGTTAGCGATGCACTGCGCGATGGGACACTGGTGCGCCTGTTGCCGCAGTACCCGGTGCCGAATACCGCAATGCACATCCTCTATGCCCCTGACCGAAGAATGACTCCAAAGCTGCGCAGCTTCTTGGAGTTTGCACGTGAGGCTTTTGGGCAGCGAGGCCCTCTCTAACGCATGAAAATCAATCACTCCTACGCTATCCGGTATTCGTAAAGGAGGGAGGGTTTCACGCAGATGCCCCAGCAGGTCGTCCAAGGGAAGCAGGGTGCGGCGCCTGAAATCGACCACCATCGCTTCTTCAGCATCCGAGAGCCGGACGCTACATGGTTTGGCAGGCCCCATGGGTTTGTCTGTTGTCGTCGAGCGCGAACCCCACTTGGCTACGGTCTTGACGTTCAGTCCGTAGCGGGCGGCAAGGGCGCGCGTCGACTCTTGCGACGCTTGGAGCTCGGCTCGAACTCGCGGGGCGGTGTTGTGCGGGCTGAGCCATGAAGACCTGTTGCCATAGCGCATCCTCCTGATGAGGGCTCAAGAATGCACCATGACTTCGTGGGACTGCACACCTAGATTCTTTCTTGCAGCGCCTTGAGGAAGGCATCGATATTCTCATCGTGGCGTTTGTAGTAGGTCCAAGGGCCGATCCGCTGCGATGTCACCAATTGCGCGCGCTGTAGAGCTGCGAGATAAAGCGATGTCGTTGACTGCGAGAGGCCCGTGCGCTCTTGGATGATACTGACGCACACGCCTACCGTTTCTGGGTCGACCTCCTGCCCGGGAAAGGCTGTCCTGGGATCCTTGAGCCAATTGAGGATGGTAAGGCGCATCGGGTTCGCCAATGCTTTCAGGGCTTCGTTGACGTCAATAGTCATGAATTTTTTATACCTACTCTTCCGATATCTGGATATCTTCCTGATTCACGCAGCAAATTGGAAGGCTTCACCATGATCTCCGCGCCTGCCCTTCGCAGTGATGGGCAGGCTTGGACTGGAATCCTATTGTCCTGTCAGGTAGGACTATCGGACACCTGTGCGCCGAATTGCGGGACGATATGTTTGCCAAGTTCCTCGATAACCTCTGCTGCGGGGCGTTTACCATACTTGAGGTTCAGGATGACGTGATCTACACCGATTTCCTGAAGTGTATCCAGCAAGGCCAGAAGATGGTTACGTCCCAGTCGGAATCCTAGATGGATAGGCGAGGGCGGCGTGGATGGGTGTTCGTCCAGGTCGATATACAGCGATTGCAAGAACGGCTTGTAGATAGTGCCACATTGTTTAGCCGTTTCCTGTCGCCAATCTTCCACGATGAGTCGCTGTATTTTTGGCGGACGTGGATAGTTGATCCATCCATGGCTTTCACGCGCGATCCAATCGAGCGACTGGCGGCTATGTCCGGTTACGAATAGCGGTATTTCCCGAGTCGTAGGTTTGGGAACGAGATCGGCCCCCAGTAACTCACCGTGACTCCAGCGAATGGGCTCGAAGTGTGTTCGATGGGCTTGGCGTATCACAT
The DNA here is from genome assembly GCA_011050525.1 of Halopseudomonas xinjiangensis. Lineage (GTDB taxonomy): Bacteria > Pseudomonadota > Gammaproteobacteria > Pseudomonadales > Pseudomonadaceae > Halopseudomonas > Halopseudomonas xinjiangensis_A. The sequence goes on from DRFO01000043.1 coordinate 20,881, forward strand.
TGAGGTTTTCTTGAAAGGTCTCGCCGCGCTGTTCTGGATCAACGCTGAATGCGGGAAACTCCACGGGACGATCGCCAGAGGCTACTCCCAGGAGCAAGCGACCTCCGCTCAACTGATCAATGCTCGCTGCGGCCTTTGCCGTGTGCAAGGGATTACGCAAAGTAAGGGCGATGGAGGCGGTGCCTAGTGCGATTTTTGTTGTATGGGCTGCCATGTAGCCCAGATACACCCAAGGGTCGAAAACCTGGCCGACATCGCCGAAGCTTGGGTCCCTGAGCGGCACGTCGCGAAACCAGAGCGCCGAAAAACCAAGTGCCTCTGCACGTTTGGCCAGCGCGACCTGATCCAGCATGCGCGGTGTGTCACCCTCGAAAGCCTCCAGGGGAAAGAACAGCCCAAGGCTTAGATGACCCTGCCTGAAGGTCCGTTTGAATCCCCTATGCTCTTGGTAGGGAGTCGTGCTCGGTTGGTACATGCTTAACTTCCTCGGTCAGCAAACGCTGAGCCACGCCCCTGAGTTATGGGGCGTGGCACTGAGCGCTTAGGGTGTGTAAGTAGGGTAGTCGGTGTAGCCCTTATCGGTACCGCCGTACATGCTGCTTGGATCAAGTGGGTTAAGCGGCCAGTTGTTGGCGATACGCGCGGGCAGGTCGGGGTTCGCAATGAAGGGGCGACCAAAAGCGATCAGGTCGGCCCAGCCAGCTTTTATCACGCGATTTCCTCGTTCAGCGGTGTACTTGCCGGCATAAAGAATCTTGCCGCTGAAGGTCTTACGAACAGCTTCCCGGAACGTCTCGGGCAGCTCGGGTGCGTTTTCCCAATCGGCTTCAGCGAGCGACAGGTAGGCAATGCCCACTTCCTCGAGGATCTTCACTGCCTCGATGTAGGTTTGGTGAGGATCTTCTTCGACCAGGCCGAGGTAGACGCGGTCTTCGTCTGTGGTCGCGAACAGCGGGGCGAAGCGAACGCCAACGCGCTCCTTGCCGACCACACCAGCAACGGCGAGGGTGATTTCGCGCAGGAAGCGAAGACGGTTCTGCAGCGAACCGCCATATTCATCATCACGCTGGTTGGTATGCGCCGAAATGAACTGGTTTACCAGGTACCCATTCGCGCAGTGAAGCTCCACCCCGTCAAAACCTGCGTCCAAAGCATTTCGGGCTGCTTGGGCGTACAGCTCAACCAGTTCCTTTACCTCCTTGGTGGACAGGGCTCGTGGGGTCGAAGGGTCGGCCAGTGTACCCGTGCCGGGGCCAGTTTCGATGAACACCTTGACGTTGTCCGCGCGGATGGCTGATGGCGCCACGGGCGCTTCGCCACCGGGTTGCAGCGATGTGTGCGACACGCGGCCTACATGCCAAAGTTGAGCAAAGATCACCCCTCCTTCGGCGTGAACAGCGTCGGTGACCTTACGCCAGCCTTGTATCTGTTCCGGGCTATGAATGCCGGGTGTCCAGGCATAACCCTGTCCTCGGGGTTCAATCTGTGTGCCCTCGGTCACCATGAAGCCAGCACCGCTGCGCTGACGGTAATAGGTAGCCATCAGGTCGTTCGCAATATTGCCGGGTTGGGAGCTGCGCGAACGCGTCAGTGGCGGCAGAACGATACGGTTCTTGAGGGTGTATGGGCCCAGCTGAGTGGTTTTGAAAAGTTCTGATTGTGTCACTTCATTTACCTGCATATCTAAATTATTAGATGTCATAAGTCAAAGAACATGGATCAACGAGGTCAGAAGAGCCTAGCGGTGCTTCGTTGAGGCTGACGTAGATATTCTTCTTCTGGCTGTAGGCTTCCAGCATTGACTTGTGAGTTTCCCGTACTAGGCCAGATTTCATATAGCCACCAAAGGGGCATGGGCAGGGATCTCATGATAGGTATTTACCCACATACGTCCGGTTTCCACCGCGCGTGCCAAACGTAACGCACGGTTGATGTCTTGAGTCCAGACTGCACCGGCTAGGCCGTACTCGGAGTCGTTGGCCATGGCGATGACCTCTGCTTCATCCTTGAAAGGAATCACGCACTGAACAGGGCCGAAAATTTGCTCGTAGGCTACGCGCATATCGTTGCGAATACCGGCCAGGGAAGGTGATTCGGATGGGTATCGCTGGAATCTTTCATAGGGCTACCTCCTGAGGTTTCTAGCGCGGGCTACGAGTCAATACTATTCGCGATATCTGCATATGTCAATATGTCGCTACTGTTCCCGGCACCTATGCATATTTTTGCGCCCTTGCAGCTCACTTCTGGATCAGCTGGGAATGCGCCGTGCTTCGCGCCAGTGTTGCCTATGTGTCGCATCCCGGACGATTGCATAGATATAAATCGCCATCCGCTGTTTATGGCGCGAACCGTGCTGCGGGAGTTGATACAGCCCCTGCCATCAACCAGGAGCCTGTAATGCAAATCTCTCTGCACAAGAATGTACGCACCACACCTGCCATGCGCGCCGAGATCGCCGCCACGTTGATCGGCAGCCGTCTCAGTACGTCGGCGCAGGCGCTGCGTCGATCTTCACTCGCAACAGGCTGTAAGGCTTTCTACGTAGATCCTGACCTTCGTTAAAGCCAGGTGAGCGATGCAGCTGGTTGGCGATGAAATACAGGTAACCGTCTGGGCTGATGGAAAGGGTGTCCGGCCAGAGAACCCGCGGATCATGGACGACGGTTTGCCATCTGCCGTCGGGCAGGCGCTTGCGAATACCGTTGTGCTCATAGTCAGTGGTGTAAACGGCGGACTCAGCATCCGCCTCAAGTCCATCGGAGGCTCCCTTCTCGTCCAGGTCACGTACACCGGACTACAACTGCGCCTCACTTATGCCTGGATCGCGCAGTAGTGCAGTAGACACGGCGTACAGATGGCGGCTGTACAGCGGGGAGAAATAAAGGTCTTTTCCATCGGCGGACAAGGCGATACCGTCGGAAGCAACACCCAGCGCCTTCGGCTTGCCATCGGCGTCCCTGGTCAGCAGCGCCGGCTTTCCTTCTACGACCGGCACAAAATCCGGATCGACAGAGGTCTGTGCCGCGCCGCTCAGGCGACGGATGGCTTTGCCACTGGCGATATCCATGACGATGATTCCTCCAGGGCCGGAAACGGATGAATCGGTTACATAAACCGTGCCTTGCTTACCCACCCGGAAGTCGAAGCGCATGTCATTGACATAGGTGCTCGGCAGGATCACTTCAGGTGGAAATACTAGGGTTTTGACAACTCGATTTCTGGTCAGGTCGATGGCTACCAGCTTTGCCCCGCCAGCACGTGGTGTGGCGAACTCCGGCGCGGCGGTGTCCAGCGCCCATATACGCCCCTTGCCGTCGGCGACAACGCTTTGAACGCTGATGAAGCCCTTTGCAGGGTCGTTGGGGTCTTCGGTATTGATGGCTGCATTGGGGTATGGTTGGATCTTCCCGTCTCGAATTTCAGCGACGGTGAAAGCTACGGCGTCGCCCCAGCGCGGGAAGTTGACGAAGATCCGTCCGGTTTCGCTGACGGTTACGCCGGTGGGCATCGCGTCATGGAAGGCAAATACCTGGTCAATCACACCAATCGGCCGAGCCGACGGAGCACTGGCCGGCAGCGGCTGGAGTCGCGTGGCGAAGGTGACTGGACTGGCTAGCGCCAAGGCCAACAGGGTGTGGCGGAACCGCTTTTCGATCCGCATGTTGGGGCTCCTGCCCGCGTGGCCGGCGCTAATGCATGGATAAATCAGAAGCCTTCCAGGACGATCTTGCCCACGGCCTTGCCGCTTTCGATCAGTGCATGGGCACGCCGCAGGTTGGCCGCCTCGATGCGCCCGAAATGCTCCCCTACAGTCGTCTTCAGCACACCAGCGTCGATCAGCTCCGCCACGCGGTTGAGCAACAGGTGCTGCTTGATCATGTCGTCCGTCCCGTACAGCGAGCGGGTGAACATCAGCTCCCAGTGCAGCGCCAGCGACTTGCGTTTGAGTGGTACTACATCGAGCACAGCCGGATCGTCGATCAGTGCCAGATGACCCTGGGGCCGCAACACCTCAATCAGTTGAGGAAGGTAGCTGTCGGTGTGGGTGAGGCTGATCACATAATCCACCACCTCGATACCGATGTGCTTTAGCTGCTCGGCCAGCGGTCGGCTGTGGTCGATCACATGATGCGCACCCAGGGCGCTGACCCATTCCCGGGTTTCCGGGCGAGACGTAGTGCCGATCACCTTCAGGCCGGTCAACTGGCGGGCCAGTTGCGTCAGGATCGAACCCACGCCGCCCCCGGCACCCAGGATCAGCAGACTCTGCCCTGCTCCACCGTGCTCGCCGATGCCCAGGCGGTCGAACAGCAGTTCCCAGGCGGTAATCGACGTCAATGGCAAAGCCGCCGCACTGGCATCGTCCAGGCTACGCGGCTTGCGCCCGACGATGCGTTCGTCGACCAGATGCAACTCGCTGTAGCTGCCAGGACGGTCGATGGCGCCGGCATAAAACACTTCATCGCCGGGCTGGAACAACGTTACGTCGGAACCCACGGCGCCCACTACACCGACCGTGTCCCATCCGAGCACTTGGGGCTGGGGGGTGGCACCCTTGCCGGAACGCACCTTGGTATCGACTGGATTCACCGCGATGGCCCTGACCTGCACCAGCAGGTCATGCGGGCCAGGGGTAGGTTCTGGAAGCTCGCTGTCGAACAATGCACGAGGGTCGTCGATTGGCAGGCCGTATTCGGTGAAGACGATAGCTTTCATGTGGGCCAATCCTTGAAGGTCAGGAACAAGTAAAAGTTTGGTAATTATCGTCTTCCAATACCTCTGGAAAAAGGCTAAAAATGCACCAGCACTTTCATCGCAGGCGTGAAAATGGTTCGGATCGAAGACCTTCAGTTGTTTGTGCGCACAGCCGCGCTGGGTAGCTTCTCCAACGTCGCTCGCGAGGTCGGCCTGCTTCCAGGCCAGGTGGCTGCGGCGATCAAACGCCTCGAGCGAGAGCTGGATACCCGTCTATTCGCTCGTTCTACGCGCAGCCTGCGGCTGACTGCCGAAGGAGAGCACTACTTGCCGTTTGCCCGCGAGGCGCTGGATACGTTGCACGAAGGTCAAGACCGGATACGTCGGGAAAGTACCCAGCTGCAGGGTTTGCTGCAGGTTTCGGCTCCATCAGATCTAGGGCGCAACCTGCTGTTGTTATGGCTTTCCGAGTTTCGCCGTCAGCATCCAGCGCTCAGTCTTCGTCTACTAATTTCCGATCAAGTGGCGGATGTTTTTCGAGATCCGGTCGACGTTGCCCTGCGCTACGGCGTGTTTGACGATGCGAGCTGGGTGGCATTGCCGCTAGCTCCCTGGAACCGCCGTGTACTGGTGGGCGCTCCCGATTATCTAGAACGTAACGGCAGACCTCAAAAGCCTACCGATCTAGCCCAGCATCACTGTCTGCTGTATTCGCTCAATGGGCGGGCGCATGACCGCTGGCAGGTAGGTGATCAGACAGTGCAAGTCACCGGTCCACTTTTCAGCAACGATGCCGAAATCGTGCGACGCTTGGCGGTAGCTGGGGAAGGACTGGCCTACAAATCCTGGCTGGACGTACACGATGACATTGAGGCGGGACGGCTGGAAATAGTGCTGGCCAACTACCAAGGCGAGCCCACACCGTTGAACCTGGTGTGCCCGCATCGCAAGCAATATCCGCCGGCCGTTCAGCAATTACATGCACTGTTGCGCAGTCGTCTTGATCCGCTGAAACAGGAGCTGCCGCCGCTCGCGCCTGATCCTGGTTTGATCGATTGAACGGCAACGCCAAAGAGCGCCTGCCGGGTTCACCCCCCGTTTTCACGGACACTAACAAGAAGGCCGATACAGGCCATGAGGAGTGTTCATGTCAAAGCGTCGCAAGTTCAGTGCCGAGTTCAAGCGTGGTGCAGTGGAACAAGCCAGTCGGCCAGGTGTCAGCTGCGCCCAGGTGGCCCGCGAATTGGGTATCCGTGACAGCCTGCTGACCCGCTGGAAGCGGGAGGCGGATATGGCTGGGAAAGCCGCCTTTGTTGGCACCGGGAGCCCGCGTGACGAGGAATTTGCCCGGCTCAAGCGCGAGTTGGCCCGGATCACCAAGGAACGGGATTTTTTGCGCGAAGCGGCGGCGCTCTTTGCCAAGGGATCATCCTGAGGTATCAGGTGATCGAGCGTTGCCGCGATGAGTTTCCGATTCGCCTGATGTGCCGCTGCCTGCGGGTTTCGACCAGTGGCTACTACGACTGGAGCAAGCGCCTGCCCAGTGCCCGCCAGCGCGACAATGAGCGCTTGCTGTGCCGTATCCACGCGCTGCATCAGGACAGCCGGGGCACACTGGGCGCCGGCCGCATGCAGGAAGATCTGACCGAGGAAGGGCTGACGGCCAGTCGGAACCGGGTTGCCCAGCTGATGGCAGCAGCTGGCCTGCAGGGCTGGCCGCGCCCGAAACGGCGAGGTCAGCGTGCTCAACCGGCACTGACGCCGCAGGGCGTTTGCAATCTGTTGGAGCGTGATTTCAGCGCCCTGGAGCCGGAAACCAAGTGGGTGACCGACATCAACGAGATCAAGACCCAGCAGGCCAAGCTGTATCTGTGTGTCGTGCTGGACCTGTTTGATCAGCGCATTGTGGGCTGGTCCATGCATCACCGGCAGGACCGGCAGATGGTGATCAGGGCCGTGCAGATGGCGGTTTGGCAGCGTCAGGAGCAGCATCCGCTGATCCTGCATTCCGACCGTGGCAGCCAATTTCGTAGCGGTGATTACCAGGACTACCTGGCCGCCAACGGCCTGCTCTGCTCGATGTGTGCGGTGGGGCATTGTGGCGACAATGCCGCCTGCGATGGGTTCTTTGGTCTGCTCAAACGCGAACGGATCTATCGCACAACGTATCCAACACTCGATCCCGCCAGGTCCGATGTGTTCGAATACATCCAGCGCCGCCACAACCCCAGGATGCGACGGCGCCGGGTCAAGCAGGACCAGAAGTTTTCAGCTCTTTCCAAACCGTCCGTGATTTCGGGGTAGAACCCCTCCTTACCCAAACAATGTAAGGCCGTGTGACCCCATCCTGCAGCGTGACCTGATTTGGTCAAGGCCGGGTTGTCATGCAGGCAGCTTGGCTGCAAGGAGTTCGACCTTCTCGATATTGGGCGGAGAACTGAGCAAGGTCGCGGCGTTGGCCATCAAGGCCGCGGCGATCTGGCCGTTCAGATGTGCCTGGCGACCTACCTCATCGGCAAAGGCATCGAACACACCGAACGTCGAAGGGCCAAACTTCAATGCGAACCAGGCAGTGGTGCCGGACTCGGCGTTGGCGAGCGGCAGTGCGCTGGCCAGGAAGTCGGCAAGCGCAGCCTCCTGGCCGGGTTTGGCTTCGAGGCGAACAAACAGGGCGAGCTTGGTCATACTGTAATCCTTTGGGTAAATGGGTTAGGTGAATGGATCGACGAGCCTGCAGTCTAAGTCGTCATGACAGCCATCTCTATAGACAATAATGACAATATTGATATCATTGTTGCCATGAAACTCCACATCCTTGTTTGTGACGGCGTGTTTGATCTGGGGCTTGCGGCGCTCACCGACACAGTGGGCTTGGCCAATGAGATGGCGGGCTCGCTTCCACAGGCTCCCGCGCACATAGAGCTCACGCTGGTGGGCGTGCGGCGTCGCATCCGAACTGCGCAAGGCTTGACGGTCCCCGTGGTCCCTGCGCGTGGTGTGCCGGAACCAGACGTCGTGCTCGTGCCCGCGTTTGGTGACAAGATGCCCGACACGCTCTCGGCTCGGCTCACACGCCCCGACGTGCCCGATGCGGTCGCCGCGCTACAGCAGTGGTCCACCGCTGGCGCGCACCTTGGTGCCGCCTGCTCCGGTAGTTTCTTGCTTGCAGAGAGTGGCCTGCTTGATGGGCATCGTGCGACGACGTCATGGTGGCTGGGGCCGATGTTTCGGCAGCGCTATCCGAACGTCACGCTGGACGAGTCACGCATGATCGTGAACTCGACACGCTTCACTACCGCGGGTGCCGCTTTGGCCCACGTCGACCTGGCCTTGCGCATCATCCGGGGGCGCAGTCCGGCGCTGGCGGCCCTAGTAGCACGCTATCTGCTGGTCGAGGCACGCAGTTCGCAAGCCGAGTTCGTGATTCCCGACCACCTTGCGCATGCCGACCCGATGGTGGAGCGCTTCGAGTGCTGGGCCAGAAGTCAGCTCGCGAAGGGGTTCTCGCTGGCCGAGGCGGCCAGCGCCGCGGGCACAAGCGAGCGCACCTTGGCGCGGCGGCTGCAAAGCGTTTTGGGCAAGACACCGTTGTCGTATTTCCAGGACCTGCGCGTGGAGCATGCCGTCCATCTCTTGCGCACCGGAAACGCGAGCGTCGACCAAGTCGCCGCACAGGTCGGGTACTCGGATGGGGTGACCCTGCGGGCCCTGTTGCGCCGCAAGCTGGGCCGGGGTGTCAGGGAGTTGCGACGCGGTGGATGACCAGAGGCGTTTGGTGTATGTACAGCTGGAGACCGCCGGGAAACTGACGCAGGCCAAACGGCGCATTTGGACCTGATAAAACTACTGCGCCACGTTATTTGAACTGGTTTGCTAGGGTCTGTTGCCATTTCGCGCTAACCCATTGATCTATAAGAGCAAGCCCGTATCGTTGAAGCTCTGACCCAACATCGATACGAGCTTGCAATGCCCCGATTACTGCTCAGCGATGAGCATTGGTCGAAGCTGCGGGAAATTCTGCTGCACAAGGCCATCTACAACAAGCGTGATCTACGAATGACCGTGGAGGGCATGCTGTACCGCATGCGCACGGGATGTCCCTGGAGCGACCTGCCCAAGGCGTTTGGCTACTGGAATAAGGTCTACAAACGCTTCAATGCAGGCCGCAGCGGTACAAGAGGATTCACCGAAAGAATTGCTTGGCATGTTGTTCTCCTCTGTTCAAACGGACGGCGCAGCTATCGCGCGCCAGGACGGCAGCTCGTCAGGAAGATTTCTCTTCCGCCGCCGTGTCGCTGTGGGCGTGTCTTATCCTGCGGACGATCCACCAGATCGTCAGCATCACCGCAGGTACCAGAACCGCCATCACCGGCGCCACGCTGTCGTGAACGATCGGAATGCCCTTGAGCAGGTAGCCGAGAAGACTCACGACGTAATAAGAAATTGCCGCGACCGACAGGCCTTCGACGGTTTGCTGAAGGCGCAATTGCAACTTGGCCCGGTTGTTCATCGAAGCCAGCAGATCGCGGTTCTGGCGTTCAAGTTCGACGTCGATCCACGAACGCAGCAACGCGATGGCTCGGGTCAGTTTGTCGGAGAGCTTGGCCTGGCGCTCCTTTACGGATTGGCACGTCCGCATGGCTGGAGCGATGCGACGCTGCAGGAAGTCCGCCCAGGTGCTGTATCCGGATACGGCCACTTCTGAAAGCGCAGCCAGCCTTTCCTCGACGATCTCGTAGTAAGCACGGCTGGCGCCGAAGCGATAGAGATTTGCCGCGACGCCAGCTTCCAGTTCGGCGGCCAGACCGGTCAATTCGGAAAGCAGCACGTCGCTATCGCGGCGTTCTACCAAACTCGTACACATCTCGTCAGTGATCGCTGCAAGGCGCGACTCCATGCGTCGCAGCTCCGACGTCATCGATCGCGTCAACGGCAGAGACAGCAACGCCAAGGTACGGTACGTCTCGATCTCCAATAGACGTTGAGCCAGCGCACCTGCCCGCGCCGGGGTCAAATCACGAGCAAGGATGAGGATCTGCGTCAGGCCATCCTCATCCTGTCGGAAGTCGGTCAAGATGGCGGCAGAGCCGTTCTCTACCAGCGAGTAGCACAGGCTGGCAGGATCGAAGCGATCAGCCTCCTTCTCCGTTTCTGGCATCCACGGAAGAAGTCTCAAGCGGATGCCGGATACGACCGGGCCCGGAGGAACAAATCCATGTTTGAAGGGATTTTCTCCGCAAGGCTCTCCCGTCTTGGAATCCAGCGAAGCGCACCAGAGATACGTAGAGAACTCGGTGTGCTTTTCACAGTGAAGGTCTCCCTCATCCCATGTCACGCCGTGTAGCGGCGTAGCGTGGTCGGGCTCGGCAACGCCGAAGCGATGAGATAACTCGCTCATCGCCATCTGATCCCTGGCCTGGTCGCCTTCGGTCATGAAAGAGAGCTGCAATATACCGCGGGGGGCCTGAAGCAACAGATGCGGGCGCGCATGCACTTCACCCACGGCTGCAGCACGATCGGCATAGGCCGGCATGCCGTACACGGTGGCGGTCGGGGTGGGTTGTACGGTCGTCGTATTGATATTGGCCGGCTCTTTCATAACGACCTCATTTCTCATTGGTTGAAAAGCACGCTTCAAAACAAATGCCCGCAGCCATGCGTTTCACACATGGCTGCGGGCCGATCTTCATGAGCAGGCACCGCGTTACACAGTCCGTCTAACAGGCTCGCCGTATAATAGAGGCTTGTGCTGACCCTGTCAGAACGCTCTCAGCTTCCTTGCTTTCAGACGAAGGTGTACGAGCAGACCTTGTTGCCCGCCGGATCACGCAGGTAGGCCGCATAGGCACCCGGCAGGTGACCACGTGCGCCAGGTTGGCCCTCGTCAGTGCCGCCTGCGGCAAGGCCGGCGGCGTGGAAGGCATGCACTTCAGCGGGAGTGGCGACCGCAAAGCCGATCGTCACGCCGTTGCTGGAAGGCGCTTCACCATTGCCCGGGCGGGCGATGATGAAAGCCGGCTTTTCGCGACCGAAAAGTACCCATCCGTTGTTGAAAGGACCGAGGTTCTTGATGCCAAGAGCACCCAGAGCGGCGTCGTAGAACGCGACCGACTTCTGAAGGTCGGCAGCGCCGATAAAAATGTGCGAAAAGATGCCATCGCCAGAAATGACAGGAGTGGACATGATTAATTTCCTTGGTGGTTGGTGTTGAATGGGTAGTGGGCGGTCAGTAGTGGATCACCGTGCGAATCGACTTGCCTTCATGCATCAGGTCGAAGGCCTTGTTGATGTCGTCGAGGCCCATGGTGTGGGTGACGAACGGGGCGAGATCGATCTCGCCTTTCATTGCGTCCTCCACCATGCCGGGAAGTTGAGTGCGGCCCTTGACCCCGCCGAAAGCCGAGCCCTTCCAGGTGCGACCGGTGATCAACTGGAACGGGCGCGTCGAAATTTCCTTGCCTGCACCAGCCACGCCGATGACGATCGACTGGCCCCAGCCACGATGTGCTGCTTCCAGTGCCGAGCGCATCACGTTGACGTTGCCGATGCACTCGAAGGTGTGATCGACACCCCAACCGGTCATCTCGATGAGAACCTCGTGAATCGGCTTGTCGAAGTCCTTCGGGTTGAGGCATTCGGTCGCGCCGAAGGTACGAGCCAGCTCGAACTTCGCTGGATTGGTGTCGATGGCGATGATGCGACCTGCCTTGGCCTGGCGTGCCCCCTGAATCGCAGCGAGCCCGATGCCGCCGAGGCCGAAGATGGCCACAGAGTCACCCGGCTGAACCTTGGCCGTGTTGTGAACAGCGCCGATGCCGGTGGTCACACCGCAACCCAGCAGGCAGACATGCTCGGGATTGGCGTCCGAGTTGATCTTGGCCAGCGAGACTTCGGCCACCACCGTGTATTCGCTGAAGGTCGAGCAGCCCATGTAGTGGTAGATCGGCTGGCCGTTGTAGCTGAAGCGGGTGGTGCCATCGGGCATCACGCCCTTGCCCTGGGTGGCGCGCACCGCCACGCACAGGTTGGTCTTGCCGCTCTTGCAGAACAGGCACTCACCGCACTCGGCGGTGTACAGCGGGATCACGTGGTCACCCGGCTTGACCGAGGTCACGCCCTCGCCGACCTCGACCACGATGCCGGCGCCCTCATGGCCCAGCACCGCCGGGAACACGCCTTCCGGGTCCTCGCCCGACAGGGTGAAGGCGTCGGTATGGCAAACGCCGGTATTCGTGATCCTGACAAGCACCTCGCCCTTGCGCGGCGGCTCGACGTCGATCTCGACGATTTCCAGTGGCTTTCCAGGCCCGAAGGCAACTGCTGCACGTGATTTCATGATGTCGCTTCCTTTACTAGCTAACTAAATTTTCCCTCACCGAGGGCACCCTGGTGCCTCTACCGCAGGTAGGAGCGGACGATGGAGATGGTCTCGTCAATGGACTTGTTCTGCGAATCGCTCCTGATTTCGCTACTGGGAAACTCTTCCCGTAGATAGCTCTCCATAACCGTTGCCATCAATCCGTTGTCAGCCCCACGAACAGCTGCAAGCTGCTGAAGAATTGCAGGGCATTCAGCACCTGCATCGAGCGCTTGCTTCTTTTCTTCCGGGCCATGTGGCACTCACCGCTTTTCACTCCAGATAAGCGGGGCCTGACGCCGAAGAGACAGGCCCTCAACTCATTAGAATTCCTGCACGGTTGGGCGCAGAACGATCTCGTTAATATCCACGTCAGCAGGCTGCTCAATTGCGAAGGCGATAGCTCGAGCGACCGATTCGGCGGGAATTGCATGCTTGTAGAAGTCCACCACGAAATCGCGGCTCTGTTGGTGGGTGCTGCCGAATTTCAGTTCGGAGTCCACGGCGCCCGGTTCGATAGTCGTGGTGCGGATGCTGCCACCGACTTCGTGACGCAGTCCTTCGGAGATAGCCCGCACAGCAAACTTGGTGCCGCTGTACACGGTGCCACCTGGGCTGAACACCTTCAGGCCTGCAACCGATGCGATGTTGATGAAGTGACCACTGTTTTGTTTCTGGAAGACTGGCAATGCAGCCGCGACTCCGTACAGCAGACCCTTGATGTTGATATCGATCATGCGATCCCACTCGTCAGTGCGAGTATCGCTGAGCGGTGCAATCGCCATCAGTCCGGCATTGTTGATCAGTACATCAATGCGACCGTAGGTGTCCACGGCACCTTGAATGAGCGTTTTGACCTCTTCCTGAGAGGTAACATCGGTCTGATACGCGATTGCCTGACCACCTGCATTGGTAAGCTCAGCCACCAATGCGTCGAGTTTATCTTTGCGACGTGCAGCCAGCACTACGCGAGCGCCAAGCGCAGCAAGGTGGCGTGCAGTAACCTCACCCAGGCCGCTACTGGCACCGGTGATAACGACAACTTTTCCAGAAATGTTATTGCTCATGCTGAGAACCTCATCGGCGGGTTTGTACTTCGCCATGGCTGGTTAACCTGGCAGTGCGCAAACTTTAGACCCATGATTGATCTCAATAAATGAAAATGATTGGATTATGCTATTCCTGAAAATGGAATAAATGGGAGGGGCAACATGCTTAACCGCATGGAGATGGTTAGGATTTTTTGCACAGCAGCAGAGGCAGGTAGCTTCCGCGAAGCGGCAACTCGATTAGGCATCTCCCCACAAGGGGTGACTCGAGCCATTCAAGCCCTGGAAACTGAGCTTGGCGAATCACTGTTCCACCGCAATACCCGCCAGGTGAGCATCACTGCTTTCGGTCAGGATTACGCCAAAGATGCCAGGTCAGCTCTGGATCATTTCGATACGCTATTCCGGTCGCACAGGACGGAGCCTGAGCTGTCAGGTAGGGTGGGGATTACGGCTCCACATGCTATTGGCAGGCGCTTCCTAATACCGTTTCTTCAGCCCCTGGCCGCTGCACATCCTGACCTGCAATTCGATCTCCGCTTGGAAGATCAGATGACTGATGCCGTTGAAGCGCATATCGATATTGGTATCCGGGTGGGGGTTATTCGCGACCGGCGCTACGTTGCACGTGCCTTAGCTCCCGTGCCGTTTTACGTTGTCGCGTGCCCGTCTCTCATAGGCCAAAAGACACCACCTGAATCTTTGGATGCCTTAGCTAAGCTGCCACTTTCAGTCCTGATCGACCGGAAAAATGGCCGCCCTTGGCCTTGGCTATTTGCCGACGGGCAAACGTTCGCGCCCAGGCAGCCAGCGCTTATCTGTGATGATCCAGATACGGAATTGGAAGCCACCCTGGCAGGCATGTGTTTTGGCCAAATTCCTGCCTATCTGGCTGAGCCTCATCTGCGGTCAGGAAAGCTGGTTGCCGTTTTGGCTGATCACGCTCCAGCACCATGGGATCTGTTCATATACCGCCCGCAGCAGGGTCCTGTATCGAAGCGGGTGCGATTGGTGTACGACCACCTTAAGCAGGCTTTCTCAAACCCCAAGCTATTTCCCCAGGGCCTGGGGACATAGCTTGAATACCTGCCAGCAATCGTCCGCTTTTGGCCGATTCTGTTGAAAAAGTAGCGGCCTTCCCATGCCGTTGGCAAAATTGCGTTGTCAGCGAGCGTGGGGGCGAACAGCATGATGGGACAGTTACCGGGAGGACAGCAGCGCTTGTTCTACTCGTTCAACCTGGAAGATCACGTCCCGGCCCAACATCTCCTGCGCAGCATCGACCAGTGCCTGGATCTCAGTGATCTGCGTGCCTACCTAGCGGATTTCTATAGCCCCATCGGGCGTCCCTCGATTGACCCGGAGTTGATGGTGCGCTTGCTGGTCGTCGGCTACTGCTATGGCATTCGTTCCGAGCGGCGATTGTGCGAAGAGGTGCACCTGAACCTGGCCTATCGCTGGTTCTGCCGGCTGGGTCTGGAAGACGAAGTCCCCAATCACTCGACCTTCTCGAAGAATCGCCATGGGCGTTTTCGTGACAGCGATTTATTCCGCTGGTTATTCAATGAGGTGCTGCGGCGTTGCATGGCAGCCGGCCTAGTCAAGAGTGAAGGTTTCGCCGTCGACGCCAGCATCATCAAGGCGGATGCCAGCCGGCAACGTGGGGTGGCGGGAGATGAGGTCGATTGGAACGATCCAAAACTCAGCAGCCGCGCAGTGCGCGAGTACCTCGAAGCCCTTGATGAAGAGGCGCTGGCTGAGGCTCTTCCCAAGAAAATTTCGCTCACAGATCCTCAATCCCGCTGGACAGCAGCGCCAGGTGGCCCGGTGGATATACATGATCGTCGGCCGGTCGTGCTTTCGCCGCAAAGCGCGGCAGAATGGATGGACCCGGAGCTGGCTTCGGCAGAGGCTGAGCGGATATTGCATCAGGAATGTGATCCAGTGGAGGCGTTTGAGTGGTATCCGGTCGGTAGGGCTGTTGGGAACGTGAGGAATGAAGGTGTTAAGTTGCTGGACAGGGTTTCAGACAGTAACTTGCAAGACTAAGCGCTCAGCAGCGCGGGCAGCTAATCAGGCTAAAACCAACTGATTACTGTCGGATACGTAACGCTGGAAATAAAGTAAGGGCGCTCGTTCATCAACGGGTGCCTACGGCCAATAGCGGTCCGCCAAGGCAGTAGTGTTGACCTCGGGTGCCGGCGGTTCAGGCTGCACCAAGCCGGGTAACCATAGAACCCACAAACACCTTGATCTTAGGCAGCGAAGACCTACCTCTATTATCGCATATAGAGACTTTTCCTAATCTCCGATGCGGCTCCCTCCCTAGCAGCGCTAGGTTCTGTACGAAAAGTCCGAAGGGGTAGAATTGACGCCATGACAGGCTGGAGGCTCGCATGGCAAAGCGTTACGAACTCCCGGATGCCGCTTGGGAGCTGATCGCAGATCTGGTTTCCCCCGAGCAGAAGATGGGGCGACCCCGCAGAGATGACCGACTGATGCTCAACGGCATCCTCTGGATCTTGTGCTCAGGTGTAATGACCCAGTGAAAACCTACACATGCTAAAGTCGCTTCAGAAATTGGAGTGAAGCATGACGCAAGAACCCGACATCAAGCGCTGGACAGCCAAACGCAAAGCGGAGCTGATCAAGCCTGGTGGAAACAAGGGAGTTTCCAAAGCCAACCGCTGCGAGGTGCCATCATGGCCCGCAGCAGGCTGGGTAGGCAATGCCTGCGGTAAATAAGGCAGATGCTCCCTGTACGTCAGGTGCGGACATATAATTACAACCTTCCTGAGCGGACCATAATTTCAAAGACTATTGGCGCACTCGCCAGGATACTAGCCACATCAAAGGAAAGTCTGTTAGGCTGAATCTGATTTGGCAAACGCGGCTAGAGGTCAAAACGCGATGTGCCAAAACTCGCTTTTTGTGCCCAATCCATTTGGTTATATGCGATATGAGGCGATGTTAATCGGGTAGTGGTTCTTTTCCTCTAAGCCAGATACCATGCACCTTAGAGCCAATTTACGCCTAGCAAAGCATACTCGCCTCGCTGTACCAGATTGCACTCCGAAGGCAGGGGTCACTGGTTCGAATCCAGTCGGGTGCGCCATTTTCTTTTAAAAAGACTTAAATATCTTCCACCACTTGCAAAAGCGGCCTTGAGTCTATCCAAGCTCAGCAACACTAATAAAGTCGTCAAACCCAGCTAGATTTCCTTGCACCTCCAGCCTAATCTGCCTTCGTCCTGGAAATCCGTACGCGCCCATCCTGCCATGTTGTGCCCTCCGGCAACTCCAGCTACTCATCTGACACTGAGTTTGAATATTGTCCTGCCGGGTGATATGACCCACTTTTTATGAAACCCAAACCGCCCTCAGGCGGATGTCGGTCTCGCGGGTGCGATTGCCTTAGGCCCCGCTCAACGACCAGAGCAGGGGCCGGTTAGCACGCTGCCTTGATCAAATGTTGTGCTGTTAAAGAATGATGGAGCAGGATCGCTGGCCCAATACCGCCAACAAAACTGCGGTCTGTTCCTGACCACTCTCTGCGATACACAAAGAAATCAATTTGATTAACCAACCGAAAGTGGGCGTACCAACTTGGATCACATCTTGCTTTTTGTCTTGGCTGGCACTCCTAAGCGGGCAAAAGACAAGACCTGACCCCTTGACCCCTATTTCTCTGGACTCCTATTTCTCTGCGCTCATGGGTGCATCTCCTTGGGACAGTTCTCTCGTGCCTGAATACAAAGGCGAGCTTGCGCTCGCCTTTGTCAGTTCGCTTGTTTATGCCCTGTTGCGGAATACCAATTCGTTAAATGTAAGCACATCCTTTTGCTGCATCTCCTTGAGGAACTGCAGGATCACATCTTCCACCACACCACTGAACGCGTTTGCCGGCGATGTAGGAGCCGCCCCTTGTACCGGTGACGCTTTATTGCCAATGGTCGTATGTATCGCGTGATCGTAGCGTTTGGTGATCAATTCACCACCCTGCCTGAACTCGATCGTTACCTGGTAAATATCAGTCACGGCTGTTCCTACGAGCCCCAGGGTCAAACCCGTCCCGGCCCCTTTTGTCGCAGCGCCACCCATATCTGCAACATTATTACAAGTGACTTTTATATCCAGGTCAGTTGCTCCGGTAGTGGGAATAACCACCCCAGAGGCTCGAAAAACCCTCTCCACACTGGATCGCAGTTCGTTGTTGACCGCAGGAAGAGACTTACCGTTTCGTTGGAAATCGACGTTGACACGTACACCATATAGATCCTGGACTCGACTCACGTCCGAATAGCTGACTTCCTTGTATTTCGGATCCACATACGATTTGGATGAAACGCACCCCCCCAACGCCAAAGCAATAAACGCAACCGATACAACTTTGTTTGCCTTCATGTTTTTCTCACGATCATTTTTATAATGTGACGCTCGGCACCGGAGCGTGCTGACAAGAAGCCGCACGGCGCTAGGCCGATTATCGTTTTACAACACATACTTACCCACGAGACGGCAAGTTCTCTATCAGGACGATGAAGCAGCGTTCAACAGCTATCCGAAGCTGCTTAACAGTCCAAGGAAAGAGTCAGTTCGAAAGGAGTGCAGGCGGTCCTGGCCTGGAGGCGGGAGAAAACTCGCATTCCTTTGCGTTGATCGAGATTAATCCAGGAGGCCGCAAGGCGTCCAAGAAATTTTGCGAGTTATACGGAAAACAGGAGCCCATGCACCAATCTTTCGCACAGGAAATGGCGAAACAATACAACTACGCTATAAAGCCATCTTGGTGGAAAAGGAAAACTATTTGCTGGAACTGGCTCGGTACATCGTTTTGAATCCGGTGCGGGCTGCGATGGTTAGGCTGGCCCTGGAGCAGTTATCGAGGGACCGTGGGCTATCCTTCGGACTCCCTTGATCTGCAAAAGCGCGCGAATGATGGCTTGATCGAGCAAAACCAACAAGCGAAGGAGATGAGCTATCAACAAAAGGAATCGGAAAAGCTCCGCTCGTTTGAATCCACTTTTTATAGCTTGGCTGAAGTCGCTCGTAAAGAGTACGAACGATTCGAGATAACCAAACCGAACGGGGCAACTTGCCGAGGATCTCTTGCGGTGACCGCAATCGAGGACAAATTACAAGTCGATTCTGCCGCAGCTGACCATCACCTGACGCTTTCTAGGATTTTCGACTCGCTGGATGACGAAAGCGGAATGGGTATATTTTCGGTCGTGCGAAGTTTTTATATCCTTCTAAGAGTCACAGTAGATCGCTGCCCACCAGAGCACCGAGAACAGTATATCGATATCTGTGTGTACTCTATGCCAATCAAACTAATTCACTTGGTTTGCCTCGCTAAGGTTTTCACTGAATGGGACAACATGCGAGTCCTCACAGAGTATGGTTTTTTCTCTCGACCCGGGATAGAAGAATACGTGAATGGATGGACTCTCATCTCGCAACAAGAGCCCTAAGTTTGCGAGTTCCCGTCTCAGAGTTATGTCTTATCAGTTTAATGCGATACGCGCAGGATGGCGCCACGGCTAAACACTGCCAGGCCGGCGCGGACGCCAGTAGCGTTACCTGGATGGCCACGAAGTTGTCGCGGTCTTCGCGGCTCGCCATCACGCTTACTTGCTGCCTGTCGAGCAGCGTGGTCTGCACAGTGTTCAGCACCAGGGCAGTGCCGCGAGCAGTGCCGGCAGACGTCACCACCGGCGCCCGGTGCCATCCGAGAAGCTTTGAGAGGAAGTGGGGTGTGAGCAAATGCATCAGGTGTCCCTTGTCTTTTAATAGGGTAGTCCTAATGCCAAACGGGGTATTTGGTTAATGCGTTACCCATTTAGTACTGCTTTTTCCCTGTAGGACTGGCCAGCCTTGCGCAATCATTCACTGAATTATCGAAAACCTCGGTTTGCCTTTCCGCCCTCGTAAACCATACTCAAGTTCACCGCACCAGGATGTAACCCCATGAATCTTGTCCTTTTCTGGCCGACTCTCGGTATCTTCACACTTGGCCTGACCCTGATCGGAACGGGCTTTTCCCTGCGTGACAGCAAGCCCGGCCTGGGTATTCTGTGGTTGGGTACCCTATGCATGCTGAGTCTGGTATTTCTGCATGTCACTCACGCCACTTCTGTCTAAGCCGACCGCTTCCCTGCGGGATACGGCCGCATGAGCTTGTCGTTTATTACCTGTCCAGACTCAAAAGCAGTGCGCTGGTAGCGCCCAGGGCGACTTCGAACTGACCGGTCGATGAGCTGACCGTTTCGGCGTACTCGGTACCCAGCGGCTGACCGTATTTGCTTTGATCGAAGGTCTGGCCGCCCAAAGAGATTCCTTCCGTGGCGCGGAATGAGGGAGCCAGCATCCGTTTCACCCGACCGGAGGTATAACCGGGAATACTCAGATGAACCGGGCCGGATGCGGTGCGGTCCTTGTTGATCAGCGCGACGGTTATTCGCCCGGTCTCAGGGTTACGGGTGGCCCATGCCTTGAGATTCGCGTCGGTGGCCACCGCAACGGGCAGCAACTCGGCCTGGTTGGCCGTTGCCTCGGCAAAAAACAGCATGCCGTAATAGAGCGGTAACACTTTCCTTAGCTCATAGTCGCCGGGGAATGCCGTTCCTGGCGGAGGCGGTGCCTCGGTTTGCGATGCCTGATATTGCTGTGCCGGCACATCGAACAGGAATGCGCTGTAAAGATCCCAGCCATTGACGGTATTCCAGATATTGCTGTGCAGATTAACGCCCGCCACACCACGATAGGCGTACTCGAACAATATATCCGGCGCCCACAGTGCCGCTTCGAAGGCATCGCTGACTCCTGGCTGTCCTGAGCACATGATCGAGTTCATTTCGGTAATGCGGTACGGCTTGCCCATCCGGTTGGCAACGTCGATATAACGCTCGATCTCTTCCGGACCTGCTGTGGCCGCCCTCGGCTCGAGTAGAAACCCAGACTGAACGTCGCCGCCGCAAGCTTCGCCTGCCCCGGCGTAGGCGTGCTGGCTCACGATGCCGATTGTCTGGTGCTCCTGGGTCAGCAGTCGCTCCAGGTCCAGCGGTGTACCGAAGTCGGTCTCCGGCACCAATGGCACGGGCGCGACACCGGCAAATCCCGCCATGGACGGACCGGCAAAGGGCGGCCCAGCGGGGATCGCCTCGCGGATATGCTGAGCGTAGAAGCGAAACTCAGCCATATAGTCTTCGAAGCTGTAATTATCTGCCCGATAATCGTGGGCTACGAAAAAGTCCGGCTGATTGCCCAGCTCAATGGCTTGAATCGAGCCCTGGGGCACTTCTTCCACGAAGGTTTTTGCTTGCCGGGCCGCCAAGCCAGGAACACCAGCGCCCATGTTGACGCCGAGAATGAATGAAACCCCTGGGGTTGAATCCGCCATGTCGCGGTAGACCTGGGCCAACGGCGAAACGGTGTTGGTAGTCGGTGTGCTGGTCCGACCCGTCGTGCTGCCACCTATGCGCAGCGAGATCGGGCCGCCACTGCGCTCGGTAAGGTTCGCCAGCAGTTGCCGGTAAATCGGATTGGTGCCAATTTGCGGATCGCCCATCATTAACTGGGCCTGGCCCCATTCATGGGACAGCCCCAGGAACCCTGAAGGCAACTCCCTGCCAGCCTGGGCGGGGTCGATGTCGACCTTTGCCAGAATTGAGTCTGCGGCTACGTTAACCGTTACCTCGCGGGTGATGGGTTTGCCGTTGGCATCGCTTGCCGTAAGCCGGTAGGTCGTGGTTTTTACCGGAGCCACTGTGACGGAAGATTGTGGGGTAGCCGTCAGCCCGCCAATCGAAATCGATTGAGCCTCATCCAGTGTCCATGACAGCTGGGTAGTCTGACCAGCCGCAATGCTTGCAGGTACCGCCCGGAAGTCTTGTTCTGCCTCCACCTGACGGGCCTTGTCGTCACCAGCGCAACCCGCCAGTAGCAAGCCCATCGTCAGACCTACCCACAAGAGTCGTGCCTTCCCGCTCAAAGTATCTGGCTCGATGCTCTTGCTCATATCCGGCTTGATGCCCCTCAGGGCCCGCGCGGAAATTAGGTTCATACTGTTTCTCCTTGAAGATCGACCGTAACAGCCAGATTCGCAGGCGTCGGCGGACATTCTGGATCACACGCCAGGCTTACAGGTCAGGCAAATGGCTATCAGTGACACAGCCTAGCCTAGTATTCACATTGCCGAATGCAGAAAGGAAATTTTGCGCAGTAAAACGTTACAACGCCATGAACCGAGCTGCCCGCGCTACGTTGCCGCAGGGTTAAGCAGAGCTACGCAGTGCGGGACTCAGTCTGAGCATGTCGACAATAGCATCGGCCAGAGATTCTGCCCGGACGGCAAGATCAAGACCTTCCGGGACCAGCAGCCACTGATCGATAACTCCGCTTACGAAGCTGTGAACGCAGCGGCTGGCCAAAGCCGCGTCAAGATCCGGCGGCAATTGTCCCTTGCCCATGGCATTTCTCAGGGTGCTTTCAATATTCTGGTCACAAAGATGGCGGAAGCTCTGGATGCGATTGCGCAGATCGCACATGTCATCCGTATATTCACATTTGTGGAATATGATCTCATTGATACGCTTGACCGCAGGGTCCAGCTCTACACGCTGGAATAACAGCACCAGCAGATCGCGCAGCCGACCAAGGGGATCAGGTTCATGCTGATTGCGGCCGGCCTCGCCCAGCGGCTGCAGCGGCATGTTGGCGCGTTCCAGCAGCGCCTCAAGCACGTCGGCCTTGTCCTGGAAATGCCAATAAATGGCCCCGCGGGTGACGCCCGCCGCGCTGGCGATATCAGCGAGAGAAGTGCGTGAAATTCCCTTTCGGTGAAAACACAGTTCGGCAGCGTCGATAATTTCGCTACGCGTCTCCTGTGCTTCTTGCTTGGTACGTCTGACCATGGGTGCGCTCAACTGTTATATGCCCACAGCATAGATAAACCGGGGGTTTGATGCGAAGTCGGACATGTTAACCAATGTGAAAACCATTTACAAACATTCACGAATGTAAGTATATTGCACGCTTTTCCAGCCAAAGCCGTTCATCCGGCCAGGCTTTTATTGATTCTGCAGTTCGTCCTATAGAGGTTTTACCCATGCCAGCCACAGCTCGCGCTGCCCTGATCCCGCTTTGCATCATTGCCGTGCTGTTGAGTGCATGTGAAAAAGAAAGCGCCCCGCCTGCCCCGATGGGCCTGCCCGAGGTCGGCGTCGTTACGCTTGAGGCAGAGCCGTTTACGCTGACCACCGAATTGCCGGGCCGGACAGCCGCCTACCGCATGGCCGAGGTGCGTCCGCAGGTCAACGGCATTATTCAGAAGCGTCTGTTCGAGGAAGGCAGCGACGTGGAAGCCGGCCAGCAGCTGTATCAGATAGATGACGCGGTCTATAAAGCTGCACTTGAGAGCGCCCGCGCTGTGCGGTTGTCAAGCAAGTCGCTGGCTGATCGGTATGAAGTTCTGGTGGGACAGAACGCGGTGAGCCGCCAAGCCTATGATGAAGCCCGTGCCACTAACCTTCAGGCAGAAGCCGCTTTGACGCGCGCCGAAATTGACTTGCGCTACACCAAGGTTCTCGCCCCGATTTCCGGGCGTATCGGTCGATCACTGGTGAGTGAAGGCGCTCTGGTCAGCAATGGCCAGGCCGCGGCCATGGCGACCATCCAGCAGTTGGATCCGATCT
The DNA here is from genome assembly GCA_011050525.1 of Halopseudomonas xinjiangensis. Lineage (GTDB taxonomy): Bacteria > Pseudomonadota > Gammaproteobacteria > Pseudomonadales > Pseudomonadaceae > Halopseudomonas > Halopseudomonas xinjiangensis_A. Next base: position 43,679 of record DRFO01000043.1, read on the forward strand.
ATGTGGACGTCACCCAGCCGGCGCGGGAGCTGTTGGCACTGCGTCGCGATCTGGAAGAAGGGCGCCTGGAAAAAGCCGGCGAGAATGCCGCCAAAGTTACGCTGACCCTGGACGGTCTCAACCAGTACCCGCATGAAGGCACCCTGGAGTTCTCTGAAGTATCGGTCGACGCCGGTACCGGATCGGTCACTCTGCGTGCCGTTTTCCCCAACCCTGATAAAGATCTGCTGCCAGGCCTGTTTGTGCATGCGCAGCTGGTAGCCGGCACCCGTAGCAATGCGATCCTGGCGCCTCAACAGGGCGTGACCCGCACTCCACGCGGCGACGCCACAGCGTTAGTGGTCAATGCCGACAATAAGGTAGAGCTTCGCCCGATCAAGGTTGAACGTGCAGTAGGCAACCGCTGGCTGGTTAGTGAAGGGCTTAACGCTGGGGATCGTCTTATAACCGAAGGCTTGCAATTCGTCCGCCCTGGTGCCGAGGTTAAGGTCGTGCCAGCGAGCAATATTTCCGCTTCAGCCCAGCCATCCGGTCAGGAAGGATAATCCCGAATGTCCAGATTCTTTATTGATCGACCCATCTTTGCCTGGGTAATCGCGCTGGTGATCATGCTGGCCGGGGGGCTGGCGGTGCTCAACCTGCCGGTTAACCAGTACCCGGAAATCGCACCGCCAGCGATCCGCATTCAGGTGGCCTATCCTGGCGCCTCGGCCCAGACGGTGCAGGACACCGTAGTGCAGGTCATTGAACAGCAACTCAATGGCATCGACGGCCTGCGCTATATCAGCTCTGTCAGTAATTCAGATGGCAGCATGCAGATCAACGTGACCTTCGATCAGGGAACGGATCCGGACATTGCCCAGGTGCAGGTGCAGAACAAGCTGCAACTGGCGACGCCCATGCTGCCGCAGGAAGTGCAACAGCAGGGCATCCGCGTGACCAAGTCGACCAGTGGCTTCCTGATGGTGGTTGGGGTGGTCTCCAGCGATGGCAGCATGACCCGGGATGACCTGTCCGACTACATCATTTCCAATATTCAGGACCCGCTTTCCCGGACCGAGGGCGTCGGCGACTTTCAGGTATTCGGTGCGCCCTACGCCATGCGCATATGGCTTGACCCGGCCAAACTGAACAACTTCCAGATGACGCCGATGGAGGTCAGCGCGGCCGTCAGCGCCCAGAACGTGCAGGTGTCCTCGGGGCAGCTTGGTGGCTTGCCCGCGGTACCGGGTCAACAACTGACCGCCACTATTATCGGCAAGACGCGCCTGCAAACTCCCGAGCAGTTCCGTAATATCTTGCTCAAGGTCGCCAGCGATGGCTCCCAGGTTCGCCTGCGGGACGTAGCCCGGGTGGCGATGGGCGCGCAGACTTACAACTACTCTGCTCAGTTCAACGGCAAGCCCGCATCGGGTATTGCGGTCAACCTGGCTACCGGCGCCAATGCGCTGGACACCGCCAGGGCAGTGAAACAGACGATTGCCGACCTGGAGCCCTTCTTCCCCCAAGGCATGGAAATCGTCTACCCGTTTGAGACCGCTCCGGTGGTGTCGGAGTCGATTACCGGCGTAGTGCATACTCTCCTTGAGGCCGTGGTGCTGGTTTTCGTGGTGATGTATCTGTTCCTGCAAAACTTCCGAGCGACGCTTATCCCGACCCTTGCAGTGCCGGTGGTCATACTGGGCACCTTCGGCGTGCTGTCGCTGTTTGGCTTCAGCGTCAATATTCTCACCATGTTCGCCATGGTTCTGGCGATCGGCCTGCTGGTAGACGATGCCATTGTGGTGGTTGAAAACGTCGAGCGCGTAATGGCCGAAGAAGGCCTGTCGCCACTGGAAGCCACACGCAAATCGATGGACCAGATCCAGGGCGCACTGGTCGGCATCGGTCTGGTGCTCTCCGCCGTATTCATTCCGATGGCATTCTTTGGCGGCTCGACGGGCGTCATCTACCGGCAGTTCGCAGTGACGATCGCCTCGGCAATGACGCTGTCGGTGCTGGTGGCGTTGGTGTTCACGCCGGCCTTGTGCGCTACGATGTTAAAGCCGATTCCCAAAGGCGAGCACCATCAAAAGCGTGGCTTCTTCGGCTGGTTCAATCGCATCTTCAACCGGGGTGTGAACCGATACGAACGGAGTGTCATCGGCATTCTCAAACGCAAGACTCCCTTTGTGCTGCTGTATCTGGTCATCGTCGCTGTCATGGCGGTGTTGTTCACCAGGATACCGTCGGCGTTTCTGCCCAACGAAGATCAGGGCGTGCTGTTTGCCCAGGTGCAGGCACCGGCTGGCTCCACGGCGGAGCGCACCCAGAAGACTGTGGACAACATGCGTGAATATCTCCTCACAGAAGAATCGGACATCGTCAAATCGGTGTTCACGGTCACCGGTTTCAGCTTCGCCGGGCGAGGCCAGAATTCGGCCATCGCCTTCATCGGGCTGAAACCCTGGGAAGAACGGACAGAACCTGAACAGAGCGTGTTCGCGCTGGCCGATCGCGCCCGGCAGTACTTCAGCACATTGCGCGATGCTCAGGTAAACGCCTTCGCCCCGCCAGCGGTCATGGCATTGGGCAATGCCACCGGTTTCAACCTGTTTCTGCAGGATAACTCCGGTGTGGGACATGACACCCTGATGCAGGCACGCAATCAGTTTCTGGAACTGGCGGCCAACCACCCCGCCCTGACGTCGGTGAGGCCCAACGGCCTGGAGGACGAGCCGCAATACCAGCTGAACATCGACGATGAACAGGCGCGGGTACTGGGGGTATCGCTCAGCGATATCAACAGCACGCAGTCCATCACCTGGGGTTCCAGTTATATCAACGACTTTATTGATCGCGGGCGAGTGAAACGCGTCTATATTCAGGGCGAAGCGGCAGCCCGGATGAATCCGGACGATCTGAACAAATGGTTCGTCCGGAACAACGAGGGAGACATGGTGCCCTTCAATGCATTCGCCAGCGGCGAGTGGGTGTACGGCTCGCCCAAACTGTCGCGTTATAACGGCGTAGCCTCGATGGAAATCATGGGCGAGGCTGCACCCGGTTTCAGTACGGGTGAGGCGATGGCGGCGGTGGAAGAAATAGCCACCAAACTGCCGGAAGGCGTGGGTGTTGCCTGGACTGGCCTATCCTACGAGGAACGAATCTCTGGCGATCAGGCGCCGATGCTGTATGCGCTGTCGCTGCTGGTAGTGTTCCTGTGTCTTGCTGCGCTGTATGAGAGCTGGTCGATTCCGCTTGTGGTATTGCTGGTGGTTCCGCTGGGTGTAATCGGCGCGCTCCTGGCAACGCTGGGTCGCGGCTTGTCAAACGACGTGTTCTTCCAGGTAGGTCTGCTGACGACGGTCGGACTGACGGCAAAAAACGCGATCCTGATCGTCGAGTTCGCCAAGGATCTGCATGAGCAGGGCATGAGTCTGTTTGATGCGGCGGTGGAAGCCTGCAGAATGCGCCTGCGTCCGATCATCATGACGTCGCTGGCCTTCACGCTGGGTGTGGTTCCGCTGGCGCTGGCCAGTGGCGCAGGAGCGGGTAGCTCGCACGCTATCGGCACCGGGGTCATCGGCGGGATGATAACCGCAACCTTCCTGGCGATTTTCTGGGTACCGCTGTTCTTCGTAATGGTGTCGTCGGTATTCGCCAGAAAAGATGACAGAACGGAGGCCGAACCCGCACTCGATACTGCCCCGCAAACGTCTATCTGACGGCAAGCCCCGCACAGGCACAGCAACGCACTGGGCGGCCAATTACCAGCCTTTGCGAACTTCCCCCAGATCGGCATCAGTCTGGGGGAAGCTGCATCGCTACTAAACCGCATTGACTCCGCCTGCCTCAGCGCAGATTTTCCAGCGCCTGGGTTTCCAGCTCCGCTTTCAATGAGGGGTCCAGCTTCAGCTGCCGGGCCAGCTCATCCAGGTAGGCGCGCTCCATATAGCTTTCTTCGTCGACCATCAGAATGCTTGCCAGATACATCTCTGCGGCAATTTCCGGCGTCGTTGCCGAACGAGCCACTTCGGTCGGATCCAAAGGTTTGCGCAACTCCTGATCGAACCACCGTTGCAGTTGTGGATCATTGGTGAGCTTGGACACTTCGCCATCAATCATTTCCCGCTCGCGTTCATCGATATGTCCGTCGGCCTTGGCCGCTCCGATGACCGCCCGCAGAATCGCGTGGCTGTGCTCTTCCATCTCAGCGGGCGATACCCGATCAACCGTTTGCAGCTGGCGCTGACCCGCAACACTCTGGCTCTGGTTCTGGTTCTGCTGTTGAGCCTGCCAATTGCTATAGGCCTTGTAGGCGACTACACCCAGCGCCGCGAGCCCTCCGTAAGTCAACGCCTTGCCACCCATTTTTCGAGCTTTCTTGTTACCCATCAGCATACCGATGGCCCCGCCCCCAAGCGCGCCTCCGCCGGCCCCACCGAGCAGGCCACCCAACTGTGAAGTGATTCCTGAAGAACCGGATCCCAGGGATTTACCGGATGCCTGTTTCTGCAGCATATCCTTCCCGGTATTGAGCAACTGGTCGAGCAGACTTCGAGTATTCATCGATACCTCTACTAGTATATGGTTGAGCCGTAGGGAGGGTGTCCCGTGTTGAGGCTTGGACCTATTATGCTGAAAAAGATTAACTGAGCCTTAAAAGTTCGCTTTTCGACGATCAGGCGCGGCGTAGCGCCCAGTGGGCGAGATCTACCACAATACCAACAAACCCTGGTCGTACCAGGGCACTGTTCAGGCTTCGAAATGATTGATTACAGTAAAAAACGTTTTCTGGTAGTAGACGATTTTTCCGACTTCCGCTCTTCTGTCACCGGCATGCTGCGCCAGATGGCGGTGCAGAACGTCGACACAGCGGCCAATGGGGACGAAGCGCTAGCCCAGTGCCGGCGCAATGCCTACGACATCATTCTCCACGATTACAATCTGGGCGCCGGCAAGAACGGGCAACAGGTCCTGGAAGAGTTGCACCACGCAAAATTGATCAGCCCGCACTGTATTTTTGTGATGGTGACCGCCGAAAGCAGCCAGGCGATGGTCATGGCCGCGCTGGAATGCGAGCCGGACGCCTATCTGACCAAGCCCTTCAATCGTGCCAGCCTGCAACAGCGACTGGACAAGCTGGTTGAACGGAAAAATGCACTGAAGCCGATACTGGATGCCCTGGAGAAAAACGACCAGCAAACTGTAGTAACAGCCAGTGAAAAAGCAATGGCCGCTCTTCCACGGTTTGCGCCCCAGTGTCAGCGCTATCTTGCCACCGCGCTCGAATCGCTGGGTAAACACGCCGAACTTGAAAAGCTGCTGGAAGGACTCGTCAATGACCGGCCGATGCCCTGGGCTCTCGTGGCGCTGGCCGATCACTGGCAGCGTATCGGGCAGCTCGACAAGGCTGAAGCGCTGTATAACAAGGCTATCGGCCTGTTCCCGATGGTGCCCGCCTTGTATGACGGACTTGCCGCCATAGCTGCCGCACAGGGCGATACCGCCAAGGCGCAGGAGTACCTGCAGCAAGGCATACGCATCTCGCCTAACAGCCTGTCGCGCCAGGCCGAACTGGGCAAACTGGCCCAGGCCAACGATAATCATGAACAGGCAATAAGGGCCTTTCGCCAGGCGGTGGAACTGGGGCGAAACTCGGTGTTTCGCGATCCGGAAAACCATCTGGCGCTGGCTACCAGCCTGACCGATCAGGCCGGAGACTCCAGTCTCAACTCGCGGGCCCTGGTCGAAATTCGCCAGACCCTGGGCGAGCTGAACAAAACCTGGAAGGATGACCCGGTGCTGGCAGTGCGGTCCGACCTGACCCAGGCCCGCACCCTGGCCAAGACCGGACAAACCGACGAGGCCAACCGCCTGGCCCAGGCGGCGGCGGAAAAAATCACCACACTGGACAAGTTCTTTTCAGCGGAAACCGCCCTGGTAGTCGCCGCGCAACTGCGCAACCTCGGCCAGGATAAGCAGGCAGACGAAGTGCTGAGTACCTGCGCCGAAATGTATGGCGACGATCCCAAGGTCATGGCGGGTGTCGCGTCGCAAACCCAGGACCCGGCAATTCTGAGCGCCGGTGCCCAGGCGCAGACCTGGAATCGCGAGGGCATTCGCTGCTACCAGAAAAAGCAGTTTCCCGAGGCCCTGGAGCTGTTCCGCAAGGCCTGGAACAGTCAGCCGCGCAACGTGAGCTTTGCCCTGAACACCGCGCAGTCTCTGCTCAGGCTCCTGGCAGCTCAACCTGATGCAAGCCTCAAGGAGGAGTGTCTGCAGTGCCTGCAGCAGGTGCGCAGCATGCCTGAATCCGACCATCGCTATGAGCGCTACCAGAAACTGTGCGCCACTGTGGACAAGCTATGAGCGACGACGAAGCGAGCCTGGACTTTTCTACTGTCATCGCCTCGACCGTCCACGACATGAAAAACTCGCTGGGCCTGCTGATGCAGGCCTATACCGAGGCACTGGCCAATCTGCCAGCCGATGCGAGCGAGACGCGGGAGCACGGGATAGTCGAGTACGAGTCGCTGCGCCTGAATGGCATGCTGGTGCAGATGCTCGGCCTGTACAAGCTGCAGGTTCACCAACTGCCGCTGAGGCCCACCTGGATGGAAGTGGACGATTTCCTGGAGGCCCAACTGGCCCGGCACGACAACATTCTGCGCGCCCGTCATATCAGCGGCACCTACACCCTGGACGACCCCGGCATGATGGGCTTCTTCGATCCCGAGCTGGTGGGCTCGGTGGTGTCCAACGTCATCAACAATTCCATCCGATACGCCAAATCGGCCATCCATCTGCACGCCTCCATGGATGAGGAGCAACTGGTCCTGTCCATAAGCGATGACGGGGCTGGATACCCCCAGGTGATGATCGACAAACAGTCCGAGTACGTCCTGGGCATCGACATGAGCACCGGCAGTACCGGACTTGGACTTTATTTTGGCGAGCGCATCGCACGCCTGCATCAGCGCAACGGCGCGAAGGGACACATACAGCTCAGCAACGACTGCGCGCTGGGTGGCGGCGAGTTCCGCATCTGGCTGCCCTAGCGGGCAGCGCCTTCCTGCCCAGCGGTTATGATCCGTCAACACCAACGCTACTAACCGTTTTCAGGCCGGCCTGGTAGCGCTAGCCTCCACCGCTTCGAATTTTGCCCACGTCATACCGGAGATCGTCCGCATGTTTGACCGTCACTATCAGGTCTGGCCCGCTCAGGTGCCGCATTTCCTCGAGCTGCCTCAAACCAGCCTGTATACCAATCTGACCATTTCCGCGCTGCGCTATCCCGAGCATCCAGCCATCATCTATTACGGCACGGCACTGTCATACCGCGAACTGGAACGTCAGGCCAACGCATTGGCTGGCTATCTGCAGAGTGCAGGGGTAAAGGCCGGCGACCGGGTACTGCTGTATATGCAGAACAGTCCGCAGTTCGTTATCGGCTTCTATGCCATCCTGCGCGCCAATGCGGTGGTGGTGCCGGTCAATCCGATGAATCGCAAGGCCGAGCTGGACTACCTGCTCGACGACACCGAGGCCCAGGTCGCACTATGCGGACTGGAGCTGCTGGACAACGTTGCAGGGCTGGTCGACGAGGGCAAGCTGCGGGAGGTGGTAGTCAGCGCCTATGCAGAATATGTGCGCGAGCCCACTTCGCTGGATCTGCCCGATGCGGTCAAGCTGTCTGCAACACTACCCGTGCGGCCTGGAATCACCCATTGGCAGGACGCGCTGTCCTCCGGGCACAGTCCGGGCCCGCTTACCACCGGCCCGAATGATCTCTGCGTCATCCCTTACAGCTCGGGCACCACTGGCAACCCCAAGGGGTGCGTGCACACCCACCACAGTGTCATGGCCACTACCGTCTACTGTTCGGTTTGGGGCAACGCCCAGCACCAGAGCGTGACGCTGGTATCGGTCCCTATGTTCCATGTCACCGGCATGCAGGTGTGCATGAACTCCTCCATTTATATCGGCGGCACGCAGGTCGTGATGACGCGCTGGGATCGCAAGGTGGCGGCACAGTTGATCCAGGATCATGGCATCAGCAGCTGGCGTAATATCTCGACGATGGTCGTCGATCTGCTGTCCGAGCCGAGCATTGATCAATACGACCTGAGCAGCCTTAAGGCCATTGGCGGCGGTGGCGCACCCATGCCTGCTGCGGTCGCCGCCAAGCTGGAAAGCAAAACCGGACTGCACTATTCCGAGGGTTATGGACTGTCGGAGACCATCAGCGCGACCCATATGAATCCGCCGCAGGCGCCCAAGCCACAGTGTCTCGGCATTCCTATCATCGGCGTGGATGCGAGGGTTATCGACGTCGATTCCCTCCAGGAAGTCGGGCCGGGTGAGACGGGCGAGATTATCCTGCATGGAGAACAGTTGTTTCAGGGTTACTGGCGCCGAGACCAAGCCACGGCAGAAGCCTTCATTGAGCTGGACGGCAAGCGCTTCTTCCGCTCCGGCGACATCGGCCATTACGACGAGGAGGGTTACTTCTTCCTGGTCGACCGCGTGAAACGCATGATCAACGCCTCGGGCTTCAAGGTCTGGCCAGCGGAGGTGGAGTCTCTGTTGTATGGGCATCGCGGTGTGAAGGAGGTGTGCATCATCTCCGTGCCCGACGAGCGACGCGGCGAAACGGTCAAGGCCGTGGTGGTATGTGCGGCTGGCCATGAGGCGCTTTTAGCCGATGAGCTGATCGCCTGGTGCCAGGACAACATGTCTGCCTACAAATGTCCGAAAATCGTGGAGTTTACTGACAGCTTACCCAAGTCGCCCACGGGCAAGATCATGTGGCGGGCTCTTCAGGAACAGGAATGGGCCAAGTCGACGGCGCCACGCTGACAATCGAAGCACCGATAACAGATGCCGAGCGAACACTCGGCACCTGTTACGGACAATCAATCTGGTCGATCAATCAGCGATGTGGACCAGTTGCTTGCCGAAGTTCCTGCCTTTGAGCAGACCCTTGAAGGCTTCGACTGCATTTTCCAGACCTTCAGCAACCGTTTCCTGATATTTGAGCTTGCCAGAGGCAATCTGATCAGCGAGCAGATTGGTGATCTCCTGATGCTTGTCCTGCCATTCGGTAACCAGAAAGAAGCGGTGCTCAGGCTTGTCTTCCATGGCGCCAAACACATGAAACGGCGTTTCAACCTTGCTGGCATCCTCGGCGTTATACGCTGAAACGTAGCCACAGATCGGCACGCGCGAGCCGGAGTTGAGCAACTTGGCCACCGCTCGGGTTACCGCTCCGCCGACGTTTTCAAAATACACATCAATACCATCCGGGCATGCGGCCTTGAGATCGGCTTCCAGGTTGCCCGCCTTGTAGTCGACGCAGGCATCGAAGCCAAGCTCTTCGACAACGTAGCGGCACTTCTCTTCCCCGCCAGCCACCCCGACTACCCGGCAGCCGAGTTGTTTGGCTGTCTGGCCCACCACCGTACCGACCGGGCCAGAGGCCGCAGATACAACGACGGTTTCACCCGCTTTGGGTTTGCCGACATACATCAGGCCGCAATAACCGGTGCGTCCGGGCATACCGGCAACGCCAAGAAAGGCCTGCAGCGGAACGTCTTTGGCATCGACCTTGTAAACCATAGGCGCGTCGCCTGGGATGATGCTGTACTCCTGCCAGCCGGAATAACTGGTAACCACGTCGCCGACGCTGTATTTGTCGGACCTGGACTCAACCACACGGCCAACGCTTTCACCGACGATGGGCTCGCCAATACCAATCGGGTCCATGTAGCCCTTGCTGTCATTCATCCGGGGCCGCATGTAAGGGTCAAGGGACAGCCACAGGGTTTTGATCAGCACTTCCCCATCTTTGAGTTCACGTACTGATTCTTCCTTCAGAACCAGGTCGCCGTCCTGAATTTCACCTTGAGGGCGCTTACTTAAAACGATTTTTCGATTGGTATGAGCAGACATGGAGTGCCTCGCTTGATTGAGAATGGAGGGATGATCTCCCTTACACCCCGATCATAAACCAGGGCTGCATCAAGATGCGGCGAAGCTGAACACTATTCACGGCCCTGATTGCGGGACAATTGGCTGGCCGAAACGCAATCCGGTTCCTGTCAGGAATAATTCAGCGGGCCCACTCCTCGGCCATATGCTGATCCTTGAGCCGGACATAATTGTTGGCAGAGTAGGTGAAAAATGCCTTTTCCTCATCGGTCAACGTACGGATCTCCCTGGCCGGGCTGCCAACATACAAATGACCACTCCTCAAGGTCCGGTTTGCCGGAACCAGACTACCGGCCCCGACTATTACTTCATCTTCAACAACAGCCCCGTCCATGATGATGCTGCCCATCCCGATAAGCGCCCGGTTGCCGATAGTGCAGCCATGCAACAAAACCTTGTGCCCTATGGTCACATCATCACCAATGACCAATGGATAACCGGCGGGATTGAAGGGACCCGCGTGGGTGATATGCAGCACGCTGCCATCCTGCACACTGGTACGCGCGCCAATGCGAATGTGTAGCATATCGCCACGCACTACCACCGCAGGCCATATCGAACAGTCATCGCCAATGGTCACATCACCGAGTACCACCGATGAAGGATCAACGAAGACCCCGCGGCCAAGCTGCGGGGTCTTGCCGCCGAAGGGTCTCACATTCATAGATTCCATCTCATCAAGGAAAGCTCTTGATACCATTAATTAAAGCCAGTGGCCGTGCCAAACACAGTCATATTAAATAAGATGATAGTCAAAGTCCGCGCTTTATCGACCCAGGATACCTAAACGCCATGTCAAACCCGCTGCTGCAATCCTATGACCTGCCCCCTTTCAGTGACATTCGCGCCGAGCACGTCAAACCGGCAATCGAACAGATCCTGGCTGACAATCGGGAGCAGCTGCACGCCCTGCTGGCGACCAGCCCCACCGAGTGGACCTGGGCAGATCTGGTCGAGCCGCTGGATGAAACCGGCGAGCGCCTGTCGCGCGCCTGGTCCCCGGTAGGTCACCTGAACGCGGTGATGAACACGCCGGAGATGCGCGACGCCTACAACAGTTGTCTGCCGCTATTAAGCCAGTATTCGACCGAGCTGGGACAGAACCAGGCGTTGTTCGAGGCCTATACCCAGCTGTCGAAAAGCGACTCGTTTGCTGAGCTGGACGCCACCCAGCAACTTATCATTGAACATACGCTACGCGATTTTCGTCTATCCGGTATTGCCCTGCCGGTTGATCAGCAGAAACGCTACGGTGAATTGCAGATGCGTCTCTCCGACCTACAGAGTAAATTTTCCAACAACGTGATGGACGCGACCCAGGCATGGACCAAGCATATTACCGATGCCGCCGCGCTGGATGGATTGCCTGAGTCTGCCTTGGCCCAAGCAAGGCAGGCGGCCGAAGCCCGTGATCTGGAAGGCTGGCTGATTACCCTTGAATTCCCCAGTTACTACGCTGTGATGACTTATGCGCATGATCGCTCGCTGCGCCAGGAACTCTATACCGCCTATAGCACGCGAGCTTCCGACCAGGGTCCGAATGCCGGACAGAACGACAACGGTCCGCTGATCAAAGAAATCCTGTCTCTGCGCCAGGAACTGGCGGAGCTGCTTGGCTACGACAACTATGCAGAGCTGTCACTGGCGACCAAAATGGCCGACAGTACCGACCAGGTGCTCGGATTCCTGCGTAACCTGGCCCAACGCAGCAAACCCGCCGCCGAAGCCGACTTGCAGGCGCTTCGCGAATACGCTGCCGAGCAGGGCTGCGATGACCTGCAAACCTGGGATCTGGGGTATTACAGCGAGAAACTGCAACAGCATCGCTACGCCATTTCACAGGAGGTTCTGCGCCCCTATTTTCCGGTCAATAAAGTCATTGACGGCATGTTCGATATTGCCGAGCGCTTGTACGGCATCAGCATTCGTGAAGTGGCCGAGTTTGACCGCTGGCACCCGGATGCCCGGCTCTACGAAGTGGTAGAGGAAGGCGACGTGATCGGCCGGTTTTTCCTCGATCTGTATGCGCGCAGCAATAAACGTGGAGGAGCCTGGATGGACGCGGCGCGTGACCGCCGCCGGCTACCGGAAGGCATGGTGCAAAAGCCGGTGGCATACCTGGTGTGCAACTTCACGCCTTCACTGGGTGGCAAGCCTGCACTGCTGACGCACAACGAGGTCACTACGCTGTTCCACGAGTTTGGCCATGGTCTTCACCATCTGCTGACAAAGGTCGATTATCCATCCGCCTCGGGCATCAACGGCGTAGCTTGGGACGCGGTAGAACTGCCCAGCCAGTTCATGGAAAACTGGTGTTGGGAGCCGGAAGGCCTGGCGCTGATCGCCGGACACCATGAAACCGACGAACCCTTGCCGCAGGAATTGCTCGATAAAATGATGGCGGCGAGAAACTTCCAATCCGGTATGGGCATGTTGCGCCAGGTAGAATTCTCACTTTTCGACTTTGAATTGCACGCCCGCCGTGTGCCCAATCGAAGCGTCCAGGATGTGCTCGATGCCGTGCGCAAAGAGACATCGTTGCTGAACCCGCCGGCGTTCAACCGATTCCAGAATGGCTTTTCGCATATCTTCGCTGGAGGTTATGCGGCAGGTTACTACAGCTACAAATGGGCAGAAGTACTGTCCTCCGACGCGTTTTCACGTTTCGAGGAAGAGGGGATTTTCAACCCCGAAACCGGACGAGCATTCCGCGACAACATTCTCGCCCGGGGCGGCAGTCGTGAGCCGATGGATCTATTCGTGGCCTTCCGTGGACGGGAACCGTCCATCGACGCCTTGCTGCGACATAGCGGGCTTACCGGAGAAGCGGCATGAGCGAGACCCAGGTCATCAAACGGTTCATTGCTGGCGCAGTCTGCCCGGCCTGCAGCCAGATGGACACCATCCGCATGTTCCAGATCGATGGAGTGCCCAATCGTGAATGTGTGAATTGTGGTTATGCCGACACATTGGATGAGCGGGGCAACTCCGTGCCCCGCGAAATTCCCACCCGCGTGAATGCGCCGAAAATCGCCAAGCCCACCGCACAAACCCAAACCGTGCAATTTTTCCCTAATCCACGCCTGAAAAAAAAATGAGCTAGCGGATCAAGCGGCCCCGCGCCACTTGATCCCCACGCCCAGCGTCTCAGACATACAAGGCCACTCCTGCCACAGCGCTTGGCAGCTCTCAGGGTTCACGCTAGCCTGGTAGCGCTGAAAAGCCTCGCCTTCAAAAAGACTTTCCGGGACCAGCCGTTCCAACGCCTGGGTCACTATCAGGTCAAGATCATTGGAAAAGGGCTCGCCAAGCAACTGGTGCGCAATCAGATTGGCGCGGGTCATATCCAGCGGAATCAAGGGGCCACAACCGTGCCCCACATACCGGTCATTGACCTCTTCAACCAGGCGATGGGCCAGATAAGCTTCATCAAGCAGCGCCAGCATACCTCGGTGATCGATTGGCAAATCGGGCGGTTGCTGGAAAAAAGCCTCGGCGACCTTCAGCACTGGCGACAATTGTTCACTAATGCCAGCTGTCTGTGCCACGACTTGCGCTGCTTCCAGCAAATCCGGCACCTGAACGATGTAGGCATCGATGAATTTGAGCATCGTCGTCATTTCGTCCTGCCCAGACCTGATGGCCAGCTCAAGTCCGGGCAACCGCTCCGCCAGCCAGTCGCGCAGAGCCGTCTCGCTCTGTTCATGTCGTCGAGCAGCGACGATGCGCTCTCGTAATACCGAAATGTCCATGGGGTCTCCAGGCCGCCTGGCAGGGACGGTCATTGCGAAAATGTAGACCCAAGCTAGCAGAGGAGGGCGATAACGTCAAAGTGACTCAAAAACGAGGCATAAAATAGAACTGGACAGCTAATATGACCCACCATATTCCCTCGTTCGTTGGTCACTGATTTCAGGGAAGCGGCTGCGCAGAGCCTTGACAGCACGAAAAATAACCAGAACGAAGCATTGCCAAGAAATCTCTCAGGTCTATACTCGGGGCTGGCTGGTAGCCTTTGGGGGGTTACTGTCTGCCCGGCATTTGCCTTATGGGGGTCTGTCGGTGTGGAAAGTGGCGCATATACAGCTCCGTGTCTGTAATTTCCCCCTGCGCGCCAGTAGAGATAAAAAAAATAAATAGGGGAACCGGGAATGTTGCGATATGCAAGCGCCTGGCTGGGTGGTCTGTCACTGTCAGTATTGAGCAGCACCGCCAGCGCCGAGTGGACAATAAATATGACCAAAGGGGTGACCGAGGTCAGCCATTCGGTTTTCAATCTGCATATGACTATCTTCTGGATATGCGTAGCCATTGGAGTCATTGTTTTTGGGGTCATGTTCTGGTCGATGTTCATGCACCGGAAATCCCGTGGAGCGGTGCCAGCCAAATTCCATGAAAATCTATCGGTGGAGATTCTGTGGACGGTCGTTCCTCTAATCATCCTCATCGGTATGGCCGTTCCAGCGACCAAGACCCTGATCGATATATATGACGCTGACGAGTCCGATGTCGACGTCCTGGTTACCGGCTACCAATGGCGCTGGCAATACAGCTATCTTGGCGAAGACGTCAATTTTTTCAGCAACATGGCCACTTCTCGCGACGAGATCAGTAACGCTGCCGAGAAAGGTCCTAACTATCTTCTTGAGGTCGATGAGCCACTGGTCATTCCGATCGGCCAGAAGGTTCGCTTCCTGATCACTTCCGCTGACGTGATCCATTCCTGGTGGGTGCCCGCCCTGGCGGTGAAGAAGGATGCGATTCCAGGCTTTATCAACGAAGCCTGGACGCGGGTCGAGGAGCCCGGCATCTACCGTGGCCAGTGCACCGAGCTGTGCGGGCGCGAGCATGCCTTCATGCCCGTTGTGGTTGAAGCGAAAACCCAGGAAGACTACGCCATCTGGCTTGCCGAAAAGAAAGAGCTGGCAGCCCGCGAAGCCGAGTTGAAAGACAAGGACTGGACGCTTGAAGAGCTGATGGAGCGTGGTGAACGCGTCTATGCTTCCGCCTGCGCCTCCTGCCACCAACCCAACGGCGAAGGCGTCCCGCCAATGTTCCCGGCACTGAAAGGCAGCGATATGGTACTTAACGACGTCGCCGGACATATCAGTATCGTCGTCAATGGCAGTCCTGGCACCGCCATGCCCGCTTTTGGCCGTCAACTATCTGAAGTCGACCTCGCAGCTGTGATCACTTACGAACGTAACGCCTGGGAAAACAACACCGGCGAAATGGTAAGTCCGCTCGATATCCTCGAATTCAACGAAGGCCAATAGGAGACCTGTCATGAGTGCAGTGATCGATAATCATCACGCCGACCATGCACATGGTCCGGCCAAAGGTCCGATGCGTTGGGTACTGACCACCAACCACAAGGACATCGGTTCGATGTATCTGTGGTTCAGCTTTGCCATGTTCCTTCTCGGTGGAACCATGGCGATGGTGATCCGCGCCGAACTGTTCCAGCCCGGGCTGCAACTGGTTGCGCCGGAATTCTTTAACCAGATGACCACCATGCACGGCTTGATCATGGTGTTTGGTGCGGTTATGCCGGCTTTCGTGGGCCTGGCCAACTGGATGATCCCGATGATGATCGGGGCGCCGGACATGGCTCTGCCACGAATGAACAACTTCAGCTTCTGGCTGCTGCCTGCTGCGTTCGGCCTGCTGGTCTCGACGCTGTTCATGGATGGTGGCGGGCCGAACTTCGGTTGGACCTTCTACGCTCCGCTGTCGACCACCTATGCGCCGCCGAGCGTGACCTTCTTCATTTTCGCCATTCACCTGGCCGGTATCAGCTCGATCATGGGTGCGATCAATATCGTCGCGACCATCATCAACCTGCGTGCCCCAGGCATGACTCTGATGAAAATGCCGCTGTTCGTCTGGACCTGGCTCATCACCGCGTTCCTGTTGATCGCAGTCATGCCAGTGCTGGCAGGCGTGGTCACCATGATGCTGATGGACATCCACTTCGGCACCAGTTTCTTCAGCGCTGCAGGTGGCGGTGATCCAGTCATGTTCCAGCATATCTTCTGGTTCTTCGGTCATCCCGAGGTATACATCATGATTCTGCCGGCCTTTGGCGCGGTCAGCATGATTATTCCGGCATTCGCCCGCAAACCTCTGTTCGGCTACACCTCGATGGTCTACGCCACCGCAGCGATTGCTTTTCTGTCGTTCGTGGTCTGGGCGCACCACATGTTCACGGTGGGCATACCCCTGACGGGCGAACTGTTCTTCATGTACGCGACGCTGCTCATCGCGGTGCCAACCGGGGTGAAAGTATTCAACTGGGTGTCAACCATGTTTCGTGGATCGTTGACCTTCGAAGCACCTATGCTCTTTGCCATCGCCTTCGTGATCCTGTTCACCATCGGCGGGTTCTCCGGTCTGATGCTGGCTATCGCTCCGGCGGACTTCCAGTACCATGACACCTACTTCGTAGTGGCCCACTTTCACTATGTGCTGGTGCCGGGCGCCATTTTCGGCATCTTCGCATCGGCCTACTATTGGTTACCGAAGTGGACCGGCTTCATGTATGACGAGGTGCTCGCCAAGACCCATTTCTGGATGTCCTTCGTGGGCATGAACCTGGCGTTCTTCCCAATGCATTTTATCGGCCTGGCGGGTATGCCACGTCGTATCCCCGACTACAACATGATGTTTGCCAACTTCAACATGGTGTCCTCGGTTGGCGCATTCATGTTCGGAGCTACGCAGCTGCTGTTCCTGTTTATCGTCATCAAGTGCATTCGTGGCGGCCCAAAAGCCTCTGCCAAGCCATGGGACGGTGCGGAAGGTCTGGAGTGGACAGTTCCGTCTCCGGCGCCCTATCACACCTTCAGTACACCACCTGACGTGAAGTAGGGAGTCGATTGTGAGCGAAGGTCAGAACACCAAGCGTCTCGTACCCCGGCTACTGCTGGTAGTGGTCGGCATGTTCGGTTTCGGATTTCTCCTGGTACCTATCTATGACGTGATGTGCCAGGCCTTCGGCATCAATGGCAAACCCAATGGCTCGGTTTATGAGGGTAACGCTGGCGCCGTGGATGAAAGCCGCTCGGTCCGCGTGCAATTCATTTCATCGAATGCTGAGGGCATGGAATGGTCCTTCGGCCCGCAAGCGAGCGAACTGACGCTGCACCCGGGCGAAACCCACGAGATGATGTTCATTGCGCACAATCCGACCGATAAGCCCATGGTCGCCCAGGCAATACCCAGCGTGTCGCCTTCCAAGGCGGCCGCGTATTTTCACAAAACCGAGTGCTTCTGCTTTACCCAGCAGGTTCTTCAGCCGGGCGAGCGGATCGAAATGCCAGTGCGTTTTATCGTCGATACAGCCCTTCCCGCGGAGGTTCGACGTCTAACCCTGGCTTATACCCTTTTCGATGTTACTGAACGCATGGCGGCCAGCCTTGACCTGGCCGCGGCGCACGGCAACTGAATACGGCTGCCTGATAAGGAGAATAAAAGATGGCAACTCACGAAGAATATTATGTACCGGCCCAAAGCAAATGGCCGATTGTAGGTTCGATAGGCTTGCTGGTTACCGTGTTCGGTGCCGGAACCATGATGAACAACATGACCAGTGGCGCCGACAGCAGCCTCGGCCAGTATGTTTTCTTTGCCGGATTGCTGATCCTTATCTACATGATGTTTGGCTGGTTCAGCAATGTCGTTTCCGAGAGCCACCAGGGGCTATACAGCGCGCAGATGGATCGCTCTTTCCGCATGGGAATGGGTTGGTTTATCTTCTCCGAAGTGATGTTTTTCGCGGCGTTTTTCGGTGCGCTCTTCTACGTGCGCACCTTGGCCGGTCCATGGCTGGCAGGCGAGGGCGCCAAGGCCGACACAGCGATGCTCTGGCCCGAGTTCGAATTCGTCTGGCCTCTGCTGCAGAATCCTGATCCCCAGGCCTATCCAGGGCCAACCGAGACTATCAGCCCATGGCAGCTGCCGCTGATCAACACGCTGCTCCTGATCACTTCAAGCGTAACCGTTACCTTCGCCCACCACGCCCTGCGCGCGGGCAAGCGCGCTGCGTTGAAAGGCTGGCTGCTGCTTACGGTCGTGCTCGCGGTGGTGTTCCTGACCTTGCAGATCGCAGAATACATTCACGCCTACAATGATCTTGGGTTGACCCTGGCTTCCGGAATATATGGCGCAACCTTTTTCATGCTCACGGGTTTTCACGGTGCGCACGTGTTGATGGGCACCATCATCCTGACGGTCATGCTGATCCGAGTGCACAAAGGGCATTTTACGCCCGACAACCACTTTGGTTTCGAGGCCGCCAGCTGGTATTGGCATTTCGTTGATGTAGTCTGGGTGGGGCTGTTTATCTTCGTCTACATATTCTGACCGCTACGAGACACGCCCTGGCTATTGCAGCCAGGGTGTGTTCCAGCCCAGCTGACCCGACCAGAAACCGAAGGCGATCAATCCCATCAGAGCAACCGTCAAAGCGATGCGCACTGTCAGTGCGTGGACCAGACGATTGGAACTGCCAGTGTCCTTCATAAGAAAAAACAAACCACTGAACAGGCTCGTTACCAACGCCGCCAGAAGTACCAGGATGGCTAGTTTCAACCACATATGCGCAAAATCCATGTTTGTTAAGGGGTGGCCGCAGTATAACCCCTGCTCAAGGTTCGGAATCCATGCCTGACGTATCTAAACTACCAAGACGTTTTGCGCCAGGCTGGCTGCTGAGTATCTTCGTTGTCATATTTTTGCCTCTATTGATTGGTCTCGGCCTGTGGCAACTGGACCGAGCAGATCAAAAACGGGAGATACAAGCGACCATGGACGCGGCCCGGGCTTCGGTTCCGGTGCCACTTGGCGAACTGCTTGAAGATCGGCGTCCCGCCTGGCGTGCGGTCCGCCTGCAGGGCACCTATGATCCGGAACATGTGTGGCTGCTGGACAACCGCACCCGCGCCGGACACGCAGGAGTGGAGGTGCTGCAACCTTTTCTGGACAACGCCACAGGTCAGTGGGTTATCGTCAATCGCGGCTGGCTGGCTTGGCCGGATCGCCGGGAGGCTCTGGTAATCGAAGCACCTTCCCAGCCTCTGCAGCTCGATGCTGAGGTTATGCCGGTCGCCGGCGAGGCCTTCACGTTGGGAACGGCGACAATTCGCGAAGGCTGGCCAAAACTGATCACATCCATTGATGCCGAATCGATGAAGGACCAGGCGCAAATTGTCGGTCCGGTCTGGACAACCAGACTGAGAAGCGGCAGTCCGTCCGCTTATGTTCTTGACTGGCCGGCCCTGCCGACTACAGCCAGTAAACATATCGGCTATGCCGTGCAATGGTTTGCCCTTGCTGCAGCCTTGCTGATTCTTTTTATCTGGGCCGGTTTACGCCCTGAATTGACCGAGGACGAACAGATTGAGCACGACCGAACATAATTCCGACAAAGCCGTTAAACCGCGCGGTCAGCTGAAACTCCTAGCCATTTTTGGCGTAGTGATCCTGCCCATACTGGCAGCCTGGACCATGGCCAAATTCGAAATAGGCATACCGGACAGCAGCAACAACAAGTCAGACCTGGTAGAACCACCGATTATGCTGGAAGACTGGAGCCTGAATCTCGAGCCGATCGGTTACGGCTCTCCCTGGCGTCTAGTTGTCACCAGCGCAGCTGAGTGCGACGCGGCGTGCATGGAGCTGATCAACGAGGCACGCCAGATCAATGTCGCCCTGGGGCGCGAGGCCGGGCGGGTCGAACATCTGCTGGCGTCAGGTCAGGGCATCTCCGAAGCAATTGACCAACGCCTGGAGCGGGACTATCCACGGCTCGAGCGGGCCAGTTTCGATCCTGCGCGGTATCGCAGCAGCCTCGCCAACCAACCCGAAGGCTGGCGTGAAGGCGCTCAGCTCTGGGTAATAGACCCGCTTGGCCGGATAGTGCTGCACCGCGATC
Source organism: Halopseudomonas xinjiangensis (assembly GCA_011050525.1). GTDB lineage: Bacteria > Pseudomonadota > Gammaproteobacteria > Pseudomonadales > Pseudomonadaceae > Halopseudomonas > Halopseudomonas xinjiangensis_A. The sequence goes on from DRFO01000043.1 coordinate 63,588, forward strand.
CTGACCGCCCCGGAAAGCGACTACTGGACGATCTCAAACATCTTCTCAAAGTCTCCAAGGTGGGGTAATGGCAATGCGCAAACCAGGCTATATTTTTGCCGTAGCGGCCCTGGCGCTGGGTTTTGTCGTGGTGATCCTGGGCGCCTATACCCGTCTGGTACACGCTGGGCTGGGCTGTCCCGACTGGCCGGGCTGCTATGGATTTCTCAGCGTACCCCAGAGCGAATCCTCGATTGAACTGGCGCAAATGCGTTTCCCAGACGACCCGGTAGAAGTATTCAAAGCCTGGGCCGAAATGATCCATCGGTATGCCGCCGGGCTCCTGGGCATGGTGATTCTGGGGCTGGCTATATTCGCGCTGACCCAGCGCCGCCGCCCGGGTTATCCGGTCGGCCTTAGCCTGGGTCTGCTGGCGTTGGTGATCTGTCAGGCCATGTTTGGAATGTGGACCGTGACCTTGAAGCTCTGGCCTCAGGTAGTAACGGCGCACCTGATGGGCGGCTTTGCGACACTGAGTCTGCTGCTGCTGTTAAGCCTGAGGTTGTCCGGCAGCCTGCAACCACTCGTTCCAACTCGTTCGGTAGCCGCTGCCCGCACCCTGGCAAGAGTGGTGTTGCTGGTAGTCATAGGCCAGATCGTACTCGGCGGCTGGACCAGCAGCAATTACGCCGCGGTGGCCTGCGTGGATCTGCCGACCTGTCACGGCGAGTGGTGGCCTGACATGAACTTTGCGGCGGGCTTCAATGTCTTCCATGAGATCGGGCCCAACTATCTCGGTGGCGTGCTTGATGGGCCGGGGCGCACCGCCATCCATTTCAGCCACCGCCTTGGTGCGGTCATTACCAGCCTTCTGGTGCTGTTACTGGCCTGGAAACTGGCCAGCGCCGGGCTCGGCAAGCTAGCAGGCTTGCTGGTAGCAGCCCTTGTTACTCAGGTCAGCCTGGGAATAACCAATGTGCTGGCGCACCTGCCGCTGGCCGTTGCCGTAGCGCACAACGCAGTCGGGGCGATCCTGCTGTTGATAATGGTAGCAGTGAACTATCGGTTGCGGGCTCCAGCCCGCCATGGGTACCCTGCTGCCAATGAGAGCCGCAGCGCTCTGGCCAGTCATTAACGACTGGCGCATACTGACTCACAGAAAAAACACAACAGGCGCACCAAGCGTTGGGGGATTGTAGATGACGACCATGAGCAAAACGGCTCGCACAACAGCGGGCTGGCGAGATTACCTTGAGCTGACCAAACCCAAGGTAGTCGCTCTGATGATCATCACCTCGGCGATCGGCATGCTGCTGGCTACCGAAGGCGCCGTGCCGTGGAGCATCCTGTTGCTGGGAAATCTCGGCATAGCCCTGTGCGCCGGTTCGGCTGCCGCTGTCAACCACGTGGTGGATCGCCGCATAGACCTGCATATGGCCCGTACCCAGCGGCGCCCGCTTGCCCAGGGCCGCGTCAATCCGCTAAACGCCATGTTGTTCGCCTTCATTATGGGCGGTGCCGGGCTGTTCATACTGCTGCAATGGGTCAATGCGCTGACCGCCTGGCTGACGCTTGGATCATTGCTTGGTTACGCGGTGATCTACACCTCCTTTCTCAAACGCGCCACGCCTCAGAACATCGTGATCGGCGGCTTGGCTGGCGCCGCACCTCCGCTACTGGGCTGGACGGCCGTCACGGGCCAGATCGATGCCGAAGGCTTGCTCCTGGTGCTGATCATCTTTGCCTGGACGCCGCCGCATTTCTGGGCGCTGGCGATACACCGCAAGGAAGAATACGCCAAGGTCGACATTCCCATGCTGCCGGTTACCCACGGCGAGCGTTATACCAAGCTACATATTTTGCTTTACACCTTCATTCTGCTTGCGGTCAGCTTGTTGCCCTACGTCATTCACATGAGCGGTCCGCTGTATCTGGTCGCTGCCCTGGTACTGGGCATCCGCTTCATCGATTGGGCCTGGGCACTCTGGCGAGACAGCCGGCCACATGCCGCCATCAAGACCTTCAAGTACTCCCTGTGGTACCTGCTGTGGCTATTCGTGGCTCTATTGGTTGACCATTATGCGAGCGTTGCAGGATGGCTCTGAGCGGCGTGCAAAAAACGGTCGTTGCTATCCTCGCGGTGATCGCGTTGATCATTGGCGTGCTGGTACAAAAGGTCACCAGACCGGCACCGCTTGATCGAAATGTGTTATCCGAAGCAGGCATCTTTCTGTTCGATTCGCCGCGCACTATTCCTGACATCGACATGCAGGCTGCGACAGGCGAACCCTGGACGCGCGCCGATCTGGTCAATCAATGGGACCTGGTGTTTTTTGGCTATACCTTCTGCCCGGACATCTGCCCCACCACGATGGCGGAACTACGCCAACTGACCACTGCCTTGCCGCCCGAGACGGCAGACAAGGTGCAGGTAACGATGATCAGCGTCGACCCGAATCGCGACACCCCCGAGCAGCTGAGCAAATATCTCGATTATTTCGACGCTGGCTTTAAGGGCGCAACCGGGGAGCCGGCGGAACTGGCGAAGCTGGCCAACGCCCTGTCCATTGCCTATATCGAGCCGGACACCAGCGAGAACAACTATCTGGTAGACCACAGTGGGCAGGTCGTGATCGTTGATCCGCAGGGCAACTACGTCGGCTTCATACGGCCTCCGTTAAATCCCCAGCAGTTGGCCCAATGGCTGCCGCGCATCATGGCGCAATAGGACACAGCTGCACTACCTGGCTGATCGGGGTCGGCCCACACCAATCACTTTGCCGGATTTCGCCGCGACTGCCTCCGCCTGGCCATTTTTTTGCGAGCCGGCGCGGGCATTGCTGACAAGTCCCTGAATCAGCTTGCCTTCCGGAATTCCGGCCCAGAACCGTAGAGGCATATGCCCTTGCATTACCTTGGGGTTCAACCGCGCCGGGTTGAATATACTGCTGTAGTAGGTTTCCCATAGCTTGTCGCCCTGCCCGCGTACAGCCTGCGCCAACTGCTGCCAATCGAGGGGGCAGGGCTTCTGATAATCCAGCTTTTCTCCATCGAAGCGCACACCGTCGTGCGGCGTTGCGATCAGCCATTTTTGCCGCCCCAGGCGGTGGGCAAAGTGCTCGCTGCCCCAGGCAAGCACATCATGGGCTGGCTCATGCCAGGCGATGTAGTCGAGCTCGGCATCATCCAGGCACGGATGAAAGCGCAAAAAAGCATGCATATGATGCGCTTCCCGGCTGACCGACTTGAGCCGCCTGTGCAGCTCGCTCCCATCCGCATCTCCCGCCAACGCGGCGTGGCGCTCGCCCTGCACCACCCTCCATAGAATCCGATACAACAGATTCCAGCGGCCGGACATTCGATAGCGGGCAGCGGCTTCCAGTTGCTCCAGCAGTAAAGCCGGAATGCGAATCTCACGACCCGTTACGCTGTATGTCGCCAGGGGCTTGGCGGAGAACAGCTGCAACCGATCCACGTCTTCCCAGCTCACCGCATGGGGCGGCACGGCGCAAAGCAGTAGCTGACGCGCCTGCCCGCGCCACACGGAAAAATCGTCGTCACACCTGAGCAGTTTCATCCCCACAGTGCCATTTGTGCCGGCTGGTCACGTAGCTGCTGCCTGAGCAACCCGGACTCCAGCGTCGCCTCCTGCGGGCGGTAGTCAGTGGTTACGATAAACGGCTTGGCCTTGTCCATGAGGCAGCGCAGCCTGACCACGTCCTCGAAGCGGATCCGCTTGAGCTTGCGCAGGGCAACGATACGCTGCGCCGAACGCACACCAATACCCGGCACCCGGGCAATCATTTGCGGCTCTGCCCTATTGAGATCAAGCGGAAAGAGCGCCCGGTTGGCCAGTGCCCACGCCAGCTTGGGATCAATGTCCAGCGACAGGTTATCGGTACCGTCGAACAGTTCCGCCACGCTGAATCCATAGCCCCGTAGTAGAAAGTCCGCCTGATAAAGCCGGTGCTCACGCAACATTGGCGGAGCCTGAAAAGGCACCGAGGCGGGGCTGTTCGGAATCGGACTGAACGCCGAGTAGTAGACTCTGCGCAAACCGTAGTCGCCATACAACGATTCTGCGGTTCCCAGGATAATCCGATCAACGCTCAGATCTGCCCCGACAATCATCTGCGTACTCTGGCCCCCTGGGGCAAATGTGGGCGCGCGCTTGTCAGCAAGAGACTCCTGGGAGGCCGTCTGGATCGTCCCCATCGCCCTCTTGATGCTGCTCTGGGTTTTCTCCGGGGCCAGCTTGGTGAGACTGACCGCGCTGGGCAATTCGATGTTGACGCTCAACCGATCCGCGTAACGGCCAGCTTCCTCGATCAACGCCGGGTCTGCTTCAGGGATCGACTTGAGATGGATATAGCCTCGAAAACTGTGTTCATTACGTAGCAGTCGGGCAACCTGGATCAGTTGCTCCATGGTGTAATCCGCGGAGCGAATTATTCCTGAGCTGAGAAACAGGCCGCTGACATAGTTACGCTGGTAAAAATCCAGCGTCAGCCGGACCACTTCTTCTGGCGTAAACCGCGCCCGCGGCACGTCGCTGGACCGCCGGTTTACACAATACTGGCAGTCGTACAGACAGAAGTTGGTCAGCAATATCTTGAGCAATGACACGCAACGACCATCCGGCGTGTAGCTATGGCAAATACCCATCCCGTCAGTCGCGCCGATGCCCGCCTTGCCCTTGGAGCTTCGTTTTGGCGCACCGCTGCTCGCACAGGACGCGTCATATTTTGCTGCATCCGCGAGAATCGTGAGCTTGTCGAGCAGTTCCATAGGTGCGCCTTTAGCTGTATATGCATACAGCATAATCGGAGCTTTTCTTCACCTCAAGGGGGATCGACAATACCAGCCAGACGGTAGCCTTTATGTTCGTCAGAGGGGAAAGAGCTCTCCATCCACAACCAGAACGAGTTGATCCGCTGGGCTCGGCACGACATCCCATCCGCCGGTAAGGGTACCGAAGGAGGGCAGTACCGTTACCTGCTCCCGGAGCCAGAACACCGGAGCGCGCAGGCGCTCCCGGCTCACTGACAACGAATAGGCCGGATGCAGATGGCCCGCCAGCACATGCCGGCCCGGCACCGGGTTAGGTTCATGGGCGAGGCGAAACGGGCCGATATCCAGATACGGGTGCCAGCTGATGCTTGCATCGATACCCTGGGCGTGACGATCATGATTGCCCACCACCGATTCCATGCGCAGTGCCGAGTGCTTGCTAAGCCATTCCGGGAACTGCGCCAGAAAGGGCTCGCCCTGCTGAGGGCGATGGTGAAAGAAATCCCCCAGTACGATCAGCCGCCTGGCGGAGAACTGTTCAATCAACGCGGTCAGGCGCTGCAAGTCGTCAACGCTCTGCCCGCTCGGCACGGCTAACCCCTTGCGCCGGAAAAAGGCGCCCTTGCCAAAATGCGTGTCGGCCACCAGCAGCGTTTGTTCGGCTGGATAGTAAATGGCCTTGTCCCCATGCAGAACGAGGTCTTCACCAGCTAGCCGCCAGTTCAGCGTCCGGCTCATCGGCGCTTCCTGTCCTGGCGATCAGCGTGTCGCTCGAGGCTGGCGAGCATCCGTTGCACACGCTCCCGCCAACCTTCGGTGCTCAATCGGCCACGCTGGCGATCGACCCAAAGCGGAAAGCCAAAGGGTGAAAAGTGCTTGGGGTGGGTCATGACCAGTTGTTGGCTCGCGGCACGTTGCAGCACGCCCCGTAGCCGTCGAATATCCAGCTGATCTTCCAGTACCTCGCGCCGCGCCTGGTCAAGCAACCGATTTTGTGGATCATAGCGCTGCAGCGTGTCATACAGCAGGCCAGTGGATGCCTGGAGCTGACGGTCAGTCTTGCTGCGCCCCGGATAGCCCTGGAACACCAGACCGCTGATACGCGCAATGTCGCGAAACTGTCGTCGCGACAGCTCGCTGGCGTTGAGCGCGGCAAGCACATCCTCCAGCAGCGAACCGGGGTCCAGCAAGGCGCGCCAGTCAGCTTCCTCCAACTCGGGCAAGGCGGCGGCAGTCAGTAGCTCCAGACCGTAATCATTGACCGATAGTGAAAAGGTCGCGGGGAGCCGCTGGCCCAGTCGCCAAGCAAGCAGCGATGCCAGTCCTTCATGCGCCAGCCGTCCCGCAAAAGGGTAGACGAACAGGTGATGCCCCTCACGGGATCGACAGCGTTCTATCAATAGATTGCTGCGGCCCGGCAGGGCTGACTGATCGCGCTGGACTTCGAGCACTGGTCGCACGGCGCTGACCTCTTCATCCCGATAAATGCCGGCCTGCACCTCTTCGAGTATCTCCAGCACCGTATCGGCCAGCTCGCTGGATAACGGTAGCCGGCCACCGTACCAGCGCGGCACGCTATGGCGCCGGGTTCTGGCCATCTTCACGTAGGCGACCAGATCGCGCACCTTGACCAGCTCCAAAGCCCGGCCGGAAAAAAGAAATACATCGCCAGGGTTCAGCCGAGCGATAAAGGTCTCCTCAATAGTCCCCAGGCTTGCGCCACGCATGAAGCGCACCAGAATTTGTGCGTCGCTGGTGATCGTGCCGATGGCGAGCCGGTGCCGGCGCGCCACGCCGGTATCTTCCACGCTATAAATACCGTCTTGCTCCACCACTCGCTGGAACTGCGGATAGTGCTCCAGAACCGGGCCGCCTTGGGTTATGAACAGGAGGCACCAGCCGAACATCTCCTCGGTGAGCTCGGCAAAGGCGTGCGTTGAACGGGCCTCAGCCAACGCCTCTTCGGCGCGGAAACCCGGCCCTGCCGCGAGGGTGACCAGATGCTGCACCAGCACGTCCAGCGACAACCGCGGCGGCCGGCGCGCCTCGACGCGGCCGGCTTCCCAGGCGCGACGCGCGGCGGCTATTTCCACCAGCTCGAAGGCATGGCTGGGCACGCAGAGAATTTCGCTATTGGCGCCGGGCTGGTGTCCCGAGCGGCCGGCGCGCTGCATCAACCGGGCGACGCCCTTGGGACTACCGACCTGCACGACCCGATCCACCGGCGAAAAATCCACGCCCAGATCCAGGCTGGAGGTGCAGACAACGCAGCGGAAATCGCCCTGCCGAAGCCCGTCTTCGATCCGCCTGCGCAGGGTGCGATCAATCGAACCATGGTGCAGACCCAACTCCGTCAGCCAGTCGAGACGGGCTTTGATTATCGCTTCGTACCACAGCTCGGCCTGCGAGCGGGTATTGGTAAACAGCAGCGCGGTCTGCCCTTGATCAAGATATGCAAGCACACCGCCGAGCTGCGTCAGGCCTAGATGCCCGGCCCAGGGAAAGCGATCCACCGACGGCGGGCAGAGGCCGCGCACCGTGAGGGGCTTGTGGGTATCGCCGGCAATACTTACTCCGGGCTCGGCACCTTCACCGAGTAGAACCGCCATGGCCTCATCCAGATTACCAAGCGTGGCTGACAAGCCCCACACCGGCAGACCAGGGTGCCGTGCACGCAACCAGCCCAGACACAACTGCAGTTGCACGCCCCGCTTGTTGCCCAGCAACTCGTGCCATTCGTCCACGATAATGGCGTCGAGATGCTGAAAGCTGTCTTCGGCGTTGCGATAGGAAAGCAGAACTGAAAGGCTTTCTGGCGTGGTGATCAGCGCTTCAGGCAGCTTTCTTCGCTGCCGAGCCCGGACGCTGGCGGCGGTGTCGCCGGTGCGGGTTTCCACCCTCCAGTTCAATCCCAGCGCCTCTATAGCCTCCTTGAGATTGCCGGCGGTGTCGGTCGCCAGGGCGCGCAATGGGGTTATCCACAAAACACGCAAGCCGGCGGGCTGGGCGGTTTGGTCCAGAGCCCTGGATACCGGCCCCAGCCAGGCCGCCAGAGTTTTGCCCGACCCGGTGGACGCATGGATGAGCCCCGACCGACCGTCCCGAAACGCTGCCCAGGCACCTCGTTGAAAGGGCGCGGGCGTCCAACCGCGCTCGGCAAACCAGCCTTCGACGGCTGCCAGTCCGTCAACTGCCATAGACACGCAGCAAATCCTTCACCTGGTCCAGGGTATCGGCTTCTTCCGCCGGCTTATCGTGGCGCCAGCGAGCGATGCGCGGGAATCGCAGGGCTATGCCGGACTTGTGGCGGGGTGAGGGGGCAATGCCCTCAAAGGCTATTTCCAGCACCTGCTTGGGCTGCAACGATCGAACGGGGCCGAATTTTTCTACCGTGTTGCCGCGGATCCAGCGGTCGAGCTGCTGGATTTCCTTGTCCGTCAGCCCCGAATACGCCTTGGCAATCGGCACGTAGGTGTCGCCGTCGCGTACTGCCAATGTGTAGTCGGTGTACAGGTTGGCCCGGCGTCCGTGGCCCGGCTGAGCATAGAGCAGCACGGCATCGATGGTCAGTGGGTCGATCTTCCACTTCCACCAGTCGCCCCGGGCCCGGCCGCTACGATAGGGGCTGGCGCGCCGCTTGAGCATCAGGCCTTCAACCATGCGTTCACGGCTCCCGGCACGCAGGCTGGCCAACGCTTCCCAGTCCGTCCCGCGCACCATCGGGCTTAACCGCAGCGCGGGGTCCGCTGAATCGGCTATGACTTTTTCCAGCGCCGTGCGGCGGTCTTCCAGTGGGCGGTCTCGCCAATTCTTACCCTGATACTCAAGCAGGTCATACGCCATGAATATCACCGGCACCTCGCGGAGCAGATTTTCGCCGACGGTTTTGCGTTGAATGCGCCGCTGCATCTGGGAAAACGGCAGCACGTCCGCATCCCAGGCCAGAAGCTCACCGTCAAGGACCACCTCGGGCAGCGTCAGCGCGGCCGTTTCAACCTCGGGGAAACGGCCGCCCATGGGTTCCTCGCCGCGTGACCAGAGCCATATTCCGTTGGGTCGAGCGATCAATTGAGCGCGGATGCCATCCCATTTCCACTCGGCATGCCATTCGGTCAGATCGCCCAGACTCGACGGGTCTCCCTCCAGCGGGGAGGCGAGAAAGAACGGATAAGGCTGACCGTCGCGTTCTTCGCGATGCTCCTCATCGAATAGCTGGCTGAAGAACTCGCCGCTCGGCGTAAACTCGCCCATCAACCGCCGGGCGATTAGTGCCCGTGGCCGGTCGCTCAGTGTGGCCAGCGCACGCTCGACCAGGCCGCGCGAAACGCCGACGCGCATGCTTCCGGTCAACAGCTTGTTGTACAGGAAACAGGCTTGGCGAGGCAGGCCTCGCCAGTGCTCAAGCACATGCGTCTTGCGTTGTTCCTCTTCGAGATCACGCAAGCCCAGGATGGCGTATTCGACCCACTGGGCAAGCGAGCCTTCCACTGCCGGGCGCACTTCTCCATTTTCCATGAGCAGGCTGATAGTCTCGGCAAGATCGCCGACGTGCTGATAGGTTTCCTCCACCAGCCAGTCCGGCAGCCCAGTCGCTTCAACAAGCCATTCGCGCAGCCGCCGCGGGCCGACAAGGCGTTTCATGCGTCGGCCGGTCAGCATGTACACCGCCCAGGCTCCATCGGCAGGTTCGACCTCCTTGAAATAACGCGCCAGGGCGTCCAGCTTGGCCTGGGTACGGGTCGTGGCGTCCAGTTCGGCGTAGAGATCGGCAAACGCCTGCATCAGTCGTCCTCCCCGCCATACAGCGTGGTTAAAGCTCGTGCATCCACTCCCATACATTCGCGCAGGTAGCGCACCAGGTCGTCGCTGCGGCCGTGGGTGGTCAGCACGGTCGTTGCGCCACACTCGCGGATGGTCCGCAGCAGCGCCGGCCAGTCGGCATGATCGCTCAGCTCGAACCCATGATCGTAGCCCCGGCGGCGACGGTTGCCGCGGATGCGCATCCAGCCCGAGGCAAAGCCGGTACTGGCGTTACGGAAACGCCGCATCCATGGCGAGCCTGCCGCCGATGGCGGCGCCAGAATCAGCTCGCCGTGGAAATCATGGCCTTTGGGCCGGTCCGCCACGGGCGCGGTCGGCACCATGTTCACCCCGGCGTCACGGTACATATCGGTCAGCGCCAGCATGGCGCCGTGTAGATAAACCGTCCGGTCGGTATGTTCAGCCAATGCCGCCAGCACCCGCTGTGCCTTGCCGAAGGCGTAGGTGAAAAGAATGCAGGGGCGCTGCTCGTTACCCGACCACCATTGCCATATCTGCTCACCCACAACCTCAACGGCGGGCCACTGGTAACAGGGCAGTGCGAAGGTGGCCTCGGTAATGAGCGTATCGCAGGGGACTACCTCGAACGGGGCGCAGGTCGGGTCGGGATCACGCTTGTAATCGCCGGTCACTACCCAGACTCGACCGTCGTCGTGCTCTACCCGCACCTGGGCGGAACCCAGCACATGGCCGGCCGGGTGCAGGCTCATGGTCACCTGCCCCAAGCGGCGCTGCTCACCATAGGCCATTGCGCTAAACACGTGTTGCTCGCCGAGCCGGTGGCGCAGAATCGGCAGGCTATCGGCTTGGGCGAAGTAATGCTCGCTGCCCGCCCGCGCATGGTCCGCATGGGCATGCGTGATAACGGCAACCGGTACCGGTCGCCAAGGGTCGATGTAAAAGTCACCGGCCGGACAAAATAGTCCTTCGTCAGTAGGAATGATGATGGGGTCACGCATGCGTGGCTATGCTCATGGGTCTGCCTCTCAGCCTATCTGAAGGATCAGACAACCAAAGCGTTGAGCTGTTACATGCCGATTAACCAGGACCGGGTCGGCAACACTCGTCCGACCCGTTGCGATACGCCAATTCAGGCGCGCCGGGGAATACTCATCGCCAGCATGAAGAAGCCGGCGGCGCAGACGACTATTGACGGTCCCGCCGGGGTGTCCAGATTCCAGGACATGTACAGCCCGCCCAGCACAGCCAGGCAACCGAGCAGGCTGGCGCCGATCGCCATCTGCTCGGGGGTGCGTGCATGGCGTTGCGCCGCAGCGGGCGGGATGATCAACAGGGAAGTGATGAGCAACACGCCGACAATCTTCATGGCCACCGCAATGACGATGGCAATCAGCAGCATCAATGCGAGACGGATAGCGGTTACCGGCAAGCCTTCAACCCGCGCCAACTCTTCGTGCACCGTCACCGACAGCAGCCGACGCCAGAGCAGCCCGAGCAGCGTCATGACAATGCCCAAGCCGCCGAGCATCCAGTACAAATCGGCCACTCCGATTGCCAGAAGATCTCCGAACAGATAGGCCATCAGGTCGATGCGGATCCCGTCAGTGAGGGCCAGCACCACGAGTCCCAGGGACAATGTGCTGTGGGCCAGTATGCCAAGCAGGGTATCGCTGGCCAGCCATTGCCGGTGCTGCAAGGCCACCAGCAACACGGCCAGCAGGATGCAACCCGCCGTGACCGCGACCGTCAGATTGATATCGAGCAGTATCCCCAGGGCAATACCGAGCAACGCTGAGTGCGAGAGCGTGTCGCCGAAATAGGCCATACGCCGCCAGACCACGAAGGAGCCGAGCGGCCCCGCTACCAGGGCCAGACTGAGTCCGGCCAGCAGTGCGTACAACAAAAAATCAGGCATGGTTGCAGTTCGGCCCGTGCTGGTGCCCTTCGGGCGTGTCGACGACCTCGCCATGCAGATCATGGGCATGGTCATGGTGGTGGTTGTATACAGCCAGCGCGCTGGCCTGTTCGCCAAACAGGGCAACGAAGGCCGGGTCCAGGCTGACCTGCTCGGGATGTCCGGAACAGCATACGTGGCGGTTCAGGCAGACCACCGTATTGGTGGTAGCCATGACCAGGTGCAGATCATGCGAGACCATCAGTACGCCGCAGCCGTAACGATCGCGTAGCCGGGTAATCAGTTGGTACAACTCTATCTGGCCATTTACATCAACGCCCTGCACCGGCTCGTCCAGTACCAGCAGATGCGGCTTGCGCAGAAGAGCCCGGGCCAGCAGGATGCGTTGCAATTCGCCTCCGGACACCTGTTGCAAGGGCCGCTTCAACAGATGATCGGCGCCCACCTCAACTAATGCCTCCAGCACTGCCGCACGCTTTACGCCGGGCGACAGCATCAGAAAGCGGTCAACGGTCAACGGCAAGGTCGCGTCAATATGCAGTTTCTGGGGCATGTAGCCTACGCGCAATCGCGGTTGCTTCCAGACTTTTCCCGAGTCGGACTTCAGCAGGCCGAGCACGATACGCACCAAGCTGGTTTTGCCCGCTCCGTTGGGGCCGATCAGGGTTACGATCTCGCCAGGCATAACCCGCAGGCTTACCTGGTCGAGCACGCTGCTGCCGTGCAATCGCAGGCTGATGCGCTCAAGGTCGAGCAGGGGTTCGTTCACGCGGCCGCCTTGCACTGCGCGCACAGGCCGGTTATTTCCACCGTCTCACTCTCCACCTCAAAATCGATGCTTTTGGCGCTGCCTGCTATGGCGTTGTGAATCGACGGGTGGTCCAACTCGATGGCGATGCGGCAATTGCGGCAGATCAGAAACTGGCCCTGATGACGATGCTCCGGGTGGGAGCATCCAATAAAGGCGTTCAATGAGGCAATGCGGTGTACCAGGCCCTGTTCCAGCAAAAAGTCCAAAGCCCGATATACAGTGGGCGGCGCGGCGCGACGGCCATCCTCCCGGGCCAGGGTATCAAGCACATCATAGGCTCCCAGCGGCTTGTGACTCTGCCAGACCAGCTCCAGTACACGCTTGCGCAGGGCGGTAAAACGCACGCCTTCGCGGGCACACAGGTATTCCGCAGCATCCAGCGCCTCGGTAACGCACTGGCTGTGATCATGCGGGTGATGCAATTCTTTGATCGAATCGGGACTAGTCATGGAAGCTGGCCTGAACGGAGGGCTATTCAGTAGGTGGCGAGCTGTTATCATATAACAATTATGAAATTCGAGGTATGACCATGTCGCTGCGATGTCTTTTTGTCCTGCTCCTGGGGCTGAGCCTGTCAATTTCTGCCCGCGCGGAAGCGCCGAAGATACTGGCCACCATCAAGCCCGTCCAGCTGATTGCCGCGGCCATACTGGACGGCATCGATACGCCGGCGGTCCTGCTTCCGCCCGGCGCTTCTCCGCATAGTTATGCCATGCGACCCTCCGAGCGTCGAGCGCTGGAACAGGCCCAGCGCGTTTACTGGATTGGTCCCGATCTGGAGATGTTCCTCGGCGACATCCTGGCGCAGCGGGACGTAGCCGTGGAATTGATGGATATTGACGGGCTGACGGTCAGGCCTCAGGCCCAGTCGAGCAGCTTTGCCGACGACAAAAAGGACAGCGGAGCATATGCCCATGAACACGATCATGACCACCAACACGCCCCCGGCACACTGGACGCGCATATCTGGCTGAGCCCTGCCAATGCTCTGACGATTGCCCGCTTCATGGCGCAGGACCTGGCGACCTTCTACCCTGATCAGCAGGACGCTCTACAAGCCAATCTGCAGGCATTCGAAACACGACTGGGCCTGCTGGATAGCCAGATTCGTGCGCGAACCCAGCCCTTGCAGGACAAGCCGTATTTCGTCTTTCATGACGGTTATGGCTATTTGGAAGATCATTACGGGTTGCGTCCGCGGGGCATATTCAGCCTGTCCCATGAGGTGCCACCGGGGGCGAGGCATGTGAATCTGCTGCGGCAGCAATTGCAAAATGCCGGGCCCAGCTGTGTCTTCAGCGAACCCCAATTCACTCCGCGCCTGGTTGATTCACTGACCCAGGGGCTGCCGGTGACCTTGGGCGAACTGGACCCGCTGGGTACCGACATCGCGGTGTCAGCCCAGGGTTATGAGCAGTTGCTGGCAGACCTGGCCGAGCAGTTGGGCGGCTGTCTGGAGAAAATCTGATCAGAAGGCTATTGGCAGATGCACGGTCACCGTTCGATGGCCTGCCAGTATTCTCTGGAAATGCGCGGGGTCCTTGATCAGCACGCCGCCCTGCTCGCCATGCTGATCAGCAGCAAGCCGCCGCGATAACCAGAAACGCAGTGCAGCCAGCTGCAGCATATCCGGCCAACATTCGGCATCCGCCGCGGAAAAATGTCTTTTCGCGGCGTAGGCGGCCAGTAAGGCCTTGGTGCGCTCCGGATCGAGCTGCTCCTCAGCATTCATGCACCAGTCGTTTACACATATGGCCACGTCGTAAAGAGTCCAGCCACTCGATGCATTGTAGAAATCGATCAGTCCGGTAAGGCGGTTACCCTGGAACAACACGTTGTCGCGAAACAGGTCGGCGTGCAGCACGGCTTCTGAAAGGTGCGGCGGATGAGCTCTAAGCCGCTCGACGCTGGCCAACACCGGTTCCAGCAAAGCGCGATCCTCGGCATTCAGGTCGGGCAGTATCGAGCTCCCTTGAGCTGCCATCCAGTCCAGCCAGCGATCACTATCGCGGGCTAGTCCGCTGGCAGTCGTGGTGTCGTGTAATAGCGCCAGATTGCGACCCACTTCGGCACAGTGCTCGACACCCGGCTGGTCGATATGCTCGCCGTTCAGGCGTGGCTGTAACAACGCCGGCTTCCCGTTGAGCTGGTGCAACGCCCTCTTCTCACGGTCTCGAATGGCGTAGGGAACTGGCAACCCGGCGGTATGCAGCGCGTCCAGCAGCCTGGTGAAAAAACCCAGTTCGGCAGCCACCGGCTCTCGTTCAATCAGAGTCAGAACGAATTCGCCCTGCTCGCAGGACACAAAGAAATTGCTGTTCTCACTGCCCCCCGCGATACCGCTGAAATCAATCAGCCGACCCACATCAAAGGCGCTTAGAAACGTCTCCAGCTCGCTACGGCTGACCGGCGTGAATACCGACATCAGGCCTGCGCTACCATTCGAATATTTTCCAGGAAGGAATGCGCATGCCCTCCGGCTGGTCTGCGCGCATGAAGTTGCCCTCATCATCGACTGCTACCAGGAAATAGGGCGCTCCTACTTTAGGCACCACCTTGACCGCGTAGAGAAAACCGTTCACCCGGTATTCTTCGATGGTCTTGTCGCCTTCCTGCCGGATAGTAACGTCCGGTTCGCCAGTCACCTGATTCTGTGCCGCCAGCGGCAGGCTTGCCACCAGGGCCGCTACGCCCAACCAACGGTAAATTGTCCGTGTCATGATACTCTTGCCCTGTTAATGGAATGATCAAGGGGTCTGCAGTGCTGCCCTTTCATTCTAGTCCTTTTTATCCATGGAAATGTTGACCTGACGCATGACTGATAACGCTCCCTTGATTCTTGTGGATGGCTCGTCCTACCTGTACCGCGCCTTTCATGCCCTGCCCCCCTTGATGACTTCCACCGGCAAACCCACCGGCGCGGTCAAGGGCGTGTTGAACATGCTGAACAGCTTGCGCAGGCAATACCCTCGGAGCCCTTTCGCCGTGGTGTTTGATGCCAAGGGTCCGACCTTCCGTGACGAATTGTTCGCCAACTATAAATCGCACCGCCCGCCGATGCCCGACGACCTGCGAATGCAGATCGAACCGTTGCATGCCAGCGTACGCGCACTGGGGCTGCCTTTATTGTGCGTGGACGGCGTCGAGGCTGATGACGTGATCGGCACCCTGGCGCGCCAGAGCGCGGCGGCAGGCTGCCCGGTGATCATCTCCACCGGCGACAAGGACATGGCGCAGCTGGTCGATGAGCACATCACGCTGGTCAACACCATGAGCGGGACGGTGCTCGATATTCCTGGCGTCCACACCAAATTCGGCGTAGGCCCGGACTGCATCATCGATTATCTGGCCTTGATGGGCGACAAGTCCGACAACATCCCCGGGGTGCCCGGCATTGGCGAGAAAACCGCCCAGGGCCTGGTGACCGGACTTGGCGGCGGGCTGGATGTCATCTACGCCAACCTCGAAAAAATTGCCGACCTGCCCATTCGCGGCGCCAAGAAGCTCGCCGAAAAGCTTCTGGACAACAAGGAGATGGCCTATCTTTCCTATCAGCTCGCTACCATCAAGGTAGACGTGCCGCTGGAGCTACGCGCGGATGCCTTGATGCCCGGCGAGCCCAATCGGGAAGCGTTGATCGAACTCTATCGTGAGCTGGAGTTTCGGAACTGGCTGGACGATCTGCAGCGAGAAGCCAAGGCCGCCACTCTGGCCCCGGAGGACCCAGCCGTAGCGGCGGTCGCTGAGTCGCGCTATGAACTGATTCTGGAACAGGCCGACTTTGACCGCTGGATGGACAAGCTTAAGGTCGCCAAACTATTTGCCTTCGATACCGAGACCACCAGCCTCAATGCGCAGCTGGCTGAACTGGTAGGTATTTCCCTGGCGGTCAACCCGCACGAAGCAGCCTATATCCCGCTGGCGCACAATTATATGGGCGCGCCGGATCAGCTCGATCGTGACCGGGTGCTGGCAGCTCTCAAGCCCATACTGGAAGACCCGTCCAAGGCCAAGGTGGGGCAGCATTTCAAATATGACATGAACGTTCTGGCGCACTACGGCATCGACGTGTGCGGCGTCGCCTATGACACCATGCTCGAATCCTATGTGCTGGACTCCACCGCCACCCGGCATGACATGGACAGCCTGGCGCTGAAGTACCTTGGCCACGGCACAATCCGTTTTGAGGAGGTTGCTGGTAAGGGCGCCAAGCAGCTTACCTTTGACCAGGTTTCCCTCGAGCAAGCGGGGCCGTATGCCGCCGAGGATGCTGACGTAACGCTGCGCCTGCATCAGACGCTTTGGCAAAAGCTGTCACAGACTCCATCCCTGACCAGCGTACTGATGGACATCGAGATGCCCCTGTTCCCGGTGCTCGCGCGTATCGAGCGCTGCGGCGCGCTGGTTGATGCGCAGTTGCTGGGGGTGCAAAGCCGCGAACTAGGCGAAAAGATGATCGCGCTTGAACAGCGAGCCCATGAACTGGCCGGACAGCAGTTCAATCTCGGATCACCCAAGCAGTTAGGCAGCATTCTTTACGAAAAGCAGGGCATCCCGGTTATTTCCAAGACCGCCAAGGGGCAGCCCTCCACCGCCGAGTCGGTGCTGGCGGAGCTGGCCGATCAAGGTTACGAACTGCCCCAGGTGTTGATGCAGTACCGCACGGTCAGCAAACTCAAGTCCACCTACACGGACCGCTTGCCCGAGCAGATCAACCCTCGCACCGGCAGAATCCATACCTCCTATCATCAAGCGGTTACCGCGACCGGACGTCTGTCCTCATCCGACCCGAATCTGCAGAACATACCGATTCGCAGTGCCGAAGGCAGACGCATCCGTCAGGCCTTCATCGCCCCGAAGGGTTACAAGATCATGGCCGCCGACTATTCGCAGATCGAGCTGCGAATCATGGCGCACCTGGCGCAGGACCCCGGCCTTCTGAACGCCTTCCGCAATGATCTGGACGTGCACCGGGCGACGGCGGCGGAGGTGTTTGGCGTGCCGCTGGAAGACGTTGGCAACGATCAGCGTCGCAGCGCCAAGGCCATCAACTTTGGTCTGATCTACGGCATGAGCGCCTTTGGTCTGGCCAAACAGATCGGCGTGGGCCGCAAGGAGGCGCAGGCTTATATTGATCGCTATTTCGCTCGATACCCTGGGGTTCTTGCTTATATGGAGCGCACTAGAGAGCAGGCCAACGAACAGGGTTTTGTCGAAACATTATTCGGTCGCCGTCTGTATCTTCCTGAAATCCATTCGAAGAACCAGGCCATGCGCAAGGGGGCAGAACGCACCGCAATCAACGCGCCCATGCAGGGTACCGCCGCCGACATCATCAAGCGCGCCATGATCACGGTGGACGGCTGGCTGACCCAGTCAGGTCTGGACGCTCGCGTCATCATGCAGGTGCATGACGAACTGGTACTGGAGGTTCGGGAAGATCTCATCGACCAGGTGCGAGAAGGCCTGCGCAGCCGGATGAGCGCAGCAGCCGAACTCGATGTGCCGCTTGCGGTCGATGTAGGTGTGGGAGAGAACTGGGATGAAGCCCATTAAACCGGGCTATTCGGGGGCGCGATAAAAAAATGTTATTTTTTTGAATTAATTTTGAACCTTTCAGAACCGGGGCTGGTCAGACTTTGTGAATGGCCAGTCAAGCCTTTCTTGCTCCTTAGATGTGATTTAGTGTTGGCAGAAAAACCGGGCAACCCTTTCCTAGCACAGCCCGGTCGTTAAGCCCCGAACCTTCCCTCCCCATAGAAGTTCGGGGTTTTTTTTGCCCGCAATTCGAGCAAGCAGTACTTCGTTCCGGTCACTCTTCAGTCAGATCATTCTGCTCGCCGTCTTCTTCCAGCTCTTCGAAGAGCCATACGTCCAGCACCTCGTAGGCTTCCTCCAGGCCCTGCCTTTTTGGCGCCGAAAAAAGCTGCACCGTCGCGCGATTCCCATATTCCTTGCGGATAGTGGCCTGAACCTTGAGAAGCACGTTCTTGGCTGCGCCGTAGGCCAGTTTGTCCGCTTTGCTCAGCAAAATATGCGCGGGCAGCCCGCTGACGTTGGCCCACTCGAGCATCATCCGGTCAAAGTCTGCCAGCGGGTGACGAATATCCATTACCAGTACCAGGCCCACCAGTGAGTCACGCTGAGTAAGGTAGGCATCCAGATGCTGCTTCCAGTGCTCCTTGAGCGCCAGAGGCACCTTGGCGTATCCGTAGCCCGGCAGATCGACCAGACGCCGCTGCTCATCTAGTCCAAAAAAGTTTATCAGCTGGGTGCGCCCCGGCGTTTTCGAGGTACGTGCCAGCCGGGCATGGGTGAGGGTATTCAGCGCACTGGATTTCCCAGCATTGGAACGGCCGGCAAAGGCCACTTCAAAACCGACGTCAGCGGGGCACTGCTCGACCTGGCTGGCGCTTTTGATAAAAGTGGCTTGTTGGCATAGCGAAACGAGGGGCGTAGCTGGGGGCATGGATAATCCGTTGGACTGACTATGGCTGATGACATTCACCTAAGCCGGTAGCTTAGTATATACTGCTGCGGTTTTATATCGCGAAAGCATAGCGCGACAGTCTGGACATTGCGCCGCCCTCGGGCGACAGATAGCATGGCAGGTGCCTGCTGACCTTTGCAGCCAATGTCTGAACCAGAATAATCGAGGCAGCCCGTCTCCATAACGCGGTCTTAGAGGCCGGAAAGACGGGCAATGCCCACTTTTCTATTAGCCGTAATTGGATTAGCCGATGACTAAATTACTCGTGACTCTGGTGTTATCCCTCGGTGTGGCCGGTTCGGCCTATGCAGTCGAGGGCGATGCCGAAGCTGGTGAAGCTAAAGTTGCCGTTTGCGGCGCTTGTCATGGGGCAGATGGCAACAGCCCTGCGCCGAATTTTCCAAAGATCGCGGGACAGGGTGAACGCTATCTGCTCAAGCAGCTGGTGGATATCAAGGAAGGCCGCCGCGTGGTGCCTGAAATGACCGGCTTGCTGGATGATTCGAACGAGCAGGATCTGGCCGACATGGCCGCTTATTTCGCCTCCCAGACCATGACCGACGGGGTCGCTGATGCTGATCTGGTCCCACGGGGCGAAGCCATTTTCCGCGGCGGCGACCTCGAGCTGGGCCTGCCTGCCTGCACTGGATGCCATTCGCCCACCGGCCAGGGTAACGCCCCCGCTGGTTTCCCGCATCTGGGAGGGCAGCATGCGCTGTATACGGCGAAGCAGCTCACCGACTTCCGGGAAGGCATCCGCGTGAACGATGGCGACTCCATGGTCATGCAAACGATCGCCAGCCGCTTGAGCAATCGCGACATCGAAGCAGTGTCGAATTACATCCAGGGCCTTCGCTAATCCTGTTGTGTTGCCGGTTGTTACGGCAGGCTTTCAAAAAAGGGTGGCTTCGGTCACCCTTTTTCGTCATCGATAGCGGTATATTGGCTGCATGAGCTGTGCGCTCTGCAATGAGAAGCGACCTCGGCAAGCCGGAATCATCCGGCTGACAACAGGTCACAGAAACACCAGTGTGTCTTTGGGGAGAAATGAATGCGCGCGATGTTTACAGTTGGTCTTATCTGGTTGCTGGGCGGTCTGGCGGCAGGCGTCAATGCCCAGGAAGCGGCCCCCTATCGGGCCGGAACTCACTACGTGGAGCTGCCTTCGCCAGCGCCTACCGAAGAGCCGGACAAAATCGAAGTAGCAGAACTGTTCTGGTACGGATGCGGCCACTGCTTTTCATTCGAACCCATCATTACCGAGTGGAAAAAAACGCTGCCTGAAGACGTTCACTTCCGCCCGGTTCCGGCCTTGTTCGGCGGTGCCTGGAATACCCACGGGCAACTGTTCTATACCCTTCAAAGCCTGGGCAAGCTGGATGAAACCCACGAAGCGGTTTTCCAGGCCATTCATAATCAAAAAAACCGCCTAGCTGACGAAGAAGCCATGATCGACCTGCTCGAGCCCTACGGAATCACCGAAGAAGAGTTTCAGAGCGCCTGGTCCTCCTTCGGGGTTCGCAACAAGATGGAGCAGGCTAACCGTCTGGCTCGCGCCTATCGCGCAACAGGCGTACCCACTCTCATCGTCAATGGCAAATATCGCATTGAAGGTGGCATGGTTGGCGGCTTCGAAGAAATGCTCAAGGTAGCCGAATACCTGGTCGAGCAGGAACGGCAAAAGCTTTGAGAGGTGACGGATGATAGCCGCAGGCAACATACCGGTACGGCGCTCGACCCATGGCACCATGGCACCGGCCTGTCTGCGGACCAATCCCCACTGGATATGTGATGAACAGGGCTTGCCTGATGTATTGCGCCTGTTGAGCTTCAATATCCAGGTGGGGATAAATACCCAGCGCTATCACCATTACCTGACCCGCAGTTGGCAGCATCTGCTGCCGCATGCTGGACGCAACAGCACCCTGGGGCTGATCAGCCGAGTGCTGAATGATTTTGACCTGGTGGCATTGCAGGAAGTTGATGGCGGCAGTATGCGCTCCGGCTACGTCAATCAGGTCGAACATCTGGCCAAGGAGGGACAGTTCCCATACTGGTATCAGCAGTTGAACCGCAACCTCGGCCGTTTTGCCCAGCACTCGAATGGCTTATTGAGCCGCTACGCCCCGGAATTTCTCGAAGACCACAAGCTTCCCGGCATGCTTCCGGGCAGGGGAGCCATTCTGACCAGCTTTGGGCAGGGAAAGGACTCGCTGCTGGTAGTAATGATGCATCTGGCGTTGAGCACCCGCACCCGCGCCAACCAGCTTGCCTACATCCGTGAGCGTATTGCCGATCACCAGCACGTGGTGCTGATGGGCGACATGAACACGCACGCCCAGGACCTGCTGGAAAGCTCGCCGCTGCGCCATTCGAACTTGCACACCGCAAGCCTGCCAGGCACCTACCCGAGCTGGAAACCGGCGCGGGTGCTGGATCACATATTGCTAAGCGGTAGCCTTGAAATCGAGCAGGTTGATGTATTGGCGCATCCTATTTCGGACCATTTGCCGGTTTCCATGCACATTCGCCTGCCGAAGGGCATGTGCACCCCCAGACCACAGGTGCAGCCGCCAGCCGGACAGTAGCCTTTGCCCTGACTTCCCTATAATCTTCGAGCTGACGTGCAAGGAGCGCCTATGTCTGACCCCCGACATCTCATCAGCCAGACAAAACAGGATGCTCCAGTAATCTGCAGCACAGGGCAGGAGGAATTGCTCAAGCGCGGCCTGGTGCGGGTAAGCATAGCTGCGGACGGCCTCAGCCCCCTGCTTGATCGCCGTCTCAAGGAATTGAGAGCCGCACTGCGTAGCGATGCCCCAGATCATTTACTAGAAGACCTTCTACCCGAGCTTGAACGCGCTGTGCTGGCCGCTGACACAGACCGCCAGGACCGGCTTGGGCAAATAAGCCAAAGTCTTAAAACCCTGGCTCGACAACTACAGATTCACGACCGCTCAGGTAAAACCGCGGCCGCATTACGTCAGTTGATCAAACAGATCGACGAACCATTGCAGCATACCGGTGCTCTCCCAGCTCTTCTCGACGAACTCACGATCATTCAGGGCATAGCCCTGGATGGCTCTGGTGGCGCCTCAAGTCGGCGCGGCCTACTGTCTCGCCTGTTCAGGACGGGTGGGGAGGAACGGCCGGCCACAATGGAAGCTCCTGCTCCGGCCGATACTGACGAGACGGCTGCCGGCGCACTGATAGACCATCTGGCTGCCGCCCAGCTGAGCCAGGAGTCCATCCGCCTGTCCGATAACCTGACGGAAGCCGAGCCACAATATTGCAACGTTGCCGCCCATATCGAGACGATTCTTCTGAGCCTGCTCGGCGAATTGCAGGTGCTTGACGAACAGCAACAGCGCTGTGACAGGGTGCGTGAGCAGGTCCAGCAGGGCCTGAACTGGTACGACCTTGCTGCCGTACTGGAAGAACTGTCTGGCCTGGTTCTCTCATCGCAAAAGAGCCGGCAGGCCGATTTTGAACTGTACCTGCAACAGCTTGATGACCGGCTGGCTCAGTTTCAGGGCAACCTTGAAGAAGCGCAGGATGTCTATGCGGGGTCTGCTGAAAAGGGCAGGTCGCTGGAAGGCGTGATCCGCAGCCAGGTCGAAGCGCTGCATGTCGATGTGCGTGAATCATTCGACCTAACTCTTTTGAAAGCCAACGTAGAAGCCAAGCTGGACGCCCTGCTGAGCAATGTAGACCAGGCCCGACAGGCTCAGGACCAGCGTGAAGAAGCTGTTTCCGCTCATTTGCGCACTATGGTGGAGCGGATTCAGGTGATGGAGGTCGAGGCGCAGACATTCCGCAGACACCTGGACGAGCAGACCAAGCGCGCCATGCTCGACAATCTGACAGGACTGCCAAACCGTGCCGGACTGCAGAAACGCATGGAGGAGGAGTTCGAGCGCTGGCAGCGCTATGGTGGACAACTGCTTATGGCAGTCCTTGACGTGGATCACTTCAAGGCCATCAATGATAATTTTGGTCATCTGGCCGGAGACAAGGTGTTACGCCTGATCGCTCAGCAACTGTCGCGACGCCTGCGCAAGATGGACTTTATCGGACGATTTGGGGGCGAGGAATTCGTCGTGCTAATGCCCGGAACCAGCATGGATCAAGGCGCCGTGGTGCTCGAGCAGCTCCGTCAGGGCATTCAGGAAAGTCCGTTTCACTTCAAGAGCCAACGGGTAGCGGTGACCATTTCTCTGGGCTATACCGAGTTTCAGGCAGGCGACAGTCTGGATCAGGTCTTTGATCGCGCCGATCAAGCCATGTATCGCGCCAAGGATCAGGGGCGCAATCGCCTGAGCCGAGCCTGATCAGAACGCCGTCCCCTTCTAATCAGCTGTGCCCGCCAAGCCTGCATGCTAGTCTGCGTTCTCTGCAAAAAATCAGATGAGGGCGGGTTGGGTGAGACGATTTTTCATAACGCTGACGGCAATACTGCTGACCGCTGGATGCACCCGCGGGCTGGTCATCGACACAACCTATAGCTCCAGAAACCATGACAGCCGCGTGCAGTACGTCGTTCTGCACTACACCTCATCGGGATTTGATCGCTCGCTGAGCAGCCTTACCCAAGGCGGGGTAAGCAGTCATTACCTGATCGCTGAACAGCCCCCAACCGTCTATCGTCTGGTGGAGGAAAATCGCCGAGCGTGGCATGCCGGCGATAGCAGTTGGCAGGGTCGTACCTGGCTGAACAGCACCTCCATAGGCATTGAACTGGTTCATCCGGGCTATACCGATACGCCGGCGGGACGCGTATGGCACCCCTGGAGCCAAGCTCAGATCCAAGCGTTGATCCCTCTGCTTGCGGACATTCTGCAGCGCCATGATCTCGATCCAGGTCGGGTGGTCGGGCACAGCGACATTGCAGCGCAGCGCAAAGTCGATCCCGGCCCCCTGTTTCCCTGGCATTTGCTGGCCGAGGCCAACGTGGCGATATGGCCGGCGGCACACAGGGTAACCGCTTACCGGGAGGAGCTTGCCGGCCGGGCGCCTCCGATAGCCTGGTTCCAGCAGCACCTTCAGTCCTTCGGCTATGACGTGCCGCGTTCCGGAGAGCTGGACAAGGCCACCCGCAATGTAATCGCCGCCTTCCAGATGCGTTTCCGACCGCATGGTCATGACGGTGAGCCTGACGGCGAAACAGCCGCGATCCTGGCGGCCCTGGTTCCGAATGCGGCTACTTCACCTCTGTGGTGCAAACCAGTCGTGAATCCATCAGCGCTGCCGTACGGTGCACCGTTGCCGCTTTGTAGTCCTCCTGGGCAAGCATATTGAGAAATGCCTGAACTGATGGATACGCCACCACCAGCATCTGATCCCATTGCTCGTCTTCCGGCGCAATCAGGGCGTGAAGGGCACGCGCCTGCAACCGCACATTGCCTCCTGCTTCGGCTACTTTTTGTCCCGCGACAACGCTGTACCGCCCATAGGCTTCACGTCCCGAACAAGGGGAATGGCCGGAGCCGGTTGGATACTGCGCCTGGGCATTGAAGCGCAGCAGATTAAGCATCAGGATAGGCGTTTCGGCAGGAACCTTGGCGAGCAGGGCTTTAAGGCTGCTGCCGCTGGGATTAAGACTAGGCATGGAGAGTTTCTCTTGGCTGGCGGAATCCCCAAGCAAAGCAGGCGTCAGCGGATAGCGCCAGCTCAAGCAACGAACAGAATAAGGCATTATTGATGAAGGCCATATGCAGGATTCAGCACTCCCATGCTTAACGGAATCTGGCTGAGTTTCTTTCTTGCGGCCTTTGCTGCGGCTCTTTGGCAATGGCTGGGCATGGGTGACGCTGAGGTGTTCAGCCGGTTGGTCGCATCGTTGTTTGATATGGCCAGGCTCAGCGTCGAGATCATTCTGGTTCTGGTGGGCACCATGACGCTATGGCTGGGCTTTCTAGCCATAGCGGAGAAGGCCGGATTGATCCGGGTGATGGCCCGCGTGCTCGACCCGCTGTTCCGCCGACTCATGCCGGAGGTACCCAGCGGGCATCCGGCGTTGGGGCATATAACCATGAACTTTGCCGCCAATATTCTGGGCCTGGATAATGCCGCCACCCCGATTGGTCTCAAGGCCATGCATTCGCTTCAGACCCTCAATCCGAACAAGGAAACGGCTAGTAACGCGCAAATTCTGTTTCTGGTGCTCAATACCTCTTCGCTAACATTGCTGCCGGTCACCATCTTCATGTATCGCGCTCAGCAAGGGGCCGCGGACCCCACCGCGGTTTTTCTGCCCATTCTGCTGGCTACCACTGCCTCCAGCCTGGTTGGACTGCTGAGCGTCGCGGCGATGCAGCGCTTGAAGCTCTGGGATCCCGTGGTGCTTGCCTACCTGATCGGTGGGGCGCTTGCGCTGGGCGCTTTGCTGACCATGCTTGCGGGCCTGTCTGCTCAGGCATTGAGCGCGACCTCGACTCTGGTCGGCAATCTGACCTTGTTCGGTATCGTCATGATGTTCCTGGTCATCGGCGCGCTGCGCCGGGTAAATGTCTACGATACCTTTATCGAGGGTGCCAAGGAGGGCTTCAGCTTCACTGTTTCCCTGTTGCCGTATCTGGTCGCAATGCTGGTTGCCGTGGGCGTGCTGCGTGCCAGCGGCGTGCTCGATGCCGGCCTGGATGGCATTCGCTGGCTGGCCTTGCAGTTGGAATGGGACACCCGCTTCATTGACGCCCTGCCCACCGCTTTCATCAAGCCACTCTCTGGCAGCGGAGCCAGGGCAATGATGATCGAAACCATGAACACCTTTGGCGTGGATAGCTTTCCGGCCTTGATGGCAGCCACCTTTCAGGGCAGCACCGAAACCACCTTCTACGTCCTGGCCGTCTACTTCGGTGCAGTTGGAATCCGCCGGGTGCGCCACGGCCTGGGCTGTGCGCTGCTCGCTGATCTGGCCGGCATGCTCACCGCCATCTGGGTGTGTTACTGGTTCTTTGGCTAACCCTCGCGCCCTGTTTTTGATCTGTTAAGCTGGGGTACAGCCTCAAACAGGACAGTGCCCATGCCAGCGCCCCGATTCGACCAGCTGCATCGTAAACCCGGCCCGTTCTTTATCGCTCTCGGTGGCGCTGGCATGTTCGGCGCCAACTTCTATCTGTATGGAACCGGCGGTGAGTGGATTGCCATCGACTGCGGATTCGCCTTGCAATCCACGCCGGGCGGCAGCAATCAGGTATCCGTGCCGAGCATCGATGCCCTTGAGCGCTACGACATCAAGCTGTCCGCCATCCTGATTACCCATGGCCATGAGGACCATATCGGGGCCATCCCGCACCTGTGGCGCCAGCTTGATTGTCCACTGTATGCCAGTCCCTTTGCCGCCTCCCTTATTCGCAACAAGCTTGATCCGACTCTGCGCTGGCCTACGTTGAAGGAGATCCGGCCACTGGAGCCCATCGGTATCGGCGCCTTCCAGGCGGAGTGGATACCGGTCACCCACTCCATTCCCGAGTCGCACGCCATACTTCTCGAAGCAGCTGGCAAGCGTCTTTATCACAGCGGTGACTGGAAACTCGACCCGCAGCCGCTGGTCGGCGGCCTGACAGCCCAGGGCAGGCTCCAGGCAATCGGCCGCTCAGGTGTGGATGTGATCATCGGCGATTCGACCAACGCGCCGGTGGGCGGTGCAAGTTGCTCCGAAGCGACGGTTCAGAACGGCTTGCTTGATGCCATTCGCCAATGTCGCAAACGCGTCGTCGTCACCTGCTTCGCCAGCAATCTGGCCCGCCTGCACAGCCTCGCCGAAATCGCTTTTGATACTACCCGTTATGCGGGGTTGCTCGGCCGCAGCCTGCTGACCATGCACAGCGCCGGTCGAGCGCATAATTATCTCAGCAGCCAGCCCGGCTTTATCGGACCCTGGGAACTGGGTTATCTGCCCCGCGAACAACAGCTATGGATATGTACCGGTAGCCAGGGTGAGCCCGCCGCCGCATTGGGTAAGCTGGCTGGCGGAAGCCATCCGCACCTGACCCTTGAATCAGGCGATACCGTGGTGTTTTCATCGCGGCTTATTCCGGGCAATGAGGTGCCTCTGGCAGCGATCAAGAGCGGACTGTTAGAGCAGGGCGTAGAGATTATCGACGATGACATGGCTCCGATTCATGCGTCGGGGCATCCACCGCAGGAAGACCTGCGCCAGCTTTACGGCTGGCTTCGCGGACGTTATCTGCTGCCGGTACACGGCGAGCTGTATCACCAGCAGGCGCACATGCAGTTTGGCCGCAGCATGGGGCTCAGCGGCCTGGTGCCAGCCAACGGCGATCTGATCGATCTTAGCGCCCAGCCCTGCAAGATAGCTGATCTGCCGTCCGGGCTCGTCGTCATTGACCGCTAGCAGCGACCAGACGCTACATAACCTCTTTAAGCTTTTGCCACATCATGCCCAGCGCCAGTAGCGGAGCACGAAACCGGTTCCCCCCTGGAAACGCCATATGCGGCACCTGACTGAACAGCTCGAAGCCTCTGCTGGCCTGGCCGGTAATCGCCTGCGCAAGGAGCCGCGCCGCCAAATGCGTAGCATTTACGCCATGACCAGAATAGGCCTGGGCGTAGAAGACGTTCGACTGGTCTGGCAGCTTGCCAATCTGCGGCAAACGGTTGGCGCCGATACCGATCATCCCGCCCCATTGGTATTCGATTTTCACGCCGGCCAGTTCGGGAAAAACCCTGAGCATTTTCGGGCGCATATAGGCGGCGATGTCCGCAGGGTCGCGGCCGGAATAATGACAAGCGCCGCCGAACAACAACCGGTTATCGGCTGAGAAGCGGTAATAGTCCAACGCGACACGCTGGTCGCATAGCGCCATGTTCTGTGGGATCAGTCGGCGCGCCTGTTCCGCCGGTAGGGGCTCGGTGGCAATAATGTAGCTCCCGGCCGGAATCACCGTGCCACTCAGCTCCTTGTGCAGCGTGCTCAGATAGGCGTTACAACCGATTACCAGCTGCTTGGCCCGTACGCAGCCGTGGGCGGTATGGACGCTTACCGTCTGCCCGTACTCGATGCGCTCCACCCTGGAGTTCTCAAACAGCTGTACGCCCAGGTTCTGCGCCGCCTGGGCTTCGCCAAGCGCAAGATTGAGCGGGTGCAAATGCCCTGATCCCATATCGGTCATACCGCCGACATAAACGTCTGAGCCAACCACCGTAGGCATTTGTGAAGATTCAATGATGGCCAGCTCGGGCTGGTAACCCAGACCCTTCAGCTCCGACTGATCGGCGCGAAACTGCTCCAGGTGCTGAGCCTTGTTGGCCAGATCGCAATAGCCCCAGGTCAGATCACAGTCAATGCCGAATTGCTCGATGCGCTGGCTGACGATTTTCACCGCCTCGATACCCATCAGCTTGAATTCCCGCACGCCCTCGCTGCCGACCAGCTTCTCGAACTGATCGACGTCATGGCCCACACCCCGAATCAATTGGCCGCCGTTGCGACCACTGGCGCCCCAGCCCACTTTATGCGCCTCAAGGAGTATCACCGACATGCCGCGCTCGGCCAGCTCGATCGCGGTATTCAAACCCGTGAAGCCGCCACCGATGATGCACACGTCTGCTTGCAGATCGCCGGCCAGTCCGGGAAAGGCGAGGGCCTGGTTTGCCGTGGCCGCGTAATATGAAGGGGCGTGGTTTGGAGTATGGGAGAGCATGGGAAGCGTTCCGTTTGATATTACGAAAGAGTGTCAATAAAAATTGACACAAGGATAGCGGTTAATTTTCATCGGGTACAGGAATCGCCAGGGTCTCCTTTATTTCTTCCATGACAATGTAGCTTTTCGACTCACGTACCCCTGGCAGCTTCAACAGAATGTCGCCGAGCAGCTTGCGATAGGACGCCATTTCGGAGATGCGCGCCTTGATCAGGTAATCAAAATCGCCGGATACCAGATGGCATTCCAGAACATGCGGAAGCTTGATGGCCGCCCGGCGAAAATCATCAAAGATATCCGCTGATTTGGACGAAAGACTGATCTCGACAAACACCAGCAGATTGGCCTGCAGCTTCTGTGGGTTGAGCCTGGCGCCATACCCAAGCACGAACTTGTCACGCTCCAGCCGCCTCACCCTTTCCATGCAAGGGGTGGTGGACAACCCGACCCGCTCACCCAGCTCCACATAGGAAATCCGTCCCTCCTGTTGCAGAACACGCAGGATATGGCGGTCGATCTTGTCTAGCTCGCGGCTGGAGGCTCTGCGCGTTTTCACGTTATTCCTCCGCTAATGACGATAATTACAGGATACCTTCCTGCTAATTAGGAATATTACGGGAAATTACCGTAACTGGACTGCCTTAAAATAGCGATATCGCCCACCCACCGGCATACCGCCGACCTGGCCCGCACGGCGCGATCCGGAGTTTCGTATGCACGTTATCGTTCTTGGCTGCGGTGTTATTGGTGTTACCAGTGCCTGGTACCTGGCACAAGCCGGACACCAGGTTACCGTCATCGATCGACAGCCAGGCCCCGGCCTGGAGACCAGTTTTGCCAACGCCGGCATGATTTCCCCCGGCTATTCCGCGCCATGGGCAGCTCCGGGCGTACCAGCCAAGGCGCTGAAATGGATGCTCGCGGAACACGCCCCGCTGGCGATTCGCCCCACCGCAGACGCTTTCCAGTATCGCTGGATGATGAAGATGCTGGCCAACTGCACCCAGGCTCGCTACGTGGTAAACAAGGAACGCATGATGCGCCTGGCCGAATACAGCCGCGACTGCCTGATGGATCTGCGCACGTCGAGTGGCATTGAGTACGAGCACCGCGAAAAGGGCACCCTGCAACTGTTTCGCACCCACAAGCAACTCGACGCGGCCATCCAGGATATCGCCGTACTGGAGCGCTGCGGCGTGCCCTATCAGCTCCTCGACCAGGAGGGCTGCATCCGCCATGAGCCGGGATTGCGACCCAGCGCCTCGAAGATCGTCGGCGGATTGCTGCTGCCGAGCGACGAAACCGGCGACTGTCATCTGTTTACCAGGGCTTTGACTGCCAAGGCCGCGGAGCTGGGCGTCGAGTTTCTGTATAACCGCAACGTTCAGCGACTGCTCACGCACAACGGTCGGGCCGACGCGGTCATGGTTGACGGCGATGTCTTGCGGGCTGACGGTTTTGTGCTGGCGATGGGTAGCTACTCACCTGAGCTGCTAAGGCCGCTGGGTATCGATCTGCCGGTCTATCCGGTCAAGGGTTACTCGCTCACGCTTCCGGTAGCCAATAGCGCCATGGCGCCCGTCTCGACGGTGATGGATGAAACCTATAAGGTCGCGATTACCCGCTTTGCCGACCGTATCCGCGTTGGCGGGATGGCGGAACTGGCGGGGTTCGATACCCAACTTCGCGACAAGCGCCGTGCCACCCTGGAAATGGTCATTAATGACCTCTTCCCCCAGGGAGGGCAGGTGGATGACGCTACGTTCTGGACCGGCTTCCGGCCAATGACGCCAGATGGCACGCCGCTAATCGGCGCCAGCCCGTTGCGTAATCTGTACCTGAACACAGGCCATGGCACCCTCGGCTGGACCATGGCCTGCGGGTCCGGCCAGTTACTTGCTGATCTTGTCAGCCAGCGGCAGCCGGCAATACGTATTGAGGGGCTGGGGTTTGACCGCTATGCCAGCACGCGGAAAAGCCGTGGAGATGCGCGTCCAGTGACTGCACACTGACACCCTCTCTCTGCTAATCTAGCCGGGCCTCGGCGGCCAGCACCGTCCCCTGAAAAAGAAACCACTATGCGCCCAGCCCACGCCGTCATCGACCTTTCAGCCCTGCGCTACAACTATCGGATGGCCCAGGGGCTATCTGGCAGCCGTGCGCTGGCTGTCCTCAAGGCGAACGCCTACGGGCATGGTTCGGTGCGCTGCGCCCAGGCACTGGCAGATACGGCGGATGGGTTTGCTGTAGCCTGTATTGAAGAAGCGCTTGAGCTGCGCCAGGCCGGTCTGACCCAACCTATTCTGCTCCTTGAAGGCTGGTTCGAAGCCAGCGAACTGCCGCTGATCGTCGAGCATGATCTGTGGGCCGTAGTCCACCACCACGGTCAGGTGGCCGATCTGCAGCAGACCAGTCTCGCCAAGCCCCTCGATCTCTGGCTGAAGCTCGACTCCGGCATGCATCGGGTAGGCTTCACCCCGGATGAGTATCCTCTGATCTGGCGACAGCTGAGGGCAAACGGCAACGTTGCCAGCCTGACCAAAATGACCCACTTCTCACGGGCAGACGAACCGGAAACCGGCCGCACCGAACAGCAGCTGGCGATCTTTCAAGCGGCTACCGCTGATCTTCCAGGCCCGAGCAGCCTGTGCAATTCCCCGGCCGTGCTGGCCTGGCCGCAGGCGCACTACGACTGGCTGCGTCCTGGCATCATGCTTTACGGTGCTACGCCATTCGAATTTGCGCAGGACCATGCCGACAAGCTCAAGCCCGTCATGCAACTGGATTCGAGGGTAATCGCAGTACGTCAGGTAACCGCTGGCGAACCCATCGGCTACGGCTCACGCTTCATGACCACACGCCAGACGCGCGTCGGGGTTGTGGCGATGGGCTATGCCGATGGATATCCGCGCCACGCCAAAGACGGCACGCCGGTTCTGGTAGATGGCCAGCGAACCGGGCTGATCGGGCGCGTCTCGATGGACATGCTAACCGTGGACCTGACTGATCTCCCCGGTACCGGCCTGGGCAGTCAAGTACGATTGTGGGGCGAAGGCCTCAACGCAAGCGAAGTAGCCGGCTGCGCCGGCACTATTGCCTATCAAATGTTCTGCAACCTCAATCGGGTTCCCCGGCGATACCTTGGCTAATCTCTCGGCGCCACTGTGTTGAAAATTCTGAACAGCCGTGCAATGATGCGGCTCACCTGACACCATCACACCCGTGAATAATGCTTTGGTCCTTGGAGGATCCCGACCTTGGATGTAGGCGCCCGTCTTAAAACAATTCGAAAACTGAAGGGCTTGTCCCAACGAGAGCTGGCCAAACGTGCCGGCGTTACCAACAGCACCATTTCCATGATCGAGAAAAACAGCGTCAGCCCTTCAGTCAGCTCGCTGAAAAAGGTTCTCGCTGGCATTCCGATGTCCCTGGTCGATTTCTTCTCGCTCGAAGTGGATCAGGACAACCAGCGCAAGGTGATCTATCGCGCCGATGAACTGTTGGATATAGGTTCCGGCGAGGTATCCATGAAGCTGGTCGGCAAAGGCCATCCCAATCGGGCCTTTTCCTTTCTCAATGAGACCTACCCCCCGGGCTCCGACACTGGCCTCGACATGCTGAACCACGAAGGCGAGGAAGCCGGAACCGTAGTGGCCGGGCAGCTTGAAGTCACCGTTGGTGGCGAGGTGTACGTGCTGGACAGCGGCGATAGTTACTATTTCGACAGCAGCCAGCCGCATCGCTTCCGCAATCCGTTCGATGTCCCCTGCGTCCTGATAAGCGCCACTACGCCCGCCAATTTCTGACGGCTAACCGGTCCGGCTCAACGCTCGAGGCAGAGCGAACGCGGTCTGCCTGCACTGCCGGGAGCGCCGAGCAGTCCCGGTTGCTCAGTACGGCGGGTATTCGCTGAGCACCGTCTGAACCATTTGATGGGTATTTTGCGAGCGCTCGGCTGGCGTGCGGTCACGTAGCACTTCGCTGGTGCTGCCGCGCCATACCAGTTGCCCATCGGATGCATCCAGCAGATCGATCTGCAGGGTGGCCACCTGATATGAGACCGAGCGCGTCTGCGCCATTATGGGTCCGCCGCCCCACATGCCCCACCCGTAGCCGAATCCGCCACCGTAGTGGGTGGTAACGTTATCCTGCTCTTCCTCGATGACCATATGCACGCGAACCTTCAGATCCGCTTCTTCAACAGTCGCCGCAGGGCGCAGCCCGCGGGCATCGAGTTGCCCGCTGACCGCCTCGCGTATCCGCTGGGTGGTCAAGTCACTCTGTATTCGCGGGTCATTGGCCGGCGTGTAGGAAACGGCCGGCTCAGCCCAGGCCCAGTCAAGGTAGGCGGTGAAATCCCGATTGGTATCAAAATCGCGCGGCACCTGATTGGTCTGACAGCCCGCCAGCAGAATCGACAGGCCGATTACGGCTATAGAACGCGACATAAGGAATGCTCCCATTAAAAACGTCGATATAAGAGTATGCGTCCTATTTTGGCTTAGCGCACAAACGTAAGTTCAACAGTTTGCTACAAGACCACTTCCGAAATCGTGCAGGATGCCCGGGGCCGCTTCGCCTGATCATGCAGGGTGCACGTGACGGACTCCAATAAAAATATGCAGGTCGTTGATTTTTATACGGTAATAATTTATCAGGCAATGGCACGGGCCTTGCTCCTTTCACTTCACGGCTGCATTGATCGCGGCCATCATGAAAAACCGGAGGTATACCTGTGCACAATCTGACCAAACTGGCCTTTGCCATCACTACCGCGAGCATCATAGCCGTCTCACCCATGGCTCTGCACGCAGAAGAGGCGAATATGAGCCAACAGCTGAGCGAGGCTCGCTACAAAGGCTCAGTTATGACCGCCATTGCTACCAACCGTAACCTCAGCCCGTTTTCCATCGATGTTGACATACAGGGCGATAAGGCCGTTCTCACCGGAGAGGTAGAGTCAGAGGTCGACAAGGATCTGGCCGAACAAGTGGCTTTAGGTATTGACGGAATCGAGGATGTCGACAACAAGCTAACCGTGGATCCCGAAGCCGAGCGCCGGGAGTACGCTGAAGGGGAGCGGTCCTTGACCAGCCGTCTCGGCGATGCCACCACCACCGCCACGATCAAGTCCAAGTTGCTGTGGAACGAAAGCACGCAGGGGCTGGATATTGATGTTAGCACCGAGAACGGCGTGGTGACCCTCACTGGTAACGCAGCGTCTGCTGCATCCAAGGATCTGGCGGAAATGCTGGCAGAGGACACCGACGACGTTCGTGAGGTACAGAATGAACTGAAGGTGAACGGCGAAGAGCAGAGCAATGTTGCCGAGCGGGCCGAGGCCGAGGCGAATAACGCGGAAAATGCCATCAGCGACGCCTGGATTACTAGCAAGGTTAAATCCAGTTTTCTTTTCAGCCGGAACCTGAGCGGTACAGATATTTCGGTAAAGACCACAAACGGGATGGTTATGCTGTCCGGCAACGTTGACACCGATGCGGAGAAGGCGCTGGCCGAGGAAACCGCCAAAAACATCCAAGGGGTAAACCAGGTTGATGCTGACGCGCTTAGCGTAGAAGGTTGAACCATCAGGGGAGACCGGCCGGCCAAGGTCGTGCAGGTCTCCCATCTCCAGCACAGGGAGGTCGCTGAGGCCGCGCACCTCGCTTTAGCGGCTGTCTGCCGAAATAGCCTGTCCGGGCACCTGCTCTCCCACCGCTATAGTCAGACGCCACCAGGCCGGCGCCATGGATTGACTTCCAGACTGTTGTGCACTGCCGTAGCGCCCTGCGCGGCTTGGCCAGTTGCGACGCATATTTGCTTGAGCCCGAAGACCACATCCCCGATGGCATAAAGGCCCGGCACCGAGGTTTCCTGGTGCTCGTTAACGATCAACGCACCTTCCTCGTTGCACTGCGCTCCCAGACTGCCCGCGAGGCCGGAGCGGGGGGCGCTGCCAAGACTGGGATAGACGATATCGAAGCAGAAGCGGTCGTCCTTGCAGGTCACCACTTCAACGCGCTGATCCTGCGCCAACTGCATGCTCCTGACCCGATCACTCACCAGCCCGATACCGTAGCGTTCAGCTTGAGCCAGCGCGTGCTCGCACGCTTGCTTGTTTCCATGCGCAATCACCGTGACCCGATCGGTGAAGGTGCGCAAAAACACCGCGTGAGTGATGGCGGTGTCCGCTTCGCCATAGACAGCGACGCTGTGGCCATCCACTTCGTAACCGTCGCAAATGGCACAAAGTCGCACCACAGACGCTCGAATCGCGTCGTGCACATTCGGCATGTCGGGCAGCGTATCTTCAATTCCGGAGGCCAGAATTACGCGCCGTGCGATCAACACACGCTGACCAATGCGAGCCTCGAAACCCAGGGCATGCTGTTGAATCTGATCGACGAACCCGTGCTCGAGCCTGGCCCCGTAGCTCGTCGCTTGGCGCTTCAACCTGTCCAGCAATTCCTTGCCCGAAACGCCCGGCGGAAAGCCAGGGTAATTATGGCTTTCCGGAATGTAGGAAGCGCGGCTCGAATCAGCGTCGATGACAACACAGCTACGATGGAAACGCGCCAGATAAATCGCTGCGGTCAGCCCGGCAGGCCCACCGCCGATTACCAGACAATCCACATCGGCGTCACTGCGCTCGGCACTGCCGGGTACCGCAACGCTGGCAAGAGTGGAATCCGGCATGCTGAGCAACTCTGGTTTGAATGTGACCAGTAGAAAAGCTCAGCGACCGGAAGTTCGATCCCACCGACCGGCGCACGCATCTGAGCGACTAGGCGGCGGCAAAGCGCTCGTTCAGATAAGCGATGATGACTTTCGAGTCGTACATCCAGGTGCTCTGACCGTTCTGGTCGATGCGCAGGCAAGGCACTTTGATCTTGCCGCCGTGCTCCAGCAAAGCCTGACGATCCGCCTCGTTGTTCTTGGCGTCGCGCAGGCCAACCGGCACGTTGAGCCGGTGCAGCGTCCGGCGGGTCTTGACGCAGAAGGGGCAGGCGTGGAACTGATACAGCGCCATATTGGCGGCTGCCTGATCAACACTGGCCTGCGCTTGAGGGGTACGTTGCATTCTGGCCGGACGGCTGACGTAATCGCCAAGTACGATCAAGTTGCCGAGGCCCAATCTGATTGCCTTCATGATCATCTGAAATACCCTCGAAGAAACAAGGCGCACAGCTTACGCGAATTCCCCTCGTCTGGCCCGGCCAGCGGATGAATCAGGCATAATCGCAGACTACAACCAACACCATCATGAGATCTCCATGAAGCGCTTCGTCCTGCTTGATACCACGCCCATTCCCAACGAGGGCGGCGCGCTGAGCCTCTTTGAATATGGCGAGGACTTTGTCATCAAGCTGGAGGGCGGCAAGGGCGGCCAGTTGATGAATACGCGCATGCATGGCTCCGAAGACGCCCTGGCGGCAATTCCCTGCAAGAAAATTGCCGGGCGCGCCAGCCCACGGGTACTGATCGGTGGGCTGGGCATGGGTTTTACATTGGCCTCGGCATTGCAGCATCTGGGCGTAGACGCCGCGGTACTGGTGGCAGAACTGGTACCCGGCGTGATCGAATGGAACCGTGGCCCGCTTGGCGGCAAGTCTGGCAATCCGCTTGCTGACCCGCGTGCTGCGGTAATCAACGAAGACGTAGCCAGGGTACTCAAGGCCGAGCCGCAGGGATTCGACGCCATCATGCTGGACGTCGACAACGGGCCCGAGGGCCTGACCCACCAGACCAACAATTGGCTCTATTCGCTGGAAGGTTTGAGTGCCTGCGCCAGGGCTTTACGGCCCAAGGGCATTCTCGCCATCTGGTCGGCCAGCGCAGATCGCCAGTTCTCGGCCAGATTGAACAAGGCCGGCTTCAGGGCAGAGGAAGTCCAGGTATTCGCGCATGGCAACCGTGGCGCGCGGCATACCATCTGGATAGCGGAATTGAGGGCTGCCGCAGCCCGCCAGTAATCGCTACACTGAACAACAGGTCGCCGTTGAGAGGGCAAGCCGATGAGTTCTTCCAAAAGTACGCAGCACAGCCGTGAACAGGGTTACCGGGAAAAAGCCCTGAAAATGTATCCGTGGGTCTGTGGCCGTTGCGCGCGGGAATTCTCCGGCAAACGCATCAGCGAGCTGACTGTGCACCACCGCGATCACAACCATGACAACAATCCGGAGGATGGATCCAACTGGGAGCTGTTGTGCCTGTATTGCCATGACAATGAACACTCGCGCTACACCGACCAGCAGTACTTCACCGACTCCTCAACGGCTAGTCCTCAGACAGGCAAGGCAACCCACAAGGCCTTTGCCGACCTGGCCTCGCTGCTCAAGGGCAAGGATGCGGACTAGCACGCCTGAGTCCCGGTTTTGACACGCATTACGCTGGAGCGCCGTCAGGTCTGGGTCTATATGGGCTGCATCGTTACCGGCCTGGCACTGGGTAGCTGGCTGCCCAGCCTGGCGTCCGTATTCGAACTGCTGATCTGGCCGGCGCTTCTGGCGCTTCTCTACGCTACCTTCGTTCAGGTTCCGCTGCTGCATCTGGAACAGGCTTTTGCTGATCGACGCTTTATCAGCGCCGTGCTGGTCGGAAACTTCATGCTGATGCCTCTGGCCGTATGGGCTTTGGTGCAAGGTTTGCCAGATAATCCGGCGCTGCGGCTGGGGGTGCTGCTGGTTTTGCTGGTGCCATGCACGGACTGGTTCATCACCTTCACCCAACTGGGAGGAGGCGACGTTCCACGGGCGGCAGCGGTGACGCCGGTCAATCTACTGGTTCAGCTGCTGCTTTTGCCGTTCTATCTCTGGCTGATGGTCGATACGCAGCTGCCAGATACGCTTGGCGCGAGGAATGTCCTACCGGCGCTGCTGGTTGTTCTCCTGCCGCTGGTGGCGGCACTGATTACCGAGCGCTGGATGTGTCGTCGACCAGAGCGCAACAAGCTACGCGAGCGGCTGGCCTGGTGGCCGGTGCCCTTGCTGGGGCTGGTCGTGCTGCTGATAGCCGGCGCGCAGGTGAGCGCCGTTCTGGATGCGCTGGACCTATTGCCCAGGGTGGTGCCAGTGTTTATCGCCTATCTGATCATCGCGGCGGGTATCGCCAAGCTCACGGCTAAGGCTTTTCACCTGCCTGCTGCGCAGAGCCGAACGCTGGCATTCAGTCTGGGCACCCGCAATTCCTTTCTCGTGTTGCCCTTTGCACTGGCGCTGCCCCAAGGCTGGGAAGTGGTGGCTATGGTGATCGTTATCCAGTCCCTGGTGGAATTGTTCGGCATGCTGGCATACCTGCGCTGGGTACCGGGCAAGCTGTTTCGCTGACCACGGACAAGCGAGGCAAACGTCACCGCGTTGCCTCGCCAAAGCCCGTTGGCCTTAGACTTCCAGTAGCTTGAGCAGCTCTCTGGCGGCCTCCTCCGAAGAAGCCGGGTTCTGGCCAGTAATCAGCTTGCCGTCGACCACCACATAGGATGCCCAGTCCTTCCCCTTGCTGTAGGAACCGCCTTTTTCCCCGAGCACATTCTCAAGCAGGTAGGGCACCACGTCTTTCAGGCCAACGGCTTCTTCCTCGGTGTTGGAAAAACCCGTTACCTTGCGGCCGTTGACCAACGGCTCGCCAGAGGCGCCGCGCACGTTGAGCAACGCAGCCGGAGCGTGACAAACCGCCGCGATGGGCTTGTCGGCCAGCGCGAAGCCTTCCAGCAAGCCAATGGAGGCAGAATCATCGTAAAGATCCCACATCGGTCCATGGCCGCCGGGGTAGAAAACCGCATCGAACTGATCGGCTGACAGTCCGTTCAGCTTCCGGGTGCTGGCCAGTTCGGATTGCGCCTGCGTGTCGCCAGTGAAGCGCCGGGTGGCTTCAGTCTGGGCGTCCGGCTCGTCACTCTTGGGGTCGAGCGGCGGCTGGCCCCCTTCGGGCGAAGCCAGCACCACGTCGGCACCGGCATCCCTGAAGACGTAATAGGGCGCTGCGAATTCCTCCAGCCAGAAGCCGGTCTTGTGGCCCGTATCACCGAGCTGATCATGCGATGTAAGAACCATCAGAATTTTCATACTTGACCTCTGGATTGCTATTGCGAAATGCCTTGATCAGGCTGTGCTTGGCCATTGGACGAATTCTCCGGTAGTTTGTTCACCTGCGACCGAGGATCACCCATGATGAAAAAACCGCTGCTTAATTGTGATATGGGCGAAAGCTTCGGAGCCTGGAACATGGGCCTGGATGAACAGGTCATGCCCTTCGTCGACTGCGCCAATATCGCCTGTGGCTTCCATGCCTCCGATCCAGTGGTCATGCGGCGCACCGTCGACCTGGCGCGGCAGCATGATGTGCGCATCGGCGCGCATCCGTCGTATCCAGACCTGGCAGGTTTTGGTCGTCGCTCTATGGACTGCACACTTCAGGAAGTCGAGAACATGCTGCTGTACCAGATCGGCGCGCTTGATGGCATCTGCGCCGCGGAGGGGGTGCGTGTCAGCTACGTCAAACCCCACGGCGCCTTGTACAACGACATGATGCGCCGCCCCGAGCTGTTGCGTGCGGTCATGCAGGCCGTCAGCCGGTATGATCCATCGCTGCCGCTCATGCTCCTGGCCCGACGTGACAACAGCGAAGCCCTGGCCATCGCCGACGAGTTCGGCCTGAGCCTGATGTTCGAAGCCTTTGCTGATCGGGCCTATGATCCGCAGGGGTATCTGCTGGGCCGCGCTGTGCCCGGCGCGGTGCACCACGACGCTGATCTTATCCTCACCCAGGCCTTGACCCTGGCGCGTGCAGAGCCGTTGACCGCCAGCGACGGTTCC
Source organism: Halopseudomonas xinjiangensis (assembly GCA_011050525.1). GTDB lineage: Bacteria > Pseudomonadota > Gammaproteobacteria > Pseudomonadales > Pseudomonadaceae > Halopseudomonas > Halopseudomonas xinjiangensis_A. The sequence goes on from DRFO01000043.1 coordinate 102,832, forward strand.
GAATTGAGGCTGCATGCCGATACCCTTTGCGTACACGGTGACAATCCTGAATCAGTCGCGGTGGTCAGGCAGATAGCGTCTGCGTTGGCGGAACTGGCCTGAGATGAAACTGCGGATCGAAACCTCGTCCATCGACACCCTGACGATCCGCCTGTTCGATACCATTGATGAAGCCAACATGCCTTGGTTAAGGGCCGCCGCAAGTAAGCTGCGAGAACAATTTGGGGACCATCTGATTGACCTGGTGCCGTCCTATACCACGCTAATGCTGCATTACGACATGCAGGAAATGACCGACTCCCAGGCGTGTGAGCGGGTCCAGCGCGCACTTGCCCACCTTGAAACCGCTCCGCCGCCGCAACCCGGACGGCTGCACGAAGTGCCCGTGTGGTATCACCCCAGCGTCGGGCCGGACCTGCTCCGCCTCGCGAGGCAGACCGGCCTCACGCCAGAGCAGGTCGCCATCCGTCATTGCAGCCGCGAATATCAGGTGTTTACCCTCGGCTTTGCCCCGGGATTCGCCTACATGGGCCTTGTCGAAGAAGCCCTGGCCATCCCTCGGCTAGCGACTCCACGTCGCAGCGTTCCGACCGGCAGCGTCGGCATCGCCGAACGGCAAACGGCTATTTATCCCCTGGTCTCGCCGGGGGGCTGGAACCTGCTGGGCCGCACACCGGTAGCATTGTTTGACCGCACGCGTGAGGGCTACAGCCTGTTGCAACCCGGCGACCGGGTGCGCTTCATCCGCGTGGAGCAGCCAGAATTCATCCTGCTCGGCGGCGATGACACGCCGATGGAGCCGCTGTTGTGAGTGGTCTGCTGGTAGAGCAAAGCCTTGGGCTGGCGCAACTGCAGGACGCGGGACGTTTCGGTGTCCGCCATCTGGGTGTGACCCAGGGCGGCGCGCTGGACTGGGTCGCCATGTACTGGGCCAACTGGCTGCTGGGCAATGCCCTGACATGCTCGGTGATCGAAATCCCACTGGGCGGGCTGGTCCTGCTTTGCGAACAGGATTCCACGCTGGCACTGGCCGGCGCAGACCTTGGCGCCACGCTGGACGAACAGCCCCTGCAAACATGGAACAGCTTTGCCGTACGCAAGGGGCAGCGCCTGGTATTCGACACGCCCCGCGCGGGTGTAAGAGCTTATCTGGCAGCTCCAGGGGGTTTTGACGGACCCGCAACACTGGGCTCGCAATCCACCGTAGTACGGGAAGCCCTTGGCGGCCTGGACGGGCAGGGTAGTACCCTGCGCAGGGGCGACAAAATGCTTTTTACCGGCACCGACGTTTTACGTCGCGAAATCCCTCACACGAGCCTTCCGGATTATTCCAGTCCGGCCCGGTTGTCAGTCATTCCCGGTGCCCAGTATTCAGCCTTCAGCGCCTTGAGCCTGTATCAGGCTTTCAACCATGCCTGGCGGATCGATCAGCGCGCTGACCGGATGGGCATCAGGCTTGTTGGTCCTGAATTGCGCTACACCGGAGCGCCAATGATCTCGGAGGGTATCCCGGGCGGCGCCATTCAGGTGCCGCCCGATGGCCAGCCCATCGTGCTGCTGAACGATCGCCAGACCATCGGCGGTTATCCACGACTCGGCGCGCTCACGCCATCGGCGATGTCACGCCTGGCTCAACTTGCCACCGGCGAGACCGCCCGACTGGTGGCTACCGACCCTGAAGCGGCACGACGTGAGCACCTCGAACTGCTGCATGGGTGGCACTCGCCTCGGTAAAACTCCACAATAGCCCGTCCAGTGTCGGGCAGCTTCGCTCGGCGTCCATTGTTCACGGAAGACTTCCACAAAAATCACCTGGAGACCCTAGGATGTCCGGCTATCTGATTCGCCTGGCCAAAACCTGTCTGTTCATTCTGACAATTTGCTCACCGGCCGCCTCGGCCGAGGCCCTCGAATGGACAGTCTGGCCATTGCCCGGAGTGGTCAATGTAGCGGACGGCAAACCTACCGACGGCATCACCATGGAAGCCCTGGATTTGCTGATGGCCCGGCTGCCCGACCTGCAGGCCGACTATCGCCTGGCCAACCGGCTACGCCAGCAAAGGTTGATGAAAAACAACCACAACTTCTGCTCGATTCCGCTTCTGCAGCGCGAAGACAGCGACGAATTAGGGTACTTCATTCCCTTTATGGCCAGCACGCCTATCCAGGCCGTGATTCGGCACGGCGACCTGGCCAAATTTCCGCTGGAGGATGGCCGCCTGTCGCTGGCACGTCTGATGTCCGAAACCGAACTGCAAGGTGGTATTTCCGGATTCCGCACCTATCCCGGCGACGTTCATACCTGGATCCGCAAAGCGGTAGCCAAAGGCCGGGTAGAGACGGTAACCGGCGCCCAGGGTGGCGAGAACCTGATGTTGATGGTCAGCCACGGCCGGCTCGATTTCATTTTTGAATTCGCCAGCATCAGCCGGTACATGAGCAAAGCTCTGCGCATGCGTGAGCCCCTGCTGAGCCTGCCGATACATGAGGAGCAGAAGCTGGTCGAGACCGGCATCTACTGCACCCGCAACGAGTGGGGCCGCAACATGGCGAGCCGTATCGACCAGGCCGTACGTGAAATCGCTGCCGAACCCGCTGCACTGATGGAGCTCTACGTTGCCGGCATGCCCGAAGAAACCTGGCAGGCATTCTCTACGGAGATGGCCAAGTACTACCAGCAGCGTGCTAGGCGCTCTGTGGTGTTCGAGCCTGGCCAGTGAACAATTGCACTAACTGGCGGGCTCGGGAGAGGCTGCACGGAATGGCTCAGCGCCTGGCATGAAGACTTCGATAATGCGCTGGGGTAACTCCCTGCCAGCGCCGAAATGCCCTGACGAAAGCACTCTCGTCAGAAAAGCCCAGCATGATGGCGATCTCACCGATTCGCTGGTCGCCGCGTAGCGCCTGGCAAGCCGTCTGCTGCAGGACGCTCTCACGCAGGGTCTTGAACGATAACCCTTCCTCGGCCAGCTTGCGGTTCAGGTGCCGGCCACTGAGCTTCAATTGCTCGGCGATTCGCTCCTTGCCCCAGCTTGGGTGCGCCCTGACCAGCTGCTGCAGTCTGGCACTCAAACTGTGCTGCCCCAGGCTGGCAAGGGTCTTGTCGGCCAGTTGCCGCAGGTGATCGCGCAGCAGACTGTTAGCCTGGATCTGGGGTAGCGTGAGCTGCTCCGTCGAGAAATTGAGACTATTGATTCCCGTGGAAAAATGCACGGCGCAGCCAGCGAGGCGCTGATAGTCCTGCTCCGAGCCCAGTGGCGCATGGGCAAATCCCATACTGACGGGCTGAAAGCGATCACCTGTAGCCCAGCGGGCCAGGTTGAGAACGCCTGCCAGCACGGCCTCGACGCGCTCCGCCGACCTTACTGACAGCTGCGCTGTGTAGGCGAGGCATATTGACTCCCCCGAACGCCTCAGATTGAATTCGCCGCCATCGCCAATCACCGGAGCGTATTCAACCAATTCATCCAATGCCTCGCCCAGCGTGTCGCAGGTGACCAACAGCATGCCGGCGCTGTCCAGATGACCGATCTGGATACCCAGCCCCAGCCGCAGGCCGGCCAGCGGGTCATGACTGGCGTCGCAATAGGCTTCCCACAGCGCATCTTGCCGGGCCAGCGGCACTCGCTCACCCTGGCCCAACCCTGCGAGCAAGCCAGCGGGTAACTCAATACCCTGGCGCGCTGCAGCCTGCAGGATAGCCTGGCTATAAAGGGGCGTGACGCTGTGAAGGGGCTGGTCGATCATGGCCTGAATTGCCGGTCCTTTTGTCCTGTTTGGTGCGATACGCCGCGGTGGCTATCCACTAGACTGGCGATCATAACAACAAGATCTTCGAGGTAGCATTCATGTATGCCGTCATAGGAGCCGGTCCGATGGGCCTGGCCAGCGCCCGCAACCTGCAAAAGCTGGGCATTCCCTTCATTGGTTTCGATCTGCACAACGGTGTGGGCGGGCTGTGGGACATTGATAACCCGCACAGTACGATGTATGACACAGCGCACCTGATCTCGTCCAAGCGCATGACCGAGTTCAGCGAGTTTCCCATGCGCGATTCGGTGGCCCAGTATCCTCACCACAGTGAGCTGCGCCAGTACTTTCGCGACTTCGCCGAGCATTTCGGGCTAACCAAGCATTACGAACTCAACACTCGCGTGCTATCCCTGGCCCCGGAGGGCGATGGGTGGCGCCTGGTCAGCGAATGCGACGGGCAACCTCAATCACGGCTGTTCGACGGCGTGCTGATAGCCAACGGTACGCTGCACGCGCCAAACATACCTGCGCTGCCGGGCGAGTTCGGCGGCGAGTTGATACATTCGTCGGCCTATCGCAGCTCGGATGTGTTCAATGACAAACGCGTGCTGATCGTCGGCTGCGGCAATTCCGGTGCAGACATCGCCGTGGACGCCGTGCACCACGCGCGCTCGGTGGATATGAGCCTGCGCCGCGGTTATTACTTTCTGCCCAAGTTCGTCAAAGGCCGGCCGATCGATACGCTGGGCGGCAAGCTCAAGCTGCCCCGTCCGATCAAGCAGCGGATCGACGCGGCGATGATCCGCATGATCATCGGCAAACCGTCGGACTATGGCCTGCCAGACCCGGACTACCGCCTGTACGAATCGCACCCAGTGGTTAATTCGCTGGTGCTGCATCACCTGGGACACGGCGACATCAAGCCGCGCCGGGACATCCAGGCCATCGACGGCAAGACGGTTACCTTTGCTGACGGAGAAAGTGCCGAATACGATCTGATTTTGATGGCTACCGGGTACTTGCTGGACTACCCCTTTATCGACCGCATGCATCTGAACTGGCCCGCAGGCCTTGATGCGCCGCAGCTATACATGAATGTGTTCCATCCCCGGTACGACAACCTGTTCATGATGGGCATGATCGAGGCGGCTGGGCTGGGTTGGGAAGGTCGCAACCAGCAGGCGCGCCTTGTCGCTCTGTATATACGCCAACATCAACAGCGCAGCCAGGCGGCCGAAGCCTTTGACAAGCTCAAGCGCGAGCGGGCCTGCGTCACTCTGAACGGCGGCTACCGGTACATCAAGCTGGCGCGCATGGCCTATTATGTTAACAAGGAAGTCTATCTCGAGACCCTGAAGCGGCACATCGCTGAATTGAGTGTGGACCTGGAAGCGGATGCTTCCCAACCGGTTATTGCCACGTGAGCGGCGCGCTGCCTATCGAATTCGATCCGGCCAGTCTGATCCTGCTGAATATCATCATGGCCTGCATGATGTTCGGCGTATCGCTGAGTCTGCGGCTGAATGACTTCAAACGCATCGCGCTGGCTCCGGTCGCGCCGCTGGCCGGGCTGTTTGCCCAGTTCCTGTTGCTTCCGCTGGCGACCTGCCTGTTTACCTGGGCGCTTGAAATCGATCCCGAGCTGGCGCTGGGCATGATTCTGGTAGCTTCCTGTCCGGGCGGCAGCTTTTCCAACATCATGACTTGGCTGGGGAAGGGCAATGTCGCGGTATCCGTCAGCATGACCGCCGTCTCCAGCCTGGCCGCCACGGTACTCACGCCGTTGAATTTCGCTTTCTACGGCTGGCTGAACCCGCATACCCGCGAGTATCTGACGCAAATCACGTTGGAGCCGGGCGGGATTCTGCTGCTGGTGTTACTTGTGTTGGCACTGCCGCTGGTGCTGGGCATGATCACCGGCCGCAAGTTGCCAGGCCTGGTGGCGCGCAGCGAAAAACCGCTGCGCATCGCCTCGCTGCTGGTGTTTCTGGGTTTTGTCGGCATCGCCTTTTTCAACAACTTTGGCCTGTTTATCGAGCGGTTTCACAGCTTCTTCTGGCTGGTGGTATTTCACAACCTGCTGGCACTTTCGCTCGGTTACGGCATAGGTCTGATGCTCAAACTACCGGTGCCCGACCGCCGAGCGGTGACCATGGAGGTCGGCATTCAGAATTCCGGCCTGGGTCTGGTGATCCTCTTCACCTTCTTCCCGGAAGCCGGCGGCATGATGCTCATCACCGCATTCTGGGGCGTCTGGCATCTGATTTCCGGTCTGACTCTTTCACAAATCTGGGCGCGTACCGCACATGACTAAACGCATTCTGATCACCGGCGCTGCCGGCTACATCGGCCACCAGTTGGGTAACCGTCTGGCCGCCCACTACCACGTGATCGGTACGGACATCCGCAGTCGTGACGATTTGGCCTTTCCGGTGCGGGTGTTGGATGTGCGCGATGCCGGGCTGGCCGATTTGCTGAAGGAGCAGGGCATAACGCACGTGGTACACCTGGCCTCGATTCTCCAGGCCTCGAAGGATCGCGCGCGGGATTTCGACATCGACGTTAACGGCACGCGCAATGTACTGGAATGCTGCATCAAGGCCGGCGTGAACCATCTGACCGTCACCAGCTCCGGCGCGGCCTATGGTTACTATGCAGACAACCCGGCCTGGATTGACGAACAGGACGCCCTGCGCGGCAATCCCGAGTTCGCCTACTCCGATCACAAGCGGCAGATCGAAGAACTGCTGGCCAGCTACCGCCAGCAGCGCCCCGAACTGCAGCAGCTGATTTTCCGCCCCGGCACGGTACTGGGCAAAGACACGCGCAACCAGATTACCGATCTGTTTATGGCGCCGCGCGTTCTGGCGCTCAAGGGCAGCGACTCGCCCTTCGTTTTTATCTGGGATGAAGATGTTATCGGCGCAATGGAAATGGGCTTACGCGAAGACAAGAGCGGCATCTACAACATGGCTGGCGACGGTGCGCTGACCATGGCCGAGATTGCAAACCGGCTCAACAAGCCGCTGCTGACCTTGCCGGTGTGGTTGGTCAAGGCGGGCCTGCAGGTAGCTCAGTGGCGCGGCAAACCGACCAGCCCGGCGCAGGTCAATTTTCTGCGCTACCGCCCGGTGCTGAGCAACCGCCGGCTCAAGGAAGAATTCGGCTACCCGCTGAGCAAAACCTCTGCGGAAACCTTCGAGTATTTTGTCGAGTGCAATCGACTGCGACAGTAATCGAACGCCCATTCGCACACCGATCACTTGCAACCGGCGACCAAAGGGAACCCCTTATGCGCATAATTTTGATCACTGGCGCTGCCTCAGGCCTTGGCTGGGCGATGGCCCAACACTGGTTTGCAGCCGGGCACAGCTTGGTACTGGCCGACATCGACGAAAGCGGACTGCACGCTCGGGCAGCAGAGCTGAATGATCCAGAACGGGTGCTGACGGTCACCTGCGATATCACCCGTGCCGAGGATATCCATTTTCTGATCGACGAGACCCGCTCACGTTTCGGTCAGCTTGATCTGCTGGTCAACAACGCCGGCATTACCCATCGCTCGCCAGCGCACCAGACCGACCCTGCGGTATTTCGCAAGGTCATGGCCGTGGACTGGCAGGGCCCGGTGGAGTTGACCCTGGCAGCGCTGCCGATGCTGCGCGAGTCTGCTGGACAGATCATCTGCATCGGATCGATGGCCGGCTGGATGCCAGTGCCCGGGCGCGCCGCCTATTGCGCAGCCAAGGCCGCGCTGACGCAGTTCTTTGAAGTGCTGCGCCTGGAGCTGGAAGCCGACGGCATTCATATTCTAATGGCCTACCCCAGCTTTCTTGACACGCCCATCGAGAACCACGCCCTGAGCAAGGATGGCAGCATCGCCAAACATCCCCGCTCGATGGTTGGCTGCATGCGCAGTGCCCAGTGGATGGCCGAACTGATCGACACCAGCCTGCAGCAACGCAAACGCTGGTTACTGCCAGAGCCGGTATCGCGCTTCGGCGCCCTGCTCTGGCGACTCGCCCCCGCGCTGTATCTGCGTCAGGTACGCAGACGCTTTGCCGGTGAGCTGCGCTAAACCGCCGCAGACAGGCGAATTGAACTAACCAGTTGAGATAGCATAGGCCGGATGAGAAAAACGTCATGATTGTCGATCCCTGGATCTGGATCGGCGCCTTTATATTGCTCGCCTACACGGTGGAAGCCATCACCGGATTCGGCAGCCTGGTCATCGCCCTGTCACTCGGAGCGCTGCTGCTGCCGCTCTCTGAACTGATACCGGTGATGATCGCGCTGAACGTGCTGATGAGCGGCTACATGGCCTGGCGCAACCGCCGGCATATTCACTGGCCGACCCTGCTCAAGCTGATATTGCCACTGATGCTGCTCGGTACTCTGGCCGGTTACGTGATGCGTCCCTGGCTCGGCGATCAATTGCTTAAAGCCGCCTTCGGCGTGCTGGTGCTGTGGTTCTCTACCCGCGAGCTATGGCGCATGTATCACAAGCATACGGTGCACCCCCATCCGCCCATGCTCAGCCGCGTACTCACCTTCGGCGCCGGCATTACCCATGGCCTGTTCGCCTCCGGCGGCGCCCTGCTGGTTTACGCCATGGCCGGCACCCCACTGAACAAAAGCCACCTGCGCGCCACCCTGCTCAGCGTCTGGTTCAGCCTCAACTCCTGCCTGTGCGTCATTTTCCTGCTCGACGGCACCCTGATGCCGGCCCTGCCCAGAGTGGTCACCTTTATACCGCTGCTGGTGGTCGGCGCACTGCTCGGCGAATTCCTGCACCACCGCCTCAACGAACATCGCTTCCGCGTGTTTCTCTACAGCCTGCTGGTGATCTCCGGCACGTTGTTGCTGGGTAAAGCGCTGGTGGATATGTAAGCCAGAGCATTACCTCGACCAGTTCCATCGGGCGCCAACAACCTTGGCGCCCGTGTGTAAAAAGAAAGTTGGCACCCCGGCAAAAAAGTATCACTATGCCAATAACTGCCAAATTGCAGTCCCCTCTTCGGTGGCATGGATGCCCGAACTACTTATCAAGACATCCAAACCCACCTGCTACTGCTGGTTGGCGGGGGTTGCTGTGCCTTCGGCTATAACGGTGTTAGATCGCGTGCGGTTTAACGTTCACCCGCTTGCAGCGAGGAGGGATAAGTGCATGATTAGCTTGAGAAAAATACGCTGCAACGAAAGAATGCTATATCGCGTATTAAAGACGCGTGCGATCTAATCACTGTTGAACTAAACCGCTTTGCGGGGCTGAGTGGTCCAGGCGATTTTGGGGTCCAGCCACCACACTTTTGTTTCCACACACGAGATGAGGAAGCAGAAGATGACTCCCCTAAGGCAACAGATGTTGACCGCCATGCAGATGCGCGGTTATTCACCCAGAACCCATGATGCTTACCTGCGAGTTGTACAGGGACTCGCGTTGCACTACCGGCAATCGCCCGAACGGCTGAGCCTGGAGCAGATCAGGGCCTACCTTGAGCACCTTGCCTGTGAGCGGCACCTCTCCGCATCAACTTGCCGGCAGGCGCTGCATGCGATTCGCTTTCTGTTCGTGCAGGTACTCAAGCGTCCGGATCTGGATGAACCGATACCGGTGCCCAAGCTGCCGCAGCGCATACCAGAGTTGCTGACGCGCGATGAAGTCGCGCGCATTCTAGCCGCCTGCACCAATGACAAGCATCAGATGATGCTCGAGGTCTGTTATGGCTGCGGCTTGCGGGTCAGTGAGTTATGCCGGCTCAAGGTCAGCAGCATCGATGGACAGCGCCACCTGCTGCGCGTGACTCAGGGCAAGGGCGCCAAGGATCGCCCGGTCATCCTCCCCGACACGTTGTTGCAACACCTGCAGGTTTACTGGCAACGCTATCGACCAAGCGACTGGCTGTTCCCCAGCACGCTCATGCCAGAGGCCGCGCTCAGTCCCAGCAGCATCCAGAAGGTCTACCTCCGGGTTAAAGCCGCGGCGGGCGTTCGCCGCCAAGGCGGTATTCATGGCCTGCGCCACGCCTATGCCACCCACCTGCTGGAGGGCGGTTTACCCATCCACCAGCTGCAGCATCTGTTGGGCCACAGCGATATTCGCACTACCCTGCGCTACGTCCACTGGCTGCCCGGGGGCGCCCAGCGCAGTGACCCGGATACCGATCTGATCGCGCGGTTGGAAGGAAGGGCAAAGGTGTCCCATGGGTAGCGAAGCCAGCGTGCAGGAGGCGCTGAGTCGTTTTCTTGAACCGCAAGGGCTCGATGCGCATCGTCTGCGGATCTGCAGCCATCTGCTGAACTGCCGTACCGCGGCCATGGGTGGTCGGCAATGGCACTGCAACATCTGCGCGCATGACCAGGTGCAGTACTTCAGCTGCCGTGATCGGCATTGCCCGCAGTGCCAGGGGCGAGCCATCCAGGACTGGTCCGCGCGACAGCGCGCTGATGTGTTGCCGGTGCCTTATCACCACCTGGTGTTTACCCTGCCGCATCAACTCAATGGCTGGGTGCAGTTGCATCCCGAAGTGATCTATCGGCTGCTGTTCAAGGCCGTCTGGGGCACGCTGGATCAGTTTGGTCGAGATCCCAAACGGTTGAATGGTCAACTGGGCATGACCGCCGTGCTGCACACCTGGGGCCAGACCCTGACCCAGCATGTGCACCTGCATTGCCTGGTACCGGCAGGCGCCTTGAGCGCCGATGGCCAATGGCACGCGGCGCGCAGCAGCTATCTGTTCCCGGTGCGTGCCCTGTCCAGATGCTTTCGGGGTTTGATGGTCAGCGCCCTGCGTCAGGCCGCCAGGTTGCAGCAGCTCCAGCGCGTAACGCGGCCACACGAAGTGAGTCAACTACTTCACGCGTTGATGAGCACCGAATGGGTGGTGTACAGCAAGCCCTGCCTGCAGCACACCTCAACGGTGATCGACTACCTGGCGCGCTACACCCGTCGGATCGCCATCAGCAATGCGCGGTTAGAGCAGGTGACTACGCAGGACGTGACGTTGCGCTACAAGGACTACCGGCACGGGGCCAGACAGCGGCGCATGACCCTGGCCGGCGATGAGTTCGTGCGGCGGTTTTTGCTTCACGTCCTGCCGAAGGGATTGATGCGAGTCAGGCATTACGGCTTTCTGGCCAACCGATGTCGACGAACCCACCTGGCCGCCATACAGAAAACGTTGCAGCACATGCATGACCCAGCGCCTGACACAGTACCGCTCACCGACGCGGCAGCTATTTATCAGTGCCACGTCTGCAAGCAACGCTCAATGGTCTGCACCGGCATCCTGGCGCCGAAACAGCCTGGACCGTGGCGCACCTGGCCGGGACGGCAAGAGCGACGATGTTGATCGACTGAAGCCAGCAGGGGAGATTGACTGCCCAGAAAATCGAGGCACGGGCAACTTTGGGTGCCCACTGGCTTTCGGTCAGAAATAGCGTTAATTTTGAGTCATGAAGGGACAAACAAGAGCCAATAGGGACCAAAATATGACGACTTTGCACATAGTTGAAAGCCGATTTTCTGCCGTCCAGCTCGACCGTCATCCCTCGCTTGAATACAAAACCCTATAAATGCCCCCGCATCAGTGTGGCGGCTCAGTTCAACAGACATTTGAACGGCATGCTGGACACGCCGTTCAAATGCTTAGATGTTGGGCAGAGATACAACATGGATAGTTCTAAGATCGAACCGGAAATCAAGCATAAGAGTGGGACGCGGTTTCCCTGGGTCTATGTACTGAGATGGCTTGTGCTCGGCTATGGAGTCGTAAGCTTTGTGTCGTTCAGTTTATTCATGATTCAGGCGGGCGACGCCCTCCCGATCACCACCCGTATGTTTTTTCCAGGACTGCAATTTCTGTTTCTGGTTGGCGGGGTTCTGCTGGTCCTACGTCCTAGGCAAGCGCTATACGCGGCGGTTCTGTTCTCTGGGCATCTAATTGTCGCGTTCGGCCATACCTACGACCGGTACCCAACTATTCTTTTTACGTCTGAGTACGTTGTGAAGTGGCTGATTTCGATAGGATCCGTAGCGCTAAGCCTTTACGTGTTCTACTGCCAGCGACGAATAAGACAGAAATAGGAGAGCACCGTTGCTCGAGCCGCGGGGCATGATCCAGCCCAACAAGTCGCTTTTGTCGGACAATTTCTCCACCGCTTCGCGGCTACAAAATTGCCGCAAAGCTCTACGTTAGGCATCACAAATGACATCGAGTGACGTTGAAAAAGCAGTTGCGGCGACTGAGGCATTCGTATCGGTCTTGCAAGCAGAAGATTTGCCGGGCTGGGCAAAGCGCTTCGCTCAGATTGCGGCCTACCTCAAGGTTGGTGATGTCGAAGGCGCACTGCACAGTTATCGAAATACGTCTTATGCCGGCCCTGGCAGCCTTAGCGACATCTATGCTCAGGATCAAGCAGCATTTGACCGGGCGTGGAGCCAGTGTTCAGTTGCTTTACGTGCGCTGCGTAAGGCCTAACAAACGGCTGTTGTCGCCCCTTCGGGGCTGGGACGGCCTTTCCGCCGCTAAGCGGCTACAAGTCCGCCCCAAAGCCGGGCGTTATGTGAATACCACTTATGGATATTGAGAACACCAGGGATAGAGCCAAAGTTGAATCCTTACGAAAGCACTCGCTTAGTCTTGTAAATCAAGGCTTGGCGGAAGAACATCAGAATTGGGATATAAAGTCCCCTTGGCACAATTCGAAATACGTTGAGAAGGCCACGGGGAACCAGTGGGTAATCTATCTACCAGATCAGGCCTGGCCTGGGGAGGTTAAGGTTTTAAATGCGCACGTCGCAATCACATAACAATCAAATTATGTACGCGCGTTTCACGCGTCGGGCGCCGCATATTTGGGCGTTATGTTCAGCGCATTCTGGGAGGCCGTTTGTGACAATCCAAATAATCTTGGCTTCCCTGGCAGTAATTTGGAACCTGCTTCCCTTCGTTTTGCTTCTATGGCTCTGGAACGATCAGCCTCGCCACAGGTACCTCATGGCGATCTTCTTCGGTATTAGCGTGCTTTTCTATGCTTTGATGTATTGGTCATCTGAAGGAAGTTACTTCTTTGTACCAATTTTGATCTATGCATTCCTGATTGTGTTGTCCACGTGGATGCTAGCTTCGAATACTCTTTTTCGTACAGCGGCTCAGCGTGACCGCAAGGTGTTGTGATGTGCGGACGAAGAAATTACATAACAATCGGCTGCACGGCGACCGATTCTCCGCCGCTCCGCGGCTACAAACCGGCGCGTGAGCCGGGCGTTAGACCTCGCACTTCGATAGAGAGCACATACAGTGTCAGCCGGGCTCAACGGGCGCCCACCTCGCGAAAGCATTAGCACCTGATCTCGCAAGCTCATCGCTTGCATACCTTCCTTGACCAATAGCAAGATGGTCAATCGCCACTGCAGTTGGTATGCGTTCGCATCATGTTGAAAAATCCAGAACTGCCAATGGGCTGTTCCTCTGCAGCCCTTGTTCTGCGTGAGGCTAAGCGCCTACATCGCATAGCAAAGTCTGATTCCCCTTCATCGTCATTACCGATGCTGCGGCGAGTTCTTTCAGCGGAGTCCTGCACGGTATAACCTTGCCTGAGGCGTTTCGCGCTCGCGGCAGCGTACAACGAAAGCACCTTCTACGGTTGTTGGCCAATGAAGCCGGCTTTTTAAGCTGGGAGACGTATCGACCAGCCTTGTGCAGCATCCCACCATCCGAGTTGGATTCGTTCATCCTGCTCGAAAGGGGGTGGGCTTTTGCCCACAACTGGTTTCCTTCAGAGGAACAGACCCAGGCACAAGTCGCCAAGGTCGGCGGACGTGTATTGCGAATCGGTCGCCACGCTGTGGCACTGACTACCCAGCAAGTAGACGACCACTACCAGTTCGGTGGAAGCCATGGCTGAAACAGTTTTCGCATCCGCAAGCCTGCTTGCGATCCTTGCTTGGCTATCTTTGGCGTTGGCTCTGATCGTCGGTCGGCCAGCCCTCATGTCAAACTTTATGCAACGCGTTCGCCTTGACGTACGTACCTTAAAGCGTACACTTGGTGGGAAATTGTTCACGCAAGAGGTGCGTCATGACGGGAATCACAGCAACTGAGGCGCGCAGCAACCTTTATCGGTTGATTGACGAGACCGCCGAGTCCCACCAACCAATCGTCATCATGGGTAAGCGGAACAAAGCCGTCCTGGTTTCCGAGGAAGACTGGTCAGCTATTCAGGAAACACTTTACCTGCTCTCCGTGCCTGGTATGCGGGAGTCTATTCGTGAGGGGATGGATACCCCCGTGGATGAATGCGATGAGGAGCTGGACTGGTGACATGGAAGTTGGTTTACACCAAGCAAGCACAGAAAGATGCAAAGAAGTTGGCCTCAAGCGGCCTCAAACCAAAAGCCCAGGAACTGTTAGCGCTGATAGGGGAAGATCCCTACCGCAAGTCGCCTCCGTTTGAGAAGCTCATTGGTGATCTTGCGGGGGCCTATTCACGCCGCATCAATATTCAGCACCGTCTGGTTTACCAGGTGCTCGAAGACGAGCAGGTGGTGAAAGTCCTCAGGCTCTGGAGCCACTACGAATAATGCATAACAAATCGCTGTTGGCGGACAAGTTCTCCACCGCTCCGCGGCTACAAGCCAGCGCGTCAGCCGGGCGTTAAATTCGAAGGCAACGTTGTGCCACTAAGGAATGTGCTTGGAATTATCGTATTCGGCCACGCTGCTTTTGTAGCTATTCAGCTGGCCTCAAACTTCGATGACCTCAAGCAATCGACAGCGGCCTTTGCAGCACCTGAAGACCCGTTCTGGTTTCTTTCAGGTCTCATTGTTTTTAATGCTTTGATAGTCATTGCGGCGGTCAGTCTTGGAACCTATTTGATGGGGGCGAAAGACCTCAAGGTTGTGTACGTGCTGCCTCTTGCAATTGTAGCGATGCTTTATGGCGGTTATAGTCTGGCAATTGCCGCGGGTGCTTTTGGTCTATGTCTTCTGGAGCGGTATCAGTCCAATGAAATTTAACAAGACGCACCAATACGCAGCACGAGCCACACCATGATCGATAAAACCGCCATAATTCTCGGCGTCTCAGGCTCAGTCGGCCAGGCTCTTCTCGACGAGCTAATACACTGCCCCGCTTTTAACCAAATCATTGCCTTGACCCGGCGGCCGCTTGACCAACCAGCTGACTCGAAAGTAGAGCAGCGGCTGGTGCCAGATATGACCCCAAGCAACCTTGAACAAGCCGTTATTGATGCATTGGCCGATTGCGGCGACGATGCCGTTGGCTTCAGCGTTCTGGGCGTGGGGGCAGGTACGGCGAAGCTTTCCCTGGCGGAGCACCGCGCGGTGGATGTTGAGCTTAACGCTGCCTTTGCGCGAGGCTTGAAGGCGTCCGGCAAAGTGCAGCATCTGGCCTTTATGTCGGCAATAGGCGCCAATATCAATGCAAGAACCAGCGGCTCGGGTGCTGCAGGCATGCCGCGCTATTCACGGGTCAAAGGTGAAGCGGAGGCGGCGGTACTCGACCAGGGCCCCGCGATTGTGAGCATCTTTCGGCCATCGATGATTATCGGCTCCAGGCACACACCCAAAATACTTTCGACTGTTCTGCCGCTGTTGGCGCCACTTACGCCCGCCAGGTATCGCTCCATACGCACCACTGAAATCGCGCAGGCGATGGTAGCTGCTGCCCTGCGGACCCCGGGGAAAAGTGGAATCTATAACTATTCGGAAATGATGGGACTGATTTCTGAAGGCAGAAGCGGTAATTGAAGCCGCCCCGCAGGGGGAAGGGCGCGCAATTGATAGCTGACCGCTGCGGCTGGGCGTTCGGATTAAACCCGAGCGCCCTATTGCCGTTAGAGCGCCCTCAACTCAGGTCTGGATAATCGGTGTAGCCCTTGGCACCGCCACCGCAGAACGTGCTGGCATCCAGCTTGTTCCACTCGGCGTCGGCACCGGGCTGCCCTGCCAATTCATCTGATAGACGTATGAGGCTAACCTCCGCAGGATCAAGCTGGTACTTGATCTTCCCAGGGAAGAGCAAACCAAATTTACTGGGGCAGGATCGTGTTCAGATACTCGTCACGATCAAATCCATCCAGCACATAGTGACGCATTTCCGATTCGACGGCCGACGCCGGTAAGGCAAGAAACCTCTGTTTTCGACGTTCGGCTTGGGAGGCCTCTGCCATCAAATCGGCTGCAACGCAGTTTATATTGGTCTCGCAGAGGTTGTCGCCGCCTTGGGACAGCTGATCTACGACCTGCGTGTAGCAAGTCTTGGCAAGTGATAGTGGCTCACCGAGACGCTCTTTGAGCAGGCAACGAAGAAAGCGGTATTCAGAATTTCCGGGGGCTAGAGTCAGGGCGGCTTCGATGTCAGCCAACGCTTGTTGAAACTGCTGGCTCTGGATATGGGTGTTCGCCTCAGACACGAAAATCGCAGGCGCCTGGGATGCCTGGGGCAGGCCTTCGTTCGGGGCGGAGAACTGCTCGGGCGCTAGGGTCTCATCGCCGTTTTCGGCAGTGCCTGCCGTACCGATAAGGCAGCCCAATAACAAAACGAGGCCGCCCGCCTTATTCATAATCATCTTTCTTCCACGACTCTCCCGTCACAGCTATTGTTCGAGGGGAAGGGATGACTTTTTCATCTGTGATTACGTAGTTCGGCATACGAGCTACGGCTGGAACAAATATGTTTTCGATGAGGTGAGCGGTTTTGGATTTTTTCTGGTCGCAGCCCTCGCGATACTGCAAATACCATTCGTTCCTGTTGGCAAAAGGAAACGCAAAATCAGGGATCTGAACATCCTCCCTGGCTCCTTTTTTCCACTCGCCTCGGAGCACCTTTGCAACTGAGTTTATGACCTCTTCCGCTTCTGCTGGGGTGCGGTCGTCCCAGTCAAAAATGACTTTTTGTATACATTCCTGCCTGGAATAGGTGGGCTCGCCATCAGCGGCGTAAATGTAGCCCATACCCATGGTTATTAACGTGAATACAGCCAGTACGGATTTAAACTTACCGGCCATATGCGTTTACCCTTTGATCGCGGTACCAGCATCCTAATTACCGATGCTGATAGTTCCCTGCGCTACAAGTAAATTGGATCCTGGCGGGCATCCGCAGGCCACATGGTCACCAGCTCTTGCTGCGGGCCCTGCTGGTAAATCTACCGTTCTGCCTCCTACCGCAACAATTTCACCTATGCCTTTTTTACAAGCCGGGCAGGTTGCCTTATGGCCGACAGAGCTAGCGACGAGGCCGTCGAAAAGTAGGCCGTCGTTACCTTCGATAACGACACCCCCGGTTGAGGTTTTTGAGCCGATTCCTATGCCAAGCATATGTGTGAACACTCCCTGTATGAGATTTAGCTTGCTACCACGCCCATGGTGGCTGACAAACCAATCATACCTGCCGCAGAAGCGAGGGCGATTCGCAATGGGCCATACTGGTACCTAGCACACATTTCTGATGTGTCGAGCCGGTGCGCAGCCGGCAATCTAACGTATTCACCGCGGTCTGGGTTTGGTTTGGTTTTCCCTGGGACGGTCAAGCACCAGCTTGATCTGCAGAAGGTAGCCTGATAATGCGGCGTTGGCTGATAGCTTTGGGTATCGAGCTGTTGCTCGACAGTCCCAGGGGTAACCAATCCAGATGCTGGCTACCGATCACACTAGGCAACCTCCGCCTGCGGCGCTCTTTTCAGATTTCCCAGCGTGTTGAAGGCAATATGCGTGCTGGGGAATACCTCGCTGATCTGCTCCGTCAGCCAGTCGGTATCAGCCAGTTGATCCATCAGCGGGCCTTTGACCTCGGCCAGATGCACTTGCACGTCGCGCTCGGCCAGCCCTTCGGTAATTTCGCTGAGCATGTCCAGGCCGGTTCCGTCGATATGATTGACGGCGGAGAGGATCAGCAGCATTTCGCGCGTGTCAGGATACTCATTGAAAGCCTGAAGGATTGCCTGCTCAATGGCCTTGGAATTGGCAAAGAAAATATTTTCGTCGACCCGCAGCGCCAGCACATGCGGCTCGATTTCCACCAGATGACGCTTGGTGCTGCGAAAATACTGGGTGCCCGGGACGCGCCCGACTATGGCGACGTGCGGGCGGCTGCCGCGCCACAGCTGGGAGACAATTGACAGACACACGCCCAGAACGATGCCACCCTCTATTCCCAGTACCAGCACGCCGATGGCGGTGCTCAGCAGCGTAATGCCTTCGGCCCGGTCATAACGCCAGGCGCGCCTGAGGCTGTTCAGATCAATCAGTGGCGTGACGGCCACCAGGATGATCACCGCCAGCACGACCAGCGGCAGATGGCCGAACAGGGGAGCGATGCTCAGCAGAATCCCGGCGATTATGGCGGCGGCAATAACCCCAGCCAGGGGCGTATTGGCGCCAGCCTCGATGTTCACCACTGACCGGGAAAACCCACCGCACACCGCGAAGCCGCCGGACAGGCTGGCGCCCAGATTGGCCGCGCCAAGGCCAAGCAGTTCCCGGTCCGCATCAATGCTCTGGCGCTTGCGCCGCGCCAGCGATTGAGCCAGGGACACGCTCTCGACAAAACTGACCAGACTGATCAGCACGGCGGGCAACAGCAACGACCGCAGGTCGCTCACCCCTGGGGTAACCCAGCTGAACGCCGGAAGGCCCGCGGGCAGCGCGCCGACTACAGGCACGCCTGCCTCGGCAAGATTCCATCCCGCCGTGGCTGCCAGGGCTATGCCAACCACCAGAATGGGTGCCAACCGGGCAAGCAGGATGGCCGCGCCGGGGGCCAACCCCGCACGCTGCAGGTGGCCGGAAAGCGCGGTGCGCGCATACAGAAGCCAGAGAATTGCCGCCAGACCAATACCCAGTACCAGACTGTTGACCGGCTCCCACCGCGACAGCATCTCGCCTGGTGTGGAAGGCATATTTGCCAGGCCCAGCAGATGCGGAAGCTGGCTGAGGATAATCAGAATTGCAGCGCCACTGATAAAGCCGCTGATGACCGGGTGACTAAGAAAATTGGCCAGAAAGCCCAGCTTGAGCAAGCCAAGTACAAACAGCATGACCCCCGATAGCAGCGCCAGCCAGATCGCCAGTTGCAGATAATGCTCGGTCCCCGCTAGTGCCAGCGGTGCCAGAAGAGTAGCCGTCATCAACCCGGTTACTGCGACGGGACCTACGGACAGGCTCATGCTGCTGCCGAACAGGGCGTAGCCAATCAGCGGCAGAATGCTCGCATACAGGCCGACTTCCACCGGCAATCCGGCCAGCATCGCATAGGCCATGCTCTGTGGAATGATCATCACGCTGACCACCACGCCAGCGGTCAGATCGCCGCTTAACCAGGCGCGACGATAGTGTCGCAGCCAGGCAAGATATCCGGTACCGCCTGGCGGCTTGAGCCTGGGATTCTCGCGCATTCGGTTCCTCGTTGATCGGTGCATCCGCTTCGTTGTGCAGTGTAACGCAAGGGCGGCACTGGAGCCCGTCGGTGCTTTGCCTGATACTGGCAAGCGGACTGAACGAAGCCAAGACATAGGAGTAAAGACCAAGATGAGTGACCAACGTTTCGACCTGCACGGCAAAACGGCGCTGATAACCGGCGCATCCAGCGGTCTGGGGGCCCATTTCGCGCGGGTTCTGGCAGCAGCCGGTGCCCGCGTTGTGCTGGCCGCCCGCCGTGCTGAACGCCTGGAAGCCCTGGTAACGGACCTGCGCAGTCAAGGCCAGGAAGCCCTGGCGGTGACTATGGACGTCACCGATTCGGATAGTATCGACGCGGGTTTCCAGCAGGCTGAACAGACGTTTGGTGTGATCGATATCCTGGTCAACAACGCCGGGATCGGCGACCCGGTACCCTTCCTCGATATGACCGAAGGCAACTGGCGCAGCATGATGGATACCAACCTCGACGGTGCCTGGCGCGTGGCGCACCGAGCGACGGTCGCCATGGCCAAGGCGGGCAAGGGCGGCAGCGTGATCAATATCGCATCGATTCTCGGATTACGCGTCGGCGCTGCACTCAGCCACTATGCGGTAGCCAAGGCAGGCGTCGTGCAATTGACCAAGGCGATGGCGATGGAACTGGCGCGAAACGATATTCGGGTCAACGCGATCGCGCCAGGGTATTTTCGCACCGAAATGAATACCGACTACTTCGACACCGACAAGGGTCAGGATTACATCCGCAGCAAGGTCCCCATGCGCCGTCTTGGGCAGTTGGAAGAGCTCAGCGGCCCACTGTTGCTACTGGCCAGCGAAGCCGGCTCATTCATGACCGGCACCATTATCAACGTCGATGGCGGACACGTGAATAATAGCCTTTAGGAGGTAATCAAGGCTCGTTGCCATGCTGGTCCCGGGCCGCCTTTAGCGTTATTGTCAGGCCATAAAACCAACGGATGTCGATATGGCCAGACCCTCCCTACGTGGCGCCGGGCGCTTGATCATTCCCGCCGCTATCATTGCCCTGGCGTTTTTCTTCCTGATTCTGGCGCTTTCTGGTTGGCAGCAGCGCGAAAACCAATGGGCCCAGCAACTGGCGGCACAGGCAGAGATCCAGCGCCTGGCGATCGTGCAGTCGCAGCAAGCGCTGAAACGTCAGGCGTTGATGGCAGCCAGTACCCTTGTCGGAGATCCTGATACGCTGCGGCTCGTTCGCCGCATGGCCTTGATCTCCAAGCGCGATGGCATGACCCACCCAAACCTGCTCGGCCTGCGCGCGCAACTACTCGACGACCTGTCAGGCTATTGGTCCGCCTTGCAACAAGCCGGAGCCAACCAGTTGCATATCCACCTGAGCCCCGGCGTCGTCAGCCTGGTGCGCATGCACCGCCCCGACGAATGGGGTGATGACCTGGCGAACTCGCGGCCACTGCTGGCCAACGCCCAGGCCAGCGGGCAAACCCAAAGCGGCATGGAAGTCGGCCGTTTTGGCCTGGGCATGATCGGCGTCGCGCCGATAACCCGGGATGAATCCCCGCTCAGCCCCACCGTCGCCACGCTGGAGGTCGGTTTCGGCATGCTTCCCGAGCTGCGGCAACTGGACGCCGACCTCAAAGCCGGGCTCGCCGTCTTGCTGCATGATCCTACTATGAACCAGTTGACGCTGGACGTTCCCGCTCCCCTTGCGCGGAGCCTGGATGGCCAGTGGCTGCTGGACAGCTATTCTCGGGATGAGGTGTTAGCGTGGCTGGCGGCTGGCGAATTGCCGCTTTCCCTGAACGCTGCGGACCATCAGGTTCTGCAGTCGGGCAAGGGGCATTATCTGCTAACCCGTATTCCGGTGCGCGATATGGCCGGTGAAGCCGATCCCGAGCGCTCCCCCGTGGCCATGGTTCTGGCCTGGCGCGATATTACCGAAGCCCGGGCCGAACATCGACTCGATCAGCTTGTGCAGCTGGGCGAGTGGGTGCTGGCCTTTGCCGTAGCGACATTGGTGCTTATCGCGCTACTGCTGGTAGCTCGGATCAGCGCCCGGAAGCAGGGACTCAAACAGGCCCGCCGGCAAAATCAGGCATTGCGCGCATTGAACGAAGTGGCCGGCCTGCCGAACCTGGACTTGAACGAACGTCTGCATCAGGCGTTGCAGATCGGCTGCAACTACATGGGACTGGACATAGGCATCGTCAGCCAGATCGAAGGGCAGAATTTTACTATTTTGGCCCAGAAAAGTCCCGGCCAGACACTTCGCGATGGCGCCGTGCTCGATGTCAGCAGGACGTTCTGCAGCCTGGTTCTGCAACAGAAGGATGTGCTGGATCTGACGACTATCGGCCAGTCGGAGTTCAGAAAACACCCTGGCTATGCTGAATTCGGAGTGGAGTCGTACATCGGCGCGCCGCTTCTGCTAGGCGGCAAATTCTTTGGTACCCTGAGCTTTTCCAGCGCCAATCCCCAGCGCACTGCCTTCCAGGAAATCGACATCGAATTCATGCGTCTGTGCAGTCGCTGGATCAGCGCAACGCTGACCCGTGCGCGGGTAGAGGATGAACGCGAGACGTTGCTGGGCCGCTTCAACAAGCTGGCGGATCACCTGCCAGGCATGGTCTATCAATATCAGCATTCAGCGGATGGGCGCGGCTGGTTCCCGTACAGCAGCGACTGCATCAGCGAGATCTACGGTATCATGCCACACGAGGCGGCGATCAGCGCCGACCTCGCCTATGAGCGAGTGCACCCGGACGACCGCGCGGCGGTCGTTGAAAGCATTGGCCGCTCTGCTGAGACCTTGCAGGTGTGGCGGGCGGAGTATCGCATTCTGCATCCCAGGAATGGTGAATTATGGGTTGCCGGGTTCGCCAGCCCCGAACGACTACCGAACAATGACATTGTCTGGCACGGCTTCATCGCCGACATTACCGCCCGCAAGCACATCGAATTGACGCTCGACCGCGAACGCTCCAGGCTCGCCAGCATCATCCAGAGTACCAATATCGGTACCGGTGAATGGAATATCCAGACCGGCGAGGTCACCTTCAACGAGCGCTGGGCCCAGATCATCGGCTATACGCTGAAAGAGTTGCAGCCTACGAGCATCAAAACGCTCGCCGATCTTTCGCACCCGGATGACATTGATGAGGCCAACGTTCTGCTCAAGCGGCACTTTGCTGGCGAATCCCGGTTTATGGATTACAGATTCCGCGTACGCCACAAAGACGGCCGCTGGGTGTGGATGCACGGCCGCGGCAAGTTGATCAGCCGCGACGAAGCCGGTCGGCCACTGATAATGATGGGTACGCATTCAGACGTCACCGAAGAGGTGCAACGCAACGAGGAAATACGCCAGGCCAGATCATTTTTACGTGCCGTCATCAATGCGTCCACTGAAGTGGCGATAATCGCCATCGATCTGAGCGGCATTATTACCCTGTTCAATAGCGGAGCGGAGAAGCTGCTCGGTTACAGCGCTGCGGAAGTGACTGGCTTGCACACTCCTGAACTCTTCCATCTTCCCAGTGAGATGCAGCGCCGAGCCATCACGCTGGAAGAGGAGCTGGGGCAGCCTATAGACGGCTTAGAGGTCTTTCTGGCCAAGGTACGTAACGGTAACTCGGAAACGCTGCCCTGGACCTACGTACGCAAGGACAGCACTCAACGACTGGTCAATCTGACCATAACGCGCATCGCCGACGAATGTAACGAGGTTATCGGCTTTCTCGGCATGGCTAACGATATCAGTGAGCTTATCCAGGCTACCCGAGCGTTGCAGAAGAGTGAGTCGCGCTTTCGCAGCATGGTGAGCAACCTCCCTGGAGCAGTTTATCGGTGTCAGGCCGATCAGGCCTGGACCATGAGTTACATGAGCGACGAAATCGCCCAGATCACTGGTTACCCCGCCAGTGATTTCATCGATAACCAGCGACGTTCCTTCGCCAGTGTCATTCACCCCGAAGACCTGCACCTGACCTTCAGCTGCATGGAGCGGATAGAAAGGCGCGAGAACTACGAACTTACCTACCGGATAGTGCATGCCGACGGGCATGAGGTATGGGTGCGGGAGAAGGGTCGGGGTGAGTACGATGGTAATGGCAAGCTGCTGTCGCTAAGCGGTTTTCTGTGGGACGTGACTGAACAGTATCGCGTAGAACAGATGAAGTCCCGTTTCGTTTCAACCGTCAGTCATGAGTTGAGGACGCCGCTAACTGTAGTGACCGGGACCCTGGCCCTAGTGACTGGCGGCGTCCTGGGCAACCTGACCCCACCCATACAGAAAGCTCTTGATACGGCATTGGGTAACAGCCGGAACCTGAACATCTTGATCAATGACCTGTTGGATATGGACAAGCTGACCGTGGATCAAATGCGCTTTGATCTGCAACGCCAGTCACTGGCGCCCTTGCTTCAGCAGGCACTGGAAAGCAACCGCGGCTATGCTGAGCAATATGACGTCGCCTTGCAGAGTGGCCATACGGATGATGTCTGGGTAACGGTCGATGCCCTGCGCCTGGGTCAGGTGTTGGCAAATTACTTGTCCAACGCTGCCAAGTTTTCCCACCCGGGTGGTCTGGTAACCCTGGAGACCCAACTGCACGAAGGCAGGATCCGCATCGAAGTAACCGATCAGGGAGACGGAATTCCCGAAGAATTCCACGGCCAGCTGTTCAGCAAGTTTTTTCAGGTGGACAGCTCGGATACGCGTAAACGCGGGGGCACGGGACTCGGCCTGGCCATTACCCGAGAACTGATGCTGCGGATGGGCGGAACGGTCGGGTTTGACTCACAAGTGGGCGAAGGCTCGGTGTTCTGGTGTGAACTCGAGGCCGAGCCGATCATCAGGGAATTGCCATGAACAGGTTCTGCGACCAGACCGCTCCCGATGCTGTCGATGAAAATCTGAGACTGCAGACACTGCGCGACTATCAGATCCTCGATACCCCACCGGAACGGAGCTTTGATGACCTGACGGCCCTTGGAGCAGAATTGCTGAAAACATCGACGGCACTGGTTTCGCTCGTTGATGAACACCGTCAGTGGTTCAAGAGCCGGTTCGGCCTGGATGCCTTCGAGACAGCGCGAGAGGTCTCGTTCTGTGCCCATGCCATCCAGCATGAAGATGTTTTCGTGGTGCCCGACGCGAGGCTTGATGAGCGCTTCGCGGGCAATCCGCTGGTGACCGACGATCCCTTTATCCGCTTCTACGCGGGCATGCCCATTACTGCCCCTAATGGTGCCCGGCTCGGCACCTTTTGCGTGATCGACTCGATACCCAGGAGCCTGGATAGCGCCGGGAAGGACTCGCTCCGACGTCTGGCCAGGCTGGCCGAGGAGCTTCTGGCGCTACGCATGGAGGGCATGGCTGGCAGGTTCCGTCAGCAGCAGCTCGAGCGCCAGCAGGCAATGAATGAATGTCTGCTGGGGTCGCTGGTCGAGGCGGTGGTGGTATGTGATGCCGAGGGCAAACTGACGCTGTTCAACGATACCGCCAGAGAGTGGCATGGCGCTGATATCCGCGACATGGACCCTGCCAGCCTAGCCGCTCAGTATGATCTTTTTGAAGCCGACGGGATTACTCCGTTGCCCATGCAAAGTCTGCCGCTGTTACGGGCATTGCAGGGAGAATCAGTCAGGGGCGCGGAAATCTGCATCGCAGCCGGCGGTCAGCCGCCGCGCTTTGTCCTGGCCAATGGCGGACCGCTGCGGGACAGTGAAGGCCAGCTGATGGGTGCCGTGGTAGTCATGCATGACATCAGCGAGCGCAAGCGCATCGAACTGATGAAGCGAAACTTCCTGGCTTCGATCAGCCATGAGCTGCGCACTCCGCTGACCTCCATCAGCGGCGCGATTAACCTCCTGTTGGGGGGCGCCAGCGGCGAGTTGCCTGAGACCGCCAGCAAAATGCTGGTTATCGCCCAGACCAACGCTACCCGGCTGAGCCTGTTGGTCAATGATCTGCTGGATATAGAAAAGCTGGAGAGTGGCCACATGCGCCTGCATTTGTCCCCTCAGCTCTTGTTGCCTCTGGTCCGCACCGCCATTGAATCGAACCTGGGGTACGCATCCGACTTTTCGGTCAAGCTGGAGCTGCAAGCCAACGCGGTGGATGCCATGGTGCTTGCAGATGGTGTGCGGGTTGCCCAGATCATGGATAACTATTTGTCCAATGCCGCCAAGTTTTCCCACCCCGGCGGTACCGCCTACGTCAGCACCGAGTTGCTTGACGGCCACATACATGTCAGCGTTCACGATACGGGAGCCGGAATAGATCCCGCCGATCACCCTTTGCTGTTTCAGAAATTTTCCCAGCTGGATACGTCGCTAAGCAGAAAACGCGGGGGCACAGGACTGGGGCTGGCCATTGTCAAACAACTGGTAGAACGCATGGGCGGCAACGTCGGCCTGCGCTCAGAACCAGGCGAAGGTGCTGTGTTCTGGTTCTCGCTACCGCTATACAGCGAATGAAGGCACATCGAAAGACAGGCATCATGGGTAGACCACCCACCGAGGAGCGCGCTACATGAGTGAGCTGGAACGCGTCATGCACATCGAAGACGATCCGTCGATACGTGAAGTAGCGCGCATCGCCCTGGAAGTGGTGGGCGGATTTATTGTCAAAAGCTGCTCTTCGGGTCAGGAAGGACTCGATGCGCTAAAGCAGTTCACTCCGGATTTGATATTGCTCGATGTGATGATGCCCGGCATGGACGGACCACAGACTCTGGCCCACCTGCGGACCTTGCCTGAAACAGACAATATTCCGGTGGTGTTCATGACCGCCAAGGTGCAGCCGTCGGAAGTTGCGGAATATCAGCGTCTGGGCGCTGCGATGGTCATTACCAAGCCCTTCGACCCGATGACACTACCCGACCAGATCCGGGCAATCTGGAGAGACTGGCATGGACAAGACTGAACTGCTGCGCAGCCAGTTGCTGGTGCTTGCTGAAAGCTTCCGTCAGCGGCTCGAAACCGACATTCCGGCGC
The DNA here is from genome assembly GCA_011050525.1 of Halopseudomonas xinjiangensis. Taxonomy (GTDB): domain Bacteria; phylum Pseudomonadota; class Gammaproteobacteria; order Pseudomonadales; family Pseudomonadaceae; genus Halopseudomonas; species Halopseudomonas xinjiangensis_A. The sequence goes on from DRFO01000043.1 coordinate 129,005, forward strand.
TGAGCGATCTGGCCCGCTCACTTCCCGCAACGACCGAGGCGCCCATTGAGCCGCTCAGATTATTGCGCGACTCATTGCACAAGCTGGCCGGTTCAGCCGGCACCTTTGGCTACCCGACGCTCGGGAACAAGGCCCGTGAACTGGAACAGACGGCTCGCCAGTGTCTTGATCAACGGTCCTGGGATGACGCTTGCCGCCAACGCCTGATCGATGGGATCGACGAGCTGAAAACAATGCAAAAAGCGGGTCATTCAGCTCAGGGGCCCAATCCACAGATGGCGCAGGCGTCAGTGCAGCCGAGCAGCGCGCTGCGTATCTTCATTCTCGATGACGACCCACAGTCGGCCTTACGCGTGGCCCAGACACTTGAGAGTTTTGGTTATGTGGTTGTCACCTTTGCAACCGCTGCCAAGCTTACCCCAGCCCTGGAACATGACCGGCCAGACGCCCTGGTGCTTGACGTGAGCCCCGGCACCGCCGGTCACGGCCTGCTGGAAAGCATTCAGCGCTTGCAAGCAACGTGGAACCAGCCGCTGCCGCTCATTGCCGTGAGCGACCAGGAAAGCTTCGACATTCAGCTCAGCGCCGTGCGCGCCGGCGCCCAGGGCTTCTTTATCAAACCGCTGGATCTGGCTGCCCTGGAAAACCGGCTGGAACGTTGCTTCAACAGTTTTCAGAGTGAGCCCTTCCGAGTATTGGTGGTAGACGACGACATCGACCTCGCGCAACGCTTCGAAGCCGTGCTGAGCAGCGCCGATATGCGCGTCGAAACGGTGAGCGATCCGCGCCTCCTGTTGCAGCATATGGACGTCTTCATGCCTGACGTGATTCTGATGGACGTCAACATGCCTGATTATTCGGGACCCGAGCTGGCCCAGATGATTCGCATGAATGACAACTGGCTGCGGGTGCCCATTGTTTACCTGTCGGCTGAAACGGACGTCGCCAGGCAGATGGCCGCGTTGCTCAAGGCCGGGGATGATTTCATTACCAAACCCATCAGCGACAGCGTACTGATCACCACGGTTTATTCCAGGGCCCAGCGCGCCCGACTGGTCAGCCAGGCACTCGCACGCGACAGCCTCACCGGCCTGTTGAAGCACGCCGATATTAAAGAGCAGGTGGAGCTTGAAATTGAGCGCGCCCGACGCACCAAGTTACCGGTAAGCATCGCGATGATTGACATCGACCACTTCAAGCAAGTGAATGACAGCCACGGGCATGGGGTCGGTGACAACGTGATCAGGGCACTGGCGAACCTCCTGCGCCAACGCTTGCGCAAGGGCGATCGCCTGGGCCGTTACGGTGGTGAGGAATTTGTGGCAGTGCTACCCAACTGTAACGCCGAGGATGCAAAAACGATCCTGGACGACATACGCGCTGCGTTCAACGCTCTGTATTTCAGCGGCTCGAACGGAGCGTTCCAGTGCAGCTTCAGCGCTGGCGTAAGCGCCTGCCAGGCGCTGGGGTGGGAGGCTAGCGGCCTGCTCGAACGCGCCGATGCGAGCTTGTACCAGGCCAAGGCACAGGGGCGCAATCGTATCGTTCTAGCCGATAGCGGGTCGGATATACCCTGAATCAGTGCCTGGCGAGCGCATGGGCCGCGCCAGCTCCAGTGTCAGTTCATAGGCTGGGATGGTTTTGCATCCGCGCGCATTCTGCCCAGACCATAACGGTGAAAAGTCCCCAGTTCCCTGCTTTTCCGCCGCGCTGCGCAGCGGTGTAACGGCCGTGCCCGCCAGTGGAAAGGCCGGTGCGTCGCTGCTGAAGGGTCCGATTTCGCGGATGATTCGATTGACCATGCCGCGGGCTGGTCGGCCACTGAAAACATTGGTCAACACGGTATGTTCCACCGCATCACTCTGCAAGGCGGCACGATGGACCGCGCTGGTTGTGGATTCCGGGCACAGCAGGTAAGCCGTTCCGATCTGTACTCCCGCAGCGCCCAAGGCTAGCGCGGCCGCCACGCCCGTCGCATCGGCAATACCACCAGCGGCAACCACCGGTAATCTGACCGCCTTCGCTATCTGCGGCAACAGCGCGAAAGTACCTATTTGAGTGCTGATATCGTCGGTCAGAAACATGCCCCGATGACCCCCAGCTTCCAGGCCCTGGGCGATAATCACATCCGCGCCCTTGGCCTCAAGCCAACGCGCCTCTGCAACCGTCGTGGCGGAAGACATCACCTTGGCACCCCAGCTTTTGACCTGGCTAAGCAGCTCGGGCGTCGGAAGGCCGAAGTGGAAGCTGACAACGGGTGGCCTGAACTCCCGAAGGATTTCCAGACTTTCCGCATCGAAGGGGCGGCGGCCACCCCCCGCCTTGATGTCATTCACATCCAGCCCGAGCTCCTCGTAGTAGGGTGCCAGCGAATGACGCCAAGCGGCCTCGCGTTGCTCGTCCTGTTGCGGGGAGGTGTGACAGAAAAAATTGACGTTCCACGGTCCTGCCGCTGAGTCACGCATGATCTCGAGCTCGGATCTGAGTGCTTCCGGGCTGAGCATGGCGCAGGGAACTGAACCCAGGCCCCCGGCCCGGCAGACCTCAAGCGCCAGGGCGCTGTTCTGTACGCCGGCCATCGGCGCTTGAATCAGCGGCAAGGAAATATTTAGCAGCGTGGTCAGGTGCATAAGTCTGTCCTTTTGAGTAAAGGGAAGCCCGAAGGTGAATCTATCGACTTTTGCTGTCAAGTAGCTTGCCAAGGCGGGATGCCTGCGTTGGCCGCGGCGCTGGTGGGCGGCCGCTCAAACGCTCAAGCTGCGCCTGCCGAGCCTTCGGGTCAAGCGCAGCCACCTTTCTGACTGCCTGGTAAAAATCGTCCCAGTCGTTACCGGCCTGCCTGAACAGCCTCTCGAATGCAGGAACCCATTGATCATACAAACCAAAGGGCAAGAGACTGGCGTTGTTCAACTCGGCGTCGATCCAGGCGTCATATCGCGTATCGCCAGCCCAGTGCTGGTCCTGCAAATACCGGTATTCTGCGCGCAGCTGTTCAAACCGAGCCGCCTTGGCTTGCCGCCTGGCCTGGTCATCGACTTCGCTTGCATAGAGTTGGCGCAGATCCCGCGTGGTCATCTGCACCAGTTCAATGAACTGCTGACGCTGCCGCTCGATCGACGCGTCGGCAGGCTCCAGTCCTTGAGCCGCACGCCACTGGCGCATTCCTTCCTGACCAACGAAGGTAGCAAATGATTCATTGAAAGCCGTGTCGTCGCGTACAAAGAGCAACTGATGGGCCAGCTCGTGGAAAATCAGCTCCGCCACATACGCGTCGTCCCAGTGCAACATCGAGCTAAGCAGGGGATCGTCGTACCAGCCCAGGGTGGAGTAGGCAGGCACCCCGCCGACATACACATCCATCCCTTTTTCACGCCAGGTCCGGGCTTCCTGCCGGGTGCGCTGCTCGTCGAAGTAACCCTTGTAGGCCGTGCAACCAGCAAACAGAAAGCAATGCTCGACCGGGTCCACGGAAAACTCTGGCGCCACAAACAGATTCCACACCACATAGGGGCGAGGCAGTGCGCTGTAGCGCGTATAGCTCGGATTGTCCGGCAGTTGCAGTCGATCACTGGCAAAACGTCTGGCCTTCAGCGCCTGCGCCAGCCGCGCCTGCAACTGCGGATCGGCGACAGGATCAGTCAGAATCGTCGTTACCGGCACGCTGGTCTGCATGACCGTCCTATGCCCTTCCCAGGCCTGATGAACATATTCGACGGTGGCGCAGCCGCTGAGCGACAAACCTATGACCAGAATGACCCAGCGCAGGGCAGCCATCTCTACAACTGTTTTTCCAAGCCCCTGCCATTTCACAGATTGCTCTCCAGCCACCGGGCCAGACGCTCAGCCTGGCGCTGCGGCTGACGGGAGGGAACCCAGAGCCCTAACTGGTTGGGCGTGTCGACGAATCCCCAGGGCGCCAGTAACCTGCCGGCGGCAATGTCATCGGCAACCAGTAGCTCGGGCGCGATGGCCACGCCAAGACCCGCCAGCGCCGCTTCCAGCAAATAGTACAAATGCTCGAAGCCCTGGCCGTGGCGCACCGCTGAAGGATCCTGATTGGCCGCCCGCGCCCAGTCCGACCAGGCTTGCTGACGAGACAGTGTATGCAGCACCGACTCATCGGCCAGCCTGGACAACGGCTGGTCAAGCAATGCCTCGGCCCGTGCATAACGCGGACTGAAAACCGGTCCTATGCGCTCGTTCGCCAATGGATAGACCTGCATGTCAGCCGGCCACGGCGGCTCGGCGAACAACAGCGTGGCGGTCACGCCTGGGCGCCGCGGGTCCAGCTCGCCTTCGCTGGCGGACAGGTGCAGATTCAGCTCAGGCAGGTCCGCGTTGAGTCTGTCCAGTCGCGGAATGAACCAACGCGCCAGCAGACTGCCCGGACAGGCGAGCAGGAAGGGCGTGAAAGCGTGAGCCTGGGTGATGTCTGCGCAGGCGCTACGCAGCAGATCAAAGGCCTCCTGGCTGGCGTCACGTAAACGTCGGCCGGCCTGGGTCAGCTGCACGCCGCGCCCGGCCTTGGCAAACAGCGCCACACCCATTTCCTCTTCAAGGCTACGGATCTGGCGACTCACCGCGCCGTGAGTTACATGCAGAGTCTTGGCAGCCAGGCTCACGCTTTCCAGCTTGGCGGTTACTTCGAATGCGCGCAAAGCATTAAGGGAGGGCAGATCTCGGCTCATTAATAGGTCACTTTTTCTCACAGGTCTAGGCCATCTTATCGATTTTTTTTCGAGGACGCCTGCTCTATTCTCGGTTCATTCCACAGGAGGCAAACATGACCCACACATCCACACAGTTCAGCCAGGGCGCTGACGCCCAGGGCCAATTCGGCTCGTTCGGCGGTCGCTTCGTTGCCGAATCCCTCATGCCGCTGGTGCTGGATCTGGAAGTCGCTTTCAACACGGCGCTGGCCGAACCGGACTTTCTGACCGAGCTGGATCGCTTTCAAGCCGAGTTTGTCGGTCGGCCCAGTCCGCTTTATTTCGCTGAACGGATGACCGAGCTGTATGGCGGCGCGAAGATTTTTTTCAAACGTGAAGAGCTCAATCATACCGGCGCGCACAAGATCAATAATTGCATTGGCCAGATCCTGCTGGCCAAGCGCATGGGCAAGACGCGGATCATCGCCGAGACTGGCGCGGGCATGCACGGCGTTGCCGCAGCAACCGTCGCCGCACGCTTTGGCTTGCCCTGCGTGGTGTATATGGGCGCCACTGATATCGAACGCCAACGGGACAATGTCTCACGCATGCGCTTGATGGGCGCCGAGATCGTGCCGGTGGTTTCCGGCACCGGGACGTTGAAAGATGCCATGAACGAAGCGCTCCGTGACTGGGTGACCAACGTCGACAACACCTTCTATATGATCGGCACCGTTGCCGGCCCGCATCCTTACCCCACCATGGTGAGGGAATTCCAGGCGGTGATCGGGCGCGAAACCCGCCTGCAGATGCTGGCTCGCGAAGGGCGTCTGCCAGACAGCCTGATTGCCTGTATCGGCGGTGGCTCAAATGCCATGGGCCTGTTTCACCCATTCCTGGATGATCCGACCGTGCAGATGGTCGGTGTGGAGGCGGCGGGTGAAGGACTGACGAGTGGCAAACATGCTGCCAGCCTGAAGGGCGGCGTGCCCGGCGTGCTGCATGGCAATCGAACCTATCTGCTTCAGGACGGCGATGGCCAGATCACCGATGCCCACTCCGTCTCCGCCGGCCTGGATTATCCGGGAATCGGCCCTGAGCACGCCTGGCTGCACGAGCAGGGCAGGGTCGAGTATTCGGCCGTGACCGACCAGGAGGCGCTGGCTGCTTTTCATGTGTGCTGCCGGCAGGAAGGCATTATCCCCGCACTTGAAACCGCCCACGCGCTGGCCGAAGTCGCCAGGCGCGCTGCGCTGCTGCCCAAGGATCATCTGATGGTCGTGTGTTTGTCAGGTCGGGGCGACAAGGACATGCCCACGGTACTGCGTTTAATGGAGGAGCAGGCATGAGCTCGCGCCTGGACAGTCGCTTCACCGAACTGAAGCAAGCCAATCGCGCCGCGCTGGTCACCTATATCTGCGCCGGCGATCCCGGATACGACGCCAGCCTGTCGCTACTGAAGCAACTGCCTGCGGCTGGCGCTGATATCATCGAGCTGGGAATGCCTTTCAGCGACCCCATGGCCGATGGGCCAACCATACAGGCGGCCGCCCTGCGCGCTTTGAACGCCGGGCAGACGCAGCTGAAAACCCTGCAAATGGTCCGCGATTTTCGCGCCCAGGATAGCGTCACGCCGCTGGTCCTGATGGGATATTACAATCCCATTCACCGCTATGGTGCGAAGGGGTTCATGCGCGACGCCAGCGAGGCGGGCGTGGATGGCCTGCTGATTGTCGACTTGCCTGCAGAACATGACAGCGAACTGGGCCCGCTGGCACGTGAATACGGCCTGGACATGATTCGCATGGCCACGCCAACCACTGATGCAACGCGCTTGCCGGTGGTGCTCGAGCGTGCCAGCGGCTTTCTCTATTACGTTTCGCTGAACGGGGTCACCGGGGTCGGACAGGCCGATAATGCGGTAGTGGCCAGGGCGCTGGGCAGAATTCGGGAACACAGCGATCTGCCGATCTGCGTGGGTTTCGGCGTCCGCACACCGGCACAGGCCGCCGCTTTCGCCAGCGCGGCCGACGGCGTGATTGTGGGTTCAGCGCTGGTTGATTGCATAGGGCGGGCGGACAGCGCGAAGCAGGGTGTTGCGGATGTGCTGACGCTGGTTAGCGAGCTGGCCGAGGCCATACGTAGCGCGCGCTGAGCAATGCTCAGCGCTGCGCCTCAACCACGCAGCGTTTGCAGGACCGGCGCAGTATCAGGTCTTACCCCACGCCACAGCAGGAAAGCCTCGGCAGCCTGCTCCACCAGCATGCCCAGGCCGTCCACGCAGCGCGCCGCCCCATGTTCGGCAGCCCACCGGTTGAACACAGTGGGTTCCTTGGCATACATCATGTCGTAGCACCAGGTATGCCCCGGTCGGATCAGTTTGGGTGACATATCCGGCACCGCTCCCCCCAAGCTGGCGGAAGTGGCATTGATGATCAGGTCGACCGGTTCTTCTATCCACTGAAAACCGGCCGCACTGATCGGTCCATCTTCAGCGAACAGCGAAGCCAGCTGTTCGGCCTTTTCCACCGTCCGGTTAACCACACATAGCTGTGCCGGGCCGGCTGCCAGGATCGGCTGAATCACGCCGCGTGCTGCACCGCCAGCACCCACGAGCAGAACCCGCAAGCCGCGCAGAGACAGCCCCGCATTGACCTGAATGTCGCGCACCAGGCCTTTCCCGTCCGTATTGTCGCCCAACAGCGAACCATCCTCCTGTAGCGAAATGGTATTCACCGCCCCGGCCTTGGCTGCTGCCGCGCTGTGCTGGTCGACCAGCGTCCAGGCCTGCTCCTTGAACGGCACGGTCACGTTGACGCCGCGGCCGTCCGCCAGGAAATGTTGCAACGTACTGGCAAACCCATCCAGCGGCGCAAGCACGGCTTCATAGCTGATTTGCTGGCCGGTCTGCTCGGCGAACAGACGGTGAATCTGCGGTGATTTACTGTGCCCAATCGGATTGCCGATTACCGCGTAGCGATCCATTACGCCTTTCCCTTGAGCCAGTCACGCGCTGGTAGAAAGTCCTTTACCAGCCGGGCCTCAGCACTGCCCGGCTCAGCCTGCCAGTTATAAGCCCAACGCACCGTCGGCGGCAGCGACATCAGGATCGATTCGGTTCGGCCGCCGGTCTGTAAGCCGAACAGGGTGCCCCTGTCATAAACCAGATTGAATTCCACGTATCGACCCCGGCGGTATTCCTGAAAGGCTTTCTGCTCGGGTGAATAGGCTTCATCCCGGCGACGCTGGACGATGGGCAGATAGGCTTCCAGGTAAGCGTCACCAATCGAGCGCAGAAAATCGAAGCTGCGCTCGAAGCCCCAGTCGTTGAGATCATCGAAAAACAGTCCGCCAATGCCGCGGGCCTCGTCTCGGTGCTTGATGTAAAAGTATTCGTCGCACCAGGCCTTGAAGCGCGGATAAACATCGTCGCCAAACGGAGCGCAGGCGTCTCTGGCCACCCGATGCCAATGCACGCAATCCTCCTCCTGGGCGTAATAAGGCGTCAGGTCAAAACCACCACCGAACCACCAGACCGGGTCAGCGTCGTCTTTTTCCGCTATGAAGAAACGCACGTTGGCATGGGAGGTCGGAATATGCGGGCTATGCGGATGCATGACCAGGGAAACGCCCATGGCCTGAAAGTGCCGGCCAGCCAGCTCCGGGCGATGCGCGGTAGCCGAAGGCGGCATGCCAGCGCCAAATACGTGGGAGAACCCCACACCACCTTTTTCCAGAAGACCGCCCTGCTCGATGATCCGCGAGCGGCCTCCACCGCCCCCCGGTCGGGCCCAGTCGTCCTCCTTGAAGCGCGACTGTCCGTCGGCCTGTTCCAATGCGCGGCAGATGCGGTCCTGCAGATCCATGAGATAGGTCTTGACGGCAGCCACGTCGGTGGCTTCGGGCATATCTTTCACAGGATCCTCTCAGCTCGGGCGAATAACTTTCTCGGTTTTCAGATCTCTGATGATACTGGGATTGCGTTGCCCGCCCAATGCCCCAGCGACCACATCGTCCAGAGCCTCATGAAAATACTGCTCCACACGCAGGCGTGAACGCGCGGGCGGGCGGCCGGTCGGGTTGGCGGAGGTCGAGACCAGAGGCCCGGTAACCTTGCACAGCTGCCGGATCACCGGATGATTGCTGACCCGCAGCGCGACGGTTGTGTGACTTCCGGTAATCCAGGGGGGAAGACGATCCTCATGCGGCACCAGCCAGGTATTCGGGCCAGGCCAGGACAGACGCAACTTGGCCAACTGGCCATCGGGGAGATCCCACAGAAGAAAATCGAATTGCTCGATGTCACCGGCAACCAGAATCAGACCCTTCTCGACCGGCCGCTGCTTCAGCGCCAACAGCCGCTCCACCGCATCCGCTTTCCATGGATTACAGCCCAGCCCCCACACCGCCTCGGTTGGATAGGCGATCACTCCGCCCGCATGGAGAATTCTGTCCACCTGCCTGGTTCGCCAGCTTGCCAGCATGCCACACCTCGTCTCGGTTCCGTGTGATGACAGTAGCCGAGCCAGAGGTCTGGCTCAATACTAGAGGCGGGAATATCCGTGCGCAGTCTGCTGGACTTTGCCGTCCAGCTCCAGCTCCAGCAGAGCCTGTAGAACCGTCTGGATAGGCATGCCGCTGTGCTGACTCAACCAGTCGGCACTGACCGGATCGTGCGCCAGCCACGGCCATAACGAGCTATCCGGGACCGGCTCGGCCCCGCGGGGCTCATTCAGCGCTGCTCGCAGGGGAATACGCAGCACATTCAGAACATCCTGTACGGTTTCCACCAGGGTAGCGCCATCACGCAACAAGCGGTGGCAACCGCGCGCCTGCGGGTTATGAATAGACCCCGGCATAGCGAACACCTCACGATTCTGCTCCAGCGCCAGGCGGGCAGTAATCAACGAGCCGCTGCTCAGCGCGGCTTCGACCACCAGCGTACCCAAACTCAGGCCACTGATAATGCGGTTGCGCTTGGGAAACTGACCCGGCTGCGGGCCGAGATCAGGCGCCAACTCCGAAACCAGCGCCCCGCCATTATCGACAATCGCCTGTGCCAGCGCGCGATGACGCTTCGGATAACAGTTATTCAGACCGGTCCCCCATACCGCTACGGTCTGGCCGTCTATGTCGAGGGCACCCTGATGGCAGGCCGCATCAATGCCCATCGCCATACCACTGGTCACTGTCAGGCCATTTTCGGTAAAGCTGCGGGCAAATGCCCGAGCGGTTGCCGCGCCATGAGGGCCAGGATGGCGAGTTCCAACCATGCCAAGCTGTGGGTCGCGCAGGATGTCGGGATTGCCCTGGACAAAAAGAACCACAGGAGGATCAGCGATTTCTTGCAACAGCGGAGGATAACCGGGAGCGCCAAACCAGAGCACCTGACAACCAGAGCTATCGAGCCAGGTGAGGATGTCGTCGAGCCTGCGAACATAAGCGGCGTCAGCGTGCTGAACGCGCTGGACGCTATCCAGCACTTTTCTGCTCACTCCGAGACTTTGCAGGGTCAGCAGATCAGTCTGCAGCGCGTCGACCGGGGAGGGCAAATGTTGCTCAAGCAGGCGGAAGGAGCGAGGGCCCAATCCGTCAAGCATGGACAGGACCAGCCATGCCTGTCGGGTATCGGACAGGTCGAAGAACATAGATCATCCTTGATCAGAAGCGCCGCCGCCAGGAGGCGGCGGCGCAGCAACCTAAGGGTTGCGCACTTTATCCATGATAGCGAGCGGCCGGCTGGCGTAAAGAACGATGCCATAGCTCATTTTCTCGTAGACGCGAAAGACCATCAGCATGCCTGCGCGCTCGTCAGGTAACTGCACCTGCTGATTCTGGATACGGTCACGTACTATTTCGCCGGTCTTGTAGATGGCTAGCACGTTTCCTTCTTCCAGACCGTTAACGGCACCCTTGTTGAGGATGACCACATCGTACTGGCCGATCTGGGTTACGCCGTTTGGCACATCGAGAATCAGGCCGTTGATTTCTTCCTCCGGATCGCTCGGGAAGAAAGTCGACGTCACGGGCCGCTCTTCGGTTTTCAGCAGGCGGTCGCCAATTCTGACCTCCTGATTGCTCCGGGAGATGTTCAGCGTAGTGATGTCGCCTTCGGTGGACATCACCTTGCCATTTCCTATCTCCTGGATATGCAGTCCAAGAAATTCGCCGGTCTCCGCATTGCTGTAGGACTTGCCGCGACGATAGATGCCAAAGGACGGAACGCCCTCTTCAATCTCGCCCCGGGCATAGACGCGCGAACCCGCGCCGGCGACAACGCTTTGGGCTTGGCCGCCGATAACATAGGGAGCGCTTTCGATCGTTGCGGGATCATCCAGAATCCGGCCAGCATCGAGGAAGGCGTTGATAGCCTCGAGCGGGATGGTTGGAATGGCTTCCGCCACCGGACTGGAGCGCACCGTGGGAGACAGCACAATGGTGCCGCCCTGACCGCGGTTTACGGTCAAGCGGGGCTGACCATCGACATAGATCAACGAGATCATGTCACCTGGATAGATCAGGTGCGGATTGTCGATTTGTGGATTGGCGTGCCAGATTTCCGGCCATTTCCATGGCAGACTGAGGAATCGCCCTGATATATCCCACAACGTATCACCTTTGACTACACGATACGTTTCCGGATGACCTTCCTTGAACACAGACTCCTGCGCTTGAGCCAGAAAGCTCGTTGTCAGCAACAAGAGGCCGAGTAATGTTTTCCTCATGACGCGAATCCCTTTATTATATAGGTCAGCACCCCAGGTCTGAGCACGTGCTGTATTGCTCCAACGAACCAGACCCGCTTTATTTCCAAGCTGCTCATCATCTTAGCAGCACAACTTATATGTGTTCCACAAGTGCGTCACAAACTGACATGGCTATATTAACTATTTTAGAGTTTCCGGATCCACGATTGCGTACCGTGGCAAAGCCCGTTACGCAAGTTGACGAGCGTATTCGCCAATTGATCGACGACATGTTCGAGACCATGTATGCCGCGCCGGGGATCGGTCTGGCTGCAAGTCAGGTCAATGTGCATGAGCGCGTGGTGGTCATCGACATATCGGAAGAGAACAACGAGCCGCTGGTTTTTATCAATCCCGAGCTTGAGCCGCTGACTGAAGATCTGGAAGATATGCAGGAAGGCTGTCTTTCCGTGCCCGGCTTTTACGAAACGGTAACCCGCCCCGAGCGGGTGAAGGTCAAAGCCCTTGGCCGTGACGGCGAGCCCTTTGAGCGTATTTGCGAAGGGCTGCTGGCGGTTTGCATTCAACATGAGTGCGATCATCTGAATGGCAAGCTGTTCGTCGACTATTTGTCGAACCTCAAGCGCGATCGTATTCGCAAGAAGCTGGAAAAGCAGCACAAGCAACAGGCCAGCGCCTGACCCCACGATAGTCTCAAGGCTTGCTTCGGCAAGCCTTTTCTTTACGGATGTTCATGAACGCTTCTGATCTACGCATCGTTTTCGCCGGCACGCCAGAGTTCGCGGCAGCACACCTGCAGGCACTGCTGGATAGCGGCCTGACTATCGCCGCGGTGTATACCCAGCCAGACCGGCCAGCCGGGCGCGGCCAGAAGCTGGCTATGAGTGCGGTCAAGCAACGCGCCCTGGAATACGGGTTGCCCATCCTCCAGCCCACCACGCTCCGTGACCCCGATGCTCAAAAGCAGTTAGCCGAGCTGAAGCCTGACCTGCTGGTCGTCGTGGCCTATGGATTAATTCTCCCGCAGGCAGTGCTGGATATTCCTCGGCTGGGTTGCATTAATAGCCATGCGTCGCTGCTGCCTCGCTGGCGCGGCGCCGCTCCTATTCAACGGGCCATCGAGGCCGGAGATGGCGAGAGCGGCGTAACAGTCATGCGCATGGAAGCGGGTCTGGATACCGGGCCAATGCTGTTGAAGATGGCTACGCCCCTCACTGGCGATGAAACCGGCGGCACCCTGCATGACCGGCTCGCCAGAATAGGTTCCGAAGCCGTAGTAACATCAATCAGGGCAATTGCTGCGGATGATCTGCCTGGGGAAGTGCAGGATGACAGCCTCGCGACCTACGCCCACAAGCTGGACAAGCGTGAAGCGCGGATTGACTGGAACCGACCCGCCGCCGAACTGGACTGCATGATTCGTGCATTCAACCCATGGCCGGTCGCCCACGCCCGTTGGCAGGGCCAGCCATTGAAAATACTGGCCGCACAAGTCGAGGCTGGCGGAGGCCCGTCTGGGCAGATTCTTGATTGCGCCAGAAGCGGCCTGCTGGTCGCCTGCGGCTCTGACGCTCTGCGCGTAACCCGCCTGCAACTTCCCGGGGGCAAGCCCCTGGCTTTTGCCGATCTGTACAATGCCCGTCGCGATCAGTTCGCTCCCGGTCAGCTTCTGGAAAACGGTCAGTGAGCCCTCGCCTGGCGGCCGCCAACGCGCTGGCGGTGGTGATGGCGGGCAAGGCATCGCTCGGCAGCAGCCTGCCTGCCCAGATGAAACAGGTAGCAGACCGTGACCAGGGCCTGACCCAGGAACTGGCATTCGGCACCGCGCGCTGGTACTACCGTCTCGATGCGCTGGCCGCACGGCTGCTGGACAGACCCCTGAAAGCAGCCGACCGGGATTTGCACGCCCTGCTATTGGTCGGCCTGTATCAGTTGCTCTATACACGTATTCCAGCACATGCCGCCATTGACGAGACGGTGGCCGCCGCCAGAACCCTGAAGAAGCCCTGGGCCAAGGGCATGCTGAACGCGGTATTACGCCGCGCTCAACGTGAGGCCGAAGGCGTACTGGAGGAAATGCAACGCGACCCCGTAGTGCGTGTGGCACACCCCCGCTGGCTACAGAAACAGTTCAAGCTGGACTGGCCGGATCACTGGGAAGCCATCTGCCAGGCAAACAACACCCATCCGCCCATGACGCTGCGGGTGAACTCACGCCACGTCCCGCGAGACGTTTATCTGGAGCGGCTGTCGGCTGCCGGCTTTACCGCAACCGCGTGCCCTTTCAGTCCGGTCGGTGTCCGTCTGGAGCAAGCTTGCGATGTGCGTGCCTTGCCGGGTTTTGCCGAAGGCCATGTCAGCGTTCAGGATGAAGCGGCTCAACTGGCCGCCCCATTATTGGATTTGCAGCCCGGGCAGCGAGTGCTCGACGCCTGCTGTGCCCCTGGCGGCAAGACCTGTCAGATTCTCGAGAATACCGAGCCCAAAGAGCTGGTAGCGCTGGATCTGGAACCTGCTCGCCTGGAACGGGTCCGGGAAAACCTTCAACGTTTAGGCTTGCATGCAACCCTCAAGGCGGCCGATGCGCGCGATCTCGACAACTGGTGGGATGGCGAGCCCTTTCAACGCATTCTGCTGGATGCGCCCTGTTCCGCAACAGGGGTAATCCGTCGCCATCCGGATATCAAGCTGGCCCGTCAGCCGAACGACATAGCTGAACTGGCCGCTCTGCAGGGCGCCTTGCTGGATCGGCTATGGCAAACACTGGATGTTGGCGGCATTCTGGTTTACGCCACTTGTTCAGTTCTACCCGAAGAGAATACCCGCGTAGTCGAGGCGTTCCTGCAACGCCAGCCGAGTGCAAGGTCATTGTCGATTCTGGCCGACTATGGGTTGCCACAAGTCTGTGGCAGGCAACTGCTGCCCCAGAGCAATGGTCATGATGGCTTTTATCTGGCGAAACTGGTGAAAATAGCCGCAAGCCCCGAATGTGACAGCTACACTGCTGCGGACAAGGAAACTTCTGCTCAATGAAAATAATCATCCTGGGTGCCGGGCAGGTAGGTGGGAGCCTGGCGGCGGAACTGGCCAGCGAAGCCAACGACATTACCGTCATCGACCCCGACGCCATACGACTTCGTGATCTGAGTGACCGTCTGGATATCCGCACCGTGATTGGGCGCGGCTCCTTTCCTACCGTACTCCGCCAGGCCGGCGCCGACGATGCCGACATGTTGATTGCTGTGACCAGCAGCGATGAAACCAACATGATTGCTTGCCAAGTCGCCTATACGTTGTTTCGCACGCCGACCAAGATTGCCCGTATCCGCGAATCCGCCTATCTGACCCGCGGCGGATTGTTTCATAACGATGCGGTGCCGATTGATGTACTGATCAGCCCAGAGCAGGCGGTAACTACCTACATCAAACGTCTGATCGAAAACCCGGGCGCTTTGCAGGTGCTTGATTTCGCGGAGGGCAAGGTTCAGTTGGTAGCGGTTCGCGCCTATTATGGCGGCCCGCTGGTCGGTCAGGAGCTGCGCTTTCTGAAACAGCATATGCCCGGTGTTGAAACCCGGGTAGCGGCCATTTTCCGCAAGGACCGCCCGATCATTCCCAAGGGCGATACCGTCATCGAAGCCGATGACGAAGTGTTTTTCATCGCCGCCACCCCGGATATTCGCGCGGTCATGAGTGAACTCAGACGGCTTGAAAAGAGCAATAAACGGGTATTGATCGCCGGTGGCGGTAACATCGGCGAACGCCTCGCCGAAGCCATCGAGACCCGCTATCAGGTCAAGATCATCGAAGTAAACAAGGCTCGGGCGGATTACCTCTCGCAGACCCTCGAGCGCACCGTCGTGTTGCACGGCAGCGCTTCAGACAAAGAGCTACTGATCGAAGAAAATATTGAAGAAGTCGATATCTTCTGCGCCCTGACCAACGACGACGAAGCCAACATAATGTCGTCGATGCTGGCCAAGCGGCTGGGTGCACGCAAGGTCATGGCTCTTATCAACAACCCAGCCTACGTCGACTTGGTACAGGGCGGCGAAATCGATATTGCTGTCTCGCCGTCACAAGCCACTATCGGCACCCTGCTGACACACGTAAGGCGCGGCGATATCGTCAACGTCTACTCGCTCAGGCGGGGCGCTGCCGAGGCCATCGAAGCCATCGCACATGGCGACTCGCGATCATCGAAGGTAGTGGGCAAAGCCATTGGCGATATCGACCTGCCCCCTGGTACCACGATTGGCGCCATCGTTCGTGACGAGAAGGTATTAATCGCCCACGATAAGACTGTTATCGAGTCGGATGACCATGTGATTCTGTTCGTTATCGACAAAAAACACATTCGCGACGTGGAGCGCTTGTTCCAGGTCGGGCTGACGTTCTTTTGATGACCATGGCTTCAACAAGGTAACCCAGCATGCAGTATTCACAAATCCAGCGCATTCTCGGCATGCTGCTAATGCTGTTTTCCACCAGCATGCTCCCTTCGGCGGGCGTTGGTCTGTTTTACGGAGAGCAGGCGCGGGAAGCCTTTCTGGCCGGCTTTATATTCACCCTGGTGGTGGGTTTTCTGGTCTGGCTGCCCGTACGCCGGCGACGGGCCGAGCTGCGTACTCGTGACGGGTATCTGATTACCGTCCTGTTCTGGTTGGTGCTGGGCTTGTTCGGTGCGGTCCCGCTGTATCTTCTTGAGCTGCCCGACCTCAGCGTCGCCGACTCGGTGTTCGAATCCTTTTCCGGCCTGACCACAACGGGCGCGACAGTCATTACCGGGCTCGATACGCTGCCCAGGGCACTGCTTTTCTACCGCCAGCAGCTGCAATGGTTTGGGGGAATGGGAATCATCGTACTGGCAGTGGCCATTTTACCGTTGCTGGGCGTGGGTGGCATGCAACTTTACCGGGCCGAAATGCCCGGACCGCTAAAGGAAAACAAGTTAACCCCGCGCATCGCCGAAACGGCGAAGGTGCTCTGGCTTATCTATGCGGGCATGACGCTGGCCTGCGCCCTGGCCTACTGGGCAGCAGGCATGACGCTGTTTGACGCCATCAGCCACAGTTTCTCTACGGTAGCCATTGGCGGGTTCTCTACCCACGATGCCAGCATTGGCTATTTCGACAGTCCGCTCATCGAAGCGATCTGCATCGTTTTCATGATTATCGCCGGGATCAACTTCGCTCTGCACTTTCTTGTCTGGCGTTTCCGGTCCGTGAAAAGCTATTGGCAGGACCCCGAATGCAAAGCCTATCTGCTCATTCTGTTCTCACTTTTCCTGTTTTCCAGCGCCATGTTGATCCACTTTCAGCAATATGACGTCTGGACCTCAATCCGCTTTGCTGCCTTCCAGGCGGTCTCCATCGCCACCACCGCCGGTTTTGGCGTGACGGATTTTTCTTCCTGGCCCACGGTGTTGCCGTTCCTGTTGCTGTATGCAAGTTTTATCGGCGCTTGCGCAGGTTCGACCGGCGGCGGCATGAAAGTCATCCGGGTGATATTGCTGTACAAACAGGGCACGCGCGAGACCAAGCGCCTGCTCCATTCACACGGTGTATTCCCGGTGAAGCTGGGCAATAAACCCGTACCGGACCGCGTGTTGGAAGCGGTTTGGGGATTCTGCGCCGTGTATGTTTTCGCCTTCGCAGTGCTGTTTTTGATCCTGCTGAGCACCGGCCTGGATTTTGTCACGGCGTTTTCAGCCCTGGCGGCCTGTATCAACAACCTCGGCCCGGGGCTGGGCGAGGTATCGTCCAATTACACCAACCTGTCCGCGACAGTGAAATGGATTCTGAGCTTTGCCATGCTGCTTGGACGACTGGAGGTGTTTACGCTGCTGATACTGTTGACGCCGATGTTCTGGCGTCGCTGAAGCAAATCATTCTTCGTCCAGGAAAGCCATGCCAGCCCCTTCACCGGGTATTACACGTTGCACCATCATGCGCAACACCGGCGCTTCGATGGGCATATCCTGAACCTGCCCCCTGACCTCGGTGCCAGGCGGCAGAGTAGCCAGATCGGCATTGACTACAAAAACACCGCCATCAGACAAATCACGCGTATGGCCGAAAACATCTCCAAGGTCAGGATGACTTATCTTGATTCGGCATTTCATCGGGGTTCGGGGATGTTGTCGCTGGTTGCTCATGCAGGGCCTCCCTTTATTGTTATGTCTGGCCTAGTACCACTTTTTGTCACCGGGCGGACGCTTCTTGAACCGCTTCATCGTCCACATGTACTGGCTTGGCCAGGCGCGCACATAACGCTCGATCGTCTCACTCATCGCCGCTACCGCTTCCACTTCATCGTCACTGTATAGCGCTTCGGGAGCTTCTTCCAATATCACTTTGAAACCACTGTTATCCGGTAAGCGGATACAGTGCAGAAACAGGGCCTTGGCCTGTCCGCCTTTCACCAGATTGGGCACGAATTTACTGGTCAGCGCCGGTATGCCGAAAAAGGGCACGAACACGCCGCTCTTTAGCGCCGGCTCAGGATCAGCGGGGATCCCGACAGCGCCTCCCTTACGGACCTCACGCATGACGCTGATGATACCTTCCCGGGTAGATGCCGCCACCTTGTTTCCCAGCTGAGTGCGCTGGCGCTTGAGCAGATCATCCACCGCCTTCTGCTTGGGCGGCCGGTAGAAAATGACAGGCGAACACTGCGAACAGTAATAATGGTTGAGCACCTCCCAGTTCCCGAGATGGCTGGTGATGCACACCAGTCCCTTGCCCGTGGCCAGCGCGTCGTGCAACAGGTGCTCGCCTTCCACTTCCTTGATCAGCGCCAGCGTCTTTGCGGGGGGCCACATCCAAGCACAGGCGCTTTCCGCCACGCTCCGGCCGGTATCCATCAGGGTTTTGCCAACGAGAAGCCTTAGTTCATCCGCGGAAAGCTCCGGCAGACAGTGGCTCAGATTGATGCGCGCGACTTCTCTGGAACGATTGGGCAGTTTCCACATCAACCAGCCCACACCCGCCCCTAGGCGCTGCGCCCAGCCGAACGGCAACAGGGAAAACAGTTTGAGAAATCCGACTATCACAGCACCCTTAAGCCGTTCCACGTATCACTCCGAGTTCATTTAGAAAGCAACATTGTAAAGCGCAAGCGCTGCAGGGGCGAGACGTCGCGTGTTGCGGTCCAGGATCGCTCGGCTATTCAACGAGCTCGCGGTAACGAAAACAATCAACGGTATGGTCCATGACCATGCCGGTGGCCTGCATGAACGCATAACAAATGGTCGGGCCGACAAAGGTAAAGCCGGCCTTCTTCAGTGCCTTGCTCATGGCCTCGGCTTCCAGGGTAATAGCCGGCACATCGGAAAAACGTTCGAAATGATTGATCTTCGGTCGCTGCTCGACAAACTGCCAGAGCCATTGGCCCGGATCGGTCTGGCTCGCAAGCGTGAGCCAAGCCGTGGCGTTTTGCCGGGCGCCCTTCACCTTCAGCCGATTGCGGACAATGCCGGGCTGCTCGAGCAGACGCAACAGGTCAGTATCGGTCTGAGCAGCCATGAAATGGGGATCGAATCCCTGATAAACCTCCCGATAATGGTCGCGCTTCTTGAGAATGGTGATCCAGGAAAGACCAGCCTGAAAACCATCAAGCAGCAGTTTCTCGAAGAGCTTGCCCGAATCATATTCAGGCACACCCCATTCGGTATCGTGATAGTGCTGATAGATCGGGTCGGTCGAACACCATTGGCAGCGCTGGGACATAGGTTTTTCCAATCCTGTTTTTGATGGGACTGCGGGTTCACCTGGGATGATCACTACGTTGGGATTATAGCCACATCAAGGCAGCCATCCTGTATGTCACCCCCCATCTAAATGTATACTTCCGCCTTTCTTTACAGCCTACCCCGGTGAAAAACGTGACTCAGACCAATCCAGCCGTCCACACCTTTCAAGGATTGATCCTTGCCCTGCAAAGTTATTGGGCCGAGAAGGGCTGCGTTATTTTGCAGCCCTATGACATGGAGATGGGTGCCGGGACCTTCCACACGGCCACCTTCCTGCGTGCCATTGGGCCTGAAACGTGGAACGCTGCTTATGTGCAGCCCAGCCGACGGCCTGCGGATGGCCGGTATGGCGACAACCCCAACCGTCTTCAGCACTATTATCAGTTCCAGGTAGTGCTCAAACCGAACCCTGAAGATATCCAGGAGCTTTATCTGGATTCCTTGAGGCACATCGGCGTCGACCCGCTGGTCCATGACATCCGCTTCGTTGAGGATAATTGGGAATCGCCCACATTGGGCGCCTGGGGTCTGGGCTGGGAGGTGTGGCTAAATGGCATGGAAGTCACCCAGTTCACGTATTTTCAGCAGGTTGGCGGTGTGGAATGCTACCCGGTCACGGGGGAGATCACCTACGGGCTGGAGCGTTTGGCGATGTATCTACAGGGCGTGGATTCGGTATACGACCTGGTTTATTCGGACGGTCAGTTCGGCAAGGTTACCTACGGCGACGTGTTCCACCAGAACGAGGTAGAGCAGTCGACCTACAACTTTGAGCACGCCAATGTCGACAAGATGTTCGAGTTGTTCGATTTCTACGAAGGCGAAGCCAACCGGCTTATGGCGGTTGACTTGCCGCTCCCGGCCTATGAGATGGTGATCAAGGCATCCCATACCTTCAATCTGCTAGATGCGCGCAGAGCCATCTCGGTGACCGAACGGCAGCGCTACATTCTGCGTGTGCGCGCTCTGGCCCGGTCGATTGCCCAAAGTTATCTGATGGCTCGCGCCAGGCTTGGTTTCCCCATGGCTATCCCCGAGCTGCGTGATGAAGTACTGGCCAAACTGAAGGAGGCCGAATGATGCTGGCTCTCGATTTCCTGGTGGAACTGGGCACTGAAGAGTTGCCTCCAAAAGCACTTAAACGGCTCGGTGAAGCCTTTCTGGACGGTGTAGAGAAGGGCTTGAGGGAAGCGGGTCTGACCTACGACGCGGCGCGTTACTATGCCGCGCCGCGCCGCCTGGCCATTCTCGTCAACCAGCTCGCCACCCAGCAGCCTGACCGCACCAATCAAATGGATGGCCCCCCGGTACAGGCCGCTTTCGACGCGGACGGCCAGCCTACCAAGGCGGCGCAGGGGTTCGCTCGCAAGTGCGGGGTCGAGGTATCCGAACTGGACCAGACCGGACCCAAGCTGCGCTACCTGCAGAATATTCCCGGCCAGGCCGCATCTGATCTACTGCCCGGCATCGTGGACACCGCTCTGGCTGCCTTGCCGATTCCCAAGCGCATGCGCTGGGCCTCGCGCAAAACCGAGTTCGTACGGCCTACTCAATGGCTGGTAATGCTCCTGGGAGACTCAATGATTCCCGGTGAGATTCTAGCCCAGGAGGCTGGAAGAACATCACGGGGCCATCGATTCCATCATCCTGAAGCGGTGCGCATTAGTTCCCCTGCAAGCTATGCGGAGGACCTGCGCAAGGCCCATGTGGTCACCGACTTTGCCGAACGCCGGGAAATGATCCGCGCGCGCGTTCAGGAGCTTGCCGCCGAGCAGCAGGGCACAGCTATCATGCCTGACGATTTGCTCGATGAGGTCACGGCGCTGGTCGAGTGGCCGGTACCCCTGGTATGCCGTTTTGAAGAGCGCTTTCTAGATGTCCCGCAAGAAGCCTTGATTTCCACCATGCAGGACAACCAGAAATATTTTTGCCTGCTGGATGGGAAGGGTCGTCTGCTGCCGCGTTTTATCACCGTGGCCAACATCGAAAGTCGTGACCCGGCCCAGATCATTTCCGGCAATGAGAAGGTAGTGCGCCCGCGCCTGACCGACGCCGAATTCTTTTTCAAGCAAGACAAGAAACATCCATTGGAAAGCCACAACAAAAGGCTCGCCAACGTTGTGTTTCAGGCTCAGCTGGGCAGTGTTTTCGACAAGGCGCAGCGCGTGTCGAGCCTGGCTGCGTTCATTGCCGAGCAGATCGGTGGCGACGCGAACAAGGCTGCTCGCGCAGGGCTGCTCAGCAAATGCGACCTGTCCACCGAGATGGTAGGCGAGTTCCCCGAGCTGCAGGGCATCGCGGGGTACTATTACGCGTTGCATGACGGCGAAGCTGAGGACGTCGCGCTGGCGCTGAATGAGCAGTACATGCCCAAAGGGGCAGGGGGAGATCTGCCCGGCACCCTTACCGGCGCAGCGGTGGCCCTGGCAGACAAACTGGACACACTGGTGGGCATCTTCGGCATAGGGATGCTTCCCACCGGCAGCAAGGATCCCTACGCGCTGCGCCGCGCCGCGCTGGGAATACTGCGGATTCTGATCGAGAAAGGTCTGGAGCTGGACGTGAATGCTGCGATCCAGGTCGCGATTGGGCAGTACGCAGAGCGGATCAAGTCAGACGGTTTGCTCCTGCAGGTTCAGGATTTCATCTTCGACCGATTGCGTGCACGCTACGAAGACGAAGGCATAGACGTGGCGGTTTACCAGTCCGTCCGTGCGGTTACTCCCCATTCCCCCCTAGACTTCGACCAGCGGGTTCAGGCCGTGCAGGCCTTCCGGCGGCTGCCCGAGGCCGAGGCGCTCGCCGCCGCCAACAAGCGGGTTGCTAATATCCTGTCCAAGGCGGACATTGCGGTCAGCCTGACGGTGGATTCAGGGCTACTTGAGGAACAAGCGGAAATGGCCTTGGCAGAGGCTGTCCAGAAGGCCGAAGACAGGGTGGTGCCCCTGGCTTCAAGCCGCCAGTACCAGTCGAGCCTGGAAGCTCTGGCGGGCCTTAGGGAGCCGGTAGATGGGTTTTTTGATCAGGTGCTGGTCAACGCCGAGGACCCAGCGGTAAAAGGTAACCGTTACGCACTGCTGGCTCGTTTGCGCGGCTTGTTTCTAGGCGTAGCAGACATCTCGTTACTGGGTTGAAACCACCCGAAACGGCAGGAAGCTTGATGAAGCTAATCATTCTCGACCGCGATGGTGTAATCAATCAGGACTCCGATGAATTCATCAAAACCCTGGATGAATGGATACCCTTGCCAGGTTCAATCGAGGCTATCGCGCGGCTCAGCAAAGCTGGCTGGACCATAGCGATAGCCACTAATCAGTCCGGCTTAGCGCGCGGCCTTGTCAGTCCAGCGGTGCTGCAAAGCATGCATCAACGACTTGTGAGTCTGGTAGAAGAGCAGGGGGGTCGTGTCGATTTTATCCACCATTGCCCACACGGACCAGATGATGGTTGTGACTGCCGTAAGCCCCTGCCGGGATTGTTTACTCAGATATCCGATGCACTTGATTGTCGCCTGAACAATGTACCCACGGTGGGAGACAGCCTCCGCGATTTGCAGGCTGGGGTAGCGGTTGGCTGCAGACCGTACCTGGTTCGCACTGGCAAAGGACGACTGACTGAACAGAAACCGTTGCCAACCGGCACACTGATATTCGATGATCTCGCGGCCGTCGTCGACCACCTTCTGGAAGCTTGAAACATGTCTTTTCTGATGCCCGTGCGCGTCACGCTGTTCTATCTGCTGCTCGCTTCAACTGCCGCTATCTGGGGGCTTTTGATGCTCATTATTGCTCCTTTTTTGCCGTATCGCTGGCGTTTCACGCTAATCGTAGGATGGTGGAGCCGAGCCGCTGTCTGGCTGGCCAAACACCTGGTGGGGATTCGCTATGAGGTGATTGGCCGGGAGAACATTCCCGATCAGGCTGGAGTAATTCTGGCCAATCATCAGAGCACCTGGGAGACATTCTTCCTGCAACAGGTGTTCAGGCCCCAAACGCAGCTGATTAAAAAAGAGCTGTTGTATGTACCCTTTTTTGGCTGGGCATTTGCCCTGGCCAAGCCCATTGCCATTGATCGGGCCAAGGGACGTGATTCGCTCAAACAGCTTGCGTCGATCGGCGGCAAGCGCCTGGCTGAGGGTATATGGATTCTCGTCTTTCCAGAGGGCACCCGGGTGCTTCCGGGGGCGCCTATCAAGTTCTCACGGGGCGGAACGGCCTTGGCATGTGCTAACCAGGCTCCGGTCATTCCCGTGGCCCATAATGCTGGTGAGTTCTGGCCCAAGGTTGGTTGGGGTAAACGTCCTGGCACCGTTACCGTGATGATAGGTCCAGCCTTGCACCCTAAAGGCGCTGATCCACGTTCTATCGTGGAACTCAACAAACGTGCCGAGGAGTGGGTAAACGAAGCAATGCAGACGATCAATAGCCGTGAACAGCGCCTTGGTTAGGTTGCTGTATGGCAAGCGGAAATCGCTCGGGACGATGGTCTGTCTTTGCTAGGTCGTTTGGCAGTCCAGCTTAGATGTAAATTAAACGCGCAGCATCTATTAACATATTGATTTATAACGATAAATAAAAACCCGGCTCGAAGTCCGGGTTTTTATCAGCTCTAAGATCAGTCAGCTAGCTCAAACGTCCAGGTTGGACACCGCCAACGCATTGCTTTCGATAAAGTCGCGTCTTGGCTCCACGTGATCGCCCATCAGCGTGTTGAATATCTGATCAGCCGCGATAGCGTCTTCAATGTTAACGCGCAACATACGTCGGCTATCTGGGTCCATGGTGGTTTCCCACAGTTGATCGGGGTTCATTTCACCCAGCCCTTTGTACCGCTGGATGGTATGGCGGCGCGCTGTTTCGTTCATCATCCATTCCAATCCTTCCTTGAAATGGGTGATAGGCTTCTTCTTTTCGCCGCGCTGCATATACGCGCCTTCTTCGAGCAAACTCTGCAGTTTTTCCCCGAGCTCGGCCATGGTCCGGTAATCATTGCTGGCGAAGAGATCCCGGTTGAACGTGACATAGCTCGACAGTCCATGGGAAATGGATTCCACTTCCGGCAGCCATAAGTGACGCTCGCGGTCTTCCCGCAGACTAACGGCATATTGCTGGCCTGATTTTTCGCCGGTTTTTACCATGGTTTCGAATGCCGCAATCCATGAATCCATAAACGCCCTGTCAGCCAGATTGTCGACCGAAAGCCGCGGCAGATAGATGAAATGCTCCATCAGCTCCACGGGGTACAGACGGGACAGGCGTTTCAAGGTCCTCATTACGGAGCGGAATTCCTGGACGATCCTTTCCAATCCTTCGCCTGTGATACCGGGGGCATCCTCATTGACGAACAGATAAGAATCTTCAAGCGCGGATTGGGTCAGGTACTCTTCCAGCGCCTCATCGTCCTTAAGGTATTGTTCCTGCTTACCTTTCTTGATCTTGTAAAGCGGCGGCTGAGCGATGTAAATGTAGCCACGTTCGATCAGCAGCGGCATTTGACGGAAGAAAAAGGTCAGCAACAACGTCCGGATGTGCGAGCCATCCACGTCCGCATCGGTCATGATAATAATGTTGTGATAACGTAGCTTGTCGATATTGAACTCGTCCCGGCCAATACCACAACCGAGGGCAGTGATCAGCGTGCCGACCTCAGCGGAGGAAAGCATTTTGTCGAAACGCGCTTTCTCCACATTAAGAATTTTTCCCTTGAGTGGCAGGATAGCCTGCGTCTTGCGGTTACGGCCCTGTTTGGCCGAGCCGCCGGCAGAGTCTCCCTCCACTATGTAAAGCTCGGAAAGCGCTGGGTCTTTTTCCTGACAATCGGCTAGTTTTCCTGGCAGGCCGGCAATGTCCAGCGCGCCCTTACGCCGAGTCATTTCCCTCGCCTTGCGTGCCGCTTCCCGAGCGCGAGCCGCGTCGATCATCTTGCCCACTACCGCTTTCGCTTCGCCGGGCTTTTCCAACAGATAGTCGGAGAAATGCTTGTTCATTTCCTGTTCGACGGCGGTTTTGACTTCGGAAGAAACCAGCTTGTCCTTGGTCTGAGACGAAAACTTGGGGTCTGGCACTTTTACCGAAATGATAGCCGTCAAACCTTCTCGCGCGTCGTCTCCAGAAGTGCTGACCTTCAGCTTCTTCAGCAAACCTTCCTGCTCGATATACGTGTTCAATGTCCGAGTCAGCGCGCTGCGAAAGCCAGCAAGGTGCGCACCGCCATCCCGCTGCGGAATGTTATTGGTAAAGCAGAGCAGGCTTTCATTGAAGCTGTCGTTCCACTGCATCGCCACTTCCACAGCTATGCCGTCGTCACGTTGCAGATTGAAGTGAAATACTGAGTTGATGGTCGACTTGTTTACGTTCAAATAGTCAACGAACGCTCGCAGGCCACCTTCATACTTGAACAGTTCATGCTTGCCGCTACGCTCGTCCCGAAGATTGATCCCCACGCCGGAGTTGAGAAACGACAGTTCGCGAAGTCGCTTAGCCAGTATGTCCCAACTGAAGCTGATACTGGTAAAGGTCTCTGCGGAGGGTTTGAAGTGAATCTGAGTTCCCGTGGTTTCAGCATCTCCCACGGCCTGCAGAGGAGCCTGGGGCACGCCATGAGCATAATACTGCTCCCACACCTTGCCTTCACGGCGAACGGTCAGTATCAGCTCTTCAGAGAGGGCATTGACCACTGACACGCCCACCCCGTGCAACCCGCCGGAAACCTTGTAACTGTTATCGTCGAACTTGCCGCCGGCATGAAGCACCGTCATGATGACTTCAGCAGCTGAAACGCCCTCTTCGTGGGCGTCAACTGGGATACCTCGGCCATTGTCGCGTACCGTGATTGACTCGTCTGTATGGATAACGATATCGATGTCGGTGCAATGACCTGCCAAGGCTTCGTCGATCGAGTTATCCACGACCTCAAAGACCATATGGTGCAGCCCGGTACCGTCGTCAGTATCACCGATATACATACCGGGGCGTTTGCGCACCGCGTCAAGGCCTTTTAAGACCTTAATACTTGAGGAATCGTAAGCTCTTTCTTCGGTCATCTTATGTCACTCCAGACATCATTCGGTCTGCACAATTCGACCATGTTCCACGTGGAACATGGTCCTAGGTGTATCCTGTTGCCAGCTATTGGAAAGCTGATGTGCATCTACGCAGCTTATAAAAACTTGGCATTCGAGGTTCTCAAGCAAAGTACACAGGGCATCACGGTGCTGGGCGTCCAGTTCCGATGGCAAGTCGTCCACCAGAAATATGCAGTCCAGATGCCGGCCACTCTCTTTTAGAAGGTGCCCTTGGGCTATCTTAAGCGCACACACAACGAGCTTCTGTTGCCCCCGGGAAAGCACATCGACTGCGTTCAGTCCCTTGATCCGTAACCTGAGGTCGGCGCGCTGAGGACCAGACTGAGTGTGCCCAATTTGCAGATCTCTAGCGAACTGCGAATCCAGGACATCACCTAGTGCCCGCTCCTTGTCCCACCCGCGATAGTAACTAAGCGTCAACCCGTCCAGATCAATCAACTGACCGAGAACGCGTTCGAATGCGGGCTTGAGCCTTAACAAATAGGCCTGCCGGAAATCATCTATGCGCTCGCTAGCCTGGACCAGCTCAAGATCCCAGGGCATCACAGCAGAACGCTCGATTCTACCACGTCGGAGCAGTGAATTCCGTTGCTTAAGGCTTTTTTGCAGCCTCTGCCACATGGCAAGAAACTGATGTTCCACGTGGAACACGCCCCAGTCCAGATATTGTCGGCGTTGCTTTGGCGCCCCTTCCAGCAACCGAAAGCTATCCGGATTGATCAATTGCAACGGGAGTGTCTCCGCCAGCTCAGCCGTCGCACGGACAGCCTGTCCGTTGATGCGTATCTGATACTCTGCTTGCCGGGTTCGAGTAATACCCATGGAACAAAGCTGGCCGGAATTCAGGATAACTTCACCGAATACTGTGCAGGCTTCCTGCTCATGTTGTATGACTGGTTGCAGACGTGTACTACGAAAAGAGCGGGCCAACCCAAGTATATGAACTGCCTCAAGGAGGCTGGTCTTGCCACTGCCGTTGGGCCCGGAAATGATATTAATGCGAGGAGAAGGGTAGAGAGTCACCGGGTGCAGATTGCGCACCGCGGTGACGGACAAACGCTTGATGGGCATCTGGGTGTTAGAGACGCATCGGCATAACAACGTAAACGCTGTCGTCGGTTTCGGATTCCTGAACCAGCGCGCTGCTGTTAGCGTCAGAGAGGATCATCTTGATTTGTTCGTTGCTCAACACGTTCATGACGTCCAGCAGATAGCTTACGTTGAAGCCAATCTCCAGCGAGCCGCCAGCGTAATCCACGCCAATCTCTTCTTCAGCCTCTTCCTGCTCAGGGTTATTCGCTTGTATCTTCAGCTGGGCATCGCTCAGCATCAGCCGAATCCCGCGATATTTTTCATTGGACAGGATGGCAGTACGCGCAAACGCATTACGCAGCGTCTGGCGATCAGCTAACACGATCTTGTCACCACCACGGGGCAGAACGCGCTCGTAATCAGGAAACTTGCCGTCGACCAGCTTAGACGTGAAAGTGAAATCACCAGTGGTCGCTCTGATGTGGTGGGTGCCAAGGGTAATGTTTACCAGGTCATCCGCTTCACCAAGCAACCTGGCGAGCTCCAGGATGCCCTTGCGCGGCACGATTAACTGGTAGCGATCCTGATAATCAATACCCGCATCTACGGTACACATGGCCATCCGGTGCCCGTCAGTGGCAACCGCTCGCAATTGCCCTTTGTTTATCTCAAGCAGCATGCCATTCAGATAGTAACGTACGTCCTGCTGCGCCATGGCAAAGCTGGTGCGCTCGATCAGGCGCCGAAGCTTGTTCTGCCCGATAGCGAAACTCATGGCACCAGGGCCGTCTTCAACATTCGGAAAATCAGTGGCCGGAAGCGTGGCGAGCGTAAAGCGGCTCCGGCCTGCCTTGATGATCGCTTTGCCTTCTTCGACCTTGAGCGTCATGGTCGAGTCATCGGGAAGCGATTTGCAGATATCCATCAGTTTGCGTGCCGGCACCGTTATCTCACCGGCAATGGCCGCCTCCTCAAGACTGATCCTACCTACCAATTCGACCTCAAGATCAGTCCCGGTCAGGGACAAGGTATTACCATCTACCACCAATAACACATTGGACAAGACGGGTAATGTCTGCCGGCGTTCCACTACTCCCGCTACTAGTTGCAGGGGTTTCAACAGGGCTTCGCGCTGTATCGTGAATTGCATTGTCTTCCTTCGACCTCGTGCAGGATGGCATATATGCTGAACGGCAACCACTCATCAGGTGGTCAATGTCCTCAGCAGGTTTTTATAGTCTTCGCGGATATCGGCGTCTATTTCGCGCAGCTCTGCTATCTTCCGCGTCGCATGCAGTACAGTAGTGTGATCGCGCCCGCCAAAGGCATCACCAATTTCCGGAAGGCTGTGATTTGTCAGCTCCTTGGACAAGGCCATGGCTACCTGCCGGGGACGCGCTACAGACCTGGAGCGTCGCTTGGATAGCACGTCGGACATTTTGATCTTGTAGTATTCCGCGACGGTGCGCTGAATATTGTCGATGCTGACCAGTTTGTCCCGTAGTGCGAGCAAATCCTTGAGCGACTCACGTATCAGCTCGATGGTGATGTCTCTGCCCATGAAGTGCGCACTCGCTATAACCCGTTTAAGGGCTCCTTCCAGTTCACGCACATTGGAACGAATACGCTGCGCAATGAAGAAGGCGGCATCATGGGGAAGATCCACCCTCGATTGCTCGGCCTTCTTCATCAATATCGCGACCCGGGTCTCCAGCTCAGGCGGCTCGACCGCTACTGTCAGCCCCCAACCGAAGCGAGATTTAAGTCGCTCTTCCAGGCCATCGATTTCCTTGGGATATCTGTCACTGGTAAGAATCACCTGCTGATTGCCTTCAAGCAACGCATTGAAGGTGTGAAAGAACTCCTCCTGGGAACGCTCCTTCTTGGCGAAAAACTGGATGTCATCAATGAGCAGCGCATCAACTGATCGGTAGTAGCGCTTGAAGTCATTGATGGCATTCATCTGCAGCGCCTTGACCATATCAGCTACAAAGCGCTCCGAGTGCAGATATACAATCTTGGCGGCCGGGTTCTTTTTCAACAGGTGATTGCCCACCGCGTGCATAAGATGGGTTTTACCCAAGCCCACCCCCCCATAGAGGAAAAGCGGGTTATAGCCGTGTTTGGGATTATCAGCGACCTGCCATGCCGCAGCGCGAGCAAGCTGGTTCGACTTGCCTTCGACGAAATTTTCGAAGGTGAAACTTCTGTTCAAATAACTGGTGTGCTTGACCACCGTAGAACCGGAATGGTCAGCCCGTGGCGGCGGATGCGGATCATCATCAGGAGCGCGTTGGCCGTTAGGCCCCGGCTCGGGTTGAAACCCCTGCGCCGCTACCTGAGCCCTGGGCGAAACAGGAGCTGTTACCGCAGGCTCGATCGGCTGCGCAGTTCCTTGGCTGGCAGGATGACTGGGCGTTCTCGTTGGACTTGTTCCGGCAGTGGTGCGGCGACTACCGATCAGCAACGAAATCAACGGAGCCTGCCCCTGGGACAGGTCGTCAAGCAACTCCTGGATCCGATTGAGGTATTTATCATTGACCCAATCGAGTACAAAACGGTTAGGCGCATAGAGACGCAGCTCGCTCTGGTCGCCATCCACCTGTAACGGTCGAATCCAGGTGTTGAACTGTTGCGATGGAAGCTCATCACGCAGAAAATCGATGCATTGCTGCCAGAGTACAACGGACACTAAATTCCCCCGGTACGCTAAACCTAAGCGGCTTGTTTTTGGATGAAACAGTGCACGTCACTGTGCAGCCATTCCGGTAACGCCAAGCTGCCTATTCTAGCCGTTCACTCAGCAGTTATCCACACCGATCAGCGCCGGTAGCTGAAGGAAAATTGCCCGGATCGAATCCAAAAATCTGTGCCTAAAATGGCAGGACCCTTGCATAACGCGGCCTCAAAGGTTGTGGACAAGAAGCCAGGAGGCTTGTGCACAAGCCTGTGGGCATTTAGGCGTCAAACCCGCCTGTGGATATCTATCCATCTTATCCACAAAAAACAAACAGCAATTGCTCCCCTTTAAAACAGGATTTCCAATGACTTTTACCCCAGCTCAATGCCACGGATCACACCGCTTGCAGCGACCAGTCCACAGAAAAGTTGCCCTACATTAAGATCTAATTAATCAATCTCTTTTAAAGAATTGATTTTATATTGTTTTTCTTACACTCACTGTCCAAATCAAATTGACCTTCGATATCTTATTCTCTAGAATCACCGGTCCCTTGAAAGGGCTCATTGGCTCTGACGTGAATTACTCAGGTATCTGAAGATGAAAAGAACTTTCCAACCCAGCGTTTTGAAACGCAAGCGTAACCATGGTTTTCGTGCTCGTATGGCTACCAAAAACGGTCGTGCCGTTTTGGCCCGTCGTCGTGCAAAAGGCCGCAAGCTTCTGTCAGCTTAAGACCCGAGAGTGCAGGTGGATCTCGGGTTCGGTCCTGACTACAGG
Organism: Halopseudomonas xinjiangensis; assembly: GCA_011050525.1. Classification (GTDB taxonomy): domain Bacteria; phylum Pseudomonadota; class Gammaproteobacteria; order Pseudomonadales; family Pseudomonadaceae; genus Halopseudomonas; species Halopseudomonas xinjiangensis_A. The sequence continues at coordinate 159,690 of DRFO01000043.1, forward strand.
CTATTGACGCCTGGCCAGTTCAAGAACGTGTTCGATGGAGCTACCTGTAAAGCCTCAGGACCCAATGTATTGCTGTTGGCAAGAGAAAATAATCTTGACCACTGCAGACTGGGTTTGGTCATTGCCAAGAAAAGTGTCCGCCATGCTGTTGATCGCAACAAGATCAAGCGTATTGCACGTGATTCCTTCAGACACAACCGCGCTGAAATGGAAAACATGGACATCATCGTGCTTGCCCGCAAGGGCCTGGGCGATCTTGATAATACGGCGTTGCATAAGCTTTTCGCAGATATGTGGCGCCGGCTGATCAAATCAGCTAGCAAACAGAACCGTTCACGCAATTCCGGACCCCCATCATCCAATGCGTAATCTGGCGCTCGGACTGATCAAGGTTTATCGCTACGCTATCAGTCCGCTGATGGCCAATCATTGCCGTTTTTATCCCTCCTGTTCCTGTTATGCCCAAGAAGCCATTGAAGAACATGGTTTTCTACGCGGCAGTGCAATGACTGCGCGGCGTCTGTCCCGCTGTCACCCTTGGAATGCTGGTGGTTACGACCCCGTACCGCCCAGATCTGCCAACCATAATTCCCAGATGGCCAACAAACCATGAACATGCAACGAAACATCCTTATAGCTGCCTTGCTCGTGATTACTTATCTCATGGTTTTGCAGTGGAACAACGATTACGGTCAGGTCGAACTGCCACCTGCGGTATCTTCATCCGCTTCCTCTGCAAGTAATGATTTGCCAGATGTGCCCTCGGTCCCTGCTACCGGGTCGAACAATGGCGACGTTCCGCAGGCAATCGATACGGTAGCAGCAACTGACGAGTCCAACGCCCAGCAATCGAATGCCGCAGCTGGCGAGTTGATTCGTGTAGAAACCGACGCGTTGCTGTTGTCGATCGACCCAGTCGGTGGCGATATCATCTCCCTCTCTCTGCCAGGCTATCCGACCCGTAAAGACCGTCCCGATTTGCCTTTCCAGGTACTGGAGCAATCAGCCAGTCGCACCTATGTCGCGCAAAGCGGGCTTGCCGGGCAAAATGGTCCTGATGCCAGAGAAGGTGGCCGTCCACGCTATACATCGGAACAGACTTCCTACCAGTTGGAAGAAGGTGCCGACAGTCTGGTAGTCGACCTTGGCTTCGCCGAGAACGGCGTGGACTATACCAAACGCTTCACCTTTACCCGGGGCAATTACCTGATTGATGTCGAGTATATCGTCAACAACCAGAGCGGTAGCGAGTGGTCAGGCAATCTATTTGGTCAGATCAAACGCGACAAAAGTGGTGATCCGTCCAGCTCCAGCGCTACCGGCATGGCCACCTATCTGGGTGCGGCGTACTGGAGTGCCGATGAGTCCTACACCAAGGTCACTTTTTCCGATATGGAAGAAGAGCGCCTGCGTGCGAACGTACAGGGCGGATGGGTAGCCTGGCTGCAACACTATTTTGTCAGTGCGTGGGTACCGCCAGCTGACCAGACCAATACCTTCCTGACTCGGCGTGATAGCCAGGGCAACTACATTGTCGGCTTCATCAGCCCAGCGGCGACAGTAGCGGCTGGCGATCAAGCCACGCTGAGTGCAGATTTCTACGCTGGCCCAAAAATTCAGGATCGTCTTGAAGACATTTCCAAAGGCCTGGAACTGACCGTCGATTACGGCTTTCTCTGGTGGATAGCCCAGCCGCTGTTTTTTGTGCTGAGTCTTATCCACAGCTTCGTTGGCAACTGGGGCTGGAGCATTATCCTGCTCACGGTTCTGATCAAGCTGGTTTTCTACCCGCTGTCCGCCACAAGCTATCGTTCGATGGCCAACATGCGACGGGTAGCTCCGAAACTGCAGGCGCTTCGCGAGCAACATGGCGATGATCGTCAGAAGATGTCCCAGGGCATGATGGAGCTGTACAAGAAAGAGAAAATCAATCCACTGGGTGGTTGTCTACCTATCCTGGTGCAAATGCCTGTTTTCATCGCGCTGTATTGGACCCTGATGGAAAGCGTGGAAATGCGTCAGGCGGAGTGGCTCGGCTGGATCACCGACCTGTCGTTGAAGGATCCCTACTTCATCTTGCCGATTCTGATGGGCGCTACCATGTTCATTCAGCAGACTCTCAACCCGGCACCACCTGACCCCATGCAGGCGAAGGTCATGAAAATGCTTCCGATCATTTTCACCTTCTTCTTCCTGTGGTTCCCGGCTGGTCTGGTGCTGTACTGGGTAGTCAACAATATCCTGTCTATCGCGCAACAGTGGTACATTACCAGGCAGATAGAAAAAGGTGCTGAAGCCAAGGCTTGATCCTGGTGAGTCCGTACAAACGCCCCGATTTCGGGGCGTTTTGCTGTCTGCACCTATTGGATAAACAGGAGTATCAATGAGCCGCAGCTATCACGCGGATACCATCGCTGCCATCGCTACCGCCCCAGGACAGGGCGGCGTCGGTATCGTCAGAGTATCCGGCCCTCTCGCGCTAGCAACAGCGGCCCGTGTTGCCCAGCTGAAGCCGCGACCACGCTATGCCCACTATGGGCCGTTCTGGCATGACGACCGACTTCTGGACCAAGGCCTGACCCTGTACTTCCCTGGGCCCAACTCGTTCACTGGTGAAGACGTGTTGGAGCTACACGGTCACGGCGGGCCGGTAGTGCTGGATATGTTGCTGAAGGCCTGTCTGGACGATGGGGTTCGCCTGGCTCGGCCAGGGGAGTTCAGTGAAAGAGCCTTTCTCAACGACAAACTGGACCTGGCCCAGGCAGAAGCCATTGCGGATCTTATCGAAGCCAGCTCCGAGCAGGCCGCACGCAACGCCGTGCAATCTTTGCAGGGCGTGTTCTCCGCGCGGGTAAACGCGCTGACCGAGGCCCTGATCGAACTGCGTATTTATGTCGAGGCAGCAATAGATTTTCCTGAGGAGGAAATAGATTTCCTGGCTGATGGGCATGTCTTGCAAAAACTGGAAAGCATTCGCGGAGAACTTGCCCAGGTCCAGCGTCAGGCCAGCCAGGGCGCCCTGCTCCGCGAAGGTATGAACGTGGTAATCGCTGGACGTCCCAACGCCGGTAAGTCGAGTCTGCTCAATGCTCTGGCAGGCAAGGAGAGCGCCATCGTTACGGAGATTGCCGGCACCACGCGAGACGTGTTGCGGGAGCACATTTTGATTGACGGCATGCCCTTACACATCATTGATACCGCTGGTTTGCGAGACACAGAGGATCTGGTAGAAAAAATCGGCGTCGCAAGGGCAATGACCGCCATTTCGGAGGCTGATCGAATTCTGCTCGTGGTGGATTCATCGCAACCCGAAGCCAAGAATCCAGAGGCCTTATGGCCCGAATTTCTGATAGATCAACCAGACGCCGCAAAAGTGACGCTGGTTTACAACAAAATAGACCTTACTGACGAAGCGGTCGGGCTCGATGAAAGTGAACACGGAGGCGTCATCCTGCGCCTGTCGGCCCGCTCAGGTCAGGGTGTTGATCTGTTACGCGATCATCTTAAAACCTGCATGGGTTATGAGCAGACCGCTGAAAGCCTGTTCAGCGCCCGCCGACGGCATCTGGAGGCGCTCGAGCAGGCGAGCCTTCAGCTTGAGCACGGGCACCATCAACTGACCGTTCTCGGAGCGGGCGAGTTGTTGGCAGAAGACTTGCGCGTAGCCCAACAAGCTCTGGGTAGCATTACCGGTCAATTCAGCGCCGACGACTTGCTCGGACGTATCTTTTCCAGCTTTTGCATCGGTAAATAATCAGGGCCCCCGTTTCATTCTTCTCCTGAAATGCTTACATCCTCGGCCTGGAAACAAAGCCGAGGGTGTAATCCACCGCTACGTTTGCCTTCGTCCCAGCCCATTTATCCGTCTCTAAGCCCTGTGTACAAACCCGCCTGAGCCCTGACCATAACCCTGTGTACAAAGGGTAGCTAAATAGGCCTGTGGATAAGCGACCTAGTTATACACAAGAACAGGACCCGTCCCTACACTGTCTATGCGCAAGTGGAGCACAACCTTATACTTTCTCTATAACTTTGAAATATAAAGTTTTTTACGGCTTATCAACAGAAATATGCTTACTCATATACAGTATTAACATAAAGCTTTTTAAATATTTTTCTTCTATATATCTATAACTGTAGTTCTGAAAGTGGACGCCTTGAGCTGTTCAAAAAACAGACAACCTTTGGCTGCAATTTATTTGGCAAGCGCCTATAATCAGCCCCTTTTCCCGACGCCTGGATCCGATCCTGGCAACGAGGTGCTCTGTGGATTTCCCAAGTCGTTTTGACGTGATCGTGGTCGGTGGAGGACATGCCGGTACCGAAGCCGCCCTGGCTGCTGCCCGCATGGGTTCGAAAACCCTGCTGCTGAGTCACAATGTCGAAACGCTGGGCCAGATGAGCTGCAATCCTGCCATCGGCGGCATTGGCAAGAGTCATCTGGTCAAGGAAATCGACGCCCTCGGCGGCGCGATGGCGCAGGCGACGGATAAAGCTGGCATCCAGTTCCGCGTGCTCAACAGCCGCAAAGGCCCAGCCGTTCGCGCAACCCGCGCCCAGGCTGACCGCGTTCTGTACAAGGCGGCTATTCGTCATACCCTGGAAAACCAGCCTAACCTGTGGATTTTCCAGCAAGCTTGTGACGATCTTATTGTCGAGCAGGACCAAGTCCGCGGCGTCGTAACCCAGATGGGGCTGCGCTTCCATTGTGACAACGTCGTGTTGACCACCGGTACGTTTCTGGGCGGTCTAATTCACATCGGTCTGGATAATTACTCAGGTGGCCGGGCTGGGGATCCGCCGGCGATTACCCTGGCCAAGCGTCTGCGCGAACTGCCCCTGCGGGTAGACCGGTTGAAAACCGGGACGCCGCCTCGTATCGACGGGCGTACCGTCGATTACAGCAAAATGACTGCGCAACCGGGTGATACCCCGATACCCGTAATGTCTTTTCTGGGCAACGTCAGTGAGCATCCTGAGCAGGTGAACTGCTGGATCACGCACACCAACGAGCGGACCCACGATATTATCCGCAACAATCTTGACCGCTCGCCGATGTACACCGGGGTGATTGAGGGCGTCGGCCCACGCTATTGTCCGTCTATCGAAGACAAGATCCATCGCTTTGCCGACAAGAACCAGCACCAGGTATTCATCGAGCCGGAGGGCTTGACTACCCATGAGCTGTATCCGAACGGCATCTCCACATCCTTGCCTTTCGACGTGCAGCTGCAGATTGTGCAGTCCATTCAGGGCATGGAAAACGCGCACATCCTGCGCCCTGGTTACGCTATCGAATACGACTATTTCAATCCCCAGGACCTGAAATATTCGCTGGAAACCAAGGTCATTGGCGGTCTGTTCTTTGCCGGCCAGATCAATGGCACCACTGGTTATGAAGAAGCCGCTGCCCAGGGTTTGCTGGCTGGGATGAATGCTGCCCGCCGCGCCCAGGGCCAGGAAGCCTGGTGTCCGCGCCGTGATGAAGCCTATATCGGGGTGCTCGTTGATGATCTGATTACCATGGGCACGCGCGAGCCTTATCGCATGTTCACCTCGCGGGCCGAGTACCGTCTGGTATTGCGCGAAGACAATGCCGATCTGCGTCTGACCGAAAAAGGCCGCGAACTGGGATTGGTGGATGATCATCGCTGGTCGGTATTCAATACCAAACGCGAGGCTATCGCCCAGGAACATCAACGCTTGCGCTCCATCTGGGTGCAACCCGACAGCGCAGTGGGCAAGGCCTTTTCCGAGCGCTTCGCCACCCCACTGAATCACGAATACAATCTGCTCGACCTGCTGCGTCGTCCGGAAGTGGATTACACCAGCCTGTCCGAGCTGGCGGGCAAGGTGGATATCGCAGCTGATGTCGCGGAGCAAGTCGAAATTCATATCAAATATGCCGGTTACATCGAACGTCAGCAGGAAGAAATTGATCGCCTGCGGCAGCACGAAGCCACGGCGCTGCCAATCGATCTGGATTATCAGGCGCTCAATGGATTGTCGAACGAGATCAAGCACAAGCTTGCCGATATACGACCTCAAACGCTGGGGCAGGCGTCGCGAATCCCGGGCGTCACGCCAGCAGCCATCAGCTTGCTGCTGGTTCACCTGAAAAAGCGTACCGCATTGGGTAGCAGCAGTCTGGCCAGGGAGGCCTGACCTGTATGGTGGATCACGCGCAGCAACTGACCGAGGGCGCTGCCCAGCTCGATATTCAGCTTGACCAGGACCAGACCAGGCAATTGTTGGCCTATCTTGAGTTGCTGAACAAGTGGAACAAGGCCTACAACCTCACGGCGGTACGTGATCCCGAAGACATGGTGAGCCGCCATCTGCTGGACAGCCTCAGCATCGTGCGATTCATCGAGGGTGAGCGCTGGATTGATGTCGGCAGCGGCGGCGGCATGCCCGGTATAATTCTCGCCATAATGCGTCCGCAAAGCGCGTTCACGCTGCTGGACAGCAACGGCAAGAAAACCCGCTTTCTTACCCAGGCCCGGCTTGAATTGAAACTCGATAACCTGCAGGTAGTGAACAATCGCGTCGAAGTATTCACCCCAGAGCAGCCTTTTCACGGTATCGTTTCACGCGCATTCAGTTCTCTGGCCGATTTTGTCAATCTGACCCGACACCTGAGCACCAGTGATACACGCTGGCTGGCCATGAAAGGGTTGTATCCAGCGGAAGAATTAGGCGCGTTGCCGGTCGACTTCGAGGTTGCCGAGAGCGCACAATTGTCTGTCCCCGGTTGCCAGGGCAGCCGACATTTGCTGATACTGCGACGATTGGTTCGACCGGATTCGGTTCGGCCAGATGTGGTTCGACCTGACAACGGATAGGAGATCGTAGTGGGTAAGGTACTGGCAATTGCCAACCAGAAAGGCGGTGTAGGGAAGACCACTACCAGTATCAACCTGGCTGCGTCTCTGGCCGCTACCAAGCGCAAGGTTCTGCTTGTGGATCTGGACCCCCAGGGCAACGCCACCATGGGTAGCGGTGTCGACAAGTCCGAGCTCGAGAATTCCGTATACGAATTGTTGACTGGCCGCTGCGAGCTGAAAGAAACACTCTGTCGCTCCGAGCATGGTAAGTACGATCTGCTTCCCGCCAACGGCGATCTTACCGCCGCCGAGGTCGAACTACTCGAGTTCAAGATGAAGGAAAGTCGGCTGCGCTATGCCCTGGCCACTGTTCGGGACCAGTATGACTTCGTCCTGATTGACTGCCCCCCTTCGTTGAACATGCTCACCGTCAATGGCCTGGTAGCCGCTGATGCAGTCATCATCCCAATGCAGTGCGAATACTATGCGCTGGAAGGCCTTTCTGCGCTGGTCAACACAATCCAACGCATCGCATCGCTGTTGAATCCTTCTCTGAAAATCGAGGGTTTGCTGCGGACCATGTATGATCCACGCAATAGTTTGACGCTTGATGTGTCCGCGCAGTTGACCGAGCATTTTGGCGATCAGCTTTACAAGACCGTCATTCCGCGGAACGTCAGGCTGGCGGAAGCGCCCAGTTTTGGCATGCCCGCGCTGGCCTATGACAAGCATTCGCGCGGGGCTGTGGCTTACCTGGCGCTGGCCGGTGAGCTGGTCCGCCGCTCGAAACAGGCCGCCAAGGCCGCAGCCGTTGCTGACACAAACGACTAATCGAAAAAATAAGGACAACACAGGCATGGCGGTCAAGAAACGCGGATTGGGACGGGGACTGGATGCATTGCTTGGGCAATCTACGCCTGCCGGTCAGAGCGGTGACAGCCAGGATCAGCAGCTGAAGGACCTTCCCATTGATCTGATCCAGCGCGGCAAGTATCAGCCGCGTCGGGATATGGATCCCCAGGCGTTGGAAGAGCTGGCCAATTCGATTCGCGCGCAGGGTGTCATGCAGCCTATCGTAGTGCGCCCGATTGAAGGCGACCGCTACGAAATCATTGCAGGGGAGCGCCGGTGGCGTGCCACTCAGTTGGCCGGGCTTGATTCCATTCCCGCGGTGATTCGCGATGTTCCGGATGAAGCGGCCATTGCCATGGCGCTGATCGAGAACATCCAGCGCGAAGATCTCAATCCGATTGAAGAAGCCATTGCCCTGCAAAGATTGCAACATGAATTCGAGCTGACCCAGCAACAGGTAGCCGACGCGGTGGGCAAATCCCGCGTCACTATTACCAATCTGTTGCGGTTGATGGCGCTTCCCGAAGACGTGAAGCTGCTCCTCGAACGGGGAGACATCGAAATGGGTCACGCCCGGGCTCTACTCGGCTTGCCAGCCGAACAGCAGACCCAGGCCGCCCGACAGGTCGTAGCCAAGGGCCTGACCGTACGCCAGACCGAAGCGCTGGTACGCCAGTGGCTCAATCCTCGCCGTGACGCCTCGGATACGCGAACCAATCCGGATATAGAGCGGCTGCAACAGGATCTGGCGGAACGAATAGGCGCAGAGGTGAGTATTCAGCATGGTGCCAAGGGAAAGGGAAAGCTGGTTATCAGTTACAGCTCGCTGGACGAACTTGATGGCGTATTGATGCACATCAAATAGATCCCGGCTTCAGAATTTAGCGGCTGATTTAGTGACTGAATGGCCTTCGTTACTGCCGGCATGCCTGAAAATAAGCAGGTTTTCGCAGTTGCTGTTGAACCTGGTAATTATTCACCCTATACTCCTCGCGCTGTTTTAGCTGGGGTAATGCACCAGTTTGTTGCAGTAATTAGCCCGGAAATCAGCCAGACGAACATCTGGGGAGGTGGGAATGGACGCAAGAACGCCCAATAAAACCCCCTTTATCAGACTCCCTGCGTTCCCGGTGTTACTGTCCCAGGCAGCTATGACCGGTCTGGTAGCGTTGGCCCTGTGGTTTTTCCAAGGTCATATTGCAGGCTACAGCGGTTTGTTGGGCGGGCTGATTGCTCTGTTACCCAACTCTTATTTTGCCTATCGGGTGTACCGCTACAGCGGAGCCCGGTCGGCCCGTGCCATCGTCAGCGAACTTTATTCCGGCGAGGCAGGCAAACTGATATTGACCGCTGCACTTTTTGTGTGGGTGTTGTTGGCAGTGAAACCGCTCGAGTTTCCTTCGTTGTTCGCAGGATACATTGCGGTATTGGCCGTAGGAGCCAGTGCGCTGCTAATTGTCAGACGCTTTCTAAAGCATTAGTTCTTGAGGCAAATATGGCAACTTCATCGGCTGAATATATCCAGCACCATTTGCAGAACCTGACGTTTGGTAAGCTGCCTGGTGGTTACGTACGTGCAGACGGCAGCGTGGTAGAAGAGGCAACCTGGACTATCGCCAGGACCGGTGCTGAAGCCACCGACATGGGATTTATGGCCTTGCACCTAGATACCCTGGGCTGGTCCGTCTTCATGGGACTGATCTTCATCGGCTTGTTCCGCTACGTTGCCACCCGAGCGACCGTAGATACGCCGAGAGGCGCGCAGAACATGGTGGAAATGGTTGTCGAGTTCGTGCAAGGCACTGTCAGAGACACGTTTCATGGTCGCAGCCCGCTGATTGCGCCGCTGGCTCTGACCATATTCGTCTGGATCCTGCTGATGAATTCGCTCAAGTGGATTCCGGTTGACTACATCCCCGGCTTGGCGCACGCATTGGGCCTCGAGTACTTCAAGATCGTACCGACTGCTGACCCTAATGGCACTTTCGGCATCTCCCTGGGTGTGTTCATCCTGATCATTTTCTACAGCTTCAAAATCAAGGGTTTCGGCGGTTTTATAAATGAGCTGTCCTTCACCCCGTTCAAACATTGGTCGTTGATACCCTTCAACCTGTTCCTTGAGATTCTCGGTCTGCTGACCAAGCCCCTGAGCCTGGCACTGCGTCTGTTCGGTAACATGTACGCCGGTGAAGTGGTGTTTATTCTGATTGCGTTGCTGCCCTTCTATCTTCAGTGGGGCCTGAACGTGCCGTGGGCTATTTTCCACATCCTGGTAATTCCGCTGCAGGCCTTCATCTTCATGGTGCTGACCGTAGTGTATCTGAGTGCTGCTCATGAGGACCCTCATTAAGCAGTCAGACCCTGTTCAACCAACGTTTAACTTGAACTGCAACCTTGAACTTTAGGAGTAATTATGGAACTCGTAATCATGTCAGCCGCCATCATGATCGGTCTGGGCGCTCTGGGTACTGGTATTGGCTTCGCCCTGCTGGGTGGAAAACTGCTGGAATCTACTGCACGTCAGCCTGAGCTTGGTCCACAGCTGCAAACCAAAACTTTCCTGATGGCCGGTCTGCTTGACGCCGTGCCAATGATCGGTGTTGGTATCGCGATGTACCTGATCTTCGTTGTTGCGCCTGGCATGGGTGCTTGATCGAGCGATTCCGATTACTGGCAGGGCGAAGCTCTGCCAGATCAGTCGTTTTCGTCTCCCGATACAACGAAATAGCACGAGGTAAATCGCTGTGAATATTAATCTGACGCTGTTTGGTCAAACGATTGCCTTCGCTATTTTTGTCTGGTTCACCATGAAGTACGTATGGCCCCCGATTACTCAGGCCATGCAGGAACGCCAGAAAAAAATCGCCGAAGGCCTGGATGCGGCTGGCCGCGCCCAGCGTGACCTGGGCTTGGCCCAGGAAAAGGCTTCCCAGACTCTGCGTGAGACCAAGGAACAGGCTACTCAGATCATCGAGCAAGCCAATAAAAGTGCCAACCTCATTGTTGAGGATGCTAAAGAGCAGGCACGTTCCGAAGGTGAGCGCCTGATTGCTGCCGCTAAGGCTGAAATCGATCAGGAAGTAAACCGCGCGAAGGATCAGCTTCGTGCTCAGGTAGCCGTACTGGCTGTCCAGGGCGCTGAACAGATTCTGGGGTCCGAAGTGGATTCCGCGGCCCACAGTGAGCTGGTCAACAAACTGGCCTCACAACTCTAAGCGAGGCGAGCGATGGCAACTATCAATACGCTAGCTCGACCTTATGCAAAAGCTGCTTTCGAGTTTGCTGAATCTGCCAACAAGCTGGATGCCTGGTCAGGCATGCTGGCAGTGGCGGGTGCGGTAGTCTCGGATGCGGCTTTTGCCTATAGGGTTCGTAATCCGGCTTTGACCGGAGAGCGCAAGGCTGAAGACCTGCTCATGGTTTGCGAAGGCGTGGTTGACGCAGAGTTCGGAAATTTTATCCGGACTCTCGCCGAACATGACCGTTTGCCCTTGATCCCGGTAATCGCCGAGCTCTATGAGCAAAACAAGGCGGAACACGATCGGAGCATTGACGTTCAGGTGGAATCTGCCTTTGAACTGAATGACGATCAACAGAAAACGCTGGCTACCGCATTGTCGAAGCGGTTAGACCGCACAGTAACTCCTCATGTGACCATCAACCCGGCTCTTATTGGCGGTGTGTTGATTCGTGCGGGTGACTTGGTCATCGACGGTTCGGTCCGCGGCAAGCTTGCAAAGCTGGCCGAGGCGTTGAAATCCTGATTTGAGGGACATGGCATGCAACAATTGAATCCTTCCGAAATTAGCGAAATTATCAAACAGCGCATCGAGAAACTCGATGTGACTTCGCAGGCCCGGAATGTAGGCACTATCGTCAGCGTATCTGATGGTATCGTGCGTATCCACGGCCTAGCTGACGTAATGTACGGGGAAATGATCGAATTCCCCGGTGGTTTGTACGGTATGGCACTGAACCTGGAGCAGGACTCCGTTGGTGCCGTCGTACTGGGCGATTATCTGGGTCTGGCCGAGGGCATGACTGTCCAGTGTACCGGCCGCATCCTGGAAGTGCCGGTTGGACCGGAACTGCTGGGTCGCGTAGTAGATGCGCTGGGTAATCCTATCGATGGCAAGGGCGTCATTGATGCCAAGCTGACCGACGCTGTCGAAAAGGTTGCTCCGGGTGTGATCTGGCGTAAGTCGGTAGACCAGCCGGTTCAGACTGGTTACAAGTCCGTCGATGCGATGATTCCAATCGGCCGTGGTCAGCGTGAGCTGATCATTGGTGACCGCCAGACCGGTAAGACGGCCATGGCGATCGACGCGATCATCAACCAGAAGGATTCTGGCATCAAGTGCGTTTATGTAGCGATCGGTCAGAAGCGTTCGACCATTGCCAACGTAGTGCGCAAGCTTGAAGAGAATGGCGCGATGGCGCATACCATCGTGGTTGCCGCTTCTGCCTCCGACCCGGCCGCCCTGCAGTTCCTGGCGCCCTACTCCGGCTGCACCATGGGTGAGTATTTCCGTGACCGTGGTGAAGACGCGCTGATCGTTTATGACGATCTGTCCAAGCAGGCTGTTGCCTACCGTCAGATTTCCCTGCTGCTGCGTCGTCCACCGGGTCGTGAAGCCTATCCTGGTGACGTGTTCTATCTCCACAGTCGCTTGCTGGAACGCGCGTCGCGCATTTCCGAAGACTACGTCGAGAAGCTCACCAACGGTGCAGTCAAAGGCAAGACCGGTTCACTGACCGCTCTGCCATTGATCGAAACCCAGGCCGGCGACGTATCCGCGTTCGTACCGACCAACGTGATTTCGATCACCGACGGCCAGATCTTCCTGGAGTCCAACCTGTTCAACTCAGGTATCCGTCCGGCCGTCAACGCCGGTGTATCGGTATCTCGTGTAGGTGGTGCGGCCCAGACCAAGATCATCAAGAAGCTGTCCGGTGGTATTCGTACCGCGCTGGCCCAGTATCGTGAGCTGGCGGCCTTTGCTCAGTTTGCATCTGACCTGGATGAAGCTACCCGCAAGCAGCTGGAGCATGGTCAGCGGGTAACCGAGCTGATGAAGCAGGGTCAGTACGCGCCCATGTCAGTTGCTGATATGGCGATCAGTCTGTACGCCGCCGAAAAGGGCTTCCTGGTAGACGTCGAGCTGAACAAGGTCGGCGCCTTCGAGAAAGCCGTGCTCGCCTACTTCAAGCGTGAGAAGGCCGATTTGCTGGCCAAGATCAACGAGAAGGGCGACTACAACGACGAGATCGAAGCCGGTATCAAGTCTGGCATCGAGAACTTCAAGGCGACCCAGAGCTGGTAAGCCGACAGCGGGGTGCGGCTGGTCCGCTCCCCGCGTCGTGCGATTCGGCCACGGACTAACCTCAGAGGTGTGACATGTCAGGCGCAAAAGAGATTCGCGGTAAGATCGCGAGCATTAAAAGTACGCAGAAGATCACCAGCGCCATGGAGAAGGTGGCGGTCAGCAAAATGCGCAAGGCACAACAGCGCATGGCTGCCAGCCGTCCCTACGCTGAGCGTATCCGTCAGGTAATTGGTCATCTGGCCAATGCCAACCCGGAATATCGCCATCCGTTCATGCAAGAGCGTGAAGTCAAGCGGGTGGGTTATATCGTGGTCAGCACGGATCGTGGTCTCGCTGGCGGCTTGAACACCAACCTGTTCAAGGCGCTGGTCCAGAATATGAAAGAGTGGCGTGACCGCAACGTTGAGACCGAGCTGTGCGTGATCGGCAGCAAGGGCGCTGCGTTTTTCCGCAGTTACGGCGGAAACGTAGTGGCGGCAATCAGTGGTCTGGGTGAAAAGCCAGCCCTGAATGATCTGATCGGTAGCGTCAAGGTAATGCTTGATGGCTATAACGAGGGCCGCATCGACCGTCTGTATCTGGTTTCCAACAAGTTTGTTAACACCATGGTGCAACAGCCCAAGGTGGAACAGATGATACCCCTGGTTCCGGCTGATAAAGAGGAACTCAAGGGTCATTGGGACTATGTATACGAGCCGGATGCCCGCGAACTGCTGGATGGCTTGCTGGTTCGTTATATCGAATCTCAGGTCTATCAGGCGGTGATCGAGAACAACGCCAGTGAGCAAGCGGCCCGGATGGTGGCGATGAAGAGCGCTACGGATAACGCAGGGGATATCATCAAGAGCCTCCAGCTTATCTATAACAAAGCTCGTCAGGCAGCGATCACCCAGGAAATTTCGGAAATCGTCGGCGGCGCCGCCGCGGTTTGACGCGAACGGTTTCATACCACTTAGAGGAACCAAACATGAGTAGCGGACGTATCGTTCAAATCATCGGCGCCGTCATCGACGTGGAATTCTCACGCGAAGACGTACCGAACGTGTATGAAGCGTTGTTTGTCGACGAGAAGGGTCTAACCCTTGAAGTCCAGCAGCAGCTAGGTGATGGCATTGTACGTACCATCGCCATGGGTACTACAGAGGGCGTCAAGCGTGGCTTGGCTGTGAGCAGCACTGGTGCTGCGATCTCCGTTCCAGTCGGTATCAAGACGCTGGGTCGGATCATGGATGTGCTGGGCAATCCGATCGACGAAGCCGGCCCGATTGGCGAAGAAGAGCGCTGGGGCATTCATCGTCCCGCGCCTAGCTACGCTGAGCAGGCTGGTTCCAACGAGTTGCTGGAAACCGGCATCAAGGTAATTGACTTGATCTGTCCCTTCGCCAAGGGCGGTAAAGTAGGTCTGTTCGGTGGCGCCGGGGTAGGCAAGACCGTCAACATGATGGAGCTGATCCGTAACATCGCCATCGAGCACAGCGGTTACTCCGTATTTGCCGGTGTAGGTGAGCGGACTCGTGAAGGTAACGACTTCTACCACGAGATGAAGGACTCCAACGTACTCGACAAGGTGGCGCTGGTTTACGGTCAGATGAACGAGCCGCCGGGCAACCGTCTGCGCGTAGCCCTGACCGGTCTGACCATGGCCGAGAAGTTCCGCGACGAAGGTCGTGACGTACTGTTGTTCATCGACAACATCTACCGTTACACCCTGGCCGGTACTGAAGTTTCCGCACTGCTCGGTCGTATGCCTTCAGCGGTAGGTTACCAGCCGACGCTGGCCGAGGAGATGGGCGTTCTGCAGGAGCGCATCACGTCAACCAAGCAGGGCTCCATTACGTCAATCCAGGCGGTTTACGTACCAGCCGATGACTTGACCGACCCCTCGCCGGCGACCACCTTCGCCCACCTTGACGCTACCGTGGTACTGTCCCGTGACATCGCCTCGCTGGGTATTTATCCGGCGGTTGATCCCCTGGACTCTACATCGCGTCAGCTGGATCCGCAGGTAATCGGTCAGGAGCATTACGACACTGCTCGCGGCGTGCAGTATGTTCTGCAGCGTTATAAAGAGCTGAAGGACATCATCGCGATCCTGGGTATGGACGAACTGTCCGAGGAAGACAAGCAGCTGGTGGCACGCGCTCGTAAGATCCAGCGTTACCTGTCCCAGCCCTTTTTCGTCGCCGAAGTCTTCACCGGTGCGCCTGGCAAGTACGTGTCGCTGAAAGACACCATTCGCGCCTTCAAAGGCATCCTTGATGGCGAGTTCGATCACCTGCCCGAGCAGGCGTTCTACATGGTCGGCACCATCGATGAAGCAATCGAGAAAGCGAAGAAAATGTAATGGTTGCGCCCGCTGAAGCGGGCGCATAACCGAGGCAATGACATGGCTATGACAGTGCACTGCGATATCGTTAGCGCCGAAGAAGAGCTGTTCACCGGGCTGGTTGAAATGGTCGTCGCACACGGCAACATGGGTGATCTTGGCATTTTGCCAGGCCACACGCCGTTGCTGACCGACCTCAAGCCGGGTCCTGTTCGAGTGATCAAGCAGGATGGCAGCGAAGAGGTGTTTTACATCTCCGGCGGCTTCATCGAGGTTCAGCCGAGCATGGTGAAGGTGCTCGCCGACACGGCTATTCGTGCTGGCGACATCGACGAAGCAGCAGCAATTGAAGCGAAAAAAGCGGCTGAAGCAGCACTCAGCAACAAAGGTGCCGAGTTCGATTATGGCTCAGCCTCTGTCCGTCTCGCTGAAGCGGCTGCCCAGTTGCGTACCGTGCAGGAACTGCGCAAGAAATATGGCGGGCCGGCCATCGGTAACCGCTGAGGCGTTATGCAAGATCAAGAAAGGCAGCCCAGGCTGCCTTTTTTGTTGCTCGCCCGGCACCGCCAGCGCCGGCGTGATTTGCTATCATCTTCCCAACCAAAGATTTCAAGGCATCCCATATGATTCTGGACATCGTCATCCTCGCCGCCGGACAGGGCACCCGCATGCGCTCAGCGCTACCCAAGGTACTGCATCCCGTTGCTGGTAAACCTATGCTGGGACATGCGCTCGACACCGCTCGGGCGCTGGGGCCAAGGAAGATCCATGTAGTCATTGGGCACGGCGCCGACAAGGTTCGGGAATGCCTGGACGCGGATGACATTAATTGGGTCATGCAGGCGGAGCAGTTAGGCACGGGCCATGCCGTAGCGCAGGCCTTGCCGCATATCCAGAATGCGGACCAGATTCTCGTGTTGTACGGTGACGTACCTCTGCTGCGCGTGGATACGCTACGTAGCCTCAGTCAACAGGCGGGCAGCCAGGCTCTCGGGTTGCTTACCGTGAACATGCAGGACCCTAGCGGTTACGGTCGCATAATTCGCGACGCGGCTGGGCGGGTACAGGCGATTGTGGAGCAGAAGGACGCCAGTACCGAACAACTACGCGTGACCGAGGGGAATACCGGCATCATGGCGTTGCCTGGCAATCAGGCCGCTCAATGGTTGAACGGTCTTTCCAACGATAACGCCCAGAGTGAATATTATCTGACGGACGTAGTAGCGCTGGCGGTCAGTCAGTCCGTCCCGGTGGAAGTCTCCCAGCCGGCCAGCGAGCTGGAGGTGATGGGTGCCAACAACCGTCAGCAGCTTGCAGTCCTGGAGCGCGCCTGGCAGTCAATCCAGTCGCTGCGGTTGATGACCGAAGGCGTGACGCTGGCAGATCCCGAGCGCCTGGACGTGCGGGGCGAGGTGACAGTAGGGCGCGATATATTTGTTGATATCAACGTCGTGCTTGAGGGTCGGGTAGTAATAGAGGACAACGTTCAGATCGGCCCCCACTGTGTGATCATCAATTCCGTGGTCAGGGCCGGCAGCGTAATCAAGGCGTTCAGTCATCTGGAAGGCACTGAGGTGGGGGAGGACTGTGATGTTGGACCCTACGCTCGTTTGCGCCCCGGCACCCGATTACAGCGTGGCGCCAAGATCGGCAATTTTGTGGAAACAAAAAAGGCTGATGTGGGCGAGGGAGCCAAGATCAATCACCTGTCCTACGTTGGCGATGCGTTTGTGGGTAAGGGCGCCAACATCGGGGCAGGCACCATTACCTGCAACTATGACGGCGTGAACAAATTCGTCACCCGTATAGGTGAGGGGGCCTTCATTGGTTCGAATTCGGCGTTGGTCGCGCCGGTTGAAATCGGTGCGGGGGCTACTACTGCAGCTGGGTCAACGGTCACCCAGGACGTCCCCGCACAAGCCCTCGCGGTCGCACGCTCGCGTCAGCGCAATATCGAGAAGTGGAAAAGGCCGATCAAAACCAGCTGACGTCTAAGGCAGTCGACAACGCAGTGGCGAGATAATAGACATCGGGCGGAGCTGTTCTATATTGATTGGGTAAGTCAACTTCACGGGAGATCCCCGGATGTTCGTGCAGCTTCCCGAAACGCTTACCGGTTTGCACTTGCCGCTGAGAGTGGTGGTTACAGGAGGGCCTACGTTCGACCTGGGCCCGACACCACTTGTCACCCTTAAAATCAACGATCCAAGGTTACTTTCCGAACTCGGGGAGCCCAGTCTCGACAAGCTGGGCGAGGCCTATATCGACCAGCGTCTGGATGTGCAAGGTACTATCGGGGACGTTATCGAATTGGCGGATAGGCTGAGTAAAGCGCTGCTTGGCGACCAACCTTCCCTATCGCCGCACCGCACCGCACATGATAAAGCCCTCGACGCGGAGGCGATCTCTTACCATTACGATCTGTCGAATGAATTTTATGCATTGTGGCTCGATCCGGAAATGGTTTATTCCTGCGCCTATTTCAAACATCCGCAAGACGATCTGGCGCAAGCCCAACTGCAAAAGCTGGATCACATATGCCGCAAGCTTCGGCTGAAAGCGGGGGAGCGTCTGCTTGACGTTGGCTGTGGATGGGGCGGGCTGGCCCGGCATGCGGCACGTCATTACGGGGTAGAGGTCTACGGTATCACCCTGAGCCGGGCGCAGCTTGAACTGGCTCGGCAAAGAGTAACGGCCGAGAAGCTGGAAAGCCGAGTGCAACTGGATTTGCGTGATTACCGAGATCTCGGGCGCGAGGAGGAATTCGACAAGGTGGTGAGTGTCGGTATGTTCGAACATGTTGGGCACGCAAATCTTGCCGAGTATTTCAAAATCCTGCATGGCCAGGTCAAGCCGGGTGGTCTGCTGCTGAACCATGGCATCACTGCGCGGCATGTTGATGGCCGCCCCGTCAGCCGTGGGGCAGGCAAGTTCATTGGACGTTACGTCTTTCCGCATGGAGAACTGCCGCACCTCTCCACTGCCATCGCCAGCATGTCCTCACAGGGTCTTGAAGTCGTGGACGTAGAAAGCTTGCGGCTGCATTATGCGCTCACTCTGGAACATTGGAGCAACAATCTGGAGCGCAGTCTGGACCAGGCTGGCAAGCATATTTCCGACAAAGCCTTGCGCATTTGGCGCATTTATCTTGCAGGCTGTGCCTACGGATTTCGGCGCGGCTGGATGAACATCCACCAGATCCTGGCAGTCAAGCCCGACGCGGACGGTTCCCATCGACTTCCCTTGACCCGCGCGGACGTCTATTCCTGATCCGTATCTCCTGGTGATAGCCTATGGCCATCTTGGCTGGTACATTCATGTCTGATCAACTGACCGCTAACGGAGACCCAGCTTGCCCTTGATACCGCTCAAAGAAAACGACATTGCGCTCGGGGTGCCATTGCCTTGGAGCGTTATGGATGCCGAAGGAAAGGTAATTTTCGAGCAGTCACGAACAGTCGATAACCAGCCACTATTGACCCAACTATTCAAACTGGGCCTGTATCGTAGTGCGCCAGAGACTGATGCGGACGAAAAGCTGGATGTGGCCGGAAATGGCTCGCAAGCCGAGGTGCAACTTTCTACACTGGCCCAGGTTCAGCTGGCGCCCGGTGACCTGGTTCAGCTACAGACATTGCATCCTACCCATGCAGAGCGTTACCAGGTCAGGATGATAGGCTTCCATGCGCCGGTCAGCATTCTCGTCAGTACACCGATAGTGCAGGGCAGACTGGCGTTCATCAAAGAAGGGCAGCAGTTTCTGGTAAGAGGTTTTGTCGGAAAGGATGCGGTGGCCTACAAGACGCGCGTACTGAAATCCAATCTTTCCCCCTTCCCTTACCTGCATCTGGCTTATCCGGAAACTGTCCAATCGATGCGAATCCGTAGCTCCGCTCGAGTCTCGGTCGAGCTGGTGACCTCAGTCATGGGCCCGTCAGGTCAAGCGGGGGCTAAACTGATAGATCTGAGCGTAGGGGGCGCCAGGCTTCTGTCTCCCCGGCCCTTCGCGGAAAAAGGTGACGAGGTGAAGATGTCGTTTCGGATCAACCCCTCAGGTTTGGATGTGTATATGACCATCAAGGCGAAGGTCAGAGCCGTACACCGGGATGAGACCGGGCAAGGTAATGTCGCCACTGGCGTCGAGTTCTCCGCGTTGACGGATCAGGACCGACTGTACCTGACCAATATGGTTTACCAGAATTTGCTCAAGGACACCCTATGATGACTGTGGCCCGTAAAATGCTGATTAATGTAGGCCTGCTGTGCCTTAGCCTGTTGTTAGCGGCCGGGATGGTTCGGGCCGATACGGCTGAGGTCATGTTGGGTGGAAAGGTATTTGAACTGGAGGTGGTTGCCGACCCGGCGAGCCGTACCCAGGGCTTGATGGGCCGCACGGAACTTGGCGACAACCAGGGAATGCTTTTTGACTTCCCGATGGGCACCCAGCCTGCAATCTGGATGCGAAACATGGTGATCAGTCTGGACCTGCTCTATGTCGATGCTGAAGGCCGGCTGGTTCAGTTGTTCGACAAGGTTCCGCCCTGTGCAGCAATGCCCTGCGATGTTTACAGGGCGGATCGACCGCTGCGCTTCGTTATCGAAGTGCCTGCCGGCACCGCCGAAAGGGCCGGGTTGCAAATAGGGGATAACCTGGATTTAAACGGTCTCCTTGCCACACCGCCGCCGGACCTCTGAGCACTCAAGGTTCCTCCCAGATTCCCTTGCTTATCTGCGTACAGTACGCACTCAAGACCGGCGCGTCAGCCGGGTCACTGTAGTAGTGGATCGACTGCTGATAGGCCACACCTTCTGTTTGCGAGTCCTTGCATATTCCGTAAGCACCGGTGGGGCAGCGCTCGGTCATGGTTACCTCGAAACTCCGGTTGGGGATTTGCGGGCGACAGAAACTGCCTTCGAAAAGACTCTTGGGAATGGTTACGTTCTGTTGGCACAGGCGGATAGGGACATCATCATCGTTCGACTCTATGACGCAGGCCTGAGCGAAAAGGCGGGTGCTGGCCAGCACTAACAAGGATGCGAGAAGGAAGGATGTTTTCATATTCTGTCGAGTCGAAATCGCTACCTTAATCGCTCATCCTTGCAGCCTGCAAGCCACTTTCCAGCGCTACGCGATTGTGGGGCCTGTTCTGCAGTAACTCGATGCGGCTGTCTGACCTCCAGGCGCTTGGCTGCCAGTTCAAAGGTTGGGTCTCCAGGGCATTGAAGCTGAGCCATCCGGCGTCAGTGTGAATGCTGCCTTTGGCTCGCTGCCAGGACCCGCCAGCCAGCCATCGCTGGAGCGCGGACTGATGAAAAACTTCGCCAGGATGCATTTTCCAGCCGATGCTGTACCAGCCCTCATGGTTGGATTGCTGGCAAATCCACTGGTCCTTGGCGAGCCAAAGAGTACCTGGAGCCGGTTGTCCTTCGGGCAACTTGGGGATATCTGCAGTACAGGGTAGCGGATTCCCGTGCTGAAATACCTGCGCCCAAGGTAATTCGCCATAATCGCACCAGTGAAGCGGCATGTCGGGAAGTGTCGTGGTAACCAACCGGCGATCATATTCGCTAAGATCAGCCGATTTGTTCAGCACCAGCTGACCAGATACCGCCAAAGCCTCCTGCTGGGACGCCGGTAGCGGGCGACCTTCATGCAGCGCCTGGGCATCAAGCACCATGATCGTCGGCTGAAGATTCAAGACGTCTCGCCAGGGTGGCTCGGCCAGTTGGCTCATCAGGGCGGCTGGATGGCCGAGCCCCGACGCTTCTATAAACAGCCGGTTCGGTTGCGCTCGTTTGAGCAAACGTCCCAAACCGACCTGAAAAGGCAATCCATTGACACAGCACAGGCAACCGCCGGGGATTTCTGCGATCCGTACGTCGTCGTGATGCCCCTTGAGCAACGCCGCGTCAATTCCTACCTGGCCAAATTCATTGATCAGAATAGCCCAGCGCTCATT
The DNA here is from genome assembly GCA_011050525.1 of Halopseudomonas xinjiangensis. Lineage (GTDB taxonomy): Bacteria > Pseudomonadota > Gammaproteobacteria > Pseudomonadales > Pseudomonadaceae > Halopseudomonas > Halopseudomonas xinjiangensis_A. The sequence goes on from DRFO01000043.1 coordinate 180,982, forward strand.
CGCTGGCCGAGAAGCGACGAGGTGCTTCAGCACTGATGTTTTGCCGGCGCCCAATGGACCACAGACAAGATGGGTGGGAATTTGCAGAAGCATTGAGCACCTTCCAGGCCCAGGTCAGGGACCGCTGCGTTCCACGTGGAACTGGTGCAGCCGCCCAGTTTGTTTAACGAATGGAATGGACATTGGAGACCGGTTGTTCCGGTTCAGCTCCTGGAAAGGGATGCGGAGCCAATTCAATCCCCATAAGCTGCGCGCCGTGGAGCTCTATATAGCCAGGGTAACGGCGTTCGCCGGTCACGGTAAATTCGAATCCGTAACGCCTGACCAGGCCAAAGCGACCAGTTCGATTGCGCTTCAGGCGCAGCCGGTTGAACGCTATGCTTTCATCCAGCAGTTGCACGTCGGCACGTTTGCAATGATTACGCACCAGGCCTAGAGCCCGATCGCGTAATCCGAGGCCACGCCAGACCCAGGCGCCCAGTAACGCCGCAACCATCAATAGAACTACGTGGCCAAGGGTGAACATTCAGCCTGGCTCCTTTTGGACGTGGCCCATGATTATGGCATGTCAGCACCTGACAGGTAACGTGCACACGACAGTAAAAGTTAGTGAGTGGGATCGACGCGCTCGACGCTCAGAATGCGCAGTAGGGAAGAGTCCAGATAATGCCAGCGCACGTTCAGGTCCCAGAAGCGCCCACCATATTCACGAGAAGGGCTGGGCTTCTGATAGGCAGGTTTAGGGTCTTGTGCCAGACACTGCTCAATCAGCGCCACCACCGGCCGGTCAAGTCGTCTCGCTTCGGCGCTGGCTTGTGTTAGCGCCTGATCGCTCCAGCTGATTTCAATCGGAGCAGGGGGCAGGCCTGCCAGCGCATTGCTGGCGGAGGGAATCGAATCGGCGTAGGGAACGTAGGGTTTGATGTCCAGCAGAGGCGTTCCGTCGAGAATATCCAGGCCGGAGATCAACAACCGACCATCGGCAATACCGTCCAGTTTCACCACAGACTGGCCGATTGGGTTAGGGCGGTGGGTTGCGCGGCTAGCGAATACCCCTATGCGACGGTTGCCTCCCAGCCTAGGCGGTCTGACCCTGAGGTGGGCGTCACCGGACGCTGCCGCGTGGAAAACAAACAATAGCCAGAGATGGCTGACTCCCTCAAGGCCGGCTACGGCCTCAGGTTTGTCATAGGGGGGATACAGCTCGATAACACCCTGGGCGGCCGGTGCCAGCAGGGGTTGCCGGGGAATGGCAAATTTTTCAGCAAAGCAGGAATGCACAATTCCTATCGGCTCGAAACTGTAAGCCATCGCTCATGCCTGGAGCAGCGGAGGAATGGAGTGCGGACTGTCCGACACCACAAAGTGACTGCAATCCGGAATTTCAATCACCCGCAGATTGTCCGCCTGACGGGCGCTGGCAAGCATGGCCGCCGGATTCAATACCTTATCCTTCGCCGGAACGACGATAGCCCCACGCTTTACATTCCGATAGATCTCGAAGCCGGTGTTTTCCATCCAGCTGGCCATGTCCTTCAAATTGGCAACCAGCGTGCTGCACCGCCGCGCATTGAATGGATAGCCCATGATGAGTTCCCGCTTGCGTGGGTTATCCAGCGGACCCCAAGTCTTGCGATTGGCGTCTGAAATGGGGTTCTGCTGCCATAGCACAAGGACAAAAGGCATGAACCAGCGTGCTATTGGAGGCATCGGTTTGTAAGGCTTGCCCTGGGGTAAAACGGGCGCTTCCAGCACCACCTCTACTTTTTCGAACAGGTCGGGGCGCTGCCGGGCCGCTTCAAGTACCACAGCTCCGCCACGGGAATGACCATGGACTCGAACCGTATCGGTAGTGACGAGATTTTCCAACGCCCGGGTCAGCACGGCGGCATCATAGGCTATGGTTCCGGATGGGTGAGCAGGAGGCTGGCCCCAATCTACGGCCTGGAACCGAGCCTGATTGACCGGCACGTGGTAACCGGAGCAAGTCAACTTGATCAACTCGATATCGGGCGATTCATAAAACTCGGTGAAATACAGAAAGTTTTCCACAAAGCCTGGCACTACCACGACACTTGAGCTTGCTCCGGTGGTTGTCCTGCGGGCTAGAACGGCTTCACCAACCTTGAACAGATTGCCGTTGAAAGTCGTAGCTTGAGGGGCCGGAATCTCCTTGCGCAGCAGATACCGCCGCAGGTAAATAACGACGAGTATCGCCAGGCCGACCAGTCCAATTAGCATTTCCATATGAATTCCAGGTTGTCAGGATCGTGTTACAGAGTAAATGATGGGAACAGAAAAAACACAGACACGCTAGTCGCCGTCGTATTCCCAGACGCGCTGGGCATCGATACGGTAGCTGGCATCGGCCAACTCATTGCTGGTTTGGTCTACTTGCAGCACACCGCTTACCCAGAAAGGAGTGTAGATGTCATCGATGGTTACGCCTTTGGCATACTCCACAAGGATGATCTGATTGGGCGGTGGCGGCGGCACGTGGATGCACGCGCCAGCGTAGGGCACCAGGAAAAAGGTCGTGTAGTCCCCGCGACTGTTAGTTTCCAGGGGCACCGGGTAACCGCCGATCTGCAATTGCTGCCCCGCCAGTTCACCCACGACTCGGGTGGAATACATGACGTCGGGCAATGTTCGGCTCTGTTGGCGCATGCCAGTAGAAAAATCGCCCGGCGCTTCGGTCCCCCACTGGTGATCTATTTCCGGCATATCAAGCATGGCCTGATAATCTTCCTCGGGCAGCAGGTCGAGCCAATCGACGGTACGCGGGGCGCCGAAGAGTGTTACCGGTACAAACAGCATCGCCAGGACGAACACTCGCAACATTCAACGTTCTCCGCATTGGTCTAAATCAGCCGTGGCTTAGCCAATCAGGTTCTGTACCGCCTTGATCTGGGCCTGCAACACTACGGCATCAGCGCAGCGCAGGGTCGCGTGCCCGACCTTGCGGCCCGCTTTGAAGGCCTTGCCATAGTGGTGCAAATGGCAGTCTGCTATGGAGGTTACTTCATGTACCGGAGGAACCTCGCCAATGAAATTGAGCATGGCGCTTTCCCCGACCTTGGCGGTAGAGCCTAATGGCAATCCGGCAATGGCGCGCAGATGATTTTCGAACTGGCTGCACTCGGAGCCTTCAATGGTCCAGTGGCCTGAGTTATGCACCCGAGGGGCAATCTCGTTGGCCTTCAGGCCGCCATCCACTTCAAAGAACTCGAACGCCATCACGCCGACGTAATCAAGCTGCTGCATGACCTTAATAACGTATTCTTCCGCCAACCCTTGGAGCGGATGGGCAGTGCTGACTACCGAGAGGCGCAATACGCCCTGATCATGGGAGTTGTGCACTAGCGGGTAAAAACGGGTTTCGCCGTCGCGGTTGCGCACGCCGATCAGTGAAACCTCCCCGGTGAAGGGCACAAACCCTTCCAGAATACAGGGAACGCTACCCAGCTCAGCGAATGCACCAGGCACCTCTTCAGGATGGCGCAGGACTTTCTGGCCCTTGCCATCGTACCCAAGGGTGCGGGTTTTCAACACAGCCGGCAAGCCGATACGCTTGACCGCGGCATCCAGATTTTCCTGGTTCTGAATATCGGCAAACTCTGGAGTAGGTATATCCAGTTGCTGAAACAGGGACTTTTCGAACCACCGGTCACGGGCGATACGCAGGGACTCGGCATTCGGGTAAACCGGCACGAACTGGGACAGAAAGGCAACGGTTTCAGCCGGAACGCTCTCGAATTCGAACGTCACTACGTCCACGTCATCGGCCAATTGACGCAGATGATCGCGGTCACTGTAATCTGCTCGGATATGTTCGCCCAACGCTTGTGCACAGGCATCCGGGGCCGGATCGAGAAAAGCGAAGCGTTGACCCAGCGGGGTACCGGCCAGCGCCAACATGCGTCCAAGTTGTCCACCACCGATCACGCCGATTTTCATGCTTGAGTCCTCACGCTTGGCGCGGATCGGGGTTATCCAGAACCGCGTCGGTCTGTTTGCTGCGAAAATCTTTCAATGCCTGATGATACTGTGGGTGCTTGGCTCCCAGAATACTGGCGGACAGGAGCGCTGCGTTTATCGCGCCGGCCTTGCCAATTGCCAGCGTGGCGACGGGCACCCCTGCGGGCATCTGCACGATGGACAGCAGTGAATCCACACCCGACAGCATAGATGACTGGACCGGGACGCCAAGCACCGGCAGGTGGGTCTTGGCTGCACACATGCCAGGCAGGTGTGCAGCGCCGCCAGCCCCGGCAATGATCACCTCGATGCCCCGGGCCTCAGCCTCATCGGCATATTGAAACAGCAGATCGGGCGTGCGGTGGGCAGAGACCACCTTCACCTCAAAGGGAATGCCCAGCTGTTCCAGCATATCGGCCGTATGGCTCAGGGTGGACCAATCGGACTTGGAGCCCATGATCACGCCAACCAGTGCGGTCATTCTTTTGCCTCTCGTTGCGACGCCGGTCGGCGCGACAAAATAACAAGCCACGCCGGATCCGGCGTGGCTTGGGAGTGAAAGAAGTGGCCGTAACCGGCCAGAACCCGAGATTATACCGCAAAGCGCGCTACGAACCAGTCTGCCCGACGGCGTAGCTGCAGCGACATTTCAATCTGCCGGACGATAGCGTGCACGCGGCGTGGCCATCGGTAGCGGTCCGTCGCCGATCAGCCGGAACTCGCCTGTTTCCGCATCATAGGCTTTGATCTGGCAGGTCTCGATATCGTACACCCAGCCATGAATATACAGTTCACCTTTGGCCAGGCGCGCCGCAACCGAGGGGTGGGTGCGTAGATGGTCAAGCTGGGCGACCACATTCTCCTCGGTCAGTACGCCAAGGGTAGTATGATCGGCGCAACCGCAGTTTTCCTCCACTACGCTCTTGGCGGCGTCGGCGTGCCGCAGCCAGGCTTTCACCGTGGGCATGCGCTCCAACCCAGCGGGATTCAGCACGGCCTTCATCGCGCCGCAATCGGAGTGGCCGCAAATGATGATGTGATGTACTCCCAGCGCCATGACGGCATATTCGATCGCCGTGGAGACGCCGCCGAGCATCTGACCATAAGACGGCACAATGTTGCCGACGTTGCGCGTGACAAACAGATCCCCGGGCGCGCTCTGGGTAATCAGCTCTGGTACCACGCGCGAATCGGCGCAGGTGATGAACATCGCCCGCGGCTTCTGTTCGTGGGCGAGCTTCTTGAACAACCCCTGCTGCGCTGGATAAACCTCGGTACGAAACCGGTGCAACCCGTTTACGATGGCCTGCAAGGCCTCTTCGGCGCTTTCATTAATGTCTGCGTCTGATTCGGTGGTCATCTGGTCTCACTCCTTTCGGTCATGCTTCGATTTCGATCAGGATTTCCCCGGGATTGACTCGGTCGCCCTTGGCAACATGCACTGCCTTGATGGTCCCGGCAATAGCCGCCTGAATTTCACTCTCCATTTTCATGGCTTCGCTGACCATTACCGCCTGGCCAGCCTTGACGGTGTCGCCTACCTGCACCAGTACATCCACCACATTGCCCGGCATGCTGGTGGTCACGTGACCCGGCTGGCTGGCCTGCTTGCGTTGGTTGCCGCCGCCGGTTCCGGTGAACGAATTCAGCGGCTCGAATACGGCTTCCTCGGGCATGCCGTCGAGGCTTAGATAGAAGTGCCGCTTGCCATCACCCTTGACGCTGACGCCGGTAATATCCACGCGGTAGGTCTCGCCGTGCACATCAATGATGAACTCGGTAGGCACGCCGTCTTCAGACATCGGCTTGGCAGTAGCGCCAGTCGCCGGCAGCAGTTCTTCCGGCTTCAGCGTGCCGGCCGCGCGTTCCTCAAGAAATTTGCGCCCGATATCCGGAAACATGGCGTAGGTGAGCACGTCTTCCTCGCTCTGGGCCAGATTTCCTACTTCGTTGCGCAGCTTGTCCATTTCCGGCTTGATGAGATCCGCCGGGCGTACGTCAATGACCTGTTCACTGCCGATGCCGCGGCGCTGCAGATCCTGATCGATGGTGCCGGGCGCCTGACCATATCGGCCCTGCAGGTAGAGCTTCACCTCATTGGTGATGGTCTTGTACCGTTCGCCGGCCAATACGTTGAACACCGCCTGGGTACCCACGATCTGCGACGTGGGCGTAACCAGTGGGGGGTAGCCAAGATCGGCGCGTACCCGGGGAATTTCTGCAAAGACTTCCTGGATGCGGTTCAGCGCATTCTGCTCCTTCAACTGATTGGCCAGGTTCGACATCATGCCGCCCGGCACCTGATTGACCTGGACGCGGGTATCGACGCCGGTGAATTCGCTTTCGAACTGATGGTACTTCTTGCGCACCTCATGGAAATACATGCCGATTTCCTGCAGCAGTTCCAGGTCCAGACCGGTGTCGTAGGGGGTGCCCTTGAGCGCCGCTACCATCGACTCGGTGCCGGGGTGGCTGGTGCCCCACGCCAGGGACGAAATCGCCGTGTCGATATGATCAGCGCCGTTTTCGATGGCCTTGATCTGACACATGGCCGCCAAGCCTGCCGTGTCGTGCGAGTGGATATACACTGGCAGCGACTGCTCGGCCTTGAGGGCCTTGACCAGCTCACCCGTGGCGTAGGGCGTCAGCAAGCCGGCCATGTCCTTGATCGCCAGCGAATCACAACCCATGGCTTCCATGGCCTGGGCCTGTTGAACAAAGGCCTCGACGGTGTGCACTGGGCTAGTGGTATAGGCGATGGTGCCCTGGGCGTGCTTGCCCGCCGTTTTGACCGCCTCAATGGAGGTCTTCAGATTGCGCACATCGTTCATGGCGTCGAAAATGCGGAACACATCGATGCCGTTGCTTGCCGCCTTGGCGACGAAAGCGCGTACCACGTCATCACTGTAATGCCGGTAACCGAGCAGGTTCTGACCGCGAAGCAGCATCTGCAACCGCGTGTTTGGCAGCGCCTCGCGTAGCTGGCGCAGGCGCTCCCACGGGTCTTCCTTGAGGAAGCGGATACAGGCGTCGAAGGTTGCTCCGCCCCACACTTCCAGCGACCAGTAGCCAACCTGATCCAGCTTGGCGCAAATCGGCAGCATGTCTTCGGTACGCATCCGGGTAGCCAGCAGGGACTGGTGGGCGTCGCGCAACACGGTATCGGTGACAGTAATCTTCTTGCTCATGGTCCTTTCCTCGTTTAATCGCAAGCGCTCGTTGAGCGCTAGGCTGGCCGGTTCGCCTGCGACTGGAAACTGAAATTAAAGTCCGGCGTGCGCCGCTATGGCTGTGGCAATTGCCAGGGCCAATTCTTCGGGTTTGCGTTTGACCGAGTAGCGCGTCAATTCAGGATGACTCTCGACAAAACTGGTGTTGAACACACCGGTGCGGAATTCGTCGTTCCGCAGAATTTCCTGGTAATAGGCCGTGGTGGTTTTCACACCTTGCAAGCGCATGTCATCCAGCGCACGCAGGCCGCGATCCAGGGCGTCTTCCCAGGTCAGCGCCCAGACGATCAGTTTCAGGCACATCGAATCGTAATAGGGCGGAATGCTGTAACCGGTATAGATTGCCGTATCGACCCGAACGCCAGGGCCGCCAGGAGCGTAGTAACGGGTGATCTTGCCAAAGGAGGGCAGAAAATCATTCTTCGGGTCTTCTGCGTTGATACGGAACTGAATGGCAAACCCGCGGTGGGTAATGTCTTCCTGCTTGACCGACAGCGGCAATCCCGATGCGATGCGGATCTGCTCGCGAACGATATCGATGCCGGTAATCTGCTCGGTGATCGTGTGCTCTACTTGAACGCGGGTATTCATTTCCATGAAATACACGTCGCCCTCGGCCAGCAGGAACTCGACGGTTCCAGCATTTTCATAACCCACCGCCTGCGCCGCGCGTACCGCCAGATCGCCAATATAGGCGCGCTGCTCCGGCGTGAGTTGCGGGCTGGGAGCAATCTCGATCAGCTTCTGGTTACGCCGCTGGATTGAGCAGTCGCGCTCGAACAGGTGCACGGTATTTCCCTGGCTGTCGGCCAGAATTTGGGCTTCGATATGCTTGGGATTGACGATGCACTTTTCCAGGAACACGTCAGCCGAGCCAAACGCCTTGGTCGCCTCCGAGATAACCCGAGGCCAGGCTTGTTCCAGCTCTTCGCGGTTGTTGCAACGGCGGATGCCGCGGCCGCCCCCACCGGAAGTGGCCTTCAGCATGATTGGATACCCGACCCGCTGCGCCTCGCTCAACGCTTCGGTGAGGTCCGCCAGATTGCCTTCGGTACCCGGCGTGACCGGTACCCCGGCCTTGATCATGCTGCGGCGCGCTTCGGTCTTGTCACCCATGCGGCGGATGACTTCGCCGGACGGGCCAATGAACTTGATGCCCCGCGCTACGCAGATATCGGCCAGCTCGGCGTTTTCGGAGAGGAAGCCGTAGCCGGGATGCAGCGCATCGCAGCCGGTTTCGACCGCCAGATTGACCAGTTGCCGCGCATTCAGATAACCGGCCAAGGGGTCACTACCGAGATTATAGGCCTCATCGGCTCGTTTCACGTGCAGCGCGTAACGGTCAGCTTCGGAATAGATCGCTACCGAGCGAATGCCCATTTCCGCGCAGGCGCGAACAATTCGTACGGCAATTTCGCCACGGTTGGCTATTAGGATTTTCTTGATCACGTCCTCTTCTCCTGGTGGTGATCGGGTGCATTCACGTTACGCTTGCGGATTATCCAAGTGAAATGAATAATACTTTGCTGATGTATTAGTAATTGCTAATACATAGTTCCGCTAATCACCACAAGGGATAGCCAGATGCGCAAGTCGTTGCTGCGTATGACCCTCAGGCAGATGCAGGTGTTCCGGGCTGTATGTAGCACCTTGTCCTACAGCCGGGCGGCGGAGGACATGGCACTCACCCAGTCCGCGGTGAGCCAGCAGATCCGCCAGCTTGAAGAGCAGGTGGGGTTGCCGCTGTTCGAATACGTAGGCCGGAAACTCTATCTCACCGAGGCGGCGAACAGTCTGCTTGAAGCCAGTGACGATATATTCATACGGCTGGAAAGCCTGGATATGAGTTTGTCTACCTTGCAGGGCAGTCTCATGGGTGAGCTGCGGATTGCGGTGGTGAGCAGCATCCAGTATTTCACACCCCACCTGCTGGCAGCGTTTCGCAAGCGCCATCCCGCAGTAAGCTTCCGCCTTGAGGTAACCAGTCGTGGTGAGGTCATTCAGCGGCTACGTGACAATCAGGACGACCTGGTGCTGATGGGTCTGGTACCGGAAGACCGGGCGCTGGAGTTCTTTCCTTTTCTAGACAACCCGATCATCGCGGTCGCTAACCCGACGCATTGTCTGGCGGGCCGTACCGATCTGCAACTCAACGAACTGGAAGCCTCGGTGGTGCTGCAGCGCGAGCCTGGCTCGGGTACGCGCAAGGCTTGTGATGAATTTCTGCAGGAAAAACGTGTGCATCTGAGGCAGACCATGCAGCTCGGCTCGGGGGAATGTATGGTCCATGGCGCCATCGCCGGGCTAGGCGTGGCGCTGGTACCGACGCACGCAGCCGCGCCCTTTCTGCGCAGTGGAGAGCTGATCCAGTTGGCGTTTCCCGGGCTGCCGCTCTACCGCAGCTGGTGTGCGGTTCACGCACGGGGCAAACGCCTGAGCCCAGTGGCGGAAGCTTTTCTAACCTATCTTCGGGAAGAACGCGCGCAGATCCGCCAGCTCGCCCAGCGGTTCACCGACACCGCTCACCCCTGAATCAGGGCTCTGTCGTCCATTTCCGGAAAATCCGCTACCAGATGGTGCAGCGCCTGGCTCTCCCGGTAGTCCTCAATGGCTCTACGGTAGGCCATCCGTTTTTTGTCTTCCTCTCGGCGACGGTCCCTGCGCGGATCTCGGGGGCTGCCGGATGTATCGTCTCGCTCGAATGCCATGATGTGGTCTCCCTTATCTGGAGGTCAGTAAACATCGATGCTGCCTGGCAGGCGTGACATGCGTATGACAATCAGGCGTGGCGATCGCTGGGCAAGCCTGCGGTAGGCTATGCTCGAATACATTGCGCCACTATCAGGGGAGTTCGGTATGGGTCAGGTTTCAAGCCGGGAGTTGCATCGATGAAGGTGGTCATAGCGCCGGATTCGTTCAAGGAAAGCCTGTCGGCCCCTGCCGTTGCTGACGCCATCGCACGGGGCTGGGCAGACGTGTACCCGAACGCCGAGATTGTCCTGTGTCCAATGGCGGATGGTGGGGAAGGAACAGTGGACGCGGTTTTGGCCGCTATCGGAGGGGAGCGCAGGGAGCTACTGGTCCAGGGTCCGCTGGGCTTGGCGGTGGTGGCGCACTGGGGCTGGCTTGGCGATAAACAGGCGGTAATTGAAATGGCTGCGGCTAGCGGCCTGCATCTGGTTCCCGCCGGGCAGCGCGATGCATGCAAGACCAGCAGCTTCGGAACGGGCCAACTGATCACCGCAGCTTTGGACGCTGGGGCGCAGCGGATTACTCTCGGTCTGGGTGGTAGTGCTACCAACGATGGCGGAGCGGGGCTGTTACAGGCGCTAGGGGCGCGCTTTCTCGACGTCGCCGGCCAGCCGCTCGCGCCAGGCGGGGCGGCCTTGCAGAATCTGGCGAGCATCGATCTGACGCACCTTGATCCCCGGCTGAAGGACGTGGACTTTCAGATAGCTGCGGATGTCGATAATCCCCTGTGTGGCGTACGGGGCGCGTCCCATGTGTTCGGACCGCAGAAAGGTGCGAGCCCGGAGGATGTGATGCGTCTGGATCAAGCGCTTGAGCATTTCGCCGATGTGCTGGCCATGGCGTTGAGCGAGGATTTGCGCGACATTCCGGGTGCAGGCGCAGCGGGTGGCGTCGGGTTCGCAGCCAAGGCCGTTCTCAAGGCAGCGTTCCGCCCCGGTGTTGAATTGGTGGCAGAGCTGTCGGGTCTTGCTCAGTCAATCCAGGGTGCCGATCTGGTGATCACCGGAGAGGGCAGGCTTGATGGACAAAGCTTGCATGGCAAGACACCGGTAGGCGTAGCGCGCATGGCAAGAGCGGCAGGCGTGCCGGTTATCGCCCTCGCTGGAAGTCTGGGAGAAAACTATCAGCGTCTTTATACCGCTGGCATCGATGCTGCTTTCAGCCTCACCCCCGGACCGATGACCCTGGAGCAGGCTATCTTGCAGGCAGCACATGAACTTACCTCTCGAACCGCTGATCTGGCCCGGCTATGGCGGATTGCGGTAGGTAGCCAAAGCGTCGTGCCTCGCTGAATCCATCTATCGTTGCGCCTTAACGATAATGCTATTGTTATAACATAACTAAATGGCTTATGCTTTACGCCTCCTGTTATTTGTAACGGTGCACGATTGATGATTTGTAGCCGGAACCTGGAATGGGGCCCATGCTCGCGGCCTTTGACTCCTCCGCTGAACCTAGCCTTGTCGGCGGGCACCGTGACCGCTGTGCTTGGCGCCAATGGCAGTGGCAAAAGCAGCCTGCTCAAAGTGCTGGCAGGCTTGATCCGCCCGCTGGCCGGCGAACTGAAGATCGCAGCGGCGCAGCTTGGGGCCACCGCGTATCTTCAGCAACATCAGGCGCTCGACCGCCAGTATCCAATCAACCTGCAGCATCTGGTGGACGCCGGCCAGTGGCGCAGTCGGCTATCGCGCACCGAGCGTCGCGAGCGGTTGCACGCGGTTTTGGTGCGCTGGCAGTTGATCGGCCTTGAAAGCCGACCGCTGAGCGCTCTTTCCGGAGGTGAACTACAGCGGGCGCTGCTCGCCAGGATCGATTTGCAGGACCCACGCCTGTTACTGCTTGATGAACCGGAGTCAGCCATGGACGAGTCCGGGCAGCAACTGTTCTGGAACCAGGTAAAGCGTTGGCAGAACGAGGGCCGCACGGTATTGGTGGTATGTCACAACCATATTGCAGTCTGCCGCCATGTTGAACAGGCACTGTGGATAAGCGCAGAGTGCTGTCAATTCGGCAGCCCGGCTCAGCTATTGGCTGGCCGGATTTCAACGTTGCAAGCGGCATGATACTGGAACCGCTGTGGGCACCGTTTTTCGAGTTTGCGTTCATGCGCCGAGCTCTGTTTGGTGGCGCGGCACTAGCAGCCAGCGCTGCTCCGCTTGGGGTGTTCCTCATCCTGCGACGTATGAGCATGATGGGTGATGCCATTGCCCACGGCATTCTGCCCGGCGTCGCGATAGGCTTCATGCTGGCGGGTTTCAGTTTGCCGGCGATGACCGCAGGCGGCCTGCTCGCGGGCCTTGGCATGGCGGGTCTTGCCACGTGGATTACCGGCCGCACGGGTCTGCGCGAAGACGCCAGTCTGGCGGCCTTGTATCCCATCAGTCTGGCTGGCGGCGTATTGCTGCTGGGCCTGGCTGGTCGGCGGCTGGATCTGATGCATATCCTGTTTGGCTCGGCTCTGGCGGTGGACGAGCACACCTTGCAGGCGATGCTGCTGGTGGCAACGGTGAGCCTTGTGCTGCTGGCAGCTATCTTCCGGCTGCTGATGTTCGGCAGCCTCGATCCGCTGTTTCTGCGCGGCGTCAGCCGTTTTGGTCCCATGGCCTATGGTTTGTTCCTGGGGCTGGTAGTGATCAACCTGGTGGTCGGCTTTCAGGCGATCGGCGCTTTGATGGTGATCGGCCTGATGATGCTGCCGGCCGCCGCCGCTCGATTCTGGAGTCTCAACCTGCCGCGAATCTTGTGCCTGGCGTCAGCGATTGCCGCCGTCAGCGTCTGGCTAGGCTTGCTGTTTTCCTACTACGCCGGCCTGGCCACTGGCCCGTGCATCGTGCTTGTGGCAGGTGGCTTCTATCTGCTTTCGGTTGTGTTCGGCCGCGTTCACGGTCTGCTCAGCCGATCTTATCCACTCTACTCAATATTAAGGACCTGACATGAAAAAGTTGGTGTTCGTCGCAGGCATGGTGTTCGCGTTGTCGGTATCGGCTGCCGAGAAAATCAAGGTAGTTACCAGCTTCAGCATTCTCGCGGACTTTGTCGCCGAGCTTGGCGGCGATCGCGTTGAACTGGTGAATCTGGTCGGAGCTGATGAGGATGCCCATGTTTACCAAGCCACGCCCGATGATGCCAGGGCTCTACTTAAGGCGGATCTGGTAATCGCCAATGGCCTTGGTTTTGAACCCTGGCTACCGCGCCTGATGAGCAGTACCGAGAGCCCGGCCACCTATATCGAGGCCAGCAAAGGGGTATTGCCCATCTGGCTGGAAGAAGATGGCGAAAAGGTCCCGGACCCACACGCCTGGCAGAGCCTGGCGCACGCTGAAATCTATGTGAGAAATATCGCTGGCGCGTTGGCCAAGACCGATCCGGCCAACGCCGATTTTTACGAGAAGCAGCGCGTCAGCTATCTGGAACGGGTCAGAGAATTGTTGGTTGAAGTTCGAGAGAGCCTGGGCAGATTGCCAACTGCGCAGCGCAAGGTAATTACCAGTCATGACGCCTTTGGCTATCTGGGTCAGGCCTATGGCCTCACGTTCGTTGCACCCCAGGGCCTGTCCACCGAGTCGGAGCCCTCTGCCGCCGACGTGGCTGCTCTGATACGGCAAATTCGCGAAGATCAGGTACGCGCGGTCTTTGTCGAAAATATCCGTGACCCGCGATTGATGGAGCGTATTGCCGAGGAAGCGGGTGCGACCGTGGGCGGTACTTTGTACTCCGACGCCCTGGCAGCAAGCGGGCCGGGTAGCAGTTATCTAGGTATGTATCGCCATAACGTCGAGACGCTGGTAGAGGCTTTGCAGCCCTGACTGCCAGGCTCTACCCTCGCCGCTTGCCGGTAGTCACCTGATGCTATTCATTGCCTTGCAAGAAGACTGTCGCCGCGAATCAATAAGGAGCTTTATGAACAAAATACCCGTCACGGTACTGACCGGTTATCTCGGTGCCGGCAAAACCACTTTATTAAACCGGATACTCTCCGAACAGCACGGTAAACGGTACGCCGTCATCGTCAATGAGTTCGGCGAATTGGGTATCGACAACGATCTGGTGGTGGGCGCCGACGAAGAAGTGTTCGAGATGAACAATGGCTGTATCTGCTGCACTGTGCGCGGCGATCTGATCCGAATCATTTCCGGCTTGATGAAGCGGCTTGGCGGATTCGATGCCATCATTCTGGAAACCACCGGGCTTGCCGACCCGGCCCCTGTGGCACAGACGTTCTTCGTTGACGACGAGGTCCGCAGCCGGACCAGCCTGGACGCAGTGGTCACGGTAACTGATGCCTTGAACCTGCCTGCACAACTGGCCGACAGCCCCGAAGCCGCCGAACAGATCGCCTTTGCCGACGTCATTTTGCTCAACAAGGTAGAACTGGTTGAGCCCGGTACCCTTGCGGCGCTGAAGGCGCGGATAGCCGGCATCAACCCCTTCGCCAGGATCATTGAGTGCAATCATTGTGATGTGCCGCTGGAGCAGGTACTCAACCTGGGATCCTTCGATCTCGCCCGGATCATGTCGATAGAGCCAGGGTTTCTGACGGAAGATCATGCCCATGAACATGATGATGCCGTGACCAGCGTCTCGCTCACCGCAGCCGCCGCCCTGGATGGGGATCTATTCAATGAATGGATCAGCGAGCTGCTAAGCGCCCAGGGCGCTGATATTCTGCGCAGCAAGGGCATACTGAGTTTGCGGGGCGTGGACCAGCGTTATGTGTTTCAGGGTGTACACATGCTTGCCAACGGCGCACTGACCCAGGACTGGCGTGCTGACGAGCAGCGCCTGAGCCGCATGGTGCTGATTGGCCGGGGTCTGGACGAACCTGCTTTGCGAGCAGGCTTTCTCGCCTGCGTGGCCGCTGCCAATGCTTGAGACTGAATCTGAATCGCTTATCGGCGAGCTGGGCAGAATCTGGCAACTGACCGACTACGTGGTGGCCAGCTGTTTCGACGCGCAAGGCAACCTCGCCTTTGCGCTGGGGGACGGCAAACTGTTCGTGGTTCCAGTCAGCGGCAGTGAGCCCTGGACATTGCAGGTTCATCGCGGCGCCTGTTTGAGCCTGGCTGCAGCGCCTGGAGAAGGTTTTTTGAGCGGAGGCGATGACGGGCGCTTTGTCGGTGTGTCTCTCAGCGCAGAAGTAGAGGAGTTGGCTAGCTTTCCGGGCCGCTGGATCGAACACGTTGTCAGCCATGCCAATGGGCTTATTGCCTGCGCGGCGGGCAAACGCCTGCATCTGATCAAAGCCGACCGCAGCGCTGTCGACCTTGAGCATCCGAGTACGGCGGGCGGTTTGAGTTTTTCACCGAATGGCCTGCAGATCGCGGTGTCACATTATGGTGGTGTCAGCCTGCACTACACCCAGGCCCTCAAATCATTACCCAAAGTGCTGAAATGGACCGGCTCACATCTCGCCGTGACATGGAGCGCAGATGGTCGCTTTGTATTGACCAGCATGCAGGAAAATTGCATACGCGGTTGGCGTTTAAAGGGAGCGGAAGATCTACATATGAGCGGCTACGATACCCGAATTAAATCCTGGTGCTGGTTTAACAAGGGCCGATGGCTGGCCACGAGTGCGTCAGACTGCGTACCCTGCTGGCCGTTCAAGAAACGTAGCGGCCCCATGGGCGAGCCGCCGACCACGTTGGCATATCGAGACAGGGGAGAAGTGACAGTGGTGGCTGGCGATCCGAATCATCCATTGATAGCCGTCGGTTACGACGACGGACTGGCCTTGATTGCTGAATTGGATGAGAGCGGAGTAACCGAGCGCTCCGTCACCTTCAAGCCGCCGGGAGCAGGCGCTGTCTCCTGCATGGCTTTTGCTGCGGATAGCAAAAGCCTGGCAGTCGGCACCGCCGAAGGGTTTGCCGGCATCATGCCCATGGCTGCGGATCATGGCTAAAAGCATCGACAACCCGTGCATTTCGGTCTGCCAGCTCAGCGGCGATTTGTGTCTGAGTTGCGGGCGTAGCAAGGAAGAAATCAAGAAGTGGAAACGCATGAAGCGGCCGGAAAAAATGGCCGCTACGAAGAATGCCGCGCTGCGTCTCAAGACACTGCAGAAAAAACGTTCCTAAATGACTTGGGCCTGAGCCGACACAGGATTGCACCCGGCAACGTCATACCTGAACGCTACCGTGATACATCGCAACTGCCCTCATGCTTCGCGAACGTGGCGCTCCTTCTCCTCCTCACGCTCTTTGGCTTCGATCGACAGCGTGGCAGTGGGTCTCAAAAGCAGACGCTTCAGACCGATGGGCTCGCCCGTTTCCGCGCACCAGCCGTAGCTGCCATCAGCAAGACGATCCAACGCCTGGTCGATCTTGTCCAATAACTTCTTTTCCCGCTCAAGCAGGCGCAATTGCCATTGGCGCTGCTCTTCCGCACTGCCGTTATCCGCTACGTCGCTGCCACGCTCCTCATTTTCACGCAGCGACTTGAATTCGCCATCGATGCGAGCCTGCAGCTCGACGCGCTGTTCCAGCAAAAGCTGGCGAAAGAAGGCATGCTGCTCTTCGTTCATATAGGCATCTTTGGGTTGGGCTAGCAAATCGTCAGCCGTCAGTACCTGGTCGCTCATAATATTGGCCTGTCTAGTTGGTTTCGTTCCGGCTCATATCTGAAAATTGCCGGAGAAATAAGTTCCTTGCGTTCCAGCTATCGGCTAGCTGATCGCAGCTGCGCCAGACGCGATTGCCAGTTTCCGTCACTGAACTTCTGGCAGGCTTCCTCGGTATCGAAGCGCACATGGGCTTCAACTTTGCCAACGGCCACATCCGCTTCAGCCAGTGCCTGGGCGGTCAGCTCGTACATCCGCTTGCCTTGCCCGATTTCCAGTGCCTCGGCGAGATTGGCCTGGGTGTCAAATACCCAGACAATCTGAAGGCTGGAGGGAAACGCGTGATAGTCGACCTCGTGGGTCAGCCAGGTGAATCCAATTATTTCCGATTTCGCCGTCTCGCATGCCCGCGTCAGGGAGGATACGAGAAGACGATCAGTCATTCCTTGGGCGCGCTTGATCGAAAGCATGGTTGTTATCCTTGATATGTTCCGGGCTCTTCTAGCCAGGAAATTTAGACCGCAGCAACTGTCAGAAGTTGCGCGGTCCAGATCCAAGGAAACTGAGGTGGCACTTGGCGGGGGGTCGGTTTAGAGCGCTACACCCAGCTCACGCAGGTAATCGTCGTAGGTGCCGTTGAAGTCAGTGACACCGTTTTCCGACAACTCAATGATACGCGTGGCCAGGCTGGAGACGAATTCTCGGTCGTGGCTGACGAAAATCAGCGTGCCCGGGTAGTTTTCCAGGGCCAGGTTCAGCGCCTCGATGGATTCCATGTCCAGGTGGTTGGTCGGTTCATCCATGATCATCACGTTGGCTTTCTTCAGGATCAGCTTGCCGAACAGCATGCGGCCCTGCTCGCCACCGGAAATCACCTTTACCGACTTCAATATGTCATCGTTGGAAAACAGCATGCGGCCGAGGGTGCCACGTACCAGCTGCTCGCCACCGGTGGTCCACTGGGTCATCCAGTCGAACAGATTCCAGTCGTATTTGAAGTCGTCGGCGTGCTCCTGGGCAAAGTAGCCCAGATCGGCACTTTCCGCCCACTTCACCGAGCCGCCAAGCGGCTGCATTTCGCCAACCAGGGTGCGTAGCAGAGTGGTCTTGCCAATGCCGTTGGGGCCAATGATTGCCACGCGCTCGCCAGCTTCGATCTGCAGGCTGAGGTTCTTGAACAACGTTTCGCCATCGAAACCCTGGCTGACCTTGTCCAGAATCACCGCCTGACGGTGTAGTTTCTTGTGCTGCTCGAAGCGGATGAATGGGCTGATCCGGCTGGAGGGCTTGACCTCGTCCAGCTGAATCTTGTCGATCTGCTTGGCGCGGCTGGTCGCCTGCTTGGCCTTGGATGCGTTGGCCGAGAAGCGGCTGACGAAGGTCTGCAGTTCGGCGATCTGCGCCTTTTTCTTGGCGTTGTCCGACAGCAGACGCTCGCGCGCCTGGGTCGCGGCCATCATGTACTCGTCGTAGTTGCCGGGAAACAGACGCAACTCGCCGTAATCCAGGTCAGCCATGTGCGTGCATACGCTGTTGAGGAAGTGACGGTCGTGGGAAATGATGATCATGGTGCTGTTGCGCACCGTGAGAATGCTTTCCAGCCAGCGGATGGTGTTGATATCCAGGTGGTTGGTCGGCTCGTCGAGCAGCAGCACTTCCGGATCGGAAAAAAGCGCCTGCGCCAGCAATACGCGCAGTTTCCAGCCCGGCGCGATCTCACTCATCGGGCCGTTGTGCTGTTCCATGGGAATGCCCAGGCCCAGCAGCAACTCGCCGGCGCGGGCTTCGGCGGTGTAACCATCCATCTCGGCGAACTCGGTCTCCAGCTCAGCGACCTTCATGCCGTCTTCTTCACTCATTTCCGCCAAGGAGTAAATGCGGTCGCGTTCGGCGTGCACGGTCCACAGTTCCTCATGGCCCATGATCACGGTATTGAGTACCGTATGGTTCTCATAGGCGAACTGGTCCTGGCGCAGTTTACCCAGCCGCACGTTCGGCTCCAGCATGACCTGCCCACCGGAGGGCTCCAGATCGCCACCCAGAATTTTCATGAACGTCGACTTACCGCAGCCGTTGGCACCGATCAGACCATAGCGGTTGCCGCCGCCAAACTTCACGGAAACATTCTCGAAAAGGGGCTTGGCCCCGAACTGCATGGTGATATTCGCGGTGGAGATCAAGATATTGTCCTGCGGAAGAAAATGGATGAGCCCCCACGCCTCAGCTGGGCGGCGCATTGTACTGGCTGTGCGGGATGATTGACAGGCTCAGGCGATGAGCGTGGCCACGCTATGAATCGCTGTTAGGCGAAGACGGAATTCTGAAAGAAAAGACAATGCCGTCTACATCCTGATGGACGTTGAGGCTACCCTGATGTGCTTGTGCAATGGCTGACGCGATGTAGAGTCCGATGCCCAGGCCGCCGTTACTACTTCCAGGCGCCCTGGTTGCGCTGGCAGGTTCAAATAGTCCTGTCAGTTGGTCAGCTGATAATGAAGGTGCCTGATTGCGAATATCCAGGCAAAGATCGCTGCCCACTCTATGCAACGAGATCGAGACAGGTGTGTCGGATGTTCGGTGTTGCACTGCGTTAGTCAGCAAAATGCCCAGCCCTTTGGCATATTGTTCCGGATCAATCACAGCATGGGCGTGCCGGGCAATATCGCTTTTGAAAATCGTCTGTAAATGAAGCTTGCGCATGCCTGCCAGAGCCTGCTCGACGATGCTTGAGACATTTGTATCGCGTAGGCTTAGCCCAATTGCTTCCCCGGCGCCCAAGCGGTTGGCTTCCCTCACCTGGTCAATCATTTTTTCCATCTTGGCACTAGACGAGATGATATTGCGCTGCAGGTTCGTATTGCGCTCGTTTTCAGCCTGGAGCAACGAGGCAGACATCGATATGGACTGTAGCGGATTACATAGACTGTGCGTGAATTGGGTAATAAGCCGATGCTGGACGCGGGACTGCTGAGTTGCGCGGGCAAGACAATGGTCCAGCAGGTCGGTGCGTAGCTGCTCGGCCAGGTATATGTCCCGTTCGCGCCATGGCTGTGTGTGTCCGCGTCCTGTCGTATTGCGCCTGAACCAGGCGATCCATCCGCAAGCTTCAGTATTGAAGCGCACGGCAAGCACTGCATGCGGTGCCCCTTGCCCCGCTTTCGCGTGTCGCCACTGATTGGTGAAATACATGCCCTGCTCAATCTGGTGTTGAAGGTCCTCTGCCAGGCTCTCGGTGAGGGAATCGTTGGCAATGCCCAAACTGGCAGACTGGCCGTCCAGGATCATCAACGCGCCGTCACACTGCAGAAGGCTGGCGATAGTGATGGTTTGGCCGGTCAGCGCAGAGAACAGGTCTTGGGAATTACGCAACTGCGTCATCAAAGTGCGATAAGCAGGCTGTGTTTGCTCGCCGACTCTCTCTACCGCAAGCGAGGTAAAATTGGTGGCTTGCTTCAAGCGCTTCATAAGTGCCTCACTAACCAAATGGAACTGAAAGTCTAGCGCCTGCCGCAGAGGCTGCATGATCATTCCATTGTGTAGTCGATAAATTTACTTGTGCTTGGGCAGATTATTGCGTTGAGCCCTCCCGACAGGTCTGTAAACTGGCCCTAATAGTGAGGCTCAAGAACAAGGTCGCCGCCAACTCGGTTGAACGTCTCGGCGCGGCTGTAATCATTACTATGCCTTCGCCTTATCGAGACATTATGAAAACGAGAGAACCTCCGATGCCCAAGCCACCGAATCGCTCGGCCAACGTACCGCAGAACCGGCCAGACCTGCGGTTGAGTGATTTACCATTTCCGGTGGTCGGGATCGGCGCGTCTGCGGGTGGATTGCAAGCAGTACTGCGGTTTTTCGAGCACATGCCCAACGATAGCGGCATGGCTTTTGTCATTATCCTGCACCTGTCACCCAAGCATGTCAGCAATGCCGGGAAGATCATCCAGGGCGTTACCAAAATGCCGGTACTGCAGGTGACGCAGCCGGTTCCTGTCGAAAAGAATTGCATATTTGTCATCTCACCGGGACAGGACTTGTCGATGACCGACGGTTATCTGCGGGTTTCCGATCCCAAGCCAAAGCGCGGAGGTCATGTCTCGATTGACCTGTTTTTCCGCACCTTGGCTGACGTGCACAAGGAGAGAGCCTTTTGTCTGGTGCTGTCAGGCACCGGAAGCGATGGCGCCGTCGGTCTGTCGCGTATCAAGGAGCAGGGCGGAGTTACTCTGGCGCAGGCGCTGGACGATGCCGAATACAGTGATATGCCGCGCAGCGCAATTGCCACCGGCATGGTAGATCTGGTGCTGCCGGTCGTGGAAATGCCGCAGAAGCTGATGGATATCTGGCAAAACGCGCGCAATATATGCATGCCCACCGCCGGAGACCCTGAAATAAGGGTGAAGGAGCCTACCGCGGAGGACGATATAAGGGCCGCCGAGAAGGCATTACGTAACATTCTGGCATTGTTGTTCAGCCGAACCGGCCACAATTTCAAGCACTACAAACGTGCGACGGTATTACGGCGTATTGAGCGGCGCATGCAAGTCAATGCGCAGCCTGATCTCGCCTCCTATCTGGATTTTCTCCAGAAGACTCCCCAGGAAGCTCCAGCATTGCTGGGCGACATGCTGATAGGGGTGACCAATTTCTTTCGTGACCGCGAATGCTTTGAAGCCTTGGAGCGGGATGTGATTCCCGAGCTGTTCAAATCTACTGGACAGTATGCCGAAGAAGGCGTTCCGGAGCTTCGCGTCTGGTCAGCCGGGTGTTCAACCGGAGAGGAAGCCTATTCCCTGGCCATGCTGCTTAATGACCAGTCGCGGCTTGAGGCAAAGACCGTTTCCCTGCAGGTCTTTGCTACGGACATTGACGAGCGGGCCATAGCGGTCGGGCGTACAGGGACATATCCAGACTCCATCCTGACTGACATAACACCGACGCGTCTGCGCGAATATTTCATCAAGAGCCAGAACACTTATCAGGTGAGAAAGGAGATTCGTGAGAAGGTGCTGTTCGCCCAGCATAGCCTGTTACGTGACCCGCCTTTCTCGCGCTTGAATCTGATCACTTGCCGCAACCTGCTCATTTATCTGGATCGTGAGGTTCAAAAGCAGATACTGCAGATGTTCCATTTTGCGCTGCGCCCTGGTGGCTACCTGTTTCTGGGCAGCTCTGAGTCGGTAGACCTGTGCACGGATCTGTTCGCACCGATCGACAAGAAAAATCGCATATTTCGCGCCAAGGTCGGGCCGGCTTCAATGCGCCCCCTGGCAACGACAAACAGCTCCTCCCTTCGCCAACATCTGAAGCCTGAGCGTGCGCAGCCCAGCGGGGAGCTACACAGGCGATCCTTTGCCGACATCCATCAGCGGGTGCTGGAGCAATACGCCCCGCCCAGCGTGATCGTCAATACTGAATCTGACATCGTGCATATGTCTGATCAGGCGGGACATTTTCTGCGCTACGTTGGCGGTGAACCGTCGCACAATTTGTTGGCGCTGGTTAGGCCGGAGCTGCGGCTGGAGTTGCGTAGCGCCATGTTTCAGGCAGTGCAGTCCGGCAAAAGCGTAGAGACTCGCAGGGTCAAGTTACACCGCGACAATCGAGCCTTCTACGTGAATATGATCGCTCGGCCCTTCCATGAAAAGGGCACGGGAAGCGATTTTGTCCTGGTGTTGTTCGACGAAGTTGAGGATACCCTTGGCAGCGAGTCCAGCGCCCCGCATGATCAGATCAAAGACAGCGTGCTTTCTCAACTGGAAGAGGAACTGCAGCGGACCAAGTTGCAGCTACAAAACACTATTGAGCAATCACGGGTATCAACCGAGGAATTGAAGGCTTCCAACGAAGAGCTGCGCTCCGCTACCGAAGAACTGGAAACCAGCAAGGAAGAGCTCCAGTCCATCAATGAGGAATTGATAACGGTTAACCATGAACTGAAGGTTAAGGTCGAGGAGACAGACAAGGTTAACGATGATTTGCAGAACCTGATTGCATCGTCCGATATCGCCACGGTGTTTGTCGACCGAGGCATGCGTATCAAGTGGTTCACACCCCGGGCCACGAGCATCTTTAGCATGCTGCCGGTAGATGCCGGGCGCTCACTCCTGGATATTACCCATCGCCTGGAATATGACGAACTGGCCAACGATGCCGCCAGGGTGTTCGAGTCCCTGATGCCTATCGAACGCGAAGTTCGTGATAATGACAACCACTGTTATCTGAGCCGTATGCTGCCCTACCGTACTAGCGAAGATCACATCGAAGGCGCAGTTCTCACTTTCATCGATATTACCGCGCGCCGGGCCGCTGAAGGCGAGTTGCGACTGGGTGAAGAGCGCATGCGCATGGTCGCCGAGAGCGCTATAGATTACGCGATCATTGTTCAGGATACCCAAGGGGTGGTTACCAGTTGGAACAAGGGCGCCGAACTGATTTTCGGATTTTCCCGTGAGGAGGCGGTGGGCCAACTGAGCGACATGATCTTTGTTCCGGAGGACCGCGAGGCGGGCCTGCCAGAGGAGGAGCTGCGTCGTGCACGCGAGCATGGCCGGGCAGAGGATGAGCGCTGGCACCAGCGCAAGGACGGGTCACGTTTTTACTGCAGTGGCGTCGTCAACGTACTGGATGCGGACAGTTTTCGCGGCTACGTAAAAATCGCCCGCGATCTGACCGAGCGTCAGCAACTTGCTGATACGCAACAACTCAAGCTGGCCGAAACACAGAGTGCCAGCCAGCTTAAGGACGAGTTTTTCGCGGTTATGTCCCATGAACTCAAGCACCCGTTGAACCTCATTCAGCTCAACGCCGAGTTGCTTGGGCGCCTGCCTGTGACCAAGGGCACGCCGATGGTCTCCAAGTCCGTCAAAACCATTCAGCATGCTGTTCGTAGTCAGGCCCGAATCATCGATGACTTGCTGGACGTATCTCGCCTGCGCACCGGCAAAATGAAGCTTCACCACGACGTCGTTGATCTGGCCAAGGTGCTAAGGGGCATCTGCAATGTGGTCAAGGCTGATGAAACCAGTGCGCCGGTCATACTGGAAATCAGCGAACCAGAATCGCAGCGATTCATGCTCAATGCTGACCCGACTCGCATCGAGCAGGTAGTCTGGAATCTGCTGAATAACGCATTGAAGTTCACTCCGCCTACTGGAGAAGTTCGCCTCAAGCTAACAGCTGAAGGCCAGTTTGCCAGACTTGAGGTGTCGGATACCGGGCAAGGCATAGCACCGGAGTTCATCGACAAGGTCTTTGATCTGTTCGGCCAAGGGGAGACTCAGCATGCCCGGCTACACCGGGAAGGGTTAGGCATCGGGTTATCGCTGGTCCGCCAATTGACCGAGGCGCACGGCGGTAGAGTCGAAGTGAGTTCAGAGGGTATAGGCCAGGGTAGCTGTTTTACTTTATGGCTGCCGATACGTGATTCCGAACAGCTGCAACTACAAGAGGTTGAGACGCTGGAGCTGGCGGGTAGATTGCAGGGTTTGCGGGTGCTATTGGTAGACGATTCTGCCGAGGTGCTGGAAGTCATGGACATGCTGCTGGAAGCCGAGGGCGCCGAAGTGGCGAGCTTCACAAGTGCAGCCGACGCCATCGAGTCGGCGAAGACGTCCCGCTATGATCTGATTATTTCGGATATCGGCATGCCACAAATGGACGGTTACCAGTTGATTCGATTATTGCGTGAAATCCCGGCGCTTTCCAAGGTGCCAGCCATCGCTATGAGCGGGTACACCGCCCGCACTGATGTGCAAAAAGCCTTGGAGTCTGGCTTTAACCAGCATCTTGCCAAGCCGGTCACCTATGATGGGTTGATAGACGTTATCCACGAACTAAAAAGTGCCAGGTCCGGCTTGGTTACAACGCAGTAGTCTCCAATCCAGCGGCCTTCGGAGCACCGAGAGCGGGGGGGAAAAGCGCTGTTGACGGTCCCAAAAGCTTGGGCCTGTAGTCCTGCGGGGCGATGGGCTAAGGTAGGCCCTTATGCTAGGTCGATTTCTTCCATCGCCAGGAGTGACTTGATGAATAACCCGTGCGCCGACATAGCCAGAATCGAACGCTACGATAGCTCCACCACCGAATACACCCTCGCGATTATTACCGATGAGGACCATGCCTCCCAGATCGAGCTCCACACCGGCCAAACCGCGTGGCAGTCCACCCTTCGCTATGATCGTCTGTTTCGGGACGTGGCCTCTGATACGCAGGGGGTGAGCTACAGGTTTGAAGATATTCCCGCTGACCAGGGCGGCGAATACCAATTGATAAGTCTGATTGCCGAAGGTGGCCGCGGCGCGGAGTTTTCCGAACTGGTGATGTTCGGCAAGCGCCTGGTGACCTTTGACGACCGTACCGGACTCGTCTGCGAGGTCCGTGAGAAAAACCAGCTGGTGCCCAGACACATTCTCATGACCGGTAGCGGTGATGAGGAATTCAAGGGCTTCAAAAGCGAGTGGGCGACCCTGCAGGACGACAATCTGGTGGTGGGCAGCCACGGAAAAAGGCCTGCCGAAGAGTGGATCAAGCTGCTGGATCGCAACTACGGCCTCCAGAGCGTCAACTGGAGTGACCGCTATCAGAAGATTCGCGAGGCGTTGAAAGTGGGTGAAAACGGCTATGTTATCCACGAGGCTGCTGAATGGCATCCTTATCGCCGGGAATGGCTGTTCTTTCCGCGAAAGGTATCGACCGAGCCCTTCGATGAAGCGGTTGACGAGCGCGAGCGTGGCAACAACCTGCTGGTTATCGCCAATGAAGATTTCAGTGACATTCGCACTCTTGAGGTAGGCGCGCGTATTCCCGAACGGGGCGTTTCGTCATTCAAGATACTGCCGGGTCACCCCGACGAATGCATTGGCCTGAAAAGTGTTGAAATTGGCGACCGAACCGAGAGCTATCTGTTTTGCTTCAATCTTGATGGCGAGGTTCTGCAGGACGATATCCTTGTGGGCCGCTATAAATGCGAAGGCATCGAGATTCTCTGATTGACCGCTTCCCGATCTACAAACAGGAGCGCCCAGAGCGTGCCCGATGATCTGACCGTACCACCCGTTATTCCGTCCGATACGGCGCTTCCGCCGGTCCTGTCAGGCCCGGTTCTGCGCCATGTTACCAATCAGCGACTGGTGCTGTGGCTGGCTGGATCGAGTCAGCTTGCCCTCCGGCTCCGGCTCACCGGCGCGGATGGCACAGAGGTGTTGTTCGACCAGCGTCTGGCAGAGGGCGATGTGCATGGCATTCGGATCGGCGAGCACGCCTACTTGTATCTGGTTGACCTTGCCCTGGATGCAGCCCTGCCGCTGGACACCCGCATCGGCTACGACGTGGGGGTTACCGCAGAAGGCGGTGCAGAAAGCTGGATAAAGGATTGGGCGCCCCATCTCTGTCCCGCAGGCGCTACGCATCCAAATTTCGTTATCAAGCGTCGTATCGACCAGTTGCTTCATGGCTCTTGCCGCCGCCCCCATCATCCGGCTGCAGATGGTCTGGTGCGGGTGGATGAGGAGCTGCAGGCGGCCGGTGACGACGTTGCCGCGCGCCCCGCGCTGCTGCTGATGAGCGGAGACCAGATCTATACCGATGATGTGGCCGGACCTATGCTGCGTGCGATTCACGGGCTAATCGGCCGTCTCGGGTTGTATGGGGAGGTCATGGCAGGCAGCGTGGTCAGTGACAGCGAAGCGTTGTTCAGCGACCCCAACACCTATTACCACCGTGAGCGTCTGTTGCCCCAGACCCAGAGCAATGAGGCGCTGATAGAGCGTTTTTTCGGAGGCGTGAAAAAACCGGTTTTCACCACCAGCAGTGCCCATAACCACCTCATCTCGCTGGCCGAAGTGCTCGCCATGTATCTGTTGGTATGGTCACCGGTGTGCTGGCGGCTGATCATGGTAGAGCCACCCGAGCTACCGGACGATGAAGCCAGCCGCTATCAGGTCGAGCAGCGCTGCATAGACCAGTTCGTCTCTGGCTTGCCCCGCGTGGCCCGGGCCATGGCGCAGCTCCCGTGCTATATGATTTTCGATGACCATGACGTAACGGATGACTGGAACCTGTCTGCGCTCTGGGAGGCAACGACCTACGAGCACCCCTTTTCCCGTCGTATCGTGGGCAACGCGCTTATCGGCTATCTGCTGTGTCAGGGCTGGGGCAATAACCCATCGGCTTTTGCTGACCTGCTGCCCCTGGTGGACAGCCTGACCAGCCAGGCGCAGCGAGACGGCACCCTGAACAGCGAGCATCAGGACGCGCTGGTCGATCAGCTTCTCAACTTCGAGCAATGGCATTATTGCTTGCAGACGTCGCCCCGTTTGGTGGTTCTGGATACCCGGACCCGTCGCTGGCGCAGCGATACGGCCCGCGGTCGTCCTTCGGGACTGATGGATTGGGAAGCGCTGACCGAGTTTCAGCAAACCATCATGGGGGAGCAAGCCGTTATCGTGGTGTCGCCGGCGCCCATGTTCGGCGTCAAGCTGATCGAGGCCATACAGCGGATCTTCACCTATTGTGGCAAGCCCCTGCTGGTCGATGCGGAAAACTGGATGGCCCACCGGGGCACGGCCAACGTCCTGTTGAACATCTTCGGCCACTCCGGAACGCCCAATAATTTCGTGATCCTGTCTGGCGATGTGCATTATTCCTTTGTCTACGACGTGTTGCTGCGTCACAAACCCAACGGTCCGCGAATCTGGCAGATCACCAGTAGCGGCATCAAGAACGAGTTCCCCGAGGGTTTGCTTGAATGGCTGGATCGGATGAACCGTTGGCTATACGCGCCCTGGTCGCCGCTGAACTGGTTTACCAAAAGACGTCGAATGCGCATAACCCCGCGATTGCCCGCGGGGCGAGAGGCAGGTGAACGGCTGTGGAACAATTCCGGAATCGGCCTCGTGGTGCTGGATGAGCAAGGGGCACCAACCGATATTCGTCAGTTGAACGCCACCACCGGCGAGACGCGATTTGCCCGCAAGAAAGAACAAAAATAGGAACAACCGCATATGCCCACCAACAAACCCGCGCACCTTATCGATTTACGTAGCGATACCGTCACCCGGCCCACCTTGGCTATGCGTGAAGCTATGGCAAATGCCGAGGTAGGGGACGACGTGTTTGGCGAGGACCCTACGGTGAACGCCCTGGAAGCACGCATGGCGCAGTTGGCAGGCAAGGAGGCCGCGGTGCTTTTCCCGTCGGGCACGCAGAGCAATCTGGTGGCGCTGCTCGTGCACTGTCAGCGCGGGGATGAATACATCGTCGGGCAAAAGTACCACACCTATCTGTATGAGGCCGGGGGCGCTGCGGTCTTGGGCAGCATTCAGCCGCAGCCCATCGCCGTGCAGGCTGACGGCAGCCTCTCGCTGGATGAGTTCGAGTCCGTTATCAAGGCCGATGATCCGCACTTTGCGCGCACGCGCCTGCTGGCGCTCGAGAACACCCATGCGGGCAAGGTAATGCCGGTGGCATTCATGGACGCCGCTGCCCGGCTCGCCCACACGCGCGGATTGGCAGTGCATCTGGATGGCGCGCGATTGTTCAACGCCGCGGTCGCTTCGCAGGTGCCATTGCATGAGCTGACGGAGTCTGTCGATACCGTCAGTCTGTGCTGCTCCAAAGGCTTGGGCGCGCCGATGGGCACGGTATTGGCCGGGCCGGCGGCTTTTATCCGGGAAGCCCGACGCTGGCGCAAGATGGTTGGCGGCGGCATGCGCCAGGCGGGAATCATCGCTGCTGCAATCAACCATGCACTTGATCATCACATCGACAGGCTCGCAGACGACCACCGGCGCGCGCAGCAACTGGCGCTGGGCCTGGAAGCCATATCCGCCGTGGCGGCAGTCTCCGTCAGCACCAACATGGTTTACCTTGACGTTGGCTCAGCGTCTGCTGGGGACGCCTTGAAAGAGGCGCTGAAAGCCGAGGGAATCTTGATTGCCGGAGGCCGGCATATCCGCCTGGTTACCCATCTCGATCTGGGTGATGCGGATATTGACCGGCTGCTTGATCGAATCGGTGCGCTGTTGCCAGGCCTGGTCAGGTAATGACGGGATCGGCCGAGCTATCTGGACAGCACGGCGCGACAGGCCTGCGGCAAGGTGCGAATCGGTAACGACTCGCGCTCCGTTCTCGGAGTGGGAACAAGGCCTTGGCAGCCTTCACCCGGTGGCGGTTCTGGCTGATCGACGCATTCGGGCGAGTTTTCCGGACAACGCAGGCGCACATGGAGATGCTCGTCGTGCGCTGGCCAGGGACGTATGTGGCGTAACCAGGACCTATCTTCCCATTCGCGGCTGCACAGATCTTCTTTTACCGCGGCATCGACGAAGATGCGCGCCACCCGAGGATCATCCGCCGCCAGCTGGATGAGCTTGGCGTGATCCTCTGTCCAGCGCGCCCGATCAAGCTGGCCGGTCATAGGGTCGACCAGAATGGGCTGCTCCAGCCCCTCACGCTCGCTACGGTCGAGCGGCGGCAGGTCAAGCCGGAACCAGATGTCGACATCCAGCCCGCTTTGATGACTGACGTGACCATAGGACATCGGGCCGCCGCGCGGCTGTGCCATGTCGCCTACCAGCATCGGACCGAATTCCGCATTCGCCACGCGCCGACCGAGGTCCTCGATATAATCGATCAGAACCGGGTGGCCGAAGTGGCGTCGCCGCGCCAGATCCGCTGTTTGATAACCAATGCCTTCGAGTGGCAGCTGCTCGGCACCGATCAGGCAGGCCGCACCATGTTTGCCGATAATACGCGGCGGCCCTTCCAGCGGGCCGGGAGCGGTTGACCAGTCGTCTGCCGCCCGGACCTCCGGCCCTGGCACGCCGAGCAGTGCGGCTACCGTTAGCAAGGCCAATGTTGTTCGGGTCCGAATACTGGTGCTCGGATCAGGCATTGTTATGCGTCCTCCAACTGTGCGGTTTGTTCAACGTCGCTGCCGCGCGAGCCAGGCCAGGCCCGGGCGGTACAACATGTCGTGTTCGCCTTCAAAAAGCACAAGTTCTGCGGGCCCTGATTCGAGATGTAACAACACGGTTGCTCCGGCCTCGGCGAAGTGTGGAAATTCCGCGGACTCATGGGTGGAGCGCGCAAGCAGGGATTCTGGAACCTTGCGCTCCTCCAGCAACTGGTCGATCTGCTCCTGTGGGATCCGGTCTTCTTCGCTGGCCAGATCGTTGAATGCCCGCAACGCCTGATCCGGCGGCACATTCATATCGTTTATCCCGTGCGCGATCAGAATCCGCACATCACCCGCTACCTCTGGAAGATGTGCCCGTGGGCTGCGCTTCAGGCATTCGTTATAAGCGGCAGTGCCTTCCGTGGGCTCGCCCCCGCAGGCGTCCTCAATCTCTTCCGCGTATTTGCCACCGCGCGCGTCGTGCCACTGATGCCAACTGATCAGATCGTAGACCGGCACCCATACGGACACGCCGGCAAACAGATCGGGGTGGCGGCTAGCCAGGTGCAACGCGTTCATCGCGCCGCCCGAGTAGCCGAGCAGATAGATGCGTGAAGAATCGACCCGGGCGTTCTCACGGGCGAATTTCAGCGCGTCTTCCATATCGGACATGGCCAGATCAGATGCCGTGGTCTCAGTGCCCCCATCGTTCTTGCCACGAAAGTCCGGGTGCATGAATACCCAGTCGTTCTCCACCGCGAAGCGGGCGATCGGAATGTCGATGTTCTGCAGGTAGTCAGTGCTCCAGCTGTGCAGCACCAGCAGCAAAGGTTTGTCCCGTTCAGATTCGGAATCATAGAAAAGGGCCGCCTGTGAGGTGTCGTCCGCCGAAGCCGGTATCGTTATGTCCTCTATCTCGGGCACCTTGGTGCGCCAGCTGGAAAGGTCGGCGTCAACAAAGGTTCCGGGATAATCGCTAACGCGCAAATGTTCGCCGGGAAATTTGAGCTCAGGTGTCTCGTCCTGTGCGTACGCCGGGCTAAAGCCCGCCGTCAGAAGCGCAAGCGCAACAAGCGCCCTCTGCAATACACGGGAATAGGGCCGCAATACGTGGGTTGAATGGCGGGATAATGTCATTGCAGTTCTCCTGCACAGGCTGATCCTTGCCATGGATTGTTGTTGGCCCCGTCATTGAAATCCCGGGAGGAAATGAACGGCACTTACTTAACGACCTGAGATTGCTCAACGACCTGAGATTGGCTCCTCCTGGGACTGTCGAGCACCAGCTCGATACGCAAGCCATCAGCCTACGCCGTACTCTCAGACTACCTCCGCAAGATCAAGCTGGTGCTTGACCGTCCCAGGCAAAGCCACCCGATTCAAGCTGCCGCGAATACGCTGCGATCCGAGACGGGCACCCCCTGGGACTGTTGAGCACCAGCTCGATACGCAAGCCATCAGCCTACGCCGTACTCTCAGACTACCTTCGCAAGATCAAGCTGGTGCTTGACCGTCCCAGGCAAAGCCACTCAATTCAAGCTGCCGCGAATACGCTGCGATCCGAGATGGGCACCCCCTGGGACTGTCGAGCACTAGCTCGATACGCAAGCCATCAGCCTACGCCGTACTCTCAGGCTACCTCCGCAAGATCAAGCTGGTGCTTGACCGTCCCAGGCAAAGCCACCCGATTCAAGCTGCCGCGAATACGCTGCGATCCGAGACGGGCACCCCCTGGGACTGTCGAGCACCAGCTCGATACGCAAGCCATCAGCCTACGCCGTACTCTCAGACTACCTCCGCAGGATCAAGCTGGTGCTTGATTTCCCCAGGTGAGGAGCAAACCAAGTTCTACACCATTTCATTCAAGTAAGTGGCATTCATCCCGGGTATATTTTTGTGACCCTGTGCCGGCGTGGATGTTCCTGCTCCCAAGGCTCCGTCTACCCGGCCGGGATCATTGTGTCGTTACCGATTCCGATACAAACTGAGGCCTGCCAATCGGCCATAGTCAGCCCATCCACTCGCGAGCGCACGCCAAATGATGCTGTTATTCACCAACGCTCAGATCCTCAGATTATTTATCGCACAAGCGTTGTTCTGGTCATGCGCCATGATCGGAATCATTCTGACCTCGCTAGTGGGCCTGCAGCTGGCGCCTTCGGCGGGGCTGGCCACATTACCCCTTGGCTTGCTGGTGCTGGGTCACTTGATGGCGGTGGGGCCTGTCTCGAGTCTTATGCAGCGAAAGGGACGCCAGGTGGGTTTTGTGCTGGGCGCTCTGGCGGGAATCCTGGGTGGGCTGCTGAGCGCGTTTGCCATCTGGCATGCCAGCTTCACTCTCCTGTGTCTGGGAGCACTACCGTTGGGGGCCTACCAGGCGTCTGCCATGTTCTATCGTTTCGCCGCAATCGAATCGGTGGAGGAGGCATACAAGGGCCGCGCTACGGCTTGTGTGATTGGCGGTGGTGTGGGCGCTGCGCTGATCGCCCCTACGCTCGGATCGCTGGCCCGTGACGCGCTGTCGGTTCCCTTCGTGGGTGCCTATCTGCTGGTTGCCGCGCTGGCCCTGGTGGCTCTGCTCGTGCTTGCGGGTCTCAGACCAGGCCAGGCGTCCAGCTCCTCGGCTGCCAAGCCGGCAGCGTCACTCGCCAGCCTGCTTACGCGGCCAGTCATCCGCGCCGCTGTGCTGACGACGGCTGTCGGCCACGGACTGATGATATTGATAATGACCGCCACGCCTTTGGCGATGCGCTTCCATGGCATGGATGTGGATTCAGCCGCGCAGGTTATTCAGTGGCACGTGCTTGGCATGTTCCTGCCCGCGTTCATCGCCGGGCCCCTGGTTGATCGACTGGGCAATAGTCGCGTTGCCTGCCTGGGCGCTGTGACCATGGTGCTGAGTGCTTCGGTCGCCTTGCTGGGCACCAGCCACCTGAACTTTCTGCTGAGCAGCTGCCTGTTGGGCATGGGCTGGAATCTGATGCTGGTGGCCGGCACGACGCTTCTGGGGACAGGCCATTCACCCGACGAACGCGCCAGCGCACAGGGCCTAATGGAATTTTCCAACGGTAGTATGGCGGCTATCATGTCGTTCGCCGCGGGGGCGCTGATCACCACCATCGGATGGTCCGCAGTGAATATCGGGCTGCTGCCAATCGCGGCATTGGTGATTGGAGTTCAGCTAAGCGTCACGCGTGGGACGGCAGCGCGCCGGCTGCTGGAGCCGTAAACCCTGAAATAATTTTTGCTGGTTCGGCCCGTCTGGCGGCGGGCTATCTTGAACTTGCTGTTTCTTCCGTACACACCAGTTTCGCCCTGATGGTTTCAGTGGAATAGTCGCCACCCACATCGAGCGTGGCTGAACCGCCTGCGATAATGGTTGCCTCGGGGAAATCGGGCCAGGCTGTTTCAGCGGGCTCCGGGCTGAGGTCGCAGGTGACGGTGACCTCACTGTTGTTACTGATGTGAACGGTCTTGGTCTGGTCTGTTCCGGGCACCGCAGCGGGGTGGCCGCGATCACCAGGCCCGGTCACCCGGGTAGCGATATCCAGGCCATTCAGCTCCCTGTCGAGTAGCACATCGGCCGCAGCCAGGGCGATTGCCGGCAGCAACATGGCCAGACCGCAGAGCGTCTTGAACGGTTTCATGCCTGTCTCCTGTAACGGGTATGTCTTATAGAGGTCCCTTGCAGCCGGGTAGTTCCTCTGGCCGATTGCCAGGCGCCGACTGCTCGGCTTCAGGCAGTAAGTGCTTGTCCGCCACAGGGCAGGCCACTATCCTCCCCAGTCACCATTTTTATCAGGGTACCCTCAGGCTGACATGCAAAACTATCGCGCCGATATAGAAGGGCTGAGAGCCCTCGCGGTTATTCTGGTCATTCTCTACCACTACCAGGTTCCCGGCATTACCGGCGGGTTTGTGGGTGTTGATGTTTTTTTTGTCATTTCCGGCTTTGTGATCACCCAACTGCTTGGCCGCAAGTTCAGCGCGGGCAGCTTCAGCTTCAGCGAATTTTATGCACGGCGGATATTGCGGTTGGCTCCGGTGTTCCTGCTGGTGTCCACCGTCACCTTCGTGATGATCTCGCCCTTCTATTTTGACGAGGACTATTACGTTTTTGCAAAAAGCTGGCTGTCTTCACTGGTTGGCTTCAGCAATTTCTATTTTCTGGATGAGCTCAGCCAGTATTTTGCGCCGGAGGCGTTATCCATTTCCCTGTTGCACACCTGGTCGCTGGCGGTGGAGGAACAGTTTTATCTGCTATGGCCCTCGGTTCTTTATCTTGCCTATCGGTTCTCCCGTGGTCGCAATGGCCTGTGGCCGTATGTGTTGCTCGGGCTTCTGGCATTTGCGCTGTCGGTCTACCTGGCCGAGCATCACCCAGCGGCGGCTTATTATCTTCTGCCAGCCCGGCTGTTCGAATTCATGCTCGGCACGGGGGTAGCGCTGTTCGCCACTCGCCTGCCTGCGCTCGGCCGGGTGACCGCTGAAACGCTGGCACTGCTTGGAATGGCTTTGATCGTAGCCACGGCGTTGTTATTGCATGGCACCGACCATTTTCCGGGTTACAACGCGCTATGGCCAACCCTGGGCACGGCGCTTGTGCTCTACGCAGGCCTGCATCATCCAGACACCCTGGTGGCGCGCTTGCTGAGCCTCAAGGTGATGGTTTTTCTAGGTGGCATTTCCTATTCGATGTATCTCTGGCACTGGCCTCCCATCGCGCTGATGCATTACCAGCTGATCGATCTTACGTGGCTCAACCGCACGGCTCTGGTGGTTGCGGTAGTGCTGCTGTCGTGGCTGAGCCATCGGTTTGTGGAAAACCGCTACCGCTATCGACCCTGGAAGCTGCGAAGGGCGTTTTTGATATTCATCCTGCTGCCAGCGCTGGTGATCTGGGCAATTCAATCAACCATCCGTATCGCTGACGACATCAGTTTCCGTATTCCAGAGGAGCGGCGGGCGCTTTACCGCGTCATTGCGCAGAACAATGCGGCGGATCTGTACAAGAAATGCTTCAAGGCAGATCCCTACGATTTCGATAAATCCGAGGCCTGCCAGTTCGGCGCACCGGGGCCGGTCAACAGCGTGCTGATTGGCGATTCGCATGCCATCGCGCTCATTGGCTTTCTTGAGCAGTTATTGCAGGGAACCGATCTGTCATTGCTGCTGGTTACCCGCGCGTCCACGCCCTTTGTGCTGGGTAGTCAGAGTGACAAAGCGTTTGGGGGAAACCAGGAACGCATCGATCGCAACCAGGCGCTGACCGAGTACCTTAGCCAGGAGCCGATGACGGTCTTCATCTCCGCGTGGTGGAACTCCTATCTTCAAAACCCGGCGTTCCAGGGCTATTTTGTCGACGCTGTCGAATGGCTGCTTGAACAAGACCACCAGGTGGTGGTGCTTGAGGATGTTCCTGAATTGCCGTCCTCCTCTTACGCACACTGTTTGCTGAAGAACATGCAGGACTGCTCCATCGACGCTCATGTTGTTCAGCAACGCCTGGAAAATTTCAATCAGTTCAAACAGACAGTTCAGGAGCGTTTCCCGCAGGTGCAATGGATCAATCCACGAGAGGTCATATGCGATGCCCAGCGCTGCCAGACGGTGCTAAATGGCATTCCGTTGTACCGGGATGAAAGCCACCTCAACAATGTTGGCTCTGGCGAAATCGGCAAGCTGTACCTGAAGATGAAGGGCAACCCGCTGCTCGATGCGGGGCGCGAGTGAGGCGCTCGAATCTGGGGGAACGCCTGTGGACACCGGGCTAGCACGCACCTTTCTGGAAATCGTACGATGCGGCAGCTTTATCGGTGCCGCCGAGCGCCTGCACGTAACCCAGGCCGCTATAACCGCCCGGATACAAACTCTGGAAGCCCAGCTGAATTGCAAGCTGTTCATTCGCAACCGATCCGGCGCCAGGCTGACTGCAGACGGCGAGGTCTTCGCCGTGCACGCCAATCAGATGGTGCTGGCCTGGGAAGCTGCCCAGCGCGATCTGCCCTTGCCCGAAGGCCACAGTGATGTACTGCATGTCGGTGGCGAATTCAGCCTGTGCAGTCCGCTGATTCTCGACTGGGTGCGCCAGTTGCGGCAACAACTGCCCTCCCACACGGTCAGGGCTGAGATCGGCGAGACCGGCTATTTGCTGGAGCGGGTGGTACAGGGCGCGCTCGATGCTGCGCTGGTTTATCGGCCTGAATACCTGCCTGGTTTGCAGGTCGAGGAGCTTCTGGAAGAAAAGCTGATCCAGGTGTGCCTGCCAGGTCGGGCGACCCCCTACGTCTATATCGATTGGGGCCCGAATTTTCGGCGTCAGCATGATGCCGCGCTTCCTGACAAGACCAAAGCCCCGGTGAGCTTCAACCATGGCCCGCTGGGGCTGCAATACATTCTGGAATCCGGAGGGGCGGGGTACTTTCGCACCCGGGTGGTGCAAGGTTACCTGGATAGCGGCGTTCTTGAGCGGGTGCCCATGGCCCCGGAATTCAGCTTCCCGACCTACCTGGTCTATTCGCGTGAACGTGACACTGAGGTGCTGCGTACAGCGTTCGGGATACTACGGCAGGTAGCGACCAGCCGCACGAACTGGTCGCAACGCTGGGACCCGCTGCTCTGACAGGGTGATCAGAGGTGCGCCAACAGATCGCGGTGAAGCGCTGCGATCAGGTCGGTCTGGGTGACAAGACCCACCAGTTGGTTGCGATTCATGACAGGCAACGAATGCAATCCGTGCCGCGACATCAGCGGGATCATGTCCATTACATGGGTTTGCGCATCAACACTGATCACCGGACTGGTCATCCATTTGCTGATCGGCTGGCCGCGCCAGACCTTCATGCGGGCCGGGAACAGAGGCCCTTCGGGTTTGTCGATCTCTCCCATCAGGTCGCCCAGGCTGACTATGCCGACCAGTGCGCCGGCTGCATCGACCACGGGCATGGTTTTGACATGATGATGGCGCAGCAGCTGCAAGGCCTGAAGTACCGTCGTGTCAGGGCTGACTGACCGCACGTCCCGCGACATGATCTGCTCGGCGCAAATGTCGCCCATGTTTCGACGCAGGGCTGATCTCTCGGTAATGCGCACTATCCGCTCGAGATCAGCCTTGGTGATATCCACAAACGATCCGAACTCCTCCAGAGCGCTATCCAGGTCATCGTCGGTAATTCCCACGCGCCGTTCGGGGGCTGCGTCAGATGTATGGTGATGATTCGCAGAGGACGCTCGTTTCGGGTAGGCAGCGCCGGTCAGATTATTGAAAACCAGTGCGCTCAGTAGCAGACAGACGGCGCTGGCCATGATCGGAGCCACTATCATCAGGCCGGGCTCGCCGAGTGCCGGCCCGCACAATACAACTGCCAAGGCTACTGCTGCTCCGGGTGGATGCAGGCAGCGCAGTGCAAACATCACCAGCAGCGACAGTGTTACGGCAACACAGGCGATTGGCAGCGAATGGCCAAAATACTGGGCCAGGAGCGCGCCGGTCAAGGCGGAGAAAAGGTAGCTTCCGAGCAGCGGCCAGGGCTGGGCCAGCGCGCCGGACGAGACCACGAACAGCAGTATCGCCGAGGCGCCAAGCGGGCCGGCCAGAGCTGCAGCGAATTCGGGGCCGACAAATTGATGAGCCATCCAGACGGCGCAACCTAGCCCCAGGGTCGCGCCTGTCGCAGCGCGCAAACGCTCACTGGGACGGGAATGGTTGATCAGGCCCGTGAAAAGGTCGGAAAGCCTTGCAGAAAGGATAAATAATTGCCGCAGCATGGTACTCCGCAGGGTGTATTGATGGACCGCGCCCGAAGCGGGAAGGGCGGCTATTGTGCTAAAGCGGCCCAGTCATAACAACTTAGTAATATTTCAGCTTGAATTAGAAATTATTGTATTAAACCGTTCGCTACTTTAAGGCTTCGCTGTTCCGACTAGTTTCCCGCCTTGCTGCCATCGACTCTCGGCATCCGAAAGACAAACCGGGTTTGCTCTGCGGTCGAGCTAACCTCCAGGGAGCCGTCATGGGCTTTGGCTATCTCCGAGGATATATACAGGCCCAACCCCAGGCCCTGGAGACTGGCGCGCTGATGCCCGCGATAGAAAGGCTGAAAAAGCTGTTCCCTTACTTCGTCGGAGATCGGTTTGCCACCATTGGCGACCGCCAGTTCAAAGGATGTATCAGTGGTCAGGGCGGTGATGTGGATAAGTTCCTGCGCCGCACCATGCATGACAGCGTTCCCTATCAGATTCGATATGAGCTGGGCGATCTTGCTGTGGTCGCCTTCAACCGGCTGGTCAAGGCTCAACTGAATGTCAAAAAGCCTGTCGGGTGCGCTGGCGCGAAATTCGTCCAGCACCTGAATAAAGGTGGGTTCCATTGATTTGGTCTCCCGGTCCAGGGCCAGCCCGCCGCCCAGTCGGCCCCGTGCAAAATCTAGCAGATTGTTGATCAAGCCTTCCATGCGTCCCACGCTGTTTTGCATTAGCCGGGCAATCCGATTGGTTTTTTCGTCAGTGTGCGCAGCTCTCAGGATCGATCCAGTGCCTGCCTTGATGGACGCCAGCGGGTTGCGCAGGTCATGCCCCAATACGGCAATAAATTCCTCGCGCAGCTTGGCGGAGTCACGCTCTCCGCTCAAGTTCGCCTCACTTTGGGCCAGGCGTGACTGGGTATCCAGATGGATGGCGATAAGCTCGGCGAAAAGCTCGAACATGCCCACCACCTCAAGGTTTTTCACCTTGGCCGGTTTTGGATCGATGGCGCACAGGGTGCCGTAGAAGGTACCGTCGGGAAGAATGATGGGCATCGAAATATAGCTCTGAAATCCATAGAGCCTCGGGGTGTGGTGCTGGCTATAAAATACATCTTCGGCGACGTGATCGATAACGACCGGCTCTCGACTCTGGCGAACTTCGTGGCAAATAGTGCTTTCCACTTGCAGCTCACTGCCTGGTTGCAGTCCAAAATCGATGAGATCCAGGGTACGGCAGGCAATCCATCGGTCTTCCGTGACGCGTGCAACGGCGGCGAACCCCATGCCGGTGCTGCGGCAGATCACCTGAAGAATGGACGGGACCGCGTTGATGCTGTCAAAGGCGTCGATTTCTTGGTGGTTTTCCAGACTCATCGCAGGACTCCTAAGCCTGGTCGCCAGGCAATATCTAATCCGGGGGGCGGGGGCTTGGCCGCTACACTGCGGCCTGCCGCACCAGGCAGAGCCGTCTAGCCGTGTTGGAGAATGCCCTGTACCTTGGTTTCCATGGCGGTGATTGTGAACGGCTTGGTCAGCATTCCCATTCCGGGTAGCAGGAAGCCGTCCGCCATGGTGGTATTTTCCGCATAACCTGTCATGAACAGAACCTTGAGACCTGGCTGCTCCAGGAGTGCGTTTTCCGCCAGCATCTGCCCATTGAGGCCCGGCAGCCCGATATCGGTTATCAGTAGATCGATGGGATGGTTTGATTTGAACAGTTCCAGCCCTGCCAGACCGTCCGCTGCTTGTAACACATCGTAGCCCAGGCTCATGAGTGACTCGGCTACGACCTCGCGGATGATACTTTCGTCCTCGACCAGCAGTACGGTTGCGCTTTTTCCGGCCGAGGCCGGTTCGGCCATTACCAGAGCAGGCTCTGGCTCGGCTTTGCCGATATGGCGAGGCAGGAACAGTCTGACGGTGGTGCCCTCGTTGACTGCGGAGTTGATCTCCAGATGGCCTTCGCTTTGCTTGGCAAAACCATACACCATCGACAATCCCAGCCCGGTCCCCTGGCCTAGCGGTTTGGTGGTAAAAAACGGCTCCATGGCGCGCTTGACCACGTCCGCAGTCATTCCGAAACCGGTGTCGGTTATCTGCACCACGACATATTGTCCGGGAGCAATGTTTCGATCGGCGGCCTGATCCGGGCTTTCCAGGTCGACATTGAGGGTTTCGATTCGCAGCGATCCGCCGCCCGGCATGGAATCACGAGCGTTTATGACCACATTGATCAATGTGGTTTCAAGCTGGTAGGGATCGCAGCGGGTCATCCAGAGGGCCGGGTCGGAAATGAAATCGAGCCGGTAAAGCGGGCCCAGGGTGCGCCGCAGCAAGTCCTTCATGCCGACTACCAACCGATTCACGTCGACCTGTTTGGGATCCAGCGGCTGGCGTCGTGCAAACGCCAGCAGGCGGTGGGTCAAGGCCGCCGCCCGTTGTGCAGAGCCCATGGCGCCGGCCGCGTAGCGACTTATATTGTCGGTGCGTCCTTGCGACACGCGGGTCAGCATCAGCTCCAGCGAACTGATGATGCCGGTCAGCAGGTTGTTGAAATCGTGGGCGATGCCGCCGGTAAGCTGACCTACGGCCTCCATTTTCTGGGCCTGGCGCAGCTGTTCCTCAGCCAGTTTGAGGGCGTTGGCCTGTTCCCGTTCGGCGGTCACGTCGCGTCCATAGGCGTAGATAAGCTTTTCACCACCGGAGGTATGCCAGGAAATCCAGCGGTACGTACCATCCCTGTGTCGACAGCGGACTTCGAAATTGGTCAGATTGGTCTTCGCCCGGGCTGTTTCAAAACCCAGAGTGGCCAGACTGAGATCGTCTGGCCAGGCAAACTGGTCGAATCCCGCCCCCTCAACCTCACTGGGATGATAACCGAGTACCTGGGTCCAGGCCGGATTGGCCGCTCGGAAAACGCCGTCGGGTCCGACTATGGCCAGCAGATCTCTGGAGTTTTCCCAGACGCGGTCACGGTCCTCGGTGCGCTCCTTGACGCGTCGTTCCAGCTCCTCATTCAGATCACGCAGGGTTTGCGCTGCAAGTTTCTGGTCGTGGATGTCGGTGCTGGTGCCCACCCAGCGAACCACATCGCCCTTTTTCGAGCAGATTGGCACGGCCCGCGTCAGATGCCAGCGGTACATTCCATCATGGCGGCGTAAACGAGCTTCGATTTCATAGGCTTCTCCGGACGCAACCGCATTTAGCCAGCGTGCATGGGTGACGTGCGCGTCTTCGCTGTGCAAAAGCTCCGTCCAGCTGTGCTGTCTAAGGGTGCCGGGAACCTGCCCGGAATAGCCAAAGGTCGTATCGTTGAACCAATCTACTCCGCCTTCAGGCTGGGCGGTCCATACAATATTGGGCAAGGCCTGTGCGAGGGCGCTGAACTGCAGTTCGCTGGCTCTGAGCGCATCCTGGGCGCGATGTGCTTCGGTAACGTCGTGCCCTTCAAGAAAGATGCCGGTAATGTCTCCGGCCTCGCTGATCACAGGTTCATAGATAAAATCGACGAAGCGGTCTTCCAGGGGCGCGCCCTGCAGGCGCTGCAAACGGATGAGGACTCCCCTGGAAACGATGCGCTCACCGGTGTGATAGACCTGATCCAGCCATTCGAAAAACCCCTGGCCTTCGACTTCTGGCAACGATTCCCTTACGGTCTTGCCCACCGGGTCCCGACCGCCTATCAGGTCCCGGTAGGCTGCGTTGGCAAATTCAAAAAGATGCTGGGGTCCGCGCATGATGGCGATGAAACCAGGCGCCCGCTCGAACAGCTTGCGTTGTCGTTCGTTCTCTTCCGTCAGCCGTCGCTCCGCCAGGATCTGACTGGTGGTCTCGATACAGGGACAGAAGAACCCCGCAACCTCCCCGCCGTCGTCGCGCACAGGGGTATAGGAAAAAGCGAAATGGGTTTCTTCCGGGTAACCGTGGCGCATCATGGTAAAGGTGATGTCGTCCATGTGTACCGGTGTGCCCGCATAGACTTCGGCCACCAGCGGCGCCAGCTGATCCTGAATCTCTGACCAGGCGATGAGAAAATTGTTGCCCAGGGCATCGGGGTGTTTGCGGCCCAATATTTGCGAGTAGGCGTCGTTGTACAGCAGGGTGTGCTCGTGACCCCAAACAATGAACATGGCCTGCCGCGAACCAAGAATCACGCTGACAAGTGTCTGCAGGGCCCGAGGCCAGCTTTCTGGCAAGCCGAGAGGCGAGCTGGCCCAATCATGGCCACGTATGCGCTTGCCGGCTTCGCCGCCGCCTGTCAGAAAAAAGGCGGGACCATCTGCGCTGGGAAGGCTGTTCATTGGAGGAGCTATTTCAACAACTGACGAAGGGACTGCACCAGGGGTTCGATATCATAGGGCTTGGTAAAAACGGGATAACGCGCCCAGGCGTCAGGCACCCCGTCGGATCCGTAGCCAGTGGTAAAGGCAAAGGGTATGCCGCGCTCACGGAGTCGTTCGGCCACCGGAAACACGTAGGTTCCGCCAAGACTGACATCAAGAATGGCCACATCCACATCAATTGTAGAAGCCAGTCGTTCCGCTTCGTCCAGCGTCACGGCGTGGGCTACTACGTCAAATCCGCGGTCAACCAGCATCTCCTCCAGCAGCATGGCGATCAACGCTTCGTCTTCTACGATCAGTACTTTGGTCATCCAGTCACCGACACTCACCATTGAAATTCGGGCAGTCCAAGTTCTTTACAAACTCGCCGTTCCACGTTTAAATCCCGGCCAGCCGACAATTCTACATCTGCTGGCGCCCCTGTCTCTGACTCAAAGGAGATGCGCTGGTTCATTGGGTTTCACGACAAGGCATGCAAAACGAGTCTCGGTGAGACTAAAGCCTGTTCAGAGTCATCGTCGACATGGTTCGTCGGCATGGTACCTTTATAAACGCAGAGCGCGCAAAGCTCTTAACCTGACGACCCGTGCTAGGGCTGGTAGTGACTGCTATGCCTGGAACCTACAGCGGCGCCTTGGTTTGCCTCTCAATCCTCATTGCCATTACCGCGTCTTTTACTGCGCTTGATCTGGCCATTCGTGTCCGGGCGTCCGGCGGCTGGGCGCGCTACGCATGGTTGACAACGGCTGCGTTGGCGATGGGAGGCGGTATATGGGCAATGCATTTTGTGGGAATGCTTGCATTTCACGTTCCGGGTATGGAGGTTCAATACGACCTGAGCCTTACCCTGGTGTCACTATTGGTGCCTGTGGTGGTAACCGGGATCAGCTTTTTCGCGGTCAGTCGTGCCGATGCCAGCGCCTCCACGTTGATGCTTGGCGG
The DNA here is from genome assembly GCA_011050525.1 of Halopseudomonas xinjiangensis. Classification (GTDB taxonomy): domain Bacteria; phylum Pseudomonadota; class Gammaproteobacteria; order Pseudomonadales; family Pseudomonadaceae; genus Halopseudomonas; species Halopseudomonas xinjiangensis_A. The sequence goes on from DRFO01000043.1 coordinate 223,428, forward strand.
CATTTTCATGGGTTTAGGCATAGCCCTGATGCATTACATGGGCATGGCTGCCATGAATATGGCGGCGGACCTCTCCTATGATCCGGCCTGGGTAGTCGCTTCGTTTATCATTGCCATCGCCGCGGCCACGGTGGCTCTCTGGTTGTCTGGACGTGCAGCACAGCGCCTGGCCGCCAGGCTGGCTGCCGCCGCGGTCATGGGGATCGCTATATCCGGCATGCATTACGCAGGAATGCAGGGGGCCATTTTTACGGTTCATGCAACCGGCGGCATGGTCCACAACGAGCCGGGCCTGGATTTGCCAAGCCTCGCCTTGGCTGTTGCGGCCGCCACCTTTCTTATCCTCTTTCTGGCCTCCATTGCCGCCATGTACGATCGGCGGCTAGCCCTCATGACTGACCGGGAAGCCAGTGCCTTGCGCCAAAGTGAAGAGCGTTTTCGCTCGCTATACAGCCGCACCCCGCTGCCCCTTCATTCGCTGGATGTAAAAGGGCGCGTGGAGTACGTGAGTCAATCCTGGCTGGATCTTTTAGGCTATCGACGCGAAGAGGTGGTGGGCCGCTCATTGGTCGAATTCATGGATGAATGCTCCGCTGAAAAGGCGCGCGGAGCCGATTGGCGCAATTTTTTGCGTACCTGCAAGGTCAAGGAAACCGAGTACCGTTTCCTTACCCGAGACGGTAAGCCGGTGGACGTTATCGCCTCGGCACGCGTGGAGCGTGATACGCAGCGCGGTGTGATACAGGTGCTGGGAGGGTTGATCGACGTTACGGAACGTCGCCGGGCAGAAATGGCGCTGCGCCAGTCCCAGAAGATGGAAGCTATCGGCAAGCTGACCGGCGGGGTGGCCCACGATTTCAACAACCTGCTGGCGGTCACTCTGGGCAACCTCGAGCTGCTGCGCCAGCGTTTGCCCGACGATCCCAGGACCGCAATGCTAGTCGACAATGCGATCCAGGCGGGTGAGCGGGGCGTAACCCTGACACAGCGGTTGCTAACCTTTGCCCGCCGGCAGGAGCTTCGCCCTGAAATCGTCGACCTGGCGGCCCTGGTCAAGGATGTGGGCCCGTTGCTGCAGCGGTCCGTCGGGCCGGCAGTGCAAATTGAAATCGACTTTCCAGCCGATTTGCCCCAGGCCTTCGTTGATGCCAACCAACTGGAACTGGTATTGCTCAATCTGATGGTAAATGCCCGGGACGCGATGCCGGACGGCGGGAGCGTCCTGCTTAAGGGCTGCGAGCAAGCGGATGCGGGTTTGTCAGACAGCGTAACCACAGGATACGTCTGTTTATCCATTGAAGATGCCGGGGAGGGAATGGATGCCGAAACACTCCAGCAATGCACGGAACCCTTCTTTACCACCAAGGGTGTCGGCAAGGGCACCGGACTGGGCCTGTCCATGGCGCAGGGACTTGCCGAACAGTCTGGTGGCCGTCTGGTTCTCACCAGTGAAAAGGGCCAGGGCACCACGGTTCAGATCTGGTTGCCATTGGCCGCAACTGTACCGCTGCATCGCCAGGCTCTGAGCGAAGCCATCTTCCGATGAGGCTGAACGCCTGATCCGCAACGGCGTCCAACCCGAAGCCCTGTATGATTTAGGCAAAAGTGCCCACCCACCCTGACTCCCGGTTGGACTATGTCGAAACCCAGGCTTTTTTCCGCCAGCGCGTGGCTTGATCGTCTGGATAGATCAGGTCATGCCATGTGGCTGCTGTTTGTGGCGTCGATGATGGAAACGCTGATCATCCCGATCCCCATTGAGGTCATCCTGATTCCCTGGATGCTGTGCCACCCGCACCGCAAGTGGAGCATTGCCGGGGTCGCGCTGGCGGGCAACTTGACCGCGGCAACTATTGGTTACTATCTGGGTGCCTTTGCCATGGAGCAATGGGGTGACACGCTGATTGGTTTCTTTGGCGACCAGGCGACCTATGACAGCTTCCAGGCCCGGTTCGAGCAGAACGGCTTTGTGGCGATACTGGCGATTGGTATCGTGCCGATCCCCTTCCAGATCGCCATGCTGGCAGCCGGTGCCAGCGGCTATTCCTTTGTACTTTTTCTGCTGGCGGCAATGCTGGCCAGAGGGGCGCGATACTTCGGGCTGGCAACGCTGGTTGCCGTGGCGGGAGACGCCGCGCTGAGGCTGTGGGAGCGGCATTCCAAACCGATAGGCATCGCAGGTTTGTTCCTGTTCGGCTTTTGGCTCTGGTATGAAATAGCGGGATGAGCAGGTGCTGACCTGCCGCTAGATTTTCTCCATACGATCAGGATGAATGACGATCAGGCCTTGCTTGAACAGACCGCCTATCGCCCGCTTGAAGTTGCCCTTGCTGACGCCGAACGCGCGCGAAATGTCGTCTGGCGGGCTCTTGTCGCTCACCGGTAACACGCCGTTATTGTCCGCCAGCTTCTGCAAGATCAGCTCTTGCAGGGCATCGCCGGCCTGACTGCCGACGGGCTGCAGGCTCAGGCTGATCTTGCCATCGGCACGCAGTTCCTTGATGAAGCCCGGCTCACGGCTGCCCCGTCGCAAGAACTTGAAGGCTTCGTTCTTGTGAATTAACCCCCAGTGTTGTCCGTTGATTATCGCCTTGAAACCAAGGTCGGTTGGCTCGGCTACCAGTAATTCGACTGCCTCGCCGACCTTGTAGCGAACCGGGGCCTTGTCCAGATAGCGGTCCAGATGTGCGGTGGCGGTAATGCGACGGGTATGTTTGTCGAGGTAAACATATACCACGCAGTAGTCGCCCTCCTGCAATGGCCGCTTCTCTTCGGAATGCGGTAGCAGTATGTCCTTGGGCAATCCCCAGTCCAGAAACAGGCCCACGCGATTGATTTCGGCTACCTTCAGACTGGCGAATTCGCCTACCTGCACCTTGGGCGTCTCGGTGGTGGCGATCAGTTTGTCTTCGCTGTCCAGATAGATGAATACATTCAGCCAGTCGTCTACCTCGCTCGGCGTGTCCTTGGGAATATAGCGGTTGGGCAGCAGAATCTCGCCGTCCGGACCCCCATCAAGGTAAAGCCCGAAGCCGGTGTGCTTGACGACCTGCAGTGTGTTGAAGCGCCCGATGGCAGCCATTGCGAGTATCCATAGGTGGTTGACCCGCTATTGTAGCAGTCCTGCGGTTCAGCCAACCGCAACGTCGTGACCACAGTTTGCGGAACATCGCAGCCGGGGCATTGCCCATAGAGTATGGGCAGCCAACGCTGCGAATCTGTTTAGCTATCCGTGTTCTAGGAGCATAACCATGCGACTCGAGGGCTCATGCCATTGCCGGGCGGTTCAGTTCAGCCTGGAAAGCGCGCATCCCTATCCCTATCAGCGCTGCTATTGCTCCATCTGCCGCAAGACCCAGGGCGGGGGCGGTTACTCGATCAATCTGAGCGGCGATGCGCACAGCCTGAAAATAACCGGTGAGGAAAATCTGTCCATTTACCGGGCGATCATGCCCAGTGATGACGGGGGCAGCTACCAAAGCAAGGCGCAGCGCAATTTCTGTCGGCTCTGCGGCAGTGCCTTATGGTTGTTCAGTCCGGATTGGCCCGACTTGATACATCCTTTCGCCTCGGCAATCGATACCGCGTTGCCGGTTCCGCCGGAGCACACGCACCTGTTGCTGGACTCCAGGGCGCCATGGGTAGAGGTGCAGGCGCAGCCAGGCGATCAGCAGTTCGACAGTTTTCCTGAGGAATCGATAGCGCAGTGGCATGAGCGCCTGGGGCTGACGCAATAAGGCCGGTCAGTCCCGGTAGAACACCTGCACCAGATGATAACCAAACTGGGTTTTTACCGGCCCGTGGACTGTCTTCAAGGGCTTTTTGAAAATGATCTGATCGATGGCTCGCACCATCTGACCGGGCCGAACCTCCCCCAGGTCACCACCGCGCTTGCGCGAGGGGCACGTCGAGTATTTTTTTGCCAGCACATCGAAAGCTTCGCCTGCTGCGATGCGTTTTTTCAACTGGGCAGCCTCCGCTTCGGTCTTGACCAGAATGTGGCGGGCCATTGCTGTTGCCATGGGTTATCAACCTGATCTGTCTGTATTCAATCCTGATTGTCGGCGCTGCGGCTTCCGGCCTTGTTGGAGACCCGCAAGCCACGCAGACTCCTCTTGACGCTTTTGAGATGGTTGACCAGTTCCGGACCCCGACGCATCGCCATGCCCATCGCCAGAACATCGATCACCACCAGATGGGCGATACGGGAGGATAGCGGCGTGTAGATTTCGGTATCTTCGGTTACGTCGATCGGAATGTGAATCTTGCCCAGCTCCGCCAGGGGAGTCGAGCTGGGGCACAAACAGATGAGGGTGGCGCCGCTCTCGGTGACCAGCCCGGCGGAATGCAGCAGATCACGCGTGCGGCCGGTCTGTGAGATGGCCATTGCCACATCCCTCGGCCCCAGCGTCACGGCGGACATGGCCTGCATGTGCGGGTCCGAGTAGGCGGCGGTTGAAACCTGTAACCTGAAGAATTTGTGTTGCGCATCACTGGCTACGGCCCCCGACGCCCCGAAGCCGTAAAACTCGACCCGACGAGCCTGGGCCATGGCCTCTATGGCCAGCTCCATGGCCTGGGGATCCAGCCGTTCGCGCACCTTCATCAAGGTGGATAGCGTGGTGTCGAAGATCTTGTGCGATAGCTGGTCGACGCTGTCGCTGTCGCTTATCGAGAATTGCCCGAAGCTGGCGCCGGCCGCCAGACTCTGGGCGAGTCGCAGTTTCAGATCCTGAAAGCCGGTACAGCCGATGGCCCGACAGAAACGAACAATGGTGGGCTCACTGACCCCGACCTCGCGGGCCAGATCGGCCATGGAGGAATGGATAACCTGTGCAGCTTGCGCCAGGACGTGATCAGCTACCTTAAGCTCGGACTTGCGGAGCAGTTGGCGACTAGCGGCGATGTGCTGGAGCAAATTCACGTGAGCTTCATGTTAGTCTGAGGGCCAGGTAGATATTTTGTGTAGTTATACTACAAAAAACGCTCAACTTCCTTCCGATAGGAGACGACTGTGTCAGCGCAACGCGGCTTGGCCTGCGATATTGTAGTTTTTGGTGGCACTGGGGATCTGGCAATGCGCAAGTTGTTGCCCGCCCTTTACTACCTGCATAAAGATCGGCACCTGCACGCCGAAACCCGCATCCTTTCCCTGGCGCGGGCCAAGCACGATATCGACAGCTATCGTCGGCTTGTGCAGCGGCACGTGAGTCAGTACGTGACCCAGGGTGATTTTGATCCAACGGTCTGGGAGCAGTTCGCCCAGCGTCTCGACTACCTGAGTCTGGATGTTAGCCAGCGGGTAGCCTTTCCCAGGTTGGCCAAGGCGCTGGGTGAAAGCGCGGGGCGGGTCCGGGTTTTCTACCTGGCGACCATGCCCAATCTGTTTGCCGCCACCGCCAAGCATCTGGCGTCGGCCGGACTCGCTAACGATAACGCTCGCATTGTGCTGGAAAAGCCGCTGGGCGAGAGTCTGGAGACTGCCAATCAGATCAACGACCAGATAGGCACCGTGTTCGACGAATCACGGGTGTTCCGAATTGATCATTATCTGGGTAAGGAAGCAGTGCAGAACCTGATGGCGTTGCGTTTCGGCAATGCTCTTTTCGAACCCTTGTGGCGCAATGCTCATATCGATCATGTGCAGATCAGCGTGCTGGAGAAGGTCGGGGTAGAGAATCGAGGCGATTATTACGATAACGCTGGCGCCATCCGCGACATGGTACAAAACCATTTGCTGCAGTTGTTGTGTCTGGTGGCGATGGAAGCGCCGGTGCATTTCGAACCAGAAGCGGTACGTAACGAAAAACTCAAGATTCTTGAAGCGCTGCGCCCCATAACCGGCATGGACGTGCAGGACCATACCGTTCGAGGCCAGTATTCGAAGGGTAAACGGGCTGGTGAGGTGTTGCCGGCCTACTACTTTGAGAAGAGTGTGGATCACGATAGCAATACTGAAACCTTCGTGGCCCTCAAGGCAGAAATCGACAACTGGCGCTGGGCCGGGGTGCCGTTCTATTTGCGCACCGGAAAATCCCTGGCCCAGCGAAAATCGGAAATCGTCATCCAGTTCAAGGCGGTGCCTCATCGCCTGTTTCCGCAGGGCAGCGACAGGCCGGCCGGCAACCGGCTGGTTATCCGCCTCCAACCCGACGAGAGCATCAGCCTGTCTTTGATGGCGAAATCGCCAGGGCGCGGAATGGCCCTGCAAGAGGTCGATCTGGATCTGAACTTTGCCGACGCCTTCAAACGTCGCCGCTGGGATGCCTATGAGCGCTTGCTGCTGGATGTGATCGAAGGCGATGCGACATTGTTCATGCGGCGCGACGAGATAGAAGCCGCCTGGCAGTGGGTGGATCCGATCATTCAGGGCTGGCAGGACTGCTACCGATCACCGAAACGCTATGCCGCGGGCAGTTGGGGCCCCGATGCGGCAGACAGTCTTTTGGAGCGGCTAGGGCACGCCTGGCTGGATGAGCGCAGCTGATTAAAGCAGCTCGCCTTCCAGCGCCTGGTGCAGCAGCCGGGTAAAGTCCGGGGCGGAAATCGGTCGGCTGATCAAATAACCCTGCACTTCGTCGCATTCGCAATTTCGCAGAAATTGCAGCTGGCTGTCGTGCTCGACCCCCTCGGCTACCACGTTCAAGCCCAGGCTGTGGGCCATGGCGATTATTGCCCGGACGATAGCCGCATCCTGTCCACCGTCGTCGAGTTCAGACACAAACGCCCGATCGATTTTCAGCGTGTGCAGCGGGAAGCGCTTGAGATAGGCCAGCGATGAGTAGCCCGTGCCGAAGTCATCTACCGCGAGCTTGATGCCCATCTTCAGCAAAACCGCGATATTCTCCGCCACAATATCTGAGTGTTCCAGCAGCATGCTTTCGGTTAATTCAAGCTCCAGCGATTTGGCTGGCAGCCTGGTCTTTTCGAGTATTTCCGCCACCCTCGCGGCGAAGTTGTGTTGCCGTAGTTGCTGTACGGACAGATTGACCGATACGCAGACAGCGGTCGGCCCTTCGTGGTGCCAGATACTGGCCTGGGCGCAGGCGAGCTTGAGCACCATCTCGCCCAGCTCGACAATCATGCCGGTTTCTTCAGCCATATCGATGAACTCGCCTGGCATGATCAGTCCGCGTTCGGGATGCTGCCAGCGCACCAGAGCTTCCGCGCTGCTGATCTGGTCGGTACGCAAGTGCAGCTTGGGCTGGTAATACACCACCAGTTGTGATTCCTCGATGGCTTTGCGCAACTGGTTTTCAAGCTGCAGGCGTTCCAGGCTGTAGGACTGCAGGTTCTTGGTGAAGAACTGAAATCCGTTACCACCGAGGTGCTTGGCGTGCTGCATGGCCAGGTTTGCCTGCGCGATCAGCACCAGACTGTCGCGAGCCGTATGGGGAAACTGACTGATGCCGATCGATGCGGTGACGACCAGTTCATGGTCGCCGATAGTCACAGGGCGTTTCAGCCGCTCAAGAATGTTGCCCGCCAGGCAGCCGAGCTGCTCGGCGTCGTTCTGCTCTTCGACAATGACCACAAACTCGTCTGCGGACAGGCGGGCCAATGCCTCGGATTCCGGAAACAACTCGCCCAGGCGTGTCGCCACCTGCTGTAGCAGCGTGTCCGCAACGCTGTGACCAAGGGTGTCGTTGATGTATTTGAAGCGGTCGAGATCCACATGCAGCAGCGCTACAGTGTGTTGCGCCTTCCGGGCCTTGCCCAGGGCTTCGTTAAGCCGCTGGGTAAACAGGCTACGGTTGGCCAGTTGCGTCAGGGGATCGTAATTGGTCAGGTATTTGACCTGCTCTTCGGTTTGACGATGAATGGTGAGATCGGCAAAGAAACCGATGTAATGGGTGATATTACCGCCGGTATCGCGCACCACCGCCATCTGCAACCACTGGGGATACTGCTCACCACTGCGCCGAACGGCTTTACGTTCGCCCTGCCAGCGGTCCTGTCGATCCAGAATCTGGCGAATCTCATCATAATCGGCGCCCTCACCTGCCTGCCCTTCCATCTCCCTGATCCGTGTTCCGACAATATCCTTGGCTGCATGGCCGGTAATGACACTCAAGGCCTGGTTGACCGCCAGAATGCGCAACTGCGGATCAAGGATGAAAATACCTTCGGAGGTGGCTTCAAATACCGTCGCGGCTAGCTGCTCCTGTTCAGCCTGATGCTTGCGCGCCGAGATATCCCTGCGCGTTCCGATCATTCGTACAACCTGACCCTGATCGTTTCGCTCCACGGCCCTGCCGCTGTCCTCCACCCAAAGCCAGCGGCCGTCGGCGTGTTTGACCCGGTACTCAATCTGGTACGCTGCCGTTTCATCCTTCATGTGCTCGATCAAGGTTTCACGCACCAGCATCACATCGTCAGGGTGCACTCGCGGCCTCAGGTCCCGCAGCATCTTGCTCACCGAATCCGCCGGCAAACCGAATATTTCTTCAAGATGCGAGTGATAAACCTGGTCTGATTCCAGATTCCAGTCCCATAGCCCCAGTTCGCTGGCCTCCAGGGCAAGTTTCAACTGCTCCTGGCTTGATCGTAGCGCTTGGCTGGCCTGCTGGTACTCAGCGGTTCGCTGGGATACCCGCTGCTCAAGGATATCGTGGCTTTCACGCAGGTTGTATTCGGCCTGACGGCGCTGCTGGATTTCGCGGGTGAGCTGTTGATTCAGCGCCTCGGCCTGTTGGCGCGCTTCGTCCAGACGGGTGACCAGAGCAATATTGTTGTCGTTGGCCTGCATGGTCCGCAGCACGGACCGGTTTATAAAGGCACCGGCCAGCAGAACGCAGCCGAAGAGGGTGGCTCCCATGATGCCCCAGTAAGGGCTGGAGATATCATCCCGGGAAAGAAGATAGATGATCGATGGTACCCATGCCGGAACGACAAAGCTGACGAAAGCCGTGAAGCGATTTGCCTGAATGATGCCGACACACAGGCTGATGCTGGCGACCAGACCGTAAACGGGCGCCTGGAGGGCAAAGGTTTCCAAGGGGACCAGCATGACATGGACAAACGCCAGACAAAGGCCTGTGCAAAAATTGCCAAGGTAAAACAAAAGCCGCCAGCGCAAACGTACTTTGTCGACGGGCAGAGCATGGCGATAACGGCTGGTGAGCTGGTTGCGGGCAAGCGCCAGAAAAAATATAAACAGTAACCAGCCCAGCAGCACCGGGTAGTCGACGTGGTTCCATACAACGAAACTGATGGCCACGGCGGTCAACAGGACCATCCATTGCGGCAAGCGCGAGTGTTCGAACAGCAGGTCCAGTTGACGGACGCGCAGGTCAGCGTGATTCAATGATGGAAACATCATGTGCGGGAACGCCATGTTGACGTGATTACTCCGAACGCTAAGCGTTTCTTGTTATGTTGCAGTTGCCACTATGATGGCATCTCCGTTGGCCCTCACCATACACCAACTGTCTGGGGTTGGCACAGCCCCGGCGCCGAATTACACCCCAACAGAGGCTCTGGAACAAGGTCTTGGGCGATTCCTTCCGACTGACGGGTCGGCGCTGTTAGAATGTGCCGATGGATATCTCTCATTTGCTCAATTCTCTGAACGACGCCCAGCGCCAGGCCGTTTCTGCCGCAACTGGCCAGCAACTCGTGCTGGCCGGTGCCGGATCCGGCAAGACCCGGGTTCTAGTGCACCGGATCGCCTGGCTCTGCCAGGTCGAAAATGCTTCCCCCTGGAGCATTCTGTCGGTCACCTTTACCAACAAGGCGGCGTATGAAATGCGCTCGCGTATTGAGCAACTGCTGGGTATCTCGCCCCAGGGTATGTGGGTCGGCACCTTTCACGGTCTGGCGCATCGATTGCTTCGGGCGCACTGGCGCGAAGCCGGGCTGGCGGAGCAGTTTCAGATTCTCGACGGCGACGACCAGCTCCGCCTGGTCAAGCGCATGATCCGCGAGCTGGGGCTGGATGAAAACCAGTGGGCGCCCCGGCAGGCTCTGTGGTGGATCAATGGTCAGAAGGATGAAGGGCTGCGTCCCCAGCATATCCAGCCGGCGGGTGACCTTTACCTGACCACCATGCTGCGGATCTACCAGGCCTATGAACAAGCCTGTGCTCGAGCCGGCGTGGTGGATTTTGCCGAATTGCTGCTGCGTTCTCTTGAATTGTGGCGCGACAATCAAGCCTTGCGCGAGCAGTATCAGGCGCGCTTCAGGCACCTGCTGGTCGACGAGTTTCAGGATACCAATGCGGTGCAGTACGCCTGGCTGCGTCTGATCGCGGGAAAAACGCCAAGCCTGATGGTGGTGGGCGATGATGACCAATCGATCTATGGCTGGCGTGGTGCTCGCATTGAAAACATTCAGCAGTTCCAGCAGGACTACCCCACCGCTGAGTTGATCCGTCTGGAACAGAATTATCGCTCTACTGCGAACATCCTCTGCGCCGCCAATGCGCTGATTGGCAACAATGCCGGTCGGCTGGGCAAGGAACTCTGGACCGACGGCAATGAGGGGGAGCCCATTGCCCTCTACGCCGGCTATAACGAGCAGGATGAAGCGCGATTCATTGTCGAGCGCATTGAGCAGGCCGCGGCGCAGGGAATGGCGCGTAACGAGATGGCGATTCTGTATCGCTCCAATGCACAGTCGCGGGTGCTCGAAGAGGCGTTGCTGCGAGCCGCTATTCCCTATCGAATCTATGGCGGTCAACGCTTCTTCGAGCGCGCCGAGATCAAGAACGCCATGGCCTATATGCGCCTTGTAGCCAACCGCGGCGATGATGGTGCCCTGGAGCGCATCATCAACGTGCCGACGCGGGGCATAGGCGACAAGACCCTTGAATGCCTGCGCCAGCATGCGCGGCAGCACGATGTGTCGTTGTGGCAGGCCGGTTGCGATCTGCTGGACAACAAAGGCCTGCCGGGCCGTGCGGCAAATGCCCTCCAGGCATTCATGCAGATGATCGAGGACATTACCGAGCGGGTCGAAGGGATACCCCTGTATAGCATGGCCCAGCAGGTGATCGAGCATAGCGGGCTGCTGCGCTTTCACGAAAATGAAAAAGGCGAAAAGGCCCAGGCCAGGGTCGAAAACCTGGAAGAACTGGTGTCAGCAGCCCGGGGATTCGAGAACGAGATGGCCATGGAGGAAGAGGAGGGTGACACCTTGCTGGCGTTCCTCGCGCACGCTTCGCTGGAGGCTGGCGAGGCCCAGGCTGATCGTTTTGAAGACAGTGTCCAGTTGATGACCCTGCATAGCGCCAAGGGTCTGGAGTTCCCGCTGGTTTTCCTGGCGGGAGTGGAAGAGGGACTGTTTCCGCACAAAATGAGCCTCGAGGAGCCGGGTCGTCTGGAGGAAGAGCGGCGCCTGGCTTACGTAGGCATCACCCGGGCGATGCAGCAGTTGGTCATCACCTGGGCGGAAACGCGCCGCCTGTACGGCAGTGAAACCTTCAACAAGGTCTCACGCTTCGTACGCGAGATTCCCTCCGAGCTGATCCGTGAGGTTCGGCTGGGCAGTCAGGTCAGTAGACCCTTCGGTCCGGCCAAGGGAAACATGTTCCGCATTGAAGCTACCGAAAGCACCGGTTTTGCCCTGGGGCAGCGCGTCATGCATTCGTTGTTTGGCGAAGGTGTCGTACTTAATTATGAAGGCAATGGCGCGCAGGCACGCATACAGGTCAACTTCGATGACGAAGGCAGCAAATGGCTGATGGTCGCCTACGCCAAGCTGGAAGCGCTCTGACCCTCTCAAACCAGCGGCTGCAATCGAGGGGTAGCCAGGCTGGCGCTTGGCCAGATAGCCGGCGCGGATAGTTGTCACCCAGGTGAAGCTCACCCTCTCCTGGAGAATAGCGGCAATCAGGAAGGGATGATGCGCGTTCGGCCCCGGTCATCAATCGCTACGAAAACGAAAACCGCTTCGGTTACCTTGCGGCTTTCATCATGCGCCAGATCCTCGCTCCAGACTTCGACACAGATTTTTATCGAGCTGCGACCGATGTCGAGGACGTGGCAATGAAATGCCAACTGCGCTCCGACCGGTACCGGTACCATGAAGCCCATGCGATCAATGGCAACGGTAGCTACCCGGCCCCTGGCGATGCGGGCGGCGGTACTGGTGCCGGCCACGTCCATCTGTGAAACCAGCCAGCCGCCATATATGTCGCCGAAGCTGTTGCAGTCCCGTGGCAAGGAGGTAACCTTGAGCGCCAGCTCACCCTTGGGGACCGGATCCCTGTCTAGATCATGCATGTGATACTCGATAATTGGCGTTGTAGTTGTTTTAGTAATTCAATCAGGGGTGGGCATTGGGTGCCACCCGCATAACAGCCCTATGGTAAGGGATAGCGGGCTTTGCCTCAATGATTCCCGGCGCAAATCCACTTGGCGGGCGGCATACAGACTGTCATGAAACCGAAACATAGTTGCATTAGGCTTCCCTTCGTAGCAGCAAGCCTACTCAATCACGTAAGGGGACTACGAAGATGAAAAAGACTTTTGCAATCGGAGCGCTACTGGCTGGTGGTGTTCTTTCCCAGGCCGCTTTCGCGGTTGATACTGTTCAGATCGACGGTTCCAGCACCGTTTTCCCTGTTTCCGAAGCGATGGCTGAAGAGTTCCAGAGCGCACAGAAGGGCAAGATTCGCGTAACCGTGGGTGTTTCCGGCACGGGCGGTGGATTCAAGAAATTTTGCCGTGGCGAGACTGATATCACTGGCGCTTCCCGTCCTATCAGCCCCGAAGAGTTGGCGTTGTGCAAGGAAAATGGCGTTCAGCCCATCGAGTTGCCGGTCGCCATGGACGCGCTGACCGTTGTGATCCACCCAGACAACACCTGGGCAGAGATGCTGACAGTCGACGAACTGAAAACCATGTGGGAGCCGGAAGCCCAGGGCAAGATCACCAACTGGAATCAGATCCGCAGTGATTTCCCGGATCGCCCGCTGAATCTTTACGGTGCCGGTACTGATTCGGGTACCTATGACTACTTCACTACCGCCGTTGTAGGCAAGGAACATTCGAGCCGTGGTGACTTCACCGCTAGCGAAGACGACAACGTGCTGGTTATGGGTGTCTCTGGTGACGTCAACGCCCTGGGTTTCTTCGGCCTGGCCTACTATGAAGAAAACAAGGACAAGCTTGACGCCGTAGCCATCAAGTGGAAAGACAACGAGCCGGTAATGCCTTCCTTTGAAACCGCTGGCGATTCCTCCTACCAGCCGCTGACGCGCCCTCTGTATTACTACGCCAGCAAGGCTTCCATCGAAGAAAAGGACTACGTAGCGAAGTTCACACAGTTCCTGCTTGATGAAGAAAACAAGGAATTGGTCAAGGAAGTGGGCTATGTTCCCTTGAGCTCCAAGGTATACGAAGCCGCCAACGAGGTACTGGAAAAGCGTGAAGTGGGTACCGCTTATCAGGGTGCTGAAGTAGGCGTTGATGTGGCAGAGACATTGAGCCGCACCAAGCACTATTGATCTGAACTGAGCTAAAAAGGTAGCAGATGGGGGTCTTTCGGGGCCCGCATCTGTTACCATTTTGCGTTGTGAAATTGACCCATTTAGTGAGCGGATTTATGTCTGACAAGCAAGCAGGGCAGGGTGCGAATGATAGGTTGCACATTTCACCTCACTTCCTCAGACGTCGTGAAATCACCAACGAGGTCGCGCGGTATGTATTGATGGCCGCGGCAGCGGTTTCAGTCTTCGTTACCATTGGCATCGTTTATATTCTGCTTTCCGAATCGCTGGTTTTCTTTGAAACGGTTTCCGTGTGGGAGTTTGTTTCAACCACCAGTTGGACCCCACTATTTGCCGAGCCGACCTTTGGTATCTGGCCGTTGCTGTCGGGAACGCTGGTAGTTTCGGGTATCGCGCTGGCCGTTGCGGTTCCTGCCGGTCTGGTTTTAGCCGTTTACCTGAGTGAGTTCGCACCGGCCAATGTCCGGGAAACCATCAAGCCCATCCTGGAGTTGCTGGAAGGCGTACCCACCGTGGTCTACGGCTTCTTTGCCCTTCTTCTGGTCACGCCGTTGTTGCAGATCATTTTCCCACAGCTCCCTGGCTTCAACATGCTGGCGCCGGGGCTCGTGATAGGCATCATGATCCTGCCCTATATCACCTCTCTTAGTGAAGACGCCATGCGCGCGGTGCCAAACGGCATGCGTGAAGGTGCCTATGCGCTGGGGTACTCCAAGTATCACACGGCGGTGAGGGTGGTAGTGCCGGCTGCCATATCGGGTATTACCGCCGCGTGCATCCTGGCGATGTCTCGGGCAGTGGGTGAAACCATGGTGGTAGCCATTGCGGCTGGCCAGATGCCCAACTTCACCTTCAACCCCATGGAAGGTGCAGCGACCATCACTACCTTTATTGTTCAAGTGACGCTTGGTGATGCACGCCATGGCTCGATTGCCTACCAATCGATTTTCGCTGCCGGCCTGGTACTGTTTTTGTTGACGCTGCTGTTCAACCTGATTGGTTTCTTCCTGCGTAGAAGATTCCGCCAAGCTTATTGAGGTTTTTATGCAATCCATTGCAGACAACGTAGGCGGCGCAATCAGCTACGCGTCGCTCGCCAGGAAAAACCGGTCGAAGGATATAGCTATCGCCAGTTTGGGCATATTTGTCCTTTTTATTGCTATAGCAACGTTGCTAGCCTTGTTTATCGATCTGGCGATAACCGGCTATCCGCGACTCGCGGATCCAGAGTTCTATACATCGTTTCCGTCAAGGAAACCCTTGCAGGCAGGCATCCTGTCCGCCTGGGTGGGTACCATCATGGTGATGGTAGTGACGGCTTGTCTGTCGGTGCCTCTGGGCGTCGCTGCAGGTCTTTATCTTGAGGAGTACGCCAGCAAGAACTGGTTTACCGATCTTATCGAAATCAATGTATCGAACCTCGCCGGCGTGCCGTCAATCGTTTACGGTTTGCTTGCCCTGGGACTGTTCATCTATACCTTTGGCATGAGCGAGACGGTGCTGGTGGCGGGAATGGTGCTGGCGCTCCTGATCCTGCCGATTATCATCGTATCCACGCGCGAATCGATACGCTCTATTCCTTCGGA
Organism: Halopseudomonas xinjiangensis; assembly: GCA_011050525.1. Taxonomy (GTDB): domain Bacteria; phylum Pseudomonadota; class Gammaproteobacteria; order Pseudomonadales; family Pseudomonadaceae; genus Halopseudomonas; species Halopseudomonas xinjiangensis_A. Next base: position 238,467 of record DRFO01000043.1, read on the forward strand.
GTTGCGAGAGGCCGCCTATGGTCTCGGCGCTACCCAATGGCAAACCATGGCTTTATATATAGTGCCGGCGGCCAAGCCCGGCATCATCACCGGGGCCATTGTGGGTTTGTCCCGGGCTATTGGCGAGACGGCTCCGATCATTACCATCGGGGCACTGTCGTTCATCGCCTTTCTTCCTGAGTCACCTATCTCCAGTGACGCCCCGTTCATCAATTTTGGGTGGTTGACCAGTCCGTTCACGGTGATGCCGATCCAGATGTTCAGCTGGCTGTCACGGCCCCAGGCTGATTTCCATATTTCCGCAGCGGCAGCGGGCGTCGTGTTGATCGTGATGACATTGATGATGAACGCGCTGGCAATCTATATACGTTACAGAGCGAGAAGTCGCTGACATGTCTGTTTTCCGAACCCTCATGGTCGCTAGCAAACGTAGCGGCCACAACGTGATCAGGTAAAGGCAATGACTGCAATGAATCAGCCCAAAACCACAAATGAATTTGCCCAGAAGGATGCTCGACAGACGCCCCGAGAGGCTCTTGATCATTGGTATCTCGAGCCTGATGCGGCGCTGAGAGCCAGGGTTTCAAATTTGAAATTCTGGTATGGCAACGGTACCCAGGCTATCGATGACGTCAGTTTCCCGTTGGTGGAAAAGAAAGTCACCGCTCTGATCGGCCCTTCTGGTTGTGGCAAGAGCACCTTGCTCCGGTGTTTCAACCGTATGCACGACCTGTATCACGGCGTGAAATACTCTGGATCGATCGAGCTGTTTCCCGAGAACGAGAATCTGATCGATCTCGATCCCAATGTGGTCAGGATGCGCGTCGGTATGGTGTTCCAGAAGCCTAACCCTTTTCCGAAGTCGATATATGAGAATGTGGTAGCCGGGCTGCGCATTCGCGGAATCAGCAAGCGCAGCCAACTGGATGAAATTGCCGAGACCAGCCTGACGCAAGCGGCCATCTGGGATGAGGTCAAGGATCGTTTGCACCAGCCGGCATTGAGTCTCTCGGGCGGCCAGCAGCAACGTCTGTGTATCGCCCGTGCGCTGGCGGTGCAGCCAGAGATACTGTTGCTCGACGAGCCTACCTCCGCTCTCGACCCTATCGCCACCGCCAAGGTAGAAGACCTCATCAATGACCTGGATGGCAAGGTCACGGTGCTGATTGTCACGCATAACATGCAGCAGGCTGCGCGGATCTCGCATTACGCCGCCTATATGTATCTTGGGAAACTGGTTGAATACAACGAGACCAGCGAAATGTTCACCCGGCCCATGTGCCAGCGCACCGAAGACTACATTACCGGGCGTTTTGGTTAATCCCGAATTATGTTCTATCGTTTTGGAGCTCAGTATGTCGACGAAGCATGACGGTCATCTTCACCATATTTCGCAACAGTTCAACTCGGAGCTGAGCCAGCTCAAAGCCGAATTTCTCAAGATGGGCGGGATGGTTGAATCGCAGGTTCAGCATGCCATGCAGGCCCTTGAAAATAACGACTATGAACTGGCTGAGCAGACGCGCCTCAAGGATAAAGAGGTTGATCGCATGGAGCGCGCGATTGACGAGGAAGCCAATCGCGTCATCGTCAAGCGTCAGCCTACTGCCAGTGATCTCCGGCTGGTGATGTCTGTGGTGAAAATGGTCGCGGATCTGGAAAGAATTGGCGACGAAGCCAAGAAGATTGCCAAGTTTGCAATCAGTATCAGCGAATCAGAGACCGGTGCCTTGGGATCACGTTACGACTCGGTAGTAGAGGCCAAGCACATCAGCAATCACGTGGTCGCCATGGTTCGGGATGCTCTGGACGCCTTTGCTCGCTTCGATACCGCCCAGGCCTTGCGGATCATGAAAGAAGACAAACTGGTCGATCAGGAATACAAATCGGCGATTCGCTCGCTGGTTACGTTCATGATGGAAGATCCCAGAAGCATATCTACCTGCCTCTCTATCATGTGGGTATTGCGCTCACTTGAGAGGGTTGGCGACCATGCCTGCAATATCGCCGAATACGTCATCTATATGGTCGAGGGAGAAGACGTACGTCACCGACCAATCGACCACGCCGAAAAAGTGGTGCGACCCTAGGGAAACTGCCGCCGACGCGCAGGCGAAGGCGGCTATCCGTTCAACAGCAGTCAGGTCAGTTCAGGCTCAGAATCCACTGGGCCAGCGTCTTGGCTTCCTCTTCGGTCACCTGATTCGCGGGCATTGGAATCTGACCCCAGTTGCCCACCACCCCGTTCTTGATATGGTCGGCCAGCATGGCGACATTCTCTTCGGTATTCTCGTATTTCGCCGCGACATCCTTCAACGCTGGTCCGACGAGCTTGGTATCCAAAGAATGACAGGCACCGCAGGGTTTGCTCTTGAACAATTCTTCGGCATCCTGAGCTACGGTTGCCTGGGTAGAAAGCAAGGCACCAAAAGCCAATACAGATAACAGATAATGTTTCATAGCTAATCCTCGGAAGCTGATATTGCGGGTCATCCCGCTTGTTGTGTTCTAGGCGTTTAATGTTGGACCTTTAACTTGATCGTTTGATCCGTTGATATCAAGTGGCCAATTGTCGTAGAGGACCGTGCAAGCGATGGACGTCAACCTCCACTTTGGGTATGTTGCGGGACAATAACAGTTTGTGTATCTCTCTCCGGTCCGCAAGGAATCAGCGCGGGAGATATGCCCTTCGTAACTCAACGATGACACCGGAGACCTTATGGAAATCAAGTCTTACAGCATGAACTGGCACTACCCGACAGCCGTACGGGTAGGAGCGGGACGCATTCGTGAACTGGCAAAGAGCTGCGGCCAACTGGGCATGAAGGCGCCTCTGCTGGTCACCGACCCGGGTCTGGCAGCCCTGCCCATGGTGGAAGAAGCACTGCAGCAATGCCGCGATGCGGGTTTGCGTCCTGGCTTGTTCAGCGGCGTGAAGGGTAATCCGACCGGAGGCAACGTGGCCGACGGCGTCACGGCGTTGAAACAGGGCGAGCACGATGGGGTTATCGCCTTTGGCGGCGGCTCTGCTATCGATGCGGCCAAATCCATCGCGCTGATTGCTCACCAGACTTGTACCCTCTGGGAGGCGCAGAACCCGGCTAACGTCGATGCCAGCAAGATGCTGCCGCTCATTGCGGTACCCACTACTGCTGGGACGGGCTCCGAAGTCGGTCAGGCTGCGGTGATCACTGATGAGGAAACCCATGCCAAGCGCATCATCTTTCACCTGAAAATGATGCCCCCCATCGTGATCCTGGATCCCGAGTTGACGGTAGGCTTGCCGGCGAAGCTTACCGCGGCCACCGGCATGGACGCTTTGGCGCACAACCTTGAGGCGTATTGCACGCCGGTGTATCACCCCATGGCTGAAGGAATTGCGCTGGAGGGCATTCGCCTGATCAAGGAATATCTGCCGCGTGCCACGGCAAACGGCTCGGACATTGAGGCACGCTTGCAGATGATGGTCGCGTCCAGCATGGGCGCCACAGCGTTCCAGCGAGGTCTCGGCGCCATCCATGCTGTTTCGCATAGCGTCGGTGCGCTGTATGACAGCCACCACGGCCTGCTCAATGCAATCATGATGCCCTATGTTCTGCAGGCCAATCGGTCTGTCATAGAAGAAGAGATGGTGCGTCTGGGCCGTTATCTGGGTCTGGAGCAAGCCAATTTCGACGGTGTACTGCAATGGGTCCTGGCGCTGCGCAAGGAGCTGGATATTCCCCATACTCTGGCCGATATCGGTATAGATGACAGCCAGGCCGAGCTGGTCGGCAAGATGTCAGCCAAAGACGTCACTGCCCGCACCAACGCTACTCAACTGGACGCTAGCCAGTACCAGCAGTTGTTCATGAATGCGCTTACCGGAACGCTGTAAGCGTTGCCTCACAGTGCGTTAGACTCCGGTCTCTTCCAGGCCACCCTCTCGATCATCCTCTCGGGCTCGCTTTTTTAGCGGCCCGACTGGTTGCTACGCTGCAATGACTGGGGTTTTGCTCCCGGTCTGCGGTAAGCTAGACGCGTAACCGATGAGAGAATCAAACATGGCGAAAGTGTCAGTCCTCATAGTGGACGATGCCCCTTTTATCCGGGACCTGGTCAAGAAAGCCCTGCGCAGCCATTTTCCTGGTTTGCAGATAGAAGAGGCCACCAACGGCCGAAAGGCCCAGCAGGTGCTCGCCCGGGCATCCTTCGATCTGATTCTGTGCGACTGGGAAATGCCGGAAATGAATGGCCTGGAGCTGCTTCAGTGGTTTCGCAGCCAACCCGATTCGGGCAAGGTCCCGTTTATCATGGTTACCAGCCGCGGAGACAAGGAAAATGTCGTAGAGGCTATTCAGGCCGGCGTAAGCGACTATATCGGCAAGCCGTTCAGCAATGAGCAGCTGATAGCGAAAGTCAAAAAGTCGCTGCACCGAGCGGGCAAGCTGTCTCTGCTGCAAGGCCGTGCTCCGCAGGTAAGTGTCGGTACGGCGCAGGACACCATCGCCAATCTTACCGGCGGCAAGAAGCCAGAGCCCGCGCCGTCCAAGCCTGTCCCTGCGGCCGCCTTTGCCGCAACGCCCGCAGCTGCGCCTGTTGTGGCCGAGGCCGTGCGGGGGCAAGCCCAGCTCCGTCTCCCTGGCCAGCAGTTCGCCTGTGTAATCAAGACATTGAGCTTGCGCGATGCACTGGTTGTGGTGCGCCGCGGCGAGCATTCGCCCCAGGTCTTCGAAAGCGGCGTGCTGGATATGGAACAGGACACGGATAAATCAGTGGCCCGGATCAACGTCTATGTGCACGCGGTGGCGTCGATGGAAGCTCGGATGGATTGCGAATGGCTGAAGGTTACGCTCAAGTTCGTCGACCAGGATCCGGAAAAACTGGATTATCTGTCGCGGCTGATTGCTTCAGGCAGCACCCAGCAACACTATTCCCCAGGAGCCTGATAGGCTTCTGAAGTCAGCCGCTGGGTCGGGAAATGGCAGGTAAAGCAACTGCCTTTTCCCGGCGTGCTGGTGATTTCCAGACGTCCCTGGTGACGCATCAGAACGTGTTTGACAATAGCCAAACCCAGCCCAGTCCCGCCAGTGTGGGTGCTGCGGCTGGAATCGACTCGATAGAAACGTTCGGTCAGGCGGTTGAGGTGTTCCGGTGCGATTCCCGCCCCGTTGTCGCTTACGCTCAGATGAGCGCCTTGCTGGTCCTCCCACCAGCGAATCCGGATGTCGCCCTGGTCAGGGGTATATTTCACCGCGTTGAACACCAGGTTGGAAAAAGCGCTGTGCAACTCACCCTCAATCCCACGGAGATACCGCTCAGTTTCGCTGGTGAGGGTGATGCGGTGGCTGCGCTCGGCTGACAACGTAATGGCATCCTGGCGAATGCGGCTCAGCATCTGACTTACCGCTATGGATTCATCGTCGGAGGTGGAGTCGGTCGTCTCCAGGCGCGCCAGTAGCAACAGATCATTCAGCAGGCTATGCATGCGAGTGGCTTGCTGCTGCATTTGCCGCAAGGCGCGTATCCAGCGTGGGCTGAGCGATTCTTCGGCGTCCAGCATGGTCTCCAGATAGCCGACTACCACGGTCAGCGGCGTGCGCAATTCATGGGACACATTGGCGACGAAGTCTTTGCGCATCTGTTCGAGGTTGTGCAGGCGTGTTACATCCCTGGCTATCATCAGTCGATCGCCGCGCCCGTAGCGGGTGATGGTGTACTGCAGGCAGATCTTCATGTCGATGGGGGAGGGAATGTCTAGCGGTTCTTTGAAAGAAGCTTTCTCGAAGTACTCGACGAAGAGCGGGTCTCGGATCAGATTGGTGACATGCTGGCCACCGTCAGCGGGAGCGCGTAACCCGAGCAGCTTTTCTGCCGCATGGTTCCACCATTCCAGGTGGCCTTCGTAGTCGATCATTACTACCGCGTCGTTCAGCGCCGCCGTGGAGGCCTGTATGCGCTCAATGATAGCTTGCAGCTTGGCGTTGCGGCGGGCTTCTCGACGCTGCATCTGGTGGATGTTGTTGAAAATTTCTGCCCACGAGCCCCTTGCCTCCGGGGGCGGTCCGTCGGGCTGGGTGCGCAGCCAATGATGCAGCCGCAGCATCTGGCGAAGCGTCCAGCCAATGTATAGCGCCAGGCCCACTACCAATGTCCAGGCAAGCTGGTCCAGCAACAGGCCTACCGGCAGACATAGCAGGACCAGCAAGAACAGCCTGTTCAATACGGTCCGGAACCAGTTATTCGTCAACTAGCACACCTCTGTCGATGGCTCTGTCATCCTGAGCCGCAACCCTGCGGGCCCTCAAGCCCGGGTGGAAAACCGGTAACCGGTCCCTCTGACCGTCTGTATCAGATTTTCATAATCCGTACCGAGCGCCTTGCGCAGGCGTCGAATATGCACATCCACGGTGCGCTCTTCAACGTACACGTTGCCACCCCAGACCTGGTCAAGCAACTGACCGCGGGTGTAGGCGCGTTCCTGATGCGTCATAAAGAACTGCAAAAGGCGGTATTCAGTCGGTCCCATTTCTGCGGGCTGATCGTCGATGGTAACGCGATGACCGACCGGATCCAGAAGCAGGCCATTGATTTCAATGGGCGCCTCGCTGTCCACCGGGCCCGCACGGCGCAGCACTGCCTTCAGTCGAGCCACCAGCTCGCGAGGTGAGAAGGGCTTGGTGATGTAATCATCGGCCCCCACTTCGAGGCCTTGAATCTTGTTGTCCTCTTCGCCTTTGGCCGTGAGCATGATGAGCGGAACGTCTGCGGTCATCTCGTCACGCTTGAGGCGGCGGGCCAGTTCGATGCCGCTAGTGCCAGGGAGCATCCAGTCGAGCAGGATGAGATCGGGTTTGCTGTCGACGATGCTGGCGTGGGCCTGCTGCGCGTTCTCGGCTTCCAGGCAGTCGTACCCGGCCATTTCCAGCGCGACCGCAATCATCTCGCGGATAGGCGCTTCATCATCGACGATCAGTATGGTTTTTCCAGCCATGGGTTCTACCGTCTCGTTGCGAATTCCTGTTGTGCGCCAATTAGATAACATTTTTATTGCAGTTGTGTGACGTGCCAGGCATGCAGCGTAATGAGCCGGGTTTATCTCAACGAGTAGTCCAGCGCCAGGCCGATAAAGACCAGCATGCCGCTCCAGTGGTTTGACAGAAAAGCGTTCAGACAGGCTTGGGCTTCGCGTTCACGGATCAACCACTGTTGCCACGCGAAACTGAGCAGCATCGCCAGCAACCCCGCATAGTAGAACATCCCCAGCTCGAAACGGATGCCCACCAGGATCAGGCAGATCAGCGTAAGCCCCTGTAGCATGCCGACGATAGCTCGGTCCGCCTCGCCAAAAAGAATGGCGGTGGACTTCACCCCAATGCGCAAATCGTCTTCCCGATCACACATCGCATACTCGGTATCGTAGGCCACGGTCCATACCAGGTTAGCGATGAATACAAGCCAGAGGGCGGGCGGTAACGCGTTGGTCTGAGCCGCAAAGGCCATGGGAATGGCCCAGGAGAAGGCTGCGCCAAGAACCAGCTGGGGGTAGAAGGTAAAGCGTTTGCAAAAGGGATAGACGACAGCCAGGAGTATTCCGCCAAACGCCAGCTTTATAGTCAAAAGGTTAGTGAACAGCACCAGCAAGGCGCTCAGGCCGACCAACAGGGCAAATAGAATCAGAGCCTCTCTGGCGGTAACACGCCCGGTGGCCAACGGGCGTTGCCTGGTGCGGCTGACATGGCCATCTATATTGCGATCGGCATAGTCGTTTATGACGCAGCCAGCGGCGCGCATCAGAATCACCCCCAGCACGAAGATCACCAGCACCGACCAGTCAGGTACACCTTCAGCGGCTATCCATAATGCCCAAAGAGTGGGCCATAGAAGCAGATACGTGCCAATTGGCCGATCCAGGCGCATGAGTTGCACAAAATCGTTGGCACGTGGGTGCAGGCGCGCCAGGGGTTTGGTCAGCAAGGCTAGCAAAGCAATTCTCCTTAGAAGTGCGGCGCTCAGTATCAGCCGGCCGGCGGCCAGCCGTCCAAGAATACTTCACAAACCAGCAGCTGCAACTGGTCATTGCTGAAGCGGGATCGTCTGGCCCAGCAATGCTCGCTTCGCCACTCGGCAGGTAGCCAGGCGGAAGGGTAGCGACTGATCTCGATGGGCCCGCGAACTATCCGCGAATCGGTGAACAGGATCTCACCGAGGCTGCGGGTACCCAGGTTGGCCAGATCCAGGCCAGCCAGGTCAAGCGTATCCCGGGGGGCAACGCTTCTGGCAAAAACTCGTGCAGCCCCGCCTGTATGCAGCAGCACCTCACGTACCCAGGCCTGTTGATTTTCCAGCATTCCCAGCGCAGTCGCTTCGTCTGTCCGGGCGGGTTGCAGGCCTTGTTCCAGCAACTGGACATGGAAGTCCTGGTTGCCGGCTTCCGTCAGACGTCGAGTCAATGAGCCTTCATCTTGCAGCCAGTCAGCCAAAGGCTCCGCTGGCATCTGAGGGTGGCGGTCGGCTGGCTGCCAATCGGGCAATGTCACAGGCTTAAATTCATCCGCTGATCAGGAAATGGGAAGGCAAGACTACCACGAATGCTCCGGAATACGGCGCGCCAGTGGCCTTGGCGTACCAGGTCAATTCCGGTAGTGTCGCTGCCATTCTTGTAAAACCTCTATTCAGGACTGCGCGATGAAGAAGTGGCAATGTGTCGTTTGTGGATTCATCTATGACGAAGCGGAGGGCTGGCCGGACGATGGGCTGGCTGCCGGTACGCCATGGGAAGATGTGCCTGAAGATTGGCAATGTCCGGATTGCGGAGTGGGCAAGGACGACTTTGAAATGATCGAGATTGGTTGATCGTCTGCCCGCATGGAAAAGAGTCGCCGCGGAAATACCCAGCCACCACCCCGGTTGGGTGCTGTAGACCTTGGTCCAAGGGCACATCAGCCTTTTGTCGGTCAAACTGTTACACCGGTCGTAGCTCGCTGGGTTTAGGGGTGGCGCAACGCTCAAAGTCGTGCGATGCTGATCGCGCTGGGACAAGCCGGCCAACGGGTGCTGGACACCTTGGCACCGCTGCGAGGACGCAGCGGAACAACAAAAACAACAGATAACGAGGCTTTATATGCGTAAACCGGATCTCGCAGCGGCAATTGCCGACAAGGCTGACCTGAGCAAGGACCAGGCAAACCGTGTGCTCAATGCCGTTCTCGATGAAATTACCAAGGCGCTTAGTCAGAAAGACACAGTGACTTTAGTTGGTTTTGGCACCTTCCTGCAGCGCCATCGTGGCGCCCGTACTGGCAAGAACCCCCAAACAGGCGCGCCTGTTCAGATCAAGGCCAGCAACACCGTGTCCTTCAAACCTGGCAAAAGCCTGAAGGACTCGGTCAACTGAGTCTGTTTGCCGGAGGCCGCTCAGGCCTCCGGCGATACCCCGAACCTAGCCTTTTTTCGAACCGTGTTGGTACTCGTTTACCAGCACCCGCAACGCATCCCTCGCATCCAGTACCTTGTCGGCCGCTGTGGCCGCATCCTGGGCGGTAATGTGCAATCTGTTCAACAGATCGTCTGGAATCTCCATCTCGGGTCCGCTGCCGATGCCCCGCTCTCGTAACAGCGCCAATGCCAGATAAACCAGGTTGGCATATTGATGCAGATTACCCGTGTAGTTGGCGTCGTGCTGGTAGCGGATCGCTGTGGCTACCTCCGCAGGCATATCCCAGTAACGCATCAGCCAACTACCGATCTGATCGCGCGTCACACCCAATAGATGCTGTTCAATCAAGTGCGGCGGCACGTGTGGGTTGGCTTCGATATGGCGACAGATCAGCTTGAAATAAGGCGGGAATATATAGGCCAGCACCAGATAGCCAAAATTATGCAGCAATCCGGCGAGATAGTTCAAACCCAGCTCCGGACGATGATGTCGAGGTATCGCCTTGGCCAATCCTTCAATGACCGCGGCGGTATAAATCGCTTGTTCCCAATACCGGGTCGAGCGCTCAGGCGCATCCTTGGGCAGGCTGAAGGTCTTGCCTAAGGCCAGGCCTACCGCCAGATTGATAACCAGATCGAACCCGAGCACCCGGCTGATGGCGTCCTCTACTGAACGGATCTTGCCGGGCGCTGCATAGAACGGAGAGGATGCCCAGCTCACCACCTGCGCCGCCAGGCTCGGGTCGGTTTCCACCACGTCGGTCAGATCTTCCAGGGTGGACTCGGGGTCCACACGCAGCTTCATGACCTTTTGAGCGGTTTCAGGTAAAGGTGGTATTTCAATGGTTTCTTCCAGCCGCTGTCGCATGCGCAGAGCGGTAAAGTTCTTCACCGCATGGCTGATGTCCTGGCGGTCCTGATCAGGATCGGCCGGCAGGTTTTCCAGCGTGTCCAGTGGAACGGCAAAGCGGGCTGAACTGGCCTTGGCTACCAGCATGCTGGCCTCTGCCTGCGCAACCTCCAGGCACCATCCTTCCAGGCCACTGTCCAGCCAGATACTGGGCTGCTGCAGCAGGCTCTGCTCAAAAATGCAGGGTGAGTTGAATAAAATCGGCAGGCCGGGTAGCTGGTTGAGCTGGTGCTTGGCAAGAATGCGCTGCAGCTGAACATCCCGAACGGGTTCCAGATCACGGCCCAGCAACTCGCTGACGCGCTTCAGATCCAAAAGATGGTCCTTGGGAATCAAGGCGAGAACGGTTCCGATGCTGTCGCACAGCAGACAGGCTTGAACCTGTCGCGACGCCGGGCCCGCATGGCTTGCCTGACGCATCTGATAAGCGATGCCCTGTTGTTGCAGAAGTTTTTCAAGCAGATCCGGCAGGCTGGCGCCGGCTGTTTCTGTGGCAGCGAGGTTATTCATTATCGGATTCCTTGTTCGGGTCGGGTGCGACCAGGCAAGCTTTTTTCAGATCTTAGCACGCTCTATCCCAGTGTGCCGTGCCTCAAACCTGCGCGAACTGCTGGCCGTGGGCCAGCCAGCGGTCAATAAGCGGTGCGATGCGTTCGGGATGGTGGCTGGCCAACGCTTGGGCGGCAAGCTGAACTTGCGGCAATAGATAGGCGTCACGAACCAGATCTGCCACCCGGAACTGAACCAGTCCGGTTTGCCTGGTGCCGAGAACCTCGCCAGGGCCGCGCAAGGCCAGATCTTTCTCGGCGATGACGAAGCCGTCCGAGCTTTCCCGCATAATGCCCAGACGCTCGCGCCCCAGCGCTGACAAGGGCGGGTGGTAAAGCAGGACACAATGACTGGCCGTGCTACCCCGGCCCACCCGCCCACGCAACTGGTGCAGCTG
>DRFO01000044.1 GCA_011050525.1 Halopseudomonas xinjiangensis
GGTCCAGGACTTCGCGACACGTTGGTTATGGACATACAATAACGAACGGCCAAATATGGCCTTGGGTGGCATCACGCCGCGACAGAAGTTGGCCATGGTGGCCTGACTCTACTTCTGAACCCCGCTAAAAATGGGGGGATTACCACTGCATCTTTGTCCGGTTTTCATCTATTGCGATGAAATCCATTTCCATGCGTGGGAGCAAAAGCCGGTAGTTGCCCTCCGTTGCGAGCCGGATTGGTTTCTGAGCTTCCATCACTTGTATATTCACTTTGGTTTTTCTGCCGAAGGGTAAAATCACAATTTCGCTATAACTTTTGCCTACCTCATCCACTTCCTTCGTGTCACGGGCTTGAATGCTCAATGCACCGGGAAACCACGTCGGAAAATTCTCAAGATTCGCGGCAAAAGCGAATACGCTTGCTACGGGGACGGCCAATTCGACGGTTCTTTTCGATAATAGATAACTCATAACAGGCTCCACGTTCAGTTTGGGAGCGGAAAGGTTGGGGTATAGACTATGCTCTACAGTCAAGGGGTAATTGATGCGCATCGGCGAGCTAGAGAAACTTAGCGGTTTAAGCAGGCATACATTACGGTATTACGAACGCGAAGGTTTGCTATTTGGCATTCAGAGAACACCCAGCGGGTACCGCGTTTATCCACATGATGCAATCAAGCAGTTGCGCCTGCTTGGCGCGATGAAAGCGCTCGGATTCGGCCTCGACGAGATCAAGCCGGTTCTGACTGCAGTCAACAGTAGCGCCGTAAATTGCGCAGACGGGGCCCTCTTACTTGCTCGAAAACGAACTGGTGTTCAAAAGCAAATCCGGCAACTTAAGGGTGTGAATCGAGATTTGCTCAAGGAACAAAGAAGGCTAGAGCAGCGCGCTGCTGAGCATGGTGTAAGCCCAACCGATTAAGGCCTGACATGAACTAGTTCTAACGTAGGACGGGCCAGTATCTGGCATCCCTTTGCTCGTTTCGAGAGTAATTCATAGAAATGTAAATTGCCCGAGAAAATCTCAGCGAAAGTGATGGGAGCATTAACCCAGGCCGTATCGGATAACTTCGATCCGATACGGCCTATTGGCAAAAGCAGCTTAGAAGTTGACGGTGGTAGTCAGCAGATAGGAACGCGGGGCGCCTATCGCGGCTCGACTGCCGGACCAGTTGGACGAGGTGGCGTAGAGTTCGTCGGTGATGTTGTCGATATTCAACCGAACGGCGATGTTGGAGTTGACTTCATACGACGCCATTGCGTTGAACACGGTGTAATCCGGCAGTTCACCGTAGCGACCATTGGGAATGATGCGGTCTGCGTCATCCGGGCGGCCCAGCCACGACTCGCTCACATAGCGTGCCCCGGCGCCCAGCGTCAGGCCGATGGGCAACCGATAGGTAGTCCACAGGTTGGCACTGGTATCGGGGGTGAAGGCCAGCTCGTCACCGCGGGTAGTTGAGAAGGTGCCGTAATCATTGGGGTTGGCTTCACGTCGCGCCGCATCCAGAAAAGCGCTGTGCTTGCGTTCGCTTTCCAAGAAAACCACGCCGCCGAACACATCCCATGCCGGGGTTATTCTGCCAGTCAGACCCAGCTCCAGGCCCTGGACGATCTGTTTGCCGTAGCCTTTCAGCTCGGTTGGGCTGTCTGGGTCGCCGGGCGTTTTGCCACTGATCGCCACGTCGCGCCGCTCGGTATGGAACAGCGCGGCAGTCGCAGAAAGGCGCTCGTCGAACAGCTCCCATTTGGTACCGATTTCATAGTTGACGGCTTTTTGAGTCTTGGCGGCGTCATTGTTCTGGCCCACCAGACCCGGGAAGGCGTTGTTGCCGGTGCGTGAAATATCCGGGTTGGATAGGTACGAGCCAGGCGGCAATGTGGACAGCCCGACCGAGGCATAAATTGATCCGTTATCGGCAGGCTTGAATACCAGACCGAGTTTGCCACCGAGGGTGGTGTCCGACAGGCTGTAACCGTCCGCTGGGCCCTGGGATGTGCCATCGGCATTGAGGCTGTCGATATCCACCTGATAGTGTTCGGCACGCAGGCCACCAGTAACCTGCCACTGCTCGTTCAGCTTGATGGTGTCATAGGCATACAGCGCGACGGTGTCGATATTCACATCGTTGTTCTGGGTCGGCTCCGGGTTATACGAGCCGGAGCGCGACGGATCCGGATTGAACAGATCGGTATCGCCAGCATCGTTGGTCGCATAACGGTCACCTCGCGAGGTTTCCTGGCTCAATTCCAGTCCCGTAGATAGGGTGTGCTCAAGGCCGCCGGTCTGAAACTCCATTACCAGACTGCTCAGGTTGGACAGTGTTACGTTGGTGCGGTCGTACAGCTGCGTTTGGGTGGTGACCAGATTGACGCCCGATGTAAAGCCGGAGGGTAAGGTATAGCGGGCCTCACGCTTGTTCTGTGACCAGCGCAACTGGTTGCTGAAGGTGATGTTGTCGGAAAGGTCATGCTCGATGCGTGCCATCAGCGCATAGGATTCGGTGTCGTCGTAGTCGGATTTCAAACCGTAAAAATTGTCCCGGTCGCTTTCGCGTGTGACTGAATCGTAATTGTCCATACCTTTGATGAAGGCAGTAGGCACGCCCCAATCGGGTACGTCTTCATGCTTTACATACTGATAAGCCAGGGTAAAGCGAGTCGGCGTGTTCAGCCCGAAGGAAATCGAAGGTGCGACGCCGAAGCTGTTTTGCTCGGCATGCTCGCGACCGGCGAGTCCACCATCGCGGGCCAGCAGATTGACCCTGACGGCGGTGCCGTCGGAGATTACGTAATTGCTGTCCAGCGTGGCGCGCAGGCGGTTATCGGAGTCATAACTATCGAACCCGTAACCAATGGAGGCCAGGTTGAAATTTTGCAGCTGGGGCGTCTTGGTAACCTGGTTGATATAGCCGCCTGGACCACCGCGGCCATTATCCGCCGCTGGACCCTTGAAGACTTCTACCTGCTCAATGTTGAAAATATCGCGGTTCTGGCTGCCGGAGTCGCGTACGCCATCAACAAAAATGCTGCCGCTGGTATCGAAACCGCGCAGCTGAAAGTTGTTGGAGCTGGTCGCAAAACCATTTTCCCCGGCATTGAAGCTGATCCCGGGGGTGTTACCCAGTACATCCGTTAAATTCTGCGCACCTTGCTGGACAAAGACCTCTCGCGGGATTATATGCACGGTTTGTGGCGTATCCAGCAGGGGTGCGGTGAATTTGTCGGAGGACACCACGCCGGACGCGGGCGCGAGATTGCCGGTGACCGAGGTAGCGTCAAGCTGCAGAACGTCTGCGCTCGGTGGATTGCTGGAGGTCGTTTGCTGTGCCTGGGCAGGCAAGCTGGCCAGGGCACCTGATGCGCAGATAATCGCTGCCGCTAGCGGGTGGACGCGCAAGGGCTTTACGCTTTTGATCTGGGTAATCATTGATTATTTCCTTGAAGGTTTACTGTTGTGTAAGCTGGAACGGATTGTTGCAATCGACAGGCGAATGATAATAATTAACATTAACTATCAAGGCAAGTGGAACGTAACGTTCCTTGTATTAGATCGCTGCCGAGGGTTGAATACACCGCTTGACTAACGGGCTAGGGAAGAGGCTCGGAACGGTGTCAGGTTGCTGGACAAGAACGGGAGCTTTTTCCAAGTGATGCATATCATTCCAAGCCTGTTGAGCAAGGAGCAGGTACGTCAGGCCCGCCATGCGCTGGACAAGGCCGCCTGGACAGACGGCCGTGTCAGTGCCGGCCATCAGGCGTTGAGCGCCAAGCACAATCAGCAATTGGATCAAGATGATCCTGCTAGTCAGCAGATAAGCGATTTCATTCTTCAGCAATTGGGCGGCAACCCGCGCTTCATGGCTACCGCATTGCCGCTCAAGGTGTTTCCACCGCGTTTTAATCGTTATCAGGTTGGCGGTCATTACCACAACCATATCGACAGTGCCGTACTGAGCGTACCCGGCACGCCGCATCGTGTGCGCGGTGATATGTCCGCCACGCTGTTTCTGTGCGAGCCGGAGGAATACGATGGGGGCGAGTTGATCATCGAGGACAGCTACGGCAATCACAACGTGAAGCTGGCAGCGGGCGATATGGTGCTTTATCCCGGCAGTAGTCTGCACCGGGTAACGCCGGTCACGCGGGGCGTCCGTCTGGCCTCGTTTTTCTGGATCCAAAGCATGATTCGTCAGGATAGTCAGCGCAGCATTCTGCTCAACCTGGACGACGCTATCCAGGCGTTGACGGCCAAGGTGCCCGAGGATCCTGCGCTGGCCCAACTGACGGGTGTTTACCACAACCTGCTGCGCCAGTGGTCCAGCACCTGAACGGAAACAACTCATGACCGATGGATTACCGCCCCTGCAACGCATCCCCCCGGATGTAGTAGCACTGGATGACTATGCAGGGCTGTGCAGGCAGCATATGAGCGAGGCGGCTTGCGCCTGGCTCAATGGCGGCGCAGCCGATGAACTGACCCTCAGGGACAACCGCGCCGCCTTCGAGCGCATCAAGCTCAATACCCGCGTATTGCAACAGATGCAGGGAGGGCATACCGAGCTGACTCTTTTTGGCCAACGGCTGGCTTACCCGATCCTGCTGGCGCCGGTCGCGCATCAGCGTTTGGTACATCCCGATGGCGAATTGGCGACGCTTCTGGGCGCCTCGGCCATGGGCGCCGCCATGGTGGTCAGCACCCAGGCCAGCGTGGTACTCGAGGATATTGCCAGCGCGGCCCATGCGCCCCTGTGGTTTCAGTTGTACATGCAAGCAGACAGAGCCTTCACCGAAACGTTGGTACGGCGTGCCGAAGCAGCAGGCTATCAGGCTCTGGTGTTGACAGTGGACGCACCCGTTACGGGGGTACGCAATCGCGAGCAGCGCAGCGGCTTCGTGATGCCCAGCGCTGTCGAGGCCGTGAATCTGGCAGGTAGCGCGCCTTTGCCGGCCCATACTGCACGAGCTGGCACCAGCCCGTTATTTGGCAGCCCGCTGGTCGCCACCGCGCCGAGCTGGGAGGATCTTGACTGGTTGCGTTTGCAGACTCGGCTGCCGATTTTGCTCAAGGGAGTGCTTAATCCGGAGGATGTCCGGCAAGCTCTGGCCCGAGGCGTCGACGGGATTATCGTCTCCAATCATGGAGGCCGAGTACTGGATGGCGTGCCCGCGACTATTGATGCATTGCCAGCGGTGGTGCGCGCCGTCGATAGCGCGGTGCCAATCTTCCTTGATGGCGGGATTCGCAGGGGAACGGATATTCTCAAAGCCCTGGCGTTAGGCGCGAAGGCTGTGCTGGTGGGACGGCCATACGTACAGGCGCTAGCGGCGGGCGGCCCGGCCGGTGTTGCGCATGTGCTGCACATCCTCAGAACGGAACTGGAAATGGCGATGATTTTGACCGGTTGCCGTACGCTAGCTGATATCGATCATCGGGTTATCTGGCAGGGACCGGAAGATAACCACTAAACGTATACCAGGGATTGTATATGGGAATTATAGTTTTGGTGGGTTTCGGCTGGGCTGTAAGCGTTTACGGCCGGCCGATGCACTTCGCGATAGGGTTCGCTGCGGTTTCAGCCATGCTGGGTATCCTGTCTGGGGATGTTTTGGATAGCCTCGTCGGTGGCTGTGTGAGTTTGGCATTTGCTGCGGCATACTTCTGGCTGATTGATCGCCACTCGGATAACGTCGCGATCTATCTTTTGATACTCTTTTTCGGCGCGCTAGTGTGGTTCTTGGGGCCTATCTGGCTGTTTCGCCTGGGCGCGTGAAGCCAGCGTCAAACCGCCCCTCCGGTTGATGCTGTATATGGATCAAAAGAGGCAGGTTTGAATGGCTGATATTTCGGCCGGGCGATTGTTATAAAGAAAGCATCTGGAGCAATAAATGTCTTTTACAATCCCCTAACTGAGTGTGTTGGTATGTTTGTTCTGGACGACCTTGAGTAGTCGATCCAAACGCTAGTATCGGCTCAGTGCCAACCTTCCTTTTCGTTTTTATGAGCCATTGTAGCGCTCAGCTAGTCAGAGAAGCGGACGCGGCGAGCGGAGCCGTTTGCGCGGCTTTGAATTCCAGTAGGCCGTCGTCGATGGGCTGGTCCCGCAGCATCTGGATGTCTTTGCCATAATGATTGAGTACCCGCCACGGGAGCTCTTGTCCCTGACGCGGCAGAAGGTCACGCGCTCGCTGTACGTATCCTGACCCCAGCGAACCCATTACAGTGTCGTCCAGCTCGGCTGTGCCTTCGGGCGCGCGGGGCGTCGCCACTGCCAGACCCTTGGCATCCATATGCCGCAGCAGCCGGCAGATGTACTCGGAAGCGATATCGGCTTTCAAGGTCCAGGGCGCATTGGTATAGCCGAAAATCCACGCCATGTTGGGCATGTTCTGCAACAGCACGCCCTTGTAAGTCATCAGGGCGCTCAGCGGCTGCTCCTGTTGATCTATCGCCAGCTTCATGCCGCCCAGAGTCTGAACCTGCAAGCCTGTCGCCGTAATGATCAGGTCAGCTTCCAGGTGTTGGCCCGAGGTCAGTTGTATTCCGGTTTCGGTGAAGGTTTCGATCGTATCGGTGGCCATCGAGGCCTTACCGCTCTTCAGCGCTTCGAACAGATCCGCGTCCGGCACGGCGCATAGCCGTTCGTCCCAGGGGTTGTAGCGTGGGGTGAAATGGCGCATATCCACCTGATCGCCAATCTGTTTACGCACGCCCGCAAGCAGCATGTTGCGTACCCGGTCAGGCCAGCGCTTGGCGGCCAGATAGAGACCCCGTTGCATGAGAATGTTGCGCTTGCGGGCGAGGGCGAAGACCCAACTCTCAGGCAGCACATGGCGTAAGCCGGCGGAGATTCTGTCTCGCCCCGGCACTGAAAAAATATAGCTTGGCGAGCGCTGCAACATGGTGACATGCGCCGCGTCATCGGCCATGGCTGGGACCAGGGTGACGGCCGTAGCGCCACTGCCGATCACCACCACCCGTTTGTTCTTGTAGTCCAGCCCTTCGGGCCAGTGCTGCGGATGGATGCATTGCCCCGTGAAGCGCTCCACACCCGGAAATTGCGGCAGGTATCCCTTGTCGTAATCGTAATAACCCGTAGCGCCAATGAGATAACCGGCGCGGAAAATACGCGTTTCGCCGCTGGCTTCGTCCAGCGCAGTGACGGTCCAGCTCGATGTGTCGCTGGACCATTCAGCCCTGGTTGTTTTCAAACCGAACTGAACGCGCTTGTCGATGCCGTATTCGCGGGCAGTATCAGTGATGTACTGACGTATCGATTCCCCATCGGCCAACACTTTCAGATCGTTCCAGGGACGGAACTTGAAGCCGAAGGTGAACATGTCTGAATCAGAGCGAATGCCCGGATAACGAAACAGATCCCAGGTGCCGCCGATGGCCTTGCGTCGCTCCAGAATCGCTACCGTCTTGTCCGGACATTCACGCGCCAGATGACAGGCTGCACCGATTCCAGAGAGGCCGGCGCCTATGATAAGTACATCGAAATGCTGGGTCATGTGTTGGCCCCCGCCAGATGGATCGACAGCGCTGGCTAGCCAATCGCTTGGCCCTCCGTCTGCCGTTAATTATTGTCTTTAGTCCGAGGCACAACATGTCATGCAAGCCAAATGGATTGCAAGATGAGGAAACCGCCATATATGAGTCGAATGATGCAATATCCAGTCTCTGGACGGTTGTGCTCGACAATGCCACATTGGTTTCCCGCTTCGGCCGAACAATTGGACGCAACATGAAAACAACAGCGATGCTTTCAGCAGAGGTTTTGCAGCAGTTCATGGATGAGCAGTTTCCCCAGAGCACCATCACCGTGGATCGGGCGGACGGCGGCGCCGTCTGGGTGCGGCAAGCGATTGACAACGCACATCTGCGGCCCGGCGGCACCGTTTCCGGGCCAACTATGATGGCCACCGCTGATTGCGCTGCCTACCTGGTAATCCTCGCTCATATCGGCATCGTCCCTCTAGCTGTAACGACCAATCTGAACATCAACTTTTTGCGTAAACCCAGCTCTGACCAGGCGATAGAGGCCAGAGCGACCCTAATCAAGCTGGGCAAGCGTTTGGCCCTTTCAGAGGTTTATCTTTTCTCGGCGGGGGACTCGGACCCGGTCGCGCAATCCATTGTTACCTACGCCATCCCGGCGGTGGGATAATCCGCTCTATCAGCCAGAAGACTAAGGAGCCCAACGGGGCAGGGCATAGCCACCAAAGCGCCAATACGATCAGGAAATCTCTCCGGCATGCCATGTTATGCTGCCGGTGCTTTGGCCCGCAGACGTTCAGCATCTTTGCTGGCCGACTGCACCGGGCTCCTCGTCTCGGTCATCCAGACAGCTCATCACAAAATGATCTGGAACGGTGTGTCACCAATTATCTAACCCAGGTTGAACATATTGAACGCTCAGGGAGTCGTGATGTCGGTGGTGTCGCCTCCAGATAACCTCGCCCCTTGCTGCACCTGCAGGAACAACCCCCTGACTGAGGTATATCGTGACCAGTGGTTACTGGCGGTGCACAAGCCGGCTGGGTTGCTGGTGCACCGCAGCCCCATAGACCGTCATGAAACCGAGTTCGCTCTGCAATATGCGCGTGCGCTGAACGGTGGCGAACACGTGCACCCGGTGCATCGGCTGGATCGCCCTACGTCGGGCCTGCTGGTATTTGCCCGTGATCCGGAGACGGCAAGCGTGCTGGGTAAGGCGCTGATGGCAGGCGAGGTGCACAAGCAGTATCTGGCCATGGTACGTGGCTGGACGGAGGATACCGGGCTGATCGATCATCCGTTGCGCGAACAGCCAACGGACCGGCGGCACAAGGATGATCCCCAACCGGTACGCGAGGCGCTCACTCGCTACCGTCGGCTGGCTACCACGGAAATTCCGGTCGAAATCGAGGGGTATCCGGCCAGCCGATACAGCCTCGTCGCGCTGTATCCGGAAACCGGCCGTAAACACCAACTGCGCCGTCATATGCAGCACATCAGTCACCCGATCATCGGCGATACCAATTATGGAAGGACTCGACATAACCACTATTTTGCCGAGCGCTTCGGGCAAAGCCGGTTGATGCTGGCTGCTACCGCTATGGCATTCCGTCATCCTGTTACCGCACAGCCGCTGATATTGCGCACAGCACCCGACGCCAGCTTTTTGCAGGTGTTGTCCATTTTCGGTGAGGTTTTGCCGCCGCTGGAGCTGGAATGGGACCCGGCGAAATCAGTTCACGATTGAAAATTCATCAAACAAACGCACTTTGCTGTTCTGGTCACTCGCGTCAAAGACGTAACTCTGCACCGTCCCCCTGGCGGTATCCAGAACTGAGAAAACGCTTAATTCGTTGCTGGTCACGAAGGGCAGTTCCGGATAGACCTCGTTTTCCATCCTCATTGGGCTGAACTTCGATGGAACAGCCATCCTGCGACCGTGGGGGTCGCCATTGGCCGGATAGTCCTCGATTTGCCAGCGAGGGTTGTCAGAGTTCACTTTATTCCAAAAATTCGCATGGCTGGCCCGAATGTCGTTCTGGTAAGTGCCAGTCTCGTCTACATAATACGCACCATAGGAGTTCCCGACATTGGAGCTTTCTAGATAATGCATGTTGCCAACTTTGGTGCGGTTCCATAAATGGGAGTGACCAATCAGGACCAGGTTCACGCCGTTATCTGCCAGCAGAGGCTCGATTTCATTGAACCAGACATCATCCTTCAGAGGGTATTGGTAACGGATTTCGTTGATTGAAGATTGAATCACACCGGGTTTTATGGAGGCCATTTCATTTAAGTCAGGCCGCCATGACCTGACCGGTGTGTTGCTGGTAGAAGTTTGCCTCAGCTTCTGCCGGCGGTATATACCCGATCGAACCCAGTAGGCGCTGGTGGTTGAACCA